>NZ_LBDA02000235.1 GCF_000980885.2 Streptomyces malaysiense | reverse complement strand
GACCAGTTCGAGGAACTGTTCACCTCCGATGTCGCCGAACCGGAACGTGTCGCCTACGTGGCGGCGTTGAACGCGGCCTCGGAGGCCGGCACGGACGACGCGGCGGCCGTGGTGGTGATCGGCCTGCGGGCGGACTTCTACGGCGCCTGTACGCGTTATCCGCAGCTCGAACCGCGCTCACCGAGGGCCATTTGCTGGTCGGCGCGCTGACCGAACGTCAGCTGCGCGAGGTGGTCGGGGGCCCGGCCGAGGTGGCCGGACTCGCGGTGGAGCCGGAGCTGGTCGAGATCGTGTTGCAGGACATCGGACGCCTGGACGGGCCGGTCGCCGCCGACGACGCCCCGTCGGCGGTGCTGCCGCTGCTCTCGCACGCCCCGCTGGAGACCGGGCGGCGGGCGGCAGGCGGCAGGCGGCAGG
>NZ_LBDA02000234.1 GCF_000980885.2 Streptomyces malaysiense | reverse complement strand
GCCCGGTTCGCCCGGGGCGGGGTCCTGGTCGGCCAGGGTCAGCAGGTACCGCTGGCCGTTGATGTCGGCCAGCGCCTTGTCGTCCGGCGCGAACCACGGCTTGGAGGCGCGCACCGCCTGCACCGGTGCGCTGTCGATCTCGCTGCCGTAACTGTTGAGCAACTCCACCCTGCCGTCGTTGATCCGGACCTGTCCGGCCCGGGTGAGCGAGCGCATGCGTTTCCCGATCCGCACGCCCTTGGCCGTGAACTCCGGCTCAGCCATCCCTCGCCGCCCCCTTGTGCGCGTGTTCCCGTGTTCCGGTGTGCGCCCCCGTCCGCGTCGGGACCGCGGTCCCGACG
>NZ_LBDA02000233.1 GCF_000980885.2 Streptomyces malaysiense | reverse complement strand
GTGGAGGGTGGTGTGGAGGGTGTGGTGGAGGGTTGTGGTGTGGTCGTTGCCGGTTGTGGCTGTGGTGAGGGTGGTGAGGATTGCTTGGGGTGGGGTGAGGCCGTTGGTGAGTTGTTCGGAGAGGGTTTCGATGTCGGGGTAGGTGGTGGTGTCGATGCCTGCGTCGTGCAGGGCGTTGGTGAGTGTGTCGGTGGTGTGGTCGCCGAGGATGGCGCAGGTGTTCCAGGGCGGGGTCTGCTGGGTTGTGGGTTGGGCGATCCAGCGTGTGGTGTAGAGGGAGTTCTGGGGGGTG
>NZ_LBDA02000232.1 GCF_000980885.2 Streptomyces malaysiense | reverse complement strand
TCGGTGTCGGTGGTGGCGGGGCGGGCGTGGATGGTGAGGGCGCGGTTGCCGTGTTCGTCCGTGGCGCCGACGGTGACCTGGAGGTGGAGGCTGCCGGTTTCGGGCAGGGCGAGGGGTGTTTCGAGGGTGAGTTCCTCGATGTGGGTGTGGCCGGTGTGGTGGGCGGCGTGGAGGGCGAGGTCGAGGTGTGCGGTGCCGGGGAGGATGACGGTGCCGGCGACGGCGTGGTCGGCGAGCCAGGGGTGGGTGGTGAGGGAGATCTGTCCGGTGAAGGTGGTGCGGTCGTCTTCGGCGGATTCGAGTACGGCGCCGAG
>NZ_LBDA02000231.1 GCF_000980885.2 Streptomyces malaysiense | reverse complement strand
CTCCTCTCCCCCGCCTCCGCCCCCCTTCGACGCCCAGGCCGCCCGCCGGCTGCGCGGCGCGCTCGGCATGGGTCCCGAGCACGTCGCCCACGCCCTGCGGTCCGCGTACGGACTGCCCTACGTCACCCCCGGGCACGTACTCGCCTGGGAGCGCGGCACCGCCGCCCCGGACCACACCGAACTCGCCGCGCTCGCCGGGGCGTTGTGGTGCGACCCCGGAGAACTCCTCGGCCGCCCCCGCACGCTGCGCGAGCACCGCATCGCCCGCGGCGTCGCGCCGCAGGACGTCGCCCGTGCCGTCGGCATGGCTCTCCCGGCGTACCTGCGGATGGAGGAGGACGGCACCTGGCGCGGCACCGAGCGGCAGGTCCTGGACCTGGTCCGGGTGCTGCGGCTGGAGCCCGCGGACGTCGTGGCCGTCACCGGTCGTACGGAGCCGCTCGCCGCGTTGCTGCGCGGGGCCGTGACCACACGCTGGCAGGCGTACGTGCGCCAGGTCGGGGAGCTGACGGCCGTGGAGCGCCCCGTCCTGGAGGAGTCGCTGCGCCGGCTGCACCGGGACTACCAGGGCCGGATGACCGCCACCCTCGGCTGGGGCGGCGGGGGCACGGCGGGGGCCGCCGGGGAGGAGTTCCTGGAGCGGATCGTGGAGAACTTCTGGGCGGCCGTCCGGCGGGAACCGTAGCGCTCCCGCCGGCAGGGGCCGCTCCGGCGGCCCGGCGTCCTAGAAGACCGACTCCGCCTCGTCCATCCGGTCCTTCGGGACCGTCTTCAGCTCGGTGACCGCCTCCGCGAGCGGGACCATCCGGATGTCGGTGCCGCGCAGGGCGGTCATCCGGCCGAACTCGCCGCGGTGGGCGGCCTCGACGGCGTGCCAGCCGAAGCGGGTG
>NZ_LBDA02000230.1 GCF_000980885.2 Streptomyces malaysiense | reverse complement strand
ACGAGGGAGCCGGCGGTGAGGCGGACCTGCCGGTCCATGCTCCAGGCCGTTTTTACGTCGCAGGCCACGGGGTGGTCGAGTTCGTGGCCCTGGGCGGCCCAGGCGCCGGTGCCGCCGGCGAGGGTCGCGGTGTGCACGCCCTGCTGGGCGAGCTGGGCGCAGGCTTTCTCGGAGCGGGCGCCGGAGGCGCAGACGACGAGGATCTCGCCGTGTTCGGCGGCGGAGCGGATGTCGGGCAGCGCGCGCTCGATCTGGTCGAGCGGGATGTTGAGGGCGCCGGGGAGGTGGCCGCCGGCGTACTCGCCGGGGGTGCGGACGTCGATGACGGTGAGTTCGTGCAGTCGGTTCTTGGCCTGGCGGGGTTCGATGGCGGTGATGGTCATGGGGGATGCGGTCCTTGGTCGTGTGCGGCGTGTGCGGCGTGTG
>NZ_LBDA02000023.1 GCF_000980885.2 Streptomyces malaysiense | reverse complement strand
GTCGGGGTGCCGGTGGACGTGGTCGAGGAGGCGTGCGGCCTGGGCACTCAGGGCCGTCTCGGTCTTCGCCGAGACCGGCCAGGCGAAGACGGAAGGCGCGGCGGCTTCGGTCTCAGAGTCCGCGTTGCCTTCTTCGCTCCCGTCGTTTTCCTGGTTTTCCTGGTCGACCGGGTTGGGCTGGGGTGGTGCTTCGAGGATGAGGTGGGCGTTGGTGCCGGAGATGCCGAAGGAGGAGACGCCGGC
>NZ_LBDA02000229.1 GCF_000980885.2 Streptomyces malaysiense | reverse complement strand
ACCCTCCGGATCGGAGCCGGCGGAGAGGTCGCGCATCTCGAAGGGGGTGTCCGGGAGCCGGACGATCACCTGGTAGGGGTTTCCGTCGGCCGACTTCCGCAGCGCGGTTCGCAGGTTGGCGTGCCGGTCGAGCAGCCGGCGGGTGGCCTCGTGCAGACGCTGGACTTCCAAGGCCCCGTTCAGCTCAAGGACGAACTGTGCGGTGTAGACGTCGGTGCTCTCGTC
>NZ_LBDA02000228.1 GCF_000980885.2 Streptomyces malaysiense | reverse complement strand
GGCACCCACGGGTGCCCGGCCGGAGCCGTATCCGCCGCTCGCTCCCGGCCGATTGTCAGTGGCACCCTCTACGGTTCTCGTGAAGGCGACGACCACGAGGGGGAGTTGTGGCGACGGTGACGGCGGTGCGGACGCGCGCGCCCGCGTGGCGCGGGGGCTTCGGGCGGCTGTGGAGTGCCGCCGTGCTGTCCCGCTTCGGCGACGCGCTGCGCTCCGCCGCCCTGCCGCTGCTCGCCGCCTCGCTGACCGACCGGCCCCTGCTCATCGCCACCGTGACCGCCTGCGGCTATCTGCCCTGGCTCCTCTTCGGGTTGTGCGGCGGGGCCATCGCCGACCGGGTCGACCAGCGACGCGCCATGTGGACCGTGGACACGGTACGCGGAGCGCTGGTCGCCGCCTTCGCGGTGGCCGTCGCCCTCGGACACGCCTCGATCGCCCTGCTCGTCGCGCTGGCCTTCACCCTGACCACGCTCCAGACCCTCTTCGACAACGCCTCCACCGCCCTGCTGCCCGCCCTGGTCGGCCCCGAGGCGCTCGGCAGTGCCAACGCCCGGCTGATGACCGGGCAGAAGATCGCCGGCGGTCTGTTCGGAGCCCCCGTCGTGCCGCTGCTGCTCGCCGCTGGGGCCGCCGTCCCCTTCCTGGCCGACGCGGGCACCTTCCTGGTGGCCGCCGCGCTGGTCGCCTCCCTGCGCACCGGCGCGCCCGAGCGGGCCCCGGGACCGGCGGGCAGCACGCTGCGCCGGGAGATCGCCGCCGGACTGCGCACCCTGTGGCGGGACCGGCCGCTGCGCGGGCTGTGCGCCGCCACGGCCCTCTGCAACATCGGCATGGGCGCCCTGATCGCCACCCTGGTCGTGCTCGTGACCGGCTGGCTGCACGCGGGGACCGCCGGCTATGCGGCGGCCACCACCGCGTACACCGTCGGCGGGCTGGCCGGCGGCGCGGTGAACCGGCGGCTCACGGCCGTGCTCGGCCCGGTGCGCACCGTCCTGCTCGCCGGTACGGCACAGACCGCGGCGCTCGTCGTCATGGGCTCCGTGCCCAGCCCGGCCGCCCTGGTGGCCGCCATGGCGGCCTTCGGGTTCATGGGAATGCTGTGGAACGTCAACAGCACCACCCTGATGCAGCAGCGCAGCCCCGCCGGCGCCCTCGGCCGGGTCAGCTCCGCCTTCCGCACCCTTGGTGTCGCCGGAGCGCCACTGGGCGCCCTGCTCGGCGGCGCCGTGGCCACCGCCTGGGGCCAGGGCACACCGGCGCTGCTCGCCGCCGCCTTCTTCGTCCTCGCCGTCCTCGCGCTCATACCGGCCGCCCGGCCGGACGCACCCGTCGCCGCGTCGAGGGACGGCGCCACCACGGCCCGCGCCCCCGGGTGATCAATTAGGTTGGAA
>NZ_LBDA02000227.1 GCF_000980885.2 Streptomyces malaysiense | reverse complement strand
CCCGGGTGATCAATTAGGTTGGAACCGCTGGGACAGGCACGAAAGAAGGCGGAAGTCGGAAATGAACGCAGACGGCCGTACCAGGCTCAACCAGATGCCCGAGTGGACCGCTCTCGCCAAGCACCGGGAGGAACTGGCCGACACCCATCTGAGGGATCTGTTCGCCGCCGAGCCCGAGCGCGGCACCGGGTACACGCTGCGGGTCGGCGATCTCCACATCGACTACAGCAAGCACCTG
>NZ_LBDA02000226.1 GCF_000980885.2 Streptomyces malaysiense | reverse complement strand
GAGCAGGTAGGCGGCGCGGTGCAGGGCGACGGCGGTCTTGCCGGTGCCCGGACCGCCCTCCACGTACGTGATAGAGGCGGCCGGGGCCCGGATGACGAGGTCCTGCTCGGCCTGGATGGAGGAGACGATGTCCCGCATGGTGTGGCCGCGGGCCTGGCCGAGGGCGGCCATCAGGGCGCCGTCGCCGATGACGGGCAGTTCCCGGCCGTCGAGGTAGGCGGTGAGCGCGGGCCGCATCAGGTCGTCCTCGACGCCGAGCACCCGGCGTCCCTTGGACCGGATGACACGCCGGCGCACCACCCGTCCGGGCTCCACCGGGGTGGCCCGGTAGAAGGGCGCGGCGGCGGGGGCGCGCCAGTCGATGACGAGCGGGGCGTACTCCGCGTCGAGGACCCCGATGCGCCCGATGTGCAGGGTCTCGGCGATGTCGGCGGTGTTGTCCTCGCGCACGGCGCCCTCGGCCGGCTCGACCGCCGTGTAGGCCCCGTCGGGCCCCTTCTTGCCGTCCTTGCCGAGCAGCAGGTCGATGCGCCCGAACAGGAAGTCCTCGAACTCGTTGTTGAGCCGGTTCAGGTGCACACCGGCGCGGAAGACCTGCGCGTCGCGCTCGGCGAGCGCGCCGGGGGTGCCGACCTGGCCGCGCTGGGCCGCGTCGTTCATCAGGAACTCGGCCTCGTGGATCTTCTCCTCGAGCCGCCGGTACACCCGGTCCAGATGTGCCTGTTCGACGCTGATCTCTCGGTCGCGCACGGAGTCGTGTGCGTCGCGTTCCGAGCCGACCGCGGAATGCTGAACCTGAGCG
>NZ_LBDA02000225.1 GCF_000980885.2 Streptomyces malaysiense | reverse complement strand
CAGCAGTGCGGGTAGCTGTGCTCGAAGTCCTCGTGGCGGAAGAGCAGACCGCGGGCCCGGAGGTCCTTGAGGACGGTGGCGTCGGCGTCCTTGAAGAACTGACCGCCGACAAGGTCGAGGCCGTCCTCGAAGGTGCCGTCGGGGCGGACGGGGTTGGCCAGGGGCAGTCCGTAGGCCTTGCAGACCTTGTAGTCGTCCTCGCCGAACGCGGGGTTGGTGTGGACGAGACCCGTTCCCGCCTCGGTCGTGACGTGCGATCCGTTCAGGACGATGTGGGCCCCGTCCATCGGCACGACCTGGAAGGGCGGACGGTAGGTCCAGCGCTCCATCTCGGCGCCGGTGAAGGTCTGCCCGGTCGCCTCCCAGCCCTCGCCGAGAGCCGTGGCCATGAGCGCCTCGGCGACGACGACCTTCTCCTCGCCGTCGGAGGCCACGACATAGGTGATGTCGGCGCCGGCCGTGACGGCGGTGTTGGTGATCAGCGTCCAGGGCGTGGTGGTCCAGGCGATCAGGGAGGCCTCGCCGGCCAGCGGTCCGGAGGTGAGCGGGAAGCGGACGTACACCGAGGGGTCGACGACCGTCTCGTAGCCCTGCGCCAGTTCGTGGTCGGACAGGCCGGTGCCGCAGCGCGGGCACCAGGGGGCGACGCGGTGGTCCTGGACCAGCAGGCCCTTGCCGAAGATCTCCTTCAGTGACCACCAGACCGACTCGACGTACTCCGGGTCCATCGTCCGGTACGCGTCGTCCAGGTCGACCCAGTAGCCCATGCGGGTCGTCAGCTCGGCGAAGGCGTCGGTGTGCCGGGTCACGGACTCGCGGCACTTCTCGTTGAACTCGGCGATGCCGTACGCCTCGATGTCCTTCTTGCCGTTGAAGCCGAGTTCCTTCTCGACCGCCAGCTCCACG
>NZ_LBDA02000224.1 GCF_000980885.2 Streptomyces malaysiense | reverse complement strand
CCTTCTGTCTTCGCGTGGCCGGTCTCGGCGAAGACCGAGACGGCCCTGAGTGCCCAGGCCGCACGCCTCCTCGACCACGTCCACCGGCACCCCGACCAGCACCCCGCAGCCATCGGCCACGCCCTGGCCACCACACGCACCCACCACCCCCACCGCGCCGTCATCCTCGGCCAGAACCCCGACGAACTCCACACCGCACTCGCCGCGCTGGCACAAGGCGACAACCACCCCGGCATCATCACAGGCACCGCCACCCCCACCGGAAAA
>NZ_LBDA02000223.1 GCF_000980885.2 Streptomyces malaysiense | reverse complement strand
ACCCTTTCAACCTCAGCGGCAACGTCAGCGGACGAGGGCTCCGCACAGTGGCGGATCGTTGCCGTCGTCGCGGGTCGGATCGTGGCCAGCAGGACCGTCGAGCGCGGTGCTGAGGGTGTTGATGGCGTCGCGCTGGAGGCGGAGTCGGACGTGGGCGTAGACCGTGGCGGTGACGCCGATGTGGGCGTGACCGAGGAGTTCCTGAATAGCTGCAGGTCAGCAGCACGTGGACGGCCTGGACAGCGGTGCCGATCCGGCGGGTGGAGCATCTGGCTCGTCGGAGCAGCCGCCAGGACTTCAACTGCGCGAAGGCGCGTTCGCCCGGGGCCCTCAGCCGGGCGTGGTCGCGGTTGGACTGCTGGTAGTGCTCGGGCTGTTCGCGGTGGCGGTAGTAGGGGGTGCGGACGGTGGCGCCGGCACCCTGGTAGGCGCGGTCCGCGAGTACGAGGATCTGCCGGGTCAGGCAGGCTTGAATGATGCCGTGGGCGCGGGCCGCGGTCAGGTCGTGGGTCCGGCCCGGTGTCGCGCGGGAGAACCACAGCGGTGTGCCGTCGGGTCGCGCGATGACCTGCACGTTCATGCCGTGCTGTTTGTGTTTCTGGGAGTAGTACGGCTCGTCCGCCTTGATGCGGTCGGTCGGGATCAGGGTGCCGTCGACGATCACGTGATCGCCCTCGCCCAGCCCGGTCAGGGCCTCGTGCAGGCCCGGCGCCCACGCCGCGAGGACGTTCAGGGTCTCGTCGACGTACCGCCA
>NZ_LBDA02000222.1 GCF_000980885.2 Streptomyces malaysiense | reverse complement strand
GGCTCGGAGCCGGGCGTGGTCGCGGTTGAACTGCTGGTAGTGCTCGGGCTGTTCGCTGTGGCGGTAGTAGGGGGTGCGGACGGTGGCGCCGGCACCCTGGTAGGCGCGGTCCGCGAGTACGAGGATCTGCCGGGTCAGGCAGGCTTGAATGATGCTGTGGGCGCGGGCCGCGGTCAGGTCGTGGGTCCGGCCCGGTGTCGCGCGGGAGAACCACAGCGGTGTGCCGTCGGGTCGCGCGATGACCTGCACGTTCATGCCGTGCTGTTTGTGTTTCTGGGAGTGTGCGCCGTGAGGCGCTCG
>NZ_LBDA02000221.1 GCF_000980885.2 Streptomyces malaysiense | reverse complement strand
CACGACACCAACTGGCGCTGACCAGCCGGACGAAGGACGGGCACCTCCCGCAGTGCAGCCAAGTGACCGCGAGGCCGCGGACAGCGGACCGGAGGCGGAGTTCACCCGGTTCGTCGCCACCCGCTGGCGGGCCCTGACCCACACCGCGTACCTGCTCACCGGCGACTTCCACGAAGCGGAGGACCTGGTGCAGACGACGCTGGCGAAGGTCTACCCGCACTGGCGGCGACTGGACCCGGAGCGCGCCGAACACTACGTGCGCCGCGCCCTGGTCAACACCAACCGCAGCCGGCACCGCCGTCGCAGGATCACCCATCTCCTTCTCCCGTCGCTGCCCGACACCGGCCCCGTCCACGACGACGGGGCCGGTGTCGGCGGCGTGGACGTGTACGACGCCCTGGCGCGCGAACTCGCCGACCTGCCCGAACGGCAGCGGGCCGTCGTGGTGCTGCGTTATTGCGAGGACCTGTCCGTCGAGGAAGTGGCGGACGTCCTCGGATGTTCGGTCGGCACGGTGAAGAGCCAGGCGTCCCGGGCCCTGGCCAAACTGCGCAGCCGGTCGTCCCTCACCCGCACCTACCCGGCCAGCCGCCCCGCAGAGGCACGATGACTCCAGACCACGGCCAAGAAGAGTGGGCACGGGCGGCCTTCGCCCGGTCACGCGAGGCGTACCCCTCGTCACAGGCACCCGTCGACCGGATCCTGACCACCGCCCGCGCCCGCCAAAGACGCCGCCGTACCGCGGCCGCCGTGGCGAGTGCCGCCTGCGTCGTCGGCATCGGCCTGTCGGTCGCGTTCCTCAGGCCACAGCCCGGTGCCGTCACCCCCGCACACCGGCCCTCACCCGCCGCGAGTTCCTCGTACACCCCGCCCCCCAGCACGGTCAGCGTCCGGGTGGGCGGAGGGCGGACGGACGGGAAGCGCTGGTCGGTGGCGCTGGAGTTCCACCGGACCCTGCCCAAGGGCTACACCCCGCCCGCTTCCCCCGGTCGGACTCCCGCACCCGGCACGTCACTGCTGTGC
>NZ_LBDA02000220.1 GCF_000980885.2 Streptomyces malaysiense | reverse complement strand
GTCCGCACCCCCTACTACCGCCACCGCGAACAGCCCGAGCACTACCAGCAGTTCAACCGCGACCACGCCCGGCTGAGGGCCCCGGGCGAACTCGCCTTCGCGCAGTTGAAGTCCTGGCGGCTGCTCCGACGAGCCAGATGCTCCACCCGCCGGATCGGCACCGCTGTCCAGGCCGTCCACGTGCTGCTGACCTGCAGCTATTCAGGATGAAAAACGTTCACGGACACATCATCAACTGAAAGGGGTTCTCCGCCCATCCGACGGAGACGTGTGCTCCTGACGGCCCCAACGTGATCACGGATGTAGCCACCACCGCGCCCACCCCGACAACGCCCACTCCGTGGGAATTCCCCCCGTGGGAGCTCCCCAACCTGCAACTCCGCCCCTCCGCACTGAGCAACAGACTCCCGAGTTGAAGACCCGCTACGCGGTCCGCTCCGGGGTGGAAGGCACGTTCGACGGATTCGCCCATGGCCACGGCATGCGCCGCTGCCGCTACCGAGGGAGAGGGCAAAAAGCCCGCGCCCAGCACGTCCTGACCGCCATCGCCGTTAACATCGAGCGCCTCAGCGGACTCCCACCGACCAAGTAAGCATCCCTCTCCCCGCCAGCCGACCGCCTTCCAGAACTACCTCGACCAGCGCAAGATCCCGCGGCCAGAGTCCTGGCGCACCCTGGGCAGCTGACCTCGGCAACTCCAAGATCCCCGACGGAGTCGAGTCAGCTAAGGGCTTGCAGATCATCAAGGTGTTGCTTCCCGTCCCGTGGCTCGTTGGTGTGGTGTGCGCATCCCGGACGAGATCCGTAGCCAACTCGCTGTGAAGTTCACGGTATTGTTCCCGCATCTGGACGAGCGGCAACGACGGCTACTGATGGCCGCGGAGGCCCGTGTCCTGGGACACGGTGGTGTTCGGGCCGTCGCGCGGGCGGCCTCGGTGAGTGAGACCACGGTCCGCAAGGGCGTGTTCGAACTGGAGACCGGCGAGGAGCCTCTGGGGCGGGTGCGGCGGCCAGGCGGAGGCCGCAAGAGGGTCGCAGATCTCGATACGGGGCTCCGGCCGGCACTGCTGGCACTGGTCGAGCCGGACGAGCGCGGTGATCCGATGTCGCCACTGCGGTGGACGGTCAAGTCGACCCGCAACCTCGCGCGGGAGCTGGCCCGGGCCGGGCACAAGGTCAGTGCTGACACCGTCGCCGACCTGCTGCGGGAGGAAGGCTTCAGCCTGCAGGCCAACGCCAAGACCATCGAGGGCAGCCAGCATCCGGACCGGGATGCCCAGTTCCGTTATCTCAACGAGCAGGCCCGCGATCACCGGGACGCCGGCCAGCCGGTGATCAGCGTGGACACCAAGAAGAAAGAGCTCGTCGGCGAGTTCAAGAACAACGGACGGCAATGGCGGCCCGCAGCTGATCCGATGCCGGTGAGCGTCCATGACTTCGCCGACCCCCAGCTGGGCAAGGCCGTCCCGTACGGGATCTACGATCTCGCGGCGAACACCGGCTGGGTCAACGTGGGCACCGATCATGACACCGCCGCGTTCGCAGTGGAATCGATCCGCCGCTGGTGGTCCGGCCAGGGCCGGACCACCTACCCGCAGGCGACACAACTGCTCATCACCGCCGACGCAGGCGGCTCGAACGGCTACCGCACCCGGACCTGGAAGCTCGAACTCGCCCGGCTCGCTGCCGAAACAGGACTGACGATCACGGTTTGCCACCTGCCGCCGGGCACATCGAAGTGGAACAAAATCGAGCACCGGCTCTTCTCACACATCACCATGAACTGGCGCGGCCGCCCGCTGACCAGTCACTAAGCCATCGTCCAGTCCATCGCCGCGACCACCACCCGCACCGGCCTGCGCGTCACGGCCGAGCTGGACACCAACACCTACACCACCGGGGTCCAGATCGGCGACGCGGAGATGGCCTCCCTGCCACTGACCCGACACCCCTTCCACGGCGACTGGAACTATGCCGTGCACCCCCAGCCGTGCCCCGCCGTCCCAGCACCCCGGGCTCCGCAGAAGCCGGCCCCGGAGTGGGACCATGCTCTATTGTCCGACCCCGTCCTGACCGGCATGTCCCGGCAGCAACTGAGCGATCTGACCGACACTCTGGCCGTCGACGGCGATGTCAAGCGCGGCCGCCCGCCCCGACTCGCCTTCCCCGACCAGGTCCTGGCAGCCGTCCTTCACCTGCGGGTCGCCCTGGCTGCAGAACCCCTCGCCGTGCTGTTCGACAGCAGTCGCACTGCCATGCACCGCACCCTGCTGAAGATCAGGACACTGCTCAAGGCGCACAGCATCGTCATCCCTCCGACAGCCACCCCGCCCGCCGCCCTCACAGCCCTCCAGGCTCGGGTTCAAGCCCTGAGCGGCGACCCCAGCAGCATGATCAAGACAACGTGTTGATGATCTGCAAGCCCTTAGATATGACGCTGGAATTTCGGATGCCCAGGGGACCGCAACTTCGGGCGCACCGCCCGATCGGCCGCTTGCTGACAACGCACCATCCAACACCTCGCTGGTCACGAGGTGTTGCGACGACCAGTTGAATCCGCCCTGGGACCTGAGGTTCCAGAGGAAGTAGCACCAGGTGGGAAGCAAGTACACGAAGCGGTACACCGAGGAGTTCAAGCGGGACGCGATCGCGCTCGTCGACTCCTCGGGCAAGACGGTCACGGCGGTGGCCCGGGAACTCGGCATCAGCTCTGAGTCCCTGCGCGGCTGGTACCGCAAGGCGAAGGCGGAGCAGGGCGAGGGCACTCCCGGCGAATTGAGCAGTGCCGAGCGCGAGGAGCTCAAGCGGCTGCGGCGGGAGAACCGCGAGCAGCAGCAGACGATCGAGATCCTGAAAAAAGCGACCGCCTTCTTCGTGAAGGAGAACGACCGGTGAGCGAGTTGTGCCGGTTCATCCATGCGGAGAAGGCGAACTACCCGATCGTTCTGTTGTGCCGTGTGCTGCACATCGCCCGCTCCTCCTACTACGCGTGGCGCGAGGGCGAGGCCGCCCGCCATGCCCGGCAGGCCGCCGACGACGCGCTCGCGCACGAGATCACGGTGCTGCACGTTGCCTCCCGCCGCACCTACGGTGTCCCGCGCATCCACGCCGAACTGCGGCGACTGGGGCGGCGGGTGAACCGCAAGCGCACCGCACGCGTGATGCGCGAGCGCGA
>NZ_LBDA02000022.1 GCF_000980885.2 Streptomyces malaysiense | reverse complement strand
GCCGCAGACCCTGCACGTCGACGCACCGTCGTCGCACGTCGACTGGGAATCAGGGGCCGTCAGCCTGCTCACCGAGACCACCGAATGGCCCGAGACCGACCGGCCGCGCCGCGCCGGCGTCTCCTCCTTCGGCATCTCCGGCACCAACGCCCACCTCATCCTCGAAGCACCACCCCAGCCCAGCCCGGTCGACCAGGAAAACGACGGGAGCGAAGAAGGCAACGCGGACTCTGAGACCGAAGCCGCCGCGCCTTCCGTCTTCGCCTGGCCGGTCTCGGCGAAGACCGAGACGGCCCTGAGTGCCCAGGCCGCACGCCTCCTCGACCACGTCCACCGGCACCCCGACCAGCACCCCGCAGCCATCGGCCACGCCCTGGCCACCACCCGCACCCACCACCCCCACCGCGCCGTCATCCTCGGCCAGAACCCCGACGAACTCCACACCGCACTCGCCGC
>NZ_LBDA02000219.1 GCF_000980885.2 Streptomyces malaysiense | reverse complement strand
TGCCCGAGCTCGGGCCGGGTGAGGCCCTGGTGGCCGTGATGGCCTCCTCGGTCAACTACAACTCGGTGTGGACCTCGATCTTCGAACCGCTGTCCACCTTCGGGTTCCTGGAACGCTACGGCCGCACCAACGAACTGGCCAAGCGCCACGACCTGCCCTACCACATCATCGGCTCCGACCTCGCCGGCGTCGTCCTGCGCACCGGCCCCGGCGTCAACGCCTGGAAGCCCGGAGACGAGGTCGTCGCCCACTGCCTCTCCGTCGAACTGGAATCCTCCGACGGCCACAACGACACCATGCTCGACCCCGAACAGCGCATCTGGGGCTTCGAGACCAACTTCGGCGGCCTCGCCGAGATCGCCCTCGTCAAGTCCAACCAGCTCATGCCCAAGCCCGACCACCTCAGCTGGGAGGAAGCCGCCGCCCCCGGCCTCGTCAACTCCACCGCCTACCGGCAACTCGTCTCCCGCAACGGCGCCGGCATGAAGCAGGGCGACAACGTCCTCATCTGGGGCGCCAGCGGCGGACTCGGCTCCTACGCCACGCAGTTCGCCCTCGCCGGCGGCGCCAACCCGATCTGTGTCGTCTCCAGCGACCAGAAGGCCGACATCTGCCGCTCCATGGGCGCCGAAGCGATCATCGACCGCAGCGCCGAGGGCTACAAGTTCTGGAAGGACGAGACCACCCAGGACCCCAAGGAATGGAAGCGCTTCGGCAAGCGCATCCGCGAACTCACCGGCGGCGAGGACATCGACATCGTCTTCGAACACCCCGGCCGCGAGACCTTCGGCGCCAGCGTCTACGTCACCCGCAAGGGCGGCACCATCACCACCTGCGCCTCCACCTCCGGCTACATGCACGAATACGACAACCGCTACCTGTGGATGTCACTCAAGCGCATCATCGGCTCCCACTTCGCCAACTACCGCGAAGCCTGGGAAGCCAACCGCCTCATCGCCAAGGGCAAGATCCACCCCACCCTCTCCAAGGTGTACTCCCTGCAGGACACCGGCCAGGCCGCCCACGACGTCCACCGCAACACCCACCAGGGCAAGGTCGGCGTCCTCTGCCTCGCACCCGAGGAAGGCCTCGGCGTACGCGACCAGGAGAAGCGCGCCGAGCACATCGACGCCATCAACCGATTCCGG
>NZ_LBDA02000218.1 GCF_000980885.2 Streptomyces malaysiense | reverse complement strand
GGGCGTCATCAAGATGGTCATGGCCCTACGCCACGGCCGGCTCCCCAAGACCCTGCACGTCGACGCGCCGTCGTCGCACGTCGACTGGGAATCAGGGGCCGTCAGCCTGCTCACCGAGACCACCGAATGGCCCGAGACCGAGCGGCCGCGCCGAGCCGGCGTCTCCTCCTTCGGCATCTCCGGTACCAACGCCCATCTGATTCTCGAAGCACCGGCGGAACCAAGCCCGGCCGAGCAGGAAAACCAGGAAAGCGAAGAGACCGAAGCCGCCGCGCCTTCTGTCTTCGCGTGGCCGGTC
>NZ_LBDA02000217.1 GCF_000980885.2 Streptomyces malaysiense | reverse complement strand
CTCCGCTCCGGGGCTGTCTCTGGACCGGTTGTTCAGTGGGATGGCGGGGGTGGTTCCGGATGCGGTGGCGCTGGTGCATGAGGAGCAGCGGGTCACGTACGCGGAGTTGGATGTGTGGTCGAATCGTCTGGCGCGTCATCTGGCGGTGCGGGGTGTGGTGCCCGGTGGGCTGGTGGCTGTTCATCTTGAGCGTTCGCCGTTGCTGGTGGCTTCGTTGCTGGCGGTGTTGAAGGCTGGTGCGGGTTATACGTTGCTGGATCCGCAGTTTCCGCCTGAGCGGTTGAACGGGGTGCTGGCGCGGACGGGTCCGGCGGTGGTGATCAGTCAGGGGTATCTTCCGGCGTTGGAGCATGCGGCGCCGTTGGTGGATCTGTCGGCTGAGGCGACGGTGATCGCGGCGGCTTCGGGTGCGGTGGTGGAGACGTCGGGGCATCCGGAGGGGGTGGCCTGTGTGATGTTCACTTCTGGTTCGACGGGTGTTCCGAAGGGTGTGGCGGCGTCGCATCGTGCTCTGGTGGCGACGTTCCTGGGGCCGGATTATCTGCGGTTCGGTCCGGAGCAGACTTATCTGCAGTGTTCGCCGGTGTCGTGGGACGCTTTCGCGCTCGAGGTGTTCGGGCCGTTGCTTCATGGTGGTACGTGTGTGCTCCAGCCGGGTCAGCACACTGATCCGCATCAGATCGTGGAGTTGGTGGAGCGGCATCGGGTGACCACGTTGCAGATGTCGGCGAGTCTGTTCAATCACATGCTGGACGAGCATCCTGGGGTGTTCGCGGTGGTGCGTGAGGCGATGACGGCGGGTGAGGCGGCTTCGCCGACGCATACGGCGCGGGCTCTGGCGGATCATCCTCATCTGCGTCTGGTCAACGGGTACGGTCCGGCGGAGAGCATGGGTTTCACCACGACTCATTCGATCACCGCCGGGGCGGCGTCGATTCCGATCGGGGGGCCGGTCCGGGGGAAGAACGCGTATGTGCTCGGTCCGAATCTCGAACTGCTCCCGCCGAACACTCCGGGGGAGTTGTATGTGGCCGGGCATGGTCTCGCTCATGGTTATGTCGGTCAGCCGGCTTTGACGGCGGGTCGGTTCACCGCGAATCCGTACGGTCCTGCTGGGAGTCGTATGTATCGCACGGGTGATCTGGCCCGTTGGAACCAGCGGGGTGAGCTGGAGTACCTGGGCCGTGCCGACCAGCAGCTCAAGCTGCGGGGCTTTAGGATCGAACCCGGCGAGATCGAGACCGTCCTGTGCCGGCACGACTGCGTGGCCCAGGCGGC
>NZ_LBDA02000216.1 GCF_000980885.2 Streptomyces malaysiense | reverse complement strand
TTCACCCAATTGGGCAACAGGGTCTCTCGATGAAGGTGAAGACCTCGGCGCGGGCGGTGGCCCGGTCGGGCCAGATGCGGGTGCCGATCTCTTCCTTGAGCAGGGCCCAGAAACTCTCCACGGCCGCGTTGTCGAAGCATGATCCGGTGCGTCCGCAGCTGTTTCGCAGTCCCAACTCTCTTATTCGGTCGCAGAATTGGGTCGAGGTGTATTCGCTGCCGCGGTCACTGTGGATCACGCAGCCGGGCTCCAGGTTCCCTCGGCCGTAGGCCATGTCCAGTGCGTCCACGACGAGTTCGGCGCGG
>NZ_LBDA02000215.1 GCF_000980885.2 Streptomyces malaysiense | reverse complement strand
AGGAGGAGAGGTGGGTGCGGGTCAACCGAAGCGGCAGACTGCCCGGCAGGGTCAGGTCCGTCTGCGTCATCAGCATCGCGCCGGTCGCCACGTCGATCGGCTCGCCCACGCACGGCGTGTCCTCGGCGGTGCGGGCCGCCGGGCCCAGATCGACCAGGTCGGGACGGAGTGACGGCGGGCGCAGCAGCAGCGGGGTGGTGTCGGCGAGGCCGCCTTCCATGCTGGCCTTCAGCACGTCGCCGCCCGCTCCGAGGGCGCCGCCGAAGATCATGCCGGTCTTGGCCGCTTGGTTGACCTGGTCCAGGCTGAAGCCGTGCTGCAGACCTGTGACCATCTGCAGCGGCTGGGCCACGGCAGCGTCGACGGTGACCGACTCGACCCCGCCGAACGCGACGCCGGCGAAGGCACCGCCGATGATGTCGGCCACCACCGCGGAGACCCCGACGCCGACCGTTGCGCCGAACTCGATGACGGCGTCCGCCGCCGCTGCCGCCGCTCCCGAGGCGATGCCCGCCGTCATGATGGCCAGCGCCACGCCACCCGCGATGACGGCCGCGTCGATGGCGATCCGCGTCCAGAGCTTGTTGATCGCGTCGTCGATGGCGTCGGCGAACTTGTCCAGCGCGCCGGCCATGTCCCGCGAGGACTTCGCCAGGTCGCTCAGCCAGCCGCCGTCCTTGCCCCGGGCGTAGCGGCCCCAGAACTTGTGGAACGCCTCGATCGACTCGCCCGTGTTGTTGTGGATGATCCCGGACGCGCTGCGGTGCACCGGGGAACGGACGTCGTCCACCGAGTCGGCGAACGCACGCCACGCCTTCGCCGCGTCCCGCAGCTTGCCGGAGTCGGCCTCCGGCCACCACAGGCCCATGTCGAGGAGGATGTGACGGGCCTTGGACTCAACGCTCACCGGCACCGTCACTCGGCTTGGGGGTCTTCACTTCGGTGAACATGCCCGCGATGAGTTCGTCGTTGTCCACGTGGCCGTCCGACATGTCCACCATGGCCTCGTGAATGCTCGTCAGCCCCAGCACCAGGATGCCCGCCGCGCTCTCGACCGACTTCTGGTGCGGCTTGTAGACACCACCGAACTGATTGCCCTGCTTGTCATGCCCCCAGGGCTCACCGAGACCGTCCAGCGTCTTGATGAGAGTGGTCAGGGCCTTGCCCAGATCGATGGCGCCCTGCTGGAAGGACGGTGCCGCCGCCTTGATGTCGGCGGTCTTGATGTCCAGCACCTTGCCGGGGACCTTGCCGTCACCCATCGCCGCCGTCTCCCCCCGGTTCGCAACCGCGGTTTCCAACCGTAGA
>NZ_LBDA02000214.1 GCF_000980885.2 Streptomyces malaysiense | reverse complement strand
CCGGCGTCGGCCGCACCGGCGCCTTCTGGGCCGTCGACCACAGCGGCATCACCCCCGACGTCATGGTCCTCTCCAAGGCCATCGGCGGCAGCCTCCCGCTGGCCGTCATCGTCTACCGCGACGACCTCGACGGCTGGCCGCCGGGCGCCCACGCGGGCACGTTCCGCGGCAACCAGCTCGCGATGGCGGCGGGCACGGCGACGCTCGCCCACGTCCGGGAGAACGGGCTGGCGGAGCGGGCGGGGCGGCTCGGGACGCGGATTATGGACCGACTTCGTTCGGACATCGGCGGGCTGGCGTGTGTGGGGGAGGTACGGGGGCGTGGACTGATGATCGGCCTGGAACTGGTGGACCCGGAGGGGCCGACGGGGGAGCCGGCGGCCGGTGAAGAATCCGCCGCCGTCGGCCGGGGCGGTGCGGGGCCCGCCGGCCACGGCTCGGGCGCCGTGCCTCCCGGCGGCGGGCGTCCGGCTCACGACTCCGGCCCGGCCTCCCTCGGGGCCCGGCCCGGTGCCTGCGGCTGCGACCCCGCGTCCCCCGCCGCGCCCCGTCCCGCCGCCCCCAAACTCGCCGCCGCCGTCCAGCGTGAGTGCCTGCGGCGGGGACTCATCGTGGAGCTGGGCGGGCGGCACTCCTCGGTGGTCAGGCTGTTGCCGCCGCTGACGATCAGCGACGAGCAGACGGCGGCCGTACTGGACCGGCTGACGGACGCGGTGGCGGCGGTGGCCCGCGACGCCGCCTCGGGCAGCGGCCCGAGGCGCGCGACCCGGTCCGACCCGGCGCCCCGCACCGGCTGAGCGCGCGCAACCGCAGAACGCCGCCCACCGCGACCGCCGTGGTCCCCGGGGCCGCCGGCCCCGGTCCTGCCCCTGCCCCCTGCCC
>NZ_LBDA02000213.1 GCF_000980885.2 Streptomyces malaysiense | reverse complement strand
GGACCTTCTTGGCGCCGCCGGCCAGGTGCTTGGCGGCGTCCTCGCGCTTGGTGAAGATGCCGGTCGACTCGATGACGATGTCGACGCCCAGCTCGCCCCAGGGGATGTCGGCCGGGTTGCGCTCGGACAGCACCTTGATGGTGTGGCCGTCGACGGTGATCGTGTCGGCGGTGTGGGAGACCTCCTGCTTGAGGCGACCCAGGATCGTGTCGTACTTGAGCAGGTGGGCCGTGGTGGCCGTGTCACCCAGGTCGTTGACAGCCACAACCTCGATGTCCGCACCCTGCTCCAGCAGTGCGCGGAAGTAGTTACGGCCGATGCGGCCGAAGCCGTTGATGCCTACGCGGATCGTCACGAACCGATCTCCTCGTTGGTACGCCGACCACGCGAGCCGGCGAGCTCTGTTTGGGATGTCCCCGACCACCACCGACCCTACCTCTCCGCGACCCCCTCGGTGACATCGAGATGACGCATACATGGGCAGGCGTTCCGTACCTGGCAGTAGAGGTACGGACCGTCTCGGATCGGCAGTTGATTCACCCGTTTTTGCTATCGAATGTCGCCCCTTATTGACGTCGATGTCACTCGTTCGTGAGCGGGTCGGCTCACCTGTTGACTACCCCGATTCCGCACCGTTGATGGGGGCTCCGCTCACCTGTGGTATGAGCACTCCGGTTCGGCCGGAAGCGGGCATACGAAAGCCGGTACCGAAACCCCTCGGACGGGGTCCGGCACCGGCGTGTCGATGCGGGTCGGATCAGCCGGCCAGGTTGTCCGCCAGCTCCTCCGACAGATTGGCCTCCGTGCTCGGGATGCCCAGATCCGAGGCGCGCTTGTCGGCCATGGCCAGCAGCCGGCGGATCCGGCCCGCGACCGCGTCCTTGGTCAGCGGCGGGTCGGCGAGCGCGCCCAGCTCCT
>NZ_LBDA02000212.1 GCF_000980885.2 Streptomyces malaysiense | reverse complement strand
GTCGGCGAGCGCGCCCAGCTCCTCCAGCGAGGCCTGCTTGTGCTCCATGCGCAGCCGCCCCGCCGCCGCGAGGTGCTCGGGCACCTCCTCGCCGAGGATCTCCAGCGCGCGCTGCACCCGCGCCCCCGCGGCCACCGCCGCGCGGGCCGAACGCCGCAGGTTCGCGTCGTCGAAGTTGGCGAGCCGGTTGGCCGTGGCCCGCACCTCGCGGCGCATCCGGCGCTCCTCCCAGGCCAGCACCGACTCGTGCGCGCCGAGCCGCGTCAACAGCGCGCCGATCGCATCACCGTCGCGGACGACCACACGGTCAACCCCGCGCACCTCCCGGGCCTTGGCGGCGATGGACAGCCGACGGGCGGCACCGACCAGTGCCAGCGCGGCCTCCGGTCCCGGGCAGGTCACCTCCAGGGAGGAGGAGCGGCCCGGCTCGGTCAGCGAGCCGTGCGCGAGGAACGCCCCGCGCCAGGCCGCCTCCGCGTCGCAGGTGGCCCCCGAGACCACCTGCGGGGGCAGCCCGCGGATCGGCCGGCCACGGCCGTCGACCAGACCGGTCTGCCGGGCGAGCTGGTCCCCGCCCGCGACGACCCGGACGACGTAGCGCGAGCCGCGGCGCAGCCCGCCGGGGGCCATCACGATCAGCTCCGAGCTGTGGCCGAAGATCTCCAGGATGTCCCGCTTGAGGCGGCGGGCCGCCATCGCCGTGTCCAGCTCCGCCTCGATCACGATGCGCCCGCTCACCAGATGCAGGCCGCCGGCGAACCGCAGAATGGCGGAGACCTCCGCCTTCCTGCAGCAGGTCCGGGTGACGGGGAGCCGGGAGATCTCGTCCTTCACCGCTGCCGTCATCGCCATGGGCCGATCCTTCCATGCATCCGAAAAATACGGTCGTACGCGGCGGCCAACAGTTCCGGGTCGTGCCGGGGTGTTCCGTCGGTCCGGGCCACCGGGGCCAGCTCGACCGCGGCTCCCAGCCTCTTGGCGGCCTCGGTGAGCGAGTCGCGGTCGGGCACGGCGGCCTCGTCGGCGAGCA
>NZ_LBDA02000211.1 GCF_000980885.2 Streptomyces malaysiense | reverse complement strand
CCGACCGAACAGCTCCGGCAGGGAACGGGCACGGTCCACCGTGCCGCTGTCGGTCCATGCCGCCAGTTCGTCGCGCTCGCCCGGCAGGAGGATGTCCACCGCGTCCACGCGTACGGCCGCGTCGGAGGCGACGGCGGCGAGCACCTGGCCGAACCGGAGGGCCAGAGTCCGTGCCGTCTCCGCGTCGAAGACGTCGACCGCGTACTCCAGGACGCCGCTCAGACCCTCCGGGCCGCCGTCCGTGCCGTGCTCCTCGGACAGCTGGAGCGTCAGGTCGAACTTCGCGGAGCCCAGCTCCACCGGCTCCACCGCGACGTCGAGTCCCGGCAGTTCCAGCCGGCCCCGCACGTTGTTCTGCAGCACCACCATGACCTGGAACAGCGCCTGCTGCGCGGCCGAGCGTTCCACTCCCAGCGCGTCGACCAGCCGGTCGAACGGGACGTCCGCGTGCGCGTGCGCACCCAGGTGGACCTCCCGGACGCGGTCCAGGAGCTCGGTGAACGCCGGGTCCCCCGACACATCGGTCCGCAGCACCACCGTGTTCACGAAGAACCCGACCAGATCGTCCAGACCCTCGTCCGAACGGCCGGCCACGGGTGCGCCCACCGGCAGGTCCTCGCCCGCTCCCAGTCGGGTGAGCAGTACGACGAGGGCCGCGTGCAGCACCATGAACAGGGTCACGCCGCGCTCGCGCGCCAGCTCCAGCAGGGCGCGGTGCACCTCGGCGTCGACCGAGAACGGCACGGTTCCCCCGCGGTGCGAGGCCACGGCGGGGCGCGGGCGGTCGAAGGGCAGGGCCAGCTCTGCCGGGGATCCTTCCAGCGCGGCACGCCAGTAGGCGAGTTGTTCGCCGATCACGCTCTCCGGGTCGTCCTCCGATCCCAGCACCTCACGCTGCCACATCGCGAAGTCGGCGTACTGCCCCGGGAGTTCGGGGAAATCGGGTGCCGTGGCACGGTGCCGTGCCGCGTAGGCGGCCGACAGGTCCCGCAGGAGCGGGGCCATCGACCAGCCGTCCGCCGCGATGTGGTGGAGCACGATCAGCAGCACGTGGCTCTCGGGCCCGGCCTCGAACAACGAGACGCGCAGCGGGATCTCCGCGGCCAGGTCGAAGCAGTACGCCGCGGCGTCGGACATCGCCGCGGACAGCCGGTCCGGCGTCACCCGCGTCCTGATCAGTTCCGGCCGGACGTCTTCCAGGATGTGCTGGCTGGGTTCGCCGTCCTGTACGGCGATGACGGTACGAAGACTCTCGTGCCGTTCGACCACGTCTGCCAGGGCGGCCCGCAGCGCCGGCACGTCGAGCTCTCCGGTGAGCCGCAGGGAGACGGCGATGTTGTACGCGGCGCTCGGCCCCTCGAGCTGGTCCAGGAACCAGATGCGGCGCTGGGCAAAAGACAACGGGATCACGATGTGCCCTTCTCTCGCGACATACGGCGGAACTTGGGCCGCGCCGGACGTGCAGTGGGAAGAAGTTCGGAAAGTTGAGCCACTGTCGGCGCCTGGAAGACGTCCTTGGCGGTCAGCTGCACGCCGAGGCGTGTGGCGATGCGGACAGTGAGTTTGCTGACGAGCAGGGAGTGTCCACCGAGATCGAAGAAGGAGTCGTCGATGCCGACGGCCCCGCATCCCAGGACCTCTGCGAACAGCTCACAGAGTCGTTCTTCGTGCTCCGTGCGAGGCCGGGCCGTGGAAGCGCTGACGTACTCGGCTTCCGGCAGGGCCCTGCGGTCGATC
>NZ_LBDA02000210.1 GCF_000980885.2 Streptomyces malaysiense | reverse complement strand
GAGCACGCGGTGCTCGACTTCTGGCGCGAGCAGAAGATCTTCGCGAAGAGCCTTGAGCAGTCCGAGGGCCGCCCCGAGTGGGTGTTCTACGAGGGCCCGCCCACGGCGAACGGCATGCCGGGCGCCCACCACATCGAGGCCCGCGTCTTCAAGGACGTCTTCCCCCGGTTCCGTACCATGCGCGGCTACCACGTGGCCCGCAAGGCCGGCTGGGACTGCCACGGCCTGCCCGTGGAGCTGGCGGTCGAGAAGGA
>NZ_LBDA02000021.1 GCF_000980885.2 Streptomyces malaysiense | reverse complement strand
CTCGGCGCCGTACTCGAATCCGCCACCGACAACCGCACCACCTTCACCGGTCGTCTCAGCCTGGACACCCACCCCTGGCTCGCCGACCACGCCGTCGCCGGCACCGTCATCCTCCCCGGCACCGCACACCTCGACCTCGCCCTCCACGCCGCCCACCACACCGGCCTCGACCACGTCGAGGAACTCACCCTCGAAACGCCCCTCGTCCTGCCCGAAACCGGCAGCCTCCACCTCCAGGTCACCCTCCAGGCACCCGACGACGACGGACGCCGCACCCTCACCATCCACACCCGGCCCACCGACGCACAGGACCAGTGGACCCAGCACGCCACCGGAATCCTGAGCGCACCCGACCGCGAAGACCGGGCGGCGTCGCACGTCACGCCGGTCCCCTGGTCGTCCGGCGACGCGGTGTCGCTGCCGCTCGCCGACTTCTACGACCGGGCGGCCGAGCGCGGCTACCACTACGGTCCCCGTTTCCAGGGGCTGCGATCCGCCCGCGTGCTCGAAGGACGGATCGAGGCGGAGGTCGCCCTTGCCGAGGACCTGCCGCTGGAGGGGCACCACATTCACCCCGCGGCGCTGGATGCCGCGCTGCATGCCGTGCTCGCTGCGACCGCTCGGGAGGATTCAGACGCCCAGGACGTGCGGCTGCCGTTCTCGTGGAACGGCGTGACGTTGCACGCTCACGGCGGGACGCACAGGCAACTGCGCGCCGTGATCGTCCCCGGTCCCGAGGGCACCATGTCGGTCGAACTCACCGACACCGACGGCGCTCCCCTCGCCAGCGTGCGGTCACTGGTGGTGCGGCCGGTCGATGTCGGAAAGCTCGGGGCCGGTGACACGGACGGCGACTGCCTCTACCGGCTCGGGTGGACGGAGTCGGCTCCGCCGTCGGGTACGGAGGTGCCAGAAGAGGCGTGGGCCGTCCTCGACGACGGTTCGCTGCCGAGGGCCGCGGGGCTCCTCGGCGACACGTACCCGGGACTGAGTGCCTTGACGGAGGCGCTCGCCACCGAGGGTTCCGCCGCTCCCTCCGTCGTCGTGGCCCTGGTGGGCGGTTCGGAGCGGAGTACGGATGCGGAACACCCCGCGGCGCGGACTCGGTTGGTGACGGGCCGGGTGCTCACGCTGCTGCAGGACTTCCTGTCCGACGAGGGGCTCTCCGGCAGTCGCCTGGTCCTGCTGACGGGTGACGCCACTGTCGTCGCGGCCGACGACGCGCAGACGGACCTGGCCGGCGCCGCCGTGTGGGGGCTGGTCCGTTCGGCCCAGTCCGAGCATCCCGGCCGGGTGGTCGTCGCGGATCTCGACGACTGCGACGCCTCGCGGGAGGTCCTGGCAGCCGCCGTCCGTCGGGCCGTGGCGGAGGACGTACCGCAGCTGGTGCTGCGGGAAGGCGTCGTCTCCGTGCCCCGGCTGGTGCCTGTCCCCGAGCCGGCCGAGCCGCCGGTCGCCCCCGTGCTCGACACGGAGGGGACGGTACTCGTCACCGGAGGCACCGGCACCCTGGGATCGCTCACCGCGCGCCACCTCGTGACGGCGCACGGCATCCGGCATCTGCTGCTGGCGAGCCGCAGCGGTGCGCGGGCCGCCGGTGCCCAGGAGCTGGAGGCCGAACTGACCGCCCACGGTGCGCGGGTGACGTTCGCCGCCTGCGACACGGGCGACCCCCGGGCACTGGCCGCGCTCGTCTCGTCGGTGCCGGCGGACCGTCCGCTGACAGCCGTCGTCCACACCGCGGGCGTCATCGACGATGCGGTGATCACCTCTCTCACCCCGGAGCAGATCGACGCCGTGATGCGTCCGAAGGCCGACGCGGCCTGGCACCTGCACGAGTTGACCAAGGACCTCGGTCTCGACGCCTTCGTCCTGTTCTCCTCGGCGGCGGGAGTGCTCGGCAGTCCGGGTCAGGGCGGGTACGCCGCGGCCAACACCTTCCTGGACGCACTGGCCGCGCACCGGCACGCGGCGGGTCTGCCCGCCACGTCGCTGGCCTGGGGCTACTGGGCCCGGACCAGCGGGATGACCAGCCGACTCACGGACACCGACCTCGCCCGGATGAACCGGACGGGCGTCATGCCCCTGGGCACCGAGCACGCCCTGGCACTGTTCGACGCCGCGTTGGGCTCCGGGTCGCCCGCGACCGTGCCGATCCGTCTCAGCCGTCCCGCGCTGCGCCGGCACGCGATGGCGGGGACCCTGCCCGCGGTGCTGGCGGGGCTGGTTCCGGAGGTGGCCGGCCCGGCGTCCCGTCACGACGGCGCGGACGAGCTGCGCGCACGCCTCGCGCGGCTGGAGGAGATCGAGCAGCGAGCCCTGCTGCTGGAGCTCGTCCGCGGCCAGATCGCGACGGTCCTGGGGCACTCCGGGCCGCAGGCCGTGGATCCGCACCGGGCGTTCCAGGACCTCGGTTTCGACTCCCTCACGGCTGTGGAACTCCGCAACCGGCTCATGGCGGCCACCGGACTGCGGTTGCCGGCCACCCTGGTCTTCGACCACCCCACCCCCACCGCTCTCGGTCAGCTGCTCCACCAGGAGCTGTGCGCCAAGGCCGGTCCCGACGAGGGGAGCGGGCTGAGCGACGAGGCGTTGCGGGACGTGATCGCGTCGATCCCGGCGCAGGCGTTGCGGCAGAACGGTCTCGTGGACGTGCTGCTGCGGTTGGCACGTGAGCACGGGGAGAGCGCGGCGACACGGCTGGCGGCGGGGGAGCAGGAGCGGGAGGAACGGGAGAACGAGATCAGGACGGCCAGCGCGGAGGACCTCATCCGCATGGCCCTGGCCTCGCCGGGGACGGACGAGGAAGTGGAGGGACCGAGCCCCGACGACGCCTCCTGACCCGGTGCCCCCTGTCCCGGTGCCTCCGGCGGGTGTCCGCAGGCGCCGGGGCGGGTGGCCCGGAAGGTGAACGTGAACGCGACGGTGGTGCCGGCCCCGAGGGGGCCGGCACCACCGTCGTGTGTGCGGCCTGGCCGGCGGCGGGAGACCGCGCGCCGCGGCGGATCAGGACCTGTCACACCTTCCCTTCCAGCACCGGCACGATCCGCGCCGGCGAAGGCTGGGCCCGGATCTCTTCCTGGAGGCGGGTCGCCGCGGCCCGCAGGTCGCGGTCTTCGAGGAGTGCGTCGGCGGCCGCGCGGATGTCGGCGGGCCCGGTGCGGCCGGGTTCCAGTGCCAGGCCGGCGCCCGCCTTGGCGAGCTGGGTCGCGTTGAGTCTGAGGTCGGCGGCGAGGGCGAGGACGGCCTGCGGTACTCCGCAGGCGGCAGCGGTGAGCGTGGTGCCGCCGCCGCCCTGGTGGATGATGGCGTCGCACTCCGGCAGCAGGACGTGCAGCGGTGTGCCGCTGGTGACGCGGACGTTGTGCGGCAGGGTGCCCAGGCGGTCGGCGTCGTCCGGTGCGAGGGCGAGGACGATTTCGGCGTCGCTCCCGGCGAGTCCTTCGATGACGCGGGGGACGAGGAAGCCCTCCGGTCCGGTCCTGCGGGTGGCCACCGTGCCCCAGGTGACGCAGATCCGGCGGCGGGGCCTGGGCTCCCGCCACAGCAGGTCGGGGACGGTGCCAGGGCCGTTGTAGGGCACGTAGCGGTACGGAACGCGGTTGGGCATTCCGGGCAGTTGAAGGCTGTCCGGCCAGGGGTCGAGGGTGCAGCCGGCGTACTCGGGCCGCGGCTGCGCGCCGAACCTGGCGAAGAGCCGGACCAGGGTCTCGGGCCACCTGTCGACGGGCATGCCGACGCCGGGGAATCCGACCTGGTGGCGCAGGTAGTCCGGAGCCCAGGTGTAGTGGACGAGCGGGATTCCGGTGACCTCCGCGGCAAGGGGAGCGGCGAGCATCATCGGGTCGGCGACGACGATGTCGGCGCGCCAGGTCCGCGTGAACCGCAGCAGCTCCTCGATCACGGCTTCGGCGATCCTGATCTGGCAGTCGCGCATCCGGTTGCGGATGCCTTCTCGTGCCTCGGGGGCGAGTGTGGCCATGAGGTCGGCGGTCAGGGGACGTCCGTAGGTCCGCATGTCGTCGCGCAGCAGTGCGGCCAGGTCCGTCTCGTGGTCGTAGCCGGCTCCCATGGTCACCGGGACGTGACCGGACTTCTGCACGACGTCGACGAGTGGTGGCTGAACGGCGACACGCACCTCGTGCCCGGCAGCCCGGCATGCCTGGGCGAGCGGGGCGACGGGCAGGTAGTGACTCGGCGAGGTGTGCGGTGCGAACAACACACGCATGGTGTCTGTCCCCTTCGATGAGGAGTCGGCCGGCAGGTGAGCGAAGCGCCGGTGCCGTGGGGGCACCGGCGCTTCGGCAGGGGCGTTCCGCCCGTGGGGCGGGATCGGGGGAGGGATCGGGGTCGGGGGCGGGGTCGGGGTCGGGGGCGTACGGTGGTCGCCCGGAGTCAGGTGATCCACGCGTCGGGCGCGGCCCCGCCCTTGCCGATCGGTGGGAAGAGCGTGTCGAGCCTCGTCAGTTCCTCCTGGGAGAGCCGGATGTCGAAGGCCCGCATCGCGCCGTCCAGTTGGCCGACGGTGCGGGGGCCGATGACGGGGGCGGTCACCCCTGGGCGGGAGAGCAGCCAGGCCAGGCCGACGTGGGCGGGGTCCTCTCCCAGCTCGGAGCAGAACTTCTCGTAGCCCTCGATGGCGTTCCGGTGTCGTTCGAGGGTGTCCGCGGCGCGTCCCTGGGCGGACTTCACCGCTGTGCCCTCGGACATCTTCCTGAGTACTCCGGCGAGCAGCCCCCCGTGCAGGGGTGACCAGGGAAGCACGGCGATCCCGTACGCCTGGGCCGCCGGGATGACCTCGAGTTCGGCGTGCCGGGTGACCAGGTTGTAGACGCACTGCTCCGAGGCGAGTCCGAGGAAGTCGCGGTGCCGGGCCGTCTGCTGGGCGGTGGCCAGGTGCCAGCCGGCGAAGTTGGAGGAGCCCACGTAGCGGACCTTGCCCTGGCGTGTCAGCGTCTCGAAGGCCTGCCAGATCTCCTCCCAGTGCGCGCCGCTGTCCATCTGGTGCATCTGGTAGAGGTCGATGTGGTCGGTGCGGAGGCGGCGCAGCGACGCCTCGCAGGCGGCGATGATGTGGTGGGCGGACAGGCCCTGGTCGTTGGGTCCGTCACCGACGGGGTTGCCGACCTTGGTGGCGAGGACGACGCTGTCGCGCCTGCCGTTGCCGCGCGCGAACCAGCGGCCGATGGTCTCCTCCGTGTAGCCCTTGTGCACCCGCCAGCCGTACATGTCGGCGGTGTCGAAGAGGTTGATGCCGTGTTCCAGTGCCCGGTCCATGATGGCGTGACCGTCGTCCTCGTCCACCCGGCCGCCGAAGTTGACGGTGCCGAGTGCGAACCGTCCGACCTTCAGCGCCGTGCGTCCGAGCCTGGTGTGGAAGTCGAGTGGGTGCATCACCCCTCCAGATAGCTGTCGACGGCGGTCCGGTAGTACTCCGGACCGAACCCGAGGGTGTCGTAGGCGGGGACGAGGCGGCGCAGCTTGTCCATGGACAGCGTGCAGGAGCTCCGGGCGCCGTCCAGGTAGTCGCGCCGGGCGGTGGCGCCGAGCCGTTCCTCCAGGTGGTCGATGATCCGGTCGACCGGTACGTCGTGCCCGGAGCCGATGTTGACGACCTGGTCCTCCACACCGCGGGACAGGAGCCCCTCGACGAGCGTGACGAAATCCGCCACGGCGAGGATGTCGCGGCGGGTGCCGCGGTAGACGGTCATCCGTCCGCTCCTCAACTGCCGTACGAGCGTGGGCACCAGCTGATGGCCGCGCTGCCCGGGGCCCACGACGTGCCCGAGGCGCAGGACGAGGTGGCGCACACCGGAGCCGCGCACCTCCTGTTCGAGTCTCAGCTTGTGCTCGCCGAAGGGGGAGATGGGCGTGACGGCGTCGTCCTCGACACCGCGGCACCCCTCGGCGCCGTACATGCCGGCGGACGCGGTGGAGAAGAAGACGAGTTGCCGTCCCTTGGTCCGGCACTGCCGGATCGTCTCCCGGACGAGTGCGTTCTCGCGTTCGTACTGCGTCAGTTCGAGGCCGGTGGTCGTCGAGACCCCGGCGGCGACGACCACCACGTGGGAGCGGGCCGCTTCCATCGTTCGCAGGTGGTGAGCGAGAAATCCGTCCCCGATGACTTCCATCGGCGAAGAGCTCCTGTCTTCCGGCGGTTCGCTGTGGTGGCGGGGCTGCCGTCGGCTGCCGGCCTCGCGTTCACCAGAGGCTGTGCAGGCAGGCGAGGAGACTGCGTGCTTCGATGTTGACGTAGTGCCTGTGCTTGAGGAGAGCCATGAGCTGGTGCACGGTGACCCAGCAGAAGTCGTCCGGCACCTCGGTCGGAAAGCCGTCGGGCGCCTCGATGACCTGGTAGCGCGTCTGCGCGTGGTGGAACCGGCCGCCCTCCTCCGACAGCACGGTGTCGAACCGCACCCGTCGCGGGTCGGCGGCGGCCACTTCTGCGTGGAAGGGTTCGTCCTCGGCGACGTCGGTCTCGGAGGTGCGCCGGACCGTCGGTCCCAGCTCGACGGTGTCCATGACGCCCGGCTCGGGGCGGGCCCGCACCAGTACGTGCAGGACCCCGTGGACGGATGTGGTGAGGAACGCGGCGAGTCCCGTTCCCCGCGGCGCGATCAGCGGCTGCGACCACTGGTTGATCTCGCGGTTGCCCGTCCGCACGCGCACCCCGATGACCCTGAAGCTGCGTCCTTCCTCGTCCTCGATGGCACTGCCGGAACGCCGCCAGTTCCTCACCTCCGCGAGCGGCACCAGGGACGTGTGCCAGTCGCAGCGTGTGCGCATCTCGGTGTGCCAGCTGAGGATCTCGACGTCGGTGTGCAGCGCCGTGCCGTTCACCGGGTCGTAGGAGCGGCACAGCGCCCGCAGGTAGGGGTCGTCGTGTGCCGGCAGGTGCCGGGGGGGCGCCGCGAAGCGCATGCAGGCCAGCACGGCCCGGGTGTCCATGTTGACCAGGTTCTCGACGCCGAGCAGCCGTCGTAGCTGCTGCGCGGTGACCCAGCGGTAGTCCTCGTGCAGCGGGACGTCCTCGGTCACCCTGACGACCATGTTGCGGTTGCGCTTGTGCCAGAACCAGGCGCCCTGTTCCGACTGGAGCGAGTCCACGAGGACCTGGCCGCCTCCGCCGCCGCGGAAGTACTTGAGGTACCGGGTGTCGGCCCCGCCGTGGACGCGCGTGTAGTTGCTGCGCGTGGCCTGTACGGACGGTGACAACTGGAGGGTGTTCACGTTCCCCGGTTCGATCTTCGCCTGTACGAGGAAGTGGGGCACTCCGCCGAATTCCCTGACCAGCAGTCCCAGTATTCCTATCTCGGACTGGTTGATGACGGGCTGGGACCAGGTTCCGTGGGTCTCGGATTCGACCCGGACTCCCTGCACCGCGAAGAACCGACCGCTCTCGTGGACGAGGTTGTCGCTGCCGCTCTGCGACTTCCAGCCGTCGAGTTCGCGGAACGGCACTTCTTCGACGGAGAAGAGTGCGGCGCGGCGGCGGTCCTCCCACCATTCCCCGAAGGTGGGCAGTGGCTGCGCCGCACGGTCCTCCGAGACGGCCGATCTGGTGAACTGCGCGGCGACGTAGGAGTCGGCGCGCCAGGTCTCGTCACCGGCGACGACGGTCATGTCGGTCATGCCGGTCCCCTCTCCATGGCCAGCTGCACGAACGTCAGGGCACCAGCAGCCCCTAAAGGTGCGGCAAAGCCGGGCCAACGCGCCGTCGTCCGGGGGTGTGCCGCGGTGCCCGCGCGCATCGAGCCGCCAAGGCGCGCGTTAGGTCGACTTAAGCGGTCCTGGCCAGCATGACTGCCCATGTGTGCTGCCCCTCCGTGAGCGGCGGTGCAGCGCTGAACGACCGTCGGCCGTGACCGCCGACGCCCCAGTGGACACCACGAGAGGAACGCCATGACCGACGCGCCCAAGGAAGAAGTCATCGCCATGATCGACATCAAGGAAGTGGTCCACACCAAGGTGACCCGCGACAAGCGCGAAGGCATGGGGGTGTGCGTGGAGTTCACCAACGACCTCTTCGACGAGAAGGGCAACAAGATCGGTACCTCGGTCGGTACCGGCGTGCTGTCCACCAACGGTGAGGGCGACGAGCACCGCTTCCAGTTGTTCAGCGCCACGGATCATCTGGAGGACGGCACGATCCTGTGGACGGGTGCCTGTCCTCACGACCCGTCGCAGATCACCAAGGAGCACTCGGTGCAGGCGGTCGGCACCAGCGGCCGGTACCTCGGCAAGACCGGGACGCGCCACTTCCAGTTCTACGACCGGCCGGACGGCGAGACCACGATCCTCAAGTCCTCGTTTTTCCTGCGGGGCTGAGAACTCCGGCAAGGCCTGTGCACTACGGGACCTCCCCGGCGTCCGCGCGGTGAGAGCAGCGGCCCGGGGAGGTCTTCTTCTTCGGATTTTGACAGCCGGCCCGGGGCGGTGTGGACGCGACCCGGAGCGACCGGTCGCCACGAAGCCACACGGAGCTCAGAATGGTTGCAACGCCCGAAGAACGGGTCATTGAGGCGCTACGTGCATCGCTGCTCGAGAACGAGGGGTTGCGGCAGCAGAACCAACGCCTGCTGCAGGCGGCGCAGGAGCCCGTCGCGATCATCTCCATGGCGTGCCGCTATCCCGGTGGGATCTCCTCGCCCGACGGGCTGTGGGAACTGGTGGCCTCCGGTGGTGACGCCATCTCCGCTTTCCCCGATGACCGCGGCTGGGACGAGGACCTGCACGACCCCACCCCCGGACAGGCCGGCCGGAGCCTTTCCGACCAGGGCGGTTTCCTCCCGGACAGCGGTGGTTTCGACGCGGACTTCTTCGGGATATCGCCGCGTGAGGCGCTTGCCATGGACCCGCAGCACCGGTGGCTGCTGGAATGCAGTTGGGAGCTGCTGGAGCGGGCCGGCATCCTCCCGGAGAGTCTCCGCGGCAGCGACACCGGTGTGTTCGCGGGCATCATGTCCAGCGACTACGCCATGCGGGTACCGCAGGACCCGGATGCTCAGGACGGTTACACGGGCAACGGCGGCGCGGCCAGCATCGCCTCCGGGCGCATCGCGTACACGCTGGGCCTGGAAGGCCCCGCGGTGACGGTTGACACGGCGTGTTCGTCGTCGTTGGTGGCGATGCACCTGGCCGCGCAGGCGCTGCGCAACGGCGAGTGTTCACTGGCCGTGGCCGGTGGTGCCACCGTACTGGCGACACCGACCGTGTTCGTGGAGTTCTCCAGGCAGGGGGGCCTGGCGCCGAACGGACGGTGCAAGTCCTTCTCGGCAGGCGCCGACGGCGCGGGTTTCTCCGAGGGCGTCGGACTCGTCCTGCTGGAGAAGCTGTCGGACGCGGAGCGCAACGGTCACCAGGTCCTGGCCGTGCTGCGCGGCTCGGCCGTGAACCAGGACGGCGCCAGCAACGGCCTCACCGCCCCCAACGGACCCTCGCAACAGCGGGTGATCCGGGCGGCTCTTGCCAACGCCCGCCTCACGCCGAGCGATGTGGACGCGGTCGAAGCGCACGGCACCGGCACCACCCTCGGCGACCCCATCGAGGCCCAGGCCCTGCTGGCCACCTACGGCCAGGACAGGCCCGCCGAACGCCCGCTGTGGCTGGGATCGGTGAAGTCCAACATCGGCCACACCCAGGCAGCAGCCGGCGTCGCGGGCGTCATCAAGATGGTCATGGCGATGCGCCACGGCGTCCTGCCGCAGAGCCTTCACATCGACGCGCCGTCTCCCCACGTGGACTGGGAGTCGGGGGCCGTGAACCTGCTGACCGAGAACACCGAATGGCCCGAGGCGGACCGGCCGCGCCGAGCAGGTGTCTCCTCCTTCGGTATCTCCGGCACGAACGCCCACGTGATTCTCGAGAGTCCGCCCGCCGCCGCCGCGGCGTCCGCTCCCGAGAACCTCGGCACACCACCGGAAACGGATGAGGACACCGGCACCGGCACCGGCACCGGCACACAGACGCGCGACGGGGAACCCGCCGCGCCTTCTGTCTTCGCGTGGCCGGTCTCGGCGAAGACCGAGACGGCCCTGAGTGCCCAGGCCGCACGCCTCCTCGACCACGTCCACCGGCACCCCGACCAGCACCCCGCAGCCATCGGCCACGCCCTGGCCACCACACGCACCCACCACCCCCACCGCGCCGTCATCCTCGGCCAGAACCCCGACGAACTCCACACCGCACTCGCCGCGCTGGCACGAGGCGAGGAACACCCCGACGTCGTCAGGGGCACCGCCGCCGCCCACCGGAAAA
>NZ_LBDA02000209.1 GCF_000980885.2 Streptomyces malaysiense | reverse complement strand
CAGGGTCTCGTCGACGTACCGCCAGGCCGTCGCGGTCGAGACACCGAACCCTGCCGCGAGCTGGGCGAACGTCTCGTTCTTCCGGAGGTGGGCCAGGACAAGCAGTGCCTGCTTGAAGCAACCGAGCCGTCGCCACGGCGAGTTCAGTTCACGCCTTCGAGCGTAGATGAGCCAGGAGACATGCTCGACGAGCTCGTACGGGACATCGAGCATGGCAGGATACGGAACCAACAGAGCCCCCGGGCTGTCGGCAGTGTCGAGTGGAATCAACACCGCCAACGACCGGGGGCTCTGCCACGTCACCACCCAGTTGACCAGGTCTTTCACCCCTACAGGACAGGATGAAAAAGGTTC
>NZ_LBDA02000208.1 GCF_000980885.2 Streptomyces malaysiense | reverse complement strand
GGCATGAACTTCGACCACATGCCGGAGCTGCACTGGCGGTTCGGCTATCCGCTGGCCATGGCGGTGATGGCGGCGGCCTGCCTGGCGCTGTACCGGGGGTTCCGCCGCAACGGCTGGCTCTGAGCCGCGACGACCGGCCCCGGCCGGCGGGCACGCCGGGCGACGGGCGGGTGCCGGCGGCCCGGTGCGGGCGGCACCGACAGGCCGGTGCGGCGCTGTCGTGGGTCAGCAGCGCCAGGCTGGGTGGCGCGGGTCGTCGGCGCGGACGAGGACGTCCGCCGTGGTGGCCGGGTCGGTCTCCGCCGCGTAGCGCTCGAAGGCGGGGAGCGTCCAGTGGTCGGCTTCGGGAGTACGGCGGCGCAGGGCGGCCGGGGACAGGAGGACATGGACGGTCAGGTCGAACGGGAACCAGTGGCGCAGCAGAAGGGGGCCGTGCAGCAGCAGGACGCCGCCGGGCGGGAGCTGGACATACGGGCTGCGGGTGGCGCGATCGGTGGCCGGGTCCCACAGGTCGGGCAGGACACGGCCGCTGCCGCCGGGGTCGAGCGGGCCGAACACCTCCCGCCACAGGGCGCCGGTGTCGAGCCAGCCGCCGTAGTACGACTCCGCGTCGCGGCGCCCGTGCTCCAGGCGCAGTGAGGCGGGGCGCAGAAAACCCTCCGCCCCGACGGCCAGCGAGGGCCGGCCGCGCACCCGGAGCGCCTCGCCGACCCGCTCGGCCAGGTCCCCGGGACGGGCGGCGGGTGCCCCGTCGAAGGCAACGCGCAGCCAGGCGCCACCGTCGGCCGGCTCCAGTCCGGCCAGCCGGTCGGCGAGCAGATCGGCGAGCCGTTCCCAGGTGATCGCTTCGAGTCGCACAGGGCCATGATGCCGGGTGCGTTCGATGAGGAGGGTGGGCGGGAG
>NZ_LBDA02000207.1 GCF_000980885.2 Streptomyces malaysiense | reverse complement strand
GTGGAGGGCGTAGTAGGCGGTGAGCCACGCGATGGGCGTGGTGGCGGCCTGGGCGAAGGACCAGCCCGCAGGCACCTTCGCCAGCAGGCGCTGCTCCGTCACCGCCGAAGGCCCCGCGGCCCCCTGGAAGACGCCCATGACCCGGTCGCCGGGAGCGAACGCGGTGACCTCCGCCCCGACTTCGCTGACCCGCCCGGCAGCCTCGCTTCCGACAGCCGCCTGCCCCGGATACATCCCCAGGGTGATCAGGATGTCCCGGAAGTTCAGCCCGGCGGCCCGCACGTCGATACGGACTTCGGTCGGCCCGAGGGGGGCGTCGGCAGCCGAGTCGGGCAGCAGGGCGAGATTCTCCACCGTCCCGGAAGCGGTGACGTCGAGACGCCAGCCGCCTGCCTCCCTCGCAGGTGGGGCGAGCGGGGCCTTCCGCCTCGCGGCCAGCCGGGGCACGTACACCTCGCCACCACGGACCACGGCCAGGGACTCTTCCGCGGGCAGTGCGAGCAACACGTCCTCGGACACCGCCTCGTCGGTGTCGACGAGCCGTATGCGCCCCGGATGTTCTGACTGGGCCGTCCTGACCAGACCCCACACCGCCGCCGCCGACAGGTCTGTGATCGGGGAACCCGGTCCCACACCGACCGCGCCGTGTGTCACCAGTACCAGTCGCCTGCTGCCCAGTTCCTCGGTGGTCAGGAAGGACTGGAGAAAGGCGAGAACCTGGTGGCTCAGGGCGCGCACCGTTTCACCGGACGCCGTGTCCAGCACGCTGTCCGGTGCGGTGCCCCGAAGACCGGCGAGGTCCGCGACGACCGTGCGGCAGTCCACGTCACCGGTGGCCAGCGCTGCCGTGAGCGCTGCCAGGTCCGGAAAGCCGCCGTCGCCGACGCGTGCCCACTCGTCCGCCGGGGAGCCGCCGCCCCCGGTGGGAACAGCGGGCGCGGCCCCCACCGCCTGCCATTCCAGCCGGTAAAGGGAGTCGTCGACCTGCGCGGCACGGAGTTTCGCCGGGTCCAGCGGGCGGACGGTGAGGGCGTCGACCGACAGCACGGGCACGTCATGGCCGTCGGTGAGGAGCAGGGACAGCGTGTCCGGTCCGGTGAGCCGCATGCGCGCCCGCAACTCGGTGGGGCCCTCACCACTGTGCCGGACCACCCGGTCCCAGGAGAACGGCAGGCGCAGCTGAGCATCGGCGGCCGCGCTGTTCCGGGCGGCGATCAGCGCATGGAAGGCCGAGTCCAGGAGAGCCGGATGTACACCAAAACCCTCGGTGACCAGATCGCCGGGGAGAGACATCTCGGCACAGATCTCACCGTCGGCCGTCTGCCAGGCTGCGGTGAGCCCCTGGAAGGCCGGGCCGTACTGGTATCCGTGCTCGGTGGCCGACTCGTAGAAGTCGTGGACATCGAGGGGCCTCGCCTCGGCGGGCGGCCATGTGTTCCCCGTCCTGGCGGGGAGCACGGCATCGTGCGCGGCCACCACGCCGGATGCGTGCCGCGTCCAGGGGGCGTCCTCCTCGTCCGCCGGCCGGGTGTGCAGCGATACCGGACGCCGCCCCTCCTCGTCAGCGGCGTCCACCAGGACCTGCAGCTGCAGCGCACCCTGCTCGGGGAGGACGACCGGGGCCTCCAGCGTCAACTCCTCGACCATCCCCAGGCCGAGGTGGTGGGCCGCGTGCAGGGCGAGGTCCACCTGCGCGGTGCCGGGCAGGATGACGGTGCCGGCGACGGCGTGATCGGCGAGCCACGGCTGGGCGGTGAGACCCAACTGCCCCGTGAAGATGACCTTGTCGTCCGAGGCCGACTCGACCACCGCCGCGAGGAAGGGGTGCGTCACCGCGCGGAGCCCCAGGGCGAAGGGATCGCCCACGGGCGAGCCCATGTCGAGCCAGTAGGTCTGGTGTTGGAA
>NZ_LBDA02000206.1 GCF_000980885.2 Streptomyces malaysiense | reverse complement strand
ACCCGGCAACAACACCTCCAGCTGGGCGAGGGTCCGGTCGGCGGTTGTGGTCAGACCACGCAGGATGTGCTGGTAGCGGGCCAGGATCTGGCCGGCCCGCGTCGCGTCGAAGGCGGTGGGCTGGTAGTCCAGGCGCAGTCGCATCCCGTCGCCCGTGGGGATCACCGCGAGGGCCAGCGGGTAGTGCGTGGCGTCGAGGCCTTCGACGACCCGGACGTCCAGGGCCCGGGTGTCCCGCCCGGCTGCCGCGGCGGGCGCCTGCACGACG
>NZ_LBDA02000205.1 GCF_000980885.2 Streptomyces malaysiense | reverse complement strand
CCACCCTTTCAATCTCAGCGGCAACGTCAGCGGACGGGTGCTGCACAAAGCGGCGGATCGTCGCCGTCGGCGGGCTCGGCGGCGGGCTCGGCGAGCTCGCTCAGGGCGTGTCCGAGCAGGTCGATCGCCTGGCGCTGGAGGCGGAGCCGGACGTGTGCGTAGACCGTCGCGGTCACCCCGATGTGGGCGTGACCGAGCAGCTCCTTGATGACGACGAGCTCGACGCCCTGCTCCAGCAGCAGCGTCGCGGTCGAGTGCCTCAGGTCGTGAAACCGGATCGGCCGCAGCCCCGCGTCGCGCAGCTGGCTTTATCGGTGAGTGCTGACACCGCTTGTCAATCTGCGCCGACACCGCCCGGTGTTGGCGGAAAGTGATGGCGCTGAGTTTTGACACTACTTGGGTGCTTGCGGTGGGACCATCGGAGTGCTCTACGTGATGAGGGGGCGCCGATGTCACCGAAGTCCAAGGTCGATCTGTACGCGGCGATCCGCCGTGATGTCCGGGCGGGGATGTCGAACCGGGCGTTGCAGCGCAAGTACGGGGTGGGCTTCCGGACGGTGAAGGCGGCCATGGAGTCCGTCTGGCCCGAGCCGCGCAAGCAGTTGCCGCCTCGTAAGACGCGGCTGGATGCGTTTAAGAAGCTGTTGTCTTTCCGATCTTGAGAGATGCGCGTCGAACGGGAGTCCCGATCGGGTGGTCGCGGGTCCCTGGGTGCATACGAACAGGGCCTCCTGAACAGC
>NZ_LBDA02000204.1 GCF_000980885.2 Streptomyces malaysiense | reverse complement strand
GCGCGGGCATCCGCTGGTTCACAGCCACTGGTGGATCGCCGCGATCTGGACGGCCGCCTCGAACCGGACGGCGAGCTTGTCATACCGGGTCGCGACCGCCCGGTGCTGCTTGAGGCGGCTGATTCCGCACTCGACCGCGTGGCGGGCCTTGTAGTCCTCCCGGTCGAAGGCCGGCGGTCGGCCACCGGCCCGGCCGCGGCGCTTGCGGTTGCGGACCTGGTCGGCCGGCTCGGCGATGGTGCAGCGGATCCCGCGTCTGCGCAGGTAAGCACGGTTGGCGCGCGAGGAGTACGCCTTGTCACCACGCACCCGCAGCGGCCTGCGCCGCGGACGGCCACCGCCGACCTTGGGCACCCGGATCGCTTCCAGGACCGGCTCGAACTGCGGACTGTCACCCCGCTGACCTGCCGTGACCAGCAACGACAGCGGCTTCTGCCCCTGCTCGCAGGCCAGATGGATCTTCGTGGAGAACCCGCCCCGCGACCGGCCCAGCCCGTGATCCTCCGGCTCGGCCCCGGCCCCTCCCAAAGGCTCCTTCTGCCCGGCCCCGTCCCGGCGGGCACCAGCCGCGTGCTGATGGGCCCGGCAGACCGTGGAGTCGACGTTCACCTCCCACGTGATCAACCCTGCCGCGTCAGCCCTCGCCTGCAGCAAGGTGAGAATCCGGGCCCACACACCCTCGCGCTGCCACCGGCGAAAGAGCCCGTAAACGGTCTGCCAAGGCCCGTACTCGCGCGGCAGATCACGCCACGGAACACCCGTGCGAACCCGCCACCGAACTCCGTTGATCAACCGCCGCCGGTTCGCGGACCTGCGGCTCACGCCTGCCGCCGGCAGCAACGACTCCAGCACCGACCACTGTTCATCAGAAAGATCCCC
>NZ_LBDA02000203.1 GCF_000980885.2 Streptomyces malaysiense | reverse complement strand
TGGCCAAGTGGCGGCAGAAATACCCCCTGTTCACCCCGCTGCGGCAGGAAGCCTGGTCCGGACTGCGCAGTCAGAACGAGGGCGGCAACGGCAACCTCAAGAAGTCCGCCCTCGGCAACGTCGACAATCCCCAGCTCCGCCTGCCGCACGGACGCGTCGCACAGACCCTGCTCAATGCCGTCATCATCTTCGTGGCGAACCTCAGAGCCATCTGACGGTTCCTCCGCGACCAGGGCATCCAGCCCCGCAAAGCCGGCACGCAGAGCGCCGCAACCCCACCCGATGAGCCCTCCGCCCCGCCCGAGGCACGACCACTTCCGACCGAGCAGGTCGAACCTCCGCCACGCGAGTGACACACCTCCGCC
>NZ_LBDA02000202.1 GCF_000980885.2 Streptomyces malaysiense | reverse complement strand
CCGTGCCGACTCAACAGTACGGCTGATCGGCGCGGACGCGGTCGGTGGGGATCAGCGTGCCGTCAACGATGACGTGGTCGCCCTCACCGAGGCCGGTGAGGGCTTCATGGAGGCCCGGGGCCCAGGAAGCCAGCACCTCCAGGGCCTCGTCCACGTAGCGCCAGGCGGTGGCCTGCGATATCGCGAACCCGGCGCCGAGCTGGGCGAACGTCTCGTTCTTGCGCAGGTGGACCAGCGTGAGCAGTGCCTGATCGAAGCAGCGGAGCTTCCGCCAGCGGGTGTTACGTGCGCGGCGGTGCTCGTACAGCAGCCAGGCGACGTGCTCAACGAGCTCATGCGGGACGTCGAGCGTGGCAGGATACGGAACCAACAAGGCCCCTTCGGTCGCCGGTGTGTTGAGTGGAATCACCACGCCAACGACGAGGGGCCCTGCCTCGTCACCACACCCACTGACCAGCCCATTTCGCCCGCCAGCACAGGATGAAAGAGACTCACTGAACCGTCACGGTGACAAGATCGGGATCCGGCAGCTCCGTCGGTGCGGTGTCGCCGTACCACGAGAACTCGAGGGCTGAGAGCCTTCCACCGCTCACCCACACAAGCAGTTCGCCGAAGAGTTGGCCCGAGTCGTCTGTGACCGTTCCGGTGGCCGGGATGATGCCGTCCTCGATCTGTGCTGCAGGGATGTCGGCGGGCACTTCCAGGTCGACACTCGGAGACTCGGCCCCCCACCGGCCGGTGACACGGGTTTCTGGCAGTTGGTTCCTCAGCTCCTGCACGCCCGGGAATTCGGACGCGAGAAGGTGGGCAAGGGTGCGCCGTTCGAGGGAGGAGAGTGGTCTGGTGGCAGGGTGATCTGTCATGGTGTCTTTCCTGGGAACTTTTCCTGGATGAACGCGGTTCCGATTCGGGGTATCCCGTTGACCATGGCTCCGCGAATGGTGACCGTTTCCCCGTCGATTGTACGGTCGACGACGAAACCACCGGACTCCGGAAGGTCGTCGCTTTCTCCAAGACTGTCGAGGATGCGGCGAAACGCTTCGGAGCGCCCTCCCGAATTCTTCACTATCTCCTCGAAGCCGTGCTTCGGGGGATCGATGACATGTTCGAGCTTCCGCGGCGTATTGTCCATCTCAAAGGCCTTATCAAGCGCCTCCTGAGTGCACTTCACCAACCCGGTCGGGTCGATCCACCGGAACGGGTTGACGATGTAGGCATGATGATTTGGCGCGGGATCGAGACCGAGCGGGTCGGGGGACAGGTAGCCTGCGGTTTCCGGATCATAGAAACGGAAGTAGTTGTAGTGCAGCCCGGTTTCGGCATCGTGGTACTGGCCGGGGAAGCGCAGCGGGCACTCCACCGATTCGGCCTCTGTCCCGGGGGACAAGGGGGTACCCCACAGTGAGGTGCGTCGCTGCCAGGCCACGGCACCGCCTGCTGCGACAAGTTCGGTCGGTGTGCCCGCCGCGTCAGTGATGACCGCGTGGAAGCGAGACGCGCGATCGGTGGTCGTCTCCTCCGCCAGGCGGGCCAGGAAGGACATCTCCGAACTGGGGACAGAAGGCCAGTGGTCAGTCTGGGCGAGTGGACGGTGTGTGCCGGGAGCGTACTCCCAGGTGGTCGTCATGCCGTCGAGGGTGCTCCGCTCGGCCAGACAGGTGTCGTCCCAGGTGAACTCCACGTGCTCAACCGGAGAACCGTCGTCCGACAGCAGGGACTTGGCGATGCGCCGACCCAAAGGGTCGTAGGAGTAGCGCCAGCGACTGCCGTCCGGGGTGGTGACCGCTGTCAGGCGGTCCTCCGCGTTCCAGGTGTACGTCCAGGTGTGTCGCTTTCCGTTCAGCAGCCTGCGGGTTTTGGTAACGAGTCGGCCCTGGCCGTCGTGCTCGTACGTTGTATTGCCAGCGCGACGGATGACTGTGCCCTCGAACTCCCGGTCTCCAGGGGCCTCGTGCTGGGAAGCGGCAGCGTGCGTCAGATTTCCTGCCCTGTCGTAGGCGTAGGTCTCGGTCCAGCCATGAGCGCGTACGCCGGTGACGCGGCCTGTCCCATCGAGGTCGAAGCTCCGGGCACCAGCCGTGAGTTCCCGGATGCCAGTGAGGTAGCCGTCGGCCCGGTAGGCATACTCCCGGTACTGCAGGAGGCGGTGGTCGGCCCCGCTCGGGACCGACGCCGACGTCAGCGACTGCACAGTGAGGCGGCCTGCCGCGTCCCACCCCTGTGAGAGGGTCACTTCTTCGCCGAGACGGCGTTCCGTCTCTCGGCCGCCGGCGTCGTAGGTGAAGGACAGGCTCCCGGCTTCGGAGCCCAACTCGGTGCAACGCCCCGCTGAGTCGTACTTCCAATGGGACGTCAGCCCGGATGGGGTTGTACGACGGATCCGCCGCCCCAGGGCGTCATAAGCATGTACAGTCGTCCCGCCGTTCACGGTCTCCGAAAGGGCTCTGCCGAGCTCGTCGCGCTCATAGACGACCTCGGCCTCCGGGGCGCGAGCGTGCGCGAGTTGTCCGGTCGGTGCGTATGCGTACGTCGTGGCATCATCTGTACTGCTCCGCTGTTCCACGACCCGACCGAGGGCGTCCCGAGTGAAGGTCAACGTCTCGCCGGCACCGTTGGTCCGTGACACCAGGCCGCCCACCGGGTCATGCGCGTAGGCGAGGGTCCGGCCGTTGAAGTCCGTCTCGGCCACGAGCCGGCCAGCCTCGTCATAGACGTATGACCAAGCTTGACCCATCGGATTGAGTACACGTGTCAAGCGGCGTTCCGTGTCATAAGCGAACTCGAAATGGGCCCCGCTCGGATCGGTCCTGGTGGCGGGTTGAGGTTCCCCCGAGATGCGGAGT
>NZ_LBDA02000201.1 GCF_000980885.2 Streptomyces malaysiense | reverse complement strand
CCAGACCTACTGGCTCCGCCCCGCTCCCACCCACAACGACCCCACCCACCTCGGACAGTCAGCCACCGGGCACTCGTTCCTCGCCGCGGCAGTGGACACCGCCGGGACCGACCAGGTCATCTTCACCGGTCGCCTCAGCCTGGACACCCACCCCTGGCTCGCCGACCACGCCGTCGCCGGCACCGTCATCCTCCCCGGCACCGCACACCTCGACCTCGCCCTCCACGCCGCCCACCACACCGGCCACACCCACATCGAGGAACTCACCCTCGAAACACCCCTCGCCCTGCCCGAAACCGGCAGCCTCCACCTCCAGGTCACCCTCCAGGCACCCGACGACGACGGACGCCGCACCCTCACCATCCACACCCGGCCCACCGACGCACAGGACCAGTGGACCCAGCACGCCACCGGAATCCTGAGCGCACCCACCGAGGACGGCACGCCCTCAACCACCCTCGGACCATGGCAACCGGCCGGCACACACCCCCTGGACGTCGAAGACCTCTACGACCGCATCAGCACACGCGGCTACCACTACGGCCACGCCTTCCGCGGACTGACCGCCGCCTGGGAAGACGACCACCACCACATCCAGGCCGAAGTCTCACTGCCCGAGGACATCGACACCCACGGCCACGGCATCCACCCCGCCCTCCTGGACGCCGCACTCCACGCACTCCTCGCCACCACCGACGAAGACCAGACCCCCAACACCATCCGGCTTCCGTTCTCCTGGAGCGGGGTCACCCTCCACACCCCACACACCCGACCCAACCGACTACGCGCACGCCTGACCCCCACCAGCCCCGACACCCTCACCCTCCACCTCACCGACCCCGACACCGACACCCCCCTCCTCACCGCCGACACCCTCACCGTCCGCACCACCGACCCCACCAAACTCAACCCCACCACCCCCCAGAACTCCCTCTACCGCCTCACATGGCACCCCGCCACCCACACACCCACCACCGACACCGCACCCCAAGCAGCCACCGACAAATGGCTCCACCTCGGAGACGACGCCGCCACCACACTCGCCGAAACCAGCCGAGCCATCGCCGCCGGACAACCCGCACCACCCATGATCGTCCTCGACACCACCCCCCACCCCACCAGCAACAACCACACCCCACACGCCACCCCCGAGCGCACACGCCAACTCACCACCGACACCCTCCACCTCATCCAGCACTACCTCGCCGACGACAACCTCCGCGACACCCACCTCACCCTCCTCACCCACAACGCCATCACCACCGAAACCGGCGAACACCTCACCGACCCCGCCGCCGCAGCCCTATGGGGCCTCATCCGCACCGCACAACAAGAAAACCCCGGCCGCATCACCCTCGCCGACACCGACCACACCCCCCACACCCACACCCACCTCGCCACCGCACTCACCACCGCACACACCAACAACGAACCCCAACTCGCCCTACGAAACGGCACCACCCACCACCCACGCCTCACCCCCCACCACCAACCACCCCTCACCATCCCCGACACCCACTGGAAACTCGCCCTCACCAACACCGGCACCATCGACAACCTCACCCTCACCCCCCAACCCCCCGACACCACCCCCCTCAACCCCGGCGAAGTCCGCATCACCGTCCACGCCGCAGGACTCAACTTCCGCGACATCGTCGTCACCCTCGGCATGGTCCACGACACCCGCAACATCGGCGGCGAATGCGCCGGCACCGTCACCGCCACCGCCGACGACGTCACCGACTACACCATCGGCGACCGCGTCATGGGCCTCTTCCCCCACATCGCCCCCACCGCCACCACCGACCAACGCCTCCTCACCAAAATCCCCACCGACTGGACCTACGCCCAAGCCGCCACCACCCCCGCCGTCTTCCTCACCGCCTACTACGCCCTCCAC
>NZ_LBDA02000200.1 GCF_000980885.2 Streptomyces malaysiense | reverse complement strand
GCACGTCCTGGACGCGCGACTGCGCCCCGTCCCCCCGGGCGTCACAGGAGAGGTGTATGTCGCGGGTGCCGGCCTGGCCCGCGGGTACGTGCGTGAACCGGCCCTGACCGCGACCCGTTTCGTCGCCGACCCCACCGGCGGCGGGCGGCGCCTCTACCGGACCGGCGACCTGGCGCGTTGGGGCCGCGACGGTCAACTGGTGTACGCGGGCCGGGCCGACGACCAGGTCAAGGTGCGCGGCTTCCGGATCGAGCCGGGCGAGGTGGAGGCGGCGCTGGCCGCCCACCCGCAGGTCGGCCGGAGCGTGGTGACCGTCCGTGAGTCGGCCACCGGAAGCCAGCAGCTCGTCGGCTACGTCGTCGCCGCCGACCCCGCCGCGGCCCCCGACCCGTCGACGCTCCGTGAGTTCGTGGCCGAGCGGCTGCCCGACTACATGGTTCCCGCGGGCGTCGTCGTCCTGGACGCGTTCCCGCTGAACACCAGCGGCAAGCTCGACCGCGAGGCCCTGCCCGAGCCGGAGTTCGGCACGGCCGCGTCGGCCCGACCGCGTACCGCCGTGGAAGAGGTCCTGTGCACGGTCTCCGCCGAGGTGCTGGGGCTGGACTCGGTCGGGGTGGACGAGTCGTTCTTCGATCTGGGTGGCGACTCGATCGTGGCGATCCAGCTGGTGGCGCGGGCCCGTGCCGCGGGGCTGGTGTTCACGGCGCGCGACGTCTTCCGCTGGCGGACGGTCGAGGCACTGGCGTCGGTGGCGGCGACGTCCGGCGACCCGGCGGCCGCCGGTGCGGCCGAACCCGACGACGAGGCGACCGGCGAGGTCCCCGCGACGCCGGTCGTGGCCCTGTTCGCCGAACGGAACGGCGTCCTCGACGGCTTCTACCAGTCGATGGGTGTGCGGGTGCCGGTGGGTGCGGGGCTGGATGTGGTGGAGGGTGCTGTTGGTGCGGTGGTGGCGCGTCACGATGTGCTGCGGTTGCGGGCGGTGTTGTCCGTGGACGGTGTGTGGCGGATGTCGGTGCCGGACGTGGGTGAGGTTTCGGCTGGTGGT
>NZ_LBDA02000020.1 GCF_000980885.2 Streptomyces malaysiense | reverse complement strand
CGGAGGACGGGGAGGCCGGGGGCGGCGGAGGGGGAGGGGTCAGTGGATGATTCCGGTGCGCAGGGCCACGGCGACCATGCCGGCCCGGTCGCCGGTGCCCAGCTTGCGGGCGATGCGGGCGAGGTGGCTCTTCACGGTGAGGGCGGACAGGCCCATGGACACACCGATCGCCTTGTTCGACTGGCCCTCGGCGACCAGGCGCAGCACCTCGACCTCGCGTCCGGACAGTTCGCGGTAGCCGCCCGGGTGGCTCGGGGCACCCGGGGGGCGGCGGTGCATACGGGCGGCGCCGCCGAGGGGGGCGGCACCGGGCCGCGTGGGGAGCCCGATGTTGGTGCGGGTGCCGGTGACCACGTAGCCCTTGACCCCGCCGGCCAGGGCGTTGCGGACCGCGCCGATGTCGTCGGCCGCGGAGAGGGCGAGCCCGTTGGGCCAGCCCGCGGCGCGGGTCTCGGAGAGCAGGGTCAGGCCGGAGCCGTCGGGCAGGTGGACGTCGGCGACGCAGATGTCGCGGGGGTTGCCGATGCGAGGACGAGCCTCCGCGATGGACGAGGCCTCGATCACATCGCGCACACCGAGCGCCCACAGATGACGGGTGACGGTGGAACGCACGCGCGGGTCGGCCACGACCACCATGGCGGTCGGCTTGTTCGGGCGGTAGGCGACCAGGCTTGCGGGTTGCTCAAGGAGAACGGACACCAGGCCTCCTGGGTGGGGGACGGGGCCGGCTTGTGGGGGAAGAAGCCGGGACGAACCGTGCTTTCAAGGTCACAGTCGTCTTCGGCAGCAAACGTGTCCGCCTTTAGAGAGTGATCACGATCTAGTGAGTAACAATCCGTGCAATTCGGACACGCGGTCGATCACCCGAAGATCGAATCGGTTCGAGCGAATGCGATTCGAGTACACAATGTGGCCGTATCGACAAAGAGATGGTCAACAAGGCACTCCGGAGGCTGACGGCGGCCGTGACCCGCCGTCACTTCACCGGGACTGCGGACCCCTGCGCTGCGGCAGCGTCACCACCGAGGTGTCGCCGGGACCGGCCGGCGGCAACCCGCCGACCTGGGCCAGCAGATCGCACCAGGAGGTCAGGTGGGCGCCCGCGTCCGGCACCCCGCCCCGGCCCTCGCGCGGCGTCCAGGAGGCCCGGATCTCGATCTGCGAGGCGGCCGGCCGGTCGGCGAGACCACCGAAGTAGTGCGAGCTGGCGCGCGTGACGGTGCCGCTCGGTTCGCCGTAGCCGAGGCCGCGCGCCCCCAGCGCCCCGGTCAGCCAGGACCAGCACACCTCCGGCAGCAGCGGATCGGCCGCCATCTCCGGCTCCAGCTCCGCCCGCACCAGCGTCACCAGCCGGAACGTGCCCCGCCAGGCGTCGTGCCCGGCCGGGTCGTGCAGCAGCACCAGACGCCCGTCGGCCAGTTCCTGCTCGCCGTCGAGCACCACCGCCTCCAGCGCGTACGCGTACGGCGCGAGCCGCTGCGGTGCGGGGGTCGGCTCCACCTCGACCTGCGGGCGCAGCCGGCAGCCGCGCAGGGCCTCGACCGCGGCCCGGAACGCCGGTGGACCCGCCGCACCCGAGTGCCGGTCCGCCCCCTCGGTGTCCTTCACGTCGCCCAATCCGTCAGCGCCATCCGACCTGTGTCCGTGAGCCGCAGCCATGCGGGGAAGAGTAAGGGGAATCGGGCGTCTGCGCAGGCAAGACACCCCGCGACGTGCGCTTGCTCGCCGCCTGTGCACGGCCCGTCCACACCGCATGCGAGACTTTTCCCGTGACCGCCAACGACGCCCCCCGGGGCAAGCAGCCGACCGCGACGTACGACAGCGCCTTCCTCAAGGCGTGCAGGCGTGAACCCGTGCCCCACACCCCCGTGTGGTTCATGCGGCAGGCCGGCCGCTCCCTGCCCGAGTACCGCAAGGTACGCGAGGGCATCCCGATGCTGGAGTCCTGCACGCGGCCCGAGCTGGTCACCGAGATCACCCTCCAGCCGGTGCGCCGGCACGGCGTGGACGCGGCGATCTACTACAGCGACATCGTCGTCCCGCTGAAGGCCATCGGCCTCGACCTCGACATCAAGCCCGGCGTCGGACCGGTCGTCGAGCAGCCGATCCGCACCCGCGCCGACCTGGCCCGGCTGCGCGATCTCACCCCCGAGGACGTCGGTTACGTCACCGAGGCCATCGGGATGCTCACCCGCGAGCTGGGCCCCGTCCCGCTGATCGGCTTCGCCGGCGCCCCCTTCACGCTGGCCAGCTACCTGGTCGAGGGCGGCCCGTCGCGGACGTACGAGAACGCCAAGGCGATGATGTACGGCGACCCCGAGCTGTGGGCCGACCTGCTGGACCGCCTCTCCGGCATCACGGCCGCCTTCCTCAAGGTCCAGATCGAGGCCGGCGCCTCCGCGGTGCAGCTCTTCGACTCCTGGGCCGGCGCGCTCGCCCCCGCCGACTACCGGCGCTCGGTGCTGCCCGCCTCGGCCAAGGTCTTCGACGCGGTCGCGCACTACGGCGTCCCGCGCCTCCACTTCGGCGTGGGCACCGGCGAGCTGCTGGGTCTGATGGGCGAGGCCGGCGCGGACGTCGTCGGCGTCGACTGGCGCGTCCCCCTGGACGAGGCCGTCCGCCGCGTCGGCCCCGGCAAGGCGCTCCAGGGCAACCTGGACCCGACCGTGCTGTTCGCCGGCAAGGACGCCGTCGAGGCCAAGGCCCAGGAGGTGCTGGACGCCGCCGCGGGTCTCGAGGGCCACGTCTTCAACCTCGGTCACGGTGTGATGCCCGGCACCGACCCGGACGCGCTGACCCGGCTCGCGGAGTACGTCCACGGCGCGAGCGCCCGCTGACGCTCACCAGGTCTGGTAGTGGGGCCGCGCGCGCCTGCCGAACAGCAGGCCGGGCGGCTTTGGCGGGGGCGGGGTGCCGGGCTTCAGCGGCAGGGCGATGAACAGGCCCACCAGGAAGCCGATCACGTGCGCCACGTACGCCACCGTCCCCGCGTCGGACACCCCCTGCCCGGACGAGTACACGGCCTGGAGCGCGAACCAGAAGCCCAGCACCAGCCAGGCCGGCAGCCGCAGCGGCAGGAACACCAGGAACGGCACGAGCACCCAGACCCGCGCTCTCGGCCAGAGCACGATGTAGGCGCCGAGCACCCCGGCGATCGCGCCCGACGCGCCGATCAGCGGGTCGCTCGAACCGGCGTTCAGCAGCGCGAAGCCGTACCCGGCCGCGTAGCCGCAGACGACGTAGAAGACGAAGAAGCGGATGTGACCCATCCGGTCCTCGACGTTGTTGCCGAAGATCAGCAGGAACAGCATGTTGCCCAGCAGGTGCAGCCAGCTGCCGTGCACGAACATCGCCGTGAACACCGACAGCGGCGCCGACTTGTGGAAGCCGCGCGGGGCCACCACGCATCCGGGGCCGTGCGGGCCGACGCCCACCTGGCCCGTCGGCACCAGTTGCGGGATCCGGCCGTGCACCAGCTCCGTCGGGACCGCCGCGAAGCGGTCCATGAAGGCCTCCAGATGGCACAGCTGGGCGAGGCTCTCGCCGCCGGCCAGGGAGCCGGGCATGCCGGGCGTCGAGAGGAACACCAGGACGTTCGCGATGATCAGGGCGTACGTCACCCAGGGGGTGCGGCGCACCGGGTTGATGTCATGGACGGGGATGACCACACAGGAGTAGTGCCCGGCCGGATCCCGGCCAATCGGCCGTCCCCGCCCGGCCCGCGTGCCGGTCCCCGCATCGGTCGGCTCCGGGTCAGTTCCCGGGTACCTTCCGCGCCGCCTTGCGCGCGGCCACCAGGACCGGGTCCCACACCGGCGAGAACGGCGGCGCGTAGCCGAGGTCCAGGGCGGTCATCTGCTCCACCGTCAGCCGCGCGGTCAGCGCCACCGCCGCGATGTCCACCCGCTTGGCCGCGCCCTCCCGCCCCACGATCTGCACGCCCAGCAGCCGTCCGGTGCGGCGCTCGGCGAGCATCTTGACGGTCATCGGGGAGGCCCCCGGGTAGTAGCCGGCCCGGCTGGTGGACTCGATGGTGACCGCCTCGAACGTGAGGCCCACCCGGTGCGCGTCCTTCTCGCGCAGACCGGTGCGGGCGATCTCCAGGTCGCAGACCTTGCTGACCGCCGTGCCGACCACGCCCGGGAAGGTGGCGTGGCCGCCGCCCGCGTTGGTGCCGATGACCTGGCCGTGCTTGTTGGCGTGGGTGCCCAGCGGGACGTACTGCTCCTGCCCCGAGACCAGGTTCAGCACCTCCACGCAGTCGCCGCCCGCCCAGATGTTCCCGTGGCCGCGCACCCGCATGGCCAGGTCGGTGAGCAGCCCGCCGTGGGCGCCGAGCGGCAGCCCGGCGGCGCGTGCGAGGCCGGTCTCGGGGCGCACGCCGATGCCGAGGACCACCACGTCGGCCGGGTACTCGGCGTGCTGGGTGGCCACCGCGCGGACCCGGCCGCCCTCGCCGGTGAGGATCTTGGTGACCTCGGCGTCGTTCACCATGGTGATGCCGAGCCCCTCCATGGCGCGGTGCACCAGGCGGCCCATGTCCGGATCGAGGGTCGACATGGGCTGCTCGCCGCGGTTGACGACCGTCACCTCGAAGCCCCGGTCGATCAGCGCCTCGGCCATCTCCACGCCGATGTACCCGGCGCCCACGACGACCGCGCGCCGGCCCTTCGCGCGGGCCAGCGTGTCGATCAGCGCCTGCCCGTCGTCCAGGGTCTGCACGCCGTGCACCCCGGGGGCGTCCGCGCCGGGCAGCTCGGGACGGACCGGACGGGCACCCGTGGCGATCACCAGCTTGTCGTACGACGTCCATGACTCGGCGCCGGAATCCACGTCCCGCGCGCGTACCCGCTGCCCCGCCACGTCGATCTCCGTGACCTCGGTGCGCAGCCGCAGGTCGATGCCCCGGGCGCGGTGCTCCTCGGGGGTGCGGGCGATCAGGTCGTCCCGCTCGGGCACGGCGCCGCCGACCCAGTAGGGGATGCCGCACGCGGAGAACGAGGTGAAGTGACCCCGCTCGAACGCCACGATCTCCAGTTCCCCGGGCCCCTTTTGGCGCCGCGCCTGCGAAGCCGCCGACATGCCCGCGGCGTCCCCGCCGACGACGACCAGCCGCTCCCGCCCCTGATGCGTGCTCATGGGGACACGCTAGAGGGTCCTGACGGCGTCGCGGCGCGGGACCTACGGCCCTGTCAGCGCCGTCGGCGCGGTCTGAGAGAGTGGGGACCATGAGCGCAAGGGGTACGAGTCCGGTGCACGCCGTCGTCATCGGAGCCGGCATCGCCGGTCTGGCCGCCGCCCACCGGCTGCTGGAGCGCGGGGCCCGGGTGACGGTGCTGGAGGCGTCCGAGCGGGTCGGCGGCAAGCTGCTGCCCGGCGGGATCGCGGGCGTCCGGGTCGACCTCGGCGCCGAGTCGATGCTCGCCCGCCGCCCCGAGGCCGTGGCCCTCGCCCGCGAGGTCGGCCTCGGCGACCGGCTCCGGACCCCCGCCGTCGCGAGCGCCGCCATCTGGACCCGCGGCGCGCTGCGCCCCATGCCCAAGGGCCATGTGATGGGCGTGCCCGGCACCGCCGCCGCGCTCGCCGGCGTCCTGTCCGCGGACGGCCTGGCCCGTATCGAGCAGGACACCGTCCTGCCCCGCACCGAGGTCGGCGTCGACGTCGCGGTGGGGGAATACGTGGCGGCGCGCCTCGGCCGCGAGGTCGTGGACCGTCTCGTCGAACCCCTGCTCGGCGGGGTGTACGCGGGCGACGCGTATCGCATCTCGATGCGTTCCGCCGTCCCCCAGCTCTTCCAGGCCGCCCGCGCGCACGCCTCCCTGACCGAGGGCGTCCGCGAGATCCAGGCCAGGGCGGCCGCGGCTCAGCAGGCCGGGCCCGTGTTCATGGGCATCGAGGGCGGCGTGGGCACCCTGCCGCTCGCGGTCGCCGACTCCGTCCGGGCGCGCGGCGGCGAGATCCGCACCGGGGCGCCCGTCACCGAGCTGCGCCGGGACGCCGCGGGCGGCTGGCGGGTCACCGCGGCCGGACAGCGGCTGCACGCCGACGCCGTGGTGGTCGCCGTACCCGCACCGGCCGCGGCCCGGCTGCTGCGCCCCGAGTCCCCGGCGGCCGCCGCCGAGCTGGCCGCCGTCGAGTACGCCTCGATGGCCCTGATCACCCTCGCCTACCGGCGCGCCGACCTGTCCCTGCCCGAGGGCAGCGGCTTCCTGGTGCCGCCGGTCGACGGACGCACCATCAAGGCCGCCACGTTCGCCTCCCAGAAGTGGGGCTGGATCGCCGACGAGGACCCTGACACGGTCGTCCTGCGCACCTCGGTCGGGCGGCACGGCGAGACGGCGGTCCTCGGCCGGGACGACGCCGGCCTGGTCGAGGTGTCCCGGCACGACCTCCGCGAGGCCGTCGGCATCGAGGCCGCGCCCGTCGAGACCCGGGTCACCCGCTGGACCGACGGGCTGCCCCAGTACCCGGTCGGGCACCACGCGCGCGTGGCGCGCGTCCGCGAGCACATCGCCGCCCTTCCGGCCCTCGCGGTCTGCGGCGCGCAGTACGACGGCGTGGGCATCCCCGCCTGCGTCGCGAGCGCCAACGCGGCCGTCGACCAGCTGTCCGGTGATCTGCGCGGGGTCGAGGAGCTGACGGCCCACCCGGTGCAGAGCCTCCACGGCGGAGCAGGAGAATAGGAACCATGAGTGACGACGCCCCCACCACCGAGTCCGGCAGGATCCCCAACAAGGGCAAGCTGGCCAAGGACCTGAACGATGTCATCCGCTACACCCTGTGGTCGGTCTTCAAGCTGAAGGACGTGCTGCCGGCCGACCGCGCGGGCTACGCCGACGAGGTCCAGGAGCTGTTCGACCAGCTCGCCGCCAAGGACGTGACGATCCGCGGCACCTACGACCTGTCCGGTATGCGGGCCGACGCCGACGTGATGATCTGGTGGCACGCGGAGACCAGCGACCAGCTCCAGGAGGCGTACAGCCTCTTCCGCCGCACCAGGCTGGGCCGCGCGCTGGAGCCGGTGTGGTCCAACATGGCGCTGCACCGTCCGGCCGAGTTCAACCGCTCGCACATCCCGGCGTTCCTCGCCGACGAGACGCCCCGCGACTACGTGAGCGTCTACCCCTTCGTGCGCTCGTACGACTGGTACCTGCTGCCCGACGAGGACCGCCGCCGCATGCTCGCCGACCACGGCAAGATGGCCCGCGGATTCCCGGACGTGCGCGCCAACACGGTCGCCTCGTTCTCGCTGGGCGACTACGAGTGGATCCTCGCCTTCGAGGCGAACGAGCTGTCCCGCATCGTCGACCTCATGCGCCACCTGCGCGGCTCCGAGGCCCGGATGCACGTCCGTGAGGAGGTCCCGTTCTACACGGGCCGCCGCAAGGACGTGGCGGACCTGGTGGCGGGGCTGGCGTAGGGCTCAGCCCGCCGTCGGCTCCGGGCCGGGCTCGGGTTCGGCGCGGGGCGCGCAGGACGCGTTCCGCGCCGGGAGGCGGCCCGTCAGCAGGTAGTCGTCCAGGTAGCCGTCGACGCACCTGTTGGGGCCGCCGCCGATGCCGTGAGTGCCCGCGCCGCGCTCGGTCACCAGCAGGGAGCCGGCCAGCCGCCGGTTCATCTCCAGGGCCCCCGAGTACGGCGCGGCCGCGTCCCGTTCGGCCGCCAGGATCAGCACCGGGGGCAGCGCGCCGGGCCCGGTGCGCACGTCCAGGGGCCGCTGCCGGGGTGCCGGCCAGTAGGCGCACGGCAGGTTCATCCACGCGTTGTCCCAGGTCTCGAAGGGCGCGACGCGGGCCAGCCGGGTGTTGTCCCGGTCCCACACCGCCCAACTCGTCGGCCAGGGCGCGTCATTGCACTCGACGGCCGTGTAGACGGCGCTGCCGTTCTCCGCCGCGGCGGCCGACCCGGGGTCCGGCGAGGCCAGTTCGGCCAGCGGCTTCGGATCGCCGTGCAGATAGGCGGAGAGGGCGGCGGCCCGGCTCGGCCAGTAGCTGTCGGAGTACCCGGCCGTCAGGAACGCGTTCTGCAACTGGCCCGGTCCGGCCTTCCCGCCCGCCGGCCGCCGGGCGAGCCGCGCGGCCGCCGTGTCGTAGGCGCCCTGCACCTTCCGCGGCGTGTCGCCGAGCCGGTAGACGTCGTCGTGCCGGGCGATCCAGCCCTTCAGGTCCGCCCAGCGCCGCTCGAACGCGGCGGACTGGGCGAGGTTGCCGCGGTACCAGATCTGCTCCGGATCCGGGTTCACCGCCGCGTCCAGCACCATCCGGCGCACGTGGGAGGGGAACATCGCCGCGTACAGCGAGCCGAAGTAGGTGCCGTACGACGCGCCCATGAACGTCAGCCGGTCCTCGCCCAGCGCGGCCCGCAGCACCTCCAGGTCCCGCGCGTTGTTCAGGGAGTTGAAGAAGCGCAGCCCGGGGCCCGAACGCCGGGCGCAGCCGCGGGCGTACGCCTTCGCCTGCGCCACTCGCCGGCGTTTGTACGGCTCCGAGGGCCGCGTCGGCGCCAGGCTGGGCGCCCTGCCGAACCGCTTCGGGTCCTCGCAGGACAGCGGCGCGGAGCGGCCCACCCCGCGCGGGGCGTAGCCGACCAGGTCGTACGCGGCGGCGATCCGCTTCCAGGCGGGCAGGGTGCCGGCCAGCGCGAAGTACATGCCCGAGGCTCCCGGGCCGCCGGGGTCGTAGACGAGGGCGCCCTGCCGGGGGACCGCCCGCTCGCCGTCCTTCCCGGTGGCCGGGGTGCGGCTGACGGTGAGTCCGATCCGCTTCCCGTCGGGGTGCGCGTAGTCGAGGGGGACGGAGACGGTGCCGCAGCGCAGACCGGCGGGGGAGTGCGGGACGGGTGGCACCTCGGCGGGGTCACATGCGCCGTAGTGGATGCCGGTGGCGCGGGCGCGGAGCGCGGCGACGACGGTGCCCCGGAGTTCGGCGGCGCCGGACGGGCTCCGCGCGCCGTCCGCCGGGGCGGTGGCCGGGGTGGTCAGCAGCAGGGCGGCGGCCGAGCAGAGGGCGACGGCTTTCATCCAGCATCCCTTCGGTCACGGCCGCGAACACCAGGGATGTTTCGTTCCGCCACCGCGGAAGGCAAGCACCGCACGGGCGGTGTCGGCCGCCGGCACCCCGATGCGCCCCCTACTCCCGGTGTGGCGCGTCGCGGTGGGCGAAGGCCGCGCGCAGCTCCGGTTCGCCGATCGCGCGGATGCCGCGCAGCGCGACGCAGGTGAGGAACGACGGCTCGGCACCGGAGCGCCGCCGCAGCAGCGCGCCCAGCAGGCGCTGCCCGGCGGGGGAGGCCCACGGCGAGTACGGGTGCACCTCGAAGCGGGCTATGGCCAGACAGCTCAGCGACAGCGTGAACGGAAGCAGGAACCACAGGCCGACCATCAGGCGTGAGGTGTCGGCCTGGACGGGCAGCAGCAGCGCGATGACGGCCAGGACCGGCACGGCGAGTGCGGCGGCCCGGACCTGGCGCACGGCCGTGCCGACGGTGGGGCCCGCGGCGTCGGGGACGGCGAGGCCGCTGCGCACGAGGCGGTCGGCGAGGCGCCGTACGGCGTCGGTGCGGGCGGCGCGGGTGCGTACCGGTGCGATGCGGGACTGGCCTTCCGGGCCGATCGCCCCGATGACGGACCGCTCGATCTCGTCCCGGCCGTGCGGGTCCACGACGGTGGCCCAGCCGGTGTGGGCGAGGTGGAGCCGCCGTTGGCGGGCCATGGACAGGAGGGTGACGTCGGCGACGCGCTGGGGTCCGCCGGACAGGAAGGCGGCCTCGTACAGGGTCAGCTCGTGGTCTCCGGCCTCCGCCGCGGGGCCCGTGTCCGTGGCCGCGGCGCGCACCGCCGCGAGACAGAGGCGAACGCAGGCCGTACCGGTGAACGCCCAGGCGAGGAGCAGGAGGAGGAGCCAGAACATGAGGTGTTTTGTATGCCAGGGGACGGCGCGGGCGCCAGGATTTTTCACATGCGGATCGCGTTCCGCCGGTTCAGCCCCGCCCCGGCAGCACTCTCCGCGCCGCCCGCGCCAGCCGCCCCCGCGGCGCCGGGCCGCAGCGGTCCAGCCACCACTCCCGCAGCCTCCGCCGCGGGAGGTCCGGCCGCTTCCCGGCCAGCAGGAACGCGGCGAAGTCCAGCGCGTCCCGCCGGTACCCCGCACCCATCGGCCGCTGACGCGCGTACTCCAGGAACGCCGGCCGGTACGAGGCCCCGAGCAGCACCGGCAGCTCCGGGGCCACCTTCGCCACCACGTCCGCGCGCTTCGCGGCGAGTGCCCGCGCCTGCGTCCCCAGCCGTACCCGGTCGAACCCCTCGGGCACGGGCGTCCCGGCCACCAGGCAGGACAGCACGGCGGCCTGCGCGACCCCGAGCCGCTGCCGGGTGTCCTCGGCGTCGTCGGCGTTCGCGGAGCCCGCGCGCACCGGGGAGACGACGGGCCGCGCCTGTACGTCCACCCGTCGCCCGCCCTCCACCACCTTCCGGATCGCCGCCAACTCCCGCTCCAGTTCCTCCGGTTCGGGGAAGTTCTCGTCGCGTTCCAGCAGGACGCCGGGCGGCGCGGCCCGGGAGGCGAGGTCGCCCAGGATGCCGAGCACCGCCTCCGGCACCGGATGCGCGTGGCTGTCGTGCCACACGCCGTCGCGCTCGACGCCGCCCGCGACATGGACGTAGGCGACCGCCTCCAGCGGCAGTCCGGCCAGCGCCTCGGCCGGGTCCTCGCCGCGGTTGACGTGGTTGGTGTGCAGGTTGGCCACGTCGACGAGCAGCCGTACGCCGGTCCGCTCGGCCAGCTCGTACAGGAACTGCCCCTCGGTCAGTTCCTCACCCGGCCAGGAGAACAGCGCGGCGATGTTCTCCACGGCGAGCGGCACCGGCAGCGCGTCCTGGGCGATGCGCACGTTCTCGCAGAGCACGTCGAGCGCGTCCCGGGTACGCGGCACGGGCAGCAGATGACCGGCCTCCAGGGGCGGCGAGGCGGTGAGCGCGCCGCCCGCCCGGACGAACGCGATGTGCTCGGTGACCAGCGGCGACCCGAGCGCCTGAGCGCGTTCGGCGAGCGCCGCGAGCCGGCCGGCGTCGGGCCGCTGCGCCCCGCCGAGCCCGAGGGAGACACCGTGCGGCACCACGGTCACCCCGCGCTCCCGCAACCTGCCCAGCGACTCGGGGAGATGGCCGGGGCAGACGTTCTCCGCCACGACCTCCACCCAGTCGATCCCGGGCATCCGCTCCACGGCCCCCGCGATCTCCGGCCGCCAGCCGATCCCGGTCCCCAGTCTCCCCATGGCCTGTCCCCCTCCTCGCCCCCCGGCGCACGCGTCGTACATGACCCCGCCGACCCGCCGCGAACCCCGCCCGGCCGTCTTCAGAGCAACATTTGAGGTTCAGGCCGGGCGGGTGTCCCGCGTGAGCCGGTTGACGCGGTGCAGATCCGGGACGCAGAGATTGAGCGCGGTCGCCGCGACGATCAGCGCGGCGCAGGCCAGCAGCGCCCCCCGGCTGCTCCACGCGCGGGCCGCGAGGGCGGTGACGAGATAGCCGAGAGGGATGGCGAGCCGTTCGCCGACACCGTTGAACGCGCTCATGCGGCCCTGTTCCGCCGAGGGCACGTGCTGCTGGAACGCGGTGGTCCAGGCGACCACCGCGACATCGAGCCCGGCCCCCGCCAGGAAGGCGGCCGCGAGGACGAACGGCAGCGGCAGGCCCCAGGCCAGGGCCGCCGGGGGAAGCGCGAGCACACCGCCCGCGGCGACCGCGACCGCGAGCAGCCGGTACGGCTTCCACCGCAGGCACACCAGGGTTCCCGCCAGCAGGCCGCAGGAGAAGGCCGCCTGCACCAGGCCCCAGTCGCGCGCCCCGGCGTACCTGTGGGCGGCGACCAGGGGGCCGAGGAGCTGGAAGCCCGCCAGCCACGCGGCGACGAGGACGGTCCCGGCGGCCGTGTACGTCCACAGCCAGGTACGGGACCAGAACCCCGTCCAGCCGGCCCGCAGGTCGGCCAGGACACCACCGGCCGCGGCGGGCGGCACGGCCAGGCGCAGGCCCAGCAGCAGGACGGCCGCGCCGGCGAACGTGCACGCGTCGAAGGCCAGCGCCCAGGACGCGCCGCTCATGGCGACGACGAAACCGCCGGCGACCGGGCCCAGCACCTTCACCGCGTTGCCCGGCAGCCTGAGCAACGCGTTGGCCCGCTGGAGGTGCTCCTCGGGGACGATCTGCGCGACGGCGCCCTGTGCGGCCGGGACGATGAACGCCGCCGCCGTCCCCGACACGAAGCCGCACACCGCGATCGACGCCGTCGTCGCGTGCCCCGTGGCCACGGTGACGGCCAGCACCCCCTGCGCGCCCGCCGCCGTCAGATTCCCGAGGAACAGCATCCGGCTCCGCGACAGCCGGTCCGCGAACAGGCCGCCCATGAGCAGGAACAGGATCGTGGGCACGGTGCCCACCGCGAGCACGAGCCCGAGCGGACCGGCCCCTCCGCCCTCCTCGAGCACCGCGTAGGCGAGCGCGAGCGGCGCCATCGCGGACCCGGTCGCCGAGATGAGGTTCGCCGCCATGAACCGCCGGAAGGCGGGGATGCCCAGGGGCGTGCCGACGGTCCTCCGCGCCCCGGTTCCCGGTGCCCCCGCCGTGGTTCCCGTGTCAGCGCAGCGCCGGATGATCCGCCACCACCGTGCACGAATTCGGGGCGATCTCGGTGAAACCGGCATCGCGGACCACCGGCAGTCCGCTGTGCGTCAGCCGGGTCCATTCGGCGGGGGTGGCGGTGCGGACGGAGAGGGGGTGGCCGGCGGCGCGCCAGGCGGTGCGGGCCGCGCCCGGCAGGGCCCACCAGGCGAGCTGGGCGGCGTGGCCGGTCTGGGCCATGGTCTTGCCCGCGGACATCACGAGGTCCGGGTTGAGCCACAGGACGGGGGCGGTGCGGTCGGTCTCCGACGGCGGCTCCGGGTCGTCCAGTTCGGTGCCGGAGACCTGGAGCTTGGCCAGGTCCTTGGGCCAGCCGTCCAGGGGGATCGGCGGGAACACCCGTACCTCCGCGGTCCGGCCGGTCACCGTGATCCCCGGCAGCGTCCCGGCCCGCCGCCACTCGGCGCCCCGGGCCCGCCGGACCACCTTGCGGATCCGGGCGTCCTCCCAGTTCCGTACGGCCTCGGCCCACTCGCCGTCCCCGAGGGCCCGTTCGTCGCCCAGCAGCGTCAGGACCGCCCGCGCGGACGTCTCCAGGGCGTCGGTACGGGCGGGCGGCGTGTCGCGTTCGAGGCGGACGACGAGGGGCAGCACGTACTGCGGGGCCTCGTCGCGCGCGGACGCAGGGGGGTTCTCGGCGGGGATCGGAACATCGCTCACGAGGGGCCACCCTACGAAGCCGCGCCCGTGCCGATCAACGCGCGTCCGCAACGCGCGCCCCGCCCTGCGCGTCCTACAGCGTGCGACCGGCACGCGACCGGCGCGCGTCCCGGACCGCGAGGACCGCCACCGCCCGGCGGGCCGCCTGAAGAAGAATGGCCCCATGCACCGTGACCTGCGACTGAATGCCGTGGGCCGCCGCTACGGCGGCCGCGGCCCCTGGGTGTTACGAGGCGTCGACCTCGCCATCGCCCCCGGCACCCTGACCCGTGTCGAGGGGGCGAACGGCACCGGGAAGTCCACCCTGCTGCGCCTGCTGGCCCGGCTCGACGCGCCCAGCGAGGGCCGGGTCACCGGCCGCCCCCGCACGGCTTATGTGCCGGAGCGGTTCCCGTCCGTGCTGCCCTTCACGGCCGCCGGCTACCTGACCCGGCTCGGCACCGTACACGGCCTGTCCCGCGGGTCGGCCGCCCGAGCGGCCGCGGCCTGGCTGGAACGGTTCGGGGCGGCCGCGTACGCCGGCACGCCGATGGCGCGGCTGTCCAAGGGCGGCAGCCAGAAGGTCGCCGTGGCGCAGGCCCTGCTCGCCGACCCCGAGTTGCTGGTCCTGGACGAGGCGTGGACCGGGCTCGACGCCGAGGCGCGGGACGAGCTGGAACGGGCGGTGGCCGAACGGACCGCCGCGGGCGGCGCCGTCGTCTTCGTGGACCACGACCCACGACGGCTGGCGGGGGCGCCGGACGCGACGTACACCCTGGTCGACGGCGGGCTCAAGGCCCGTACGGGCGGTGACGGTACGGGCCTCGGACCGCACACCGTCGTGGTGGTGCGGGGGGCGGCCGGCGCGCGGTTGCCGCCCGACGCGGCACGGCTGGTCAGCACCGCCGAGGAGACGGACTCCGGCCGCCACCGGCTGACCGTCCCCGCCTCCCGCTCCGACGTCCTGCTGCGCACCCTGCTCGCCGCCCGCCCGCCCTGGCACGTCGTCAGCGTCGCACCACCCCTCGACCCCGGGAGCCGGGCATGAGCGCACTCCTGCGTTACCACGTCGAACTGCTGCTGCGCTCGCAGCGGTGGCCGGCTCCGCTGATCCTGTACGCCGCTTTCCTCGCGATCGGGGTGCAGGCCGGGCAGCCCGTGCTGGACTCGCTCGGGTACGCGGCCGCCGGGCTGCTGCCGGTGGCCGCCTGGCTCGTGCGGATCTGTGTCACCGGGGAGCCGCCCGCGGCCCGTGCCGTCGTGGCCGCGCCGCACGGACCCGCGCGGGCGCACCTCGCCTGTCTGCTCACGGCGCTGCTCGCGGCGGCCGTCCTCGGCACGGCGGCGACGCTCGTCGTCACCCTGATCAGCGACCCGGCGAGCGACGGTGCCCAGGTCAGGGTGGCGCGCCCGGCCGCCGGCGCGGCCGGACTGGCGGCCGCGTACGCCTGCGCGCTGCTCGGCGCGGCCGTCGGCGCGCTCACCCACTGGCCACTGCTGCGCTCGGCCGGGCGCGCGGTCCCGGCGATGCTGCTGGGCGCGCTGCTGGCGACGGTGCTCGCGGGCTCCCCGGCGCAGGCCGCGGTCAGCGGCCTGGTCACCGGTTCGCAGTCCGGCCGGGTGCCGGTGCCGCTGCTGCCGCTGGCCGGGGCGGCCCTGCTGGCGGCCGCGGCCTTCGCCGCGGCCTGCGCGCTCACCGCCCGCAGGGCGCCCTGACCGTCAGCGGCGGCCCTGGCTCGCGGCGATCATCCGGGAGACCTTCACGAACGTGTAGCCGCGCTTGCGCAGCTCCGGTACGACGGTGCGTACGACCTGCTCGGTGGTGGGGGCGGCGCTGCGGGTGCAGTGCATGATGACCACCGAGCCGGGCCGGACCCCGTCCAGCACCTGCTTGGCCACCGCGTCGGCGTCCGTCGCGAACGCGTCCCCGCTCACCACGTCCCACTGGATCGCGGTCATCCCGAGCCCGCTGAGCGCGCGCAGCGACTTCTGGTCGTAGCAGCCGCCGGGGAAGCGGAAGTACGGCAGCACGTTGCGCAGGCCCGCCTTGTGGAAGGCCGTGTAGGCCCGCTCGACGTCCGCGCCGGCCTGGGCCACGCCCATGGTCGGCAGGCCGTAGCAGCTCGGGGTGAACGCGTAGTGGCTGTAGGAGTGGTTGGCGACCTCGAACTGCGGGTCGCCCCCGAGGCTGCGGGCCTCGTCCGGGTACTGCTCGGCCCACTTGCCGGTCATGAAGATGGTCGCGGGCACCTTCAGCGTGTGCAGGGCGCCGATCAGGCCGGGGTTGTCGAAGTGCTCGCCGGCGGCGGCGCGGGGGCCTTCGTCTGCGGTCATGTCGGCGTCGAAGGTGAACGCCACGATCTTGCCCATGGTGCGCGGGCCGTGCTCGAAGACCGGGGTGAGGCCGCCGGGGCCCGGGGCGAGCACGGGCGGACGGGTGGCGGACGGGGAGGCGGAGACGGGGGACTTGGCCGGGGCCGGGCGGGTGCTGCCCGTGGGGCCCGCGGTTCCGCAGGCGGCGAGAGCCGCGCCCAGGGCACAGACGGCGGTAATACGGCGTGCTAGTGGGATCACCGTACGAACGTAGAACTGATTGACCGTTTGTATGGCGATATGTTCCGTGGCGCGGCGGTACGGTCACCCGCGCGGCGGTCGGGTCACGTCTCCCTCAGCAGCCGCTCGCGGCACTCGGCCAGATCGAACGGGAACCGCGGGTACTCGGGATCCAGTTCCCGCAGGTGTTCGAGGAGCAGACGGCCGACGGCCCAGTTCCGGTACCACTTGTGATCGGCGGGGACCACGTACCAGGGCGGGGTGGCGCAGTGTTCCAGTGCCAGCTCGTACGCCTCCTGGTAGGCGGGCCACAGGGCGCGCTCGTCGATGTCGGAGGGCGCGAACTTCCAGCGCTTGTCCGGGCGGTCGAGGCGGCGCAGCAGCCGGCGGCGCTGCTCCTCGTAGGACAGATGGAGGAAGCACTTGACCACGGTCACGCCGTCCTCGGCGAGGGCGCGCTCGAAGTCGTTGATCCGGCCGTAGCGGCCGCCGACGGCGGCGGGCGGGACCAGCTGTCGGACGCGGGCGACCAGGACGTCCTCGTAGTGCGAGCGGTCGAAGATGCCGATCTCACCGGGCTCCGGGAGCGCCCGCCGCACCCGCCACAGGAAGTCGTGCCGCAGCTCCTCGGCGGTGGGCGCCTTGAAGGCGCGGATACGGCAGCCCGAGGGGTTGAGGTGGCCGATCACATGCTTGACCGTGCCGCCCTTGCCGCTGGTGTCCATCCCCTGGAGCACCAGCAGGACCCGGCGCCGGTCGCCCGCGGTGCCCGCCGCCCACAGCCGTTCCTGGAGCCCGGCCAGTTCCCCGCCCATGCGCTCGGCGTCGGCGAGCACGGCGGTCTTGCCGCCGGGGGCGCCCGGCGTGGCCGCCGGGTCGTGCGCGGCCAGGTCGACGCTCCCGCCCGCCGGGAGGCGCAGCAGTTCCCGCAGATCTCGTTTCGGCACGGGCGTCCCTTCCGGCTCGGAGTCCTTCGATGGTGCGCCGCCCGGCCCCGGACACGCCTGCCCAAAGCGGCTCAGCGGCCGTAGCGGCCGGTCAGGGTGCCCGTGGCGAGGGTGTGGCCGGACAGGGCGCGCCGCAGGTCGTCGGGGGAGGCGCCGGCGGACGCCGCGGGGGAGAGCGGCGGGCGGCGGTCGGCCGCGTAGACGGTGAGGACGTAGTGGTGCGGGTGGTCCCCGTGCGGCGGGCAGGGGCCGCCGTAGCCGGTCCTCCCGAAGCCGTTGCGGCCCTCGACGGCGCCCCGCGGGTGCGCCCCGGCGGACAGCCGGCGGGTGCCGGCGTCGATGTCCCAGATCAGCCAGTGGGTGAACGTACCGCCCGGCGCGTCGAGGTCCCGCACCGTCACGGCCAGGGAGCGGGTGCCCGCGGGCACCCCGGAGAAGGCGAGCGGGGGTGAGACGTCCGCGCCGTCGCAGGTGAAGCGGCGGGGGACGGTGCCGCCGTCGGGGTACGCCGTGCTCGTCACCGTGAGGTGGCGGGCGGCGGGTGCGGCCGGGGTCCTTGCCGTGCGTGCCGGGGAGGCGGCACCGGACGCGTCGCCGGTGCCGCCTCCGCAGCCCGTGGCGGCGGTCAGGGCGACCGCCGCGATCGCCAGGCTTCTGCGCATGCCCGGCAATCTAGTCGGGGCGGGGGCCCGTGCCGGGGTTCGGCGCGAGGTGGCGGCCGATCTCGGGGCCGGGGCCTGGTGCGCCGTTGAGGTCCGGGCCCGGTGCCCGGTCGGGGGCGAGGTCCGGGGTCCGTGTCCGGCCGCCGTTCGTGGCGGTCTCCTCGGGGGCGGTCGCGGAGGCCGACTCCTGAGGGGCGATCTCCTTGGGGCCCGGCTCGGGGGCCCGGTGCGCCGCACCGCCGGCGGCGGGCGCGTCGTCCCGGTTGCCCCGCTCCAGGAAGTGCAGCAGCTCCACCGGGATCGGCAGGACCAGCGTGGAGTTCTTCTCCGCCGAGACGGCCATCACCGTCTGGAGCAGGCGCAGCTGGAGCGCGGCCGGGGTGCCGGACATCTGCTGGGCGGCCTCGGCGAGCTTCTTGGACGCCTGGAGCTCGGCGTCGGCGTTGATGATCCGGGCCCGGCGCTCCCGGTCCGCCTCGGCCTGGCGGGCCATGGACCGCTTCATCGTGTCGGGCAGCGAGACGTCCTTGATCTCGACCCGGTCGACCTGGACGCCCCAGCCCACGGCCGGGCTGTCGATCATCAGCTCCAGACCCTGGTTGAGCTTCTCGCGGTTGGAGAGCAGATCGTCCAGGTCGCTCTTGCCGATGATCGAGCGCAGCGAGGTCTGCGCCATCTGCGAGACGGCGAACTTGTAGTCCTCGACCTTGATCAGCGCGCTCGTCGCGTCGACCACCCGGAAGTAGACGACCGCGTCCACCCGCACGGTGACGTTGTCGCGGGTGATGCCCTCCTGGGCGGGGATGGGCAGCGTGACGATCTGCATGTTGACCTTCGCCAGCCGGTCCACGATGGGAATGATCAGCGTGAGACCCGGCGGCCGTACGTCACCGGCGACCCGGCCGAGCCGGAACAGCACCCCGCGTTCGTACTGCTTGACGACGCGGGCGGCCATCCCCATGTACACCAGGGCGACGCAGATCAGCGCGACGATCGCCCCCGTCAGCTCCGGGACCATGACGACCTCCTCACACAGAGGTCTGATTCATTAATTTCATCCGTTGATGCAACGATATGCCTTTTTTGGTCCGAACGGATCAGAGCGATTCGAAGGTGTCGGTCTCCGCCCGGTGGGCCCGCACCGCGCCGGTGTGCACCTCGTAGTACCAGCCGTGCAGCCCCAGCCGGCCCTCCGCGAGTCCCCGCTCCACGCACGGGTAGGAGCGCAGCCGCAGCAGCTGGGTCAGCACATGGCACTGCACGGCCTCGGCGACCTCCGGATCCTCCGGCGCGCCGGACGGGCGCGGCGCGGCGTGCGCCAGCCAGTCGCGCACGGCCGGTACGGCGGTCAGGTCGTCGCCCCGCACCAGCGCGCCGACCGCGCCGCAGTGCGAGTGGCCGCAGACCACGATGTCCCGGACGCCGAGCACCTCCACCGCGTACTCGATGGTGGCGGCCTCGCTGGTGGGGTGGGTGGAGGTGTGCGGCGGGACGATGTTGCCCGCTGTGCGCAGCTCGAACAGCTGGCCGGGGCGGGCGCCGGTGATCAGGGCCGGGACGACCCGGGAGTCGGAGCAGGTGATGAACAGGACCTGCGGGGACTGGCCGGCGGCGAGCCGGGCGAACTCCTCGGGGCGGTGTCCGAAGTTGCGGGCGTTGTCGATGAGGGGCTGCATAGGGGGCCGTCCATGCCTCTCGCGCGAGCCAACCATTGGTCAATGGAAGGTCAAGAAAGACATTAGCGCGGCAAAGCCCCCCAAGGGTGGTAATTCACCCTATGGGGGGATGGAGCCCCGGTCAGGAGCCGGCGAGCCCCTTCGCGTCCCGGGCGAGCGCGGTGAGGCGGGATATCGCGCGGAAGTACTTCTTGCGGTAGCCGCCGTTCAGCATCTCCTCGCTGAACAGCTTGTCGAACGGCAGCCCGGACGCCATCACCGGCACCTCGCGGTCGTAGAGCCGGTCCGCGAGCACCACCAGACGCAACGCCGTCGACTGGTCCGGCACCGGGCGCACATCGGTGAGGCAGACCGCCCTCAGGCCGTCGGTCAGCGCGCCGTACCGGCTCGGGTGCACCTTGGCCAGGTGGTCCAGCAGGTGCGGGAAGTCGTCGAGGGAGGCGCCCTCGGTGGCGTACGCGGCCTTGGCCACCTGCTCGTCGGTGAACGGCGCCGGGGCCTCGGGCAGGCCCCGGTGGCGGTAGTCCTCGCCGTCGATGCGCAGGGCGCGGAAGTGCGCGGACAGGCCCTGGATCTCGCGCAGGAAGTCGGCGGCCGCGAACCGGCCCTCGCCCAGCTTGCCGGGCAGCGTGTTGGAGGTGGCGGCGAGCGCGACACCGGCCTCGACCAGCTTGCCGAGCAGTGTCGAGACGAGCACCGTGTCGCCCGGGTCGTCCAGCTCGAACTCGTCGATGCACAGCAGCCGGTGCTCGGACAGGGTGCGCACGGTCTGCTGGAAGCCGAGGGCGCCGACCAGGTTGGTCAGCTCCACGAAGGTGCCGAACGCCTTGCGGGAGGGCTCGGCGGGGGTGGCGTGCCACAGGGAGGCGAGCAGGTGGGTCTTGCCGACGCCGTAGCCGCCGTCGAGGTAGACGCCGCGGGGGCCCGCCGGAGCCTTGGGTGCCTTGGCGCGGCCGAAGCCGAGGAAGCCGCGCCGGCCCGCGCCGGAGGCGTGCGCCCCGCCGAGCCCGGCCGCGAAGCCCTCCAGGGCCGTGACGGCCTCGGTCTGGCTGGGCTGGTTCGGGTCCGGTATGTACGTCGAGAAGCGGACCGAGTCGAAGCGTGGCGGCGGCACCATCTCGGCGACCAGCCGGTCCGCGGGGACGTGCGGCTCGCGCTCGCAGAGGGAGAGGGGGCCCGCTTCGGTCAGGGCGCTGGATCCGGGGGCGGTGGTGGAGGACGACACGGTCAACCATGCTAAGCGCCGTGTCACACTGCACGACATGCGACGCCTGTTCCCTGTGACCGACGAGACACCGGCCCGGACCTCCGGCAAAGACGGCGGGAGCGGGAGCGCCGCCCTGACCGCCGACCGCGAGTGGAGCCTCGCCGAGCTGGCCGCCGCCTACGCGTACCCGGCGAAGCGGCCCTGGCTGCGCGGCAACATGGTGTCCTCGCTCGACGGCGCCGCCGAGCACGACGGACGTTCCCAGCCCATCTCCGGCGCCACCGACATGCGGATCTTCGGCACGCTGCGGGCGCTCGCGGATGTCGTGGTCGTCGGTGCGGAAACGGTACGGCAGGAGGGGTACCGTCCGGCCCGCGCGCGGGCCGAGTTCGCCGCGGCGCGGGCGGCGGCCGGCCAGGGCCCCGCACCGGCCGTCGCGGTCGTCACGGCCGGCCTGGACCTGGACTTCTCGCTCCCGCTGTTCACCTCGCCCCTGGTGCCCACGCTGATCCTCACCGGCGCCGCGGCCGCGCCCGAGAAGGTCGCCGCCGCCGAGAAGGCCGGCGCCCGGGTGGTCGTCGCGGGCGAGGGGGCGGGCGTCGACCCCGAGCGTGCCGTACGCGCCCTCGCCGGGCTCGGCCACCACCGGCTGCTCACCGAGGGCGGGCCCCGGCTGCTCGGCCAGCTGATCGCCGCCGGTCTGCTGGACGAGCTGTGCCTGACCCTCTCGCCGACGCTCGTCGCGGGGGGCGCGCCGCGCGTCGCCGGGGGGCCGTCGGTCGCCGTGCCGCACCGATTCGAACTCGTGTCCCTCCTGGAGGAGGACGGATTTCTGTTCAGTCGTTACCGTCGGCCCTGAAATCGGCGGAATGTACCGTTCCGTTTGGTCTGCGACGGGCACACTTAGACGCGCAGTATCCGGGCAGGCGCGGGGGAAAATGGTTTCCGCAGGGGGCTGGCCACGGCCCACGGAGGAGAAGAGGCGTTTGGTGTTCACAAGCGTTCTGATGATCGAGAAGGCAATGACGTCCGCGGACGTCGAGTTCGTCACCACGTTGCACGGCGACGAGCCGGTCGCCTTCCATGTGCTTCTCCAGCCGCGCGGCGACCAGGCGGACCGCCTGCTGCGGGCCATCGACGACATCGCGCTCGGCGAACTGGACGAGGCGGTGCGCGAGCACGAGACCCCGGAGGGAGAGGACGCGCGCAGCGTCGGCCGGCAGGCCCTGGACGTGTCCCTCACCGCCCTGCGGGCCTCGGGCAGCGCGGCGGACGGGCGGCTGGTCGAGGACCATCCGCTGGACGCGCTGAAGGCGATGGTGGCGGAGGTGGGCGCGGACGAGGTGATCGTGCTCACCGATCCGCACTACGTGGAGGAGTTCTTCCACCGGGACTGGGCCTCGCGGGCCCGGCACAAGGTGGGGGTCCCGGTGCTGAAGCTGTTCTCCCACAGCAAGGCGTAGCCGCTCTCCCACGGCGGCGCGCGGCCGTTTTCCCACGGCGAAGCGCAGGGGCTTCGACGGAGGCGGGGGCCGAGCGCATAGGCTAGGCCCCGCTCTGGCTCGTACCGTCTCTGGGGAGAAACGCATGGCACCCGGCCTTCCTGCCGCCATGGACCGACCGCACTTCATCGGCATCGGCGGCGCCGGGATGTCGGGGATCGCGAAGATCCTCGCCCAGCGCGGGGCCGAGGTCGCCGGCAGCGACGCCAAGGACTCGGCGACCGCGCGGGCGCTGCGGGCGCTCGGGGTCACCGTGCACCTCGGGCACGCCGCCGGGCACCTCGCCGACGACGCCGGCTGTGTCGTCGTGTCCTCGGCGATCCGCGAGGACAACCCGGAGCTGGCCCGCGCCGCCGAGCTGGGCATCCCGGTCGTGCACCGCTCGGACGCGCTGGCCGCGCTGATGACGGGGCTGCGCCCGATCGCCGTGGCGGGCACCCACGGCAAGACGACCACCACCTCGATGCTGGCCGTCTCGCTCGGCGAGCTGGGCCTGAAGCCGTCGTACGCCATCGGCGGCGACCTGAACGAGCCCGGCTCCAACGCGCTGCACGGCACGGGCGACATCTTCGTCGCCGAGGCGGACGAATCGGACCGCAGCTTCCACAAGTACGCGCCCGAGGTCGCCATCGTCCTCAACGTCGAGCTGGACCACCACGCCAACTACGCCTCGATGGACGAGATCTACGAGTCCTTCGAGACCTTCGCCGGCAAGATCGTGCCCGGCGGCACCCTGGTGATCTCCGCCGACCACGAGGGCGCCCGCGAGCTGACCCGGCGGCTGGCCGGATCGGTGCGGACGGTGACGTACGGCGAGGCCGCGGACGCCGACGTGCGGGTCACCGCCATCGTCCCGCAGGGCCTGAAGAGCCTGGTCACCGCGGTGATCGACGGCGAGGAACTGACCTTCGCGGTCTCCGTGCCCGGCCGGCACTACGCGCTCAACGCCGTAGCCGCGCTCGCCGCCGGTGCCGCGCTCGGCATCCCGGCCGCCGAGCTGGCGCCCGCGATCGCCGCCTACACCGGGGTCAAGCGGCGCCTCCAGCTCAAGGGCGAGGCCGCCGGGGTCCAGGTGATCGACTCCTACGCCCACCACCCCACCGAGATGACCGCGGACCTGGAGGCCATGCGGGCCGCCGCGGGCGGCGGCCGCATCCTCGTCGTCTTCCAGCCGCACCTGTTCTCCCGCACACAGGAGCTGGGCAAGGAGATGGGCCAGGCCCTGGCGCTCGCCGACGCCTCGGTGGTCCTGGACATCTACCCGGCCCGCGAGGACCCGATCCCGGGTGTGACCAGCGAGCTGATCATCGAGTCGGCGCGGGCCGCGGGCGCCGAGGTCACCGCGGTGCACGACAAGGCGGAGATCCCGGCCGTGATCGCGGGAATGGCCGGGCCCGGTGATCTCGTTCTCACCATGGGCGCGGGTGATGTGACCGACCTGGGCCCGCTGATCCTGGACCGCCTGTCGCAGCAGTAAGGGGCTGAGACCCATGTCGTACGACATCGAGAAGCCGGACGAGCAGTGGCGCGCGGAGCTGAGTCCGAACGAGTACGCGGTGCTGCGCCAGGCCGGGACCGAGCCCGCCTTCACCGGTGAGTACACGGACACCACGGCCAAGGGTGTCTACTCCTGCCGCGCCTGCGGGGCCGAGCTGTTCACCTCGGAGACCAAGTTCGCCTCGCACTGCGGCTGGCCGTCCTTCTTCGACCCGAAGGACACCGACGCCGTGGAGCTGGTCGAGGACCGCTCCCACGGGATGGTCCGCACCGAGGTGCGCTGCGCCCGCTGCGGCTCCCACCTCGGGCATGTCTTCGCGGGGGAGGGGTATCCGACCCCCACCGACCAGCGGTACTGCATCAACTCGATCTCGCTGAGGCTGGCGCCCGAGGAGGGCTGACCCGCCTCGAACAGGCCGGATGGACCGGGCCGTTGCCGTCTAGACTTTCGCGGCAACGGCCCGCGCGTCGTCGGCCGTGCCGTGGCCGCGGGCGGGCGGAGAGCTGTCAGACCCGAAGGGTGTTCGCCGTTTTGATACGGATAGATGCAGTCACGAAGCGGTACGACGACGGGACGGTCGCGGTCGACCGGCTGTCGCTGGACATACCGGACCGCGCGATCACCGTCCTCGTCGGGCCTTCCGGCTGTGGCAAGACGACGACCCTGCGGATGATCAACCGGATGGTGGAGCCCACCGAGGGCGGCATCCTGCTGGACGGCGCGGACATCCGGCAGCAGCCGGTCGACTCCCTGCGGCGTTCGATGGGTTACGTCATCCAGAACGCGGGGCTCTTCCAGCACCGCACCATCCTCGACAACATCGCCACCGTGCCCCGGCTGCTCGGCTGGAGCAAGCAGAAGGCGCGCGGACGGGCCGCGGAGCTGATGGAGCGGGTCGGCCTCGACGGCTCGCTGGCCAAGCGCTATCCGTACCAGCTCTCCGGCGGGCAGCAGCAGCGCGTCGGGGTGGCCCGCGCACTCGCCGCCGATCCACCGGTGCTGCTGATGGACGAGCCGTTCTCCGCCGTCGACCCCGTGGTCCGCAAGGGGCTCCAGGACGAACTGCTGCGGATCCAGGACGAGTTGGGCAAGACGATCGTCTTCGTCACGCACGACATCGATGAGGCGATCAAACTGGGCACCATGGTCGCCGTACTGCGCGAGGGCGGCCGGCTGGCCCAGTTCGCCCCGCCGGCCGAGCTGCTCAGCGCACCCGCCGACGCCTTCGTGGAGGACTTCCTCGGCGCCGACCGGGGCATCCGGCGGCTGTCCTTCTTCCCCGCCGACGCACTGGAGCTGGCGACCGGGCCGCTCGTCCCGCTCGACGCGGACGCCGAGCGGCTCGCCGCCGGCGCCGACGCGCCCTACCTCCTGGTCACCGACGCCGAGGGACGGCCGCTCGGCTGGGCCGAGCCCGGTGTGCCGCTCGAACGGGACCGACTCCTGGACCACGGGCGGCCGTTCCGGCCCGGCACCGACTCGCTGCGCACCGCCCTGGACGGGGCCGTGCTGTCCCCGACCGGATGGGCGGTCGCGGTGGACGGGGAGGGGCGCGCCGTGGGTGTCGTGTCGCAGCGGGCCATCGGAGAGGCGATCCGCGCCGCACACGGCCGGGCGGCCACCGCTGTCGAGGCGGCCCGATGAACGGCTTCTTCGACCTGCCGAGCGACCTCCAGTACAGCTACCTCGGCCTCGTCGGGCTGCATCTGCGCGAGGCGCTGATCCCGGTGCTGGCCGGGCTGCTCATCGCGCTGCCCGTCGCCCAGCTGTGCGCCAGGTTCCGCTGGATCTACCCGCCCGTGCTCGGCCTCACCACCGTGCTCTACGCCATCCCCTCGCTCGCCTTCTTCGTCGTCCTCATCGACTACTTCGGGCAGAGCGAGACCACGGTGATGATCCCGCTCGCGGTCTACAGCCTGGTGGTGCTGGTGCCCGGCATCGTGGACGGCGTCCGCTCGGTGCCGAAGGAGACGCTGGCCGCCGCCGAGGCGATGGGCTTCGGCCCGCTGCGCCGCTATCTCCAGGTGCAACTCCCCATCGCCGCACCGGCGATCATCGCCGGTCTGCGGGTCGCGGTCATCTCCAGCCTGTCCCTGGTCAGTGTCGGCATGCTCATCGGCAACCAGGGTGCCCTGGGCAACATGCTCTACGACGCCACCACCTACCACCGGCCCGCCCTGGCCGTTAACTCGGTACTGACCACCGCGGTGCTGGGCGTGCTGGCCGATGCGCTGCTGGTCCTCGTGCGCCGTCTGCTGACCCCCTGGATGCCGAGGAAGGGCGCCGCCCGGTGAACGTACTGAACCTCGTCCACGCCTTCTTCGGCGACGGCGCCCACTGGCACGGCTACGACGGCATACCGACCCGCCTCGCCGAGCACGTCACCTACTCCCTGGAGGCGCTGCTGATCGCCGCCGTGATAGGGCTGCCCGTCGGCCTGGTCACCGGGCACTACGGCCGGGGCGGCAACGCGCTCGCGCTGATCGCCACGGCGGGGCGGGCGCTGCCCAGCTTCGGGCTGCTGGTGCTGATGGTCCTGTGGATCGGGCTCGGCCTGGTGCCGGTGATGATCCCGCTGGTGGTGCTCGCCGTGCCGCCGATCCTGGTCACCACCTACGAGGCGGTGCGCACCGTGGACCCCTCCCCGGTGGACGCCGCCCGGGGCCTGGGGATGTCCGAGGCGCGGGTGCTGTTCCGGGTCGAGGTGCCGGTCGCGCTGCCGCTGATCCTCTCCGGGCTGCGCACGGCGGCCGTGCAGATCATCTCCACCGCCACCATCGCGGCGTACGTCGGTCTCGGCGGGCTCGGCCGGTACATCATCGACGGCCTCTACCAGCGCGACTACGAGAAGGTCGTGGGCGGCGCGGCCCTGGTCGCCGGGCTCGCCCTGGTGACCCTCCTGCTGTTCTGGGCGGCCTTTCGGCTCACGGTGTCCCGGGGCGTGCGCAGGAGCGCCTGACCGCCCGGCCGGCAGCGCGGCCTTCATCAAGAATGCGTCACAAGAGCGGGGTGCGCGGTTGACTGGCTGTCAAGCCCGCGGATTGGATCAGGTAGTGACTTCAACAACCCAGATCAGCAGGTCCATACGGAGGAACCGGGGCACGGCGGCGGTGGTCGCGCTCGCGACGGCGACGGCCCTGCTCGCGGGCTGCTCCTCCAAGTCCCACGGTGTGGTCGTCGGCTCCAACAACTTCCCCGAGAGCAACCTGCTCGCCGACATCTACGGCGAGGCGCTCAAGGCCAAGGGGATCGACGTCACGTACAAGCCGAACATCGGCAGCCGCGAGACCACCTACGGTCTGCTGAAGAACGGCTCCGTCGCCGTCCTGCCCGAGTACAACGGGGCGCTGCTGGCCTATCTCGACCCCAAGGCGACGCCGAAGAGCGCCGAGGAGACCACGGCGGCGATCAAGGCCAAGCTCGCCTCCCGGCTGACCCTGCTGGACCCCTCGTCGGCGCAGGACAAGGACACCCTGGCGGTCAACGCCGAGACCGCGCGGAAGTACCACCTCACCGCGCGGTCCGGCGCGGCCGACCTGAAGGCCGTCGCCAAGGACCTGGTGATCGGGGGCTCGCCGGAGTTCCAGACCCGGCAGCAGGGCCTGGTGGGCCTGAAGTCCGTCTACGGCCTCGACTTCAAGTCCTTCAAGGCGCTGGACGCGGGCGGCACGCTCACCCAGACGGCGCTGAAGAAGAACGACGTCCAGGTCGCCGACATCTTCAGCACCGACCCCACCATCGCCAAGGAGAAGTTCGTCGTCCTCCAGGACCCCCAGAACCTCTTCGGCTTCCAGAACATCCAGCCCGTCGTCTCGAAGACCGCCCTCCCGAAGAAGGGCGTCGCCGCCCTGAACGCGGTCTCCGCCAAACTCGACACCACGACCCTGCTCGACCTGGACACCCAGGTCCAGCTCCAGCACAAGGACCCGCTGGACGTGGCGAAGGCGTGGCTGAAGTCGGCGGGGCTCGACTGAGCGGACCGGCACGTCTGGGGGCGGGGCGCGGCCGGAAGGTCACGGCCCCGCCCCCGTCGCGTCGGTCAGAGGTCGAACTCGTGCGGCGGGAGTTCCAGGGTGAAGCAGGCCTCGCGGACGACGGCCTGTTCGGTCTTGTCGAAGTCGCCGTCGGCGCCGCCGATGACGATGCCGATCTGGATGACGGCGCGGGCCTCGGCGGGCTTCTTCTTGGCCTTGGCGATCTCCTGGAGGACGCTCACCTTGCCGAAGGCGAAGTCGGTGGTGAGCTTGTTCAGGTTGTCCTCGAAGCGGCGGCGCAGGTCGTCCGCGGGGAAGTTCTGGAGCACCTCATTGGTGGCGATGAGCTGGGCCACGCGCTGGCGCTCGGAGGGGTCGACGGTGCCGTCCGCGGCGGCCACGAGGGCGCACATGGCCATGCTCGCGTCCCGGAAGGCACCGCTCTTCAGGTCGTTCTTCTTCGCCACCAGCTGGGTCTGCATCTGCGACGCGGATTCCTTGACGCGGTCCCACAGGGCCATGCTCGCTCCTCATATCAACGGCAGGTGCCCCGCGGCACCCACCGGCAACTTCTACAACACCGTAGAAACTGACGGTGGGGCCGGAAAGTTCCGGGGCGTCATACCGCGCTCGTCCCGGCCTCCTCGGCGAGGGCCCGCTTCCGGCGCCGGCGCTCGCGGCGGCCCACCCGGGGCTCCTGGTCCGGCAGCCAGCCGAAGGCGAGGCAGCTGCCGACGACGCCGAGCAGCAGCCCGACGAAGAAGCCGCCCAGGTTGGACGTGACCCAGGTGCCCAGCGACACCAGCACCCCGACGATGGAGTAGAAGAGCCGCTGGGCCGGGTTGAAGAGGATCAGCAGGCCCAGCAGCGCCATCAGACCCGGCAGCAGATATCCGGCGAGCCCCTGCATGCCGATGTGCATCACGACCTTCAGCGACGCCTTCTCGGTCAGCAGGATCTCGCCGCCGGCCAGGGCGAGCAGCAGCCCGCCCCAGAACGGCCGGCGGGCCCGCCAGGACCGGAAGGAATGCCGGGGTCCCCGCCGGGGACTGTCCTCCACGGCGCTCAGCAACCCGAGTCGCTGAAGCGCAGCTTGAGACCCGGCAGCTTGAACACCCCTGCCGTGGTCGCGTAGTTGGTCTGCCGCAGATGGTCGATGTGCACGCTGTCGGCCTGCTGGCTGAAGACGCCCTTCGGGCCCTTCGCGTCGGCCTCGGTCAGCGTGCTCGCGTCGTTGCCGATCTCGATGTGGTTGAAGGACGCGTCACCGGACATCTCGGTGGAGTCGGTGGTCAGATCGGACGCGCTCACCTTGGTCGCGCCGGTGCCCGCCGTGATCAGCAGGTTGGTGCCGCCGAGGTCGACGCTCTGGCACAGCTTGGTGAGCGTCGCCTTCTTGATCGCCGAGGTGACGATGAGGACCTGGCCGCCGGTGTCACCGGCGTTGGGGCTGTTGTCGGCCATGTTGTCCAGGCCGCCGAACTGCTCGAAGCCGGTACCGTCCAGCTGGCTCGCGGTGACCGTGAACGGCATGCCGGAGATGGAGAACTGCACGCCCAGCGCGCCCTGCGCGGTGAGGACCGCGAGGCCGGCGGCGACGAGGGTGGCGGGCACCGCCATCACCGCGGCGCGGCGGGCCCGGACGCGGCCCCGTCTCCCGGCCGTGGGCGACGCGGTGCCGCTCGGTGCTTCGGACGGTGAACCGCTTTCCGGGTTCTCGGGGGTGTTGCCGGTGGACGAGGGGTCCGGGGACGAGGCCATGTCTGCTCCCGTGGGCATGGATCAATGCGGGTTGGGCTTCAGTGGCGCGATGTCCTGGCGCGGACAGCGGCCGCCGCGGACGCCTCCTCGCACTCCCGGCGGGTGCAAGGGCTTTCTCGTTACGCGGCGGTAGCCTTTCGAGGAAGTTACCGCCGGTTACATTTTGGGGTCAAGGGAGATGTGAAAAAAGGGTGTCGGCGGTGCGTGCGACCCCCACGAAGCGCTCAACTTCCCCCGTGTGCGGAGGTGTTGGAGCATCCGACGGGTTGACGCCGTTGGTTGACGGGGTTACAAATTCCTCAGATTCCACGGATCCGTGGCGCCGGATCCCCGAGCGGCGGCGGCCGTGTCCTCCATGGGCGCCGGCCGCGTTCCCGGCCCCTTCGCGGCACCCGCTCCATCGGGCGCCGACCGTCCGGAACGCGTGCCGCCCGGCACGCGTGCCGCCCGGCACGCCGGCCCCTTCGGACGGCGGCCGCCCCGAACGGCGATCTTCCCGCACTCGGCGCGATCACGGCACGGACAGCTCCCCCACGGGTCCGTACCGGCACCCCCTGTTCGTCCGGCCCGGCCGGTTCCCCCCGGGTACCGGCCGGTGTCCGGCCCGCCGCCGTCGCCGGTCCGTCGCGTAAGGAGAAGGCGTGACGGACCCGCGCCGGCGGCGGCATCCGCACCGAACCGGCACGGCCGCGCACCGCCGGAGCACCGCCGCGTCATCGCGTCACCCGGCCGCGCGCCGCAAGCGCACCACCCCGTACCGCGCGCACCGCCCCGTACCGCGCGCACCGCCCCCACCCCCCACGTCCGCGATTCCCCACCCCACCAGAGAGGCACCCGCATGCGTACGCGCACCCTCATCGCTCTCGCCGGCACCGCCACCGCCACCGCGCTCGCCCTGGTGTCGGCCGGTCCGGCCTCCGCCGCCGGCACGGTCCTCACCACGGGCGGCGCCGGCGGCACCGCCGTCGCGGTCGGCGACACGCTCACCGCGCCCCTGGCGAGCGGCACCTCGGCCACCTTCTACTCCAGCTCGACCGGCACCAGCGGCGTGAAGTGCGGCACCTCCCAGTTCACCGCCAAGGTCACCGCCAACCCGACCGCGCCGGGCACCGCCACCGAGTCCCTCACCGGGCAGACCTTCAGCGGCTGCACCAGCAACGTCATCGGTGTCCTCGGTGTCAACAGCGTGACCATCGACAACCTGCCCTACACGGCGGCCGCCTCCTCCAGTGGCACCCTCACCGTGACGCCCCCGAGCGGCTCCGTCATCCAGTCCACGGTCAAGCTGAGCACCCTGCTGGGCAGCGTCACCTGCGTCTACCGGGGGCCGAGCCTGTCCGGGACGACGGCCAACGCCGACAACAGCATCACCTTCACCAACCAGCAGTTCACCAAGACCTCCGGGTCCTCGCTCTGCTTCTCCACCGCCTACTTCAGCGCCAAGTACGCGCCGGTGACGGACGGTGGGGCCTCGGTCTACGTCAACTGATGTCCCGCGGGCGGTCGTTTCGGGCCGTCCTGAACGCAGCGCCCAGGCGGCGCCGACGCGGTGCGCTCCGGCATCGCGGCGGCGCCGCCCTGCTGTGCGCCGCCCCGCCGAAGGGGGCTTACTGCCCTACGGAGCAGGGAAGTTGGTCTTTTCCGGCCCTCCGGTGAGACGTCGTTGAGGACCTGGCCGTCCGCCTCGTATCGTGGCGATCATGGGGACTCCCGCTGTCATTCAGTGAGTTATCGTATGCAAGGGGTTAAAAACAAACCGCATGTCCCGTTCGTTCGTCTCGCGAGGAGGGGTCCCAGCATGGCGAGGCAGTTACGCGCCGAACAGACCCGGGCCACGATCATCACGGCCGCCGCCGATCTGTTCGACCAACACGGCTACGAGTCCACCAGTCTGAGCGACATCGTCGCACACGCGAAGGTCACCAAGGGCGCCCTCTACTTCCACTTCGCCGCCAAGGAGGACCTGGCGCACGCGATCCTGGAGCTGGAGAACCGCGCCGCCCGCCGCCTGGTGGCCGATCTCGACGGCCGCGGCTACTCCTCCCTGGAGGGCCTGATGCGCACCACCTTCGGGATCGCCCGGCTCGCCGTGGACGACCCGGTGCCGCGCGCCGGACTGCGCCTCGCCACCGCCGACGTCACCGTACGGCCGCCGCTGCGCCACCCCTACACCGAATGGCTGGAGTTCGCCGCCCGCAAGTTCACCGGGGCCGTACGCGAGGCCGATGTGCACGGGGACCTCGATGTCTCCGCCGCCGCCCACTCGCTCGTCTGCTTCTTCTTCGGCACCCGCGTCGCCGGCCGCTTCGAACCCGTGGGACGCCTGCCGCGCCGGGTCGCCGAGATGTGGCACCTGATGATCCGCGGCCTGGTGCCGGTGCACCGCCGCCCCCGCTACGTCACCCTCGCCACGCAGCTGGAGCGGGAGATCAGAACCGCGTGAGACGCGCGGTACGGTGACGGACATGCCCGAAACCCCGTTCGCATCCGTGATTCTCGGCAACGAACCCGGGTCCTTCCCGCACGGTGTGCTCGCCGAGCGGCACCCGGCGATCATCCGCCAGGTGCGGGACGCCCTCCCGTACGGCCCCGGGCAGCGCCGGGCGTTGGACGAGCTGCTGAGGAACTGCGCCGAGGGGACCGTGGAACCCCTGCCCGCCGACGCCCCGGACCGGGCGGCGTGGCAAGCGTGGGGCCTCGCCGAGTACGCCGGACGGTCCTGGTTCGACGTGCCGTGGCTGTGGTCCGAGAGCTACTTCTACCGCCGCCTCCTCGAAGCCGTCGGCTACTTCGCACCCGGACCCTGGCGAGGCATCGACCCCTTCCGGCCCGTCAAGCGCGCGGAGCTGGACGCGCCGGAGACCGACCGGGAGCTCGCCGCCCTCGACGGCCTGCGGGACCTGCCGGAGCCGGAGCGGGACCGCGCCCTGCTGCACGGATCGCTCTGGGGCAACCGTGCCGACCTGGGTTTCCGGCTGTCCGCCGAGGGCGCCGAGGACCGCGAGCCGGCGCCCGCGCTGGTCGCCGACGACAGCGAGCGGCTGTGGTCGCTGCTCCCGCCCGACGGCACCGCCGGCCTCGTCCTGGTCGCGGACAACGCCGGCCGCGAACTCGTCCCCGACCTGCTGCTGCTCGCCCACCTCCTGGCCGGGGACCGGATCGCGCGGGCGGTGCTGCACGTCAAGCCGCACCCGTACTACGTCTCGGACGCGATCATGGCCGATGTGCTCGACGGCCTGGAACGGCTGCGCACGGCGCCGGGCGCGGCCGGAGAGCACGGGCGGCTGCTCCGCCGCGCCATGGCCGACGGGCGGCTCACCGTGCGCGCCCACCCCTTCTCCTGCGCCCCGCTGCCGTACGAGCGGATGCCGGACGACCTGCGCGCCGAATTCGCCGCCGCCACCCTCACCGTCTTCAAGGGCGACCTCAACTACCGTCGTCTGGTGGGGGACCGGCGCCGGCCGCCGACCGCCTCCTTCGCCGCGGCGACCGCCTACTTCCCGGGTCCGGTGGCCGCGCTGCGCACCCTGAAGTCGGAGGTGGTCACCGGACTGACCGCCGCCACCGAGGCGCGTCTGGTGGCGGCGGGACAGCGCTGGCGTACGGACGGCACGCACGCGCTGGTCCAGGTCAACTGACCAGGTCGACTGACCGGTCCGACCGACGGTCCGACCCACCGGATCAACTGATGTGTACCGGAAGTGTCTTGAGTCCGTTGATGAAGTTGGACACCAGCCGCTCGGCCGGGCCAGCGGGCCGCAGTCCGGGCAGGGCGCGCAGCACCTCCGCGTAGAGCAGCCGCAGTTGCAGGCGGGCGAAGTGGGCACCCAGGCAGACGTGCGGGCCGTCCCCGAAGGAGACGTGCGGATTGGGGGAGCGGGCGAGGTCCAGCCGGCCGGGGTCGTCGAAGGCCCGCTCGTCGCGGTTGGCGGAGGCGTGGAAGACCACGACCTTGTCGCCCGCCGGGATGCGCCGGCCCGCCAGCTCGGTGTCCTGTGCGGCGGTGCGCCGGAAGGTCAGCACGGGCGGGTGCCAGCGCAGCAACTCCTCGACGGCCGTGCCGAGTCCGGTCCTCCCGGTGCGCACGAGTTCGTAGCACGCCGGGTGTTCGGCCAGGGCCAGCAGGCCGCCGGGGGCCGCGCTGCGGACGGTGTCGTTGCCCGCGACCGTGAGCAGGAAGAAGAACATCTCCAGTTCGGGCCCGGTGAGTTCGGGGTCGGTGGCGAGTGTGGTCATGATGTCGTCGGCGGGGTACCGGCGCTTGTGCGCGGCCAGTTCGCGCGCGTAGGCGAACATGTCCCGCAGCATCGCCGGGGAGCGCGGGTTCGGCGGCTTGCCCGAGCCGTCCAGTACCACGGGAGCGGCCTCGTCCGGGTCCTGGTAGCCGATCACCCGCTGTGTCCAGCGCAGCAGCAGCCGCCGGTCGCCGTCCGGGACCCCCAGCAGATCGGTGAGGTTGAGCAGCGCGTACTCGTCGGTGACGGCCGCCACCAGGTCGACCGTGCCGTCCTGGCGCGCGGCCCGCTCCCGTGCCGCCGCGAGCAGTGTCCGCGCCCGGTTCCGGGCGAGGGCCGCGAACCGCTCGATCCGCCCCGGGGTGAACGCCCGGCTCACCAGCCGCCGCAGCCTGCCGTGGTGGGGCGGGTCCTGATTGAGCATCATGCGCCGGATGAACGGCAGGTCCTCGGGGTCGGGGTCCCGGATCTGGGTGGCACCCAGGTGTGACGAGTACGCGGCCGGGTCCTTCAGGACCCGCACGACGTCCGCGTGCCGGGTCACCGCCCAGAACCCTGGCCCGGCGGGCCAGCCCAGCACCTCGGGCTCCTCCTGCCGGACCACCGGATGCTCGTCGCGCAGCACGCGGTAGGCGTCGTACGGCACCCCGGTGGCGTACCGCAGCGGGTCGAAGACGTCCGGCACCGGACGGGCGGTCCCCGTGCTCACGCCACCCCGCCGCCGTCCGCGTCCGTCCCGGCACCGTCCGGCGCGGTCCCGTCCCGCCCGTCCGCGCGCAGGAAGTCCTCCACCACCCGGATCAGCTCCAGCGGCGTCTCGTCCATCGCGTAGTGGCCGGCCCCGGGCAGGGCGACGAGCCGGCCGTGCCGGTACCAGGACAGCCAGGTCCGGCGCATCACCTCGGGCGACAGGGCCGGGTCCAGCTCGCCCGCCACGGCGAGCGCGGGCACCTCGCTGCCGGTCACCTCGGTGTGGAAGTCCTCGCCCGCCCACGAGTCGAGCCAGGCCCCGAACGCCTTCGCGTCGCTGCGTCGCGACGACAGCCGGACCATCCGGTCCAGCCAGGCGGCAGGGCGGCGGCCGCCGGTGGTGAAGTCGATGATCGCGCGCCGGTCGGCCGCCCGGTGCGCCGCGCCCGTGAACAGCGCGCCCTGCTCGCCCGAGAGCGGCATCCCCGAGGCGGGCACCGGGGAGACGCCGATGATCCGGCGCAGCCGCCCGGGGGCCAGCGCGAGCAGCCTCCCCCACTGCCTTGAAGGCGTGGGAGGTGCCCCCACGGCCACCGCGCCGCCCTTGGAGTGCCCGATCACCGAGAATTCGGTCCAGCCGAGCCGGTCGGCCAGCGCCACCAGGTCCACGGCCGCCCGAGCCGTCGTGTACGGCCCCGGGGCGTCCGCGGCCTCCCCGTAGCCGCGCAGATCGACCGGCACATAGGTGAAGGAGGCGCGGTCGAGGTCCGGCAGGACGGCTGCGTAGGCGGAGCGGTCGGCGAACCAGCCGTGCACGGCGAACACCCGGTGGGCGCCGTCGCCGTGCAGCTCATGGGGCAGCACGAAGGAGTCCATGCGCCTACCGTGGCCCGGACGCCCGAGCACGGCAAGGGCGCGGACGGGGCACGCCTCGGGGTCGGTTCACGCGATGGTGTGATCATGTCCCGCGTGTGGGATGGGTGTTCGGGCCGCCGGGTAGGGCCCGGCCATGACGCAGCCGTTCGAACTCCCGCACTTCTACATGCCGTTTCCCGCGCGGCTCAATCCGCACCTCGACGAGGCGCGCGCCCATTCCGCCGCGTGGGCGGGCGAGATGGGCATGCTGGAGGGCTCCGGGATCTGGGACCGGTCCGACCTGGACGCGCACGACTACGGGCTGCTGTGTGCCTACACCCATCCCGACTGCGACGGCCCCGCCCTCTCGCTGATCACCGACTGGTACGTGTGGGTGTTCTTCTTCGACGACCACTTCCTGGACATGTTCAAGCGGACCCAGGACCGCGCCGCCGGCAAGGCCCACCTCGACCGGCTGCCGCTGTTCATGCCGATCGACTCGCAGACTGCCGTGCCCGAGCCCGAGAACCCGGTCGAGGCGGGTCTGAAGGACCTGTGGGCGCGTACGGTGCCCGCGATGTCCTTGGACTGGCGCCGCCGCTTCTCCGTGGCCACCGAGCACCTGCTCAACGAGTCGATGTGGGAGCTGTCCAACATCAACGAGGGGCGGATCGCCAACCCCGTCGAGTACATCGAGATGCGCCGCAAGGTGGGCGGCGCGCCGTGGTCCGCCGGGCTCGTGGAGTACGCGACCGCCGAGGTGCCGGCCGCCGTCGCCGCCACCAGGCCGCTGCGGGTGCTCATGGAGACCTTCGCCGACGCCGTCCATCTGCGCAACGACCTGTTCTCGTACCAGCGCGAAGTGGAGGACGAGGGCGAGAACAGCAACGGCGTGCTGGTCCTGGAGACCTTCTTCGGCTGCACCACCCAGGAGGCCGCCGACACGGTCAACGACATCCTCACCTCGCGCCTGCACCAGTTCGAGCACACCGCGCTCACCGAGGTGCCCGCCGTCGCCCTGGAGCACTGCCTCACCCCGGCCGAGACGGGCGCGATCGCCGCCTACGCCAAGGGACTCCAGGACTGGCAGAGCGGCGGCCACGAATGGCACCTGCGCTCCAGCCGCTACATGAACAAGGGCGCGCGGAACGACTCGCCCTGGCGGCTGCCCGGCGGCCCCGGCACCTCCGCCGCCCAGGTCGGCGCCCTGCTCGCCGCCGCCGCGCACGAGCGGACGCGCGCCCACGCGCACGTGCCCCACCAGAAGGTCGGCCCCTCGATCCTGCCCGAGTTCCACATGCCGTTCGCGCTGGGGCTCAGCCCCCACCTGGACGCCGCCCGCCGCAACCTGCGTGCCTGGTGCGACCGGATGGGCATCCTCCAGGAGGGCGTCTGGGACGAGGACAGGCTGCGCGCCTGCGATCTCGCCCTGTGCTCCGCCGGCCTCGACCCCGACGCCACCCCCGAGGCCCTGGACCTCAGCGCCCAGTGGCTCGCCTTCGGCACCTACGGCGACGACTACTACCCCCTGGTCCACGGCCACCGCCGGGACCTGGCCGCCGCCCGCCTGACCACCGCCCGGCTGTCGGCCTGCATGCCCGTCGACGGCGAGGCCCCGCCCGTCCCCGGCAACGCCATGGAACGCTCCCTGAGCGACCTGTGGGCCCGCACCACCGCCTCGATGAGCACCGGGCAGCGGCGCGTCCTCAAGGCCGCCGTGGACACCATGACCGAGAGCTGGGTGTGGGAGCTGTCCAACCAGCTCCAGAACCGCGTTCCCGACCCGGTCGACTACCTGGAGATGCGCCGTGCCACCTTCGGTTCCGACCTCACGCTGAGCCTGTGCCGGACGGGCCGGGGCCCCGCGGTCCCGCCGGAGCTCTACCGCAGCGGCCCGGTGCGCTCCCTGGAGAACGCCGCCGTCGACTACGCCTGCCTGCTCAACGACATCTTCTCGTACCAGAAGGAGATCGAGTACGAGGGCGAGATCCACAACGCCGTCCTGGTCGTGCAGAACTTCTTCGGCGTCGACTACCCGGCCGCGCTCGGCGTCGTACACGACCTGACCACCCAGCGCATGCGACAGTTCGAACACGTGGTCGCCCATGAACTGCCCGTGCTGTACGACGACTTCGGGCTCTCCCCGCAGGCCCGCGCGGCGATGGACGGCTACGTCGACGACCTCCGGAACTGGCTGGCCGGAATCCTTAACTGGCACCGCAGCGTGGACCGTTACAAGGACACCTGGCTGGCGCGGCGCGCCCACGGCTTCCTGCCCGAGCGCCCGCCCGCGCGGCCGCTCCTCACCCTGGGCTGAACGGCCGTTTCGGAATCTACTCGTACGGAGTAGGGCATTCGGGGAACTTCGGCGGACTCTTCGCGGTCTTCACCGTCAAGGGGAACGACACGATGCGAGAACACGGGGGTGTTCGAGCTTGACCGAGATCTTCGAGAAGGCCGTCGGGCGGATCACCGGCGCCACGGGGGACGAGAAGCAGGCACCGGACGAACTGCGGCCGTACGTCGCGCCGTTGACCGTGCCGCCGGTGCTGCGGCCGACCACGGCCGACGTCCGGCAGGAGACCGAGATCGCCCTGCGCCCGACCTGGGTGCGGCTGCACCCGCAGCTGCCGCCCACTCTGATGTGGGGCTACGACGGCCATGTCCCGGGCCCGACCATCGAGGTGCGGCGCGGCCGCCGTATCCGCATCGCCTGGACCAACCGCATCCCCAAGGGCGCCGAGTACCCGGTGACCGCGGTCGCGGCGGCGCTCCGCGCGCCCGGTACCGCGCCCGCCACCACCGAGCCCGGCCGCGGCGGGGCGGAACCCGACAAGGACGTCGCCGCCCTGCCCGCCTGGTCGGTGACCCATCTGCACGGCGCCCGGACCGGCGGCGGCAACGACGGCTGGGCGGACAACGCCGTCGGCTCCGGCGACGCCCAGCTGTCGGAGTACCCGAACGACCACCGGGCGACCCAGTGGTGGTACCACGACCACGCCATGAACATCACCCGGTTCAACGTGATGGCCGGGCTCTACGGCACCTACCTCGTCCGCGACGACGAGGAGGACGCCCTGCGGCTGCCGTCCGGGAAGCGGGAGATCCCGCTGCTGCTCGCCGACCGCAACCTCGACACCGACGAGGACGGGCGGCTCAACGGACGGCTGCTGCACAAGACGGTCGTCGTGCGGGAGAGCGCCCCGGAGACCGGCGAGCCGGTGTCCGTCCCGTTCACCGGGCCCTACACCACGGTCAACGGCCGCATCTGGCCGTACGCCGAGGTGGACTCGGCCTGGTACCGCTTCCGCCTGGTCAACGCCTCGAACGCGCGCATCTTCGACCTCGTGCTGATCGACGAGGACGGCGACCCGGTGCCCGGCGTCGTGCACCAGATCGGCAGCGACGGAGGGCTGCTGCCGCGGCCCGTGCCGGTGGACTTCGGCCCGGAACTGCCCGCCCTGACCGCGGCTCCCGCCGAACGCTTCGACCTGCTGGTCGACTTCCGGCGGCTGGCGGGCCGCACCCTCCGGCTGGTCAACAAGGATCCCGGCCGGCCGGCGGGCGTGCCCGACCCGGCCGGCGACGTGCGCTGTCCGGCCGTCATGGAGTTCCGGGTCCACGAGGCCGCCGAGCGCGACACCTTCGAGCTGCCCGAGGTCCTGTCCGGCTCCTTCCGCCGGCTCACCCGTGAACTCCCGCACGGCCACCGGCTGGTCGTGCTCACCCCGCCCGCCACCAGGGGCGCGGGCGGGCACCCCGAGATCTGGGAGATGACCGAGGTCACCGGCACGGACGGGCTGACCCTCCCGGCCGACGGCGTCATCCAGCTCACCGGCCCCGACGGCACCACGAAGACGTACCGGCGCATCGCGCGGACCTTCAACGACGGACTCGGGTTCACCGTCGGCGAGGGCAGCTACGAGCAGTGGAGCTTCCTCAACCTCGCGCCCGTCGTGCACCCCATGCACATCCACCTGGCCGACTTCCAGCTGCTGGGCCGGGACGCCTACGACGTGTCCGGCTTCGACCCGGCGGCCGGCGGCACCCGCGCGCCGGTCCGCCACGACGCGGGCACCGCGATCCCCCTCGCGCCCAACGAGCAGGGGTACAAGGACGTCTTCCGGGTGCCCGGCGGCCAGCTGCTGCGGGTCATGGGCCGCTTCGACGGGGCGTACGGCAGGTTCATGTACCACTGCCATCTGCTGGAGCACGAGGACATGGGCATGATGCGCCCGTTCGTCGTCATGCCGGCCGAGGCGATGAGGTTCGGCCACGGCGCGCCGCACGGGGGCGGCCACGGAGGGCGCATGGGCTGAGCCGGCCACCGGGTCACCGCCGGGCCGGGGCGACGACGGGCGGGAGCGGCGGTCGGCGGGAGCGGCGGCGGGCCGGGGCCGGTGCTCGGGGCGTCCGTAGTGACTACCCGCCGCCGGCCTCCGCGCAGTCTCACTCGTTCGAGTCTCGTCGCGGGCCGGTGAGCCGGGTAGGTCACCGGCCGGAGGCGAGCGAACCATGGAACACACTGCGTTGCGGCCCAGGCCGCTGCCGGGCCGGGGACCCAGGACGGGCGGCGGCCCCGCCCACCACCCGCACACCGCGTCCCGGCGCGGCCGGCGGCCTCGGACCCTGCTGCTCGGCGCCTGCGCGGGCACGCTGCTGGTGCTGTCCGGCGTGGGCATCGGCGCGGTCGGTGCCACGGTGCTCGGCGGGGGCCGCGACAGCGCGCCGGGGTCGAGTCCCGCGGCCGGGTCCGCGCGGGAGAGCGGTCCCCAGGCCACCTTGGGGGTGGAGGCCGTCGACTACGGGAGTCCCGGCGCGCTGGTGGTGGGTGTGCACACGCCCGGTCCCGGCTACCGGGCCGGTCTGGCCCGTGGGGACGTCCTGCTCCGGTTCGGCGGCGCGCGGGTGGACACCGCCGCCGGCCTGGCCCGGGCGGTCGCCCGTGCCCGTCCCGGCAGCGAGGTCCTGCTCACCGTGCGGCACAGCGGCGGTGGGTTCCAGCAGTTGACGGTGGTGCCGGGCGTCGTGACCTGAGCGCGGCGGCGCCCGGCGGCCGGCGGGTGAGGACGGCCGGGGGCCGAGCGTCCCGCCCACCCCCGCGACCCGCCGCGCGCGGAACTCCGCCGTACCCGGCGGACGTGGGATCCTCCGATCGGCTCGCGTGGCCCGGTCCGGGCGGGCAGGATGCTGCCCGGGGCGCCTTCCGCGCGCCCCGGAACCCGCCCGACCAGCCAGAACCGCCCGGAGGCCCGGATGACCGGTAGTACGACCACGCCCTTCAGCGCAGCCGACCACGAGGCCCGCATGGAGCGCGCCGCGCGCGCCGCGGCCGACGCCGGCCTCGCCGGGCTGCTCGTGGCACCAGGACCGGACATGGTGTGGCTGACCGGCTACACTCCCACCGCCGTCACCGAACGGCTCACCCTCCTGGTCCTCGCCCCCGGCCAGGACCCCGTGCTGGTCGTCCCCACCCTGGAGGCCCCGGACGCGGAGCACTCCGCCGCGGGCGAGGCACTCACGCTGCGCGACTGGACCGACGGCAAGGACCCCTACGCCGTCACCGCCGAGCTCCTCGACGGCGGCGGCCGCTACGGCATCAGCGACAACACCTGGGCGATGCACGTCCTCGGCCTCCAGCGCACCCTGCCCGGCAGCTCCTACGCCGCGCTCACCGACGCCCTGCCCATGCTGCGCGCGGTCAAGGACGCCGCCGAGGTGGAGCTGCTCGCGGCCGCCGGAGCCGCGGCCGACGCGGCCTTCGAGGAGATCCGTGAGGTGACCTTCGCCGGGCGCCGCGAGTCCGACATCGGCCGGGACCTCGCCGCGCTGCTGCGCCGCTTCGGCCACTCCCAGGTCGACTTCACCATCGTCGGCTCCGGCCCCAACGGCGCCAACCCGCACCACGAGGTCGGCGACCGCGTCATCCGGCGCGGCGACATGGTCGTCCTCGACTTCGGCGGCCTGAAGGACGGCTACGGCTCCGACACCACGCGCACCGTGCACGTCGGCGAGCCCACGGAGGAGGAGCGCCGGGTCCACGACATCGTGCGCGAGGCCCAGGAGGCCGGCTACCAGGCGGTTCGGCCGGGCGTGGCCTGCCAGGAGGTCGACCGCGCCGCCCGCGAGGTGATCACCGAGGCCGGGTACGGCGAGTACTTCATCCACCGCACCGGGCACGGCATCGGCGTCACCACGCACGAGCCGCCGTACATGATCGAGGGCGAGGAGCTGCCGCTGGTGCCCGGGATGTGCTTCTCGGTGGAGCCCGGCATCTATCTGCCCGGCCGCTTCGGGGTGCGCATCGAGGACATCGTCACCGTGACCGAGGACGGCGGACGCCGCCTCAACAACACCGGCCGCGAGATGGTGATAGTGGACTGACGGCCCCAGCCCGAGCCCAGGGGGACCAGGGCGACCACACCCGACGACACCCGGAACGGCAACGCGCGATCCATGACCCAGGCACCGACCCCCACCGCGGACACCGTACGCCAGCTGGTCCGTTCGCTGCTCAAGGAAGGCCCGCAGGGCGACGGACCCGACGTCCGGCCCGTGCGCGAGGGGCACGCGTACACCTGGTGGGTCGGCACCCGCCAGGTGCTGCGCCTCGCCCCCGACCGGGAGGCGTCCACCCGCCGTCGCCGGGAGCTGCGGCTGCGCGCCCTGGTCCGCCCGCACGTCCCGGTCGCGGTGCCGGTCAGTGTCGCGCACGCCGACTGGGCGCCCGGTCTCGCCTGCACCCTGGACACCGTGGTGCCCGGCGGCACGGCCGAGGAGCACGAGGTCTCGGCGGCCGGCGAGGCCGATCTCGCCGGGCTGCTCACCGGGCTGCGCGCGGTGCCGGTACGGCAGGCCGAGTCGCTCGGCGTGCCGCGCGCCGCCCCGCGCTCCCTGGAGGCGCTGCGCCGGATGGCCGTGCACGCGGCCGAACGGCTCGCCGCCGCCGACGAGTTCGACGCCGCGCCGATGCACCAGCTCACCCCGGCCGGGGCCGCCCAGCTCGCCGCGCAGCCCGGCGTCGCGGTGCTCACCCACCACGGGCTGACCGGCGAGCACGTGGTGGTCGGCGCGGACGGGCGGGTGCGCGGCGTCCTCGACTGGACCGCGGCGGCGCTCGGTGACCCGGCCGAGGACATCGCGGGGCTCGCCGTCGCCGTCGGCTCCCCGGCGGCCGTCCGCGCCGCCACCCTCGCCGGGTACGGCGCCCGCCCCTGCCTGCGCGGCCTGTGGCTCGCCCGCTGCGACACGGTGCTGCGCCTCATGGACCGCCTCGACGGCCGCGCCCCCGGCGACCCGACGCTGCTGCGCACCCAGCTGCGCCGGGCGTGGGAGCCGATCCTGCTGGAGCGGGTGACGGACTTCAAGACGGCCGGGGAGGAGCCGTGACGGGCCTTTGCCGCCTCAGGGCTGGCTGAGCACCACGCACGACTCCGCGGGCAGCTGGAGCATGCCGTCCGCGCCCGGGGCCGCCACCGGCTCCCAGGCGGCGAGGACCAGGGCCGGGCGGGTGCCCAGGGGGATGGCGGCCGGTTCCCCGCCCAGGTTCACCGCGACGCGTACGTCGCCCCGCCGGAAGGCCAGCCAGCGGGCCTCCCGGTCGTAGGCCACCTTCGTGTCGGCGAGGTCCGGGTCGGTGAGGTCCGGCTGGTCGCGGCGCAGCGAGATCAGCCGGCGGTACCAGTCCAGCATCCGGGCGTGCTCCGCGCGTCCGGGTTCCGACCAGTCGAGGCAGGAGCGGTCCCGGGTCGCCGGGTCCCCCGGGTCCGGTACGTCCTCCTCGGCCCAGCCGTGCGCCGCGAACTCCCGGCGCCGCCCGCGCCGTACCGCCTCGGCGAGGCCGGGGTCCGTGTGGTCGGCGAAGTACTGCCAGGGCGTGCCCGCCGCCCACTCCTCGCCCATGAACAGCATCGGGGTGAACGGCGCGGTCAGCACCAGCGTCGCCGCGCAGGCCAGCAGGCCGGGGGAGAGGTGTGCGGAGAGCCGGTCGCCCTGGGCACGGTTGCCGATCTGGTCGTGGGTCTGCGAGTAGCCGAGCAGCCGGTGCCCGGCGACCCGCGCGCGGTCCAGCGGGCGGCCGTGATGCCGCTCCCGGAAGCCGGAGTACGTGCCGTCGTGGAAGTAGCCCCCGGTGAGTGTCCTGGCCAGCGCGGCGAGGGGATCGCGCGCGAAGTCCGCGTAGTAGCCCTGGGACTCGCCGGTCAGGGCGGTGTGCAGGGCGTGGTGGAAGTCGTCGTTCCACTGCGCGTGCAGCCCGAGCCCGTTCTCCGCGCGCGGTGTGATGAAGCGGGGGTCGTTGAGATCGGTCTCGGCGATCAGGAACAGCGGGCGGCCCACCTCCGCGGCGAGGCGGTCGACCGCCGCAGACAGCTCCTCCAGGAAGTGGATGGCCCGGGTGTCGTACAGCGCGTGCACCGCGTCCAGGCGCAGCCCGTCGAGCCGGAAGTCCCGCAGCCACGCGAGCGCGCTGCCGACGAGGAACGCGCGCACCTCGTCCGAACCGGGCGCGTCCAGGTTCACCGCCGCGCCCCACGGCGTGGTGTGCGTGTCGGTGAAGTACGGCCCGAATGACGGGAGATGATTGCCCGACGGCCCCAAGTGGTTGTGCACGACGTCCAGTACGACACCGAGCCCCAGCTCGTGCGCCCGGTCCACGAACCGCTTCAGCGCCTCGGGGCCGCCGTACGGCTCGTGCACCGCCCACGGCGCCACCCCGTCGTACCCCCAGCCGTGCCGCCCGGGGAACGGGCATACCGGCATCAACTCCACGTGTGTGATGCCCAGTTCCACCAGATGACCGAGCCGGGCCGCCGCCGCGTCCAGCGTGCCCTCGGGGGTGTACGTGCCCACGTGCAGCTCGTAGAGCACCGCGCCCGGCAGCGCCCGCCCCGGCCACGGAACCCGCCACGCGTACCGCCGCTGGTCCACGACCGCGCTGAGCCCGTCCGGCCCGTCCGGCTGCCGGCGCGAGCGCGGGTCGGGCAGCACCGGACCGTCGTCCAGCGCGAACCCGTACCGGGCGCCGTCACCCGCCGCCGCCTCGCCCTTCCACCAGCCCGCGCGCTCCGGATCGCGCGCCATCGCCTCGGCGGCGCCCTCGCACCGGAGCGTCACCCGGTCTGCCTGCGGTGCCCACACCTCGAACTGCACGGACGGTTCCCCTTCGTCTGTTCCCCGTGATGTCCCGCGCTCCCATCGTGCCCGCCCCCGTCGTCGATCTCCCCTCCAATCCGGGCCTTCACCGTCAGGTGTCGCGCGCCGTCCTCCGGCGGGCCGCGCGGAAGTACCGCCGGGCGGGCGCCGGTTGCCCCCTTTCTGGACACTCGCCGCCCACTGACCGACAATCACAGGCGTGACGTCGTCCTTCGAGTTCCCCACCGCCCCGGCCCCGGCGTCCGCGCGGCTGTCCGACACGGAGCGGGAGGCGGCGCTGGAGGTGCTGCGGGACGGCGCGGCCAAGGGCCGGCTGTCGCACGAGACGTTCGTGCGCCGCATGGAACTGGCGCTCGCCGCGCGGCACGCCGACGAACTCGCCGTCCTCGTGGCCGACCTGCCCCGCGAGAACCGCTTCTCCCGCGCGGTCTTCGGCACCGTGGAGGCGGTCTCCGGTTTCACGGTACGGCTGCGCCGCGCCTGGCAGGCCGAGCGGCTGCCCAGGCTGCTGCTGCCGGGACCGGCCCACAGCCATCCGCTGCGCATAGGGCGCGACCCCGGCAACGGGCTGCGGCTGACCCATGAGACGGTCTCCCGGGTGCACGCCGAACTCAGCCACCAGGGCGGGCTGTGGATCCTGCGCGACCTCGGCTCCACCAACGGGACCACGGTCAACGGCCGCCGGGTGATCGGAGCGGTCGCGGTCCGCGAGGGCGACCAGGTGGCGTTCGGGCGGGTGGCCTACCGGCTCTCGCTGAGCTGAGCGCGCGGCCGCGGCGCCGCGGTCGTTCGAACGGGTGACCCGCACTGCGGAGCGGGGGACGTCCTGCCGATGCAACGGGCATGACGTACTTCACCAGAGCGGCAGCGGCCGCCGGCGTGCTCCTGGCCGCCACCGGTCTCCTCGCCGCGGGCCCCGCCCAGGCGGCACCGCGTTCGCACGGCAACCGGCTGCACCTCACGATCACCCGGTCGGGCGACCGGGCGGGCGGCGATCACAGCGCCCTGCTGCGCTGCCTGCCGCCCCACGGCCATCCGTACGCGGCCGAGGCGTGCGCGGAACTGTCCGCGGCCCGCGGCGACATCGACCGCATCCCGGCCCGCAAGGTGTTCTGCCCGCGGATCTACTCCCCGGTCACCGCCACGGCGCGCGGCCGCTGGAACGGCCGGGCGGTCGACTTCCGGCGGACGTACACCAATTCCTGCGAACTGCGGGCGCGGACGGGCTCCGTCTTCGACCTCGGCGACTGACCGGCGGCCCTATCGACACGCCGGCTCCCGGGCCTGCCGGGCCGCCAGCAGTACCGTGCGCGACTGGTGCTCCACCTGGTGGTCCAGGGGCACCCAGCGGGCCCGGAAGCGCTGGGCGAAGGCGTCGGACCAGCCGGCGACGAGCCGTTCGAGGCCCGGCGCCGCCCGGTCGTCGCTCTCCCGCAGCACCCGCAGCAGCATCGCGGCGGCCCGCAGCGGCAGCCGCCGCCCGAACGCGTCCACGCTGCCGACGTACGCCATCGTGGTGCCGGCCGGCGCGGTGTGGGTCCAGTCCTCGGCCAGGCCCGGGATCAGTTCCAGCGCCCAGCGCGCGGCCCGCAGCAGCGGCCCCCCGGCGCCGTCGAGCCGGGGCAGCGCCTCCGCGAGCACCCGCTCCACCTCCAGCGAGTCGCGCAGCAGCCGCCGGGCCAGCCGCCGTATCGCCGCGGCCGGTGCCGGGTGCGGGGCCGGGTCGTCCACCAGGTCGCTGGCCCACATCGGCACCTCCACCACGGCGGTCAGGCCCCCGTAGCGGTGCGTGCGGTACCAGGTGCTGTGCCGGGCGTCGTCCGGCATGCTCGGGTAGGCGACGCCCGTCTCCGGCCCCGGCATCACATGCACCCCGGGCCCGGACGCCGGCCAGCCCGCGGCGTCCGAGGCGCCCGTCTCCACCGGGATGTGCAACTGGGCCGCGGACTTGGCGAACGGCTCCGCGAGCCCCGGCAGGTCCCGGGTCAGCTGCACCCAGCTGCCGCCCAGATCGGTGCCGTGCAGGGTCACCTGGAGGTAGGGGCGCAGCTCGTCGATCACCCCGGTCAGGGCCCGGGTCTCGGGCGGCAGCCGGTCCGGCGGCAGCACGGACGGCGACCACTCGGGCTGCTCGGCGCCCGTGGGCCGGTAGAAGCCGAGGTGGTAGTCGAGCAGGCTGCGCGGCGCCGGGGTGACATGGAGGGCGGCGCCGTCCGGGTCCGCGCACAACAGGAAGTGCCAGGAGGTGCCCGCGCGCAACTCGCGCTCCGCGAGCACCCGTCGGGCCAGCGCCCGCAAGGTCGAGCCGCCGGCCGGCTCGTTGGCGTGGGCGCCCGCCACCACCAGCACCGACCGCCGCGCGTGCCCCACCGACAGCAGGTGCAGCGGACGTCCCGCGCGCGAGCGGCCCACCTGCCGCAGCGCGCACAGCCGCGGTTCCGAAGCGGCCAAGGCCTGCGCACAGGCGACCAGTTCGGGAACGCTGGGATAGCGCAGCTCCGGCAGGAGACTCACCCCCGATTCGTCCGCCCTGCTTCGCCCTCCCAGTCCCGCACGGTGCGCGGTGGCTGTCAAGCGTCCGGCCGGATGCCCGCGCGGCATGTGCCAACCGGAGCCGGTGCCACCGCGTTCGCGGTGCTCACCGCTGGTGCAGCCCCCGTCCCGCGAGCGCCAGGAACACCTCGCCCACCGCCTCCGAGAGCGTGGGATGCGGGTGCACGTGCCGGGCCACGTCGGCCGGTTCGGCGTCCCAGCCGACGATCAGCTGGGCCTCGGCGATCAGCTCCGAGACCTGCGGCCCGACCAGATGCACCCCCAGCACCCGCCCGCCACCGGCCTCGGCGACCACCTTCGCCATCCCGCCCCGGCCGTGCACCATCCCCTTCGCGAGGGCGGTCAGCGGCATGCCGCGCACGGTCACCTCGTGCCCCCTCGCCCGCGCCTCGTCCGCCGTGAGCCCGACGGCGGCGGTCTGCGGCGAGGAGTACGTCACCCGGGGTACGGCCGCGTAGTCGACCGGCGCGGGCCGCAGCCCCGCGAGCGTCTCGGCGACGACCAGCCCTTCGGCGAAGGAGGCGTGCGCAAGACCGGGCGACGGCGGCGGCAGCAGATCCCCGACGACATGAATCCCCGGCACGGCGGTCTCCAGCCGGTCCCAGTCGGCCGGTACGACGAACCCGCGCGCGTCCGCCGCGAGCCCGGCCGCGGCGAGGTCCAGGCCCTCGGTCACCGGAACCCGGCCGACCGCCACCAGGAGCCGCCGAACCGTCAGCGTCCGGGTCTCGCCGCTCGCCACGCGCACCCGGGCGCGTACACCGTCGTCCAGCACCCGCGCGTCCAGCAGCCGTGCCCCCGTCCGGACGTCGATGCCCCGCCCCCGCAGCCCCCGGGTGAGGTGCCGGCTGACGTCAGGGTCCTCCAGGGGCACCAGCCGCTCGGCCGCCTCCACCAGGGTGACCTCCGCACCCAGGGAGCGGTGCAGGGAGGCGTACTCCACGCCGATGGCGCCCCCGCCGAGGACCAGGACCGAGTCCGGCAGCCCCGGCGCGAACAGCGCGTCGTCGCTCGTCACCACCCGCCGCCCGTCCGGCACGAGCCCGGGGAGCGCGCGGGGGCGTGAACCGGTGGCGAGGACAATGCCACGGCGCGCGGTGAGGTGGTGCACGCTGGGCGCGCTCCCGGCTCGCGAGCCCTCTTCCCGTCCGGCCTCCACCAGCACCGTCCGCGCCCCCGTCAACCGCGCGCTGCCCGGCCGCACCCGTACCCCCGCCTCCGCCAGGTGCGCCCGCAGCCCACTGTGGTTGCGCGACACGATGTCGTCCCGGGTGGCGACCAGCGCCGGCCAGTCGACGGAGTCCAGCGTGGCCCGCACCCCCCACCGCTCCCGTGCCTCGGTGATGCCGTCGACCAGTTCGGCGGCGTGCAGCATCGCCTTGCTCGGGACGCAGCCGCGGTGCAGGCAGGTGCCGCCCAGCTTGTCGCGTTCCACGAGGACGACGCCGAGACCGAGGGCGGCGGCGCGCAGCGCGGTGGCGTAGCCGCCCGTACCGCCCCCGATCACGACGACATCCGCGGTGTCCGTGCCGTCCACCCTGTCCGTGCCGTCCGCTGTGTCCGTGCTCATGCCCATCAGCCTGCGGCCACCCCTTGCCATGAGTCCAAGGCAATGTTCTTGTGGAATCCATACGCAATGCTCATGGGAGGACACGAAGTTGAGCCTGCGGCAGATGGAGTACTTCGTGACGGTCGTCCAGGAGGCGTCCTTCACGCGCGCGGCCGACACCCTGCATGTCACGCAGTCCGCGCTCTCGCACCAGATCAAGGCACTGGAGAAGGAGGTCGGCGGGGCCCTGCTGGAGCGGCTGCCCCGGGGCGCCCGGCTCACGCCGATGGGCCGCGCCTACCTGCCGCACGCCGAACTCGCCGTGCGCAGCGCCGCGCGGGCGCGCCGCGCGGCCCGTGCCGCCGCCGGGGCCGAGGGCGGCGAACTGCACGTCGCCGCACTGCACTCCATCGCCGTCGGCGCCCTGCCCGACGTCTTCGCCCGCTGGCGCGCCGCCCACCCGGGGGTCCTGCTGCGGCTGCACGAGTACGCCACCGCCGAGGCCCTGGAGGACGCCGTGCGGCGCGGCACCGCCGACCTCGCCGTCGGGCCCGAGCCCGCCGAGCCGATCGGCGCCGTCGTACCGATCGGCGCGGAGGAGATCGTCCTGGTGGTGCCGTTCGACGAGCGGCTCGCCGGGCGTTCGGCGGTGACGTTGTCCGGGCTGGCCGACCGTGCCTGGGTCCGCTGTGCCATGGAGCCCGTCGTGCACGGCGTCCGGTTCCTCGACTGGGCCTGCGGGCGGGCCGGGTTCGCGCCCCGGACCGCCGTGTGGACCGAGCAGTCCTCGACGGCCGTGCGGATGGCCGCCGCCGGGGTCGGCGTGTGCGCCGCGCCCGCCCACATCGTGCGCGGCGCCGTGGGTGAGGAGTGTGTGCTCCTGACCCCCGAGCCGTCCTGGCGGCGCCCGTTGGCCGTCTACGCCCGCACGGCGCCCACGGCGGCCGCCGCGGCCCTCGTGGAGCTGCTGCGCGCCCGCTGGCCCGCCGTGAGCGGCCTTCCGGGGCGGCCCGACCGGCTGCCCCTCACTCCTGGGTGATCCGCTCCAGCAGCGCCACCGGCCGCGCTCCGAACAGGTCCGCGAGGCGTACCCGGCCGGTGAACTCCCGCGCCGGTGAAAGCACATCGGTCCAGCGGCCGGGTGGCAGCGGCAGGCTCGTGTCCCGCCAGCCGCCCGACTCCGCGAGCCGCAGCGAGAGCCTGGTCACCGCCGTGACCACCTCCCCGGAGCGCGTGAAGGCGGTGCAGTGCTCCGCCGCCGGGCCCTCGGCGGACAGCGGGTCGTACGAGGCGGACGCACCGAAGGCGTCGGGCCTGCGGGCGCGCAGCCGCAGCGCCGCGCGCGTCAGCGCGGCCTTCTCGCCCGGGTTCCCGGGCGGCAGGGACGCCGGGCGGCGGTTGTCCGGGTCCACCAGGGCGCGGAACTCGCCCTCGGCGCCCTGGTACACGTCCGGGACGCCCGGCATCGTCAGGTGCGCGAGGGCCGTGCCGAGGACGTTGGCCCGGATGTGCGGCTCCAGCGACTTGCGGAAGGCGGTCACGCGTTCGCCGGGCGGGCCGCAGGGTCCGGCCGCGACGAAGGCCGCCACCGCCTCCTCGTACGGCGCCTCCCGCTCGGTCCAGCTGGTGTACATGCCGGCCTCGCGCACATGCTTCAGCAGGTACCGCCCCACCCGCTCCTCGTCGGCCACGCCCAGGCCGAACACCGTCTGCCAGGCCGCCCAGGCCAGTTGCCGGTCCGGGGAGCCCTCGTCGGACCGGGTCACCTCGGTCACCAGCTCCGCCCAGCGGCCGGGGCATTCGGTGAGGACGGCGAGGGCCGCGCGGACGTCGGCGCTGCGCTTGGTGTCGTGCGTGGTGACGGCCGTACCGGTGCGCGGCCGCTCGTGCTGGACGCGGGCGCAGTACGCGTGGAACTCGCGCGGGGAGATCCCCGGCCGGCCCGGGTCGCCGCCCACCTCGGTCGCCGACAGCAGCGGCACGTAGCGGTAGTACGCCGTGTCCTCGACCGACTTGGCCCGCAGCGCGGAGGCGGTCTGCGCGAACCGGGTGCGCAGTTCGAGCCGGTCGGCGTGGTCCGGCGCGGCCGGATCGCCGGGCGCCTCGACGAGCAGCCCGCGCACGAGGTCGACGGCCGCGGCCTCCTCGGGGACCGCGAAGGCGAGCCGGGCCTCCTCGGCGGCCTCCTCGGTGATGACGGCGGCCGCGTCCCCGGAGGCGTACGGCCGGTAGACCCGCATCCGGACCAGGAGTTCCTCCAGGGCGGTGCGCAGGGCCCAGGGGGCCCGGTCGCGCAGCGCGAGGTCCGGAGAGCCGGCGCACAGCCGTGCCGCGACCCGGGTGAGCCGCTCCGTCTCGGTGGCCAGCTCGTGCGTGAGCACCTTGTAGGCGGCGCGGCGGACCGTGGCGTCCCAGGCGCCGCCGCGGTCCTGCTGCGGGGCCGCGAACCCGCGGTACTCCGTGAGGAGTTCGACCGCCCCGTCCGGGTCCGTGAACAGGCCGTCGACCCGGCGCAGGGCGTCGTAGCCGGTGGTGCCCGCGACCGGCCAGGAAGGGGGCAGGTGCTCGTCGTCGGCGAGGATCTTCTCGATCACCGTCCAGCGGCCGCCGCTCGCCTCGTGCAACCGGGCCAGGTAGCCGTCGGGGTCGGCGAGCCCGTCGGGATGATCGACGCGCAGCCCGTCGGCCACGCCCTCGTCCAGCAGCTGGAGGATCTTGGCGTGGGTGGCGTCGAACACCTCGGAGTCCTCCACCCGCACCCCGATCAGCTCCGAGATGCTGAAGAACCGCCGGTAGTTCAGCTCGGTCCGGGCGAGCCGCCACCAGACCGGGCGGTACCACTGGGCGTCCAGCAGCTCGGGCAGCGGCAGCCGCTCGGTGCCGGCGCGCAGCGGGAAGACCTGGTCCCGCAGGCGCAGCGTGTCGCCGTCGGCCCTCAGGTGTTCCAGCTCGGTGCCGAGCGGGCCGCCGAGGACGGGCAGCAGCACCCGCCCGCCCCCGGCGTCCCAGTCGATGTCGAACCAGCGGGCGTACGGCGATCCCGGCCCCTCGCGCAGCACCTCCCACAGGGCGCGGTTGTGGCCGGGCGCCATCGCCATGTGGTTCGGCACGATGTCCAGGACCAGGCCGAGGCCGTGCTCCCGGGCGGTCCGGGACAGCGCGCGCAGCCCCTCCTCGCCGCCGAGTTCCGCGCGGACGCGGCCGTGGTCCACCACGTCGTAGCCGTGCGTGGAACCCGGGACGGCCTCCAGGACGGGGGACAGGTGCAGATGGGAGACGCCGAGCGAGGCCAGGTACGGGACGGCCGCCGCGGCGGCCGAGAACGGGAAGGCGGGCTGGAGCTGGAGCCGGTAGGTGGCCGTGGGCATCCCCGGTCCGGGTCGCGCAGAGGTCATGGGGACCTACGTACCCGCCCCGCCGCGTTTCGTGTCACCCGGACGGGGCCGGTGGGCGAGGCGGCCGATTCGCGCTCACCCACATGGCCTATGTCCTCCTACGCCGGACGCTGGAGGACCACGAGGCTGCGGTCCTCCAGCGTCAGCAGGTCGCCCGCCCCCGCCTTCGCCCCCGAACCCGGCGGGACCCCTTCGGCGCGGGCCGTGTCGACCACCACCTGCCACCGCCGGCCGTGGTTCACCGGCACCCGGAACTCCAACGGCCGCGGGGAGGCGTTGAACATCAGCAGGAAGGAGTCGTCGGTGATCCGCTCCCCGCGCGGGCCCGGCTCGGAGATGGCGTTGCCGTTGAGGAACACGGTCAGCGCGGACTCCCCCGCCGCGTCCCAGTCCCGCCGGGTCATCTCGGCGCCCCCCGGGGTGAACCAGGCGATGTCCGACAGCTCGCCGTGGCCGCCCTCCACCGGGCGGCCGTGGAAGAAGCGGCGGCGGCGCAGCACGGGGTGGTCGCGGCGCAGCCACACCATGGTGCGCAGGAACTCCAGCAGCGCCCCGCCGTCCTCGGGCCAGTCGAGCCAGGAGATCTCGTTGTCCTGGCAGTAGGCGTTGTTGTTGCCGCGCTGGGTGCGCGCGAACTCGTCGCCGTGGCTGATCATCGGCACGCCCTGGGACAGCATCAGCGTGGCGAGGAAGTTGCGGCTCTGCCGGTCGCGCAGCGCGAGCACGCCGGGGTCGTCGGTCTCGCCCTCGACGCCGCAGTTCCAGGACCGGTTGTGGCTCTCGCCGTCCCGGTTGCCCTCCTCGTTGGCCTCGTTGTGCTTGTCGTCGTACGACACCAGGTCGCGCAGCGTGAAACCGTCGTGGCAGGTGACGAAGTTGATGGAGGCCAGCGGACGGCGGCCGTCGTCCTGGTAGAGGTCGGAGGAGCCGGTCAGCCGGGAGCCGAACTCCGCGAGCGCGCGCGGCTCGCCCCGCCACAGGTCCCGCACCGTGTCGCGGTACTTGCCGTTCCACTCGGTCCACAGCGGCGGGAAGTTGCCCACCTGGTAGCCGCCCTCGCCCACGTCCCAGGGCTCGGCGATCAGCTTCACCCGGGACACCACCGGGTCCTGCTGCACCAGGTCGAAGAACGAGGACAGCCGGTCGACCTCGTGGAACTGCCGGGCCAGTGTGGCCGCGAGGTCGAAGCGGAAGCCGTCGACATGCATCTCGGTGACCCAGTAGCGCAGCGAGTCCATGATCATCTGGAGCACGTGCGGGGACCGCATCAGCAGCGAGTTTCCGGTCCCGGTGGTGTCCATGTAGTAGCGGGGATCGTCCGTGAGGCGGTAGTACGAGGGGTTGTCGATGCCCTTGAAGGAGAGCGTCGGACCCAGGTGGTTGCCCTCCGCGGTGTGGTTGTAGACGACGTCCAGGATGACCTCGATCCCGGCCTCGTGCAGCGCCCGCACCGCCGACTTGAACTCCAGCACCTGCTGGCCCCGGTCGCCCCAGGAGGCGTACGCGTTGTGCGGGGCGAAGAACCCGATGGTGTTGTAGCCCCAGTAGTTGCCCAGGCCCAGGTCCACCAGCCGGTGGTCGTCGACGAACTGGTGTACCGGCATCAACTCCAGCGCGGTCACGCCGAGATCGGTCAGATGTCCGATGACCGCCGGGTGGGCGAGGGCCGCGTACGTGCCGCGCAGTTCCTCCGGCAGGCCCGGGTGGCGCATGGTCAGGCCCTTGACGTGGGCCTCGTAGATCACCGTGTGGTGGTACTCGGTGCGCGGCGGCCGGTCGTCGCCCCAGTCGAAGTACGGGTTGATCACCACCGAGGTCATGGTGTGCGGCGCCGAGTCCAGGTCGTTGCGCCGCTCGGGCGCGTCGAAATGGTAGCCGTACACCTCCTCGCCCCAGCGCACCGCGCCGGCCACCGCCTTCGCGTACGGGTCGAGCAGCAGCTTCGCCGCGTTGCAGCGCAGCCCGCGCCCGGGGTCGTAGGGGCCGTGCACCCGGAATCCGTAGCGCTGTCCCGGCATCACCCCCGGCAGGTACGCGTGCCGTACGAAGGCGTCGCTCTCGCGCAGTTCCACCGCCGTCTCCGAGCCGTCGTCGTGCAGCAGACACAGCTCCACTCGGTCCGCAGCTTCGGTGAAGACCGCGAAGTTGGTGCCGGCGCCGTCGTACGTGGCGCCGAGCGGATACGTCTCTCCAGGCCAGACCTGCATGGCAACGACTCTCCCAGGTGGGCGGGCCGCCCGGGGGCCGGTCCGCGAGACGGCACGAAGTCTCCCCGAAAGCGGGAACGGGCCCGGCCGGGTACCCCCGGCTATGAAACCGCTCACTCCCCGTGTACGTCCGGTGGGGAACGGACTGCGAAAGCAGAGCAGTTGAGCAAAGCAGGCGGGGAACCGACCTGTCCATCCGGCTGCACCGCGCGGCGCTCCCGGAGTACCCTTCCTTGATCGTTGAGACGGGAAAGGCCCGGGGGCGGAAGGCGGTGCACGGGTGGGCTCGGGAGGGCTGGAGCTGCCCCCTGGTGGCGAGGGTCACGAGGGAGACTCCGCGGACGTCCCGCCCGGCGCGGTGTCCCTGGCGCGGCCGATGGACGCGGGATCCATCGGGCCGGAGCTGGACTGGGGCGCGGACGCCTGGCACGAGGTGCGCACCCGCGCCCAGCGGGCCGGCCGGGCCTACATCTGGCTGAACCTCGTGGAACAGCGGCTGCGCTCGGTCGTCGCCGCCGTCCTGCGGCCGGTGTACGAGCCCGTGCACGGCGACGAGTGGGTGGTCGCCGCCGCCGGACCGGCCGGCCAGGAGTGGGTGCAGCGCGCGGTCGCCGTGCGCGAGGTCAGCCGCCGCAAGGGCTACTTGCTCGACCCGGCCGACGACAACGTGCTGAGCTTCCTGACGCTGCCCCAGCTGCGCGAGCTGATGGTGCAGCACTGGCCCTGCTTCGAACCGTACTTCGACGAGCGCCGGGACCTCGAACTAGCCCTGGACGAGCTGGAGGTGACCCGCAACGTCGTCTCCCGCAACCGTGCCCTGTCCGAGGCGGTGCTCGGCCAGGCGGAGCGCGCCTCCGCCCGGCTCCTGGAGACGCTCGGCGCGGGCGGTGACGTGCCCTCCGCGCGCCGGCTGCCCGTCGACGCGGTCGAGGACCTGGTCGGCGACCGGTACGCCGACGTGGTCGCCGTCCACTCCGACCGGGTGCGGCTGATGCGCCAGTTCCCGGCCGAGGACATCTTCGGCGGTGCCCGGCGCCTGGACGCCATCGGCATCGGCCTCAATCTGCTGGTGCAGAACTTCTCCGGCCGGCGCCTGGTCCGGCTCGCCGAGTCCGGCTGCCGGGTCCGGCTGCTCTTCCTCAACCCCGCCTCCAGCTCGGTCAAGCGCCGCGAGCGCGAACTCGGGATGAAACGGGGCGAACTGAGCCGCTCCGTCGAGATGAACATCCTGCACATGCGCCGGGTGCGGTCCCGGCTGCGCGACCCGGACGCCTTCCAGATCCAGGTGTACGACGAGACGCCCCGCTTCACCGCCTACCTGGTGGACGGCGACGGCACCGACGGCGTCGCCGTGGTGCAGTCCTATCTGCGCGGGGCGCGGGGGATGGAGTCGCCGGTCCTGGTGCTGCGCAACGGCAGCCGCCTGGTCAAGTCGGACGACACGGGTGAAGCCGGGCTGTTCCCGACGTACCGTGAGGAATTCGAGCTGGCATGGACTGATTCGCGCTCCGTGTCCTGATCTGTCCCTCGGGTCTCACCGGAGAGCGGAACGCGGTCCTCTGATTGTCAGTGCCCCGTGCGAGGGTGGAGACCACTGGGGGAACGCACCATCGAGAAGGGGGACCGCCCATGGGGTGGCACCAGGAGCTGCTGGTCGGCTTCGACCTGGAGACGACCGGCACGGAGCCGCGCGAGGCACGCATCGTCACCGGCGCGGTGATCGAGGTCAGGTCCGGTGAGCCGCTGGGCCACCGGGAGTGGCTGGCCGATCCGGGCGTCGAGATCCCGGCCGACGCGGTCGCCGTGCACGGGATCAGCAACGAGCGGGCGGTCACCGAGGGCGAGCCCGCCGACCGGGTGGCCGACGCCATCGCCGAGGCCCTGGTGTCGTACTGGAGAGCGGGCGTCCCGGTCGTCGCCTACAACGCGGCGTTCGACCTCACCCTGCTCTCCGCCGAACTGCGCCGCCACCGGCTGCCGTCCCTCGCCGAGCGCCTCGGCGGGACCGCGCCCGCGCCGGTGATCGACCCGTACACCATCGACCGCCGGGCGGACCGCTACCGCCGCGGCAAGCGGAACCTGGAAGCGGTCTGCGCCGAGTACGGCGTCGTCCTGGACGCGGCGCACAACGCGTCCGCCGACGCTCTCGCCGCGGCCCGCCTGGCCACCGCGATAGCCGTCCGGCATCCCAAGATCGCCGCGCTCGGCCCGGCCGAACTGCACCGCCGCCAGATCGAGTGGTACGCGGAATGGGCGGCCGACTTCCAGGCATTCCTGCGCCGCAAGGGGGACGCGGCGGCGGTGGTGGACGGGCTGTGGCCGCTGCGGGAGCTGACCCCCGAGACGGTGTGACGAAGGCCGTCCGAGGGATTGCGGGGACGGCGGCGGAGCACCGGGACCGGGCCGGGAGCACCGGGCCGCGGGGGTGCGGCCGACGGGATCAGAAAGGGTACCAGCGCACCGACTCGTCCCCGTCCCGCAGCGACGCCACCCGGCGGCGGAACTCGGCCAGGGCCCTGGGATTGCTCGGCGCGTGCTGGGCGACCCAGGCGCAGCTGGCCGTCTCGCGAGCGCCGCGCAGCACCGAGCAGCCCTCCCACTCGCGCACGTCCCAGCCGTAGGCCCCGGTGAACGCGTCGTACGACTCGGCGGGCAGCCCGTACCGGTCGCGAGAGAGGGCCATCACCACCAGGTCGTGCTCGCGCAGATCGGCGGAGAAGGTCTCCAGGTCCACCAGGACCGGCCCCTCGGGCCCGATGTGGACGTTGCGGGGCAGCGCGTCGCCGTGCACGGGACCCGGCGTCAGACGGGGCGTCAGCGCGGCCGCGGCCGCCGCGAAACCGTCCCGGCGCGCCCGCAGACAGGCCGCGTCCTCGGGGTCGATCGCCTCGCCCGCGAGCCGCAGCCAGCGCTCCACCCCGCCCAGCAGCTCACGCGGCGGCAGCGCGAAGGGCGCCCGGGGCAGGGCGTGCACCAGGCGCAGCAGTTCGGCCAGGTCACGCGGCCCGGCGGGGCGCACGGCCTCCGGCAGCCGGTGCCACACCGTCACCGGGTGGCCCGCGACCAGCCGCGGCTCCGGCTCGGCCGCCCGCACCGCGGGCACGCCCGCCTCGGCGAGCCACCCGGCGACCTCCACCTCGCGCCGGGCCCGCTCCAGCAGCTCGGCGTCGCGCCCCACCTTGACCACCAGGTCACCGGCGGCGAACACGGCGTTCTCGCCGAGCGCGATCAGGGCCGCGTCCCCGGCCGCCACCGCGGGCACGCCCGCCGTGGCCAGTACGTCCCGCGCCCGCGCCTCGTCCATCGTGCCGCCTCCGTGCCACCGTCTGCTTCAAGCCGTTCCCGGGGAGCCGGCACCCGCCGTTTCCCCCGGTCAGTCTCCCACTCGGGCGGGCCCGGCCCCGCCGGACGTCATGGGATGTCCGTTCCGCCGTCAGAGATCCACTTTGTGATTACGAAAGCTTGTTGAACAAGTCACAGCTGCGTTCAGAGGTTGATCCGGCCCCCGCCGAAGCGGCATTGTTTCGCGCAGCCCGCCCCACGGGGGCCGGGTACCGGCCGTCGTGCCCGCCCCCACGGGGCACGACGGCCGCTCTAGACTCACCGTGTGACGACCTATGCGGCGCTGTTGCGCGGGATCAACGTCGGCGGCAACCGGAAGCTCCCGATGGCCGACCTGCGCGCACTGCTCGACACTCTGGGACACACCGGCGTCCGCACCCATCTCCAGAGCGGACAGGCCGTGTTCACCGCCGACCGGGGAGACGAGGAGTCCCTGGCGGGCGAGTTGACCCGGGCGATCGAGGAACGCTTCGGCTTCCCGGTGGACGTGCTCGTGCGCGACCACGCCTATCTGGCCGAGGTGGTCCGCGCCTGCCCCTTCCCGGCCGCCGAACTGGAGGGCAGACAGCTGCACGTCACCTACTTCTCCGCGCCCGTCACCCCCGAGCGCTACGCACATGTCGACCAAGCCGCCCATCTCCCGGAGGAGTTCCGCATCGGGGACCGCTGCCTGTACCTGTACGCGCCCGACGGCCTCGGCCGCTCCAGGCTCGCCGAGGCGCTGAACCGGCCGCGGGCCACCAAGGACCTGGTCGCCACCAGCCGGAACTGGAACACCGTGGTCAGGCTCGCCGAGCTGACCGCGCCACCGGCGTGAGCGAGGGTGAGGGGACCGGGTCCATGCGCTACATCGTGATCGGAGCGGGGGCGGTCGGCGGCACCGTCGGCGGACGGCTGGCCCAGGCCGGACACGAGGTCGTCCTCGTCGCCCGCGGCGGGCACCTGGCGGCACTCGGCGAGCACGGCCTGCGACTGCGCGTCCCCGAAGGGGAGTCGACGTACCGGCTGCCGGCCGTCGAGGGCCCGGAGCCGCTCGGCGAGCTGCGCGCCGACGACGTCCTGCTGCTCGCCGTGAAGACCCAGGACGCCGCGGCCGCGCTGGACGCCTGGGCGGGCGCCCCGGTGGCCGGTGGCGGCACCGCCGGTGAACGGCTGCCGCTGCTCTGCCTCCAGAACGGAGTGGAGAGCCCCCGGATCGCGCTGCGCCGCTTTTGCCGGGTGTACGGCGTCTGCGTCTGGCTGCCCTCCACCTTCGTGGAGCCCGGCGTCGTCTCCGCCCCGGGCACCCCGCTCACCGGCATCCTCCACCTCGGCCGCGCCGAGGGCGGCACCGACGACACCGCCCGGCGGATCGCCGCCGACCTCACGGGCGCCCGCTTCGAGGCGCCGGTCGTGCCGGACGTGGCCCGCTGGCAGTACGCCAAGCTGCTCGGCAACCTCGCCAACGCGCAGGAGGCCGTGAGCGGCCCCATCGAGGGCACGGCCGCCGAAGAGCTGTACGCCCGGGTACGGGCCGAGGGGGAGGCCGTGCTGGCCGCCGCCGGGATCGCCCACGCGAGCGGCGAGGAGCAGCGCGCGGTGCGCGCAGACAAGGTGACCCTGGTTCCGCTGGAGGGTGCCCCGCGCGGCGGCGGCTCCTCCTGGCAGTCCCTGGCGCGCGGCACAGGCAGCATCGAGGCGGACTACCTCAACGGCGAGATCGTCCTGCTCGGCCGGCTGCACGGCGTGCCCACCCCGCTGAACGAACTCCTCCAGCGCCTCGCCGGCACCTTCGCCCGCGAGCACCGGGCGCCCGGCTCCCTGCCGCTCGCCGACCTCGTCCGGCTGGCCGACGAGGCGCGGCGGGCGTCGGCCTGAGCTTCCCTTGGGCGTACGCGGGAACGATCCCGAACGGTCGATTCCGCTTTCCCTGAACCGGAGTTCGAACGGACCTCCTCCACGGTGGCCGATAACCGCCCCTGAGGAGGCTCGACGCGACCGCCCCCTGTGACACCCGGGTCACCCCCGGCGCAGAACGAAGTGCCGTCGCGGTCCGACGTCACAGGGGAACGCCGGACCGCGACGGTCTTTACCACGGCCCTCACTCGTACGGGGACGGCTCCGCGAACAACGCGACAAGTCCGTCCCGTTGTCCCTAGGGTGAAGCACGCCGGACGGCCGGAACGGCACCGCCCATCCCCGCACCGGAGCGTGTGCGGCCCGTTCCGCTAGCGCGGCCGGGGCCGTCGGCGGACACCCGGCCACCCGCGGGAGTGGCGATTTTCGGCCTACCTCTGATCCACGAGCGAGGACTGGACATGAGCACCTACGACTACGGACACCTCAACGGACCAGGACAGTACGGTGAGTTCGTCGGCCTCGACCTGACCCACGGCACGCCGCCGCTGGAGGCCCTGATCGCGGTCTCCGCCCGGCTCACCGAGGCGCTGCGCAGGGAGTGCCCCGGGCTGGTCCGCCAGGGCCAGATCATCGAGGCGGCCTTCGCGGAATCCGCCGACGACGGACTGCCGCCCAACCGCGGCCGCATCCGCTCCGCCCTGGACGACATCTGCATCGGGGCGTCGGCCGGCACCGCCAGCCTCGCCTACACCCGGCAGCTGGTGCAGGCCCTGGGACTGTGACCGCCGGCCGCCCCGGGGCGGTGGCGGCCCCTCAGGCGCCGAGCGCGTGGAGCGCCGGGCGGCACGCGGCGTCGTACCGGCGCAGCAGCAGCCGCGCCACCTCCGGCGCGGGCCCGAGCACCTCGGCGAGGACGTCCGCCCCGGCCGCGCCGCGCGCGATGCGGTCCGGCAGGAAGCCGGAGGCCAGGACGTACGGCGCGACGGCGACCCGCGCGCAGCCGAGCGCGCGCAGCTCCCGTACGGCGTCCTCGGTGCGCGGCAGACGGGCGGAGGCGAACGCGGGCCGCACGGCGCACCAACCGGTGTGCCACCACTCCCGCGCGATGTCGGCGATCACCGCGATCGCCTCCGGGTCACTGGACCCCGCCGAGGCCAGTACGACCCCGGTCGAGGACTTGTCCGAGGGGCTGAGCCCGGCCTCGTACAGCCGTCGCTCCAGCGCCGTGAGCAGCAGTGGCGAGGGGCCGAGCACCTCCGCCTGCCGGATCCGCAGCCGGGCCGGCGCCGCCCGCAGCACCGCCGGGATGTCGGCCTTCGCGTGGAAGGCGCGGGTGAGCAGCAGCGGCAGCGCCACCACGTCCCGGACGCCCTCCGCCGCCAGGGACCGCAACACGCCTTGCACGGACGGCACGTTGAAGTCCAGGAAGCCGGTCTCCACGCGCAGCCCGGGGCGCTGCGCGCGCACCCGCTCCACCAGGGCGTGCACGGTGGCGGCGTGCCGCGTGTCGCGGCTGCCGTGGGCGATGACGAGGAGCACGGGCGCTGCCATCCGGATCAGCCTCTCACCAGCAGGCCGCGGCTGCGCAGCACCCACCGCTCCAGCGGGCTGAAGATCAGCAGGTCGATGGCGATGCCGACGAACAGGATCAGCAGGATGGCCTCGAACACCATGGCCATGTCGCTGGCCGTGCGGGCGTTCTCCAGGAGCTGGCCGAGACCGGTGCCGAGGTCGGGGAAGTTCGCGATGATCTCGGCGGCCATCAGGGAGCGCCAGGAGAAGGCCCAGCCCTGCTTCATGCCCGCCACATAGCCGGGCAGCGCGGCCGGCAGCGTGATGTGCCAGGTGCCCTTGACCCCGGTGGCGCCGAGCGTGCGGCCCGCGCGCAGGAACAGCGGGGGCACCTGGTCCACGCCGGACACCAGCCCGTTGGCGATGGACGGCACGGCGCCGAGCAGGATCACCGTATACATCATGGAGTCGTCCAGACCCAGCCAGATCACGGCCGGGGGCACCCAGGCGACCGAGGGCAGCGACTGGAGGCCGGAGAGGATCGGCCCGATCGCGGCGCGCACGAACTTCACCCGGGCCACCAGCAGCCCCAGCGGGGTGCCGATCACCAGGGCGAGGCAGAAGCCGAGCAGACCGCGTGAGACGGACGTCCAGATGTAGCCGAGCAGCCTGCCCTGGAGCCAGTCGTGGCGGAAGGCGCCCCAGACCGCGCCCGGCGTGGGCAGCCTGGTCGGGTCGTCCACGATCCTCAGGGTGATCAGACCCTGCCACACCAGGAGGACGACGGCGATCGCGGCGAGCGGCGGCAGGACCTTGTCGACCAGGGTCCTGCGCCAGGGCGTACGGCTCGACCGGGTCGTCTCCAGCGCGTCGAGACCCGCCTCCACGCTGCCCGCCGCCGGGGCGCCGGTGGTCGTCGTATCAGTGCTTGCCATGGCGGCGGATCTCCCCACGCAGTACTTCGGTGATCTCCAGGGACAGTTCCGCCACGGGTGCGTCCTCGATACGGCGCGGCTGCGGGATGCCGACCTCCCACTCGCGGGCCACGCGGCCCGGCCGGGAGGACAGCAGCACGACCCGCTGGGCGAGGCGCACGGCCTCGCGCACGTTGTGGGTGACGAACAGCACGGACAGGCCGGTCTCCGACCAGATCCGGGTCAGCTCGTCGTGCAGCACGTCCCGGGTGATGGCGTCCAGGGCCGCGAACGGCTCGTCCATCAGCAGGAGTTGGCTCTCCTGGGCGAGGGCGCGGGCCATCGCGACCCGCTGGCGCATGCCGCCCGACAGCTCGTGCACGCGCTTGCCGTACGCGCCCTGGAGGCGGACGAGTTCGAGCAGCTCCTCGGCCCTGCCGCGCCGCTCGGGGCGGGGAACTCCCCGCAGTCTGAGGGCGAGTTCGATGTTCTTGCCGGCGGTCAGCCAGGGGAACAGGGCGTGTTCCTGGAACATCAGCGCGGGGCGGCCGTCGGTGCGGATGGTGCCGGTGCTGGGCTCGTCCAGGCCCGCCACCAGGCTGAGCAGCGTGGATTTGCCGCAGCCCGAGGCGCCCAGGAGGGTGACGAACTCGCCGGGCGCGACATCGAGGCTGATGTCGTCCAGGACGAGCTGGGACCCGCCCGGTGTGGCGAAGGACTTGGATACATGCTCAAGGCGTGCGGCGTACTCCACCGACCGCGCGGCCTTGGCGAGGGTCGTGGCCATGGTCGTCACCTCCTGGGACGTCTTCGGGGCGGATTCAGCTGGTGCCGAGGCCGGCGGCGTCGACCGGGCTCTCGCCCTCGGCCCGGAGCACCGTGTCGAGGATCGTCAGGTCGTAGATCCCCTTGAGGTCCGGCTTCTCCAGCAGACCGGTCCGGACCGCGTGCGCCGCCTCGGTGCCGAGGGTGGCGGCCAGCGGGTCGTCGGTGAACCGGACGGACTTCCACGCCGGGTCGAGCACATCGGCCGGCAGCGCCTTGCCGGAGTCGTCCGCGAGCTGCCTGTTCACGGCCCGCTTCGCCTGCTCCGGTTCGGCGTTGATCCACTTGTTGGCCTCGACGGACGCCTTCAGGACCGCTTCGACCGCCTTCGGGTGCTCCCTGAGGAACGCCTGGCGCACGACGATGTTGGTGATCACGAACTTGTCGCCCGGCCACAGCGAGGACTCGTCCAGGAGCACCCTGCCCCCCTCGGAGACCAGCCGGGACGCGGTCGGCTCCGGCACCCAGGCGCCGTCGACGGAGCCGGACCTGAAGGCGTCGGGCGTCACCTTGTTGTCGCTGCGGACGACCGTGACATCGCCCTTGCCGCTCTGCGGGTCGACCTTCCAGCCCTGTCCGGCGGCCCAGTCGAGGAACGCCACGTCCTGCGTGTTGCCCAGCTGCGGGGTGGCGATCCGCTTGCCCCTGACGTCCTTCAGGGACCTGATCTTCTTCGGGTCGACGACCAGCTTCACCCCGCCGGACGCCGAACCGCCGATGATCCGCAGCAACTTGCCCCCGGATCTGGTGTAGCCGTTGATCGCCGGGGACGGGCCGATCCAGCCGATGTCGATGGAGCCGGAGTTCAGCGCCTCGATCTCGGAGGGCCCCGCGTTGAAGGTGGCGTACTCGGCCTTGGTGGCGCCCAGTTCCTTCTGGAACAGGCCCCGCTCCCGGCCCACCAGCGCGGTGCCGTGCGTCAGGTTCGGAAAGTAGCCGATCTTGACGGAACCGAGACCGTCGATCTTCTCGGCCCCGGGGGCGACCTTGGCCGTGTCGTCGCTCCTGGCCTCGGAGCCGTAGCCGCACGCGGTGAGCGTGAGCAGCGGCAGGACCGCGAGCACGACTGCCGAGCGGCGCGGGAACGGGGGGGTGATGGCAGGCACGGGAGGGGTTCCTCTCGTTGGCCCGGCTGGTCACGGTCTCTCAGGTCGTGGCCGGGAGGTCGGCAGGTCTTCGTCTGTGCGGGGGGAGGGCGCGCGAGCGGTGCGCGTACGTCAGCGCACACATCGCGCCACCCCGCCCTGTCCTCCCCCGAACTCCGTTCGGGGCGATCCCCAGCCGAGGACGCCGCTGCCGACCCGCCCGCCCGCCTTCGCGAACATGGCGCGGAAACCGTGGGAGTCCATGCCTAGAAGTCCCAGCCGCCGTCGTCGGCCACGTCCTTGACCGGCTCCGGCGCGGCGAAGGACTCGCCGACCATCCCCGCGGTGAGCGTGGTGCCGTCGGCGGGGTCGATCAGGATGAAGGAGCCGGTGCGGCGCGAGTCGGCGTAGGAGTCGACGGGCAGCGGTTCGGCGGTACGGATCTTCACCCGGCCGATGTCGTTGGCGGCGAGCCGCCCGGGGTGCGGGTGCAGGGACAGGTCGTCCAGGGTGAGCCGGGACGGGATGTCCTTGACGATCGCCTTGACGGTCCGGGTGCCGTGCTTGAGCAGGACCCGGTGGCCGACGGTCAGCGCGGCGTCGGCGACATGGCACACCGTCGCCTCCACGTCCCGCGTGGTCGGCGGCGCGTCCTTGGCCGGCACGATCAGATCGCCGCGCGAGACGTCGATGTCGTCCGCCAGCAGGAGGGTCACGGACTGGGTGGTCCAGGCGACGTCGACAGGTTCGCCCAGCAGGTCGATGCCGGAGACCGTCGTGGTCCGCCCGGACGGCAGGACCGTGACCTCCTCGCCGACCCGGAAGCTGCCCGCGGCGATCTGGCCCGCGTAACCCCGGTAGTCGGGGTGCTCGGCGCTCTGCGGGCGGATCACGTACTGCACCGGCAGCCGGGCGTGGCAGTGGGCCAGGTCGTGGCTGACCGGGACGGTCTCCAGGTGCTCCAGGACGGTGGGCCCGCCGTACCAGTCCATGTGCGCGGACGGCTCCACCACGTTGTCGCCGGCGAGCGCGGAGATCGGGATCGCGGTGATCTCGGGGACGCCCAACTCGGTGGCGTAGGCGGTGAATTCCTCGGCGATCGCCGCGAAGACGGGTTCCCGGTAGTCGACCAGGTCCATCTTGTTGACGGCCAGCACCACATGCGGGACGCGCAGCAGGGCGGCGATCGCGGCGTGCCGGCGGGTCTGCTCGACCACGCCGTTGCGGGCGTCGACCAGGATCACCGTCAGCTCCGCGGTGGAGGCGCCGGTGACCATGTTGCGGGTGTACTGCACATGGCCGGGGGTGTCGGCGAGGATGAACCGCCGCCGGGGAGTGGCGAAGTAGCGGTACGCCACGTCGATCGTGATGCCCTGTTCCCGCTCGGCGCGCAGCCCGTCGGTGAGCAGGGCGAGATCGGGGCCGTCCTGGCCGCGGCTCGCCGACGCCCGCTCCACGGCCTCCAGTTGGTCGGCGAGGACCGACTTGGAGTCGTGCAGCAGCCGTCCGACCAGGGTGGACTTGCCGTCGTCGACGGAGCCCGCGGTGGCGAACCTGAGCAGCGTGGTGGCCGCCAGCGCTTCGGTCGTGACTGTGCTCATGGTTAGAAGTACCCCTCGCGCTTGCGGTCTTCCATCGCGGCCTCGGACAGCTTGTCGTCCGCACGGGTCGCGCCCCGTTCGGTGAGCCGGGACGCGGCGATCTCCGCGATGACGGCGTCCAGGGTCGTCGCGTCGGAGTCGACGGCCCCGGTGCAGGACATGTCACCGACCGTGCGGTAGCGCACCAGGCGCCTGACGACCGGCTCGTCCTCGCGCGGGCCGCCCCACTCACCGGCCGTCAGCCACATCCCGGCCCGCTGGAACACCTCGCGCTCGTGCGCGAAGTAGATCTCCGGCAGCGCGATGCCCTCGCGGGCGATGTACTGCCACACGTCCAGCTCTGTCCAGTTCGACAGCGGGAACACCCGGACGTGCTCACCGGGCGCGTGCCGGCCGTTGTACAGGTTCCACAGCTCGGGGCGCTGGCGGCGCGGGTCCCACTGGGAGAACTCGTCGCGCAGCGAGAACACCCGCTCCTTGGCCCGAGCCTTCTCCTCGTCCCGGCGCCCGCCACCGAAGACCGCGTCGAACCGCTCCGACTGGATCTTCTCGGTCAGCGGAAGCGTCTGGAGCGGGTTGCGGGTGCCGTCCGGGCGCTCCTTGAGCACCCCCCGGTCGATGTAGTCCTGCACGGAGGCCACGTGCAGACGCAGCCCGTGCCGCTCGACCGCGCGGTCCCGGTACTCCAGCACCTCGGGGAAGTTGTGCCCGGTGTCCACGTGCAGCAGCGAGAACGGCACCGCCGCCGGCGCGAACGCCTTCAGCGCGAGGTGCAGCATCACGATCGAGTCCTTGCCCCCGGAGAACAGGATCACCGGGTTCTCGAACTCGCCCGCCACCTCACGGAAGATGTGCACGGCCTCGGACTCCAGCGCGTCCAGGTGCGACAGGGCGTACGGGCTGTCCGTACCGCCCTGGACCTCGGCGAGCGTGGTCATATCAGTCCCCTCTCGCTGAGCAGGGCGGACACGGCGGCCGCGGACTCCTGCACGGTCTGGTGCTGCGACTCGATGCGCAGTTCGGGCGAGGCCGGCTCCTCGTACGGGTCGTCCACACCGGTCAGCCCGGACAGCTCGCCCGCGGCCTGCTTGGCGTACAGCCCCTTCACATCGCGGACGCTGCACACCTCGACGGGCGTCGCCACGTGCACCTCCAGGTACGGGGTGGCGTTCTCCTCGTGCCGCCCCCGCACCGCGTGCCGGCTGTCCGCGTACGGTGCGATCACCGGTACGAGGGTCAGCACGCCGTTGCGGGAGAGCAGTTCGGCGACGAAGCCGATGCGCTGCACATTGGTGTGCCGGTCCTCGCGGGAGAAGCCGAGGCCCGCGGAGATGAACTCGCGGATCTCGTCGCCGTCGAGCACCTCGACCCGGCGGCCCCCGGCGCGCAGCCGGCCCGCCAGTTCATGGGCGATGGTGGTCTTGCCGGCGCTCGGCAGACCCGTGAGCCAGACGGTGGCTCCGGTGGTCACGTCGTTCTCCTGAGTCTGAGTCTGAGTCTGAGTCTGAGTCTGGGAGTGGGAGTGGGAGCGGGAGTGGGAGTGGGACTTGGGCTGGGAGCGGGGCTGGGGTTGGGGTTGGGACTCGGTCCGGGACTGGGCCTGGGCCGCTTGCCGGGACCCCGTCCGGTGATCCGTCATCCGTGCAGTCCGCACTCGGTCTTGGCGCGCCCCGCCCAGCGTCCGGCGCGCGCGTCCTCGCCCTCCAGCACCCGGCGGGTGCAGGGGGCGCAGCCGACGGAGGCGTAGCCGTCCATCAGCAACGGGTTGGTGAGGACACCGTGTTCGGCGACGTAGGCGTCCACGTCGTCCTGGGTCCAGCGGGCGATGGGGGAGACCTTGACCTTGCGCCGCTTCTCGTCCCAGCCGACCACCGGGGTGTGCGCCCGGGTCGGCGACTCGTCGCGGCGCAGACCGGTCGCCCAGGCCCGGTGGTTCTCCAGGCCCTCCTGGAGGGGGCGCACCTTGCGCAGGGCGCAGCACAGGTCGGGGTCGCGGTCGTGCAGCCTCGGGCCGTACTCGGCGTCCTGCTCGGCCACCGTCTGCCTCGGCGTGAGGGTGAGGACGTTGACGTCCATCACCGCCGCCACGGCGTCCCGGGTGCCGATGGTCTCCGGGAAGTGGTAGCCGGTGTCCAGGAAGACCACGTCCACCCCCGGGCGCACCCGGGAGGCGAGATGGGCGACCACGGCGTCCTCCATCGAGGAGGTGACGCAGAACCCCTCACCGAAGGTGTCCACCGCCCAGCGCAGGATCTCCAGTGCGGAGGCGTCCTCCAGCTCCCGCCCGGCCCGCTCGGCCAGCTCCCGCAACTCGTCGTCGGTGAGCTCTGTCTGATGGGTCGTCATGTCAGCTCGCCTCTTGGTCGTCGGCCCGGCGCAGCCCCTGCGCGAGCAGTCCGAGGAACTTCAGCCGGAACGCCCGGTTGCACGCCCCGCACTCCCAGGCGCCGTGGCCCTCCTCGCTCGGACGCAGGTCCTCGTCGCCGCAGTAGGGGCAGTAGAAGGGGGCGGCACGCTCGCTCACGACAGGTCCTCCGCGGATGCGCGGGCCGCCCAGACGGCGAACCGCTCGCCGTCCGCGCGCTCGGCCAGATAGCGCCGCAGCACCCGCTCGATGTAGTCGGGCAGTTCCTCGGAGGTGACCTTCAGGCCGCGTACCTTGCGGCCGAAGCCCGCTTCCAGGCCGAGCGCGCCGCCCAGGTGCACCTGGTAGCCCTCGACCTGGTTGCCGTCGTCGTCCAGGACCAGCTGGCCCTTGAGCCCGATGTCGGCCACCTGGATCCGGGCGCAGGCGTTCGGGCAGCCGTTGAGGTTGATGGTCAGCGGCTCGTCGAACTCCGGCAGCCGGCGCTCCAACTCGTCGATCAGGGAGCTGCCGCGCGCCTTGGTCTCCACGATGGCGAGCTTGCAGAACTCGATGCCGGTGCAGGCCATGGTGCCGCGCCGGAAGGTGGACGGGGAGACGGTGAGGCCGAGCGACTCCAGGGCCGAGGACAGCGACTCGACCTGCTCCTGCTCGACGTCCAGCACGATCATCTTCTGCTCGACGGTGGTCCGCACCCGCGCGGAGCCGTGCGCCTCGGCGACATCGGCGATCTTGGCCAGCGTGGTGCCGTCGACCCGGCCGACGCGCGGCGCGAACCCGACGTAGAAGCGGCCGTCCCGCTGCCGGTGCACCCCGACGTGGTCGCGCCAGCGCCGCACGGGCTGCGCGGGCGCCGGGCCGTCGACCAGCTTGCGCCGGAGGTACTCGTCCTCCAGCACCTGTCGGAACTTCTCCGCGCCCCAGTCGGCGACCAGGAACTTCAGCCGGGCCCGGTTGCGCAGCCGTCGGTAGCCGTGGTCGCGGAAGATCGAGATGACGCCCTCGTAGACGTCGGCGACCTCCGCCAGCGGCACCCAGGCGCCGAGCCGGACACCGATCTTCGGGTTGGTGGACAGCCCGCCGCCGACCCACAGGTCGAAACCGGGTCCGTGCTCAGGGTGTTCGACCCCGACGAACGCGACGTCGTTGATCTCGTGCGCCACGTCGAGGAGCGGCGAGCCGGAGATCGCGGACTTGAACTTGCGCGGCAGGTTCGAGTACAGAGGATTGCCGACGACCCGGCGGTGGATCTCCTCGACGGCGGGGGTGCCGTCGATGATCTCGTCCTCGGCGATGCCCGCGACCGGGGAGCCGAGGATCACCCGGGGCGTGTCCCCGCACGCCTCGGTGGTGGACAGGCCGACCTCTTCGAGCCGCCGCCAGATCTCCGGCACGTCCTCGATGCGGATCCAGTGCAGCTGGATGTTCTGCCGGTCGGTGATGTCCGCGGTGCCGCGCGCGAACTCCTGGGAGATCTCACCGATCACCCGCAGCTGCCGGGTGGTCAGCCGGCCGCCGTCGATCCGCACCCGCAGCATGAAGTACTCGTCGTCCAGCTCCTCCGGCTCCAGGACCGCGGTCTTGCCGCCGTCGATCCCGGGCTTGCGCTGGGTGTACAGACCCCACCAGCGCATCCGGCCGCGCAGGTCGTTCGGGTCGATGGAGGCGAAGCCGCGCTGGGAGTAGACCGTCTCAATACGTGTCCGTACGTTGAGACCGTCGTCGTCCTTCTTGAGCTGCTCGTTGCCGTTGAGCGGCGTGAAGTGGCCCTGGGCCCACTGGCCCTCACCGCGGTGACGGCTCACCTTGCGGCGGGGCGCGGAGGCGGCGGGGTTCTGTGGGGAGGCGGCCATGGCTGCTACGTCCTTCGGACAGGCTGCGGACAGGGAGAATCTGCGCTGGAAGGCTCTGACCTGCACGGAAATACACGCGCGGCTCGAGATGAGGGCCGGGCGCGGACAGCGGTCGAGCGGGAAGCGGGGTGCGGGGAACGGCGGCGCTGGAGAGGTCAGCTCGCCGGACAGATGGCGCTGGACATGCGGCCGAGGTCGACGTGTCGCCGACTCACCAAGGCAATTCCAGTTCCAGGCATGACGGCAGCGTGTCACGGCGATCTGGACAGAGTCCAGCTTCTTCCGTCATGTGGACACCCTTGTCTCGAATCGCGAGACAAGGGTGTGTCGGCTCACATACGGGGCGGGAGGTCTCGGCGCGACAGGTCAGGCCGAGTGGGCGCCCGGCCACGGGCCCGGGTTCGGCACGTCCGGCTCCAGCTCGACCCGGGTGTCGTACAGCTTGAAGCCCCGGCGCTGGTAGTTGGCCATGGCGAACTCGCCGTCCTTGTCGCAGGTGTGCACCCATACCCGCTTGGTCGGGGCCAGCCCCGGCCGGCGCTCGGCGAAGTCCCAGGCGCGGGCGGTGCCGCGCGCCAGCAGATGGCCGCCGATGCCGCGGCCGCGGAAGGCGGGGAGCAGCCCGAAGTAGAGGATCTCCACGGCGCCGTCGTCCTGCGCCTCCAGCTCGATGTAGCCGGCCGGCGTGCCGCGGTCGTACGCCACCCATGTCTCGACACCGGGCCGCTCCACCAGGTCCCGCCAGCGCGCGTACGACCAGTCGAGCCGGTCGGTCCAGCGGATGTCCCCGCCGACGGCCGTGTACAGGAACCGGTTGAACTCGGGGGAGGGCACCTCCGCCCGTACGATCCGCACGTCGCCCTCGGGGGCGGCGGCGGGCAGCAGATCGGCCGGGGACGTCTGCTCCAGGAACCAGGTGGTGACAGGGACGCTGCTCATGCGGGCCAGGGAATCATCCCGTCCCGGTGTCTGTCGATCGACCGCCCGCCCGCCTTCGTGGGAGGTCGGACCGGGAACGGGCCGGCGGGTCAGCCCAGTGACCGCTCCAGTCCCGCCAGCGGCACCGCGAACAGCATCCGGTCGGACACGGACCACACCTCACCGGTCTCCCGCCAGTACGACAGGGAGCCCGCGGACTCGGCCCAGCAGCGGTGCGTGGCGTCCGCGCCGCACTCCGCCGCCTTCGCGCCCCGGGTGTCCTGCCGCCACAGCCCGCCGTGCCCGTCTTGCGAGCCGGGCAGCCGTCCCACATACCAGGATGTGCGCCGGGCGCCGGGCTCCCGGTACGACAACACGCCCCGGATCCCGGTCACCTTGGTCCGGTACTCCTCCGTCGCGTCCACCAGGCCCCCGGCACCGGCGGCCAACAGCCCCTCGCGGCGCGGGTCCGCGCTGAACGGGTACCGCCACAGCCGGGCGGGGCGCTCGCCGCCCGGGGAGGTCCACTCGGCGGCGACCAGGCTGGCCGGCGCCGTACCCGCGTCGAGGGCGAGCGCGCCGGGACAGGGCGCCCCGGTGGCGGAGCAGCGGCCCGCGGTGAAGCTGTAGCTGCCGACCGCGGGCATCACGTACCGGTACCCGTCGGCGGACCAGCCGCCGCGCACCCGGCCGATCGCGGGCCCGTCGACCGTGGCGCGCTGGATCCGGCCGAGGTCGTACACGTACAACGCGGCGGAATCGTCATGGCGGGCGGTGACCAGCAGCTTGTCCCGGTACCAGACCATGGAGGAGACCCGGGAGCCCAGACCCCGGTAGTCGTGGCCGCCGTCCACCGGCACCACCAGCAGCACCCAGCGGTAGGCGGGACGGTCCGGATCGTCGGCGTCCACGAAGGCGACCCGGGCGAGGCCCCGCTCGGCGCTCGGGCCGGTGCGGGTGCTGTGGGTCCAGCCGCTGAGCAGGACCCGGTGGGTGCCCCGCACCCCGGTGCCGGCGTCCCCGGAGGTGGCCACCGAGGCCGGCCGCCAGCCCGTGGCCCCGGTGTCGGCCGGGTCCCAGCAGTAGGCACGGCCGGGGGCGGGCGCGACGGGCAGGGAGGCGCGGTCGGTGTCGTCGCAGCCGGACCCCTCGCGCAGGGTGCGGTCCGTGTCCGCGAGCACGGCGGTCACGCCCACCGGCCGGCCCATCGAGGCCGCCAGGGTGTCCAGGGCACGGGCCGGTACCAGGTGCTCGCGCAGCCGCAGCCGGCCGGTGTCCGCGGCGGAGGTGAGCGGCTTCAGCGCGCCGGGACGCTCGGTGACCTGCGCCTGGGAGGCGCTGATCACGGTGGCCGCCGCGGTCAGGGCCAGCGCGGTCCCGGCCAGTACGGCGCGCAGGGCCGCGCCCCGCCTGCGCCGGCGATGTCTGCCGCGTCGCTTCATGTCGTCCCCTCTTCAGGGCCCTTTCGCTCCGGCGCGCGCCGTCGCCCCGGCCCCCTGCCGAGGTGGGTCAACTGCGCCCGCCGGTCGTGGCGTTGACACCGCGGTCGGGCCCGTAGGGGATGCTACGGCAGTGACGGTCCGCGCAGGGCGAAGACCCCGCAAATACCGGGAAGTCATGCCGGACGCGCCGTGCCACCGGCGTCACGCGGGCCGCGGCCGCTCCTTCCGCGGGGCCGCCCGCCGGTGCGCCACCGCCGCCGCCTTGGAGCGGGGCAGCAGGTCACGGGGGTCCTCGGGGAGGACGACCTCGACGTCGGCCGCGTCGGAGAAGCGATAGGGCCGATGCTGCAGAAGTCCCCCGAGGTAGCGCCGGATCCGCGACATCTCCGCCCGCACCGTCACCGTACGTGACGGATCGTCGAAGAGATCCCCGGCCAGCTCCGCCGCCCCGCGTCCGTCCGGGTGTTCGGTCAGCAGGAACAGCAACTCGGCGTGGCGCGGGCTCAGTTCCCGCGACCAGCCGCCCACCGAGCCGGACGCCGACACGGTCACCGCGGCGCGCCCCGGCCGGGACAGGTCCAGCACGACGCGGGAGACGGCCGCCGCGCCCGGCTCCTCGTCGGTCCGCAGCAGCCAGCCCTCGCCGAGCGGTTCCGCCGCGCACCAGCCGAGCGGGGGCAGCCACCGCCGGCCCGGCACCAGCGACCTGGGCAGCGTCACGCGCCGCAGATACGGCATCCCGGTCACCGCCGCCGGCCAGCCGTCCCGGTCCACCACCAGCGCCCGCCCGTCCAGCCGGGCCAGCACCGGCGCCGCGACCGCCCGCAGCCGCTCCAGCGAGCACAGGTGCGACTCCCGCAGCCGCGCCTCGGCGAGCTTCGCCACCGCGTTCACCCAGGAGAGGGTCGCCGGATGCATGGTCTCCAGCGGGCCGCTCACGTCCACCACCCCGAGCAGCCGGCCGTCCCGTGGATCCGAGATCGGCGCCCCCGTGCACGTCCACGAGGTGTGCGACCGTACGAAGTGCTCGGCGGCGAAGACCTGCACCGGCTGCCGCACGACCGCGGGGGTGCCCACCCCGTTGGTGCCGACGACCTCCTCCCGCCAGTCCGCGCCCGGTTCAAGACCGAGCCCGTCCGCCTTGCGCAGCACCGGCGCGGACCCCTCGCGCCACAGCACGCGCCCGTCCGCGTCGGCGACGACCATGATGTGCTGGGCGACGTCCGCGACCGAAAGCAGCCCCTCGCGCAACACCGGCAGCACATGGCGCAGCGGCGACTCCTCGCGCCGCCTGCGTACCTCGTCCGGCGGCAGCAGCCCGGATCTGAAGCCGCGGTCCGGGTCGACGCCGCCGCGCAGCATCCGTTCCCAGGACTGCTCGATCACCGGCCGAGGCGCGAGCGGCACCCGCTGCCCGGCGAGCGCGGCCTCGCGCACCTCGCTCAGGACCCGCGCCGCCCGCGTCGCGTCCACGGCGGCCAGGCGCGCCACGTTCATCGGCGGGTTCACCACGGGTTCTCCTCCGGGAGAAGGGGGGTCGTACACACTCTTCCAGCCGTCCGGGCGGCGCTTTCCGGTCGGTCGTCCCTCACATAGTGCCGGGCCTGGCAGGCCGGAGGCACAGACTCCGCGCATGTGCGCCGACAAGTTGCAACCCCCTGCAACCCTGGTGAACCGGCGGATCCCGCCCGAGACTTGACCAGGACGCCCCGCGTGGCGTCCACGGGCCGAGGCGGCCCGTGTGGCGGGGGTGGTGCCGTGTCGGCGCAGCACCACCCCTGGCCGGTCACCGGCGGTTTTCGGCCAGGGCGTCCGGCGTCACCGAGAGCGGGGCGACTCAGGGGACCGGCCGTGCCCGCTCCACCACCGACGCCAGGTCCAGGGCCCCGGGCAGCGTCCCGAACGTCCCGCCGTGGTCGCCGCCGAGCCGGGAGGCGCAGAAGGCGTCCGCGACCTCCGGCGGCGCGTGCCGCACCAGCAACGAGCCCTGGAGCACCACCGCGAGCCGCTCCGCCAGCCGTCGCGCCCGGCCCTCCGCGCCCTCCAGGTCGGCGAGTTCGCCGAAGAGGTCCTTCACCGCGCGGTCCAGCCGGTGGTCGGCGCCGTGCGCCCGCCCGATCTCGGTGAGGCACGCGTCCAGCGCCCCCGGCTCCCGCCGGAGCGCCCGCAGCACATCGAGCGCCTGCACGTTACCGGCGCCCTCCCACACGGAGTTGAGCGGCGACTCGCGCACCAGCCGGGGCATCCCCGACTCCTCCACGTACCCGTTGCCGCCCAGGCACTCGGCGGCCTCGACCACGACGGGCGCGCACCGCTTGGTGATCCAGTACTTGGCGGCCGGCACCGCGAGCCGCAGGAAGGCGCGCTCCCGCTCGCCCCCGTCGTCGTACGCCGCCGCCAGCCGCAGCGCCAGCGCGGTCGCCGCCTCCGACTCCAGCGCGAGATCCGCGAGCACGTTGCGCATCAGCGGCTTGTCCAGCAGCCGCCCGCCGAACGCCTCGCGGTACGCGCAGTGGTGCACCGCCCGCGCCACCGCCTGCCGCATCAGGCCCGCCGAGCCGAGCGCGCAGTCCAGCCGGGTGGCCGAGACCATCCCGATGATGGTGCGCACTCCGCGCCCCTCCTCGCCGACCCGGCGCGCCCAGGTGCCGTCGAACTCGACCTCGGCGGAGGCGTTGGACCGGTTGCCCAGCTTGTCCTTGAGCCGCTGGAGCAGGAAGACGTTGCGGGTGCCGTCCTCCAGGACGCGGGGCACCAGGAAGCAGGTCAGGCCCTCGGGCGCCTGCGCCAGCACCAGGAAGGCGTCCGACATCGGGGCGGAGCAGAACCACTTGTGCCCGGTGAGCGCGTAGGTGCCCTCCTCCGCGAGCGGACGCGCCCGGGTGCTGTTCGCGCGGACGTCGCTGCCGCCCTGCTTCTCCGTCATGCCCATCCCGATCAGCGCGCCGGGCTTGCGCGCTGCGGGCCGCAGCTCGGGGTCGTACACCGTGGAGGTCGCCCGCGGCTCCCAGAGTGCGGCGAGCGCGGGATCGGCGCGCAGCGCGGGCACGGCCGCGTGGGTCATGGACAGCGGGCAGCAGGTGCCCGCCTCGACCTGGTTCCACAGCAGGAACCCGGCCGCCCTGCGCACATGGCCGGCGGGCCGGGCCCAGGCTCCGGTCAGTCCGGCCGAGACGCCCTTGCCGAGCAGCCGGTGCCAGGCGGGGTGGAACTCCACCTCGTCGATCCGGTGGCCGTACCGGTCGTGGGTGCGGAGCCGGGGCGGTTGCTCGTTCGCCTGCCTGCCCCACTCCTGGAGCTGCGCCGAGCCGCCGGCCAGCCCCAGCGCGGACAGCTCCGCGCGCACCTCGCCGAGCAGCTCGTCCGGCGTGTGCCGTTCGACGGCGTCCACCAGCGCACGGTCGGTGGCGAAGAGGTCGTGGCCGGCCTGCGGGGGCGGCTGGTTCGTCACGGTGTGGGTGGAGAAGCCTGCCATGACTGCGAACCTACCCGGAACGGCGGCGGTGCGGGCCTCCAGGGTGACACGGGAGCCGGGGCGGCGGGAGGAACCGGGACAGCGGTGTGCGGCTCGCGCGCGGGCGGCCGCCGGAACGCCCCGCGAGGTGAGCGGGGGCGCTCGCTGCGGATACCTTTGGGTCGTGCAGCCAGCAAGTGATTCCCCCGAACGGCCGGTCGGACGGTTCCACCGGGCCCGCGCTCTCTACCGGAACGTGTCCAAGCGCAGGACCGCCTGGCTGCTGCTCAAGGACACCGTCAACTCCTGCATGGAGTACCGCATCCTCGGCCTCGCCGCCGAGGCCGCGTTCTTCACCCTGCTGTCCGTTCCCCCGCTGCTGCTCTGCCTCATCGGGCTGCTCGCCTACGTCGACACCTGGACCGGCGCGCACACGATCGGCAGCCTGGAGACCAACCTCCTCGACGCCTCCCGGACCGTCCTGTCCGACAAGGGCGTCAAGGAGATCACCGAACCGATCCTGCACGACGTCATAAAGGGCGGCCGGCCCGACGTCATCTCCCTCGGCTTCCTGTTCGCCCTGTGGTCGGGCTCCCGCGCGGTGAACGTCTTCATCGACACCATCACCGTCATGTACGGCCTCGACGGTGTCCGGGGCATCGTCCGCACCCGGATCATGTCCTTCGTGCTGTTCATCGTCGCCCTGCTGATCGGCTCGGTGGCGCTGCCGCTGATGGTCGCGGGCCCGGACGCGGTGGTACGGGTGGTGCCCTGGTCGGAGACGCTCGTACAGGTCCTGTACTGGCCGGTCGTCATCGTCCTGTCCGTCGTCTTCCTGACCACGCTCTACCACGTGTCCGTGCCGGTGCGCTCGCCGTGGATCGAGGACGTGCCCGGCGCGCTGGTCGCCCTCGCCATGTGGGTCCTCGGCAGCTTCCTGCTGCGCATCTACCTCGTGCACACCATCGAGGGCGCCACGATCTACGGCTCCCTCGCCGCCTCCGTCGCCGTCATGCTGTGGATCGGGGTGTCCGCCTTCGCCGTGCTGGTCGGCGCGGCGGTCAACGCCGCGATCGACCGGGTCTGGCCGGCCGCCGCCACGGCCGCCGCGCGCGAGGCCAACGAGCGGGTGCGCCAGGCACAGGTCGCCGAGTACGTCGCGCGGGCCAGGGCGGCCGGGGAGGACTTCCCGGACGACCCCGACGACCCGGACATGCCGTCCGAGTTCCCCGAGCGCTGGTCGCGCTTCCTGCCGCCGGAGGACGTCACCTCGCGGCTGCGGGGGCACGCGCGCGGCGGCCATGGGGCGCACCGGCGGGAGCCGCACAAGGAGCTGAACGGGAACGGGGACCAGGCCGACGGCGGCGGCCCCCACGCCGTGGGCGACAGCACCGACGGCAACGGCAGCGGTCACGGCAACGGCAACGGCAGCAACAGGAACGGGAACGGGAACGGGAACGGGAACGGCGGGACCCCGCACCGCCAGTGGTGACGCGAGCGTGTCGCGGTCAGCCGAAGGTGACCGGGCCCCGGGGCGTGTCCACGGTGAAGCGGAGCGCCACCGGCCCCTCGGCGAGGTCGAGCCCGGTGCCCAGGGCCGCCAGCGGGCCGCGCACCTCGTCCGGTCCCGGCACGGTCGCGGACACCTCCAGCAGCGGGGTGACCGGCAGGCCCGAGTCGGCGGGGTGGCGCGAGCCGCCCCAGTCGATCAGGAACGGCACCAGGCCCGAGGGGTGAGCCTGCTCGCTGCCGGTCAGCCGCCACCGCAGCAGCTCGCCGTCCGGGGTGCGGCGGCTCATCGGGTGCGCGGGCCCCGGGTCGTAGCCCCGCGCACGGGCGGCCGCGATCGTCCCGTCCAGGTCCGGCGGGCTGATCGCCCAGGTCAGTACGCGCGGTCCGGGCAACCGGCCGACACCGAAGGGCTGTTCACCGGCCGGCGCGGGCTGGTCCGGGTCCGGGCCGACGATCTCCAGATAGGCCCGGCCGCCGAGCCCCACCAGGTGGTTCCGGGTGCCGTGGCCGGGGTGCGCTCCGCCGGGCGCGGGGGTCACCCCGGTGCGCCGCGCGAACTCGGCGACGGACGCGGCCAGATCGGGGGTGGCGAGGACGAGGTGGTCCAGATGCGCGGGAATGGCGTTCACCCCGTGGGAGGCTACGGTCAACGGCCGCCCCGTTCAAGGCCGTCACCCGGGGTCGGCGCCCATCGGCCGTGACATGCGCGCCGGTTGCCGCGGACCCGCCTCTTCAGGTCATCGCGTGCTCCCGCCCCTCCGCCCGTGCGCGCCCACCGCCGGGGACCGGCACGACTCCGTTCCGGCCGACGTCGTCGCGGTACGGACCCTCGGCCGGCTCGCCGGCCACGCGGCGGCGGGGGCGGCTTCGCCGGGGTGCGCGCGGCGGCCCGCACCGGGTACGGACGGCTACGCCGGGTGCGCGCGGCCGCGCCGCCGCACCCCCACCGGCGCGTGCTCCACCTGCCGTGATCCGGACTTTCCTCGCTCACTCGGACGGGTGAACGGTTGGGCGGTTCGGCTCCTCCAGTGACGTTTCTGCGGTGAACGGATTGCGCCATTCCAGTGAGTAAAGCTGGCGTCATGGCAAGTCAATGTGAGTACCTAGAGATGCTCTTGGATTGGTAAAGGGCAGTGAGAGGCGGCGGCCTCCGCCGCCGTGTCGTACCCACAGAAGGAGCCGGACCTTGACCCACGGTAAGAAGCTGCGCGACCGCATCGCCGGGCCCGGGACCACACCGCTGATCGGCGTCTACGACATGTACTCGGCGTCGATCGCGGCCAAGCACTACGACGGGATGTTCGTCTCCGGATTCGGCTTCGCCGCCTCGTACTACGGCCTGCCGGACATCGGATTCATCGCCTGGCCCGACATGGTGGCCTTCGTCCAGCGGCTGCGGGGCGCCTTCCCGCACCACCACCTCCTCGTGGACATCGACGACGGGTACGTCGACCCCGAGGTCGCCTGCCACGTCGTCGAGCACCTGGAGCGCATCGGTGCCTCCGGGGTGATCCTGGAGGACCAGAAGCGGCCCCGCCGCTGCGGTCACGCCGACGGCAAGCAGGTGCTCCCGCTGGAGGAGTACCTGGAGAAGCTGAACCAGGTCCTGGAGACCCGCACGGATCTGGTCGTCGTCGCCCGCACCGACGCGACCGACGAGCACGACATCCTGCACCGCGCCGAGCGGCTCGCCGCGACCGACGCGGACGTGGTGCTGGTCGACGGGGTGCGCAGCGTGGAGTGGATCAAGCGGATCCGCGAGGTCGTCGGCGGCAAGCCGCTGCTGTTCAACCAGATCGCGGGCGGCAAGTCGCCCCGCCTCTCCCTCGGCGAGCTCTCCGACCTCGGGGTGGACGTCGCCATCTACAGCACGCCGTGCCTGTTCGCCGCGCACGAGGCGATGGACTCGGCGCTCACCGGGCTGAAGGCCGCCGACGGCCGGCTGCCCGTGGTGGACCCGGCGAGCGGGATCGGGGTGCGGGCCTCCACCACCCTGCTGGAGCGCAACATCGCCCGCGACCGGCTCGTCCCGGAGAGCGCGGGCGTGTGAGGGCCGCCCGTATCGGTACGGCGGCCGCGCTCGCCGCGGCCTTCCTCGGCGCGGGCGCCGCCCCGGCACTCGCGGACAACAGCCTGGTCACGGTGGTCGACAACTCGCACGCCGACTCCTGGCTGGAGGTCGACCGCACGGCCAACGTGCAGACCGGCAAGGGCGACGCGGGCAGTGACCACGACGGCAGCGCGGTGGACGCGATCGAGGCGCTCCTCGGCAATCCTCCGGCACCGGACGAGGACTGAGGTGCCTGGGGAGAGGGCCTCAGAGACCGCCTGAGGAGAGGGGCTGAGAAGAGGGCGCGCGCTCACGCGGCCGGCCGGCAGACGCGGGCCGCGTGCTCGGGGCGGCGAGGGCCGGGTATCCCCCCCCGCGAGGGGGCGCCCGGCCCTCGTCGGTCCCGGCCCCCGGTGCGGGAGGCACCCCGGTGGGCCGAACGGCCCAGCCGGAGGTCTGTGCACCGGAATACACCAGGGTCCTGTGGTGCTCTGAATATGAAGGGTGCATGACGGTGAAGGGCTGGTGGGTGATGACGGCAGACCCGACGGGCCCGGTGGTCCGAACCCCCCACGGCGCCGTACGCGGCCGCTACGAGCGCGGCGTCGCCGTGTTCCGGGGCATCCCGTACGCCGCGCCGCCCGTCGGGCCCCGCCGCTTCCGGCCGCCCGAGCCGCCCGAGCCCTGGGACGGTGTGCGGGAAGCGGCCCGATTCGGCCCGACCGCGCCGAAACCGTCGTACTCCGAGGCGTTCGCCCAGTACCTCTGCGACCCCGCGATCCCCGGCGACGACTGCCTCAACCTCAACGTCTGGACGCCGGAACCGGCCCCCGGCGCCCGGCTGCCCGTCCTGGTGTGGCTCCACGGCGGCGCCCTGACCAGGGGCTCCTCGGCCGTCCCGGTCTACGACGGCCGCACCTTCGCCCGCGACGGAGTCGTCTGTGTCTCGGTCAACTACCGGCTGGGCATCGAGGGCTACGGACTGTTCCCGGACGCACCGCCCAACCCCGGACTGCGCGACCAGCTCGCCGCGCTGCGCTGGGTGCACGAGACGATCGAGGTGTTCGGCGGCGACCCGGACCGGATCACCCTGGGCGGACAGTCGGCCGGCGCGATCAGCGCGGGCGTCCTGCTCGCCTCGCCGCACACCGACGGCCTGATCCGCCGCGCGGTGCTCCAGAGCGGCCCGCCGGAGGTCTCCGAGCGGGACAAGGTGCGCCGGATGGTGCGCCGGATGGCCACCCGGCTGAAGATCCCGGCGACCGCCGCCGCCTTCGCCGCCGTGGACCGCGAACTGCTGCTGCGCACCCAGGCCGAGGTCGGCCGGCTCTCCAGCCCGGTGCTCGGCGGACCGGCGTTCGGCATCGTCGTGGACGGCGACCTGGTGCCCCGCGACCCGCTGCGCGCCCTGGTCGACGGCGACACCGCCCAGGGCGTGGACCTGCTGATGGGCTGGACCCGGGACGAGTACCGGCTGTGGCTGGTGCCCGGAGGACTGCTGGAGCACATCGACCGGCTCGGGGCCGTCGCCGTCGCCGGAGCCATGGCCCGCTGTCACGCGGGCCACGAGATACCGCGCGGCTACCGGGCCCTGCGTCCGGACGCGGGCGCCGCCGAGATCGTCGGCCAGATGGTCACCGACCACATCCTGCGCGTCCCGCTGCACCGCCTCGCCGACGCCCGCCCCGCCACCAGCCATCTCTACGAGTTCGCCTGGCCCTCCCTGCGCCCCGGCCTGGGCGCCTGCCACGCCCTGGAACTCGGCTTCGTGTTCGACTCCGGCGACATCCCGGAATCCCAGAAACTGGCCGGAGAGGGCGCCCCGCACGGCCTGTGCGACGAGATGCACGGCGCCTGGGTGCGCTTCGCGAGCACCGGCGACCCCGGCTGGGAGTCCTGGAACCCCACGCACCCCGTCCGTGTCTTCGGCGACGGCGCGGCGTACACCGCCCACGGCCCCCGCGACGCCGAGTACGCCCTCTGGTCCGTCAACCCCCGCACCCCGCCGTCCCGTCCCGCCTCCGTCCCCCGCGCCCCCGGCGCCGAACTGGCCTCCGCCATGCGCCGGCTGCGCCGCTCGGTGGGGGCGCGGCGGCGCTGAGGCCGGCCCGCCCGGCGGCGGCCGCTCAGACCGGTTCCGTCCGAAGCGTCCGCGCGATCGAGGCGATGCTCCGCGGGCCCACCCGGCAGCAGCCGCCGATCAGGCGCGCGCCGCCGTCGCGCCAGGACGTGACCTGGGCGGGGGTGAAGGTGGCGGGCCCGGTCCAGGAGCGGGCGGCGGGCTGCCAGGACTCGCCGCTGTTGGGGTAGACGACGACCGGTTTGCCGGTGACGTGGGCGGCGAGGCCGACGGCGGGGCCCGCGTCCCCGGGGGCACAGCAGTTCACTCCCACCGCGATGATCTCGTCCGCGTCGGCGGCGAGCGCGAAGGCCCGCTCCAGGGACTGGCCCGCGCGGGTGCGCGGGCCGTCGATCGTGTACGACAGCCAGGCCGGGACCCCCAGGCCGCGCACCGCCCGCAGCAGCGCGGTCGCCTCGTCGGTGTCCGGGACGGTCTCCAGGGCCAGGACGTCCGGCGCGGCGGCGGCCAGAGCTTCGAGACGGGGCCGGTGGAAGCGTTCCAGTTCGGCCACGCCGAGTCCGTAGCGCCCCCGGTACTCGGAGCCGTCCGCGAGCATCGCGCCGTACGGTCCGGCCGAGGCGGCCACCCACAACGGGCGCTCCACGCCGGCGTCCCGGGCCCGCCGGGCCGCCTCCCGGGCCAGCCGGACGCTCAGAGCGAGCAGGCGTCCCGCCGCCGGGCGGTCGACGCCGCGCCGGGCGAAGCCCTCGAAGGTGGCCTGGTAGCTGGCGGTGATCGCCACGCTCGCGCCCGCCAGGTAGTAGGCGAGGTGCGCCTCGGTGATCGCTTCCGGCCGCTCGGCGAGCAGCCGCGCCGACCACAGCTCGTCGCCCAGGTCGTGCCCGGCGGATTCCAGCTGGTTGGACAGCCCGCCGTCGAGTACGACGGTCCCGGCGGCGAGGGCCGCGGCGAGGGCGGGGGCGGGGGTGTTGCCGGTCATGACGGTGACGCTAGTCCACCGGGTGGGCGACGGGCGGGTGTGTCCAGGGGCTGGGCGGGAACGCCGGGGCCCGCACACGTTTCGGTCCGCGCCGAAACGGCCCGGGGCTAGCGTGGCCGCATGACCGCAGACCTCAGGGGAACCTCCTTCGCCGCGCTGCACCGCCCCGGCGAGCCGCTGCTGCTGCCCAACGCCTGGGATCACGCCTCGGCCGCCGCCCTGGCCGCCCGTGGCTTCCCCGCGATCGCCACGTCGAGCCTCGCGGTGGCCGCGGGTGCCGGGCTGCCCGACGGGGCGGCGGCGACCCGGGAGCACACGGTGCGGCTCGCCCTGGCGCTCGGCTCCGAGCCGTACCACCTGTCGGTGGACGCCGAGGGCGGCTTCGGCGACGACCCGGAGGAAGTGGCCGGGCTGGCAGCCGAGTTGTGGGCCGTCGGCGCGGTCGGCGTCAATCTGGAGGACGGGCTCGGGGCGAGCGAGCTGCTCGCCGCGAAGATCCACGCCGTCAAGGCCGCCGTACCGGGGATGTTCGTCAACGCCCGGACCGACACGTACTGGTCGGGGGACGGCGACGAGAAGGACACCCTGCGCCGCCTGGACGCCTACCAACGGGCGGGCGCGGACGGCGTGTTCGTGCCCGGTCTCACCGATCCGGCCCGCATCGCCGGTCTCGTGCGGTGCCTCGGCGTCCCCCTCAACATCCTCCACTCGCCCGCCGGACCCACCGTCCCCCGCCTCGCCGAGCTGGGCGTGGCCCGGATCAGCCTGGGTTCCCTGCTGTACCGCAGGGCGCTGGGCGCGGCCCTGGACGCCATGACGGACATCGCCGCCGGGCGGGCGCCGGGCGGCACGACCCCCTCCTACGACGAGGTCCGCGCGCTGGAGCGCAGCGTCCCGGCCAGCAGCTCCGCGAACTCCACCGGGTGATCAAGCGTGCCCAGGTGCCCGCCGGGGAACTCCGTGAACGCCGCGCCGAGCCGCCCGGCCAGGAACTCGGTCGTACGGTGCAGGAGCTGACCACGTGAGTCGGTGCCCGCGACGAGCGTGAGGCGCGGGGCCGCGACCGGTGCGAGCGGCGGCGTGTACGCGGTGAAGGGGCGCAGCACCCGGGCCAGGAAGACCCCCATCGGGGTCGCCGACTCGCCCTCGGCGGGCGGCCGTTCACCGTCCTCCAGCTGCCCGAGCAGCTCGGCGCGCCGCTCCGCACCGTCCGGGAGCACGGTGACGCACGGCGGCTCGTGCGCGACCACACGCGCCAGCCGCTCCGGATGCCGCGCGAGCAGGTCGAGCACCGCGACACCGCCCGAGCTGGTGCCGAACGCGTAGGCCGACCCGCCCTCGGGCAGCACCGCCTCCAGCACCCGGTGCGCCCCCTCGCTCCAGTCGGCCACCCGCTGCTCCGGCACCGGCAGGCCGAGCCGGCCGTGGGCGAGCCCCAGTGGGTCGTACGTCACCACGGTGAACCGCCCGGCCAGGGCCTCGACCAGCGGCCCGAGCCCCATCGGATGCCCGGCGCCGCCCGGCAGCAGCAACAGCACGGGGCCCTCGCCCGTGACGTCATAGTGGTCGCGGCCGTCGTCCGCCGTCTCGGTCATCGTCCATCCTCTCCGGGGCCGGCGTCCGAGGTCCGGGCGCCGATCGTCCTGACCGGCCGACAGTACGTCCCGGCCCGCCCCCGGGGCCTGCGAATTCAGGCGGTGCCCGGATCGGGGGTGAGGACGAAGGAGAACTCCGCGGGCCGCGCGTGCGGCCGGCAGCGGGGCAGTGGTCCGGGGCCGCAGGGCTGGGAGCCCATGCCGTGCCGGGCGTGGTCCGGATCGACCCGGACCGTTTCGCCCGGCACCAGGTCCGTGCGATGGGCGGTGGCGTCCAACTGCTCGGCCGGCCGGTCGGTGCGCCGCTCGACCCACACCTCCCGGAAACCAGGCTCCCGCCAGTCCGTGAACACACTGACGCTGTAGGCGGATCCGGCGACCGCCTCGAAATCCAGCAGGGCGAAGCCGTGGGCGTGCACCGCGCGGGCCGGCTCGGCGTAGCGGACGCCGCCCGGGACCCGCGCCGTCCGCGCCGCCGTGTCCACCTCGATCACCGGTGCCAGTCCGCCGTCGACAGCAGCACGCCGTCCGGGCCGGGGTCGGCGATCCGGTCGAAGGAGCGCCCGCTGCCCGGGACCCGCACCTTCGCCGCGGCGGACACCAGGGCGCGCAGCCCGTCGAGCGACGCCGGGCGCCGGTACTCCTTCGCGTCGTAGGCGATGGTGCGGGCCCGGTCGGCCGCAGTCTCCCTCATGCCGCCGGTCCTCTCGCCGGGGCGGCGGGTCCGTCGGGCCTCTTCTCCGCCGCGGCCCACGGCAGGCACCGCTCGCAGCCCGCGCCGCACCCGGCCCGGAGGGCCCGTCCCGCCCGAGCGTCCGCGGGCCCTGCCCACCGTGGCGGCCGGGAAGGTGCCGTACGTCCACCACCGGACGGCCCGAGCCCGCTCGCGGGCCCCCGGCAGCAGCCCCCTCCCGGACGCGCCCGCGGGACCCGGCACCGCTCCGCCCGAGAAGGGGGCATACGGTTGGGCGGTACGCCTGAGCCGGGAGGAGACATACGGATGGGCACGCGCACCGCACTGGTCGAGGATCTGATGGAGCGCTTCCCGCATGTTCCGCGGGAAGCCGTCTTCAAGGAGGACCTGCTCCGCGGCGGTGTCGCCTTCGACAAATCCGCCCTCAGCGACAACGAGGGCGGGGACGTCAAACCGAAGTCCTACTTCATCTTCTCCTTCGACCACGGCACCCTGCCCGAGCTGGGCGAGGCCGCGCTGCGCCGGCCCCCGGAGGAGATCATCCTCACCGGCGGACCGTACGACCTGCGCCGTACGGTCGTCTCCGTACGGGTGAACCCCGCCTCCCCCTACCGGGTCGCCGCCGACGACGGGGGAGTGCTCGGCCTCTACCTCGACGGCAGGCGCATCGCCGACGTCGGGGTGCCGCCGATGCCGGAGTACTACCGGCACACCCTCTCCAACGGGAAGTCCGTGATGGAGGTCGCGCCCACCATCCAGTGGGGCTACCTGATCTACCTGACCGTCTTCCGGGTCTGCCAGTACTTCGGCGCCAAGGAGGAGTGCCAGTACTGCGACATCAACCACAACTGGCGCCAGCACAAGGCGGCGGGGCGGCCGTACACGGGCGTCAAGGACGTGGAAGAGGTCCTGGAAGCCCTGGAGATCATCGACCGGTACGACACCCAGAAGGCGTCCACCGCCTACACGCTCACCGGCGGCGCCATCACCAAGACGGTCGCCGGGCGCGACGAGGCCGACTTCTACGGCCACTACGCCAAGGCCATCGAGGAGCGCTTCCCGGGCCGCTGGATCGGCAAGGTCGTCGCCCAGGCGCTGCCCAAGGACGACGTACAGCGGTTCAAGGACTACGGCGTCCAGATCTACCACCCCAACTTCGAGGTGTGGGACCGCCGGCTGTTCGAGCTGTACTGCCCCGGCAAGGAGCGCTACGTCGGCCGCGACGAGTGGCACAAGCGGATCCTGGACTCCGCCGAGATCTTCGGCGCGCGCAATGTGATCCCCAACTTCGTGGCGGGCGTGGAGATGGCGGAGCCCTTCGGCTTCACGACCGTCGACGAGGCGATCGCGTCCACCACCGAGGGCCTGCGCTTCTTCATGTCGCACGGGATCACGCCCCGCTTCACCACCTGGTGCCCGGAGCCGACCACCCCGCTCGGCAAGGCCAATCCGCAGGGCGCGCCGCTGGAGTACCACATCCGGCTGCTCCAGGCATACCGGCAGACGATGGAGGACTTCGGGCTGTCCTCCCCGCCCGGCTACGGCCCGCCCGGACCCGGCCGCGCGGTCTTCTCGGTCAGCTCCTTCATGGACAGCCTCCCCGCCCGGGACCCGGCCGGGGACGAGGAGTCGGCCAAGGCCTGAACCGTGACTGTGCGTGACCGCTCGCGCACGGGCCGCTTGTCAGCGGGGCCGGGCCCGTGAAAGGCTCGGTTCCGCGAGGTTTATGCCAACTCCGTCGTCCCAGTGGTGAGTTGACCTCGCCCGTGATGCAGGAGTTCCATGCCCGACCTGCCGACCCTCCAGGACGACACCGAGGCCGCGCTGTTCTCGGAGTCCTGGGACGCGGTGCTCTCGTACGCCGCCCTGTGCGCCTCCGGTTCCGCCACCGCCCACCGGCTGGCCACCGAGGCGTTCACCCTCGGCATGCGTGAGATCCGCGCCGCCGGACGCACCCATGTGCGCGGCGCGGGCCGCCGCCCCGCGCGGCTGCCGACGATCCCGGCCCTGCTCACCGCCGTCCGCGCCACGGCCGCCGACTGGTCGGCCGCGGGCCGGGGCCGGCTGCTCGCCCCCGGCCTGCCCCAGTGGCTGGCATCGCCCGAGGCGTCCCGGCTCACCGGTTCGCCCCGCGCCCACCCGCCGGTGCTGCGGGCCCTGCGCGACCTCGGCGGGACGGACGCGGCGCTGCTCTGGCTTGCCGAGGTGGAGGCCCTGCCACTGCCCGCGGCGGCGCACCGGCTCGGTCTGGATCCGGCCACCGGGCGCGCCGAACTCGACCGGGTGCGGGCGCTGTTTTGGGAGTGCTGGCAGCGCGCGCGGGGTGACGCTCCGGAGCCCGAGGGCGCCGGGCTGGCCGCCGTGCTGGCGGGCGGGGTGCTCGGCTGGGGCGGCCTCGACTACGTGGAGCGGCGCCGGCGGTCCGCCGCGGCGCGGCTCGGGACCGGCCGCGCGGATGCGCCCCCGAGGGGTGAACCCGAGGAGCGCGCGGGGTTCCGGCGGCTGCTGCGCGGGGGCGGGATGTTCGCCACCGCCCTGCTGCTGTCGGCGATGGCGCTGGGCGCCTCGCTCATGCCGTACGGCGGTCCGGGCGCGGATTCCCTCACCGCCCGGGACGACACCGCCGCCACCCGCGACGACACCATGGCGCCCGACGGCACCGGCGCGCCCGGTGACGGAACCGTCCCAAGCGGCGGCCGTACCAGCGCCCGCCCCGGCACCGCGGGCTCCTCCCCGGCGCCGACGTCCGACCGCGAGCCGATCCCCGGGCCGGAGCCGGCGTCCCCGTCCGCCTCCCCCCGCGTACCCGCCGGGCCGAGCGGCCGGAAGCCGGGCCGCGCGGAGCCCGCGCCCACCCCCGACTCCCCGTCCAGGGGCCTCTCCTCGCCGGCCCGCGGCCCGGTGGGCGTCCCGGTCCCCCCGGCCGGCCCGCCGTCCGCCTGCCGGGTCGCCTACGACCTCGTCGGCCAGTGGCCCGGCGGCTTCCAGGCCACCGTCACCGTCACCGCCGAGCGGCCCCTCGACGGGTGGCGGGTCGACTGGGCGTTCCCGGACGGCCGGCGGATCGGCCAGGCGTGGGGCGCCACCGTCCGGCAGGACGGCTCGCGGGTCACCGCCACCGCCGCCGAGTACGACGGGGACGTCCCGGCCCGCACCGCCGTGTCCTTCGGCTTCACCGGCACCTGGACGAGCGCCGACCGCGCCCCGGACGCCTTCACGCTCGACGGCCGGCGCTGCGCGTAGGGCCCTTCCCTTCCGTCGCTCGGGCACCTGCCCGGCGGTGACTGGTCTCTACCTGACGATGCGTCGTACGGCCGCCCCACCTGGACGTATCACAAATCATGATCGTTCTCAGAGCGGATTGCGTCTTGGACGGCCCCCGGTGCGGTGCTGGACTGGGTCCACGGCGGATCCCGGCCGAACCGGCCGTGGACCGTGCGCCATCGGCGCGACCTCGATCCAGGAGAACGCAATGCCTCTCATCCACGTGCAGCAGACCCCCGGCAAGACCGCCGAGCAGAAGGCCGAGCTGGTCCGTGAGCTGACCGACGCGTACGTCAAGGCCACCGGCAGCAAGCCGGAGAGCGTCTGGGTGACCGTGCAGGAGATCGGCACCGACAGCTGGTCCATCGCCGGCGAGACGCTGGCCGCGCGCGCCGCCAAGCGCTGAATCCAGGGGCCGACACCCGAGCCGCCGTTCCCGGGCGAACATCCCCCGTTTCGCCCGGGAACGGCTTCCCCTTTCGGTCGACGGCACGGCGGCGCGGGCTCCGCGGCGGGCGGCGAGCGCCCGGCGGCGGTTCCGCCCGCTGAGTTCCTCACCGACTCAAGCCCTGACCAAGGAAGTTGCCACGGCCATGAAGCCCGCATCGACACGCACCCCCTACGCGCTGTTGCTCGCCGTCCTGTCCTCGCTGAACGCGGGTGGCCTGTTCGCCTCCGACATCAACCTGCCCGGCGTGCCGGCCACCGCCCACGCCTTCCACACCCCGGTCGCGTCGGTGCAGTGGACGTTCAGCGCGTTCATGATCGGCATCGCGGTCTCGCAGGCGGTCTACGGGCCCATATCCGACGCGTACGGCCGTAAGCGCGTCATCGTCTCCGGACTCGGCCTGTTCGTCCTCGCCTCCCTGGCGTGCGCCGCGGCACCCACGGTCGAGGTGTTCGGCGCGAGCCGGCTCCTCCAGGCGCTCGGTGCCGGCTCCGGCATGGTGCTCGGCCGGGCCGTGATCAGCGACCTGTACGAGGAGAAGGACGCGGCCCGGATGTTCGCCACGGTCATGCCGATCGTCGGTGTCTCCCCGTCCGTGGCCCCGCTGATCGGCGGCTACCTGACGACCTACGTCTCCTGGCGCGCGCCGTTCGTGGTCACCGCGGTGATCGGCCTGGTGACCCTGGTCGCGATGGTCACCGCGATCCCCGAGAGCCTGCCGCCGGAGCGGCGCAGCAAGCACCTCGGCGCCACCCTCAGGAGCTACCCGAAGCTGCTGTCCCGCCCGCTGTTCTGGGCCTACACCGTCAACCTGTGCGTGGCGTACGGCGGTTACTTCGGCTACCTGGCGGCCTCCCCGCTGGTGTTCGAGAAGATGCGGCTGGCCACCGAGACCACCAGCTACTGCTACATCACCGTCTCGCTCGCCTATGTCGCCGGCAACCTCACCTCGCGCTCCCTGGTCCGCACGCGGTCCGTCAACCGGCTGCTGTGGACGGGCTACGGGTTCTTCCTCGTGGGCGCGCTGATGATGCTGGGCCTCGGGCTCAGCGGGGCCGGCGGCCGCTGGGGTCTGCTGGTGCTGGTCTTCATGCCGGTGATGACGTTCGGCAACGGCTTCCTGCTGCCGCTGTCGATGAGCGCGGGCGTGACCACCTTCCGCTCGACCGCCGGTTCGGCGTCCGGCCTGATGGGCGCGCTCCAGCTGCTCTCCGCGTCGCTGGGCATCTACCTGTCCAGCCGGCTGCCCGCCGGTGATCTGCTCGCCCTCGGCTGGTTCGTGCTGGCCGCCGCGGTGCTGGGCATCTGCGCCTTCGCCCTGTTCCTGTCGCTCGCCTCCCGTACGGCCGCGCCCGCGCCCGCCCCGGCGCGCGGCGGCGGAGAACGCCCGGCCGACCGCCCGGCCGCGGACCTCCAGGAAGCCGCCATGGAATAGGGCCCCACCGGGCCGTACGACCGACGGCAGCGGCACCCGCGCGGCGCGGACGCGTACGGGTGCCGCTGCCGGATGTGCGAGGATTCCTCTGCGGCGACCCCGAAATCTGTATTGATCTATTCATCAACATGGATGTTCTGCCTTTCCATCACAGGGCCGCCCGTCGAGGATTGGGGGGTCCTGTGGAACTGCGCCAGATCCAGTACTTCGTCGCCGTCGCGGAGGAACTGCATTTCGGCAGGGCGGCGCAGCGACTGCACATCGGCCAGCCCGCGGTCAGCCAGCAGGTGCGCCGGCTGGAACGGGAACTGCGCACCCAGCTCTTCGACCGTTCCAGCCGCACGGTCACGCTCACCGCGGCCGGCCAGGCCCTGCTGCCCGAGGGCCGCGAACTGCTGAAGGCGCTGGACTCCTTCGCCGCCAAGGCCCAGCGGCTGGCCGCCCAGAAGGACGCCACCTTCCGCGTCGGGATCAGCTCCGCCCTGGGCGAGCGCCTGGACGACTTCCTGGACGCGCTGCCCGGCGCCGGGTCCGGCACCCGCTTCGAGTTCCAGACCCTCGCCGCCCACAACCGCCTGGAGGAGGTGCGGGCCGGCCGGCTGGACGCCGCCTTCGTGCGGGGCGTCGAAAGCGCCCCCGGACTGCGGCTGCTCACCCTCTGGCACGACCCGCTGGTGGCCGCCCTCCCCGCCGCGCACCCGCTTTCCGGCCGCGAGAGCCTGAACCTCGCCGACCTGGCCGGAGTTCCGCTGCGCATCGCCGCCCGCGCCGAGAACCCCGTGCTCCACGACGCCGTCGTCGCCGCGTGCCGAAAGGCCGGTTTCGAACCCACCTTCGGCGCGCCCTTCACGGGATTCCAGGACACCCTCGCCGAGATCGGCGCGAGCGGCGACGGCTGGACCCTGATGTACCCGACGGCGGCCGACACGGTCTCCTCGCGCCGGATCGCGCTGCTTCCGCTGGACGGGGAGCCCATCACCATGCGCATGTTCCTCGCGCTGCCGGAGAACGCCGACCCGATGCGCCTGGAACTGCTCACCGAGACGGCGGCGCGGGTCCGCCGGAAGACGATGGGTTCCGTCTGACCCGCGCCGGCCGGGGGGCCGCGCGCACGGCGCGAAGCGCCCCGGGAGGGACCCTGACCCTGGTCCCTCCCGGGGCGCCGGCGCACGGTCGTCCCGGCCGTCCTACAGGCTGAGCATCCTCAGCGGCGCGTCGCGCACGACCTCCGTGACCCGGCCCTCGTCGAGACCGGCCTTCTCGAACCAGTCCCGGCTGTGCGTCGTCCACTCCCCGATGTCCATCTGGGAGGTCTGCCCCAGGTCGGAGCTGTAGACCGCGCGCGGCACCTTGGCGAGGACGGCGGAGAAGTCGTCCCAGTCCTGGTAGCCCAGCAGGTACGTCAGCGCCGTCTGTTCTGCCCAGACCTGTTCCGCCGACGCGATGTCCAGAAGATCGGCGCAGGTCAGACCGGTCATCGGGTTGGCCGGCTGGTTGAGCATCACCCGCGGTACGTCGAGCCGCACCGCCTCCTCGACCAGCAGCGCCACCTCGCGTCCGTCGGCGTGGCCGGTGGAGATCACGATCGGCAGGTCCCGGGCCATCCGCAGGATCTCCCGCACCTCCGCCCTGAGCCCGCCCTCCCCGTCCGTGACGGTGAGCGGCCGCAGCCCGTCCCGGGCCAGCAGCGGGTGCGCCGGGGTACGGGCCAGGCGGCTCTTGTGGGTCCGCCCGGTCACCGTCGGCAGATGGACGATCAGGCGCAGCCCGCTGTCCTCGCCGTGCTGGACGACGGCCTGCTCCACCGCCCGGGTGTCGAGGCCGCCCGCGATGTCGTTGAGCACGATCGATCCGGAGACGGGCAGGCCCTGCTGACGGGCCTCCCAGGCCTGGGCCGCGGTGGAGCCCAGGTGGTTCTTCAGCACCACCCATCCGCCGAGCCGGGCGTACTGTTCGCCGGCCGTGACGGCGGTGTGCCGTCGTACGTAGGCGTCCGGGCCGACGTGGTAGTGGACGTCCACGAACGCCGCCTGTCCGGCGCCGGCCGCGGGCCGTGCCTCAGCGGGCGTCATCGTGACCCCCGTCCTCCCACGGGCGGGCGTAGCCGTAGCGGGCCCGCGCCTCGTCCAGCCGGGTGCCGTCCGCGGCGGCCTCCCGGATGCGCCGCTCGGTCCGTTCGACCGCCTCGGCGCGGCGGACGACCTCGGCGACCAGGTCGGCGGGGATGCGCAGCGCCCCGTTGTCGTCCGCGAAGACCAGGTCGCCGGGGCGGACCGGGGTGCCGTCGATGTCCAGGTCGACGCCGGTGCGTTCGAGCACCACCCGGTTCTTGCCGCTGACCATGGTCACGGCGGTGCTGAAGAGCGGGTACCCGGCCTCGCGGGTCTCCCGTACGTCGCGCACGGCCCCGTGCACGACGGTGCCCGCGATCCCCCGGCGCAGCGCCACCGAGGTGAGCAGGGAGCCCCAGTTGGTGCAGGCGCCGGTGCCGCCGTTGTCCGCGACCACGACCGAGCCGGGCGGCACGTCGTCGATGTAGTTGGCGGCGTTGTGGAACCCGCCGTCGTCCTCGATGGGCCGGTAGCGCAGGGTGAACGCGGGCCCGAAGGCCACGCCGCCGGGCGTGCGGGCGGCGATGCCGGGCAGCACGCACGGCGCCGCCCGCAGGCTGTCCATCGCGTCGGAGAGGGCGGCCGTGTCCAGCCGGGCCAGGCGCGCGCGCAGACCGGCGTCGGTCAGCGGGTCGGCGGATACGGTGGTCATGCGGTCTCCTCCACGAGGCGGCGGGCAATGGTCCAGGCCGCGAACTGCACGGCGTACGCGACGACTTCGGGGCCCCGGTTGGGGACGGTCAGTTCGCCGGCGCGCTCCCGCGCCCCTTCGTGCGCCGTGCACAGCAGGCGGACGGTGCCGGTGTGGTCCTGCGGACCGCCGCCGTCCCAGGCCGCGTCCAGCGTCACGGACATCCGGCCGGACGGCTCCTGGTCCCCGGCCGGCCGCCGCTCGGCGGCCAGCTCGGCCGCGAACCGGCCGCCGGTGACCTTGTCGTCGGCCACCAGAGCGAGGCCGCGCGTGTCGAGCAGCTCGGCGAGTTCCTGGACGGCGGTGCGCTCCCTGCCGGTGACGGTGTACGCGCCGAGCGCGTCGTCCAGCCGCTTCGCCAGCTCCGCCGCGCTCTCGGGCGGGCAGTCGATCCGGATGTCCACGTAGGGGTAGTGCCAGCGGTAGGCCGGCTTGACCCGCAGCCCCAGCTCCCGCACCAGGGCGTCCACCGCGGCGGCGGCGTCCGCCTCGATGACGCCGAGGGTGCGGCGGAACACCGTGGCGACCGGCTCCGGTTCGGGGAGGTGGGCGATGCCGTCGCGCAGGAAGGCGTCGAGCATCGGCAGGCACTCGCGCGGCGGGCCGGGGAGCATCACCACGGTGGTGCCGCGCACGTCGAGACGGCAGCCCCACGCGGTGCCGTTGGCGTTGGGCAGCAGCTCGGCGCCCTCGGGGAACAGCGCCTGGCGCCGGTTGTCCTCGTGGACGGCGACCCCGAAGCGGGTGAGCCGCTCGACGACGCCCCGCCACGCCTCCTCGCGGTGCTCCAGCGGGCTGCCGACCGCGCGGGCGACCCCGACCCGTGTCACGTCGTCCGAGGTGGGACCGAGACCGCCCATCACCACGACCACGTCGTCGCGGCCGATGGAGGAGCGCACGGCGTCCGCGATCGCCGCCTCGTCGTCCCCGACGGTGTGCCGGATCCGGACCGGCACGGCACGGGCGGCCAGCCTGCGGGACGCCTCGCCCGCGTTGCTGTCCTCCAGGACGGCCCGCAGCAGCTCGTCCCCGACGGTCACGACGGCCGCGGTGTGGGCGCGCGGCACCGCACGGCAGGCGTCCAGCACCGACGCGGCGCACTCCGCGGTGGTCGCCGAACCGCCCAGGTCGTACGTCACCCGGTCCCGGCGGCGCGTGACGTGCGAGACCGCGTCCCGCACCTGGCCCGCGGCCTCGCCGAAGCCCAGGTGTTCGAGGAGCAGGCCGACGGTGAGGAACGCGGCGATCGGGTTGGCCCGGCCGGTACCGGCGAGCGCGGGGGCGCTGCCGTGCACCGGCTCGAAGTAGTTGCCGTTCTCCCCGATGTTGGCGCTGGGCGCGAGGCCGAGCCCGCCCATCACACCACCGCCGAGGTCGGACAGGATGTCGCCGAACATGTTCTCGGCGACGATGACACCGAAGCGCTCCGGGCGGCGCGCCATCCACAGCGCGACGGCGTCCACGTTGAGGATCTCGTACTCGATCTCCGGGTAGTCCGCGGCGATCTCCTCGAGACGCTCGCGGGCGTAGGCACTGCTCTGCCGCAGCACGTTCGGCTTGTCGGCGAGGGTGACCCGGGGGTGCCCGTGGGCGCGGGCGTGCTCGAAGGCGAAGCGCAGGATGCGGTCGAGGCCGTGCCGGGTGAGCATCCGCACGCTCGCGGTGGTGGCCTCGCGGCCGCTGATCCTCGCGTTGGGGTGGTCCGCGACGAGCGGCCACATCTCCTCGGGCACCCGGTCCCAGTCGAGGCCCGCGTAGAGGCCCTCGGTGTTCTCCCGCACGACGCAGAAGCGGTACGGGGTGCCGCCCAGGTAGCTCTCGACCGGCCGCAGGTTGGCGAACAGGTCGAGGCGCTGGCGCAGCTGGATGATCGGCGACACGTACTGCGGGGCCCGCTCGCGCAGGTGCGGTTCCAGGTCGGCCAGGGCCTCGCGCCCCGGCTTGCTGGTGGTGGCGCCGAGCAGCACCGCGTCGCTGCGGCCGATCAGGTCCCAGGTGCGCTGCGGCACCGGGGTGCCCTCGGTGCGCCAGAACTCCCAGCCGATGTCGCCGTGTTCGAGGGTGATGGGCAGCCCGAGGGCGTCGATCACCGGGAGGGCCGCATCGAGTACTTCGGGGCCGATGCCATCGCCGGGAAGTACTGCGACGGTCTTACTGGTCATGGATCCTCTTCTTTTGCTGTGGTGCCAGGAACGCGGCGACGGCCCGCCGGGTGGCCTCCGGCTGGTCGGCGTGGGGGCGCATGCCCGCCCCTGGGATGCCGACGCCGCTGTGCCCGGGGCCGGTTGCGAGGTGCCGCTCGCCCACGAGGTTCGACTCGGTGCCGTAGACGTGCAGCAGTCTGCCGGGGAACGCCTCGACGCGGCTTCGCAGATCGGCGCGGTGCAGCAGGCGCAGGCCGGTGGCCAGGCGCCGGCCGCACAGCGGGTCGTCGGCGACGTCCCGCGCGCTGTCGGGGGCGTCGGGCGGGCCGGCCGGGGCGGGGACGGGCGCGGGGTCCACCGGGCCGCGGACCACCTCGTGCAGCAGGTCGAGCGCGTCGGCCGTACCCCGCTCGGCCACGGCCGCCGCGATGCGCTCCAGGGTCGCGTCGAGCACCCCGTCGGCGACCGTGGGGGAGGACAGCAGGACGACGTCGGCCCGGTGCGTCCAGGACCGGTCGAGGAGGTGCTGGACGACGGCGCCGCCCAGGGCGTTGCCCACCAGGACGTCGGGCTCCTCGGTGCGCAGGACCCCCGCCCACCGGTCGGCGAGGGCCGCGAGGTCGTCCCCGTCGCGCAGCAGCGACAGGGTGTCGTACACCGTCACCCGGTGACCGGTCGTCACCAGTGCCCCGGCGACGGGCTCGAAGAAGGCTCCCCGGTCCCAGCGGGCCATGACGGGCCCGAGCACGCAGGCGGTGCGGGGCGCGTCCGGCTCGCCCAGGCGCACGCCGACCGGGGCCGGCGGCGGTGCCACGGCCGGCGAGGTCATGCCGCGACCACCGGGGAGGTCAGCTCGCGCGCGGCGCTGAAGGCGGCACCCATGTGGTCCACGGGCAGCTTGGCGCGCTCCTCGACGGAGAGGTCGAAGTGGCCGAGCACCAGGTCGGGCAGCGGCAGCGAGGGTCTCGCCTCGGCGATCTCGGACTCCATGCGGTGCGCCAGGGCGAGGATCCGCCCGAGGTCGTACCGGTCGGTGCGCCCGGCGCGGCCCAGGTAGGCGAGCCACTGCTCGGTGATCAGGTTGCCGGGGCCCTTGCCCATGCCGAGGACCGAGGAGTCGATCCAGGTGGCGCCCGCGTCGACCGCCGCGATGGAGTTGGCCAGCGCCAGGCCCAGGTTGTTGTGCGCGTGCAGGCCGATGGCGGAGCCGGTCACCGAGCGCACCAGGGTGACCAGGCGGGAGACCTCGTCCGGCAGCAGGCTGCCGTTGGAGTCCGCCAGATAGATCACGTCCGCGCCCGCGTCCTCGGACATCGCCGAGAGTTCCACGAGCCGGCGCCGGTCGAGCTGGCTGACGCGGGTGATGTTCACGGTGGTGGTGAAGCCGAGGTCCGCGGCCTTGCGCAGCACGGCGAGACCGGGCTCGGGCGTCGTGGACGGCAGGCAGAACCGTACGAGCCGCACACCGGCCTCGAACATCTGGGTGAGGTCGTCGTCCTCGATGTTCTTCGGGTGCAGGATCATGCAGATCCGCTCGGGCGGGATGACCTCGGCCATGGCGCGTATGTACTCGTCGGAGCCCGTGCCCGTCAGCCCCAGGCCCGGCTTGGGCTGGAAGGACCCCTTGCGGTATCCGATCTCAACCCACTCGATACCGGCCGCGACGCTCTCCTGGGCGTGCTCCAGGGCGTATTCGAGCGTGAAGCCGAAGTTGTTGCGGTATCCCCCGTCTCGCAGCGTCACATCGAGATTGGTGACCATGTCTCCTCCGTTGACTGTCCGAGTTGGCGGCTGGGAGGGCGAGAAAGAAGGTTTGCATCGTGCACCGTAAAAAAATATCGGTGTCAATGGATAACTGACACATGGTGGCGATTTCCCCCGTCCCCCGTTGCCCTGATTGATGCTTCAACAGGTCCGTATGGAAACGAACCCGGAATTCTTCGGGGCGCTCGATCGTGTAGTCACTTCGCCCGGCCGCGACCCTGAAGGCGGAACGGATGCTAGCGGTTTCGGCGCGGGAAGTGCAAGGTGAGGGCGGCGATCGAACGGCGCTCTCACATTGCATCGCATTAGTCGAAGAAATTTACTTCCCATATACCGTCGCATGTGGGGGCTGTTCGTCGCGCGTGGTCCGTCACGCGCCAAGTCCAGCACCGGCGCCCGGGTCGTCCAAGACTCAATTCACTCTGGTATCGATCATGATCGGTGATGATTCCAGGTGGCTGCCGTCATGGCTTACTCACCGGACTCGCCCGGGAAACCGAACGTTCAAATTCGCGTTACAGGATGACGGACGACAGCGTTGTCAATCAAGAGCCCGTCCCTGTGCGCCCCCGGCCCGATTCGACGAAGGGGCGCCCGCGACAGCCGATCCGGTGCCGCTCGACGGACTCGACACCGTTTTGCCTCGCGCGCGCCGGCGCGCCCCGGACCCGGCCCCGAACGGCAGGAACGACCGGACGAGTCGGACGCGAAGACCGCCACGAGGGCCGCGCCTTCACTCGGCGGGCGCGGCGGCCGTGCCCTGCTCCTCGAAATCGCGGCCGCGACCGGTCCGCCCCCTGAGAGCCGCGATCGTGGAACCGGTCGGACCGTTCGCGGCCCCGCCCGACGAGACGCGCGAGCGCCGGAGTCCGGACGCACGCCTCGGACGCCCCCTCGGCCTTGCGCCGCCTCAGCGGGGCGGCGGACAGGGGCCCGGCCGCCGCGATCTGGCGGGAAGTCCTCGGCGCGGCCCTCGCGCCGGCCGCGCCCCACAACGCCTACTCGGCCTGGCACGAGGACGGCGTGCACCCGGCAACGGCCTTGTGCGCCACGTGCGGTGACGACGCGACGGCTCGACCGGACGGCGTCCGCGCCCTGACCGGCCATGAGCGTGCGCGCTGCTCCGCCGGTGACCGGCCGTCTCGGCCCTGGTCCCGTCGGCCGCGGTGGGCGGCGCCGGCGCCGCGCCGCGCATTGGCCGCCCGCCAGGTGACGTCGGTCCGGCGAGGCCACCGGTCCGATGTCCCGGCGGCGCTGGGCAGGACCCGCACGGCCAGGGCGGTCGCGGTGCGGGCACCGAGCCGGGCCAGAACGTCCTGTGGGGCGTCGGTGGCCCACTCGTCCATCGCCGCGAAGCTACTCGCCCCGGTCACCACAGCGGAGCAGGCGATCAGCGGCATTGCCACGAAGGGACGACGCTTCCCATGCCGGCACCGCGGATCGGCCAGCGCGGCCAGCCGCTCGGCCGGCGGACCCGTCGCACAGTGCTGACGGGTGGGCGACTTGACCAGACAGACGGTGGCAGACTGACGGCACATCGAAACTCCGTTGGGCGCAGGCGACTTGGCAAGATCACCTCCGCAACGGAGCTTCGCTGCGTCCGCTCGCGCACCCTCCCGGCATCGTCACACCGCCGTGACCTGCACACCCACGAGATCACCGCGACTTTGCAAGCGCCCTGGCACGAGAGGTACTTCTGCTGGATCGGCGAACCACTCCACGCACTTCCCTCGGGAGCCTTTTACGACCTCGGCCAGGCCCGCATCCGAGTCGGCGCAGATACAGGAATTCCTCGCTGCCGGCCGGGAGGCGGCTGAGGCCGGACAGCGGACTGCTGCCGGGCTTGCCTGGATCGAGGCGGCGAAGCTGGGAAGTCTGGATGGCGCGAACGCTGCGAGCAGGGTCGCGGCCTCGCGCGTCAGACCGTTCGCGGATGCGGGAGGACCATCACCCATCTCCTGCGGCCGCTGAACGCGGTCCCCTCGATCCGGGGGCAGGGCCGTACAACGCACCCTGTTCGATGACTGCTTGGCGCTGACCTCGTGTTCGTCGCCCTGCGGCTGAGCGGCGCCGAAAGCACCGCGGTCGGCCGCGCGCAACGTCCGCAGGGTGCAGCGCTCACTCGCCCTCCTGGGGCTCGCGTGATCACGAGCTGGACATCATGCGAGTGCGCCGAACGCGTGTAAGATCCACTTCTGCGGTACGTGACATCCCGTCATCTCAGGCTACGCGCTCTGACGGGCGAAAATTCCAATTCATCCTCACCGAGGGGCAGTTGAATGAGAAAGTTCCGCGCAATTGCCGTCGCCGCCGTGGCTGCAGCTCCACTCGTACTTGGAGTAGCCGCCGCGACTCCTGCAGCCGCCGGTGCCTCGCAACCGCAGTGCACGTATTGGCACGACAGCAACACCTACGGGGCCAATTGCTCCTCTGGGTGGGACTCTAATGAGACGCATTTCCGCGCGTGGGCCGTATGTCAAAACGGAATAGAGGTATACGGCCAGGAGGAACCGCTCGGCAGTGGCATATCGTCCTACGCGTACTGCACCAGCGTGGGATCCCACCTCTCCTACGGAGGGGCTGACTTCGACTGAGAGGTGACGTTCGTCATCCCGACAGGTGTCGCCATGGAGGCTCACGTCCCTGCCACAAGATGACGATGTGACAGACACCACCGCCAAAAGCCATATGGCCTGGCCCGACGTGAGCATGGGGCTGCGTGGTGCGCAGCGCAGCCCCCTCTGCCTGTTCGGTGAGCCTTTTCCAACCTCACGCTGAAGCGTGGTGAAGGACGAGGATGGCCTGGGCGGTCGCTGTGATGCGGTTGGTGCTGCAGCGGAGCTTCCGTAGGAGGCGCCAGCACTCCAGGGCGGCCATGGACTGCTCGCCGAGGCGGCGGATCTTGGCGTGTGTGCTGTTGTGGCGGCGCTGCCACCGCTTGAGGCGATGGCCGTGGGCCGCCGGCTGACCTTTCTCGCAGCGCATACGTGCGCGTGGCCGGGGCCGCCCTTGTGAAGGGTTCCCCTTGAATTCCTCCTCTTTTCCGGCTTCTTCCGCTTCGTCGCACCCGCTGGCCCGCTACGGCTGGGACGAGCGGTGGGAGGCCGAGTTCGCTGCCCATGCCGGGCGGGGACTCCTGC
>NZ_LBDA02000002.1 GCF_000980885.2 Streptomyces malaysiense | reverse complement strand
CCCACCCACCACACCACCACGGACAACCACCCCGTACCGCTGCCCACCTATCCGTTCCAGCGCCAGTCCTACTGGCTGGCCGCACAGGCGAACCCGGCCGATCCCTCAGCCCTCGGCCTGACCTCCACACCCCACCCGCTCCTCACCACGGCGCTGGACTCGGCGGACGCAGAACGGACGACCTTCACCGGGCAGATCTCCCTCACCACCCACCCCTGGCTCGCCGACCACGCCGTCGCCGGCACCGTCATCCTCCCCGGCACCGCACACCTCGACCTCGCCCTCCACGCCGCCCACCACACCGGCCACACCCACATCGAGGAACTCACCCTCGAAACACCCCTGACCCTGGCCGAGCACAGTTCCCTGTTGCTCCAGGTCATCGTCGGATCGACCGACCAGCCGGAGCGGCGCACACTGACCATCCACTCCCGTCCGGTCGGCAGGGACGAGACCGAGGACGGTTGGACCCGGCACGCGACCGGCATCCTCACCGACGCGGTCGAACCGCTGCCGCCACTGCACCGGGCCACGGCGCCGGAAGGCGCCTCGTCCCTGTCGCTGCGGGGCTTCTACGAGGGCATCGCCGAGCGGGGGTACCACTACGGTCCTGTCTTCCGCGGGCTGACCGCGGCCTGGGAGCACGAGGGGACGACCTACGCCGAGGTCGCGCTGCCCGAGGACACCGACACCGACGGCTTTGGTATCCACCCCGCCCTCCTGGACGCGACCCTGCACGCCACCATGGCCGCCGCCGTCGCCCATGGTGACCGCGACCCGAAGGTCTACCTGCCGTTCATCTGGAGCGGTGTCACCCTCCACGCCACGCCGTCGTCCCGGACCGTGCGGGTGCGGCTCGCGAGGCCGGCCGAGGACCGCATCTCGGTGGAGGTGACGGACACCGAGGGACGCCCCCTCGCCAGCGTGCGCTCGGTCACCGTGCGACCCGTCGATCCAGGCAAACTGGGCGTCATGGAAGCGGGCGGGGACGGTCTCCACCGCCTCACCTGGGTGCCGGGGTCATCGCCCGACGCCGCGGGCGTCGTACCGACACTGGCAGTCGTCGGTGCGGGGACCTACCTCCAGACGCCGACCGGCGGGCAGGACGACCCGTGCGTGGCGGGCAGCTTCGCCGATCTGACGGCCCTGCGCGACGCCGTCTCCGACGGGTGCAGTACGCCCGACATGGTCCTGGTGGACCTGGACGACGCCTTCGGGCCCGTGGCGGAAGGCAACGCCCCCGTCCCACCGGCGGCCGGCCAGACCGAGTCGGTGCATGACGTGACCCACCGCGTCCTGCGCCTCCTCCAGGGGTTCCTGGAGGACGATCGGCTCACGTCGGCTCGGCTGGTGCTGCTCACGCACCGCGCGGTATCGGTGACGGCAGGCGAGGACGTGTCCGACCTCGCCGCCGCGGCCGCTTGGGGTCTCGCCCGTTCGGCCCAGTCCGAACACCCCGACCGCGTCATCCTGGCCGACGTCGACGACACGGAATCCTCGCGCCGGGCCCTGCCGGCCGCACTGGCCGCGGCGGCCACCGAGGGGGAGGCCCAGTTGGCGCTGCGGGAGGGCGGGGTGCAGGTACCGAGGGTGGTACGGGTGCGCCCCGACGAACTCGACCACACGCCTCCCGCGCTGGACGCCGACGGCACGGTACTGATCACGGGCGGCACCGGCACCCTCGGTGCCCTGACGGCTCGGCACCTGGTGAGCGCACACGGGGTGCGACACCTCCTCCTCGTCAGCCGCAGCGGTCGGGAGGCCCCCGGCGCCCTGGAACTGGAGGCCGAACTCACCGCGCACGGCGTCGACGTCACCATCGCCGCCTGTGACATCGGCGACGCGCGGGAAGTGCACGAGCTCGTCGGGAGCGTCCCCGCCGAGCACCCGCTGACCGCTGTCGTCCACAGCGCGGCAGCGCTGGACGACGCCGTGATCACCTCGCTCACACCGGAGCGTGTCGACACGGTCCTGCGGCCCAAGGCGGACGCCGCCTGGCACCTCCACGAGGCCACCGAACACCTCGACCTGACCGCCTTCGTCCTCTACTCCTCAGTCGCCGGCACCCTCGGCAGCCCAGGCCAGGGCGGCTACGCCGCCGCCAACACCTACCTCGACGCCCTCGCCACCCACCGCCACGCCCACGGCCTCCCCGCCACCTCACTCGCCTGGGGCTACTGGGCCCAGGCGACGACGCTCACCAGCAGGCTGGACGAAGGCGACGTGGCCCGCATCAGCCGGACCGGTATCACGCCGATGTCCACCGAGCACGGACTCGCCCTCCTGGACGCGGCCCTCGCCACGGGCCGGCCCCACGTCCTGCCCGTCCGTTTCAACCAGCCGGTGCTACGCGTGAAGGCGGGCTCGGGCGGCCTGCCGTTGCTCCTGTCGGCCCTGGTCCCGCCGAGGGCACGCCGAGGTGGACCGAACGCCGACGCGTCCCGACTCCTCGGGCGGCTCACCGGGCTCGGCGCGGCCGAACAGCACGCTCTGCTGCTCGACTTCGCCCGGACCCACATCGCCGCTGTCCTGGGTCATGCGTCGCCCGACTCCGTCGACGCTGATCGGGCCTTCCAGGAACTCGGTTTCGACTCGCTGACGGCGGTCGAACTCAGGAACCGGCTGACGGCCGCCACCGGGCTGAGGCTGCCCGCCACCCTCGTGTTCGACCACCCGACCCCGGCAGCCCTGGCCCGACACCTGCGCACCGAGCTGCTCGGCACCGCCACTCCGACCGGAGCCGTGCGGGTGGCGGCCTCGGCAGCGGACGAGCCCATCGCGATCGTCTCGATGGGCTGCCGTTTCCCCGGCGGCGCCACGTCTCCGGAGGGCCTGTGGGACCTGCTCGCCTCGGGCGCCGACGTGATCAGCGGTTTCCCGACGGACCGGGACTGGGACGTGGAGAACCTCTTCGACCCGGACCCCGAGGCTCACGGGAAGAGCTACACCCTGGAGGGCGGGTTCCTCCATGACGCCGCCGAGTTCGACGCGGACTTCTTCGGTATATCTCCCCGCGAGGCGGTGGCGATCGACCCGCAGCAACGGTTGTTGCTCGAGACCAGCTGGGAGACGCTGGAACGTGCGGGCATCGACCCGACCACCCTGCGTGGCACGACCACCGGGGTCTTCACCGGTGTGATCTACAGCGACTACGTGGCACGCCTGCAGCAGCGGCCCGAGGGGATCGAAGGGTTCCTCGGCACTGCCGCGGCGGGCAGTGTGGCTTCGGGTCGTATCGCGTACACGCTGGGCCTGGAGGGTCCCGCGGTGACCGTGGACACGGCGTGTTCTTCGTCGCTGGTGGCGATGCACCTGGCCGCACAGGCCCTGCGCAACGGCGAGTGCACCATGGCACTGGCCGGCGGTGTCACCGTCCTGTCGACCCCGGCCGTGTTCGTGGAGTTCTCCCGGCAGCGGGGGCTCTCGCCCGACGGCAGGTGCAAGCCGTTCGCCGAAGGCGCCGACGGCACCGGCTTCTCC
>NZ_LBDA02000199.1 GCF_000980885.2 Streptomyces malaysiense | reverse complement strand
ACCACCAGCCGAAACCTCACCCACATCCGGCACCGACATCCGCCACACACCGTCCACGGACAACACCGCCCGCAACCGCAGCACATCGTGACGCGCCACCACCGCACCAACAGCACCCTCCACCACATCCAGCCCCGCACCCACCGGCACCCGCACACCCATCGACTGGAAGAACCCGTCCAGGTCCCCACCACGCGAACCGAACAACGCCATCACCGGCGTCGCCGGAACCTCACCGACAGGTTCGTCCTCGGCTGCGTCGACATCGCGGTTGGTCACCGCAGTGGCGATCGCGGCCAGGGCTTCGACGGTGCGCCAGCGGAAGACGTCGCGCGCCGTGAACACCAGCCCCGCGGCGCGGGCCCGCGCCACCAGCTGGATCGCCACGATCGAGTCGCCACCCAGATCGAAGAACGACTCGTCCACCCCGACCGAGTCCAGCCCCAGCACCTCGGCGAACAGAGCGCTCAGGGCGGCCTCGGCCGGCGTCCGCGGCGCCCGGCCCGGCTCGACCACAGAAAAGACCGGCTCCGGCAGGGCCCTGCGGTCGATC
>NZ_LBDA02000198.1 GCF_000980885.2 Streptomyces malaysiense | reverse complement strand
GACGAGAGCACCGACGTCTACACCTCCCAACTCGCCCTCGACCTGACGGGTCCTGTCGATGCCGACCGGCTCCGGGAAGCGGCGCGCGCCATGCTGGACCAGCACGCGAACCTGCGTGCCGGATTCCGCCAGACCCCCGACGGCCGCTGGCTGCAAGTGGTCCCCGGGCCGGTGCCGATGCCCTTCCGCACCGTGGACGTGTCGTCCTTCGGCGCTCCGGAGGACGAAGCGCGAGCCATAGCGGAACACGAACGCGCCGTCCCCTTCGACCTCCGGCGTCCTCCGCTGCTGCGGTGGGTGCTGGTGCGGCTGGGCGAGGACCGGCACCGGCTGATCCTGACCAACCACCACATCCTGCTGGACGGCTGGTCGATGCCCGTCCTGTTCACGCAGATGTTCGCCCACTACCGGCGGGCGATCGGCGTCGCGGACCCCGTGCCCGGGATCGCCGTGCCCGCGCCGTACCGCGACTACCTGTCCTGGCTGGCGGGTGCGGACCGGGAGGCGGCCGAGGCGGC
>NZ_LBDA02000197.1 GCF_000980885.2 Streptomyces malaysiense | reverse complement strand
ACCAGCACCCTCACCGCAACCCTCAACAACACCGACCGCGCACGCATCAACCGCAACGGCATCAACCCCCTCCCCACCACCACCGCACTCGCCCTACTCGACACCGCACTCACCAACGGCGCCCCCACCTACGTCCCCGCCCAACTCGACAAACCCACACTCCGCAACCAAGCCCACACCGGCACCCTCCCCCCCATCCTCACCAACCTCATCAACACACCGACCAGGC
>NZ_LBDA02000196.1 GCF_000980885.2 Streptomyces malaysiense | reverse complement strand
CCCCAGGCGAGTGAGGTGGCGGGGAGGCCTTGGTTGTGGCGGTGGGTGGCGAGGGCGTCGAGGTAGGTGTTGGCGGCGGCGTAGGCGGCTTGGCCGGGGTTGCCGAGGGTGCCGGCGGCGGAGGAGTAGAGGACGAAGGCGGTGAGGTCGAGGTGTTTGGTTGCTTGGTGGAGGTGCCAGGCTGCGTCTGCTTTGGGGCGTAGGACGGTGTCGATGTGTTCGGGGGTGAGTGAGGTGAGGACGGTGTCGTGGAGGGTGCCTGCGGTGTGGATGACGGCGGTGAGGGGGTGTTCTGCGGGGATGCCGGCGATGAGGTCGTGTACTGCTTGGGGGTCGCTGATGTCGCAGGTGGTGATGGTGACGTGGGCGCCGTGTGCGGTGAGTTCGGCCTTTAGTTCGTGGGCGCCGGGGGCTTGTGGTCCGGTGCGGCTGGCGAGGAGGAGGTGGCGGGCTTGGTGGGTGGTGGCGAGGTGGCGTGCGGTGAGGGTGCCGAGGGTGCCGGTGCCGCCGGTGATGAGGATGGTGCCGTCGGGGTTGAGGGGTTGGGGGAGGGTGAGGGCGATCTTGCCGGTGTGGCGGGCTTGGCTGAGGTGGCGGAAGGCGTCGGGGGCGTGGCGGATGTCCCAGGTGGTGACGGGGAGCGGTTGGAGGACGCCGGTTTCGAAGAGGGTGTGGAGGGTTTGGAGGATTTCTTGGAGTCGGTCGGGGCCGGGGTCCATGAGGTCGAAGGGGCGGTAGGTGATGTGGGGGTGGGTGGTGTGGATGTCGTGGGGTTGGCGGATGTCGGTTTTGCCCATTTCGATGAAGCGGCCGTGGGGGTGGAGGAGGCGTAGGGAGGCGTCGGTGTGTTCGCCTGCGAGGGAGTTGAGGATGACGTCGATGCCTTGGTGGTCGGTTTGTTGGAGGGTGGTGCGGAAGGTGGTTTCGAAGTCGAGGGTGCGGGAGTTGGCGGTGTGGGTGGGGGGGATGCCCATGGTGTGGAGGGTGGGGTGTTTGGTGGGGCTGGCGGTGGCGTAGAGGGTGGCGCCGATGTGGTGGGCGAGTTGGGTGGCGGCCATGCCGACGCCGCCGGTGGCGGTGTGGATGAGGAGGGTTTCGCCGGGGGTGAGGTGGGCGAGGTCGTGGAGGGCGTAGTAGGCGGTGAG
>NZ_LBDA02000195.1 GCF_000980885.2 Streptomyces malaysiense | reverse complement strand
ATCGACCGTGCCGGTCGGAGTGCCCGCCCCCGGCGGAACAGCGGCCACCGTCGCCGTCAACGTCTTCGCCTCACCGGCAACGGACGGATCCGGCGCCGACGTGAGACCCGTCGTCGTCGCCGCCTGCGTCACCGTCTGACTGTCCACCGGCGACGTCGACCCACCGAACTCGGTATCCCCGCTGTACACCGCCGTCAGGGCATGAGTACCGACAGCAAGCGTGGACGTGGTGAGCGTGGCCGTACCACCGGTGAGAGTGCCCGTACCCAGGAGAGTGGCACCGTCGAAGAAATCGACCGTGCCGGTCGGAGTGCC
>NZ_LBDA02000194.1 GCF_000980885.2 Streptomyces malaysiense | reverse complement strand
TGGCGGTGATCTGCGTGTCGCTGTCGACGGTGAAGACCGCCGACGCCGCGCCGAAACGCACCGCACTCGCGCCGGTGAACCCCGCACCCGAGAGCACCACCTGATTCCCACCACTCGCCGACCCCTGGCCAGGCACAAGCGAGTTGAGCACCGGCGCCGCGGTATAGGCGTAACCCAGACCATTACTCGCCCCACCCGGCGTGGTCACCGTCACGGAGACGGAGCCCGAACCCGGAGGCGCGATGGC
>NZ_LBDA02000193.1 GCF_000980885.2 Streptomyces malaysiense | reverse complement strand
TCCCTGCCGGAGCTGTTCGGTCGGTGGGTGGTGCGGACGCCGGACGCGGTGGCGTTGGAGTGTGGTGAGGTCCGTCTGTCGTTCGCGGAGCTGGACGCGCGTGCGGGGCGGCTGGCGGGGTGGCTGGCGGGTCGGGGTGTGGGGCCCGAGGACGTGGTGGGTCTGCGGCTGGGCCGGTCGGTGGAGTTGGTGGTCGCGGTGCTGGCGGTGTCGCGTCTGGGTGCGGCGTGGTTGCCGATCGATCCGGCTCTGCCGGAGCGGCGGGTGCGTCACATGGTGGATCGGGCGGCGCCGTGTCTGGTGGTGGATGCCGCGCTGGTGGCCGAGGCGGAGGCGGAGGTCGAGGCCGGTGTGGCTGGTGTGCGGCCGGTGGTGGGGGTGGTGCCTGAGCCGGGTGGGCTGGCGTATGTGATTTTCACGTCGGGTTCGACGGGGGTGCCGAAGGGTGTCGGGGTCACGCATGGGGGTGTGGGTGCGCTGGCCGGGTCGATGGTGGAGCGGTTCGGGCTGACGTCTGGCAGTCGGGTGCTGCAGTTGGCGTCGCCGAGTTTTGACGCGTCGGTGATGGAGTTGCTGATGGCGTGGGGTGCGGGGGCCGCGTTGGTGGTGGCTCCCGTGGGTGTGCTGGTGGGTGAGGAGCTGGCGGGGGTGTTGACGGCGGGGCGGGTGACGCATGCGTTGGTGCCGCCGGCGGTGCTGGCGACGGTGCCGGAGTTGCCTGAGGGTGTGTTGTCGGTGCCGGTGGTGGGTGCTGAGGCGTGTCCGCCGGAGTTGGTGGCGCGTTGGGCGCCGGGGCGGCGGATGGTGAACGCGTACGGTCCGACGGAGGTGACGGTCGCGGCCACGCTGAGCGAGCCGCTCGCGGTGACGGGTCAGGCCCCGCCGATCGGCCGCCCCGTGACGGGCGGTGCGGTGCACGTCCTGGACGCGCGACTGCG
>NZ_LBDA02000192.1 GCF_000980885.2 Streptomyces malaysiense | reverse complement strand
TCGGTGGCGTGGCGACCCTGACGACATCGACCCTCCCCGTAGGGGTGCGTGGGGTTCGAGCCGTCTACGGGGGCGACGCGAACTTCAACGGATCCACTTCGCCCACCGTCAACGCCACGGTCACCAAGGCCAGTACGAGCACCGTGCTCACCTCGGCACCGGACCCCTCGGTGTTCGGTCAGGCGAAGACCCTGACGGCGACCGTGTCCGCGGTCGCGCCGGGTGGCGGCACGCCGGCCGGTACGGTCAGCTTCTTCGAGGGCGCCACCCTCCTCGGTACCGGGACGCTGAGCGGTGGCACGGCCACCCTCACCACGTCCAGCCTCGGCGTCGGCACCCACCCCCTGACCGCCGTCTACCAAGGGAACACGAGCTACCTCACGTCCACGTCCCCGGTGGACAGTCAGACGGTGACGCAGGCGGCGAGTGCGACCGTGCTCACGTCCGCTCCTGATCCGTCGGTGTTCGGGCAGGGGAAGATCTTGACGGCGACGGTGTCCGCGGTCGCGCCGGGTGCGGGGACGCCGACCGGTACGGTCAGTTTCTTCGAGGGCGCCACGCTGCTGGGTACCGGGACGCTGAGCGGCGGTACGGCCACGCTCACCACGTCC
>NZ_LBDA02000191.1 GCF_000980885.2 Streptomyces malaysiense | reverse complement strand
CAGACCGGCGAGGGTCTCGGCCGCCTCCAGCCGGATACGGACGGGGAGCGTGTTGATGAACAGGCCGACCATCGACTCCACGCCGGCGAGCTCGGCCGGACGGCCCGAGACCACCGAGCCGAACACCACGTCCTCGCGACCGGTCAGCCCGCCGACCAGCACCCCCCACACCACCTGCACGAGCGTGTTCAGGGTGACGCCCCAGGACCGGGCCAGCCCGGTCAGCTCCGCGACCAGGCCGGCGTCCAGCTCCGCCCGCAGCCGGGCCGGCACCCGGGTGTCTGCCGGCGTGAACGCCGGTGCCACCAGGGTCGGTTCCTCGACCCCGGCCAGCGCGTCCCGCCACGCCGCCTCGGCCGCCTCCCGGTCCACACCCGCCAGCCAGGACAGGTAGTCACCGAAGG
>NZ_LBDA02000190.1 GCF_000980885.2 Streptomyces malaysiense | reverse complement strand
GCCGCCTCGGCCGCCTCCCGGTCCACACCCGCCAGCCAGGACAGGTAGTCACCGAAGGGACGCACCGCGGGCAGCACGGCACCGCCCTCGCGGTAGAGGGTGAACAGTTCCCGGAACAGGACGGGCATCGACCAGCCGTCCAGCAGGATGTGGTGGTTGGTCAGGATCAGCCGGTGCCGTTCCTCACCCAGCCGCACCAGCACCCACCGCAGCAGCGGAGGACGCCGCAGATCGAACCCACGCCCCCGCTCCTCCTCCGCGACCGCACCCGCCGCACCCTCCGGATCGGAGCCGGCGGA
>NZ_LBDA02000019.1 GCF_000980885.2 Streptomyces malaysiense | reverse complement strand
CCCCCCGGCCCGGCGGGCACCGTCCCGCCGCCCGCCCCGGCCCCCGCGCCCTACGGCATGCCCCCGCAGCAGCCGTCGTACGGCGGTCGCCCCACCGCCCCGATGCCCCCTGGCCCGCCCGGCCCGCCCGGCGCGCCCATGCCCCCGGGCTACGGCCAGGTGCCCGGTCAGCAGACCGCCTCATACGGTGTGCCCCAGGGCGCCCCGCAGGGCGGTGCCGGCGTGGGCGTCGCGCTCCAGAAGTTCAAGGAGACGCCGACCGGGCAGCGCTGGACGCAGCAGAACAAGAAGCTCATGCGCGTCGACCTCGGCATCGGCGGGCAGCCGGTGCTGGCCAAGCAGGGCAGCATGGTGCTCTACCAGGGCAAGGTCGATTTCAGCTACAAGGGCGCCGGTATCGCCGGACGCATCGTCGGCAATGCCACCGGCCAGGAGATGCAGCTGATGCGCTGCACCGGCCAGGGCCAGGTGTTCCTCGCCGAGAACGCCGCCAACCTGCACCCGGTCGAGCTCCAGGGGGACGCGATCTGCGTGTCCGCCGACAACGTGCTCGCCTTCGACGAGACCCTCCAGTACGAGGTCCGCCGCATCGAGGGTCACGGCATCCCGGGCGGCGCGCTGTTCACCATGCAGTTCCAGGGCACCGGCACCATCGTCGTCAAGACGCACGGCAAGCCCGTGGTGCTGCCGGTCACCCCGACCACCTTCGCCGACTGCAACGCGGTGGTGGCCTGGTCGGCGGCGGCCCAGGTGATCGTCTCCAGCCAGGTCCGCATGCGCCGCAACGCCTATCCCGGGGACACCGGCGAGAGCGTCAACCTCCAGTTCCGGGGCGCGCCCGGCAACTTCATCGTCGTCCAGCCGTACGAGGTCTGAGGGAGCCCGTCATGAACCAGCCGCTCGCGGGCTTCGCCCCCGCCCCCGTCACCGCCCGCATGGAGAACCACGGGGACCACATGCTCAAGGTCGCCATGCAGACCGGCAGCGACCTCTTCGCGCGCGTGGGTTCGATGGTCGCCTACGAGGGCTTCGTGCAGTACGAGCCCAACCCGCCGGCCGTGCGCCAGATCGCCCGGGACTGGATGACCGGCGAGGGCGCCCCGCTGATGAAGTGCTCCGGGGACGGGCTGCTCTATCTCGCCGACTACGGCGCGAACGTCGTCGTGATCAACCTCGACGGCGACGGCATCTCCGTCAACGCCACCAACCTCCTCGCCTTCGACGCGCACCTGAGCTGGGGCGTGGAGCGGGTGAAGGGGCTCGCGAAGTTCGCCGGGCAGGGCCTGTGGAACACGCGGATCTCCGGGCAGGGCTGGGTCGCGCTGACCTCCCGGGGCACGCCGATCGTCGTGGACTGCGGCGGCGGCGAGGACGAGACGTACGTCGACCCGGACGCGCTCGTCGCCTGGTCGCCGAACCTGAAGGTCAAGGGCAAGCGCAGCTTCAAGGCGCAGTCGCTGATCGGCCGGGGCAGCGGCGAGGCCTACCAGATGGCCTTCTCCGGACAGGGCATCGTCGTCGTCCAGCCCAGTGAGGACAGCACCGACCGCCTGCGGATCCGGGGCTGAGGGGGAGCCAACACGCCATGCAGAGTCCGATTTTCGCGTACAACGACAACCAGGCGCAGGAGCGCTGGAGCCTCCAGAACTCGCAGCTGCTGCGCGTCGTCCTGGAGGGCCACGACGACATCCTCGCCCGCAAGGGCAGCATGGTCGCCTACCAGGGCATGGTCGAGTTCGACGCCGAGTACCACAGCGACAACCAGCGGCGCGCGCGTGCCCACACCGGCGAGGGCCTGGACCTGATGCGCTGCCACGGCCAGGGCACGGTCTATCTGGCCAACCTCTCCCAGCACGTGCACATCATGGACGTGGAACAGGACGGGCTGACCGTCGACAGCTCCTACGTGCTCGCCATGGACTCCTCGCTGCACCACGAGGTCATCGCCGTCGACAGCCTCTACGGCATCTCCGGCTCCGGCAAGTACCAGCTGAACATCACCGGGCGCGGCCGGGTCGCCCTGATGACCTCCGGAGCACCGCTGCTGATGCGGGTCACCCCGGACCGGTACGTCAACTGCGACGCCGACGCGATCGTGGCCTGGTCGACCGGGCTGCGTGTGCAGATGCAGGCCCAGACACACTCCTCCGGGGTGTGGCGCAGGCGCGGCAGCACCGGCGAGGGCTGGGAGCTGAGCTTCATGGGCTCCGGGTTCGCGCTGGTCCAGCCCAGCGAACTGCTGCCGCCGCAGAACGCGGTGATCGGCCAGGGCCTCGCCGCCCAGTTCGGCATGGGCCAGCACGGGGCGCGCGGCGGGAACCAGGGCAATGTCTGGAACTGACCGCCCGGGGGACGCGCGCCCCTGAGGCGGGAGCGGTGAGGGACCGCCGCCGCGCGCGGCCGGCCGCCCCTCACCGCTTCACAGCCTCGCGCGGACGGCCTCCAGGAGCCGCACGACCGACTCGTCGGCCACGCTCGCGACCTCGTCGTAGGGGAACCAGCGCAGGTCCAGGGACTCGTCGCTGATCGCCGCCACGGCGCCGGAGGGGGCCAGCGCCGCGTACTGGACGTCGTAGTGCCAGTGGCAGGGCGAGGGAATCGGATGCCGGTCCAGGCGCACCGGGCCGCCGGGCAGCAGGGTGAGCCCGGTCATGCCCGACTCCTCGGTCGCCTCGCGCAGCGCGGCCGCCGCCACCGTGGCGTCGCCCGGCTCGCAGTGGCCGCCCATCTGGAGCCACATCCGCAGCTTGCGGTGGAGCGTGAGCAGCACCCGGCCGCGCTCGGGGTCGATCACCAGGGCGCTCGCCGTGACATGACCCGCGTGGCAGGCCTTCCACATGCCGTCGGGATGGGCCGCCAGGTGGTCCAGGTAGGACTGGCGCAGCTCTTCCTGGCCCTCGTACCCCTTCAGGACGAGGACCGCGTCGTCGTACAGGCTCACTCGGTGTCGTCGCCCTCGGCCTCGTCGTGCTTCTCGGCGTCCTTCCTCAGGTCCGGCTTGTCGGCGGCCTCGCCGAGCATCTTGTCCAGCTCGGAGAAGTCCATGTGCTCGCGGTGCACGAAGCCGTCCGGGTCGTCCAGGTCGGTCGCGGTTGGCAGCATGTCCGGGTGGTGCCACAGGGCGTCGCGGCCGTCGACGCCGCGTGCGTCGGTGAGCGAGGCCCACAGGCGGGAGGCGTCGCGCAGCCGGCGGGGACGCAGCTCCAGGCCGATCAGCGTGGCGAACGTCTGCTCCGCCGGGCCACCGGTGGCCCGGCGGCGGCGCAGGGTCTCGCGCAGGGCGTCGGCGGACGACAGACGGGGCTTGGCGGCCGCGTGGACCACCGCGTCCACCCAGCCCTCCACGAGCGCCAGAGCGGTCTCCAGGCGCGCCAGGGCGGCCTTCTGCTCGGGCGTGTCCTCGGGCTGGAACATGCCCTGCTGAAGCGCGTCCTGGAGCTGCTCGGGGTTCTGCGGGTCGAACTGGCCGACCACGTCCTCCAGCTTGGCGGTGTCGACCTTGATGCCGCGCGCGTAGCCGTCGACCGCGCCGAACAGGTGCGAGCGCAGCCAGGGCACATGCGCGAACAGACGCTGGTGGGCCGCCTCGCGCAGGGCCAGGTAGAGCCGCACCTCCTCCAGCGGCACGCCCAGGTCCTTGCCGAACGCCTCCACGTTGGCCGGGAGCAGCGCGGCCTTGCGGGCCGGGCCGAGCGGCAGGCCGATGTCGGTGGAGCCGACGACCTCGCCCGCGAGCACGCCGACGGCCTGCCCGATCTGCGTGCCGAACATGGCGCCGCCCATCGAGCGCATCATGCCGATCAGCGGGCCCGCCATGGCCTGCATCTCCTCCGGCAGCACATCGCCCATCGCCGCGCCGACCCGCTCGGCGACCGGGTCGACCAGCTCCCGCCAGGCGGGCAGGGTCGCCTCGACCCACTCCGCGCGGGACCAGGCCACCGCCGAGGCGGAGCCCGACGGCAGGGACGTGGCGTCGTCCAGCCACAGGTCGGCCAGGCGCACGGCCTCCTCCACGGCCTTGCGCTCGGAAGGGCCGACGCTGGCGTCCTTGGAGCCGTCCGCGGTGCCCTGGGCGACCGTCTGGCGCGCGATCTGCTTGGCCATGTCCCAGTTCACCGGGCCGCCCTCGTAGGAGAGCATCTGGCCCAGCTGCTGGAACGCGGCACCGAGGTCGGTGGGGTTCAGCGAACCGAACATGGCAGCGAGCGGATTGTCGGCGCCGGGGCCGCCAAAGCCACCGGCTCCGGGCATACCGCCGAAACCGAAGGGGTTGGCCGGTCCCTGACCACCACCGCTCTGCTGGTCCTTCTTCTTGCCCTCGTCGCCGTCCTCCGGCTCCTCCGGCGGAAGGCCAAAACCGAATGGGGTGTCACTCACGGGAATCCTCGGCTGGTAAGGCCACCGGTCTTCTCCGGCGGCACGGCTGCCCGACAACACCACCCAGCGTAGACACCCGGACCCGATCGGGCCTCGATGCTCCGCCCGCGGACGGCCTGCGGCAGGATGGATGCACCTCGTACGTGCGCGTCTCTCACGCCCGTACAGAAGACAACCGCTGGAGATGCCGGGTGAGTTCCCCAGATCCGCAGGTTCGCGCAGCGCGAAACCACTCAGAGGCGTCCGCCGGGCGCGAACCCGCCGTGCGCGGGCCCGTCGTGGCGGTCACCGGCGCCGCGACCGGTGTCGGAGCCCTGCTCACGGCGCGGCTCGCCGCATCGCGGGAGATCCGGCGGGTCGTCGCGATCGACGAGCGGCGCGGGGAGTGCGAAGAGGCGCAGTGGCACATCCTGGACGTGCGCGATCCGGCCATCGCGGACAAACTGCGCGGCGCCGACGTGGTCGTCCACCTCGCGCTCGACCTGGATCTCGGCAGTGACGCGGCCGCGCGGACCGCTTACAACGTCCGGGGGACGCAGACCGTGCTGACCGCCGCGGCGGCGGCCGGCGTGCACCGTGTGGTGCTGTGCACCTCGGCGATGGTCTACGGGGCGCTGCCGGACAACGAGCTGCCGCTGTCGGAGGACGCCGAGCTGCGGGCGACGGCCGAGGCGACCGGTGTCGGGGACCTGCTGGAGATCGAGCGCCTCGCGCGCCGCGCGCCCCGCGCACACCCCGGTCTGAACGTCACCGTGGTACGGCCCGCCGTGCTCGTCGGTGGCATGGACACCGCGCTGACCAGGTACTTCGAATCACCGCGGCTCCTCGTGGTGGCCGGTTCGCGGCCCGCGTGGCAGTTCTGCCATGTCGAGGATCTGTGCGCGGCCCTGGAGTACGCCGTCCTGGAGAAGGTCGAGGGGGAACTGGTCGTCGGCTGCGACGGATGGCTGGAGCAGGAGGAGGTCGAGGAGCTCAGCGGGATCCGGCGCATGGAGCTGCCCTCGGCGGTCGCGCTGGGCGCGGCGGCGCGGCTGCACCGGATCGGGCTCACCCCGTCCCCGGCCGGCGACCTGGCCTACACGATGTACCCGTGGGTGGTCAGCGGGAGCCGGCTGCACGACGCGGGCTGGCGGCCGAGGTGGACCAACGAGGATGTCCTGGCGGAACTGCTGGAGGAGGTCTCCGGGCGGCATACGGTGGCCGGCCGGCGGCTCGGCCGCAAGGACGCCACGGCGGCGGGCGCGGCCGGGGCGACGGTGGCCCTGCTGGGCGCGGCGGCGGTGGTACGCCGGGCCCGGAAGGCGCGCCGTCGGTAGGCGGCGTCCGTACGAGCATCCAATACGCCCGCGCCCGTGCCGGGTGAACCTCGTATTCCCCGGCGTCACGGACGTGCGGCACGATGGGGGCATGGCTGAGATGAGCGAGCACCCCGGGGAGCGGGCCGCGCAGGACCCCGTCAAGCTGATCGGCGTCAGGGAGAGCGCGCTCTCGGTGGACGAGGTGTTCCGGGCGGTCGGGGACGAGGCGGCCGGGGGCATCGCGCTGTTCGTGGGTACGGTGCGCAACCACGACGGGGGCGCCGACGTGGACGCGCTCGGCTACTCCTGCCATCCGGGCGCCGAGGCCGAGATGCGACGGGTGGCCGAGAAGGTCGTCGCGGACCATCCGGTGCGGGCCCTGGCCGCCGTGCACCGGGTCGGCGACCTGGGCGTCGGGGACATCGCGGTGGTCGTCGCCGTGGCGTGTCCGCATCGGGCGGAGGCCTTCGAGGCGTGCCGGAAGCTGATCGACGACATCAAGCACGAGGTGCCGATCTGGAAGCACCAGAAGTTCTCGGACGGCACGGACGAATGGGTCGGCGCGTAGCGCCTTCGCCGAGGTGCGGTGGCCGGGCGACGGACGACCGCGCGGGTGTCCGCCGAAAGGGGGCGGGACCTGCCGGAACCGGGCGCGGCACTGCGCCGAACCGGTCACTCCCGGCCCACTGGTGACTCCGGTTGCGTAACCGCCCCCCGCACGTGAGCGTTGTGAGTGCGGATGGTTAATCTGCTGATCAGTCAGTTGCGGACGCTCACGGCGTAGGGAGGTCGGCATGGGCGCGCTTGTCTGGCTGCTGATTCCGTTTATGGGTGCGGTCGGCGGCGGGCTGTGGGGCAGTTGGGCCAACCGGACACGCAAGGCCCGTAGCGACGGGCCCGAGCTGGACGGATACGCCCGGTTCCGCGAGGCGATGGAGCGGTCCAGCACGGGCGCGGACGGCGCCTGACGGGGGTGCCCTGACAGTGCGCCGACAGGTGCGTCACGTACTGTCGAGGCATGCCACGCCGCACCGCGACGATGCTCGCCTCCACCCTGATGCTGATCGCGCTCCTGTGCGCCGGAGTGCTCATCCCCGTGCCGTACGCGGAGATGTCCCCCGGCCCGACCGTGAACACGCTCGGGAACCACCAGGGCGAGCCGGTGCTCCAGGTCTCCGGGCGCAAGACGTATCCGACGGACGGTCACCTGAACATGACCACCGTGCGGGTGACCAGCGTGGACTTCCGGATGAACCTGGTGGAGGCCGTCTACGGCTGGCTCTCGCGCGACAGCAAGATCGTGCCGCACGACACGCTCTACCCCAAGGGCACCACGGAGGAGCAGTCCTCCCAGCAGAACGCCGAGGAGTTCAGCCAGTCCCAGGAGAGCGCCAAGGTCGCCGCCCTGAAGCAGCTGGGCATCCCGGTGAAGTCCTGGGTGATCGTCTCCACCGTGGTCAAGGGCTCCCCGGCCGAGGGCAAGCTGCACGCCGGCGACGTGATCAAGGCGGTCGACGGCCACGCGGTCAAGGAGCCCTCGGACGTCGCCACGTTCGTCACCGAGCACAAGGCGGGCCAGAAGGTGGTCTTCACCGTCGTCCCCGCCAAGGAGCAGGCCGCCGCCGAGAAGGCCCACCGGACGGCCACCGGGACCGAGGACGTCACGATCACCACGGCCGCCTCCGACGACAGCGGACCCAAGCGGGCCATCGTCGGGATCTCCGCCGGTACCGATCACACGTTTCCGTTCAGCATCGACATCAAGCTCGCCGACGTCGGCGGCCCCAGCGCCGGTCTGATGTTCGCGCTCGGCATCTACGACAAGCTCACCCCGGGCAGCCTGACCGGCGGCAAGTTCGTGGCGGGCACCGGCACCATCGACGACAACGGCACGGTCGGGCCGATCGGCGGCGTCGACATGAAGACCCTCGGCGCGCGCGGCAAGGGCGCCCAGTACTTCCTGACGCCCGCCGACAACTGCGCCGAGGCGGCCGCGGACAAGCCGAGCGGGCTGACCCTGGTCAAGGTGAAGACGATCAAGGACGCGCTGGGCGCGCTCAAGGACATCCGCGGCGGCGACACCGCGGCCCTGCCGAAGTGCGCCGCCAAGGGCTGAGGATTTCGCGGGGCACGGCATGACCGGGGGCGCCCGCCCGTACGAGGGGCGCCCCCGGTGCCGTCACGAGGAGCGGGGGCGCCCCCGGCGACAGAGCCGGTGGCGCCCCCGCCGTCGTACGGAAGATCAGTCGGCGAACGTCGCCGACAGGGCGTCCGCGAGACCCGGGACCAGGTCGGGGCCGGTCAGGACCTCGGTCGGGGAGTCCTTCTCGCGCAGCCGCAGCGCCGACTCGCGGGCGCCGTCGCGCAGCACCGCCACCGTCATCCGGACCTCCTGGCGCTCGGGGTGGCCGGCCACCCACTTCGCCAGTTTGGCCTCGCTGAGGTTCTTCGGTACCTGCGCCTCGGCGGACGGCGGCAGCATCAGCCGCTCCACCGTGAGCGCGCAGCCGGCCACCGCGTCGGGCCAGGCGATGGTGGCGAGGAACTCGTCGAGCGGCTTGCCGGACGCGATCTCGTCCTGCTCGATCGGGGTGAGACCGGCGGTCTCGGACTCGCCCTCCAGGCCCAGCTGGGCCGCGAGCGCGGGTTCCTGACTGCGCAGCCGAGCGGTGTCTACGAGGGCGAAGAGGCGAGCGGGCTGGTCCCAGCCGAGGCCCGAGGCGTACTCGTCGATCTCGAGTACGGCCCGGGTGAGCGGGTTCGCTGCCATGGGAGTGTTGGACATGGTCACAATCCTGCCTCGTTCCCCACCGGAATCGGGAACCGAGCGGGGCCTGAGTAAGTTGCATATGTGTCGGCCCGCGACCACGGGGGGCCACCTGGGCCCGCGGAGCACGGGGGCCCGATGGATCGAGAGCGATTTTCGAGGGGCGCACCTTGGCTTTCCAGATGCCGGACCGCGGCCAGGGCCCTGCGGGGCCACGGACGGGGGCGGGCCGACCATCCCGGCGGGTCAGGGTCCTGCTCCTGACGCTGGGCGTGCTCGCCGTCCTCGGTATGACATTCAGCATGTTCGCCGGCTTCTGGACGAACTGGCTGTGGTACCGGTCGGTGCACTACTCGTCCGTGTTCACCATCACACTGTGGACCAAGATCGGGCTGTTCTCCGTCTTCGGTCTGCTGGCGGCGTTCATGGTCGGCCTCAACATCTGGCTGGCGTACCGGCTCCGGCCCCCGCTGAGCGCCATGTCCATGGAGCAGCAGAGCCTGGACCGCTACCGGATGGGTCTCGCGCCGTACAGGACCTGGCTGCTGGTCGGCGTCTGCGCCCTGGTCGGGCTGATCGCGGGCGCCTCGGCGGCCGGCCAGTGGCGCACCTGGCTGATGTGGGTGGACGGAGTCCCCTTCCACCAGAAGGACCCCCAGTTCCACCTGGACATCTCCTTCTACGCCTTCGAACTGCCCTGGTTCCGGTTCCTGCTGGCCTTCGGCTTCGCCGCCGTCATCCTGTGCCTGATCGCCGCCGCCTTCACGCACTACCTGTACGGCGGACTGCGCCTCACCAGCCCCGGAGCGCGCGCCACCGCCGCCGCGACCGGTCATCTCTCGGTGCTGCTCGGCCTGTTCGTCGCCCTCAAGGCGGTCGCCTACTGGCTCGACCGGTACGGCCTCGCGGTGAAGTCCAGCGACTTCAGGACGACCGGCAACTGGACCGGCCTGCGCTACGTCGACGCCAACGCCTACCTGCCGGCCAAGACGATCCTGTTCTGCATCGCCGTCATCTGCGCGCTGCTGTTCTTCGCCACCCTGTGGCGGCGCACCTGGCAGCTGCCCGTCATCGGCTTCGGCCTGATGGTCCTGTCCGCGATCCTGATCGGCGGGCTCTACCCGGCGATCGTGCAGAAGTTCCAGGTCGAGCCCAACGAGCAGGCCAAGGAGGCCCCGTACGTACGGAAGAACCTCACGGCGACCCGCGAGGCGTACGGCATCGACGACACCAAGGTCACCCAGTACGACGGCAAGTCCACCGTCTCGGACGACGCCAGGCTGCGCGCGGACGCGAACGACGCGGCGAGCGTCCGCATCATGGATCCGAACATCGTCTCGCCCACGTTCGAGCAGGCGCAGGAGATGAAGGACTACTACACCTTCCCCGCCAACCTGGACGTCGACCGCTACCCCACCAAGGACGGCAAGCTCCAGGACACCGTCATAGGTCTGCGTGAGCTGAACCTGAAGGGCGTCCCGAAGCACAACTGGATCAACGACCACTTCCGCTACACGCACGGCTACGGCGTGGTGGCCGCCAAGGGCACCGAGGCCGACGACGGCCAGCCCGTCTTCACCGAGTACGACCTGCCCTCCAAGGGCGACCTGGGGACCTACCAGCAGCGGGTCTACTACGGCGAGAAGACCACCACCTACTCCATCGTCGGCGGTCCCCAGAAGGAGATCGACCACCCCACCGACGACAACGGCGAGGTGACCACCAGCTACGCCGGCAAGAGCGGGGTGAACCTCGACAACCCGCTCAACCGGGCCGCCTACGCGATGGCGTTCAGCGAGCCGCAGATCCTGTACTCGGGCGCGATCGGCAAGGGCTCGCGGATCCTGTACAACCGCACTCCCAAGGAGCGCGTGGAGGCGGTCGCCCCCTGGCTGACCATCGACGGCGACGCCTACCCGGCCGTCGTCGACGGCCACATCCAGTGGATCGTCGACGGCTACACGACGTCGAACGGCTACCCGTACTCCTCCCGTACGACCCTCGGCGACACCACGGCCGACTCGCTGACCGCCGGCAGCGACAACCGCAGCGTGGTGGCCCCGCAGAACCAGGTCAACTACATCCGCAACTCGGTCAAGGCGACCGTCGACGCGTACACCGGCGAGGTCAAGCTCTACCAGTGGGACACCCGGGACCCGGTGCTGAAGACCTGGATGAAGGCGTTCCCCGGCACGGTGCTGCCGAAGAGCGCGATCTCCCCGACACTGCTGTCCCATCTCCGGTACCCCCAGGACCTGTTCAAGGTCCAGCGCGAGCTGCTCACCCGCTACCACGTGACGGATCCGCAGACCTTCCTCACCGGCAGCGAGGTGTGGCAGGTGCCGGACGACCCGACCAACAAGTCGGGCGACGCGGTCCCGCCGTACTACCTGAGCATGAAGATGCCCGACCAGAGCAAGCAGGCGTTCTCGTTGTCGACGACGTTCACGCCGACCGGCCGGGACAACCTCAGCGCCTTCATGTCGGTCGACTCCGAGGCGGACAGCAGCGACTACGGCAAGATCAGGATCCTGAAACTGCCGACCAGTACGACGGTCGACGGGCCCAAGCAGGTCCAGAGCCAGTTCAACTCCGAACAGGACGTCGCCGCCGCGATCAAGTACCTCAAGGGCGGCGACTCGGCGGTGGAGTACGGCAACCTGCTGACCGTGCCGCTGGACGGCGGCCTGCTCTACGTGGAGCCGGTCTACGTACGCGGCGGGGGGCTCAAGTACCCGTTGCAGCGCAAGGTGCTGGTCACCTACGGGGACCGGCCGCCGGCGTTCGAGAACACCCTGGGCGAGGCGCTGGACAAGCTGTTCGGCACCGGCTCCGCCGCGGCCGGGCCGCCGGACACCGGCTCCAAGGCCCCGCCCGCGGCGAGCGGTCCGGGTGTCCAGCGGGACCTGGCCGACGCCCAGAAGGCGTTCGAGGCGGGGCAGCGGGCGCTGAAGCAGTCCGGCGGCCCCGACTGGGACGCCTACGCGAAGGCGCAGAAGGACCTCAAGGCGGCGCTGGAGCGGGCCCAGGACGCGCAGAAGCAGCAGAAGCAGCAGAAGCAGTCGGAGCCCTCGAAGCAGAAGGGCTGATCAGCACCGTCCCGCGCCGTGATACGGTTGGCTCACAACGGCGCGGGGTGGAGCAGCTCGGTAGCTCGCTGGGCTCATAACCCAGAGGTCGCAGGTTCAAATCCTGTCCCCGCTACTGAAAACGAAGGCCCGGATCCTTTCAGGATCCGGGCCTTCGTGGTGTGTGAACCCGGTGAAGTCGGTGAACTCGGTCTGTGCGGGCACAAGTTGAGGAGGAAGTCACCGCCGCGCCGCCGTGAGGAGTTGGGCGTCGTGTGTTTGACTTGTCGTCCTGTGGGCATGTCGACAAAACGCTGAAGTGACCTCACGGGGTGGGGTATACCGGGTGTACCCAGGTTGCGGGTGGTGCGACGATGGACGTTATGGGGGACAAGGCAACTCTGTTCGAGTCAGGGCGATTTGTACAGAATTTCGGTGAGGGGCCGACCCGCGACGAGGTGGGTGACATGGCCGACGCCGACGACGAGGTACGCCTCGCGCTCGCCGCACGCAGCGGTGACGCGGAGGCCGCCAGCGTCCTCGGCGCCATGCTGCTGCGCCGCGGCGACCTCGACGGTGCCGAGACCCACCTGCGGGCCGCCACCGCGGCCGGCGACCGGGCCGCCGCCAACAACCTCGGCGTCCTGCTGCACCAGCGGGGTTACGGCGAGGAGGCCGCCGGCTGGTGGCGGATCGCCGCAGTCGCCGGTTCCGCGGCCGCCGCACACGCGCTCGGCCGCTACCACCGCGAACGCGGTGACGAACCCGCCGCCGAGTACTGGCTGCGCCAGTCCGCCGAGCAGGGCCATGTCCTCGGCGCCTACGCACTCGCCGACCTGCTGGAGCACCGGGGGGACGCGGGGGCCGGGCAGTGGATGCGGCTCGCCGCCGAGCGCGGGCACCGGGAGGCGGCGTACCGGATAGCGCGTTCGCTCGACCGGGAGGCCGAGGACCGGGCCGAGAGCGGGGGTGACAACGCTGTCGCGGAGGCCGAGCAGTGGTACCGGCAGGCCGCCGCGCGCGGGCACCGGCGGGCCGCGCTGCACCTCGGGGCCATCCTGGAGCAGCGCGGGGAGCTGAAGGAGGCCGGGCGCTGGTACCTGACCTCCGCCAAGGACGGCGAACCGCGTGCCGCCTGCGCCCTCGGCTTCCTGCTGCGGGACGCCGGGGACACCGAGAGCGCGGCCGTGTGGTGGCTGCGCGCCGCCCAGGAGGGTGACGGCAACGCGGCCAACGCGCTCGGCGCGCTGCACGCCGAACGGGGCGAGACCCAGACTGCCGAGCGCTGGTACCGGGCGGCGCTGGACGCGGGGGACGACAACGGCGCGTACAACCTCGGGCTGCTCTGCGCCGAGCAGGGCCGCACCGCGCAGGCCGAGCAGTGGTACCGGCGCGCCGCGTACGCCGGGCACCGGGAGGCCGCGAACGCGCTGGCCATCCTGCTGCTCCAGGTCGGCGACACCTCCGGCGCGGAGCCCTGGTTCTCCAAGGCGGCCGAGGCGGGGAGCGTGGACGCGGCCTTCAACCTCGGCATCCTGTACGCCGGGCGCGGCGAGGAGGCGATGGCGCTGCGCTGGTACGAGCGGGCGGCCTCGGCGGGGCACACCGAGGCCGCGCTCCAGGTCGGCATGGCGCGGCTGCGCGAGCGCGACGAGCCGGCGGCCGAGCGGCACCTGCGCTGCGCGGCGGGCGGTGGCAGCGCGGAGGCGGCGTACCGGCTCGCCGCCCTGCTGGACGCCCGCCGCCCGCCCCGGCCCGCGCACGAGCTGGGGGAGAGCACGCACGAGAAGGCCGAGTGCGAGGAGTGGTACGAGCGGGCGGCGCAGCAGGGCCACCGTCGGGCGCAGGTCCGGGTCGGCATGCTCGCCTCCGCGCGCGGCGATGTGGTCGAGGCGGCGCGCTGGTACCGGGCGGCGGCGGAGGCGGGGTCGCGCAACGGGGCGTTCAATCTCGGACTGCTGCTCGCCCGCGAGGGCAGCGAGCCGGAGGCCGTGGTGTGGTGGACGCGCGCGGCGAACGACGGCCACGGCCGTGCGGCCCTTCGCCTGGCCCTGGTCTGCGCCCGCCGCGGCGACCTCGACGAGGGGCAGCGCTGGGCGACGCGCGCTGCGGAACTGGGCCCCGCGGAGGTCACCGAGCGGGCGGGCCGGCTGCGGGACGCGCTGCGGGAGGAGCTGTCCGCGTGAGTGGCCCCGGCTGAGTGGCCCTGGTCACTCGGGGCCGAATGGATTTGCCTCCGTCGGCTCCCCTCGCGTAATGTCGTGTTCACCGACGCGGGGTGGAGCAGCTCGGTAGCTCGCTGGGCTCATAACCCAGAGGTCGCAGGTTCAAATCCTGTCCCCGCTACTGAAGGCCGAGGGCCGCCGGAATCCGGAAACGGATTCCGGCCCTCGGTCGTATGTGTGCGGTCGGATGTCCACGCGTGCGCCTCCTTCACGCGTACGCCCCCTCCACTCCCGTGTCCCCGCCGTCGTGCGGGGCCGGGCGCTGCCGCGCGGGGCGCGAAAAAAAGAGGGGGCTCGCGCCCCCTCCGTCACTCCATGGCCGCTACGGCGTCACGCGCCCGAGCACTCCGGGCACAGCCCGCGGTACGTCACCTCGACGTCCGACACCGTGAAGCCGAAGCGCTCGGTGTCGGGGAGGTCCGCCAGCGGGTTGCCCGTGGGGTGGACGTCGCGGATCGCGCCGCAGCGGGCGCAGACCAGGTGGTGGTGCGGCCGGTGGGCGTTCGGGTCGTACCGCTTGGCGCGCCTGTCGGTCGAGACTTCCAGCACCTCGCCGAGCGTGACCAGTTCGCCCAGCGTGTTGTAGACGGTCGCCCGGGAGATCTCCGGCAGCTTCGCGACAGCCCGTGCGTGGACCTCGTCGGCCGTCATGTGGACGTGCTCGCCGTCGAGGACCTCGGCCACCACGCGTCGCTGCGCGGTCATCCGCCATCCGCGTCCACGCAGCCGTTCCAGAAGGTCGCTCATGGCTACCAGCCTAACAGCAAGGGGGACCAGGACGGGAATAGGTGTGAGATTGGAATCTTGTTTGACTTGGACTTAGTCCAATGTAGGATTGGGAACGGCTTTGGCCAATGGACAGGATTGGCCGGCGTAAACCGCAGGAGGCGCACGTGACGCAGGGACCGCTCACCACGGAGGCCGGTGCTCCGGTAGCCGACAACCAGAACAGCGAGACGGCGGGCGTCGGCGGCCCGGTGCTGGTCCAGGACCAGCTGCTGCTGGAGAAGCTGGCCCACTTCAACCGCGAGCGCATCCCGGAGCGGGTCGTGCACGCCCGCGGCGCCGGCGCCTACGGCACCTTCACGGTGACCGCGGACGCCACGCCGTACACCAGGGCCGCCTTCCTCTCCGAGGTCGGCAAGGAGACCGAGGTCTTCCTGCGCTTCTCGACGGTGGCCGGAAACCTGGGCGCGGCGGACGCGGTCCGCGACCCGCGCGGTTTCGCGGTGAAGTTCTACACCGAGGAGGGCAACTACGACCTCGTCGGCAACAACACCCCGGTCTTCTTCATCCGGGACGCGATCAAGTTCCCCGACTTCATCCACACCCAGAAGCGCGACCCCTACACGGGCAGCCAGGAGGCCGACAACGTGTGGGACTTCTGGGGGCTGTCGCCGGAGGCGACCCACCAGGTGACCTGGCTGTTCGGCGACCGCGGCATCCCCGCGTCGTACCGCCACATGGACGGCTTCGGCTCGCACACCTTCCAGTGGAACAACGAGGCCGGCGAGGTCTTCTGGGTCAAGTACCACTTCAAGACCGACCAGGGGATCAAGAACCTCACCGCCGGTGAGGCCGCGGTGCTCGCGGGCACCGACCCCGACTCCCACCAGCGCGACCTGCGCGAGTCGATCGAGCGGGGCGAGTTCCCGAGCTGGACCGTGGGCGTGCAGATCATGCCGGCGGCGGACGCGGCGTCGTACCGTTTCAACCCGTTCGACCTGACCAAGGTGTGGCCGCACGAGGACTACCCGGTCGTCGAGATCGGAAAGCTGGAGCTGAACCGCAACCCGCGCAACGTCTTCGCCGAGGTCGAGCAGTCGGTCTTCAGCCCCTCGCACTTCGTGCCGGGCATCGGCCCCTCGCCGGACAAGATGCTCCAGGGCCGGCTCTTCGCGTACGGCGACGCGCACCGCTACCGCGTCGGCGTCAACGCCGACCACCTGCCGGTCAACCGCCCGCACGCCACCGAGGCCCGCACGCACTCGCGGGACGGCCTCCTCTACGACGGCCGGCACGGCGGCGCCAGGAACTACGAGCCCAACAGCTTCGGCGGGCCCGCGCAGACCGGCCGGGCGCTGTGGCGGCCGTACGACGGCTTCACCGCGGGCACGGGCGGCCACCCGACCCCGCGGCACGCCGAGGACGACGACTTCGTGCAGGCCGGGAACCTGTACCGGCTGATGTCGGAGCAGGAGAAGGAGCGGCTGATCGCCAACCTCGCCGGGGCGCTCTCCCCGGTCTCGCGCGAGGACATCGCGGACCGCGCGATCGGCAACTTCGCGGCCGCGGACGCCGACTTCGGCAAGCGCCTGGAGGCGGCGGTGCGGGCTCTGCGCGGCTGAGACGGCGGCATCCGTCCGCCGGGCGGGCCGGACCCCCGGTGCTCGGGGTCCGGCCCGTTCGTCCTGTCCGGGGCTCCTCGCGATCCTGGCCCGGCGCGCTCAGGAGCCCGCCCGTGCCAGCGGAGCGGGCTCGCGGGCCGGGGACCAGCAACGGATGATGTCGCGGACCGAGACGATCCCGGCCACCTCGCCGCGGTCGAGGACGATCAGGTGCCGGAAGCCGCCGTGCGCCATGGCGCGGGCGGCCTCCTCCAGTGTCCAGGTCGGCGCCGCGAAGACGACGTCGGTCGTGGTGTGGGCGTGGGCGCGCTCGGTGTCCGGGTTCTGGCCGAGGCCGACGGAGTTCAGGATGTCGCGCTCGGTGAGGATGCCGATGCCGCCGGCGTCCGGATCGAAGACCACGGCGGCGCCGATGTGCCGGGCGGACATCAATGTGGCTGCTTCACGGAGGGTGTGGGCGGGGCCGAGGGTGAGGATCACCGTGCTCATGGCGTCGCGGATCAGCATGGATGGGGCCACCTCCTGAGATCCAGGGGCCTTGTCCCCGGATTCACAAATTCACAAGTGGGGGTGACTCCAGAGTCTCAGGTCGGGGCCGGGCCAACAAGAGGGCGCGTGTGGCCCGCCGGGGGCGTGCGCAGGCGTCCCGCACGTCTCACTGGCGCCGGTTGAGATACCCCAGCAACTCGTCGTGCAGCAGGCCGTTGGACGCCGCCGCGTTGCCGCTGTGCGGCCCCGGGCGGCCGTCGAGGCCGGTGAAGGTGCCGCCGGCCTCGGTGACGACGATGGCGGGGGCGGCCATGTCCCACAGCGACAGCTCCGGCTCCGCGCAGATGTCCACGCAACCCTCGGCGACCATCATGTAGGGCCAGAAGTCGCCGTACGCGCGGGTGCGCCACACCTGTCGGCTGAGGTCCAGGAAGCCGTCGAGTCGGTCCTGCTCCTCCCAGCCGGACAGGGACGAGTAGGCGAAGGAGGCGTCCGCGAGGGTGTCGACACCGGAGACGTGGATACGGCTCGCGGAGGTCAGATTGCGGCCGGTGAAGGCGCCGTGGCCCTTCGCGGCCCACCAGCGGCGGCCGAGCGCGGGGGCGGAGACGAGGCCCACGACGGGGTGGTACCCGCCCTCGCCCGCCTCCATCAGCGAGATCAGCGTGGCCCACACCGGGACGCCGCGCACGTAGTTCTTGGTGCCGTCGATCGGGTCGATCACCCAGCGCCGGGGGCCGGTGCCCTCGACGCCGTACTCCTCGCCGAGGACCGCGTCTCTGGGGCGGGCGCGCTGGAGCTGGCCGCGGATCAGTTCCTCGGCCGCCTTGTCCGCTTCGCTCACCGGCGTCATGTCCGGCTTCGTCTCCACCTTCAGGTCCAGGGCCTTGAAGCGGTCCATGGTGGCCGCGTCGGCCGCGTCCGCGAGGACGTGGGCGAGACGGAGGTCGTCGAGGTAGTCCGGCATGTACGTCACGCTATCGGCTGGGCGGGTACGGGAGCCAACGGGGGCGTGCGTGTGTCGGATCCGCCGTGCGCGGCGCCCGCCGAGCCGTGTGCGACCGCCGCTCGCACGCGCGCGGTACGCGGCCTTCCGTGCCTGGCGAGCAACCCCTTGACATCGCCCGAAAAGCCGTCAAATCTGGGCGGAACGCCGTTGACTCCGAGGAGGCGACGATGGCCGCTGCCCGGGTATCCCTGCTGGACGCCGCCCTCGCGGCGCTGGCACGCCGGCCGTGGCCGGCGGTGCGCATGGTGGAGGTGGCCGCGGCGGCGGGCGTGTCCCGGCAGACCCTGTACAACGAGTTCGGCGGCAAGGACGGCCTGGCGCGGGCGCTGGTGCGGCGGGCGGCCGACGACTATCTCGCCGGGGTGCAGCGCGCGCTCGCGGGCGGCGGCGGCAGCTGGGACCGGCTCACCGCCACCGCCGAGTGGACCGTGACCGCGGCCCAGGACGACGCGCTGGTACGGGCGTTGCTCACCGGCTGCTGGAGCGAACGGCTCCCGGCGCCGCCCCCGGGCCCCTCGCCGGTACCGGCGCAGCGCCGCCCGGAACAGCCGCTCCCCTCGCCCGGCGACCTGGTACGGACGGTCCGCGACCGCGCCGTCACCGCGCTGTCCGGCCCCGGCACGGGCCCCGCCGCCACCGTCGAACTCGCCCGCTCCTGCGAACTGGTCGTCCGGCTCGCCCTCTCCTGTGTCGCGGCGCCGCCGGGGGAGGGCGGGGTGGCCGGGCTGATCCGGTCCCTCGCGCCGCGCACGGAACTCTGACCGACCCGCGTCGACCGCTGTCGCGGGGAGCGGGCCGCGCGGTCTAGTGAGCCGACCCCGACAGCTGCAGGCCGATGATCCCCACGATCACGAAGCTGATCGAGATGATCTTCAGGGTGGAGACCACGTCGCCCAGGAAGATCATGCCGTAGATCGCCGTGCCGGTCGCGCCGATGCCGGTCCAGACCGCGTAGGCGGGGCCGACGTCGAGTCTGCGCAGGGACAGGGTCAGGAGGCCGAAGCTGCCGAGGGCGAAGGAGGCGAAGGCGATCGTCGGCCACAGGCGGGTGAAGCCGTGGGAGAGCTTGAGGCACACGGCGAAGCCGGTCTCCAGCATTCCGGCCACGATCACCAGCAGCCACGCCATGCGCTGTCCTCCCGTTGATCCGGATCACCGGCCCGGTGCGATTATGCACTTGCCGCACCACCGTCCGGGCAAACAACGCGAAGGTCAGTCGCCTTCCGTGCGCTCCCGCGTCGCCAGCATCCGCCGCAGCGAGTACAGCCGCGCCGGGTCCGCGTGCCCCGCCTCCACCCACGCGTCCAGGGCGCAGTCCGGCTCGTCGTGGCTGCACGCGCGCGGACAGTCCGCCGTACCCGGCTCCAGGTCAGGGAAGGCGTGGATGACACGGGACGGATCGATGTGCGCCAGGCCGAAGGAACGGACACCCGGAGTGTCGATCACCCAGCCGCCGTCGCCCGCCAGCGGCAGCGCGAGCGCCGACGTGGTGGTGTGCCGGCCGCGCCCCGTCACCGCGTTGACGTGTCCCGTCGTACGCCGCCGCTCCTCGGGCACCAGCGCGTTCACCAGCGTCGTCTTGCCCACGCCGGAGTGGCCCACGAACGCGGTGATCCGTCCGTCCAGCAGCTCCCGCACCCGGTCCGCCGCGTCCCCGTTCTCCAGCTCCTCGCGGCTGGTCACCACGTACGGGATGTCCAGATGGCCGTACAGTCCGAGGAGTTCGTCCGGCGTGGCCAGGTCCGACTTGGTCATCACCAGCAGGGGTTCGAGGCCCCCGTCGTACGCCGCGACCAGGCAGCGGTCGATCAGCCGGGGCCGCGGCTCGGGGTCGGCGAGGGCCGTGACGATCGCCAGCTGGTCGGCGTTGGCGACCACCACGCGCTCGTACGGATCGTCGTCGTCCGCCGTGCGCCGCAGCACCGACGCCCGCTCCTGGATCCGGACGATCCGCGCGAGGGTGTCCCTCCTGCCGGACAGATCGCCGACCAGCATCACCCGGTCCCCGACCACCGCCGCCTTGCGGCCCAGCTCCCGCGCCTTCATCGCCATCACCACCCGGTCCTCCACCAGGCAGGTCAGCCGCCCCCGGTCCACGGTCAGGACCAGCCCCTCGGCCGCGTCCTCGTGCTTGGGCCGGATGTTCGTCCGCGGCCGGTTGCCCTTGCGGTTGGGGCGGGTGCGGATGTCGTCCTCGTCGGTGTGCTTGCCGTAGCGGCGCATGACGTGTCCCTACTGCCCGAGCATCCCGGTCCACAGCTCGGGGAAGTCCGGCAGGGTCTTGGCCGTCGTCCCGATGTTCTCGATGCGTACGCCCTCGACCGCCAGGCCGATGATCGCGCCGGCGGTGGCCATGCGGTGGTCCTCGTAGGTGTGGAAGGTGCCGCCGTGCAACGCGCGCGGGCGGATGTGCAGACCGTCGGCCGTCTCCGTGACGTCGCCGCCGAGCTCGTTGATCTCCTTGGTGAGCGCGGCCAGCCGGTCCGTCTCGTGCAGCCGCAGATGGGCCACCCCGCGCAGCGTCGAGGGGGAGTCGGCGAGCGCGGCGACGGCTGCGATGCCCGGGGTCAGCTCGCCGACGTCGCCCAGGTCGACGTCGATGCCGTGGACGGCGCCGGAACCGGTGAACACCAGTCCGAACTCGGTGAGTTCGCAGGTGCCGCCCATCTCGGTGAAGATCTCGCGCAGCCGGTCGCCCGGCTGGGTGGTGCGCTCCGGCCAGTCCGGGATCAGCACCTTGCCGCCGGTCACCAGGGCCGCCGCCAGGAAGGGCTGCGCGTTGGACAGGTCCGGCTCGATCGTCAGGTCCCGGCCGAGCAGCGCGCCCGGCGTCACCCGCCACACGTTCGGCTCGCCGCCCGACTCCGGGGTGTCCACCTGGGCGCCGACCGCGCGCAGCATGTCCACCGTCATCCGGATGTGCGGCATGGAGGGCAGGGTCGAACCGGTGTGCCGGACCTCGACACCCTGGTTGAAGCGGGGGCCCGAGAGCAGCAGCGCGGAGACGAACTGCGAGGAGGACGACGCGTCGATCGACACCGGGCCGCCCTCCAGCGCGCCGCCGCCGTGCACGGTCAGCGGCAGGGCGCCCCGGCCGTCGTCGTCGATCCGCGCGCCCAGCAGGCGCAGCGCGTCGATCACGCCGTGCAGCGGACGCTCGTACGACCGCGGGTCGCCGTCGAACCGGATGGGGCCGTCGGCCAGCGCGGCCACCGGCGGCAGGAAGCGCATCACGGTGCCCGCGTTGCCGACGTCCACCGTGGCCGGGCCGTGCAGGCCGGTCGGCAGCACCCGCCAGGCCTCGCCGGTGCCGTCCGGGCCCACGCCCTCCTCGATCTCGACGCCCATCGCGCGCAGCGCGCCCGCCATCAGCAGGGTGTCCCGGGAGCGCAGCGGGCGGCGCAGCCAGCCGGGCTCGGAGGCGAGGGCGGCCAGCACCAGGGCGCGGTTGGTGACCGATTTGGACCCCGGCACATGGACGGTGGCGTCGACGGCGCCGCTCGCGTGCGGAGCGGGCCAGAGGGCGGAGGGGGCGGTGTTCGGGGCCATGGGCCCACTTTATAAGGAGGGCGGGGCCGCAACCTTCCGGCGGCGGCCCCGCCCCGCGGCCCGGACGGCCCTGCGGACCCCCGGCGGGCGGCGCCTCAGACCTCCAGCAGCCACCGCCCGCCGCCGATCAGCGAGCACAGCGACACGGCGTGGAAGAGGAACAGCCACAGGGCGGCCGGGACATGCGTCAGCCGGGACAGCTGGTCCGCGTCCGAGTCGCCGGCCTCGCCCCGCCGCCGCTTGCTCTGGAGCTCGAACGGCGGTCGTACGCCCCCGAACAGCAGGAACCACACCACCGCGTACGCGAACGCCGCCTGCACCTGCGGCCCCGCGAGCCACGACACCAGCAGGAACGCCCCGCCCGCGAGCACCACGGTGAGCACGCCGTACGCGTTGCGGATCATCACCAGCATCACCGCGAGCAGGGCCGTGGCCGCCCACAGCAGCAGCGTGATGCGGCCCGCGGCGAGCAGGGCCGCGCCGCCGAGGCCGAGCAGCGAGGGCGCGGTGTAGCCGGCGGCCGCGGTGAGGATCATGCCGAGCCCGTACGGCTTGCCCCGGCTCACCGTGAGCCCGCTGGTGTCGGAGTGCAGCCGGATGCCGGTGAGCTGCCGGCCGGTGAGCAGGGCGACCAGCCCGTGGCCGCCCTCGTGGGCGATGGTGATCGCGTTGCGCGACACCCGCCACAGCGGATGCGGTACGACCACCACCAGCGCGGCGGCGAGGGTGGCGAGCACCACCCACAGATCGGGGTCGGGCTGGATACCGGTGAGCCGGTCCCAGAGGCCGGACGGCGCGAGGGCGGCGAGGCTGTTCATGTGTCCGAGTGGCTCCCTGGTGGCGGGCGGAGTCTGGCAGTGTGGCACGTATGTGCGGACGGTATGCAGCCAGTCGTGGGCCCGAGGACCTCGCCAAGACCTTCGGGATCGAGAAGTGGGAACCCGAGGAGACCCTGGAGCCGGACTACAACGTGGCCCCCACCAAAGAGGTCCACGCCGTGCTCGACCGCCCCTTGAAAGACGCGGACTCCCCGCGTCCGGTTCGCCAGCTGCGCAGACTCAGGTGGGGACTGGTGCCGTCCTGGTCCAAGACCCCCGAGGGCGCCGCCCGGATGATCAACGCCCGTGCGGAGACCGTGCACGAGAAGCCGTCCTACCGCCGCGCCTTCGCCGCCCGCCGCTGCGTCCTGCCCGCCGACGGCTACTACGAGTGGGTGACCGGGGAACAGGAGCGGGACCTGGAGGTCGAGGGGCGCCGGAAGCGGCCGCGCAAGCAGCCGTACTTCGTGCTGCCCGCCGACGGCTCGGTGTTCGCGATGGCCGGCCTGTACGAGTTCTGGCGCGACCGCACCCTGCCCGACGACCACCCCCGGGCCTGGTGGGTCACCTGCTCGGTGATCACCACGGAGGCCGAGCGGACCCCGCTGGCCGTGGCCCCCGCCGACGGCCCCCGCACGCTGGCCGACATCCACCCCAGGATGCCGCTGATGCTCACCCCCGACCGCTGGGACGCCTGGCTCGACCCCTCCCGCACCGACCCGGACGAGCTGCGCGCCCTGCTCGCCCCGCCGCCACCCGGCCTGATGCGCGCCTACCCGGTCGCCACCGCAGTCAGCAACGTCCGCAACAACGGCCCGGAGCTGCTGAAGGAGCTGGAGGCCCCCGAAGAGGGCACACTCTTCTGAGGACCTCCTCTTTCGGATCTTGCCGGGGTCGCGGGGTCCGGCGGCAGGGTGCCGATGCCCGGAGCCGACCTGATCCGAAAGAGAGGCCCCAGAGTGATCGAGATCCTCGAGACCGACGCCGGAACCGCCCGCCTCACCTGGCACCGGGCCACGGACCCCCGGGCCGTCCTCGCGCTGAGCCACGGCGCGGGCGGCGGCATCGAGGCGCGGGACCTCCAGGCGCTCGCCGGGGTGCTGCCGGGACACGGGGTGAGCGTGGCCCTCGTCGAACAGCCCTGGCGGGTCGCCGGCAGGAAGGTGGCGCCCGCCCCCGGGACGCTGGACACCGGGTGGCGCGGGATCTGGCCCGCGCTGGCCGGCATGGAGCTGCCGGTGATCTCCGGCGGCCGCAGCGCCGGCGCCCGTGTCGCGTGCCGCACCGCCGCCGAACTGGGCGCCCGCGCCGTCCTGGCCCTGAGCTTCCCGCTGCACCCGCCGGGCAGGCCCGAGAAGTCCCGCGCGGACGAACTGCTCGGCACCGGCGTGCCCACCCTCGTCGTACAGGGCGGCAACGACCCCTTCGGCAGGCCCGCCGAGTTCCCCGAGGGGGACTTCCGGATGATCGAGGTGCCCTACGGCGACCACGGCTTCGCGATCCCCAAACGCGCCGGGATCGGGCAGGAACGGGCCCTGGAGATCATCACCGACGGGGTCGTGGAGTGGACCGCGTCACTCGCGTGACCCCCGGGAATGCCGCGCGCCGCCGCGCTGTTGTGACGCACAGAAGTGCTGAGGCCTCGGCACCGACGACGTGGGAAGGGAAGTCCGCCGCATGGGTTCGACCGTATGCCCGGCCCGCCAGAACAGCTCTGAGCTGGCCTGGACGGTGTTCCACGCGCCCAAGGCCACCTCAATTCGAGGGGCGGCGGGTACGGGTCGTGTTCTATCCTCCGAATCGAGTGGGACCGCTCTCGGTCCTGCCCGGGATCTTGAGGAGGTGGGTCCGGTCACAGGGACCGACGCGGGGACCGACAACGGCCAGGCGGAAGAGCCCGAGGGCCGGGGCACGAGCGCGGAGGCGTCCGCCGAGTCGACCGCCGAGCGCAGCGCGCGCTTCGAGCGGGACGCGCTGGAGTTCCTCGACCAGATGTACTCGGCCGCTCTGCGCATGACGCGCAATCCGGCCGACGCCGAGGACCTCGTGCAGGAGACGTACGCCAAGGCGTACGCCTCCTTCCACCAGTTCCGCGAGGGCACCAACCTCAAGGCGTGGCTGTACCGGATCCTCACCAACACCTTCATCAACTCGTACCGCAAGAAGCAGCGTGAGCCCCAGCGCTCCGCCGCGGAGGAGATCGAGGACTGGCAGCTCGCCCGTGCCGAGTCGCACATGTCGACGGGGCTGCGCTCCGCCGAGTCGCAGGCGCTCGACCATCTGCCCGACTCCGATGTGAAGGAAGCGCTCCAGGCGATCCCCGAGGAGTTCCGCATCGCCGTGTATCTCGCGGATGTGGAGGGGTTTGCCTACAAGGAGATCGCGGACATCATGGGGACACCCATCGGTACTGTGATGTCCCGGCTGCACCGGGGCCGCCGTCAACTGCGCGGCATGCTGGAGGACTACGCCCGTGAGCGCGGGCTGGTCCCGGCGGGCGCCGGAGAGTCGGACGAAGCGAAAGGCTCGGGCTCATGAGCTGCGGAGAGCCGCACGAGACGGACTGCGGTGAGGTCCTGGACCATCTGTACGAGTTCCTCGACAGCGAGATGCCGGACGTCGATCGCGACAAGTTCCGGCACCACTTCGAGGAGTGCTCGCCGTGCCTGGAGAAGTACGGCCTGGAAGAGGCCGTGAAGAAGCTGGTCAAGCGGTGCTGCGGGCATGACGACGTGCCCGCGGACCTGCGCGCCAAGGTCATGGGACGGCTGGACCTGCTCCGCTCCGGACAGCCCGCGCCCGACCACGAGATCACCTCCACGGCCCAGGACAACTGAGCCCGCGCGGCGCACGCCCCCCGCGCCTTCCCGCTCCGCCCCGCCCGGCTTCACCGCCGGCGAGACGTACGGCACTGTCTGATCCCGTCCGCACCTGGGTAACCCATGGGTAATGAGCGCCGTTCCCACCGCACGTGGTTGGATGCGAGGGAGAGGGCGCCTGGGGGCACAAGCCAGCCCACTGTGCGGAACTGGAACTGGCAGGCGGGAATCGTGAGGATCTTCGGCAAGGGACGGCACCGGCCCTCCGCCTCCTGGCGGCAGGCCACCGATCGCGCGTTCACGCTCATCGGCGACGGCCGGTACGAGGACGCGGGTGAACTGCTGACCCGTGCCGCCGACCTGGAACCCTGGCTGTCGGAGTCCTGGTTCAACCTCGCGCTGCTGCACAAGTTCCGGCACGACTGGGAGCAGGCCCGCGCGGCCGGACTGCGCGCCGTCGCCCTGCTCGACCGGGAGACCGGCGCCCCCGACTGGTGGAACGTGGGCATCGCCGCGACCGCCCTCCAGGACTGGCCGCTGGCCCGCCGCGCCTGGCAGGCGTACGGCCTGAAGGTGCCCGGGGGCGCGACCGCCGCCGGGGAACCGCTCGGCATGGAGCTGGGCAGCGCGGCCGTGCGGCTCTCGCCGGAGGGCGAGGCCGAGGTGGTGTGGGGCCGCCGGCTGGACCCGGCGCGGATCGAGGTGCTGTCCATCCCGCTGCCCTCCTCGGGGCGGCGCTGGGGCGAGGTCGTGCTGCACGACGGCGTCCCGCACGGGGAGCGCACCACGTCCGCGGGGCACAGTTACCCCGTCTTCGACGAGATCGAGCTGTGGGCGCCCTCGCCCGTGCCCACCTGGGTGGTCCTCCTGGAGGCGGCCACCGAGGCGGACCGGGACGCGCTGGAACAGCTGGCCGCGGACGCCGGGTTCGCCGCGGAGGACTGGTCGTCCTCGGTACGGCTGCTGTGCCGGATGTGCAGCGAGTCCCGGATGCCGTCCGACGAGGGCGAGGGGGAGCACCTGGACCCCCACGACCACAGCGAACCCGGACACCCCGGCCCTCTGGGCCACCGCACGGACGGCCAGCTGTGGGTGCCGGAGCGGGAGTGCGGTGTGGCCGCGCCGCCGTCGCTGGTCCGGGGGCTCCTGGACGGATGGGTCGCCGACAGTCCGGACTCCAGGGACTGGCGGGACTTGGAAGAGGTTTGCTGAGCAGCCGGTGACCGGCCCCTTTAGGCTGTACCCGCAGAATTTTCCAGGCTTGCAGGAAGGCGTACGTCGGTCATGGCGCAGCAGGACACCGATCAGCAGCACGCGGGCGTGCTCCCCGTCGACGACGAGGGCTATGTCGTGGACACGGAGGACTGCGAGGGACGCGAGAAGGCCTGGCGGGAGGGCGGCACCTCGCGGCCGATCACGGTCGTCGGCAATCCGGTGCTGCACAAGGAGTGCGGGGACGTCACCGATTTCGGCGAGGAGCTGCGGCAGCTGGTCGCCGACATGTTCGCCAGCCAGCGCACCGCCGAGGGCGTGGGCCTGGCCGCCAACCAGATCGGCGTCGACCTGAAGGTCTTCGTCTACGACTGCCAGGACGACGAGGGCGTCCGGCACGTGGGCGTGGTGTGCAACCCGAAGGTGGCCGACCTGCCCGCCGAGCGGCGTCGGCTCGACGACAGCAACGAGGGCTGCCTGTCGGTGCCCGGGGCCTACGCGGAGCTGGCGCGTCCCGACTACGCCGAGGTGACCGGCCAGGACGAGCAGGGCAACCCGATCAAGGTCCGCGGCACCGGGTACTTCGCACGGTGTTTGCAGCACGAGACCGACCACCTCCACGGCTACCTCTACATCGACCGGCTGTCCAAGCGCGACCGCAAGGACGCGCTGCGGCAGATGGCCGAGAACGAGCCGCGCTACCCCGTGGTCGCCAACGACTAGGTTTCATCGGGCCGTTGGGCGCCGGGTCCGGGATCACTCCCGGACCCGGCGCCTTTCTTCTTGCCCTTCTTCGCTCATCAGTGCGTCGTACAAATGGTCGTATCTGCGGTGTTGGTGATCATTAATCAGTCACGTAAGGGGGGAATCTCGGCACCATGGGGTAGTGAGTGGCGTAAATCCGTTCCCAGGGCGGTCAGTTGTGGTGCTGAATGGGAAGTGCGGGATAGGTATCGAGACGCACCGGCCCCACCCGAGCGGGTGCGTATCCGGCGGCTGAGAGGGGTTTGTTCTGTGCAAGCTTTCCCACACAGCACCACAGGGACGACGACGGCGGTCGTGGTGCCACCCTCACTGGCGCTCCCGGTGATCGAGTCCGGCTTTCCCCGGCGACTGCACCCGTATTGGCCGCGGCTCCAGGAGAAGACCCGGCTGTGGCTGCTGGAAAAGCGGCTGATGCCGGAAGACAAGGTGCGGGAGTTCGCCGACGATCTGCGCTACACCGACCTGATGGCGGGCTACTACACGGACGCCCGCGACGAGGTGCTCCAGGCCATAGCGGACTACAGCGCCTGGTTCTTCGTCTGGGACGACCGACACGACCGTGACATCGTGCACGGGCGCACGGGCGACTGGCGGAGGCTGCGCCACCGGCTGCACGCGGCGCTCGACGCTCCCAGGCACCATCTGCACCACCCGGACCCGCTGGTCTCCGGGTTCGCCGACAGCGTGCTGCGGCTCTACGGCTTCCTGCCGGGCGCCTGGAACCAGCGCTTCGCCCGGCATTTCCACACGGTCATCGAGGCGTACGACCGTGAATTCCGCAATCGCACCCAGGGGTATGTGCCCGGTGTCGACGAGTACCTTGCCCTGCGCCGGCTCACCTTCGCGCACTGGATCTGGACCGACCTTCTCGAACCCAGTGCCGGATGCGAACTCCCCGACTCCATAAGGAAGAATCCCTCTTATCGCCGGGCCGCCTTGCTCAGTCAGGAATTCGCCGCCTGGTACAACGATCTGTGCTCGCTCCCCAAGGAAATAGCCGGCGACGAGGTCCACAATCTCGGAATCAGTCTCATCACCTATGAGGGACTGACCCTCGAAGAGGCGGTGGACAGCCTCAGGCGGCGCGTCGAGACATGCATCGACGAATTCCTCGCGGCCGAACGCGAAGCGCTCAGGTTCGCGGATGCACTTTCCGACGGAACGGCCCGCGGAACGGAACTGAGTTCCGCCGTCCGTACCTGCGTCGGCAATATGCGCAACTGGTTCAGCTCGGTCTACTGGTTCCACCACGAGTCCGGCCGGTACATGGTGGACAGCTGGGCCGACCGCTCCACACCCCCGTACGTCACCAACGAAGCGGCAGGTGAGAAATGACCGTAGAGTCCGTGCAGCCCGAGGCCTCCGTCGCCCCGACCGAACTGCGTGAGCCGCCCCTGGCCGGCGGCGCCGTCCCGGTCTTCGGGCACGGCCTCCAACTGGTGCGCGACCCACTGGACTTCATGTCCTCGCTGCGCGCCCACGGCGACATCGTGCGCCTCAGGCTCGGCCCCAAGACCGTGTACGCCGTCACCACCCCGGAGCTGACCGGCGCGCTCGCGCTCAGCCCCGACTTCAAGATCGACGGCCCGGTGTGGGAGTCGCTGGTGGGCCTGCTCGGCGAGGAGGGCGTGGCCACGGCCAACGGCCCCCGCCACCGCAGGCAGCGGCGCACCATCCAGCCCGCGTTCCGGATGGACGCCATACCCGGCTACGGCCCGATCATGGAGGAGGAGGCGCACGCGCTGACCGAGCGCTGGCGGCCCGGCGCCCCCATCGACTGCACCTCGGAGTCCTTCCGGGTGGCCGTGCGCATGGCCGCCCGCTGCCTGCTGCGCGGCGAGTTCATGGACGAGCGCGCCGAGCGGCTGAGCACCGACCTCGCCACCGTCTTCCGCGGTATGTACCGCAGGATGGTGGTGCCGCTCGGCCCCCTGTACAAACTGCCGTTTCCAGCCAATCGCGAATTCAACCGCGCATTGGCCGATTTGCATCTGCTCGTGGACGAGATCGTCGCCGAGCGGAGGGCGTCTGGTCAAAAGCCGGACGATTTGCTGACGGCATTGCTGGAGGCGAAGGACGACAATGGCGACCCCATCGGGGAGCAGGAGATCCACGACCAGGTCGTCGCGATAATCACCCCCGGCGCCGAAACGATCGCTTCCACGATCATGTGGCTGCTCCAGGCGCTCGCGGAACACCCTGAGCATGCCGAGAAGGTGCGTGCCGAGGTCGAATCCGTGACCGGCGGCCGGCCGGTCGGATTCGAGCACGTCCGCTCCCTCAGGCACACCAACAATGTGATCCTGGAAGCCATCCGGCTGCGCCCGGCCGTATGGATTCTGACGCGCCGGGCGACCGCCGACACCGCGCTCGGGGAGTACCGCATTCCGGCCGGGGCCGACATCATCTACAGCCCGTATGCCATTCAGCGCGACGCCCGCTCGTACGACCGGCACCTCGACTTCGACCCGGACCGCTGGCTTCCGGAGCGGGCCGGGGAGGTGCCGAAGTACGCCATGAGCCCCTTCAGCGTCGGCAACCGCAAGTGCCCCAGCGACCACTTCTCGATGGCCCAGCTGAGCCTGATCACCGCGGCGATCACGGCGAAGTACCGCTTCGAACCGGCCGAGGACTGCGACGACTCCGTCCGGGTGGGCATCACGCTGCGTCCGGACAACCTGCGGCTGCGGCCGCTGCCCTGGTGAGACGCCCCGGGTGACGCCGCTACCGGCGTGTGTTCAGGCGGCCCGCGGGCCCCGGAACGCGCGCCGGTAGGCGTTCGGGGTGGTGCCGAGCGCCCGCACGAACTGGTGCCGCAGCGCGGCCGCCGTACCGAACCCGGTGCGCGCGGCGATCGTGTCCACCGTCTCGTCCGTGCCCTCCAGCAACTCCTGCGCTCGCAGCACCCGTTGGCGCAGGATCCAGCGGTAGGGCGTGGTCCCCGTCTCCTGCTGGAAGCGGCGGGCGAAGGTGCGCGGCGCCATATGGGCGCGGGCGGCGAGCTGTTCGACGGTCACCTCCAGGTCGAGGTGCTCCTCCATCCACACCAGCACCTCGCCGACGGTGTCGCACGGGGTCTTCGGCAGCGGCCGCTCGATGAACTGGGCCTGTCCGCCGTCCCGGTGCGGGGGCACCACCATCCGGCGGGCGATCTTGTTGGCCACCTCGGGGCCCTGCTCCTTGCGCACCAGATGCAGACAGGCGTCGATGCCGGCCGCGGTGCCGGCGGAGGTGATCACCGGATCCTCGTCCACGTAGAGCACGTCCTGCTCGACGGCGAGCCGCGGATAGCGCCGGGCCAGCTGCCCGGCATGGTGCCAGTGCACCGCGCACCGGCGTCCGTCCAGCAGCCCGGCGGCGGCCAGCACGAACACCCCGGAGCAGACGCTGAGCACCCGGCTGCCCCGCTCGACGGCCCGCCGCAGCGCCGCGAGCAGTTCGGGCGGATAGTCCCGGTCCACATAGCTCTCACCGGCCGGTACGGCGATCAGATCGGCTTCCTCCAGCCGCTCCAGGCCGTGCGGAGTGGACAGGGTGAACCCGCAGTGGGTGCCGAGTTCGGGCCCCTCGGCCGAGACCACGGCGAAGTCGTACACCGGCAGCCCCTCGTCGCTGCGGTCGATGCCGAACACCTCGCAGACGACGCCCAGCTCGAAGGGGTGCACTCCGTTCAGCAGCACGGCGGCGACGTTCTTGAGCATGTCCCCAGTGTGCCTCAGAGGTGGCAGTAATTCGAGGGTCTACGGCAGTCCTGCCACTCCCGGTCAGCAGTGTCCGGCAGGACAGTAGTGGCATGAACGGAAACCAGATCCAAGGCCTGATCGGAATGACCGCGACCCTCGGGATCCTCGTCCTCCTGGTCCTCCCCTCCGTGCTCGGCATCCTGCGCGAACGGCGCGTCGACCGGCAGATCAGGGAGGCCCAGGAGGCCCGTGGGGAGAAGGAGACTCAGAAGTCCTCGTCCAGGTCGACGGTGCCCTCCACCGCCACCTGGTACGCCGACGGGCGGCGCTCGAAGAAGTTGGTCAGCTCCTGAACGCCCTGCAGCTCCATGAAGGAGAAGGGGTTCTCCGAGCCGTAGACCGGCGCGAAGCCCAGCCGGGTCAGGCGCTGGTCGGCCACGCACTCCAGGTACTGCCGCATGGAGTCGGTGTTCATGCCCGGGAGGCCGTCACCGCACAGGTCGCGCGCGAACTGCAGCTCGGCCTCGACGGCCTCCCGCAGCATGTCGGTGACCTCCTGCCGGAGCTGGTCGTCGAACAGCTCCGGCTCCTCCTTGCGGACGGTGTCGACCACGTCGAAGGCGAAGGACATGTGCATCGTCTCGTCGCGGAACACCCAGTTGGTGCCCGTGGCCAGGCCGTGCAGCAGGCCCCGGCTGCGGAACCAGTAGACGTACGCGAAGGCGCCGTAGAAGAACAGGCCCTCGATGCACGCGGCGAAGCAGATCAGGTTGAGCAGGAAGCGGCGGCGGTCCGACCGCGTCTCCAGCCGGTCGATCGTGTCCACCGAGTCGATCCACTTGAAGCAGAACCCGGCCTTCTCCCGGATCGAGGGGATGTTCTCGACGGCCGCGAACGCCGCCGCGCGGTCCTCCGGGTCGGGCAGGTAGGTGTCCAGCAGCGTCAGGTAGAACTGGACGTGCACCGCCTCCTCGAACAGCTGACGGCTCAGGTAGAGCCGCGCCTCGGGGGAGTTGATGTGCTTGTAGAGCGTCAGCACCAGGTTGTTGGCGACGATCGAGTCACCCGTCGCGAAGAACGCGACCAGGCGCCCGATCAGGTGCTGCTCGGCCGGGCTCAGCTTCGCGAGGTCGGCGACGTCCGAGTGGAGGTCGACCTCCTCCACGGTCCAGGTGTTCTTGATGGCGTCCCGGTAGCGCTCGTAGAAGTCCGGGTAGCGCATGGGGCGCAGGGTCAGCTCGAAGCCCGGGTCGAGCAGGTTCTGATGACGGGTCATTGCTTTCGGCGCGAAGCGCCGTCCTCCAGGGGTGGTGGTCGGATGGCGGGTGGGAGTTACTGGCAGGCCTCGCAGGACTCGGGGTTTTCCAGGGAGCAGGCGACGGCGTCGGGGTCGGCCGTCTGCTGGACCGGGACGGTCCGCTGCGCCTGGGCGGCGCGGGCGATACGGGTCGCCGGGCGCGAGCGCAGGTAGTACGTCGTCTTCAGCCCGGACTTCCAGGCGTACGCGTACATCGAGGAGAGCTTGCCGATCGTCGGCGTCTCCATGAACAGGTTCAGGGACTGCGCCTGGTCGAGGAACGGGGTGCGCGCCGCCGCCATGTCGATCAGACCGCGCTGCGGGATCTCCCACGCCGTGCGGTACAGCGCCCGCACCTCCTCGGGGATCCACGCGAAGCCCTGCACCGAGCCGTTGGACTCGCGCAGCGCCTCCCGGGTGCGCGCGTCCCAGACGCCCAGGTTCTTCAGGTCCTGCACCAGGTAGGAGTTGACCTGGAGGAACTCACCGGACAGCGTCTCGCGCTTGAACAGGTTGGACACCTGCGGCTCGATGCACTCGTAGACGCCCGCGATGGAGGCGATGGTGGCCGTCGGCGCGATCGCCAGCAGCAGCGAGTTGCGCAGGCCGACCTCGGCGATCCGCGTCCGCAGCGCCGCCCAGCGCTCGGGCCAGGTCTCCTCTACGAGGTAGTGGTCGGGGTGCAGCACACCGCGCGCGGTACGGGTCAGCTTCCAGGCCGGCAGCGGGCCGCTGCGCTCGGCGAGGTCGGCGGACGCCTCGTACGCGGCGAGCATGATCCGCTCGGCGATCCGGGTGGACAGCGCCTTCGCCTCGGGGGAGTCGAAGGGCAGGCGCAGCTTGAAGAAGACGTCCTGAAGGCCCATCGCGCCGAGGCCCACGGGGCGCCACTTGGCGTTGGAGCGGCCCGCCTGCTCGGTCGGGTAGAAGTTGATGTCCACCACGCGGTCGAGGAAGGTGACGGCCGTGCGCACGGTCTCGTCCAGGCGCGCCCAGTCGATGTCCCCGTCGGCCACGAAGGCGCCGAGATTGACGGAGCCGAGGTTGCAGACCGCCGTCTCGCCGTCGTTGGTGACCTCCAGGATCTCCGTGCACAGGTTGGAGGAGTGGATGACCTGGCCCGGCTCGGCGGTCTGGTTGGCGGTGCGGTTGGCGGCGTCCTTGAACGTCATCCAGCCCTGGCCGGTCTGCGCGAGGGTGCGCATCATGCGGCCGTACAGCTCACGGGCCGGCATGGTCTTCCTCGCCAGGCCCGCCTCCTCGGCCCTGCGGTAGGCGGCGTCGAACTCCGCGCCGTACAGGTCCACCAGCTCGGGCACGTCCGCCGGGGAGAACAGCGACCACTGCCCGTCGGAGTCGACCCGGCGCATGAACTCGTCCGGCACCCAGTGCGCGAGGTTCAGGTTGTGCGTACGGCGGGCGTCCTCACCGGTGTTGTCCCGCAGCTCCAGGAACTCCTCCAGGTCGGAGTGCCAGGTCTCCAGGTACACCGCGGCCGCGCCCTTGCGCCGGCCGCCCTGGTTCACGGCGGCCACCGAGGCGTCCAGCGTCTTCAGGAACGGCACGATGCCGTTGGAGTGCCCGTTGGTGCCGCGGATCAGCGAACCGCGGGCGCGGATGCGGGAGTACGACAGTCCGATGCCGCCCGCGTGCTTGGAGAGCCGGGCGACCTGGTGGTAGCGGTCGTAGATGGAGTCCAGCTCGTCCAGCGGGGAGTCGAGGAGGTAGCAGGACGACATCTGGGGGTGCCGGGTGCCGGAGTTGAACAGGGTGGGGGAGGAGGGCAGGTAGTCGAGCCGGCTCATCAGCTCGTAGAGCGCGGCGACCTCGTCCACGGAGCGGGCCGAGTCGTCCTCGGCGAGGCCGGCGGCGACACGGAGCATGAAGTGCTGCGGGGTCTCGATGACCTGACGGGTGATCGGGTGGCGCAGCAGGTAGCGACTGTGCAGGGTGCGCAGGCCGAAGTAGCCGAAGCGGTCGTCGGCGGCGCGGTCGATCAGGTCGTCGAGCCGGGCGGCGTGGATCCGCGTGAACTCGGCCGTCCGGTCGGCGATGAGTCCCTCGCGGTGTCCGACGGCGACCGACTCGGTGAACGACGTCACGCCCTGCGAGGCGGCCTCGGCGCGGATGGAGACGGTCAGCAGCCGGGCGGCGAGCCGCGAGTACGCGGGGTCCTCGGAGATCAGGCCGGCCGCTGCCTCGGTCGCGAGCTCGCGCAGCTCCGCCTCGTCGGCATGGGCGGAGCGGCCGCGCAGCGCGGCGGCGGCGACCCGGCCGGGATCGGCGTCGGGGAGGTCCCCGGTCAGCTCGGTCAGGGTCCGCAGCAGCGCGGCACCGGGACCGTCGTTCTCCAGGCCCTGGGCTGAAGCCGGTTCGGCTGGCGCGATGGTCACGTGGGGCTCTCCCTCGCTCGGCACGGGGCCTGGCGGAGGGCAGGGGGCAGTCACGAGCGCGCACGGCGTCGCGTCCACCAGCCCACTCCGCGAGGCCCGGACGTCTCAGAGCACCCGAACCGGTGGGCCGGGTGCGCTGCCGGCAGGTCCTCGGACTGACTCCCGTGCGCGGATACGCACAAGTACACCGTTGCGGGACAGTTCCGGATTCGCACCGGATTCCCCTGCGACGACAGCGAGCATGAGCATACATCTAGTGCCGGGTCGTCATGCCACCCCCAGATGTTGTGCCACCTTGTGTCTACGGGGGGTATGCGAAACGGGCCGCTGGCGCCCTCGGCGCCGACGGCCCGCAGCGGGTCGTCCCGGGTGGCCCGGGTCTCCCGGACGGCTCGCTAGTGCGTGCTTCCCGCTGTGGCGGGCGGCAGTTCGACCGCCACGCCAGGGTCGCCCGCGTCCGCCGTGTAGTCCTCGGGCCGGGTCTCGTCGATGCCCTCGGGGGCCTTCACGGCCTTCAGGACGACGGTCAGGACGACCGTGACGAGGACGTTGAGGACGAACGCCGTCATGCCGATGTAGCCGATCTGGCCGATGCCCGGGATGTCGTCGGCGGAGCCGCCGAAGTGCTTCTGGGCCGGGGAGGCGACACCGTACGCGGCGAGGGTGCCGTAGACCATGCCGACCGCCCAGCCCGCGAGCAGTGCCCAGCGGTGGAACCAGCGGGTGAACAGGCCGCCGACCAGTGCCGGGAAGGTCTGCAGGATCCAGATGCCGCCGAGCAGCTGGAAGTTGATGGCGACCGTCTTGTCCATGCCGAGCACGAAGACCAGCGCGCCGACCTTCACCAGCAGCGACACCAGCTTGGAGACCTGGGCCTCCTGCTTCGGCGTGGCGTCCGGCTTGATGAAGTCCTTGTAGATGTTGCGCGTGAACAGGTTCGCCGCCGCGATCGACATGATCGCCGCCGGCACCAGCGCGCCGATGCCGATCGCCGCGAACGCCACACCGGTGAACCAGTCCGGGAACATGTCCTCGAACAGCTGCGGGATCGCCAGCTGCCCGTTGGTGACCTTCACCCCGGCCGCGATCGCCATGAAGCCCAGCAGTGCCAGCAGGCCCAGCATCAGGGAGTACAGCGGCAGGATCGTGGTGTTGCGCCGGATCACGTTGCGGCTCTTGGAGGAGAGCGTCGCGGTGACCGAGTGCGGGTACATGAACAGCGCGAGCGCGGAGCCGAGCGCCAGCGTGGCGTAGGCCCACTGCCCGGTGGGTGCCGGCGTGAGCGCTCCGCGGGGCTTGCCCGTGGCCGGGTTGGTCTGGCTGAACGCGTGGGCCGCCTTGGCGAAGATGTCGTCGAACCCGCCCAGCTTGATCGGGATGTAGATGATCGCCACACCGATCACGATGTAGATCAGCGCGTCCTTGACGAACGCGATCAGCGCGGGCGCCCGCAGCCCGGAGGAGTAGGTGTACGCCGCCAGCACCGCGAACGCGATCAGCAGCGGCAGGTCCTTCACGAACCCGTTGGTGTCGTCGCCGCCGCCGACGCCCATCACGTCCAGCACCGCCTGGATGCCGACGAGCTGGAGCGCGATGTACGGCATCGTCGCGAGGATGCCGGTCACCGCCACCGCGAGCGAGAGCCCCTTCGAGCCGAACCGGCCGCGCACGAAGTCGGAGGTGGTGACGTAGCCGTGGCGGTGCGAGACCGACCACAGCCGCGGCAGGAAGGTGAAGATCAGCGGGTACACCAGGATCGTGTACGGCACCGCGAAGAAGCCGGCCGCGCCCGCCGCGTAGACGGCCGCCGGTACGGCCACGAAGGTGTAGGCGGTGTACAGGTCGCCGCCGAGCAGGAACCAGGTGATCCAGGTGCCGAACGAGCGGCCGCCCAGGCCCCACTCGTCCAGCGTGTGCTCGTTCTCGGCCCGGCGCCAGCGCGCGGCGAGGAAACCCAGGACCGTGACGGCCAGGAAGAAGAAGATGAAGACGCCCAGCGCGACGCCGTTGACCCCGGTCTTCACCGCGCGGCACCCCCTCGCGCGTCACGACGGGAGCGCTGGTCGTGCTGCCAGAGCTTGTACGCGATCATGGTGAGGGCCGTGGAGATCAGCACCCAGAGCATCTGGTACCAGTAGAAGAACGGGATCCCGATGAACGCCGGGTCCGTCTTCGCGTAGGAGCCGACCCACAGCATCGCGACGAAGGGCGCGACGAGGCACATGCCGATGACCACGCGGAGCGGTGTCACCACCGGTGGTCCGACTTCGGGCGTTTCTGACATCCTGCGGCTCCGTCCCCTCGCTGATCACCTGTGTAATGCGCAGGCAATCTAGGTGACGGCGTCCGGCTGGTGGAAGACCTCGTCCCAAGCTGTGTGTATCGATTCGGCGAAGGAACGCACGCCTCCGCACGGGCGTTCAGTCCATCGGGCGCTTGAGGCGCGCGACGAACTTGTACCGGTCGCCGCGGTACACCGACCGCACCCACTCGACCGGCAGCCCCTCGCGGTCCAGCGAGTGCCGGGAGAGCATCAGCATCGGCAGCCCGACGTCCGTCCCGAGCAGACCGGCCTCGCGCGGGGTGGCCAGCGAGGTCTCGATGGTCTCCTCGGCCTCGGCGAGGTGGACGTCGTACACCTCGGCGAGCGCGGTGTAGAGGGACGTGTACTTCACCAGCGAACGGCGCAGCGCGGGGAAGCGCTTGGCGGACAGATGGGTGGTCTCGATCGCCATGGGCTCGCCGTTGGCCATGCGCAGCCGCTCGATGCGCAGCACGCGCCCGCCGGCGGAGATGTCGAGCAGTCCGGCGAGCCGGTCGTCGGCGGTGATGTAGCCGACGTCCAGCAGCTGTGAGGTCGGCTCCAGCCCCTGGGCGCGCATGTCCTCGGTGTAGGAGGTGAGCTGGAGCGCCTGGGAGACCTTGGGTTTGGCGACGAAGGTGCCCTTGCCCTGGATGCGCTCCAGACGGCCCTCCACGACCAGTTCCTGGAGTGCCTGGCGGACGGTGGTGCGGGAGGTGTCGAACTCCGCGGCCAGCGTGCGCTCCGGTGGCACCGGGGTGCCCGGGGCCTGCGTCTCCGTCATGTCGAGCAGGTGCTTCTTCAGGCGGTAGTACTTCGGCACGCGCGCGGTACGGACGGTCGTGCCGGCCTCGTTCTCCGCACTGCTGACATCGGTGCTCATGCTCCGCCTTCCCGGCTCCGGACGCCGAAAGCGACCGACATCCCCATCGGCCACGGCTCACATCGTGGCACGGCTTACTGTGTCAGGGCTCCACCCGCACGCTCCGTGATCCCCTCTGTATACCGTCGGGACCCGAGCTGGTCTAGTCCAACAAGGGTCCCGTGAGCCCGGCCTGATCCAGACGAGAGGCCCTGGCTAGTGCCGCGGCAGGCAACGTTCGCCCGTCAAGGAGCGGCGTCCGGTGCGGCGAGGGTGCGTGCAGGGCGTCGCGACGGGGCGGACGTCGCCTGTTGCGGCACTAGATCCCCTGCCACCCCGGCTTGTTCGCGTACGTGTGGCGGAAGTAGTCCGCCAGCTTCAGCTCGGACGCGGCCGCCTCGTCCACGACGACGGTGGCGTGCGGGTGCAGCTGGAGCGCCGAGGCCGGGCACACGGCGGCCACCGGACCCTCCACGGTGGCCGCGACCGCGCCCGCCTTGCCCTCGCCGGTCGCGAGCAGCACCAGGTGCCGGGCCTCCAGGATGGTGCCGATGCCCTGGGTGATGACGTGGTGCGGGACCTGCTCGATCTCGCCGTCGAAGAAGCGCGCGTTGTCCACCCGGGTCTGCTCGGTCAGGGTCTTGATCCGGGTGCGGGAGGCGAGCGAGGAGCAGGGCTCGTTGAACCCGATGTGTCCGTCGGTGCCGATCCCGAGCAGCTGGAGGTCCACCCCGCCGGCCGCGGCGAGCGCACGGTCGTAGGCCGCGCACGCCGCCTGGACGTCCTCGGCGGTGCCGTCGGGGCCGAGGAAGGAGTCCATGCCGATGCCGAGCGGCTCCAGCACCTCGCGGCGCAGTACCGAACGGTAGGACTCGGGGTGCTCGGCGGGCAGCCCCACGTATTCGTCGAGCTGGGCTATCCGGGCCCGCGCGGTGTCCACGGCGCCGGCGCGCACCCGGGCCGCGAGGGCCTGGTAGACGGGCAGCGGCGTGGAGCCGGTGGCGACGCCGAGCAGGGCGTCGGGCTTGCGTCGCAGCAGCTGGGCCATGGCCTCGGCGATCAGCTCGCCACCCGCCGCGGCGTCCGGAACGATGACAACTTCCACGCTGGGCCTGCCGTTCTGGAGAGGGCTCGTGCGTCTATGTGGTTTAGACCAATCTAACAGAGTGGGCCCCTCGCGCCGATGTCCTGGTGCGAGGGGTCGCGGAAATTACCGGCGCCTTCTGTCCCCATGGTCGACCTCGGCGGGCTAGGCTGCGTGGCATCGAGTGCCATGGGTCGCGTATGCCGTAAGGGCATGGACATGCCCCATGGTCTAGTCCACAATCGAAGCGACTGTTCGAACCGGCGGTGCCCTGCGGCGCGCGAGCGGACAGTACGAAGCGAACAAGCCCCGTCTTCCCCGCACAGGAAGGCGGACCGAGGAACCGGCGCTCTCTGCCCTGACTGCCCCGGCTCCTCGGCCTTCGGCCGACCGGGACCGCACACCCCACGGCCGATGATGCTCCGGGCTGCGGTGCCGGGAGGGTTGAGGGTCCCTTCCAGGCGCCGCGGCCCGCGGGTGTTTTTCGGCCATGCCGAGGCCCGCGGGTACGCTCGCAGACGTGCCCTCCATGAACGAGCTGGTCCGCCAGCACACCGCCCTCGACGACTCCGATCTCGAGTGGCTCCACCTGCTGGTCTCGGAGTGGCAGCTGCTCTCCGACCTCTCCTTCGCCGACCTGGTCCTGTGGGTTCCCACCCGGGACGGCACCCGGTACGTCTCGGTCGCCCAGATGCGCCCCAACACCGGCCCCACCTCCTACCAGGACGACATGGTCGGCCATCTCGTCCCGCGCGGCCGGCGGCCCATGCTGGACGTGGCGCTCGACGAGGGCCGGATCGTGCGCGAGGGCGACCCGGAGTGGCGCGAAGAGGTCCCCGTACGGGTCGAGTCCATCCCGGTACGGCGCGAGGGCCGGGTCCTCGGGGTGATCGCCCGCAACACCAACCTGCTCACCGTGCGCACCCCGAGCCGGCTTGAGCTGACCTACCTCCAGAGCGCCTCCGACCTCGCCCAGATGATCGCGGCCGGGTCCTTCCCCTCCCCCGGCCAGCAGGTCGACATGGACGCCTCGCCGCGCGTCGGCGACGGACTGATCAGGCTGGACGCCGACGGCATCGTCCAGTACGCCTCCCCGAACGCGCTGTCCGCCTACCACCGCCTCGGCCTCGCCGCCGACCTGGTCGGGCACCACCTCGGGCGGACCACCGCCGAACTCGCCCCCACCCGGGGCCCGGTGGACGAGGCGCTGGCCAAGGTGGCCAGTGGCTGGGCGCCGCGCGAGTTCGAGATCGAGTCGCCCGACGGGGTGATCCAGTTCCGCTCCATCCCGCTCAAGCCCAAGGGCACCCGGATCGGGGCGCTGGTGCTGTGCCGGGACGTCACCGAACTGCGTCGCCGCGAACGCGAGTTGATCACCAAGGACGCCACCATCCGGGAGATCCACCACCGGGTGAAGAACAACCTCCAGACGGTGGCCGCCCTGTTGCGGCTCCAGGCCCGGCGCATCGACTCCGAACGGGGGCGCGCGGCCCTGGAGGAGGCGGTGCGCCGGGTCGGCTCCATCGCGATCGTGCACGAGACGCTCTCCCAGAACCTGGACGAGCGGGTGGAGTTCGACGACATCGCCGACCGGGTGCTGTCGATGGTCGCCGAGATCTCGCCGGGCAAGGTGACCGGCCGGCGCAGCGGGCGCTTCGGGATACTCGACGCCGAGGTGGCCACGCCGCTGTCGATGGTCCTCACCGAGGTGCTCCAGAACGCCCTGGAACACGGCTTCCGCGAGGGCGAGACCGGCACGGTGGAGGTCTCGGCGGTGCGCGGTGGCAGTACGAAGGAGGCCCGTCTCCTGGTCACCGTCCAGGACGACGGGGCCGGCCTGCCCGAGGGATTCGACCCGCACCGCTCGGGCAACCTGGGGCTCCAGATCGTACGGACCCTGGTGGAGGGCGAGTTGGGCGGCACGTTCGACATGGTCCCGGCGCCCGAGCGGGGGACCAGGGTGGTCCTGGACATCCCGGTGCGCGCCCAGAAGTAGTCGACGGCCCCTGGGGGAGGGGTCATTGGTATCGACCAATGGCGGCGACGGGGGGTGACACGGTCCGGGACAGCAGAAAGCCCCGGACCCTCTTCGGTCCGGGGCTCGTGCTCGTTGCTGCTCCGCTGTTCGCTGGCGGCATCGGGGGATACTGCGCGCTGCTGCTCGGGGGCGGGAGATGCGTGCTCGATGCACGCGCCGCCAAGCTCAGGCTGTCAGCTGGGGTGGGTGTGTCAGGCGGAGGCCTGACGGGCCCGGTTGCGGGCGGCACGGCGCTTCATCGCGCGACGCTCGTCCTCGCTGAGGCCACCCCAGACGCCGGAGTCCTGGCCGGACTCAAGCGCCCACTGCAGACACTGCTCGATCACCGGGCAGCGACGGCAGACGGCCTTGGCTTCCTCGATCTGCAGCAGCGCGGGACCGGTGTTGCCGATGGGGAAGAAGAGCTCGGGGTCTTCCTCGCGGCAAACGGCGTTGTGACGCCAGTCCATGGCTGCTACCTCTCCTTGGTATTACATGCAAGTTGCTTGTGAATGTGAACGCTTTCACGAATCCCTCGACAAGTGAAGGGCCGAACGCCGGGTGTTCCCCGGCGGGGTCCTTGGTATGAAGAGGGGTTCCGGTGATCAGTGGAGGCCGGTGTTGGGGGCCGTCCCGATCGCCACGTAGAGACTCGCAAACCTCAGCGGCGGATACAACCCCTTCCGGAAAGTTTTTTTTGATTCCTCGGTGTCGACTGGGTCACAGCCGTACTTCCATGGGGTGGATCCTGGCCTAAACGTTCGAGTGAAAGGACTTTCGCCTCTTCCGCTCACACAATCACACGCAGTGCGCGGCGTACGCCTGTGAACGTCACGCTTCTGCGGAGCCCCAGGTGGTCACCGTCCATCTGCAGGGGCAGGGGAGCCTTCGAATGCAAGGTGAAGCGGTCCAGATCATGGAGGGGGAACGCATGCCTGCCATGGGGTCCGCGCTCGGGGGACGAAGTGAGCAACTGGGTGCCATACCGGGCAACCGCGGCCGTCGACAGGCGGCTGAGACCGAGCACGTCGATGCCTGTGTCGAACGAGGCCTTAGGCGATGTGTACATGGGACGATTGCCGAGATACGTCCAAGGAGACGTGTTCGAGACTATGGCGACAACAAGGTCCTCGATCGGGTCCTCGCCGGGCCGCTCCAAGGTGATCAGGCCGTGCCGGCGGTTGGCCTCGCCGAGGAACTGCCGGATCACCTGCCGTACGTAGAGCGCGTGCGTCGACTTCCTGCCGAGCTCGCGCTGCTGCTCGACCCGGCCGACGACGCCCGCGTCGAAACCGAGTCCCGCGTTGAAGGTGAACCAGCGGGCCGGGACCCCTTCGTCCTCGGAACCGGGCGTGCCGGAGGCGAGACCCAGGCCCACCACGCGCTCCCGGCTCTCGCGCAGCGCGTCCAGCAGGGCGCCGGTGGCCTCGACGGGGTCGTTGGGCAGGCCCAGGGCGCGGGCGAAGACGTTGGTGGAGCCGCCCGGTACGACGGCGAGGCCGGGCAGCCGGTCCAGGTCGGGGCCGGCGTGCAGGAGCCCGTTGACCACCTCGTTGACGGTGCCGTCGCCGCCGAGCGCCACGACCATGTCGATGTCGTCGCTCTCCGCCGCCTGCCGGCCCAGGTCCCGCGCGTGCCCGCGGTACTCGGTGGTGACCGCCTCCAGCTTCATCTCGCTGGCGAGCGCGTGGATCAGCACATCGCGCCTGCGTGCGCTTGTGGTGGTTGCCGCCGGATTGACCACGAGAAGAGCACGCATGGAAGGCAGCGTACCTACTGGGTGGTACTCGGCCCAGACCGAGGTAGGGATCGGGTAAGAGGGGAGGGCGTGAGCCCGCACACGCGCGCGGCGGGGGTGGCCGGACTGCGGGGCACGGTGCACGGGATGCGGGTGCGCGGTGGCCGGTCGTGTGGTTCCCCGCGTTCCGGACCCCCGGGCCTCGCCGGCGCCCCGCGATCGCCGGTGACCGGGCCCGCCCCCGGCCGGGCGCCGCCGGCGGCTACCCTGCTGGGGTGAGCACTGAGCAGACCCCCGTGAAGGACGCGTCCGAAGCCGAAGGCACGGGCACCCGCCCCCGTCGGCTGACGTACGCCGCCACGCTGGCCGGCCTGGAAGGCGCCGCGTTGTTCGTCGGCGGCCTGTGGGTTCTGGTGCTCGGCATCACCGGTTCCCCCGACGACCGGCAGCAGGCCGTGATGCTGGGTATCACCCTGGCCGTGCTCGCCCTGCTCCCGCTCCTCGCCGCCCGCGGCCTCCTGCTGCGCCGCGGCTGGAGCCGGGGCCCCGCCGTGATCACCCAGCTGATGGCCCTCCCGGTGGGGCTCAACATGCTCAAGTCCGGTGGTGTCGCGGTCCCGGTCGGGATCGTCCTCGCCGTCGTGGCCGTCACGGCCCTCGTGCTGCTCATCAACCGCGAGACGGCCCGAGCCCTCGACATCAAGGGCCCGGGGCGCGCCGGTTAGACCGGCGCCCTACTCCTCCACCAGCAGCTTCTCCCGCAACTGCGCCAGCGTCCGCGCCAGCAGCCGGGAGACGTGCATCTGCGAGATCCCGACCTCCTGCGCGATCTGCGACTGCGTCATGTTCCCGAAGAAGCGCAGCAGCAGGATCCGCTTCTCGCGCGGCGGCAGATCCTCCAGCAGCGGCTTGAGCGACTCCCGGTACTCCACCCCCTCCAGCGCCTCGTCCTCCGCGCCGAGCGTGTCGGCGACCGCGGGGGACTCGTCGTCGGTGTCGGGGACGTCCAGGGACAGCGTGGAGTACGCGTTCGCCGACTCCAGGCCCTCCAGGACCTCCTCCTCGGAGATGGCGAGCTTCTCCGCCAGTTCGTGCACCGTCGGCGAGCGGCCGTGCAGCTGGGACAGCTCCGCCGTCGCCGTGGTCAGCGCCAGCCGCAGCTCCTGGAGCCGGCGCGGCACCCGGACGGCCCAGCCCTTGTCACGGAAATGCCGCTTGATCTCGCCGACCACGGTCGGCGTGGCGTACGTGGAGAACTCCACGCCCCGCTCCGGGTCGAACCGGTCCACGGACTTGATCAGACCGATCGTGGCGACCTGGGTGAGGTCGTCCAGCGGCTCACCGCGGTTGCGGAACCGGCGCGCCAGGTGCTCCACGAGCGGCAGATGCATACGGACCAGCTGGTTGCGCAGCTCCGCGTACTCCGTGCTGCCCGTGTCGAGCCCGCGCAGTTCGACGAACATCGCACGGGCCCCGCTGCGGTCGTGCGGGTCGTGCGGCGCGGCCTCCGCGCTCAGCGCGTGGTCGTCCGCGTATCGCTCGTGCTCGCTCATCGTCCCGCCCGTAGCCCTTCCCCGAGCCCTCGCCCCCGCGCGGCCGGCGGGGGCGGCCCCGTCGCGCGCCTCGGGCGGGTCGCCGGGGCCCGCACCCGCACCGCCGGGCCCTGCGGAGTGGTCCTCCGGGTGTGGCCTGGCCTGCTCGGGGATGCCGTCGATGCCGTCCGCCATGCGCCGGGAACCGTCGCGGGGGCTCTCCCCGGAGGTTTCCGCCGCACTCGACCAGGGGGCACCCCCGTCCCCGGCCGGCAGCTCACGCGTGCCGCGCTCTTCGTCCCGCACCGGACCGTCCCCGTTCTCCCTCACGCCGGCCCGGGACCCGCGCCGCGCTGTTTGTAGAGGCTGATGGACACCGTCTTGTCCTCGTCGACGGCGGACGAGACCTTCCCCGCGAGGGCCGACAGCACGGTCCAGGCGAAGGTGTCCCGCGAGGGGGCATGGCCGTCCGTGGTCGGCGCGGACACGGTGACCTCCAGCGAGTCGTCGACGAGCCGGAAGACGCAGCTGAGCACCGAGCCCGGCACGGCCTGCTGGAGCAGGATCGCGCAGGCCTCGTCCACGGCGATGCGCAGATCCTCGATCTCGTCCAGGGTGAAGTCCAAGCGGGCCGCCAGACCGGCCGTGGCCGTCCGCAGCACCGACAGGTAGGCACCCGCGGCCGGCAGCCGGACCTCCACGAAATCCTGGTTCGCCGCGGGTTCGCCTGCGATCTGGGACACCCTCACCTCCATGGTGGTACAAGCTTTACAGGGGCCGAGGGTCGCCCCCCGGGCTAACGCGTAGGTGGTTCAAGCGGTGACGCTATCGCGCGCCGAATGTTTCCGTCCCCGGGACCCCGACCCCTGGCGTCACTCACAGTAAAGCTGTGGATACGCTCCGTGTCTAGGGGGTGTGCGGCCCCAAATCGGAAGAGCGCGCGCCGGGTTGACGTACCCAGACGTCAGACGCTCGAACCGTCGTGCGCGCGCCGCCGCATGCAGTGTCACACGACACAGGGCCCGGACGGGAAGATGATCAGCGATCGGATGCCGGTCGAACGGGATTCGGCGCGGATTCTGCCCGCATTCGGCCCGGATTCGGACGGGAGTCGAACTGGAATCGCGCTCCCGTGGGTACCGCTCCCGCGCGCACGGGCGCCGCTTTTGACGGGTACCGATCAGACGAGTACGTGGTCCACGAAGCACCACCGCCAGTCCTCGCCCGGTTCGAACGTCCGCATCACCGGATGCCCGGTCCGCTCGTGGTGCCCGGTCGCGTGCCGGCCCGGTGAGGAGTCGCAGCAACCGACGTGGCCACAGGTCAGGCAGAGCCGCAGCTGCACCGGGTGCGTACCGCTCGCCAGGCACTCCGGACAGGTCGCGGAGCGCGGCTCGGGTTCCGGACGCGGCAGCGCGTCGGCGTGCGTGCACTGTTTCATGACTGCCAGATTACGACGGGTGTGCGGGTGACCGCGCGGAAAACGAGGGTGGGCGAGAAGCATGGACGTGATGCCCCTGCTGTTGCTGGTCGCGGGCAGTGCCGCGGTCGCCGGGGCCGCCCGGCGCACCCCGGTGCCCGCGCCGCTGCTGCTGGTCGCGGTGGGCCTGGTGGTGTCGTACGTGCCCGGCATCCCCGACTACACGCTCGAACCCGATGTCGTCCTGCCCCTGGTGCTGCCCCCGCTGCTCTACAAGGAGGGCACCGAGAGCTCCTACCTGGACCTGCGGGCCCAGATGCGCCCCGTGGGACTGCTGTCCGTCGGGTACGTGCTCTTCGCGACCTTCGCCGTCGGCTGGGCCGCCTATCTCGTCGTACCGGGGCTGCCGCTGCCCGCCGCGCTGGTGCTCGGCGCGGTCGTGGCGCCCACGGACGCGGTCGCGGCCGCCGCGATCGCCCGCCGGGTCGGGCTGCCGTCCCGGATCACCACGATCCTCCAGGGCGAGTCCCTGCTGAACGACGCCACCGCGATCACCACCTACAAGGTGGCGCTCGCCGCCGCCGTCGGCGCGGGCTCCACCTGGGCGGGCGGCATCGAGGAGTTCCTGCGCGCGGCGGTCGGCGGCGTGCTCGTCGGCCTGGTGCTGATGGTGCCGATCCACTGGCTGCGCACCCGGCTGACCGAGGCGCTGCTCCAGAACACCCTCTCGCTGCTGATCCCGTTCGTCGCCTACGGGGTCGCCGAGCAGCTGCACGCCTCCGGAGTGCTCGCGGTCGTCGTGGTCGCCGTCTACCTCGGGCACCGTGCCTGGGAGGTCGACTTCGCCACCCGGCTCCAGGAGGAGGCCGTGTGGAAGATGGTCGCCTTCGTGCTGGAGTCGGCCGTGTTCGCGCTCATCGGCCTCCAGCTGCCGCCCATCCTCAAGGGCCTCACGGCGTACCACGGGGCCGACGCGGCCTGGTACGCGGTCGCCGTCTTCCTGGTCGTCGTGCTGGCGCGGTTCGTCTGGACGTTCCCGGCGACCTTCCTGCCGCGCGTGCTGTTCCGGCGCATCCGGGAACGCGAGGAGGACCCCACCTGGCGGGCGCCGGTCGTGGTCTCCTGGGCGGCGATGCGGGGCGTGGTGTCCCTGGCCATCGCCTTCTCCGTCCCGGAGACGGTGCCCGGCGGCGCGCCCTTCCCGCAGCGCAACCTGATCCTCTTCCTGACCTTCACCACGGTCATCGGCACCCTGGTCGTGCAGGGCCTCACCCTCGCGCCGCTGATCCGCCTGATGAAGTTCCCCGGCCGCGACCGCCAGGCCGAGACCCTGGCCGAGGCCAACGCCCAGGCGCAGGCGTCCCTGGCCGCCGAACGCCGCCTGGAGGAACTCCTCGCCGACGAGCGCAACGCCCTGCCGCCGCCGCTCGCCGACCGCCTCCACGACGTCCTGGAGCGCCGCCGCAACGCCGTCTGGGAGCGCCTCGGCCAGGCCAACCCGATCACCGGCGAGTCCGTGGACGACACCTACCGCCGGCTCTCCCGCGCCATGATCAGCGCCGAGCGCGAGGTCTTCGTACGGCTGCGCGACCGCCGCTACATCGACGACGAGATGCTGCGCGCCCTGCTGCGGCACCTGGACCTGGAGGAGGCGGCGGCGTACCGGGAGGCGGCGTAGCGCACAGGCGTCGTGGCGCGCCGGCTTCTAGGGCTCGGGGAAGGGCCGGCCGGTGACGACGGCCGCGAGCGTGGTGCCGCGCGGGAAGGCGCCCTCCTCGGCGAGGACGACAAGCCCGTAGAGCAACTTGGCGACATAGAGACGTTCCACGGGCACCCCGTGCCGCTCCTCGAAGTCCTCCGCGAACGCGTCGAGTTCGGGGGTGGTCCGCGCGTATCCGCCGAAGTGGAAGCGGTCGTCCAGCGACCAGTCGCCCCTGCGGCCGCCGAAGGCACGTTCCTGCAATGCCTCCACGTCGGCGGTGAGGAAGCCGCCCCTGAGGACCGGCACGCCGAGCGCGCGTTGGCCGTTCGCCAGCCCGGCCGCGAGCCCGGCGAGCGTTCCGCCGGTACCGCAGGCGACCGCGACGACGTCGGCGTGCCCGCGCAGTTCCGTGCCGAGCGCCGCGCAGCCGCGCACCGCCGCCGCGTTGCTGCCGCCCTCCGGCACGACGTACGCCCCCTCGGCGCCGGCCGCGCGCAGGATCGCCGCCAGTGTCCCCGGCTCGGCCTTGCGCCGGTAGGTCGACCTGTCGACGAAGCGCAGCCGCATCCCGTCGGCCGCACACCGGGCGAGGGACGGGTTGAGCGGCCGGTCGGCCAGCTCCTGGCCGCGCACCACACCGGTGGTGGCGAGCCCGAGCAGCCGCCCGGCGGCCGCGGTGGCGCGCAGATGGTTGGAGTAGGCCCCGCCGAAGGTGACCAGCGGCCGCCCGTCCGCCGCGGCGACGTTCGGCGCGAGCTTGCGCCACTTGTTGCCGATCAGCTCGGGGTGGATCAGGTCGTCCCGCTTGAGCACCAGCCGTATCCGGTGCCGGTCGAACCGCTCGTCCCGGAGCTCCCGGAGGGGCGAGGGGAGGCGGGGGGCGAGGGGATCGCTGCTGCTCACGGAGTCATTGTCGCCGACCCCGCGGACCCGCACCCGATCGTCGCCCCCCGTTTACGTGGTCCTCCTTTCTGCCCACTAGTGCGATGATCCATTCCCCCTCTTTCGGGTAATGGCGTGGCGACCGTGCGTGATGGGACGCTCGACGCGAGACCGGCCCGTTGCGACCGGTGCATTACATGGGAGGGCATTTCCACATGTCGGTAGGCGAAGAGCTCCGCACGGATCAGGGCAAGCCGCAGCAGTCCCTCGGGACCGCGGCAGCGCGGAACCTGGCCACCACCACCAAGTCCGTTCCGCAGATGCAGGAGATCAGCTCCCGCTGGCTGCTGCGCACGCTCCCCTGGGTCGACGTCCAGGGCGGCACGTACCGGGTGAACCGCCGGCTGACGTACGCCGTCGGCGACGGCCGCATCACCTTCGTCAAGACCGGGGGACAGGTCGAGGTCATCCCCGCCGAACTCGGCGAACTCCCGGCCCTGCGGTCGTACGAGGACGAGGAGGTGCTGGCCGAGCTGGCCCGGCGCTGCCGCCAGCGCGACTTCGCCCCCGGCGAGGTGATCGCCGACTTCGGCAACCGCAACGACGGGGTCCACCTGCTGGCCCACGGCCGCGTCGAGAAGATCGGCACCGGCCCCTACGGCGACGACTCGGTCCTCGGCGTCCTCGCCGACGGCTCCTACTTCGGCGACCAGGCGCTGGTCGACCCGGACGCCATCTGGGAGTACACGGTCCGCGCGGACACCGCGAGCACCGTGCTCATCCTCAGCCGCCAGGACTTCGAGCAGATCGCCGAGCGCTCCGAGTCCCTGCGCGACCACCTGGCCCAGCTGCGCTCGATCCCGGAGCAGCGCACCAACAAGTACGGTGAGAAGACCGTCGACCTGGCCGCGGGCCACTCCGGCGAGCCCGACATCCCGCACACCTTCGTCGACTACGAGGCCCGGCCCCGCGAGTACGAGCTGAGCATCGCCCAGACCGTGCTGCGCGTCCACTCCCGCGTCGCCGACCTCTACAACCAGCCGATGAACCAGACCGAGCAGCAGCTGCGGCTCACGGTCGAGGCGCTGAAGGAGCGCCAGGAGCACGAGCTGATCAACAACCCGGAGTTCGGTCTGCTCAGCAACTGCGAGTACGACCAGCGGATCCAGCCGCACGACGGCGTGCCCAGCCCGGACGACATGGACGAACTGCTCAGTCGCCGCCGCGGGACCAAGCTGTTCCTCGCCCACCCGCGCGCGATCGCCGCGTTCGGCCGCGAGCTGAACAAGCGGGGGCTGGTGCCGGAGACCATCGACATGGGCGGCAACCGCATCCCCACCTGGCGCGGGGTGCCCCTCTTCCCCTGCGGCAAGATCCCGATCAGCGAGGCCCGCACCACCTCGATCATCGCGATGCGCACCGGCGAGGACGAGCAGGGCGTCATCGGCCTGCGGCAGTCGGGCATCCCGGACGAGATCGAGCCGAGCCTGTCCGTCCGCTTCATGGGTATCAACGAGCAGGCGGTCATCAAGTACCTGGTCACGGCCTACTACTCGGCCGCCGTCCTGGTGCCCGACGCGCTCGGTGTGCTGGAGAACGTCGAAATCGGCCGCTGGAGGTGACGTTTCCGCACGTCGCGGCCGTGTCCCCGGCCACCCGGACGGGTACACCCTCGGGGTACGCGTCCGGCCGGGCAGGATCCGCCGATGCCCGCGGACCTGGCGAGGGGGAGACATGGCCGAGTCCATGACGGAGACCGAACAACGTCTCTCCGGTGCGCCGTACCCCGGCGCACCGGAGAGACGGCGGGGGACCGGTGACACCGGCCCCGGCCCGTACGACGGGCAGGAGGCCCCGGCGCTGCTGGAGCGGAGCCGGGCCCTGGCCGACCCGGCGATGCGTGCCGCCGTCGAGTCGCTGCCCGGCTCCATGCGCCGGATCGCGCGCTACCACTTCGGCTGGGAGCACGTGGACGGCAGCCCGGCCGCGGGCCACGCGGGCAAGGCGATCCGCCCGGCCCTGGTGCTCGCCGCGGCCACCGCGCTCGGCGGTACGGCGGCTCGGAAGGCCGCCGTACCGGCCGCGGCGGCGGTGGAACTGGTCCACAACTTCACACTGCTGCACGACGACGTGATGGACCGGGACCCCACCCGCAGGCACCGGCCCACGGCCTGGACCGTGTTCGGGGACGCCGACGCGATCCTCGCCGGGGACGCGCTGCAGGCGCTCGCGCTGCGTCTGCTGGCCGAGGATCCGCACCCGGCCGCGGCTTCGGCCGCCGCCCGGCTCGCGGACTGCGTGATGGAGCTGTGCGCCGGTCAGCACTCCGACACCGACCTGGAGCACCGCGCCCCGGACGAGGTCACGCTGGACGAGGCGCTCGCCATGGCCGAGGCGAAGACGGGGGCCCTGCTCGGCTGCGCCTGCGCCCTCGGCGCGCTGTACGCGGGCGCGGGGCCCGAGGAGGTGGCCGCGCTGGACGGCTTCGGCCGTCAGGCGGGGCTCGCCTTCCAGCTGATCGACGACGTCATCGGCATATGGGGTGAGCCGCTGCGCACCGGCAAACCGGCCGGTGCCGATCTCGCGGCCCGCAAGAAGTCCCTGCCGGTGGTGGCGGCGCTGGTCTCCGGCACCCCGGCGGCGGCCGAACTCGCCGCGCTGTACGCGAAGCCGTACGTCACCGGGGACAGCGAGGGCACGGCCCGGACGGCGCTGGCCGTGGAGCGGGCGGGCGGCCGGGACTGGGCGCAGGCGGAGGCGGCCGACCGGATGGCCCGCGCGGTGCAGGAACTGGCCCGAGCCATCCCGGACCCGGAGGCGGCGGGCGGGCTGCTCGCCCTCGCCGAGTTCGTGACCCGGCGCAGCAGCTGAGCGTCGCGGTCCACGCCGCCGGCCCCGCCGGCGGCCCCGAGGACCCGGGGTCCCCGGGCCCGTGCGGCTCCTGACCCCGCACGGTGTCCCGGGGGCTCCGGTCGGCGGGTCCCGTGAATCCCCACAGTTCACGGGGCCCGCCGTCTACCGTGAAGCCATGCCGAAACCGTCCAGCGTCGTCCACATCACCGAACGCTCCCTGTGGGAGGCGGCCCGCGAGCGGGGCACCTACGAGGTGTCCACCCGGGGCCGCACCCTCGACCAGGTGGGCTTCATCCACTTCTCCTCCCGCGAGCAACTCCCGTCCGTCGCCGCGTTCCTGTACGGCGCGTACGACGGCCCGGACGAACTGGTGGTCCTGGTGGTGGACCCGGCGCTGCTCGACGCGCCGTTGAAGTACGAACCGGTGAAGCCGGGCGGTGAGGAGTTCCCGCATCTCTACGGACCGCTGCCGGTGAGCGCCGTGGCGGCCGTGGAACCCTGGGGGTGAGGTCCCGGGGGCCGTGGGGCGGTCCAGGTGGGGAGTTCAGGCCGCCGGGCGCTGGAAGCAGCGCAGCAGATTGCCCGCCGGGTCGCGGAAGGCGCAGTCGCGGACGCCCCACGGCTGATCGGTCGGCTCCTGGAGGACATCGGCGCCGGACTCGCGCAGCCGCTCCCACAGCGCGTCGCAGTCGTCGGTGGTCAGGATGACCCCGCGCAGCATGCCCTTGGCGAGCAGTTCGGCCAGCGCCTGCCGGTCGGCCGGGGAGGCGTCCGGGTTGGCGCCCGGGGGCTCCAGCACGATCTCCACGTCCGGCTGGTGCGGGGAGCCGACGGTCACCCATCGCATCCCCTCGAAGCCCACGTCGTTGCGGACCTCCAGGCCGAGGATGTCGCGGTAGAAGGCGAGGGCCTTGTCGTGGTCGTCCACGGCGATGAAGCACTGCGCGAGTCGTACGTCCATGCGTTCACGCTAGGCCGGTCGGGACGCGGGCGCGCGCGGCTTCCGGGGAACGGCCGGGGAGGAGATCAGTAGGGGCGGCGGCGTGGCCGGGTGAAGGTGCGGGCCACGCAGGAGGGGATCACCGCGGCCGGTTCGTGCGAGGCGGCCCGGTAGGCGCTCGGCGTCCGGCCGACCAACTCGGTGAAGCGGGAACTGAAGGACCCCAGCGACGTACACCCCACGGCCAGGCACACCTCGGTCACCGTGAGGTCGCCCCGGCGCAGCAGCGCCTTGGCCCGCTCGATGCGGCGGGTCATGAGATAGCTGTACGGCGTCTCCCCGAACGCCCTGCGGAAGCTGCGCTGGAAATGCCCGGGGGACATCAGGGCGCCGCGCGCCAGCTCGCTCATGTCGAGCGGCTCCGCGTACTCCCGGTCCATCCGGTCCCGTACCCGGCGCAGCCGCCGCAGATCCTCCAGGCTCACGCCCACCAGCTTGGCACAGCCCGCCGGCGCCGGGGACGGGAACGTCCCGGCCCGCCTTCTCCACCCCGTCCGCGCCCCGGCGCTCCCGGGCGTCCGCTCCCAGTTCGCGCGGAATCGGCCGGGTCTTGGTTGGCTGGAGTCATGGACCACATCACGTTGCTCGTGGCGGTCGTCATCGTGACGGCGCTGGCGTTCGACTTCACGAACGGGTTCCATGACACCGCGAACGCGATGGCCACCTCCATCGCCACCGGCGCGCTCCGGCCCAGAATCGCGGTCCTGATCAGCGGTGTTCTCAATATCGCGGGCGCCTTCCTGTCCACCGAGGTGGCCCGGACGATCTCCGGAGGCATCGTGGACGACGCCCTGGTCACCCCAGCGATGATCTTCGCCGGGCTGGTCGGGGCGATCCTGTGGAACCTGGCGACCTGGCTCGCCGGGCTGCCCTCCAGTTCCTCGCACGCCCTCTTCGGCGGGCTGATCGGCGCGGTCTGGGTCGGCGCGGGGTCCAAGGGCGTACACTTCGACCAGGTGCTCGACAAGGTGCTGCTGCCCGCCGTCGTCTCCCCGGTGGTGGCCGGCGTGGCCGCCTGCGCCGCCACCTACCTCGCCTATCTGCTCTCCGCCCGCGCCCGCCAGGACCGGGTGACCAAGGGCTTCCGGCTCGGCCAGGTCGCCTCCGCGTCCCTGGTCTCCCTCGCGCACGGCACCAACGACGCGCAGAAGACCATGGGCGTGATCACGCTGACCCTGATCTCCGCGGGCGCGCTCGGCCATGACGCCGGGCCGCCGGTCTGGGTGGTCGGCTCCGCCGGCCTCGCGATCGGCCTCGGCACCTATCTGGGCGGCTGGCGGATCATCCGCACCATGGGCAAGGGCCTGACGGAGATCCAGTCGCCGCAGGGCTTCGCCGCCGAGACGGCGTCCACTGCGGTGATCCTCACCTCCGCCCATCTCGGCTTCGCCCTGTCCACCACCCAGGTCGCCTCCGGCAGCATCCTGGGCGCGGGACTCGGCCGCCGGCTCGCGGAGGTCCGCTGGGGCGTGGCCGGGCGGATGGCGCTGGCCTGGCTGATCACCCTGCCGTTCGCCGCGCTGGTCGGCGGTCTCGCGGCGAGCGTGGTCAAGCACGGCGGCAACGTGGGCACGGTGGTCGTCGCCCTGGTGGCGCTCGCGCTCGCCCTGGGCGTCGTCGCCGTCTCCCGCCGCAACCCGGTGCACGCCGACAACGTCAACGACCACCACGAGGTCACCATCCGCTCCCAGACCCCCACCGACGTCGGTTCGGCCGTCTGAACCCCGGGAGTCCGCCATGCACATCGACTGGTCCGCCCTCGTCCGGGTCGCCGCGGTCAGCCTCGGCGTCACCGTCGCCGTGGTCGTCGTCTTCACCCTCGGCGTCCTGGGCCTCTCCCGCGCCGCCGACCGGCGCGCGGGCCCCGCCACCGCCCTGGCCCGCGCGCAGGCGGGACTGTGCTTCCTGGCCTGCGCGGTGGTGGTGGGCTACGGCATCTACCTGATCGTGCCCCAGCTGCACTGACCCCCGCGAAAAAGGACCGCACCCGGCCCCCACGGACACCGTGATCGGAGTCCCGTGGGCCGGGTGCGGGCAAGTGGACCGAGCGACAGGAGGAAATCGCGGGTCGGGCGGCGTGACCGAGAGGTCAGGCCTTCTTGGTCTCCCAGAAGATCTTGTCGATCTGGGCGATGTAGTCGAGCGCCTTCTGGCCCGTCGCCGGGTCGGTGGACGCCTTGGCGGCCGAGAGGGCCTTCAGGGTGTCGTTGACCAGCTGGTGCAGCTCGGGGTACTTCTCGAAGTGCGGGGCCTTGAAGTAGTCGCTCCAGAGGACGGAGACGTGGTGCTTCGCGAGCTCCGCGCGCTGCTCCTTGATGATGGTGGCGCGGGCCTGGAAGTGGGGGTCGTCGTTGCCGGCCATCTTCTCCTGGACGGCCTTGACCGACTCCGCCTCGATGCGGGCCTGGGCCGGGTCGTACACGCCGCAGGGCAGGTCGCAGTGGGCGCTGACCTTGACCTTGGGGGCAAACAGGCGGGAAAGCATGGAGCATTCCTTCCTCGTGATCGTCTTCTCAGGTGCGACATTACTCCCTGACGGAGCTGTTTTCCTGAGTGCCCCCTAGGGCTTAGGACAAAAGTCCAGGGTCAGACTGGGACTGGTGGAGGAACGGACCGGGGAGGTGCCGGGAATGCCGGAGCTGTCGCAGGAGAGCGAGCGGGGCAGGCCGCCCGCGCCGTTCGGGCTGGCCGAGGTCACGGGGCCGTCCATGGTGCCCACGCTCCAGCACGGCGACCGGCTGCTGGTGCGCTACGGCGGCGCGGTCAGGCCCGGTGACATCGTCGTACTGCGCCATCCGTTCCAGCAGGACCTGCTGGTGGTCAAGCGTGCCGCGGAGCGGCGCGAGGGCGGCTGGTGGGTGCTCGGCGACAACCCGTACGCGGGCGGGGACAGCACCGACTACGGGGTGGTGCCGGAGGAACTGGTGCTGGGGAGGGCCTGGCTGCGGATGCGGCCGTTCAGGGCCGGTCAGCGTTCGCCGCTGGCCGTGCTGGGCTGGGCCGTCTCGGCCGTACGGCCGCTGCTCGGCGACCGGTCGGCCTCCAGGCGCTTGCGGGCCCGGTAGGCGGCCACGTTGGCACGGGTGGCGCAGCGGTCGGAACAGTAGCGCCGGGAGCGGTTGGTCGAGGTGTCCAGATAGGCGTTGCGGCAGGGCGTCGCCTGGCACAGGCCGAGCCGGTCCACGCCGTACTCGGTGAGGTGGAAGGCGAGGCCCATCGCCGCGATCGCGGCATAGCCGGCGGTGGCGTTGGAGGGGTGGTCGGCCAGGTGCATGTGCCACAGCGGGCGGTCGTCCTCGTCCCGGTGGTCGTGGCCGGAGATCTGGGGGCTGACCGGGAACTCCAGCAGCAGCGAGTTCAGCAGGTCCACCGCCAGCGTCTCGTCGCCCCCGTCGGCCGCCTCGAAGACCGAGCGCAGCCGGGCCCGGACCGAACGGAAGCGGGTCACATCGGCATCGGTGGCCCGGCGGGCCGCGGACGCGTTGACGCCGAAGAGGTCACGGATGGCCTCGACCGAGGTCAGGCAGTCCTTGCCCCTGGTCGGTTCCTCGGTGTTGACGAGTCGCACGGCGTAATCCGAGTAATAGGCCAGTTCCACTTGTAGTCCTTACGGGGGCGCTCTATCGTCGTACCAGCGGTCGGGTAACAGTCGATCGTGTATCCAGGGTATTACGCGAGCGAGGGAAGGGGCGGTCTCCATGACCACGAGTGCCGGAACCGACTGGGCGGCCTGGCAGAACAGCTGGGACCGGCAGCAGGAGTGGTACATGCCCGACCGCGAGGACCGCTTCCGGATCATGCTCGACATGGTCGAGGCCCTCGTCGGTACGACGCCCCGGGTACTCGACCTGGCCTGCGGCACCGGCAGCATCACCGCCCGGCTGTTGGCGCGGTTCCCCGGGGCCACCAGCACCGGCGTCGACCTCGACCCGGCCCTGCTCGCCATCGCGCGCGGCACCTTCGAGGGCGACGACCGGGTCTCCTTCGTGACCGCCGACCTCAAGGACCCCGACTGGGCGGCGCGGCTGCCGTACGCGTCGTACGACGCCGTACTGACCGCGACGGCCCTGCACTGGCTGCACAGCGAACCCCTCGCGGACCTCTATGGCCGGATCGCGGAACTCGTCCGCGCCGGCGGTGTGTTCATGAACGCGGACCACATGATCGATGACGGCACGCCCCGGATCAACGCGGCCGAGCGCGCCCAGCGGCACGCCCGCATGGATCAGGCCAAGCGGGACGGCGCCCTCGACTGGGCCGAGTGGTGGCAGGTCGCGGCGAAGGACCCGGTGCTCGCCGAGCCGACCGCCCGCCGCTTCGAGATCTACGGCGAGCACGCCGACGGCGACATGCCCTCCGCGGCCTGGCACGCGCGAACCCTGCGGGAGAAGGGCTTCACCGAGGCCAGGCCCGTGTGGTGCTCCCCGTCGGACAGCCTGGTCCTCGCCCTCAAGTAGGTCCTCGGACGGGCGGGGAACGGGGAAGGGGCGGTGCGCGCACCGCCCCTTCCCCATCAGCCCGCTCCGCGTCCGGTCACAGCACCTTCGACAGGAACGACTGGGTCCGCTCGTGCTGCGGATTCGTCAACACGTCCCGCGGATGGCCGGATTCGACCACGACACCGCCGTCCATGAACACCAGGCTGTCGCCCACCTCGCGGGCGAAACCCATCTCATGGGTGACGACGACCATCGTCATGCCGGACTCGGCGAGGTCGCGCATGACGTCCAGGACGTCGCCGACCAGCTCCGGGTCCAGGGCCGAGGTCGGCTCGTCGAACAGCATCAGCTTGGGGTCCATCGCGAGCGCCCGCGCGATCGCGACCCGCTGCTGCTGGCCGCCGGAGAGCTGCGAGGGGTAGTTGCCCGCCTTGTCGGCCAGGCCCACCCGCTCCAGGAGCTGGGCGGCACGCTCCCGCGCCTCGCCCTTGGCCAGGCCCTTGACCTGCACCGGCGCCTCCATGACGTTCTCCAGCGCCGTCATGTGCGGGAACAGGTTGAAGCGCTGGAAGACCATGCCGATGTCCCGGCGCTTCATGGCGACTTCGCTGTCCTTGAGCTCGTACAGCTTGCCGCCCTTCTGGCGGTAGCCGACCAGCTCGCCGTCGACGTACAGCCGCCCGGCGTTGATCTTCTCCAGGTGGTTGATGCACCGCAGGAAGGTGGACTTGCCCGAACCCGAGGGGCCGATGAGGCAGAACACCTCGCCGGGGCGCACCTCCAGGTCGATGCCCTTGAGCACCTCCACGTGCCCGAAGGATTTGTGGACGCCCTCCGCCCTGACCATCGGGGTGGTGCCCGCGGCCACGGAGTCCCGCTCGCTCAGCTTGTCGCTCATGCCATGACCTTCCTGCTGGAGAAGGTCGTCAGATGAGCCCTGACCTTCTGCCACGGGGTGGGCGGGAGGCTGCGGCTGGAACCGCGGGCGTAGTACCGCTCGATGTAGTACTGGCCCACGCTGAGCACCGAGGTCATGATCAGGTACCAGGCCGCGGCCAGGAAGTACATCTCCACCGGGGCACCGGAGTTCTGGCCGATGTCCTGGGCGTAGCGGAACAGCTCGGGATACTGGACGGCCGCCACGAGAGAGGTCGTCTTCAGCATGTTGATGACCTCGTTGCCGGTCGGCGGCACGATCACCCGCATCGCCTGCGGGATGACCACCCGGCGCAACGTCCTGCCGTGGCTCATGCCCAGCGCCTGGGCCGCCTCGGTCTGGCCCTCGTCCACGGCGAGCAGGCCCGCCCGGCAGATCTCGGCCATGTAGGCCGCCTCGTTCAGACCCAGGCCGAGCAGCGCCGTCAGCAACGGCGTCATGAAGTTCGACCAGTAGTCCTTGTAGAAGGGCATCAGGTTGATGTACTCGAAGACCAGGCCCAGGTTGAACCACAGGAACAGCTGGACCAGGACCGGGGTGCCGCGGAAGAACCAGATGTAGAACCACGCGATGGACGAGGTGACCGGGTTCTTCGAGAGCCGCATGACGGCCAGGAGGACGCCGCCGACGATGCCGATCAGCATCGACAGGACCGTCAGCAGGAGCGTCTTGCTGACACCGGTCATGATCCGGTGGTCGAAGAAGTACTCCGGCACCGCATGCCAGTTGATCTTGCCCTGGCTGAAGGCGTTGATGATCGCGACGAGGATCGCGATGGCGACGACGGCGGACACATAGCGCCCGTAGTGCCGCACCGGAATGGCCTTGATGGCTTCCGGGCGGGCCGGGGGAGTGCCCTGGTCCCCGGCCGTCTTCTCTGTGTCAGTCACGGATGTGCTGCCTCTCGGTGGCCGCTGGGAAAGCCGCGGGTCACTTGCCGCCGTTGATCACGGATTCCTTGACGGCGCCGTCCTGGGCGCCCCACTTCACGAGGATCTTCTGGTACTCGCCGTTCTTGATGATCGCGTCCATCGCGGCCTTGAGCGCGTCCCGCAGCTGGGTGGCCTCCTTGGAGACCGCGATGCCGTACGGCGCCGCCGAGACCTGGTCGCCCACGATCTGGAAGTCCTTGCCGCCGCCCGAGGTCTTCGCCGCGTACGCCGCGACCGGGAAGTCGGAGGAGGCCGCGTCCACGCCGCCCGAGCGCAGCCGGGTCTGGGACTGCTGGTCGTCGTCGAAGGGTTCGATGGAGAGCTTCTTGCCGGCCGGACACTTCTTGGCCTCGGCCTTGGCCAGGTCCTCCGAGACGGTGCTGCGCTCGACGGCGATCTTCTTGCCGCACAGGTCGGACCAGCCGGTGATCCCCTGGGTGTCGCCCTTGCGCGTGTAGATCGAGACGCCGGCGGTCAGGTAGTCGACGAAGTCGACGCCCTCGCCGACCTTCTTGCCGGTGTCCGGGTCGATGCCCTGCTGGCGGTCCTTGTTGTCGGTCATGGCCGACATGGCTATGTCGTAGCGGCCCGAGCGCAGGCCGGTGAGCAGGGCGTCGAAGGTGCCGTTCTGGAACGTGAAGGTCACCCCGAGCTGCTTGCCCAGCGCGGCGGCGAGGTCCGGGTCCAGGCCGACGGCCTTGCCGTTGGAGTCCTTGAACTCCACCGGGGCGTACGCGATGTCCGAGCCGACCAGGATCTTGCCCTTGCTGCGGATGGACTGCGGGAGCTTGCTCGCGAGCGGGGCGCCGGACGTGGCGCTGCCGGAGTCGTCGTTCTTGCCCTTCGTCTGGTCACCGCATCCGGTGAGCAGCAGGGCGCCTGCGACCGCGATCGCACCGACCGCAGCCAGCCGGGGGTGCGTGGCGGTCGAACGACGGGTGGAACGTGCGGTCATCGTGGATTCCTCCGGCGTATGCGAAGAGTTTGCCGCTGGGTAGACGAGAACACACACCATTGGGTGGCGCGACCTCGCGGGTTTACGGCATCTTGCCATTCGGACTACGCCATTCAGGGGCGCCGATATGTCAAAATCGGATAACGGGTGACCCCCGAACCCCATCAGGTCGGTACATCCTTGGTCTCTCGGTGCCATACCGCACCGGGCCACCTGCGCTAATCCCGTCCCACCGCCGGAAAACCTCCGGCAGATCCCGGCATGTGGACGGCTGGACATGCGGGTGTCGTACGACCGTGTCGTGCGCCGGCCGCTTCCGTCCGGGCCCGCCGAGTCCCCGGAGCCTCCGCGCCGCCGTCAGCGGTACGTCATCTCCGTGTGGCTATCTGGTTCCGAGATGTGACCTTGCACCTATTGGACTCGTCGTGGGCGCCGTCCGTCCGGTAAGAAGGTTCTTTACACCCCTCATCCGGGGCTCAGGGCGCGTGTGCGGCGCGCCCGTCGCGCATGACCCGTGCGTATCCGCAATCGGGCCCTGCGCGGTGCCCGCCCACCCCTCACCAGGAGTGGTCGACCCTCAAACCATGCATACCTAAGGGGTAGAACAAGTGGCAGCGGAGATCGTCAATCCTCGCAGCGACATCGGTACGGACCAGGACGGCGGGGCCGAGCCCCTCGATTCCTTCGATCCGGTGTTCGCTCTGCACCGTGGCGGCAAGATGGCTGTGCAAGCCACCGTGCCGGTCCGCGACAAGGACGACCTTTCCCTCGCGTACACGCCCGGCGTCGCGCGCGTGTGCACCGCGATCGCGGAACAGCCGGAGCTGGTCAACGACTACACATGGAAGTCCTCCGTCGTCGCCGTCGTCACCGACGGCACGGCGGTGCTAGGACTCGGGGACATCGGTCCCCAGGCGTCCCTCCCCGTGATGGAGGGCAAAGCGATCCTGTTCAAGCAGTTCGGCGGGGTCGACGCGGTGCCGATCGCGCTCGACTGCACCGACGTGGACGAGATCGTGGAGACCGTCGTCCGGCTCGCTCCCTCCTTCGGCGGAGTCAATCTGGAGGACATCTCGGCGCCCCGGTGCTTCGAGATCGAGCGCCGCCTCCAGGAGCGCCTGGACATCCCGGTCTTCCACGACGACCAGCACGGCACGGCCGTGGTGACGCTGGCGGCGCTGCGCAACGCGGCGCGGCTCAGCGGCCGGGAGATCGGGCAGCTGCGCGCCGTGATCTCGGGTGCCGGCGCGGCCGGTGTCGCCATCGCCAAGATGCTGGTCGAGGCCGGCATCGGCGATGTGGCGGTGGCGGACCGCAAGGGCGTCGTCTCCGCGGACCGCGAGGACCTGACCCCGGTCAAGCGCGATCTGGCCGGCTACACCAACAAGGCCGGCATCAGCGGCACGCTGGCGGACGCGCTCAAGGGCGCGGACGTCTTCATCGGCGTCTCCGGCGGTACGGTCGCCGAGGAGGCCGTGGCCGGTATGGCCAAGGGCGCCTTCGTGTTCGCGATGGCCAACCCGAACCCCGAGGTGCACCCCGAGGTCGCGCACAAGTACGCGGCGGTCGTGGCCACCGGGCGTTCGGACTTCCCGAACCAGATCAACAACGTGCTGGCCTTCCCCGGGATCTTCGCGGGCGCGCTCCAGGTGCGGGCCACCCGGATCACCGAGGGCATGAAGATCGCGGCGGCGGAGGCGCTGGCCGCGGTGGTCGGTGACGATCTCGCGGCGGACTACGTGATCCCGTCGCCGTTCGACGAGCGGGTCGCTCCGGCGGTCACCGCGGCGGTGGCCGCGGCGGCGCGGGCCGAGGGCGTCGCCCGCCGCTGACGTCTGCCGATGGCCCCGCCCGTGTTCCGTGTGCCGGGCGGGGCCGTCCCCTTTCCGCCCGCCGGGAGCGGGTGCCGAGGGGGCGTGCGGAGGACCGCGCCGCCCGGGTGCCCGGGTGCAAGAGGGTATGTGTCACAGGGCGCCCAGGTTCCGTCCGCCGCCCGGGGGACCTATCGTCGGCAGCATGTTCGCCGTCTACGCCGCCCGAATCGACCGCGACCAGCCGCTCCAGGGCCTTGAGTTGGGGGAGCGTCCGGCTCCCGAGGCCCGTCCCGGCTGGAGCACCATCGATGTGCGCGCCGCCTCCCTCAACCACCACGACCTCTGGTCCCTGCGGGGCGTCGGCCTCCCGGCGGACCGGCTGCCGATGATCCTCGGCTGCGACGCCGCCGGGGTCGACGCGGACGGCAACGAGGTCGTCCTGCACTCCGTCATCGGCCAGACCGGCCACGGCGTCGGCCCGAAGGAACCGCGCTCCATCCTGACCGAGCGCTACCAGGGCACCTTCGCCGAACAGGTCGCCGTGCCGACCTTCAACGTGCTGCCCAAGCCCAAGGAACTGTCCTTCGCCGAGGCCGCGTGTCTGCCCACCGCGTGGCTGACGGCCTACCGGATGCTGTTCACCAACGCGGGGGTACGACCCGGGGACTCGGTCCTGGTGCAGGGCGCGGGCGGCGGGGTCGCCACGGCCGCGATCGTGCTCGGCAGGGCGGCGGGCCTGCGGATGTTCGCCACCAGCCGGGACGAGGCCAAGCGGAAGCGAGCCCTGGAGCTGGGCGCCGTGGAGGCCGTGGAGAGCGGGGCGCGGCTGCCGCAGCGGGTGGACGCGGTCATCGAGACCGTGGGCGCCGCGACCTGGTCCCACTCGGTGAAGTCGCTGCGCCCCGGCGGGACGATCGTCATCTCCGGCGCGACCAGCGGCGACCGGCCCTCGCACGCCGAGCTGACCCGGATCTTCTTCCTCGAGCTGAAGGTCGTCGGCTCCACCATGGGCACCAAGGAGGAGCTGGAGGACCTGCTCTCCTTCTGCGCCACGACCGGCGTACGGCCCGTCATCGACGAGGTGCTCCCGATGGACCGGGCCCGCGAGGGCTTCGAGCGGATGGCGTCCGGCGAGCAGTTCGGGAAGATCGTACTGACGACGTCCTGACCTCGTCGGTGGTGCGCGGGCGGGTCCGGGTCGCCGGGCCCGCCCTTTCCGCTATCCCTTCGGCGGGCGCAGGGCCGCGCTGATCTCCGCCGCCGCACGCGACAGGTGCTCCCGGGCCGTCCGGAGCTGATCCGGGGTCACGCCGTGGTCGCGGGACAGGTCGCGGATGTCGTCGCGGAAGCGGTCCAGGAGACGGTCGAGGTCGCGCGCGGGGTTGTCGGTGGGGGGTTCGTGCGTCCAGGAGGGGACGTACTCGGCGGGGAAGTCCGTCGTGGTGTAGGCCGGGTTCGGGGCCGGGCGGGGACTGGTCCAGTCCTTGCCCAGGTCGCCCAGTTCCCGGGCCAGTTCGGTCAGGCCCTCGCGGACGCCCGAGGGCCAGTCACCGCGTGCGAAGTGGTCCTGGACGCGACGGGCGACGCGCTGCATCTCCTCCTGCGCCTGGGCGCGGGCGCGGGCCTGGGCCTCCTGAGCCTGATGGCGGGCGCGCTGGGCCTCCTCGCGGGCCCGGCGGCTCTCGTCCTTGGCGCGGCGGGCCTGCTCCTTCCACTCCTGCCTGACCCGGCGCATCTCCTCCTTGGCGGCGCGCCAGGCGTCCTTGTCGGCCGCGGAGTCCCCGGCACCCCCTGCGTCGCCACCCCCGCGGGCCTCGGACGCGGCGGCGCGCATCTCACGGCGCAGATCCCCTGCCGCGCCCCGCACATCGGCCTTGATCTCGGCCGCCAGTTCCGCCACCGACTCGCGGATCTCCAGTTCCAGGTCGGCCAACTCGCCGCCGCGATCCGCCAGTTCGGCGCGGCCCGCGTCCGTGATGGCGTACACCTTGCGGCCCCCCTCGGAGGTGTGGGTGACCAGGCCCTCGGCCTCCAGCTTGGCCAGTCGGGGGTAGACGGTGCCCGCCGAGGGGGCGTACAGCCCCTGGAAACGCTCCTCCAGGAGGCGGATCACCTCGTAGCCGTGGCGCGGGGCCTCGTCCAGCAGCTTGAGCAGGTACAGGCGCAGGCGTCCGTGAGCGAAGACGGGGGGCATGTCAGAGCACCTTCTTGTCGGTCGGGCCGTCGGTCGGGCCGTCGGTCGGGTCGACGGTGGTGCCGTCGGTCGCGCCGTCCGGCGCCTGATCGGGGCGCCGGAGCAGGGCGATCCCGCCGGAGACCGTGGTCGCCCGGAGCCGTCCCGTGCCCGCGCCCAGCCGGCCGGTCATCTTGTGGGCGCCCCACTGGCCGTGCACCCGCAGTCCCTCGAAGGCGTTGGAGATCCGGCCGCTCGCCGTGTTGGCCTCCACCTCCGCGTCCGCCGGATGCGGCAGCCGGATGGCTATCTCGCCCGAGACGCTGGTGAGGTGGACGTCCGTCGGCCCCTCCGGGTCCAGGTCCACGATCATCGAGCCGCTGACCGATTCCGCCCGCACGGCGGGGCCCGAGCCCTCGATCACGGTCAGGTCGCCGGAGACCGAGGCGAAGCGCAGCTCCCCGGTGACGGCCTGCGCCTCCAGGTTGCCCGACACGGTGTTCGCCCGGACCGGTCCGGAGAGGCCGACCAGGGTGGTGTCGCCGGTGACGCCCCGGACCACCGCCGGGCCCCGGATTCCGGAGATCACCGCGCCGGCGCCGACCGTGCCCACCTCCACCTTGGCGTCCGCCGGGACCGCCAGCGAGACGACCGCGCTGCGGCGCCAGCCCGTGCGGTCCAGGAGCTTGGTGAAGCCCTGCCAGGTCAGGTCCTCGTACCCGACCGTCAGGACGCCGTCCTCGTGCGTCACCAGCAGGGGTGGGCCCGCTATGTCCGAGACCTCCAGGCGGGCGGGACCCTCCTCGGTCCCCACCACGTTCACCGTGCCGCCCGCGATGCGTACCTGGAGGGTGCGCACCGGGCTGTCGAACGTCAGTTTCCGTGGCTCGGCGACGGACCACTCGGACATGGGGGACCTCCTCGGCCGTACACGATCGTGACGCGCCATATCGCGTCCGTCGAGAAACACGATATATCGTGGCCTCGGGAAGTCAATACACTCTTCCGGGAACACCGCCCCGCGCATTGCTTAGGCTGGTGACGACGCCCACGCCCGTCCCATCGGCCCCGGGCGCACACGCACACCAGGAGACGCAACCCCATGTACTTCACCGACCGCGGCATCGAGGAGCTGGAGAAGCGGCGCGGCGAGCAGGAGGTCACCTTCGAGTGGCTCGCCGAGCAGCTGCGCACCTTCGTGGACCTCAACCCCGACTTCGAGGTGCCCGTGGAGCGCCTGGCCACCTGGCTCGCCCGCCTCGACGACGAGGACGACGAGTAGAGGACGGGCGGACGACGGGCAGACGACGAGGACGAGGCAGGCGACGAGGACGACGAGCCGGCGGGAAAGACGCCGAAGGGCCCGGTTCCGAACGGAACCGGGCCCTTCAGCGTCGTCGTGCCGGAGGCCTACGCCTCGAACACCTCACGCACCAGCTGCTCCTGCTCGGCCTGGTGACGCTTGGCGGAACCCACCGCCGGGGACGAGGAGTGCGGGCGCGAGATGCGCCGCAGCCGCTCGCCGGCCGGGATGTCCGCGCCGACCGCCAGGTCGAGGTGGTCGATCAGGTTGAGCGCGATGAACGGCCAGGCACCCTGGTTCGCCGGCTCCTCCTGGACCCACAGGTACTTCTCGGCGTTCGGGTACTTGTTGACCTCCGCCTGGAGCTCGGCACCCGGCAGCGGGTACAGGCGCTCGATGCGGATGATCGCCGTGTCCGTGACGCCGCGCTTCTTACGCTCGGCCTCCAGGTCGTAGTAGACCTTGCCGGAGCAGAAGACGACCTTGCGGACCGCGGCCGCCTCGGCGGTCGCGTCGCCGATGACCGGGCGGAAGCCGCCGGTCGTGAACTCCTCCGCCTTGGAGGCGGCGGCCTTCAGGCGCAGCATCGACTTCGGGGTGAAGACGACCAGCGGCTTGTGGGCCGGGTTGTGCACCTGCCACCGCAGCAGGTGGAAGTAGTTCGACGGCGAGGTGGGCATGGCCACCGTCATGTTGTTCTGGGCGCACAGCTGGAGGAACCGCTCCGGGCGCGCGGACGAGTGGTCCGGGCCCTGGCCCTCGTAGCCGTGCGGCAGCAGCAGGACGACGCCGGAGGTCTGGCCCCACTTCTGCTCGGCCGAGGAGATGAACTCGTCGACGACCGTCTGGGCGCCGTTGACGAAGTCGCCGAACTGGGCCTCCCACATCACCAGCGCGTCGGGACGCGCGAGCGAGTAGCCGTACTCGAAGCCCATGGCCGCGTACTCGGACAGCAGCGAGTTGTAGACGTTCAGCCGCGCCTGCTCCTCGGCGAGGTACTGGAGCGGCGTGTACTCCTCGCCGGTCTCCCGGTCGATCAGCACCGCGTGGCGCTGGCCGAAGGTGCCGCGCTGGGAGTCCTGGCCCGCGAGGCGGACCGGGGTGCCGTCGAGCAGCAGGGAGCCGATGGCCAGGGTCTCGCCCATGCCCCAGTCGATGGTGCCGTCCTCGACCATCGCCGCGCGGCGCTGGAGCTGCGGCAGCAGCCGCGGGTGCACGGTGATGTGCTCGGGGATGTTGACCTGGGACTCCGCGATCCGCTTGACGACCTCGGCGGAGACGGCGGTCGGGACCGCGACCGGGAAGCCGTCCTGGGCCTCCCGGGGGGTACCGTCGGCCGGCTGCGCGGTGGCCTCGCGGACCTCGGTGAAGACCTTCTCCAGCTGGCCCTGGTAGTCCTGGAGGGCCTGCTCGGCCTCTTCCAGGGTGATGTCGCCGCGACCGATCAGGGACTCGGTGTAGAGCTTGCGCACCGAGCGCTTCTTGTCGATCAGGTCGTACATCAGCGGCTGGGTGAAGGCCGGGTTGTCCGACTCGTTGTGACCGCGGCGGCGGTAGCAGATGAGGTCGATCACCACGTCCTTGTTGAACGCCTGGCGGAACTCGAACGCCAGCCGGGCGACGCGGACGACGGCCTCGGGGTCGTCGCCGTTCACGTGGAAGATCGGGGCCTCGATCATGCGGGCCACGTCCGTCGCGTACATGGAGGAACGCGAGGACTCCGGGGCCGCGGTGAAGCCGACCTGGTTGTTGATGACGATGTGCACGGTGCCGCCGGTGCGGTAGCCGCGCAGCTGCGACATGTTCAGGGTCTCGGCCACCACGCCCTGGCCCGCGAAGGCCGCGTCGCCGTGGATGGCCACCGGCAGGACGGTGAAGTCCGTGCCGCCCTTGTTGATGATGTCCTGCTTGGCGCGGGCGACGCCCTCCAGGATCGGGTCGACCGCCTCCAGGTGCGAGGGGTTGGCGACCAGCGAGACCTTGATCTGCTCGCCGTCCAGGCCGGTGAAGGTGCCGTCGGCGCCCAGGTGGTACTTCACGTCGCCGGAGCCGTGCATCGACTTCGGGTCGAGGTTGCCCTCGAACTCGCGGAAGATCTGCGCGTACGACTTGCCGACGATGTTGGCGAGCACGTTCAGGCGGCCGCGGTGGGCCATGCCGATGACGACCTCGTCCAGGCGGGACTCGGCGGCGGAGTCGATGACCGCGTCCAGCAGCGGGATGACGGACTCGCCGCCCTCCAGGGAGAAGCGCTTCTGGCCGACGTACTTGGTCTGCAGGAAGGTCTCGAACGCCTCGGCCGCGTTCAGCCGGCGCAGGATGCGCAGCTGCTCCTCGCGCTCCGGCTTGGCGTGGCCGCGCTCGACCCGGTCCTGGATCCACTTGCGCTGCTTGGGGTCCTGGATGTGCATGAACTCGATGCCGGTGGTGCGGCAGTACGAGTCGCGGAGCACACCGAGGATGTCGCGCAGCTTCATCATCGACTTGCCGGCGAAACCGCCGACGGCGAACTCGCGCTCCAGGTCCCACAGGGTGAGGCCGTGCTCGACGATGTCCAGGTCGGGGTGCTTGCGCTGGCGGTACTCCAGCGGGTCGGTGTCGGCCATGACGTGGCCGCGGACCCGGTAGGAGTGGATCAGCTCGAAGACGCGCGCGGCCTTGGTGACGTCGTCGTCGTGGGACGCGTCGATGTCCTTGAGCCAGCGGACCGGCTCGTAGGGGATGCGCAGCGCCTCGAAGATGTCGTCGTAGAACTTGTTCTCGCCGAGCAGCAGGTTGGCGACCTGGCGCAGGAACTCGCCGGAGGCGGCGCCCTGGATGACCCGGTGGTCGTAGGTAGACGTGAGGGTCATGACCTTGGAGACACCGAGCTTGTTCAGGGTGTCCTGGCTGGTGCCCTGGAACTCGGCCGGGTAGTCCATGGAGCCGACGCCCATGATCACGGCCTGGCCGGGCATCAGACGCGGCACGGAGTGCACGGTGCCCAGGCCGCCGGGGTTGGTCAGGGAGACCGTGACGCCGGTGAAGTCGTCCATGGTCAGCTTGCCCTCGCGGGCGCGGCGGACGATGTCCTCGTAGGCCTGCCAGAACTCGAAGAAGTTCAGCGTCTCGGCCTTCTTGATCGCCGCGACGACGAGCTGGCGGTCGCCGTTGGGCTTGACCAGGTCGATGGCGAGACCGAGGTTGACGTGGGCCGGCTTGACCAGGGTCGGCTTGCCGTCCTTGACGGTGAACGAGTGGTTCATCGCCGGCATGGCCTTGATGGCCTGCACCATCGCGTACCCGATGAGGTGCGTGAAGGAGATCTTCCCGCCGCGGGCGCGCTTGAGGTGGTTGTTGATGACGATGCGGTTGTCGAACAGCAGCTTCACCGGGACGGCGCGGACCGAGGTGGCGGTCGGCATCTCCAGCGAGGCGTCCATGTTCTTGGCGACCGCGGCGGCCGGGCCGCGCAGGGTGACCTGCTCGGGGCCGGCGGGGGCCTCCGCGGCGGGAGCGGCCTTGGGCTGAGCGGGCGCCTGTGCGGGTTGCGCCGGCTTGGCCGGGGAGGGGGCCGTCTTCGCCGCGGGAGCCGCGGGGGCCGGCGCGGCAGCGGCGGGCTTCGGGGCCGCCGGGGCCGCGGGCGCCGGGGCGGCCTGGGGCGCAGGGGCGGGGGTCGCTGCGACCCCCGCGGCCGCAGTACCCGCCGGCGCGGGGGTGGCAGGCGCACCCGGCTTGTAATCGGCGAAGAAGTCCCACCAGGCGCGGTCTACCGAATTCGGGTCCTGGAGGTACTGCTGATAGATCTCGTCGACGAGCCACTCGTTCGCGCCGAACGCGGCCGCGGGGTTCTTCCCGGCGGCTTGGGCGTCGGTGGTGGGGGCACCTCCCGGCCGAAGGCTGGGGGAGCTCGAGTTACTGGGGGACTGTGGCGACACGGCGGCAACCGCCCTCTTCCGCTTCACAAGGTGATGGACAGCGGGAATAAAGGCTACGCCTTGGAGACGGGGAAGGTCAGGTCGGGCCCGTTCATCGTCGTGTAAGTCACATCGAAAATCTTGTTTCAGGGCTTGAAATGGCGGGAAACAAGCGTGGTTCCGGGTGTGCGAGGGTGCACCGGCCCGACCCTGCGCCCCCGGCTTCTGCGGGCGGCGCGGGCCTGTGGCGATACACACGTGTCCAGCTGCGCGAAGACGGCGCGGACGACCGTGGATCTTGTGCCTTCGCCGGAACTTTACGTCAACTTGAAGCGGAGTTCGCTCCCGGAAGAGTGACGATGATCCGGCATCCGCGCTCTGATTCGGCCACACCGATCCGGCCGCCGTGCAGATCCACCGCCCAGCGGGCGATCGCGAGCCCGAGGCCCGTGCCGCCGTCGCTGCCCGGTCCGTGCGGCCGGGTCACGGCGCCCCGGTTGAACCGCTCGAAGACGCGGTGCCACTCGGAGCGCGGGATGCCCGGACCCTCGTCCAGGATCTCCAGCTCCAGCGAGTCCGGCTGGGGCCCGCGGCGCGCCTTCACGGTCACCCGGCCGTGCGGCGGGCTGTGCTTGACCGCGTTGTCGATCAGGTTGGCGACGACCTGGTGGATGCGTTCGGGGTCCGCGTGCGCGGTCAGTTCCGGCGGGGAGACGTCCAGGTGCAGATGGACGTCGGTCCGGGTGTGGCTGCCGGAGCCGGTGGCCATGCCCGCGCGCGCCGAGGCGACCATGTTGGTCTCCTTCAGCACGCCCGACAGGTACGGCCACACCTCGAAGCGCCGGATCTTCAGCGGTACGACGCCGTTGTCGAGCCGGGACAGGTCCAGCAGGGTCTCCACCAGGCGGCCGAGCCGCTCGGTCTGCCGCAGGGCCGTCCGCATGGTCTCCGGGTCGGCCTCGGTCACCCCGTCGACGATGTTCTCCAGCACGGCGCGCAGGCCCGCGATCGGGGTGCGCAGCTCATGGGAGACGTTCGCGACCAGCTCCTTGCGCTGGCGGTCCTGGGCCTCCAGCTCGTCGGCCATGACGTTGATGGTCTGCGCCAGGTCGCCCAGCTCGTCCCGGCGGCTCTCGCGCACCCGGCGGGTGTAGTCGCCCTGCGAGATGGCGCGGGCGACCGTGTTCATCTCGTCCAGCGGCATGGTGAGCGAGTGCGCCACGAACTGGGTGATCAGCAGCGTGGCGATCATCGAGAACACCGTGATGAAGCGCAGCTCCGTCTTGGTGTGCACCGCGACGATCGACAGACCGGTGGTGATCAGCACCGCGATGACCACCAGGGCGGTCAGCTTGGTCTTGATCGAGAAGGGGCGTACGCCGCCCCAGGGGTCCTCCGTGCGGGCCCCGGGGCTCCTCCGTGCGGTTTGGCGCCCGCTCGCGCTCACGGGTTCGGCGTCTCCAGCGCGTAGCCCACACCGTGCACGGTGCGGATGCGCTCGGCGCCGATCTTGCGGCGCAGCGCCTTGATGTGGCTGTCGACGGTGCGGGTGCCGGAGGCGTCCGCCCAGTCCCAGACCTCGGCCAGCAGCTGCTCCCGGGAGAGCACCGCGCGCGGGGTGTTGGCCAGGCACACCAGCAGGTCGAACTCGGTCGGCGTCAGGTGGACGTCCTCGGACTTCACCCGCACCCGGCGCTGCGCGTGGTCGATCTCCAGCTCGCCGAGGCGCAGGATGCCGGAGCGGGGCGTGGAGGCGGCGATGGTGGCCCGCTCCACCCGGCGCAGCAGCACGTGCACCCGTGCGGCCAGCTCGCGCATGGAGAACGGCTTGGTCATGTAGTCGTCGGCACCGACGCCGAGCCCGACCAGCATGTCCGTCTCGTCGTCCCGCGCGGTGAGCATCAGCACCGGCACCGGGCGCTGGGCCTGCACGCGCCGGCAGACCTCCAGGCCGTCGAAGCCGGGCAGCATGATGTCGAGGATCAGCAGGTCGGGCTGCCATGCCTCGGCCGTGTCCACGGCGGCCGGTCCGTCGGCCGCGGTCTGCACGAGGAACCCCTCGGCGCGGAGCCGGGCCGCGATGGCGTCGACGATCGTGGTGTCGTCCTCGACGACCAGTACCCGGCGCTGGGCGCCCGCAGTGGTGGTCGCCGCCGCGCCGCTCTGGGAGGTGTGTGTCTGCTCCATCGCCCGCCCCTGCTTGTTGCTTTCCGGAACCCGTGGGGTGATCCCATGTCTGCGATCGACGCGAAAGATCCGCGTCAGGGGAGCACCCTACGGGGATCGGCGGTGCCGTCGCTATCCAGGGCGGACGCCGAGGTGCACGGCGTCCGGAACTCCCCGGGCAACGGGCACCTCTTCGGTACGCACCCGTCGGAACCCGGCATTCCGCAAGGTTCCTTCAAATTCCGGAGACGGCTGCGCCGACCATACGGCAAGCACTCCGCCGGGTCTCAACACCCGTGCGCAGGCGGTCAGTCCGGCGGGTGAGTACAGGCTCGCGTTGTCCTCGGTGACCGTCCACCCGGGGCCGTTGTCGATGTCGAGGCACAGGGCGTCGAACGTGTCCGACGTCTCATTGACGTAACGGACGAGATCGTCTCGGACGATCCTGGTGCGCGGGTCGGCCAGTGCGGCGCGGGTCAGTCCGGACAGCGGCCCCGCCCGGTGCCAGTCGACGACGGCGGGCTCGCGCTCCACGACCGTGATCCTTCCCCAGCGGGGATCGTGGGACGCGTGTGCGAGTGAGAATCCGACGCCCAGCCCGCCGATCAGCACGGCCGGCGCCGGGCGGCCGTCGAGGGCGCCGTACGCCGCGTCGACCAGCAGCCGCTCCGAGCGGCCGTCCGAAGTGTCCATGAGGAAGCAGCCGTTGGCGATGATCTGGAGCAGCGCGCCGTGCCTGCGCAGCACCACCTCGCCGTACGGCCCTTTGCGCCGGTCCAGCACCACGGGGGAGTCGTCTGGGGCAGCCATGGGTCCATCCTGCTTGAACAGGGCTTTGCTTTCACTGCGATTACGGATCCTCGGCCGGGGAGTGCCGTGCATGGCCGGAACGTATGAGGTTGCCGTGAAATCGCTCTCCCTGGGCTCCGGTCGTGGACAGCGGCTTCCCGCACCGCTGAGGGTGGGGCGGAACGGAAGGAGCGCCACCGTGGAACGGATCGTGCCGGAGGCCGTGGGCGCCGACCTGCTGGACGGTGTGCCCCGCCAGCGGTCCGTGCTGCCCGCGCCGTCGCCCGCCCGGCGTCTCACGGTGCCGCGCGTGCGCCCCTGGCTGCTGCTGCCGACGCCCACCGGGACGCCGTTCACCTTCGGCTACGCGGCTCTCCTGGCCGTCACCTCCCTGGTCGCGGCGCTGGCCCCGCCCTCCCTGGTGTACGCCCTCTACCAGGGCTCCAGCACGGACGTGGCCCACCTGGTGCGCTCGCCCGCGGTGGTCCTGCTGACCAGCGCGCTGTGGATCGCGGGCGGGCTCGTCTCGCCGTACGCGGCCGCGTTCGTCCTCGTGCTCACCGCGCTGGAGCGCCGGATGGGCGGTGCGCGGGCCGCCTGCGTCTTCCTCGCCGGCCATGTGCTGGCCACCCTGGCCACGGAGGTCCCGGTGGGCCTCGCGGTCCTCGCCGGCCGTCTCCCGGAGACCTCCCTGCACCGCCTGGACTACGGCATCAGCTTCGGCGTCGCCGCGAGCACCGGCGCCCTGGCCGGCCTTCTGCGCCCCTGGCTGGGCCTGCCCCTGCTCGCCGGCGTGGCCGGCCTCCTGCTGAACGACCTGCTCGCCTACACGGACCCCATGACGAACTGGGGCCACCTGATCGCGCTGACGATCGGCGTGTCGATGTGGCCCGTCATACGCCGCTGGGCGGCCGTGCGAACCCCCGCCCACCTGCGCCGACAAGCCGTGCGAACCCCCGCCCACCTGCGCCGACAAGGTGATCGCTGACAGCGAACGCCCCGTCGGGAACATTCCCCCGGTGACAGACATTGAGTCGGCATAGCTCAAGTTGACTGCCGAAGGGGAGATCATGGCTGCTGAGTCACCGGCGTTCACGCTCGTCCTGCCCGTGCTGCCGCTCGACGACGAGGTCGTGCTGCCCGGCATGGTGGTTCCGCTGGACCTGAGCGACGCCGAGGTCCGCGCCGCGGTGGAGGCCGCACAGGCCGCCGCGCGCTCGGAACCCGGCAAGCCCAGGGTGCTGCTGGTACCGCGTGTCGACGGCACGTACGCGAAGACCGGTGTGCTGGGCACGGTCGAGCAGGTGGGCCGGCTGGCCGACGGCGACCCCGGCGCGCTGATCCGCGGCCGCGACCGCGTCCGCATCGGCGCCGGCACCACCGGACCGGGCGCCGCCCTGTGGGTCGAGGGTGCCCGGGTGGACGAGACCCTGCCCGAGCCGCTGCCCGGCCAGGTCGCCGAACTCGTCACGGAGTACAAGGCACTCGCCACCAGCTGGCTGCGCAAGCGCGGCGCCTGGCAGGTCGTGGACCGGGTGCAGGCCATCGACGGCGTCTCCGCGCTCGCCGACAACTCCGGCTACTCGCCCTTCCTGACCACCGAGCAGAAGGTCGAACTCCTGGAGACCGCCGACCCGGTGGCCCGTCTCAGGCTCGCCACGCAGCAGCTGCGCGACCATCTCGCGGAGCAGGACGTGGCCGAGACCATCGCCAAGGACGTCCAGGAGGGCGTGGACAAGCAGCAGCGCGAGTTCCTGCTGCGCCGTCAGCTGGAGGCCGTCCGCAAGGAGCTGCGCGAGCTGAACGGCGACCAGGAGGGCGAGGAGTCCGACGACTACCGCTCCCGGGTGGAGGCCGCCGACCTGCCTCGGACGGTCCGCGAGGCCGCGCTCAAGGAGGTCGACAAGCTGGAGCGGTCCTCCGACCAGTCGCCCGAGGGCAGCTGGATCCGCACCTGGCTGGACACCGTCCTGGAGCTGCCGTGGAACGAGCGGACCGAGGACGCGTACGACATCCGGGGCGCCAAGGAGGTCCTCGACGCGGAACACGCGGGCCTGGAGGACGTCAAGGAGCGCATCACCGAGTATCTGGCCGTGCGCAAGCGGCGCGGGGACCGCGGCCTCGCCGCGATCGGCGGCCGGCGCGGCGGGGCGGTGCTCGCGCTCGTCGGCCCGCCCGGTGTCGGGAAGACCAGCCTGGGCGAGTCCGTGGCGCACGCCATGGGCCGGAAGTTCGTCCGTGTCGCCCTCGGCGGCGTCCGCGACGAGGCCGAGATCCGCGGTCACCGCCGTACCTACGTCGGCGCGCTGCCCGGCCGGATCGTGCGCGCGATCAAGGAGGCCGGGTCCATGAACCCGGTCGTGCTCCTGGACGAGATCGACAAGGTGGGCTCGGACTTCCGGGGCGACCCGGCCGCCGCCCTCCTGGAGGTGCTCGACCCGGCGCAGAACCACACCTTCCGCGACCACTACCTGGAGGTCGAACTCGACCTGTCCGACGTCGTCTTCCTGGCCACCGCCAACGTCCTGGAGGCCGTGCCGGAGGCGCTCGCCGACCGCATGGAGATCGTCCGCCTGGACGGCTACACGGAGGACGAGAAGGTCGTCATCGCCCGGGACCACCTGCTCCCGCGCCAGCTGGAGCGGGCCGGACTCGACGCGGGCGAGGTCACGCTGGCGGAGAGCGCGCTGCGCAGGCTCGCGGGCGAGTACACGCGCGAGGCGGGCGTGCGCAATCTGGAGCGTTCGATCGCGCGGCTGCTGCGCAAGGTCGCGGCCCAGCACGAACTGGGCGAGCGGGAGCTGCCGCGCACCGTCGCGGACGAGGACCTGCGCGCCCTGATCGGGCGGCCGCACCATGTGCCCGAGTCGGCGCAGGACCCGGCCGAGCGCCGTACGGCGGTGCCCGGGGTGGCGACCGGGCTCGCGGTCACCGGCGCGGGCGGCGACGTGCTCTTCGTGGAGGCGTCCCTCGCCGATCCGGAGACCGGTGCGGCGGGTCTGACCCTGACCGGTCAGCTGGGCGACGTGATGAAGGAGTCGGCGCGCATCGCGCTGAGCTTCCTGCGCAGCCACGGCGCCGAGTTGGAGCTGCCGGTGACCGATCTGAAGGACCGGGGTGTGCACATCCACTTCCCGGCGGGCGCGGTCCCGAAGGACGGCCCGAGCGCGGGTGTCACGCTGACCACCGCACTGGCCTCGCTGCTCTCCGGCCGCCAGGTGCGCACGGACGTGGCGATGACGGGTGAGGTCTCGCTGACGGGCCGGGTGCTGCCGATCGGCGGCGTGAAGCAGAAGCTGCTCGCGGCGCAGCGCGCCGGGGTGACCACCGTGATCATCCCCAAGCGCAACGAGGCCGACCTGGACGACGTCCCGGCCGAGGTGCTGGACAAGCTCGACGTCCACACCGTGACCGACGTCCGCCAGGTCCTGGAGCTGGCGCTCGCGCCCGCGGCGGACGGGGCGGCGCCGGAGGTTCCCCTGGCGGCGTGACGGACGCCGTGGGGAAGGGCAGGGCCCGGGTCCCGTGAGGGGGCCCGGGTCCTCGCCGTGCCCACGCCCGGCCCACCGAGCCGGGCGTGGCGGGCGCGGGCAGGCGGCGCCCGGCGGCGCTGCCGCGGAGGTCAGCCGTTGGCGAGCGCCTGGACGCGGTCGAGCGCGCCGTTGAACTTGTCGTGGTCGCCGACGGTCGCGCCGGAGGAGGTGTACTGCCACATCGTGTAGTACGACCAGCCGGCCGGGAGCGTCCCCACGGTGGAGGCGTAGCGGGCGATCCACAGCGGGTTGCCGCCCGCGAAGCCGGCGTAGTTGCCGGTGCACTCGGTCCACCAGCTGGTGGCGGTGTAGATCACGGCGTCACGGCTGGTGAGGGACCTGTACGTGTTCAGGAAGTCCGCGATCCAGCTGACCATCTGGCCGGCCGTCTTGCCGTAGCAGGCGGCGCCGTACGGATTCCACTCGATGTCGAGCACGCCCGGCAGGGTCTTGCCATCCTTGGACCAGCCGCCGCCGTGCGCGACGAAGTAGCTCGCCTGGGTGGCGCCGCTGGTGGTGTCCGGGGTCGCGAAGTGGTACGAGCCGCGGATCATGCCCACGTTGTACGAGCCGTTGTACTGCTGGGCGAAGGAGGGGTTCGTGTAGTACGTGCCCTCCGTCGCCTTCGTGTACGCCCAGCGGACGCCGCTGTTGTACAGGGTCGACCAGGCCACGCTGCCCTGGTAGTTGGAGACGTCCACGCCCTCGGTCTGGGTGGCGTCGGCGCTGGTGGGGGTGCCGTGGGTGCCGTCGTGGGCGGCGACGGTCTCGCCCATGTAGGCGGTGCCGCGGGTGGGCGTGGACGCGGCCCGGGCGGTGGTGAGGGGGAGTGCGCAGGCCATCGCCGCGAGCAGGGCCGTGACCATGACGGCGAGCGGGCGCGGTGGACGGGGTCTGGGCGAGGGCATGACGTGCCTCCGGAGAGGGTGGGGAGCGTGGGGTGAGAGTGGGGGGAGCACGGCAGTGGCCACGGATGGGGTTCACTGTCGTGGGCATGTCATTCGATGCCTGACGAAAAAGCTACGCACGTAGACATGGCGTGGGAAGGGGGTCCGGCCGCCGCCGTTGGTCTACGCCTGCGAAATACTTACGGAGCTGCGGCTATGGCGGCGTTTGACGGAAACTTTCAGGACCGCGAAACCGATCAGGGGTGTGACGTGCACGAGGACGGAAACGGCGCAGAAGCACGCGTCGCCGAGCAGGTGACGCCCAGTGGTGAAGACCAGGAATTCCTCGCGCTCGAACGCGAGTTGACCGTACTGCTGCGACGTGCCCGCGCGAACCAGGGCGAGATGGCCCGGGAAGTCCACCCGGACCTGGAGTCCTCCGCCTACGGACTGCTGATCCGGCTGAGCGAGCACGGTGGCCGGCGGGCGACCGAACTCGCCGGCTACTTCGGCGTCGGCAAGGCCACCATGTCCCGCCAGCTGCGCGCCCTGGAGGAACTGGGCCTGATCACCCGCGAACCCGACCCCGCCGACGGCCGCGCCTGGCTGGTCACCCTCACCGAGGAGGGACACCGCCGGGTCGGCACGGTCCGCGAGGCCCGCCGCGCCCGGTACGTCAGCCAGCTCGCCCACTGGGACCGCCGCGAGGTGGCCGAGCTGGCCCGGCTGCTGAACCGGTTGAACGGGGTCATGGAGAAGTAGCCCGCAGCGCCGGGGCCTGCGGGGCCGGCCGGCGTCCCGCGGGCCGCTCACAACTCGACGTACACCACCGTCGCGTCGTCGTGCGTCTTGCCGCGCCCCAGGAAGGCCCGCTCCCGGGCGTCCGCCGCCTCCAGTCGCCGCACCCGGTCGACGAGCGAGCGGGCGCCGTCCCGGGCGAGGACGTCGAACAGGCCCGTCCAGTCGCCCTGGTGGAACTTCTCCGTCCAGCGGGTCGCGCCGTCCGTCAGGGCGGCCAGCGCGGTGACCCCGCCCCGGGGTACGGTGCCGGTCACCGCGCGGGCCGCCACGGACGGGTCCGCGGCGGCGGTGAAGAAGCCGCCCTCCTTGTTGCGCAGGTTCGCGTCCACCAGGGCGTCGGTGGCCAGCGCCGAGCGCGGCAGCCGGGCGAGCCGGTCGTCCAGGACCGGGGTGACCTCGCCCGCGGGCGAGCGCAGCAGCAGCGCCGAGTCCGAGAGCACCAGGTAGTCGACCGTCTCGGCGGACCAGCGCACCGTCACCACGGTTGCCTGAGGCGTGCGCGGGTGAGAAAGGTCACAGGTGTCCGCATGTGCCCGTGCGGTGCGCTCGATCGCCCGGGAAAGAATGCCGGCCGGCGTCAGATCCTGACCGGAAACGGTCAGTTCGGTCAGCGCGCCGCCGAGCCGGGCGGTGAACCAGGGGACGGAATGCAGACAACCCGTCTCCCCGGCGGGCGGCGTCACCCCGTCCAGCAAGATCACGCAACCACCCTGCCCGGAGGCGGGTAGTCCGACATCGGCGAAGTCCTCGTTGGGTCGGGTCGCGTCGCCGGGTTCCGAAACGAGATCAGTTCGCATCCGGCCAGTCTGCACGAGCCCTTCACAGCGTCCCCCAAAGGCTGGCAATCGCCGTCGGATCGACATGCTCACGCAGGTCAGGCGCCTGGTTTGGGAGGGAATGGACCCCTCCGAAAAAGCGTGGTGGCGAATACTGCCAAACCCTGTCGCGCGCGTCCAACCGACCCACCGCGGGGCGGCCCCGCACACGCCAGAGGAACTTGCCCGCCAACTCCCCTCCGATGTTCACTCCTTCGGGTGGCGGGTCAGGTGATGCGCGACCACTGCCCACCGGCGCTGGGAGGGTCGGGAACCGTACGAACCGGGTGCACGCACCACTTGGCACCGAGCTGACGGGGCGCCACCCGGGCCCTTGGGTAGACGAGTTCAGGATTGCGAGCACCGGTGCAGATGAAGCGGCCTCGGCGCACAGGCAGGCAGACGGCCCCCGAGAAGGCCGCCCCCGAGACTCCCGTGGGCACCGGGCGGCCCACGCATGTGCGCACCCGGCTGATCGTCGCCGTCGCGGTCGTGGCCGCCGCGGTGGCCGGCGCCGGAGCCCCCTCCCTCCTCACCGCTTCCTCGGACGTGAGCGACTCCCAGGACCTGGTGACGCTGGCCTCCCGCACCCAGGACGCCCTCACCCTCGCGGGCTCCCTGGCCGACGAGCGCGACGAGGTCACCTCCTACATCGCGGCCGGCCGGCCCGAGTCCAAGGCGCCCTCCGAGGACCGCAGCACCCGCGTCGACCGCCAGGTGGAGGACCTGCGGGCCGACAGCGGCACCCCGGCGGACCTACGCGGCGACCTCGACCGCATCGCCACCGTCCGGCGCGCCGCCCTCACCGGCAAGAGCACGGCGCTCGAAGCCCACCAGGCGTATTCGACGACGATCACCGAACTGCACCGGCTCGCCGTGCAGCTGGCCGAGCGGATGCCCCCGCGGGCCGGCTCCGGCGCCTACGCGCTCGCCGAGCTGGACACCGCGGTCCAGCAGTCCGCCGCCGCCCGCGGCCTGCTGCTGGCCGCGCTCAACGTCCCGGCGACCACCCAGACGGTGTTCAACCCCGTCACCGGCCTGTCCACCACCACCTCCGTGCCCACCGAGGCCGGCCGCAAGCAGCGCGACGCGCTCACCGCCGCCGCCCAGCAGGCCCGGCTGCGCTCCGACACGGCCCTCGCCGACTTCCGCGAGAACGCGCCCAAGCCTGCCGTCGACGCGTACGACTCCACGGTCACCGGCGCCGACGTCAACTCGGCCGAGAAGTACCTGGACACCTTCACCGCCCGGTCGTCCTTCCCCGACAGCGCCTCCGGCACCAGCCCCGCCAAGCTGGACGCGGCCCTGTCCGCGCGCCTCGACCTGATGCGCGGCGCGGAATCGGCCCTGTACGAGCACCGCACCAAGGACCTGGAGAAGCTGCGGGACGACGACGTCACCGCGCTGGAGATCCGTGTCGCCGTCCTCGGCGTGCTGCTGCTGGTCGCGGTCGGCGTCGCCACCGCCATGGCCCGCACCCTCACCCGCCCCCTGTCGGTGCTGCGCCGCGGCACGGCCCGGCTCGCCGAGCCCGGCGACGCCGCCGGCCGCGAGCCCATCGCCTTCACCGGCCGCAACGACGAGTTCGCGCAGGTCGTCCGCTCCGTCAACGCCCTGCACGCGCACGCCGCCGCCCTGCACGAGCGGGTCGCCACCCTGGAGACCGACCGCAAGCACCTGGTCGGGCAGCGGCAGAAGATGGCCGACGCCCGTGAGGAGCTGCGCGCCGAACTCGCCGAGGCGGCGGCCGAACTGGACCGGGTGCGCGCCAGTATCGGCGGTACCTTCGTGAACCTGGCCCTGCGCACCCTCGGCCTGGTCGAGCGCCAGCTCGCCGTCATCGAGGGGCTGGAGGACCGCGAGCAGGACCCGGAGCGGCTGGCCACCCTCTTCAAGCTGGACCACTTCGCCACGGTGATGCGCCGGCACAGCGAGAACCTGCTGGTCCTCGCCGGTACCGAGCACGTGCAGCAGCACCACGGACCGGTGCCGCTGGTCGACGTGGTGCGCGCCGCGGTCAGCGAGATCGAGCGGTACGAGCGGGTGCGCATCGCCGCGCTGCCTCCGCACGCGCACATCGCGGGCTTCGCCGCGGACGACCTCTCGCACCTGCTGGCCGAACTGATGGAGAACGCCACCACGTTCTCCCCGCCGGACGTGCCGGTCGAGGTCTCCGGCTGGCTCCTGGAGTCCGGCGAGGTCATGCTCTCGGTGCACGACGAGGGCATCGGCATGGCGGAGGACCGCCTCACCCGGCTCAACGCGCGCCTCGCCGACTTCGACCCCGAGGCCGGGTACGACCAGGAGGGCGACGACGGCCTCGGGCTCGGCCTGTACGTCGTGGCCCGCCTCGCCCACCGGCACGGTGTGCGGGTGCAGCTGCGCGAGCAGAAGCAGGGCGGTGTCGCCGCGGTCGTGGTGCTGCCGGCCCCCCTGCTGTCCGCGGCCCCCGCCACCGCCGTACCCCCGCAGGCCGCCACCTCCACCACCGGCACCTTCACCCTGCCGGGCGCCGCCGCCGAGGCCAACTCCAACGTCCTGCCGGCGCGTCCGAAGGACGGCGCCGAGCAGCAGGACCCGCTGGTGGCGCTGGCGGAGAAGGCGGTCATGGACGCCGGCGCGGCGCGGGAGCCCGAGCGGGCGCAGGAGCGGGAGGCCGCTTCGGAGGCGCCCGTGGAAGCGGCGCCGGAAGCCGCCGAGGAGACGACGCACGAGCAGGCGGGGCCCGGTCCGCAGGAGGCGGAGGCCCGCCCCAAGGCCCCGGTGGAGACCTTCGCCGAGACGACGATGGAGCTGCTGCTCCCGCTCACGGACGGGGTCCCGGAGAAGGCACCGGACGACGAGCCGGCGGCTCCCTACGATGCCGGGCGCACCAGCCACACGCGGCCCGGGGCCGAGGCCGCCGCCGACGCCGGCGAGGCCGAGGCCGAGGAACGGGTCACCAGCAAGGGGCTGCCCAAGCGCACGCCCAAGATCACCGCACCCGCACCCGCACCCCCGCCCCGCCAGCGCAGCACGAGCGTCGACGCCGAGGCACTGCGCCGCCGGCTCGGTGGCTTCCGCCAAGGAGCACAGGCCGGCTACCGCGAGATCGAGGCGGAGATCGCGGACCATTCCGAAGAAGCCACGGGGGGCCCTGTCGAGGAGGCAAGCAGTTGACCGCTCCCAGTACCTTCGGGCTGAGCACTGAGGCCCGCAATCTGCACTGGCTGCTGACCAACCTGGTCGAGGAGGTCCCCGGCATCCAGTCCGTCGCCGTGGTCTCCTCGGACGGTCTGCTGCTGCTGTCGTCCGACCCGGGCCACGCGCAGCAGTCCCGCCAGGCCCGTCCCGGCAAGGGCCCCCGCGGCTCCTCCGCCGACCTCGCCACCATCGTCTCCGGCATCGGCAGCCTCACCGTCGGCGCCGCCAAGCTGATGACGTTCGGCGGGGTCAAGCACACCATGGTCGCCATGGAGGAGGGCAGCCTGTTCGTGATGTCCATCAGTGACGGCTCGCTGCTCGGCGTGCACGGCTCCGCCGAGTGCGACATGAGCGTGGTGGCCTATCACATGGCGCTGTTCGTCGGCCGCGCCGGCCACGTCCTCACCCCGGAACTCCGCAGCGAGCTGCGCAAGTCCCTGGAGTCGGCGGGGAGCGCCCGATGAGCGGCACGCAGAAGCTTCCGGTGCGCGGCGGTGAGCGCAAACCCGCCCGCGTGCGCCCCTACTCGCTCACCGGCGGCCGCACCCGCTTCGGGCACGTCCTCCTGGTGGAGACCTTCGTGGCCAGCACCGCGGCCATCGAGGCGCCCGAGGAGCGCAGAGAACTGACGAAGGGGTCGCTCGCCGGTGTCATGCCGGAGATGCGGGCCATCGTCGAACTGTGCCGCCGTATGCGCACGGTGGCCGAGATCGCCGCGCTGCTGAAGATGCCGCTCGGCGTGGTCCGCGTGCTCCTCAGCGATCTCGCGGACCAGGGAAAGATCCGTGTGTACGGCACCGGAACCGGCCACGGAACCGGCCGCCCGGACCGCGCTCTGCTGGAAAGGGTGCTGAGTGGACTCCGCCGTCTCTGACGCCACCGCCTCCTACGGAGGCACCGCCCCCCTCGTCGCCGGCTTCGCCGAGCCCGACGAGGATCTGAAAGCCTGGCAGACGGACCGGACGCGGGCCCCCGTCGCGACGAAGATCGTGGTGGCGGGCGGCTTCGGCGTCGGCAAGACCACACTGGTCACGGCCGTCTCGGAGATCACGCCTCTGCAGACCGAGGCGCTGATGACCCAGGCGAGCGAGGGCACCGACGACCTGTCCGACACCCCGGACAAGGTCACCACCACCGTGGCCATGGACTTCGGCCGCATCACGCTCGACGACGACCTGGTGCTCTACCTGTTCGGCACGCCGGGCCAGCAGCGGTTCTGGTTCATGTGGGACGACCTGGTGCGCGGCGCGATCGGCGCCGTGGTGCTGGCCGACACCCGCCGCCTCAAGGACTGCTTCCCCGCCCTGGACTACTTCGAGAGCTGCGGTCTGCCGTACGTCGTCGCGGTCAACCACTTCGACGGCAGCGAGCGGTTCGACACCGAGGACGTACGAGAGGCGCTGACGATACCCGCGCACATCCCTGTCATGATCATGGATGCGCGTCGTCGGATTTCGGCCATCGAGACCCTTCTGGCCCTCGTCGGCCACGCGCTGGACGAAACCCCCGAGTAGTCCTGTAAGGAGCCACCACCCGCATGCGGAAGATACTCGTCGTCGGAGCCGGCCAGTCCGGCCTCCAGATCGCCCTCGGCCTCCAGTCGCACGGCTACGAGGTCACCCTGATGTCGAACCGGACCGCGGACGAGATCCGGTCCGGCCGCGTCATGTCGACGCAGTGCATGTTCCACACCGCCCTCCAGCACGAGCGCGACCTCCAGCTGAACTTCTGGGAGTCCCAGGCCCCGAAGATCCAGGGACTGGGCGTCTCGGTCGCGGCGCCCGGCTCGCACGACCCCGGCCCCACCCAGCGCGCCATCGACTGGGTCGGCAGGCTCGACGGCTACGCCCAGTCCGTCGACCAGCGCGTGAAGATGGCCGGCTGGATGGAGACCTTCGCCCAGCGCGGCGGGCAACTGGTCATCCACGGCGCGGCGGTGGGCGACCTCGACTACTTCTCGCGCACCTACGACCTGGTGCTGGTCGCGGCCGGCAAGGGCGAACTGGTGTCCATGTTCGGCCGCGACGCCGCCCGCTCCCCGTACAGCGAGCCGCAGCGCGCGCTCGCGGTGTCGTACGTCCACGGGCTCGGCCCGCGGCCGGAGCACCCGGAGTTCGACGCGGTGCGCTGCAACCTGGTGCCGGGCGTCGGCGAGCTGTTCGTCATGCCGACGTACACCGTCTCCGGGCGCGCCGACATCCTGTTCTGGGAGGGCATACCGGGCGGCCCGCTCGACGTCTTCAACGGCGTCAAGGACCCGGCCGAGCACCTCTCCCTGACCCTGGAACTCATGGAGAAGTTCACGCCCTGGGAGTACGCGCGGGCGACGAAGGTCGAACTCACGGACGCCGGTGGCACGCTGGCCGGGCGGTACGCGCCGACCGTGCGCAACCCGATCGGCCGGCTGCCCTCGGGCGGTCTGGTGCTCGGCGTCGCCGACGTGGTCGTCGCCAATGACCCGATCACCGGTCAGGGCTCCAACTCCGCCTCCAAGTGCGCCGCTTCCTACCTCGCGTCGATCCTGGAGCGCGGGGAGCAGCCGTTCGACGAGGAGTGGATGCGGGGCACCTTCGAGCGGTACTGGCAGGTGGCGCAGCACGTCACCAAGTGGACGAACGCGATGCTGGCGCCGCCGCCGGAGCACGTCCTGAACCTCATCGGCGCGGCGGGACAACTGCAGCCGGTCGCCGACCGGTTCGCCAACGGATTCGACGATCCGGCCGACTTCGAGAACTTCTTCTTCGAGCCGGAGAAGGCGGACGAGTACCTCGGGTCGGTGGCGGGGGCCTGAGTCCCCCGGGCGCGGGGCCGCGTCCGGTCCGTGACCGCCGCCCCGCGCCCCGGCGGCCCGCTACCCAGGGCGTACGGCTCCGAGCACCGGGTTGGACGCCACCGGGGAGATCTTGATCCTCGTGCCCGGTCTCGGGGCCTGGACGACCTTGCCGCCGCCCGCGTAGATCGCCACGTGGGTCGCCTCCGGGAAGTAGATCACCAGGTCTCCGGGCCGGAGTTGGCGCAGGGGGACGTGGCGCAGGTGCCGCCACTGTTCCTGGCTGGTGCGGGGGATCGGGGTGCCCGCGTGCCGCCAGGCCTGGGAGGTCAGGCCGGAGCAGTCGTAGGACGAGGGGCCCTGCGCGCCCCAGACGTAGGGCTTGCCGACCTGTCTCAGGGCGAAGCGGACGGCGCGTTCGCCCTGGCCGGAGGCCGGGCGGTCCGCGGCGAGGGAGCCGGCGAGCGCCTGCTGGGCCGCGCTGACGCCCTGCTTTTCGAGGCGGTCGACGGCGGCGAGCTGGTCCGGGCCGAGGGAGGCCAGGAGGCGTTCCAGGTCGGCGAGTTTCGCCTGGACGGCGTCGCGCTGCTTCTTCTGCCGCCCGGCGAGGGCCCGCTGGGCGTCGAGGGCCTTGCGGGCGGTGCGGGCGACGGTGTCCGAGTGCCGCTCGGCCCCGGTCAACCGGTCGACCGTACGGGCGCGTTGGCGGGCCAGTTCACCGAGCACATGGCCCTCGTCCAGCGCGCGCTGCGGATCCGGGGCGAGCAGCAGACTGATGTAGGGGCCGAGGCCGCCGGAGGCGCCCTGGTACTGCTGGCGGGCCAGCCGGCCGGCGTCGGCGCGGCCGGCCTCCAGGGCGCGCCGGGCGCGGCTCAGCTCCTTGTCGAGGCGGGCCGCCTCGGACTTCTGCCGGGCCAGCCGGTCGGCGGTGGCGTCGTAGGCCTCGGTGGCCTGCTCGGTCTGCCGGTACAGCTTCTGGAGGTCCGTCAGCAGCTCGGAGACGGAGCGCCGCGGCTCCGGCGCGGCGGTGGCGGGCACGGGTGCGAGGACGGCCTGGGCCGCCACCGTGGCCGTACAGGCCAGGCGCACAAGCTTTCCTGACACGACATCACCTCGGGTGCGGAAGGGGTGGGCGCATTGCCGTCCCCTATCCGACCCCGATAATCAGACGTATCCCCGCGGGGCGCGCGCCGGGTGTGCGCGGTTCGGCGCAACCCTGTCACCCTTGGGTGTCACCCGGCTTGCCGGACGGCTTGGACCAGGGCCAGCGCAGGCGTCCACCGGTGGTGTCGTCGGGGTCGTACTCGTACTTCCACCCCTGGATCAGGCCCAGTCGCTTGCTGTGGCCGCGGGGCACACGCCGGTAGACGTACACCGCGGGCGGGCCGCCCTCCGGGTCGGGGACGGGGATGCGGTACGTCTTCGGCGGGTGTCCGGTCGGCCCGAGCAGGACGGGCAGCACGCGTCCGTCCATGGGGCCGCCCTCGAACGGGGTCTCCTGGCTCTTCACGGTCTCAGTCTCGGCCATCTCGCGCGAGGGCGCCCACGACGGCGGCCGTCTCCTCGTCGCGGGTCGCGGTGACCGACAGGGCGGCGACGAACTGGTCCACCAGCCAGTCGCGCAGTTCGCCGGCGGGCGGCTGCTTGTCCTCGTCCAGCCAGATCAGGGAGGCCGCCTCGACGGCCGTGATCCACATCCGGATGGTCATGCGCAGCCGGGGCCCGGGGTCGGTGGCGCCGAGGTGGCTGAGAATGTGCTCGGCGGCGGCCCGCCGTACCCCGTCCACGATGGCCGTGGTGCGCGAGGTCTCCACCACGCTGCCGCCGCGCAGCAGTGCGGCGAAGCCGGTGTCGTGCTCGTCCACGAAGGCCAGGTAGCGGGTGAGGGCGCGGGTCAGCCGGGCCAGCGGGGAGCCGGTGCGCGGCTCGTCGAAGCACTGCCGCAGCTCGTCCGCGGCCGACCCCAGTGCGGCCTCGTACAGCTGCTGCTTGCCGCCGGGGAAGTACCGGTAGACCAAGGGCCGCGACACTCCGGCCGCCTCCGCCACGTCGTCCAGCGACACGTCCTCGGGCGCCCGGTGCGCGAACAGCGACAGCGCGGCGTCGAGCAGCTGGCGCCGGCGCTCCTCGACACTGAGCCTGCGGTAGGCGGGGGTGGCGGTCTGGGGGGTCATGCCACGCAGCGTAACTTGCGCGCCCGGGAGCGCGCGGGGTGCCGGTCGGCCTACCGCGCTCGACAGCGGGGGTGGTCCGCGGATACACACGGGGGACATCGGACGAGAAGGAGTACGGGATGACGGTGCGGGTGCTGAGGGCCGGGGAACGTCCGGCGGCGCCGTGGAAGAACGGGGGCGGACTGACCCGTGAGATCGCCGCGGCCCCTAAGGGGGCGGCCATGGCGGACTTCGCCTGGCGCGTCAGCCTCGCCGATGTCGTCAGGGGCGGCCCGTTCTCCCGTTTCGAGGGGGTCGACCGGGTCATCACCCTGGTCGACGGCCCCGGCATGGTGCTGACCGTCGACGGGACCCCGCACACCGTGGCCGAGCCGTACGTCCCCTTCGCCTTCCCCGGGGACGCCGCCACCGACTGCCGGCTGCTCGGCGGCCCGCTCGTCGACTTCAACGTGATGACCCGGCGCGGCCGGGCCGCCGCGCGGGTGGAGATCGTACGGGGGCGGACGGCCCTGCCCGCCCCGGCCGCCGGGGCCGAGCTGCTCGCCGTCGTGCTGGAGGGCTCCGCCGTCCTCGAAGCGGCCGGTACGGCCCTCGGTCGCCTCGACGCGGCCCTGTTCACCGGAGCCGGCGAGGAGGCCCCCGAGGAGGCCGGCGACGAGGTCCTCGACGTCGCCGGTGTCGCCGCGCTCGTCGTTCTCACCGGAGCGACCGAGGGGTCCTAGGGCATCCGCGTTGTTACCAAGTGCGGACGGAACCGGGTGAACTGCGCTGTCACCGGCCTCATCTGACGGGGCGTAGGAATGAGAGCCGACACCCAAGGGGGACTTCGATCATGACCGCTCGCAGTGTTCGCCGTACCGCTCGTACCACCGGCCTGGTGGCCGTCGCCGCGGCCGCGGCGCTCTCGGTGGCCGCCGTCTCCGCGCACGCCTCCACGTCCGCCTCCAGCGGCGCGCACCGCACCGGCGTGCCGGTCACCGCGGCCGGGAAGTCGTCCCCGGAGCGCACCCAGAAGCTGCCGGACGGCAGCACCGCCGAGATCTACCGGCTCGGTTCCCAGGACTACCGCGTCAAGATCGTCGACAAGGGCTCGGTGCTGGCCACCCTGGACACGAACGGCCATGACGCCGGGCTCGACGCCAACGACATGTTCATCGTGCTCACGCTGGGCGGCGAGGTGCACGCCTGGATGGGCGGCGGCCACCAGGGGCCGGGCACCTTCAAGGTCGCGGGCGGCTGGACCGTCAAGGTGGCGAAGCTCGGCGAGCTGCGCTACCGCGCGCGGATCATCGGCCACGACGGCGTGGCCGCCACCATCGAGACGAAGGACCAGCACGACGTGGGCCTCGACGCCAACGGCGTGTACATCGTGCTCAGCGCCGGCGGTGTGCTCAGCGCCCACGAGTAGGAGGGCGCCGGTACGCCGAAGTCCCCGCCGGACCGGAGGAGTTCCGTCGGCGGGGACTTCGCGTGCCCGGCTACGCCAGCAGCCCCGAGGACTGCCACAGCCGTCGCCCGACGCCCCGCAGCACGCCGATGTCGTCCAGGAAGTCGGTCAGCCGCTTCGCGCCGGTCTGCATGACCTCGCGGCGGTGGCCGCTGGCCTTGACCTGGGCCATGGCCTCGCGCTTGTCGAGGCCGACGTTGGTGTACACCTCCGGGTTGACGAAGGCGACGGAGAAGACGCGGGCGAACTCGCCGGAGGTCACCCGGGTGAACTCCTGGGACCAGCGCGGGGCGGTCACCATCTGGCGGCGCAACTCCTCACGCGCGTACCGCACATGGCGCGCCTCCTCGACCACATGGATCCGCGTCACGCCCCGGACCAGTGGCTGCACCCGCTCGTCCGGGAAGGTCAGGCGCTGCATCCAGTCCAGGACCTCCTCGCCCAGCAGGGTCGCGGTGAAGGAGCCCGGGGTGGTGGAGATGGTCTTGAAGAGGCGGCCCAGGTTCAGGTGCGCCCTGCTGACCGGGTACCAGGGGGTGTCACCGCGCTCGATCAGGCGCGCGAACATCTTCGAGTGGCGGCACTCGTCCTCGATCTCGGTGAGGGCGTAGCGCACATGCGCGCTGGTGGCGGACTTGTCGTAGATGTGCCGCACCAGCAGCTGCATCAGGATGAGTTCGAACCAGATGCCGAGCGAGCCCAGTGCCGCCGCCTCGTGCCGGGAGAGCAGGATGCGCTGCTCCTCGCTCATCCGCCGCCACATGGGCGTGCCGTACAGCGAGACCAGCTCGGGCGGCCAGAACCACTTGCCCTCCTCGAAGGGCGCGTCCCAGTCCAGCTCCTTGTCGGGGTCGAAGGAGTGCTTGGCGGAGGAGGCCAGCAGCCGTTCGGCCACCTGCTCCCGGTCCTTGAGCAGGCCGAGCGCGTCGCGCAGGCCGTCCAGCGCGTCCGCTTCCGTCAGGGTCGTCATGGCTCCCTCACCTCGTTACCCGGGGGTATGTCGTCCGGTAACTTATGAGACTGCCTGTCAGTAAGGGCGTCAATCCCCTGCGCATGACTTGTTGACTTCGCGTCTACGTGTGAGCCTGCGAGATATGTCCACCCATGAGCTGTACGCCAACGAACCCGGAGAGCCCACCTGGCAGGTGCCCGCGTCCGGCGCGGCCCGGTTCAGCTGGGAGTACGACGACGGCCGCGAGCGGCTGCTGGCCCTGTATCAGAAGGGCAAGGACAAGCAGTGGGACGCCACCCGGCGCATCGACTGGGATCTGGAGGTCGATCCCCACGACGTGCTCGGCACCCCCGACGAGGCGACCGCCCTGTACGGGACGCCGTACTGGGACCGGATGAGCGAGCGCGACAGGGGCGAGCTGCGCCGGCACTTCGCCTCCTGGCAGTTCAGCCAGTTCCTGCACGGCGAGCAGGGCGCGATGATCTGCGCGGCCCGGATCGTGGAGTCGGTGCCCGACCTGGACGCCAAGTTCTACTCCGCGACCCAGACCATGGACGAGGCCCGGCACGCCGAGATCTACAGCCGGTTCCTGGAGGAGAAGGTCGGGCTCGTCTACCCGATCAACGACAGCCTGCGGTCGCTGCTGGGCGACACCCTGCGCGACAGCCGCTGGGACATGCCCTACCTCGGCATGCAGGTGCTCATCGAGGGGCTGGCGCTCGCCGCCTTCGGCCTGATCCGGGACACCACCGACAAGCCGCTGCCCCGGCAGATCCTCACGTACGTCATGCAGGACGAGGCCCGGCACGTGGCCTTCGGCCGGATGGCGCTGCGCGACTACTACAAGCAGCTCACCGACGCCGAACTGCGCGAGCGCGAGGAGTTCGTCGTCGAGGGCTGCTATCTGATGCGCGACCGGCTGCGCGGCGTGGAGGTGCTGGAGAACTTCGGCATCCCCCGCGCCGAGGCCGAGGAACTCACCGAACACACCGAGTTCCTCCAGCTCTTCCGCAAGCTGCTGTTCAGCCGCATCGTGCCCTGCGTCAAGGACATCGGCCTGTGGGGCGAGCGGCTCAAGCGGGCGTACGTCGACCTCGGCGTGCTGGAGCTGGGCGACGTGGACCTGGAGCGGCTGATGGCCGAGGACGAGGAACTGGCCGACCAGCTGGACGCGCGGCGCTTCGCACGGGAGGAGCGGGCGCGGGTCGCGGAGGTGGGGGAGGCGATCGAGGCGGGAGCGGAGGAGGGCTGAGCGGGCCCCGGGGACTCGGGGGAGCGCGGCGGGCCGGGCGCCGACTCGGTGCCCGGCCGTTCACCCCCGTGCAGTAGCGTGCTGGCGTGTCCATGCCTCCGTCGCCGCAGCAGCCGCCGTACCCGAACCAGCCCGGTTCCCCTTACGGCCAGCAGCCTCCTTACGGCCAGCAGTCCCCCTACGGTCAACAGCCCCCTTACGGGCAGCAGTCCCCCTACGGGCAGCCCCAGCCGCAGAACCCCGGTCCGTACGGGGGCTCGCCGTACCCCCAGCAGGGTCCCCAGCCCGGGGGCCCGCAGCAGCCGCCGTACCAGGGCTGGGGCGGCATGCCGCCCGTCGTGCCGCCGCCCCCGAAGAAGAGCCGGGTCGGCCTGATCCTCGGGATCGTCGGCGGTGCCGTCGTGCTGATCGTGGGCGGTGTGGTCGCGCTGGGCGCGATCGGCTACAAGGCGGCGACCACCTTCCCCGACGCCAAGGAGGAGCTGACGCTGCCCAAGACGCTGCTCGACGGGAAGTACGCGTTCGACAAGGACCTCTCCGGTGCCGACGGCCAGGCGATCGAGAGCGAGGCGGACTCCTCCTGGAACGCCAAGGACGTCCACGCCGTGGTGGGTACGTACACCCTGGGCGGTGACGTGACCAAGGGCAACCTGGTGGTGTCGGGCATGTACGGCCGGCTCAAGGACACGGACCAGATCCGCCGGAACATGATGAAGGGCGGTGCCGAGAGCGCCGGCACCACGGTCGCCGTACCCGCCAAGGACTTCGACCTGGGCATCACCATCAGCTGTGAGGTGCTGGTCCAGGACCACGCCGGCACGAAGATCACCATGCCCTCCTGCGCCTGGGCCGACGGCAACACGGCCGCCACGATCGCCGTCGTGGACATGGGCGCCATGTCGCAGGACCCCTCTCAGGTCGACCTGGCGGCGCTCGCCAGGCAGACCCTCCAGGTCCGCTCCGAGGCGGTCAAGCCGATCGGCTGACCGCCGCCGCCTCCCCGGGCGCGAAGGGCGCCCGCAGCGTGAAGGCGTACGGCGTCGGGCCGTGCGCCCTCAGGTGCAGCAGCCGGTCCTCCGCCTCGGCGACCGCCGGGCGGTGGCCGGCCGGCACCCACCACAGTGCGGTCACCGCCTCCTGGAGCCGCTCGAAGAACTCCCTGCGCCGGGCCAGCAACTCCCGGTGCAGGCCCCGGTACATGAACGCTTCCAGCGCCTCCGGGTCCCGCCACACCGACATGTTGACGATCATCCACTCGTCCCCGAGCACCGGGACGTCGGTCGCGTTGCCGGAGTCGCCCCGCAGCCGCCACACGAAGCCGTCCGAGGCGTCGGCGACCGCGTTCACCGGGTCGAGTCCGTCGACGAAGTCCTTCAACTCAGCCGATTCCAGCGGGTGTTTGAGGCGGGCGATGTTGACCTGGGCCAGTTCGTACGCGGGTGCGGTATCCGTCATGGTCGCACCCTATGGAGATGACGGGCGCCCGCGGCAGCCCCGTCTCACCGGCCGAGCACCGCCCGCATCACGTCCCGGGCGATCGGCGCGGCGTCACCCCCGCCGCTGATCTCGCCCCGGTCCGCCGAGGCGTCCTCCACCACCACCGCGACCGCGACCGCCGGCTCCACCGCGTCCTGGTCCCGCGCCCAGGAGACGAACCAGGCGTACGGCAGACCGGTGTTGCCCACACCGTGCTGCGCGGTGCCGGTCTTGCCGCCGACGACGGCACCGGGGATCGCGGCCTGGGTGCCGGTGCCCTCCCGCACCACCCCGGTCATCAGCTCCTTCAACTGCTCGGCCGTGTACGGGCGCATGACCTGGCGCACCGGGTGCGTCCCGCTCCCCGAGACCGTCTCGCCGTCGTGCCGCGTCGTCCGCTCCACCAGGTAGGGCGTGCGCAGCCGCCCGTCGTCGGCGACGGCCGCCGCGACCATCGCCATCTGGAGCGGGGTGGCGCGGGTGTTGTACTGCCCGATCGAGGAGAGCGCCAACTGGGCCTTGTCCACGTGCGGGTCGAAGGTACTGGGCGCGACCGGGAAGGGCACCCGCACCTCGTCGTCGTTGAACCCGAACGCCTCCGCCATGGCCGTCATGTCCCGCACTCCGACGTCCACGCCCAGCTTGGCGAAGACCGTGTTGCAGGACCACTCGAAGGCGTCCCGCAGCGAGGTGTCCGCGCAGCCGTCGGCCTCGTTGGTCAGCCGGGTGCGGGTGCCGGGCAGCCGGTAGGGGTCGGGGGAGTCGGTGCGCGCGTCCGGGTCGGTGACCACACCCGCGTCCAGTGCCGCCGCCGCGGTGACCACCTTGAACGTGGAACCCGGCGGATAGGTCTGCCGTACCGCCCGGTTGAGCATCGGCTTGTCCGGGTCGCCGTTGAGCCGCGCCCACGCGGAGGCCACCGACTCGGCGTTGCCGGAGAGCTGGGCCGGATCGTACGACGGGCTCGTCACCAGCGCCAGGATGCGCCCGGTCGAGGGGTCGATCGCGGCCACCGCGCCCTTGCGGCCGCCGAGTCCCCGGTAAGCCGCCTCCTGCGCCGCCCGGTCGAGGGTCGTCACGACGTTCCCGCCCGGATCGAGGCTGCGCGTCAGGTCGTTCCAGAGCGGCAGCGGCGCGAGCATCGGGTCGGTACCGGAGAGCACCCCGTCCTCGGCGTGCTCCAGGAAGGTGGTGCCGTACGACTGGGAGGCGAAGCCGGTCACCGGGGCGTACAACGGGCCGTCCTGGTAGGAGCGTTCGTAGCGCAGCTGCTCATGGGTGTCCACGGAGCCGGTGACCGGCTTGCCGCCGACCAGGATGTCGCCGCGCGGCTGCTGGTAACGGGCGATGGCCGCGCGGCGGTTGGCCGGGTTGCCGGTGTAGTCGCCGGCCTGGACGAGCTGCACCCGGGCCGCGTTCACCAGCAGCGCCGCGAGCAGCAGGGTGCAGAACGCGCACGCGTGCCGGATGTACCGGGCCATCGGCCGCCCGCCCTCGCCGCCCATGCCCGTGTACTCGCCCACCGGATTCCGTCTCACGGCGCCTCCCTGCCGTCGTACTGGCTGCGCGCCGAGTCGCTCACCCGGATCAGCAGGGCGACGATCGCCCAGTTGGTGACCACCGAGGAGCCGCCCTGGGCGAGGAAGGGCATCGCCATGCCGGTCAGCGGGATCAGCCCGGTGACCCCGCCCGCGATCACGAACACCTGGAGCGCCAGGATCGAGGCGAGCCCCACCGCGAGCAGCCGCCCGAACGGCTCGCGCAGCGCGAGGCCCGCCCGGTAGCCGCGCTCCACCAGCAGCGCGTACAGCAGGATGATCGCCGCCAGGCCCACCAGGCCCAGCTCCTCGCCGGCCGTGGCCAGGATGAAGTCCGACTTCGTGGCGAAGCCGATGAGCACCGAGTGCCCGAGCCCGAGCCCGGTGCCCAGCAGCCCGCCCGCCGCGAACGCGAACAGCGACTGGGACAGCTGGTTGGGACCTCGTCCGGCCTCGATGGTGGCGAACGGGTGCAGCCAGTCCGCGATCCGGCCGCCCACATGCGGCTCCACCCGGCCGACGGCCACCGCGCCCAGCACGGCGAGCACCAGCCCCACCGCGATCCAGCCGGTGCGCCCGGTCGCGACGTAGAGCAGCACCACGAACAGCCCGAAGAACAGCAGCGAGGTGCCGAGGTCCCGTTCCAGGACCAGCACCCCGACGCTGAGCAGCCAGATCGTCACGATCGGCCCGAGCACCCGGCCGGTCGGGAACTGCATCCGCCAGATCCGGCGGCCGGTGTACGCGAGCGCGTTGCGGTTGGCGGCGAGGTACGCGGCGAAGAACACCGCCAGCAGCACCTTCGCGAACTCGCCGGGCTGGATGGAGAACCCGGCGATCCGGATCCAGATCCGGGCGCCGTTCACCGCCGGGAAGAGACTCGGCAGGAGCAGCAGGACGAGCGCGGCGACCACGCACACGTAGGAGTAGCGCTGGAGCAGCCGGTGGTCGCGCAGCAGCAGGACGACGACGATGAACAGGGCCACCCCGAGCGCCGACCACACCAACTGGGCGGGGGCGGCCCGGTCGCCCGGTGTCTCCAGGTCCAGCCGGTAGATCAGCACCAGGCCGAGCCCGTTGAGCAGCACCCCGATGGGCAGCGGCAGCGGATCGGCGTACGGCGCGCGCAGCCGTACGGCGAGATGGGCGAGCAGCGCGAGCACCCCGAGCCCGGCCCCGTACGCCAGCGCACCCGGCGGCACCCGCCCGGACCGGGCCAGCCCCACGGCGCAGTAGCCGTACACCGACAGCGTGACGGCCAGCACGATCAGCGCGAGCTCGATGCCGCGGCGCCGGGGCAGCCGGGCGACGGGTACGGCGGCCTGGGCCGTCGCCGCGGCGGTTCCGGCGTCGGTCATACCGCGAACCTACCTAAAGCAGACTATTTCACCGCACTACAACGCGCCCTGAAGGGCCGCGGGGCCGCGTTCCCCCACGGCGATCCGGCCACCTGGGCGCGAGGGGCCGCGTGCGGCCGGGCACCCGCCGGCGAACCGGGCCGCCCGGTTCCTACGGCGTCTGCGGCGAAGCGACCGGCAGGACGAGCGTCGCCACCGCGCCCCCGTCCACCGCGTTCCGGAACGACAGCCGCGCCCCCAGCACCTCCGCCTGCCCCACCGCGATGGTCAGCCCGAGCCCGTGCCCCTTCGCCCCGCCCTCGGTGCGGAACCGCTGCGGCCCGTGCGCGACCAGGTACTCCGGATACCCGTCCCCGTGGTCCCGTACGGTCACCACCGGCCCGTGCACCGTGAGCCGCACCGGCGCCGCCCCGTGCTTGTGCGCGTTGGCCACCAGGTTCCCCAGCACCCGCTCCAGGCGCCGCCGGTCCGTCTCCACCAGTGCGTCCCGTACGACCCGCACCTCGGTGTCCGTCCCCGAGCCCCGCACCACCCGCTCGGCGAGCGCCCCCAGCTCCTCGGCGTCGGCCTCCAGCCGCTCCCGCCCGCTGTCCAGCCGGGAGATCTCCAGCAGGTCCTCGGTGAGCGTGCGCAGCGCCGCCACCCGGTCCCGCACCAGTTCCGTGGGCCGTCCGGGCGGCAGCAGTTCCGCCGCCGCGTGCAGCCCGGTGAGCGGGGTCCGCAGCTCGTGCGCCACGTCCGCGGTGAACCGCTGCTCGCTGAGCAGCTTGCCCTGGAGCGAGGAGGCCATCGAGTCCAGCGCGGCGGCCACCGCGGCCACCTCGTCCTGGGGGCGGCCCGGGTCCTTCGTGCGCGGGTCGTCGACCCGTGCGTCCAGATCGCCCGCGCTGATCCGGCGGGCCACCCGCGCCGTGCCGTGCAGCCGCCGGGTCACCCGCGACACGGCGAACACACCGACCAGCACGGTCGCGCCGATGGCGAGCGCGGAGGACCACAGGATCGAGGTGTCGAGCCCGGCGATGGTCCCGGACTGCTGCGAGTAGTCGATCTCCACGGCGAGCGCCCGGTGCCCCTGGACGGGGCCCGCCGCCCACATGGTCGGCCGCCCCCGGTGCCTGGACACCATGGTGCCGCGCCGCCCGGAGGCCGCGAGCGTGCGCAGCGAGTCCGGCAGCCCCTCCGGGTCGACCCCGGCACTGGGCAGCAGGGTGTCCCCGGCCTCGTAGGCGCGGGTGGCGTCCGCGAGCCGGGACAGCGCGAGGTCGCGGGCCTGGCCGACGGTCTGGTCGGTCACCGAGACGTGCACGAGCACGCCGAGCAGCGCGGCCAGCGCGCAGCACATCACGATGATGAACCCGGCCGCCCGTACGGCGAGGGGCCCGGCCCAGCGGGCCAGCAGCAGCCTCATGGCGCGCTCGGGTAGGCGGCGGGGGAGGCGGACGGGCGCGGGGAGGGGCCCGCCCTGTGGACACGGCGGCCCGCGCCGGTGTGCAGGTACTCGTCGCGGGAGAACACCATCGCGCGCTGGCCGGGGTCCCACTCCCAGGTGGTGCGGTACTCGTAGCCGGAGATGTCCGCCGGGTTGCGCTCGATCAGCGCGCGCCCGGCCAGCTCCACGCCGAGGATCGCGTCGTTGTCGGCCAGCACCTGCACCAGGTGGCTGCCCTCGACGGTGTAGACCCGGACCGCCGTCTGGTTGGTCGGGTAGAGCCGGAAACCGAGGGTGAGGTCGGGCCGCCCGTCGCCGGTGAGGTCCCGGTAGTACGGCTTGAGCAGCGGGCACAGCGCCCGGTCGCCGCCCGCGCGGCAGTCCTTCACCCGGTCCACGGTCCCGTGGAACGCCCCCTTGGACCCGTAGTCGGTGGGGTGCGCCTTCAGCTCCGCCTCGACGATGTCCACCGGATCGATCCGGCGTATGTCGCCGCCGGGCACGGTCAGACCCTTGACGGTCTCCCTGGTGGCCACGTCGTACGGATAGGCCGGGCTGGATGCCGGGCGCAGGTCGGGCCAGAGCTTGGCGGGGCCGTCCGCGGTCTGGGCCGGCCCGGCGCTCTGCAGCTCCCCGGCGTCCCCGCAGGCCGCCGCCGTCGCCGACAGCAGGGCGACGGCGGCCGCGGCGAAGGCGGTGCGCACAGGGCGACGGACGGGCACGATGCTCCAGGGGCGATGGTTTTGCAGGTCAGTAGGCCAGTATGCACATAGATTCCAAGGAAGCCCCTTTTCGTCCGTTCTGTGCACCTGATCCGCACGTCCCGGCTCCGGGTGCCGGGACAGAGAGGCTACTCGGCCAGTTCCTCGACGAGCCGGACGGTATGCAGACCCGCGCGCAGGTACGCCACGAACAGCTCGTTGTGCAGCGCCCACGCCGAGCGGCGGGCCCGGATCAGCCGGACGGCCTCGTCCGGCGCGCCACCCCGCTGGACCAGCGCGTGCGCCACGACCAGGCCCGAGCGGTTGTACCCGTGGTAGCAGCGCACCAGCACCCGGCGGCCCGCGTCCAGCGCCTCGTTCGCCGCCCGCGCCAGCCTGATCACCCCGGCGAGCTGCGTCCCGTCCAGCGGTCCGTCCGGTATCGGCCACACCCGGTGCTCGACGCCCGCGTCCGGGCCGTGGCCCGGCAGCCGCAGCAGCGACTGCACCACGTCGAACTCGTCCCGTACGACGGCCGTCTCCAGCCGTCCCGTACGCCCCCGGTACTCGTGCCCGCCCATCCACAGGCCGGGCACGATCTCGCTCCACGGGTTCCGTGGAGCCGGCACGTCGGGCTGCATCCCGCGGGTTCGCACCGGCGCCTCCCCAACTCCCCTGCGCAGGGCCGCTCTCCACGGTAGCCGGTCTTGCCCCGGAAGCACCCGGCCTGTTCCCATGGTCGAGGGGTGATGCGCATGAGCGGACTGTGCGTGGTGCCGGGCCGCCGACAGGGCCGGGACCGGCTGTACGTCTGCCGCCCGGACGGCAGCCGGGTCGCCTGGTACGACCGCGACGCCGGCCGGGTCGACCTGCTCGCCGAGGACGAGCGGGAACGGGTGCTGGAAGCCCTCGGGCCCTTCCTCACCGGCCCGGTGGCCGTGGGCCCGCCCCCGGTCCCCACGCCCGCCGAACTCGCCCGGCTCGCCCTGCACCCGGACGACGACCTCGCGCCCAACCGGCCCGGCGAGGCGCTGCTGGTCGCCCTCGACCGTGATCCGGGCGCCGGGCACCGGCTGCGCCCCGACCCGCGCCGCCGGGCCCTGCTGGCCGAGCAGGCCGTGGGTGAGGCGCTCGACGGCCTGGAGGGCGCCGGCTGGCGCGCCCTGCACTCGCTGCCGCTGCCCGGCGGCGACCGCGTCCACCATCTGCTGATCGGCCCCGGCGGGCTGTTCGCCCTGCACGCCCTGTACGCCCGCAGGGCGCGGGTGCGGGTCGCCGACCCGATGGTCACCGTGGGCCGGCGCGCCGCCGAACCCCTGCTGCGCCGGCTGCGCGCCCAGGCCGACCGGGCCGCCCACGCCCTGACCGCCGAGGTCCGCCCGGTCCTCGCCCTGACCGACCCCGCCGGGGTGAGCCTGACCGCCGCGCCCCGGGGGGTGCGGGTGCTGTCCGCCGGGGATCTGCCGGGACTGGCCCGGCTGGGCGGCGTACTGAAACCGGCGGACGTGGAGGCGCTGCACGCGATGGCGCGGGACCGCCGTACCTGGGAGAACGTCTAGGTGCGTCGTCCCGGGAGGGCCGCGGCCCGTCGCCGGTCCAGCAGGGGTGCCATCAGGTCGCCGTGCCGCCGCAGCCGCGGCGCGATGTCCTCCGCCTGGAACTCCAGCCGCCCCGGTGAGCGGCAGCCGGCGACCTCGTCCCAGGTCACGGGCGCGGAGGCCAGGGGGGCGCGGCGGGCGCGCAGGGTGTAGGGGGCGGCGGTGGTCTTGCGGGCCGCGTTCTGGCTCCAGTCCACGAACACCTTCCCGGGCCGCAGGCTCTTGGTCATCCGGTGCACCACCAGCCGGGGCAGCGCACGCTCCGCCTCCACCGCGAGCGCCCTGGCGTACTCGCTGGTCCGCTCCGAGGAGGCGCCGGCCACCGCCGCCAGCAGGTGCAGCCCCTTGGACCCGGCCGTCTTCGGGTACGCCTCGATCCCGTCGGCCGCGAGCCGCTCGCGCAGCCACAGGGCGACCTCGCAGCACTGCACGATCGTCGCGGGCGCCCCGGGATCGAGGTCGAACACCAGCCGGTCGGCCTCCTCCGGCGCCCCGACCAGCCACTGGTGGGTGTGGAACTCGGTGACCAGATTCGCCGCCCACACCAGGCTCGGCAGGTCCTGTACGACGACCATCCGGGCCGGGCTGTTTGCCGACGACCTCGGCACCTCGGCGGTCGTGACCCACTCGGGCGTACCCGGCGGCACGTTCTTGGTGAAGAACACCTGGCCCTCGGGGCCGTCGGGGTAGCGCAGGAAGGACACCGCGCGGTCGCGCAGATGCGGGAGCAGCGCGTCGGCGGTGGTCGCGTAGTAGTGCACCAGCTCCGCCTTGGTGAAGCCGGTCTCCGGATACAGCACCTTCTCCAGGTTGGTCAGCGGGACCCGCCGCCCCGCCACCTCTGTGATGGGCGTCATAGGATGACAATCCCAGATGAACGGGTCCAAAAAGGATCAAACAGGAAGGGAAGGGTGCGGCACGTGCGATCGATATGGAACGGCGCCATCTCCTTCGGGCTGGTCAGCATCCCGATCAAGCTGGTCAACGCGACGGAGAGCCACGCGATCTCCTTCCGCCAGATCCACACCGAGGACAACGGCCGCATCCGCTACCGCAAGGTGTGCGAGGTCGAGGACCGCGAGGTCGCCCAGGCCGAGATCGGCAAGGCTTACGAGGACGCGGACGGCACCATCGTCCCGATCACCGACGAGGACCTGTCCCACCTGCCGATCCCGACGGCCCGCACCATCGAGATCGTCGCCTTCGTGCCGGCCGAGAAGATCGACCCGCTCCAGATGGACGCGGCGTACTACCTGGCCGCGAGCGGCGCCCCCGCCGCCAAGCCGTACACCCTCCTGCGGGAGGCCCTCAAGCGCAGCAACAAGGTCGCCATCGCCAAGTTCGCGCTGCGCGGGCGGGAACGGCTCGGGATGCTGCGGGTCGTCGGCGACGCGATCGCCATGCACGCCCTGCTCTGGCCGGACGAGGTACGGGCCCCCGAGGGGGTCGCCCCGGACGTGGACGTCACCGTCCGCGACAAGGAACTCGATCTCGCGGACGCTCTGATGGACACCCTCGGCGAGGTCGAGATGGCGGACCTGCACGACGAGTACCGCGAGGCCCTGGAGGAGGTCATCGCCGCCAAGGCCGCGGGCGAGGCGCCCCCGCAGGCCCCCGCGCCGGCGAGCGGCGGCAAGGTCCTCGATCTGATGGCCGCCCTGGAGAACAGCGTCCGCGCCGCCCGCGAATCACGCGAACCCGCAGCCGGCGCCGAGGTCAGATCCCTGCCGGGCCGCCGCTCCACCCCCAAGGAGACGGGCACCCGGAAGTCCACCTCCACGACGAGGAAGTCCGCGGCCGCGAAGGCCCCGGCGAGGAAGTCCACCTCGAAGTCGTCGGAGCCGGCCAAGAAGAGCGCCGCGAGGTCGGGCACGGCGAAGTCGGACGCGGGGAAGCCGGACGCGGGGGAGAAGGCGGCGAAGAAGTCGGCCACGCGGAAGCGCCCGGCCTGAGCCCCGTCACCACCCCTGCGGCGGCAGTCGCCCCCGCGGCACGGTCAGCGCCGTACGGGGCCACAGGAGACGGCTGTCGGGGTCGGGGAGCACGATCCCGCCGGGCCGGACCTCCGCCGCCGGCGCCCCTCAGGCCGAGCGTTCGAACCGCTCGCGCACGACCGGATGGGCGAACGGCCGCCCGTGCGCCAGGCGTTCCAGCTCGTCCAGCGCCGAGTCCGCCAGCCGGTGCAGTTCACCGCCGAGCGAACCGGCGATGTGCGGGGTGAGCACCACGTTGGCCAGGTCCCACAGCGGGGAACCGGCCGGCGGGATCTCCGGCTCGGTCACGTCCAGTACGGCGTTCAGCCGGCCGCCGGTCAGCTCCCTGGTCAGCGCGTCGGTGTCCACCAGCGCCCCGCGCGCGGTGTTGACGAGCGTGGCGCCGTCCGGCATCAGCCGCAGCCGCCGCTCGTCGATCATGTGCCGGGTCTCGGGCAGCTCGGGCGCGTGCAGCGAGACCACGTCGCAGCGGGCGCACAGCTCGTCCAGCCCGGCCGGCCGCGCACCGAGCGCGCGAGCCTCCGCCGCGCCCAGGTACGGGTCGTGGACCAGGACTTCCATGTCATGAGGGGCGAGCAGGGCGATGAGCCGGCGCCCGGTGCGGGAGGCGCCGACGACGCCCACGGTGCGGCGGTAGTTGCCGGCCGCGCGGTACTCGTGCGGCCAGGACGCCCGACCGCGCACGGCCCGGTAGTGCTCGCGGGCCGTCAGCGCCCGCTTGTTGGCGAGCAGGATCATCGCCAGCGCGTACTCCGCCACCGGCAGCGCGTTGGCGTCGGCGGCCGAGGAGAGGGCGATGTCCCGCTCCCAGCAGGCGTCGGTGACGAAGCCGCGCACCGAGCCGGCGGCGTGCACCACCGCCCGCAGCCGGGGTGCCCCGGCGAGCACCTCGGGGCTGAGGGGAGGACAGCCCCAGAAGGTGAACAGCACCTCGGCACGGGCGAGTTCGGCGGCGACACCGGGGGTGGTGAAGTCGTCGGCGACCACCGTGGGATCCAGGTCGGCGAGGCCGGTGAGCCGGGCCGTCCGCGCCGGGTCGAGCAGCAGCGGCAGCAGATCGCGCCGCATGGCGAGCAGCACCCGGGGGCGGCGGGCCGCGGGGGGCAGGTCGGACACGGGACTCCTCGGGTCATGGGCGTGGGGCGCCGGGGAAGACGGTGCCCCATGCGGGGAGATCCGGCACGTCGGCGGGCGGCGGCCGGGCCGCCCCGCCGGACACGGCGGAACGCCGCAGGGGCCCTTGCGCTCCGACGCGGCTTCAGCATCCGGTCGGGTCCGTCACGCGTCAATGAGGCCGTGCACACCTGGAACGGTCCAGAGGGACCCGGAGCTTTTCGGTATCCCGCTCTCCGCCGGTTCACCCCTTATCCCGCCTTTCGGCCCGTGGCTTTCGGTCTCCGGTCTCGGGCTTCCGGTCTCCGCTCTCCGGCCTTCCGGCGTCCCCCTGTCCCCGCCGGACCGGCGAGGGCTGCCCAACTCCCTCTCGGCGCGCTAGGTTTCCTCCGTTCCCAACAGTTCGGAACCCCTTCCACGCCCGCGCCGAGGGAAATGTGACGCGTGATGCTCTCTCCGGACCGGCACGACCTGCTCCTCGCCCATCTGCGGGAGCACGGCTCGGCGCGGATCAGTGACCTCGTGGGTCTGCTGGGGGTCTCCGACGTCACGGTGCGACGCGATGTCGAGGCTCTCGAACGCGAGGGTCTGGTGCGGCGCTTCCACGGAGGCGTCGTCCTGGACCGCAGGGCCGTGACGGACGGCGTGCCGGAACGGGCCCCGGCGACCCTCCGGCTGGGCCTGCTGCTGCCCAACGGCCTCTACTTCCGGGAGGTGCTCCAGGGAGCCCGCGAGGCGGCGTCGGAACTGAACGCCGAACTGACCCTCGCCTTCTCCGACCACGAGCCCGAGCAGGACCTGGTGGCCATCCGCCGCCACCTGGACGACGGCGTCGACGGCCTTCTGCTCGCCCCGCCGACCCTGGAGAACTCCCGTCACACCCGCTTCGAGGAACGCCTGCGCGAGCTGCGGATCCCGGTGGTCCTGGTGGAACGCGAACTGCGGTCGACCACGCTGGTCGACCGCCTGGACCACGTGGTCACCGACCACCAGGCCGGCGCCCGCCTGGCCGTGGAACACCTGGCCCGCCTCGGGCACCGCCGCATAGCCCTCATGGTCAAGGACCTGGGCCCCACGGCCCCCGCCGTCCGGCTCGGCCACGCACAGGCCCTGCGCGCCCTCGGTCTCGACCAGGACGCCCCCGTCCGCCTGGTACCGCAGCGCGAGACCTCCGCCCACACCGAGCAGCGCGTCGACGAGGTTCTCGACGACCTCCGCGCCCACGGCGCCACGGCCGTCCTCGCCCACGGCGACGCGGAGGCCATCGTCCTCCTCCAACTGGCGGCGCAACGAGGCGTCCGCGTTCCCCAGGACCTGGCGATCGTCTCCTACGACGACGAGGTGGCCGCCCTCGCCAGCATCCCGCTGACCGCCGTCGCCCCGCCGAAACGTGCCCTGGGGCGCGAGGGCGTCGAACTCCTCGTCTCCCGCCTGCGCTCCCCGCGCCCCCTCCCGGTCCACCATCTGACGTTGCAACCCGCGCTTGCGGTGCGGGCTTCGTGCGGGAGCGGTCCGGGGGGCCGGGGCCGGGGGCGAAGGGGGTGCTGAGACCGGGAACGGACGCGCGGGGGGCTTGAACGGAGGCCGTCCGCGCCACACCCCCGGCGCCGCCGTCGGCCCCCGGGGGCGAATCTCGGCCGTGGAGCCGCGGGCGCCGGTTGCCGGACGCGACAACCGGGCCGACCCCCGCGTCCTCGGGCCACGACCGCCCCACGCGTCCCGTCCGACGAGCGCCCTGCGCCGGGCACGCCCGGGTGCCGACCCTCGTCCCATGGGGGCTTCGGAGGGACGTGCGCGCCGGCTGGGCGGTGGGCGGTCACGCTGCCCGTACTGCGGCCTGCCGCAGGAGCGTGTGGCGACGCTCGGGCACGAGTGGGTCATGCTGGAACCGGACCTGAGGCCGCCGGCCCACGAGGTGCCGGCGGGGCACCGGTGGATCGAACTGTCCGACGGACGGGTGAGCGTGTACGGCGTGTGCCCGCCGGACCAGTTCCAGCGGTGCCGCATCGAACACCGCCTCGCCTGCCCGGCCCGGCTCCTGCCGGACCTGTGGCCGTGGCTGACGGACCTGCGGGGAGAGAAGGCGCGGCAGGCGGAACGGCCGACCGCGCCGGAGCCGCCTCCGCCGTCCGAGCGATGGCCGGACGCCGGTTGACGAAGGCGAGGGCCGTCGCCCGGCCTCCCGCCCTCACCGGCACCCCGCCCGCCGGTGCCGGAGCCGAGCCGACGCCCCCCGATTTCCCCCTGGCCGGTCCGCGCGCACGCGCGTCCCGTTGCTCACCGCCCTTTGCATATTGATTGACCTGCGGGCAAGATGAGTTCGATTCTCGACCGGTGCACGCTGCCCGAGCAGGAAGCGGCAGGCGGCGGATGCCGGCCGGATGCGCGGGTGCGCGGCGTCGGCCGTGCGGGCTGAGCGGGGGCGGACATGGAACGTAGCAGCGCGGGAGACGGCCGGGCCCACTGTCCGGCCGCGACATCCCCTGATCCGTCGGTCCCGCCGGGCGCCGCCGCCCGGCGCCGTCCTGCCTGACACCGGGGGCCGGCCCCTGCCTGCCGGACCCGGCACCGCCTGAGCGGCGAACCGAGCGCGGCGCGAGCCGGTTCGGCCCCACCCGGTCACCCGTGCCGCCGGCCGGCGGGAACACGGGCGCCCGGCCGTGTCCACGGCCGCCGGGCCACTCCTGTGCCATTCATCAGGAAACTCATGGCAATCACCGGATGTCAGCTCCGACCCAGGGTTACGGTGCTGATCGTTGAACGCGGTGCTACGTGTGGGGGAAGGCGAGGGTGGACGACATGATCCTTCGGCTGCTGGGGCCGGTCGAGCTGGTCCACGAAGGTCGTTCGCTCGATGTCGGCGGGCCGCGCCAGCGGGTGGTCCTGGCGATGCTGGGGCTGCACGTCAACCGCACGCTGTCCACGGAACAGCTGATCGACGCGGTCTGGGGCGACGCGCCCCCCGTCACCGCGCGCGGCCAGATCCAGGTCGCCATCTCGACACTCCGCAAACAGTTCGCCCGCGCCGGCCGCCCCGACGCGATCAGGACCCGGGCGCCCGGCTACGTGCTCGAACTGGCCGCGGCCGCCGTGGACAGCCTGGAGTTCGACCGGCTGGTCACCACCGCCCGCGAGGACTCCCGGGCCGACCGCGTCGCACAGGCGGCGGCAACCCTGCGCACGGCCCTGGAACTCTGGCGCGGCCCCGCCCTTGACGGCATCCCCAGCGACTCCGTACGGCATGTGGCCAGGCACTACGACGACAGACGCCTGGCCGCGATCGAGGAGTGCGCGCGCCTCGACCTGCTGCTGGCCAGGCACGGCGAGGTCTGCGCCGAACTGGCCGCGCTCATCGGCCGGTTCCCGCTGCGCGAGCGCCTCTACGAGCTGCTCATGCTGGCGCTGTACCGCTCGGGGCGGCAGGCCGAGGCGCTGGCGACCTTCCAGCGGGCCCGCAAGGTGCTCGTCGAGGAGATGGGCATCGAACCGGGACAGGAACTGCGCGATCTGGAGCAGGCCATCCTGCGGCAGTCCCCGGCACTCGATCTCCCCGCTCCACCGCCGCCGAGAGCCGCCCCCGCGCGTCCCGGCACCGGGCCCGGCGTCCCTGGCACCCCGGATGCCCCGGACGCCTCGGAGGTCCCGGCGGAACAGGAGGGTGGATTCCGTCTCATACCGCGCCAACTGCCCGCCACCATCGGCGACTTCACCGGCCGCCGCGCCCAGCTCGACGAGATCAGGGAACTGCTCGTGGCCTCCTCACGGGCGAGGACCCCGGGCTACGCCGTGCCGATCGTGGACATCTCCGGCCCCGGCGGCGTGGGCAAGTCGGCCCTCGCCGTGCGCGCCGCCCACGAGGTGAGCAAGCACTTCCCCGACGGCCACCTCTACGCCGACCTGCACACCGTCTCCGGCGACGCGCAGATCACCACTCTCCTCGCGCGCTTCCTGCGGGCCCTCGGCATACCGGCCAAGGCCATCCCCGACGACGCCCAGGAACGGGCCGAGATGTACCGCAGCAGGCTCGCGGACAGCCGGGTGCTCGTGGTCCTGGACGGCGTGACCGGCGCCGAGCAGGTGACCCCGCTCCTGCCCGGAAGCGCCACCTGCGCGGTGATCACCACGAGCCGGGCCCGGCTGGCCGGCACGGACGGCGTCCGCGGCATCGACCTCACCGCCTTCGACATGGCCAACGCCCTGGAACTGCTGGCCGGCATCGTCGGCCGCGAGCGCGTCCAGGCGGAACTCGACACCGCCGTCGAACTGGTCAACCTGTGCGACGCGCTGCCCCTGGCGCTGCGGATCGCCGGCGCCCGGCTGGCCTCCCACCCCCACTGGCGGATCGAATGGCTGGTCCAGCGGCTGCGGGACGAGCGTCGCCGCCTGGACGAACTGAGCCACCGCGGGCTCGAACTGCGCTCCACCATCAGCCTGGCGTACCGGGCGCTGCCCCCGTCGGCCCAGCGTCTGTTCCGGCTGTTCTCCCTCGTCCAGGCGCCCGACTCGCCGGCCTGGGTGGCCGCCGCGCTGCTGGATGCGGACCTCGGCACCGCGGAGGACACCCTCGACGTCCTCGTGGAGGCGCAGGTCATGGACACCGTGCGCTACCCGGACTCGCACCGGCCGCGCTACCGCTTCCACGACCTCATCCGCGCCTACGCCCGCGAGGAACTCCTCGCGACCGAACCCCCCGAGGAACGGGACGCCGCCCTGGCCCGCGTGCTCGGCGGCTGGCTCTCCCTGGTCGAGGAGGCCCACCGGGAGGAGTACGGCGGGGACTACACGATCATCCACGGCCGCGCCGAACGCTGGAAACTCCCCGAGGGCGCGGACGCGGAGCCCGCCGCGCGGCCGATGGAGCGGCTGAGCGGGGAGCGCCGGGCGCTGGTGACGGCCGTACGGCAGGCCGCCGCGGCCGGCATGGACGAGCTGTGCTGGGACCTCGCCCTCACCTCCGTCACCCTGTTCGAGGTCAAGGGGTACTTCGACGACTGGAAGGAGACCACGCGGCTGGCGTACGAGGCGTCGGCCCGCGCCGGAAACCGCGTCGGCCGGGCGGCGATGTCGTACTCCCTGGGCACCCTGCACATGTTCCAGACCCGCATGGAGCAGGCGGACGAGCGCTTCGGCGAGGCCCGGGAACTGTTCGAGGCGGAGGGCCACGATCACGGGCGCGCCCTGGTGCTGCGCAACGCCGCCTACCTGGACAGCGTGCGCGGGGACGACGCCGCCATGCGGGAGAAGTACGACGAGGCGCTGGCGATCACCAGGCTGGTCGGCGACCGGATCGGCGAGGCGCACATCCTGCGCAGCCTGGCCGGCTGGTGGCTGGCATCGGGGAACACCGAGCGCGCCCGCGCCCTGCTGGAGCAGGCCCTCACCATCTCCCGGGAGGAGAGGTGCCTGCGCGTGCGGGCGCAGGTGCTCCAGCGGTTCGCCGAGCTCCACCTCGCGCTCGACCAGCCGCGCCAGGCCCAGGAGGCGCTCCAGGAGGTCCTGCGGATCGTGCGGGACAGCGGGGACCGGATCGGCGAGGCGTACGCGCTGTACGGACTCGGCACGCTCCGCCGCCGGGAGAAGCGGCTCGACAGCGCCGCCGACACCCTGACCCGCGCGCTGAACCTGGCGCGGCAGGTGGGGGAGCGGGTCGTCGAGGCCAGATCGCGCTACGGTCTCGCCGAGACCGCCCTCGCCCGGGGCGACCACCAGCTGGCCTCGGCGCATCTGGAGGCCGCGCGCGGGCTGTTCGCCGAACTCGGCTCCAGGACCTGGCTGGAGCGGACCGAGGACCTGATGGTCGAGGCCGGCGGCCCGGCCGCCGCCCCCGGGCCCACGCCCCCCGACCGGGCCCCCGCCGGACAGATGTCGCCGCGGGACCCGGGCGCCCGGGTCCCGTGAGCCGAACCCGCCGTCGGGAGACGGAGCCGACCCGCCACCGCGGTGCTGCCCCGGCTCAGCCCCGCGCCGCGCCCGGCTCCCCGCCCGCGGCCCGCACCACGGCCCGCAGCCGCTCCGCGCGGTCCACGCGTTCCCAGGTGAAGTCGGGCAGTTCGCGGCCGAAGTGGCCGTACGCCGCGGTCTGGGCGTAGATCGGGCGCAGCAGGTCGAGATCGCGGATGACGGCGGCGGGGCGCAGGTCGAAGACCTCGGTCACCGCCTCCTGGATGCGCGCCACCGGCACGGTCTCGGTGCCGAAGGTCTCGACGAAGAGGCCGACGGGCTCGGCCTTGCCGATCGCGTAGGCCACCTGGACCTCGGCGCGCCGGGCCAGACCGGCCGCCACGATGTTCTTGGCGACCCAGCGCATCGCGTACGCGGCACTGCGGTCCACCTTGGACGGGTCCTTGCCGGAGAACGCGCCGCCACCGTGCCGGGCCATGCCGCCGTACGTGTCGATGATGATCTTCCGCCCGGTCAGGCCCGCGTCCCCCATCGGGCCGCCGATCTCGAACCGTCCGGTGGGGTTGACCAGGAGGCGGTAGCCCTCGGTGGCGATACCGAGGGCGGCCAGCTCGGGCTCCACCACGTGCTCGCGGATGTCCGGGACGAGGGTCGCCCCCAGATCGGTGTCCGCGGCGTGCTGCGCGGAGACGACGACCGTGTCGAGGCGGACCGGCCGGTCGCCGTCGTACTCGATGGTGACCTGCGTCTTCCCGTCGGGGCGCAGATACGGCAGGGTGCCGTTCCTGCGGACCTCGGACAGCCGGCGGGACAGCCGGTGGGCCAGGGTGATCGGCAGGGGCATCAGTTCCGGCGTCTCGTCGCAGGCGTAGCCGAACATCAGGCCCTGGTCGCCCGCGCCCTGGCGGTCCAGCTCGTCGTGCCCTCCACCTGCGGCGGCACCCTCGACACGGGACTCGTACGCCGTGTCCACGCCCTGCGCGATGTCCGGGGACTGCGCGCCGATGGACACGGAGATGCCGCACGAGGCGCCGTCGAAGCCCTTGAGCGAACTGTCGTAGCCGATCTGCAGGATGCGGTCGCGCACCAGGGCCGCGATCGGGGCGTAGGCGGTGGTCGTCACCTCGCCCGCGACATGGACCAGGCCGGTGGTGACCAGGGTCTCCACGGCGACCCGGGAGGTGGGGTCCTCCTTGAGCAGCGCGTCGAGGACGGTGTCGCTGATCTGGTCGGCGATCTTGTCGGGATGGCCCTCGGTCACGGACTCCGAGGTGAACAGACGACGGGACACGGTGACTCCTCAGGACGTGACGGTCAGTTGTGGTAGCGAGTGCTTGCTGCCGGAGCGGCCTCGGCACGCGCCGAAGCCGGCTCCGTCGCCGGTTCGTCCCCGGCCCATACGTCCCCCCGGATCAGCAGCTCGCCCGGTACGGCCCGGCGCACCACGAGGTAGACCTCGTCGCCCGGCACCCCGAGCAGGGTGCTCAGCTCGTCGCGCAGCAGCCGCAGCAGCCGGCCCACGGTCTCCCGGGGATAGGTCGCCTTGCAGGTGATGAAGCCGATCGGGGCACACGGGCGGCCGTCGGGACGGTCCCATTCGGGCCGGTGCGCCGCCTCGGCGTCGAGCCGCTGCCAGGTCACCCAGCAGTGCTGCGGGGAGATGCCCAGCAGCCCGGTGACCGCCTCGGCGATCTTCGCCAGGACGGGACGGCCGGGTCCGGCGTCGGGCGACATCAGCGTGATGACGGGCATGGAACTGCCTTTCTCGGCTCGGGTGTTTCCTCGGGGCACGGGGGTGCCGCCGACGCGCGGGTGGGTCGGGCCGCCCCCGGGCACACGGCCGTCGCGCGGGAGTCGGGCCGTCCGGGCGCTCAGTCGGTGAGCGTGGCGAGCAGTTCCGACCGGTCGACCTTCCCGTTGGCCGTCACCGGCAGCCGCTCCACCCGCCGTACGACGTCCGGCACGGCGTGCGCGGGCAGCCGCAGGGACAGGGAGCGGCGCAGCAGCACCGGGTCCTCGTCCGCCTCGGCGGCGGAGGTGTAGAACAGCGCGAGCCGGTCGTAGTTGCCCAGCCGGCCGGGTACCGGGACGGCCACGCAGTGCGTGATCCCGGGCAGTCCGGCCGCGTGGGCCTCGATCTCCTCCGGTTCGATGCGGTAGCCGCGGATCTTGACCTGGCGGTCGGTGCGCCCGGTGAAATGGAAGACGCCGTCGGCGTCCTGGAGGCCGTGGTCGCCGGTCCGGTACAGACGGGTGCCGTCCGCCGGGTGCTCGGTGAAGCGCGCGGCGGTGAGGTCCGGGTCGCCGAGGTAGCCGAGCGCCAGCCCCGCGCCGCCGACGCACAGCTCGCCGGTGACCCCGGCCGGGCACTCCCGCCCCGTCCCGTCCAGCACCCGCACCCGGGTGCCGGGGACCGGTCGGCCGATGGGGACGCCGTGCTCCGGCGCGCAGTCCGCCGCGGTGACGGGGTGCACGGTGGCGAACACACAGCTCTCCACCGGACCGTAGCCGTTGAACAGCCGGATGCCGGGGTGCGCGGCGAGGAACCGGCCCACGTGCGCGGCCGACAGCCGCTCCCCGCCGATGTAGAGGCCGCGCAGGCCACGGAAGCAGTCCGGGTCGATCTCGGTGAACAGGTTGAACAGGGAGGACGTGAGCCAGGCCGTGTCCACGGCACAGGTGTCGATCAGGTGGCGCAGGGTGTCCGGCAGGAGGTAGTCCTCCGCGGCGGTGACACAGGTGCCGCCGGTGGTGAGCGTCCCCCACAGCTCCAGGGAGAAGGCGTCCCAGGACGCGGGGGCGGCCTGCATCATGACCGTGCCGGGACCGAAGGCGAGGGGTCCGTCCGCCGTGAAGAGCCTGGTGGTGGCCGCGTGCGGGGACACCACGCCCTTCGGGGCGCCGCTGGTGCCGGACGTGAAGAAGACGGTGGCGGGGACCTCGGGGGACCCGTCGTAGGCGGCGAACGTACCGGCGCCGTTCCGCGCCGCGGCCTGCGCGGACCCGGTGACCACGGCCGGCGGCTGCCACACCGGCCACCGCCCGAACCGCTTCCCGGACGTCTCGCCGGGCGTCCCGTCCAGGTCCGTCACCAGCACCGGACCGCCCAGCTGCCCGAGCACGGACTCGACCCGCTCCCGCGGCCACCGCGGGTCCAACGCGGCGTACCCGGCACCGCACTTGAGCACCGCGAGCAGGGCGACGTACAGCCGGGCCGAGCGCGGCAGCAGGACGGGGACCAGGGTGCCCGGTCCGGCGCCGGCCGCCGCCAGCCCGGCCGCCCAGGCGTCAGCCGCCGCGTCGAGGGTGGCGTAGTCGAGCCGGGTGGAGCCGTCCACCACGGCCAGTGCGTCCGGCCGGGTCCGGGCCCGGTGTGCGACCGCCCGGTGGATGAGGCCGACTCCCATGGAAATCCCTCCGGTTCCGCAGACGCTACGAGGACCGGGCCGACCGGAATTCCGGCAACCCGCCACCGATACTCCGCCCCCTTCACTCGCGATGTCACGTACCCGAATCCGGGGACAGCGGCCGGAGTTGACTCCAGGGGCCATGGAATCGGAATCTGACGGGGCCGGGCAGCCACCTCGGCATTCCTCAAGGGGGTTGATCTCGATGAGCGTTGCCGGACCGGAGGACCGTGTTCTTCCCACACCGGCCCTGGCGGGACACGGCAGTGGTGTCCGACTGCTGGACTACGACGCCGTTCCCGGGCGCTTTGAGGCCGGCGGCGCCCCGGGCAGCATGCTCCTGCTGCACGGGTTCGGCGGTGACAAGAACCAGCTGAGGCCGATCGGCGACGCCCTGTGCCCGGCCGGCTCCGTCGCCGTCCACCCCTCGCTGCGCGCCCACGGCGACAGCCACCGGCCGGCCTGGGGCTACTCGGTACTGGACTTCTCCGCCGACCTGCACCGCGTCGCCGACATCCTCCCCGACGAGGTGCACCTGGTCGGATACTCGTACGGCGGCCTCGTGGCGGCGATCTCCGCGGTCACCTGGGGAGCGTCCCGGGTCCGCAGCCTCGTGGTGATCGACCAGTCCTTCGACGCGCACCCCGCGCTGCACGAGGCCGACGAGTGGGCCGAGGGCAGCCTGCTGCGCTGGACCTACGACTTCGGGCACCTGCCGGACCTGCTGGAGCGCCTCGGTGTCCCGGTCCTGGTCCTGGCCGGCGCCGGCAGCCGCAACATCCTGCCCGACGAGCGCGAGCGCCTCGCGGCCCGCGGGAGCGGCACGCTCCGGCTCGAAACCATCCGGGGATCGCACGCCGACTGCTATCGCAATACGGCGGAGATCACCTCCGCGATGCGTGATTTCTACCAGAACGCATTCCCCGGGATTCCCGGCAGGGAAAACGCCGAGGAGGGCGAAGTCGCGTGAAATCCCGTCTCGTCGAGAAAGGGCCCGCCCGCACCCTCGTGCTCGGCACGCTCGCCAATTCCCTGGGAAACGGCGTCTTCGTGACCTGTTCCGCCCTCTATTTCACCCGGATCGCGGGATTCACCCCGGCCCAGCTCGGTCTGGGCCTGAGCATCGCGGGCATCGCCGGACTGTTCGCGGGCGTCCCCTTCGGACACCTCGCCGACCGCAGGGGCCCGCGCGGCACCGCGGCGGCCCTCCTCGTCCTCGCGGGCCTCGCCACCGCCGCCTACCTGCTGACCGACGCGTACCCGCTGTTCATCGTGTTCGCCTTCCTGTACGCGCTGTTCGACCGCGGCGCCTACGCGGCCCGCCAGGCACTGATCCCGGCCGTGCTGGACGGCGCGAACCTGGTCCGGGTCCGCGCCAAGATCCGGGTCGTCACCAACGTGGGCGTCTCGGCCGGCGCCGCGCTCGGCGGCCTGGCCCTGCTGTGGGACACCGGAACCGCGTACCGGCTCACCTTCCTGCTCAACGCGCTGAGCTTCGTGGCCTGCGGACTGGTGTTCCTGCGGCTGCCCGCCGTACCGCCCGCCCCCCGGCGCCCGCCGGGCGAACCACGGCTCGCGGTGCTGCGCGACACCCCGTACGCGCTGCTCGCCGTGCTCAACATGGTGATGCAGCTGCACATCCCGATCCTCGAAGTGATCCTGCCGCTGTGGATCGCGCTGCACACCGGCGCCCCGCACGCGCTCACCGCCGTGCTCCTCCTCCTGAACACCCTCGCCTGCGTGGGCCTCCAGGTCCCCGTGACCAAGAGGATCGACGAACTGCGCTCCGCCGTCCGCGCCTTCCGCGTCGCCGGGGTGGCCCTGCTCGGCTGCTGCGCGGCCTTCGCCCTCTCCTCGGGACGCGGCCCCTGGGCGGCGACCGTGATCCTGGTGGTCGCGGCGGCCCTGCACGTGTACGGCGAGATGGTCCAGTCGGCCGGCTCCTGGGTGATCGGCTACGAACTAGCCCCGCCCACCAGACAGGGCCAGTACCAGGGCCTGTTCAACACCGGCATCGCGGCGGTGCAGATGTTCGGCCCGGTCTCCCTGACCCTGCTCCTCATCGACTGGGGCACCCCCGGCTGGCTGACCCTGGGCGCGGTGTTCCTCGCCGGCGGACTGGCGATGGCACCGGCGGTGCGCTGGGCCGAGCGCCGCCGGGCCGGGTCCGCGCAAGCCGCCCCCGCCCCGGTCACCGCGACCTGACCGGCCGCCCGCATCACATCCCCTACGACACTCCGGACGAGGGAGACGATGACTCACCCCAAACCGACCACGGACCCCGGGCGCGACGGCGTGGAACTCCAACTGACCGATGTGTGGCGCCGGTTGCTCGGCCGCGACGACGTCGGCATCCACGACGACTTCTTCACCCTCGGCGGCCACTCGCTGCTCGCCATCAAACTGACCGTCGAGGTGCGCAGGCTCTTCCAGGTCGACCTGACCGCCGCCGACCTGCTCGCCGCGGCCACCGTCGCCGAGCTCGCGGAGATCGTCCGCCGGGGCACGGCCGACCGGCAGGGCCAGCTGGTCCGCATCCAGCAGGGCACGGGCGGCAGCCCGCTGTACGCGCTGCCGCCGGTGTCCGGAACCGTGCTGCTCTACCCGCCCATCGCCCGCGCCATGGGCCTCGACCAGCCCTTCTGGGCCGTGCAGTCGCTCGGACTGCTGCCCGGCGAGGAACCCCTGACCTCGATCGAGGAGATCTCCGAGCACTTCATCGAGCAGCTGCGCACCGTCCACCCCGAGGGCGCCGAGTGGAACCTGATGGGCTACTCGATGGGCGGACTGCTCGCCTACGAGACTGCCCGCCGCCTCAAGGCGCGCGGCGAACGCGTCGGACTCGTCGGCCTGCTCGACACCCGCATCACCGTCGAGCCCAGCGCCGACCCGGACTTCGCGCTGCGCGCCCTGCTGTGGCGCGGGCTCAAGCTGGAGCTGGACATCGACTGGCTGCGCGGCCTGGACCCGGACACCCGGGCGCGGGCCCTGGTGGAACGGGCTGTGGAGGCCGGCACCATGCCCGCCGACTTCGACGCCGACCGGCTGCGCCGCATGATCGACATGTACCAGTTCAACCTGGACGCCCTGGCGGCCTACGAGACCAGGCCCTACGACGGCACCGTCACCGTCTTCCGCGTCACCGACCGCTCCATGGAGGGCGGGACGCTCCCCGAGGACCTGGGCTGGAGCGAGGTCGCCGAGCGCGCCGTCGTCGTCGACGTCCCCGGCGACCACTTCACGATGGTCGAGCCCGGCCAGGTCGAGGTCCTGGGCCGCCGGCTGCGCGAACAGCTCGACCCGGCGTCCGCGCCCGCCGTCGCCTCCTGACCACCGCGACCCGGAGAGGAGTACCCGTGCAGGAGCCGAACGGCACCCCGCCCTCGTACGTCTTCCAGCCCATCGGCGTCGTCCGCTCGCCCCGGCACGTGCCCGAGCACGACCACTGGGGCAAGGTCACCTCGGTCATCGAACTGGACCCCGGGCGGCTGCGGCCCGAGGCTGTGACCGGCCTGGAGCGGTTCTCGCACCTGGAGATCGTCTTCCACTTCCACCTGATCCCCGAGACGGCGGCCGTCACCGGCGACTGCCACCCCCGGGACCGCACGGACCTGCCCCGCCTCGGCATCCTCGCCCAGCGCCTGAAGGAACGCCCCAACCGGCTCGGCGTCTCGCGCTGCGAGCTGGTCCGGGTCGACGGCCTGACACTGCACGTCCGGGCGCTCGACGCGCTGGACGGCACCCCCGTACTCGACGTCAAGCCGTACCAGCGGCTCTTCCAGCCGCGCCCGGACACGGTCCGGGAACCGGCCTGGCTGCACGAGGCGATGTCCCGGTACTACGCCGACTGACGAGTACCCCCCGTCCCGACCGACACGAGTACGACCCCCCTCCCGAACTGACGAATACCACGCTCCTCGCGCCAACCCGTACCGCCCGGCGCGGCCACAAGCCACCCGGGCCCGTCCACAGCCAAGGAGTCCCATGTCCGTCCCCACCACCGACGGCACCACGGTCGATCTGGAGCTCAACCTCGGCCGCCTGCTCGACCGCAACCCGCAGCTGCAGATCCCCCGCGACGAGTACAACATCAACGTCACCTCGAACGAGGGCGACCGGCTCGGAGCCGAGGAACTCGCCGCCGAGTACGGCCGGTTCCCGGGCGCGGGACACCCGGCCCACCTGTACTTCCACCTCCCGCTGTGCAACTACATCTGCCACTTCTGCAACTACGTCAAGCGCCTGGTGCCGCGTGGCAAGGAGGACGGCGCCCTGCGGCTGTGGTCCGACCTCCTCATCGAGGAGTCCCGCCGCTACCTCGACCGCTACGACTGGATACCCCGGGCGCGCATCGAGTCCTTCTACATCGGCGGCGGCACCGCGGCCCTGCTCCTCAACAGCCCCGAATACATCCGGCCGCTGGTCGAGCACGTCCGGGAGAACTACGACCTCTCGGACGAGATCGAGTTCAACATCGAGGGCAACCCCGAGAACTTCCAGCAGCACCACCTCCAGACCGCGAGGGAGCTGGGCTTCAACCGGTTCAGCCTCGGTGTGCAGTCGCTCCAGGACGAGGTGAACGACTTCACCAAGCGCCGGCACTCCACGGCCCAGTCGATCGAGGCCGTCAAGAACCTGCTCGCGACCGGCTGCCCCTTCAACGTCGACATGATGTTCGGCCTGCCGTACCAGACCCCGGAGTCGGTGCGCCGCGACATGGAGATCCTCACCGGTCTCGGCGTCCCCACCATCACCATCTACCGGCTGCGCAACGCCGACCGCGAGGAGATGGGCATCGGCAACCGCGCGGTCTGGAACAACCCCGCGGTCCGCGAACGGCTCATCCGCGAGGGCCGGTTCCCCGAGCTGGACTCGACGTACGCGATGCGACAGGAGGCCGTCGAGGTGCTGCTGGAGCAGGGCTACTACCCGAGCCCCTGCGGCTGGTGGAGCAGACCCGGCACCTACGAGGGCGGCAACATCCCGCAGACCTCGAAGAACAAGTGGGAGCACTACAACACGATGATCGCGTACGGTCCCGGGGCCTACGGCTGGCTCACCGGCGACCAGGAGGAGTTCCTCCAGACGCACAACATCACCGACATCAGCAAGTACGTGTCGTTCATGCAGAACGACGAGGGCCTGCCGCTCAACTTCGGCCGCCGGCTCAGCGGCCACAAGGCCATCGGCACCGCGCTCGGCTTCAACTTCAAGGCCAACCAGCCGATCGACCTGGCCCGCTACAAGGAGCGCTTCGGCGCCGACCTGCTGGAGACGGAGCCCTTCGCCTCCGCCTTCACCGAACTGATCGAGCGCGGACTGGTCGAGAAGGTCAACGACGGCACCGCCCTCAAGCCGACCCTGGACGGCGAGGCACTGCACGAAGAGATCATCTTCCACTACTTCCACCAGCGCATCGGCCTGTCCGACGCGCCCGTGTGCCGGCGGTGACCATGCGCCACTTCGCACCCACGACCGCCGCCGCGACCGCGCCCCACGACCCGGCCCGCCGGGTCGAGGACGCCTTCGCCGCCCTGCACGGCGCCGACACCGCGCTGCTCGTACCCGGTGTCGTCGCGGCCACCACGGCCACGCTGCTCGCGCTCACCAACCCGGGCGGCCACATCATCGCCTCCGACCAGACCTGCGACCCGCTGCGCGGCGTCCTGACCCAGGAACTCGCGGGGCACGGCCGCACGGTGACCTTCGTCGACAGCACCGACGCGGACACCGTCCTGACCGCCGTACGGCCCGAGACCCAGGTCGTCTACACGCAGTCCCTCAGCGACCCGCTGATGCGCCCGGCGCCGCTCAACGAGATCGCCGTCCACGCCCAGATGAACGACCTGCTGCTGGTCGTGGACAACACCGCGCTGTCCCCGGCCGAACTGCGGCCCCTGGAGGCCGGCGCCGTGATCGTCATCGAGGACACGGCGCCCTACCTCGACGGCTGGGACGACGTCGGCGCCGCCCTCGTCACCGGCATCGACCGCTACCTGCCGAGGATCGCGGAGCAGTGCGCACGGCTCGGCGGCGAGGTCCCCGACTGGTCCGCCCATCTGCTCGAACGCTCCCTTTCCACCCTGGAGCTGCGACTGACCGCCCAGCGCGACGGCGCCGACCGGGTCGCCGGGACGCTGCGCGCCCACCCCGCCGTACGGGCCGTGCACCGGCCGTCCTTCGACGAGGCACCCTGGGCACTGGAGACCCACCAGGGCTTCGGCGGGCTGCTCTCCTTCGAGGTCGTACCGGAGATCCACGACCTCACCGGCATCCTGGCCGCCTGCGACGGCGGCCCCGCCCCCCTCGGCAGCACGGCCCGGCTGCCCGCCCGCACCAGCCACGCCCACCTCAGCGAACGGGTCCGGCGGGAGCTGGGCATCACCCGGCAGCTGGTACGCCTCGCGGTGGGCGTCACCGGCGCCGACGCCCTGTCCGGCCGGCTGCGGCAGGCCCTGGACACCGCCCTCGCACAGCGTGACGGAGGTGACGAGCGATGCTGAACGGAGTCGACCTGCGCGCCCGTCGGTCCCTCGCCGAGCAGATCGGCGAGGACTCCTGGGAGGCCCAGCTGAGCATCGGCGTGGCGGCCCAGCCGGCGGCGGCCGGCCGCTGCCGGGTACGCACCGAACCGATGCGGCTCGGCTCCACCCGGGTGGCCCGCGCCTTCGCCATCGACCAGCGGTTCGGATCCGGCGCCGCCGACTGCCTCGACCCGGTCGGATCCCTGCTGGTGGCGCTCGGCGCGTCCGTCGCGGACAGCGTCGTCACCGAACTGTCCGGCGCGGGCTGCGGCCCGGCGCTCCTGGAGGTGACGCCGTGCGCCGAGTTCGCGGCGGACGGCACCGGCCGGCTCTCGTACGAGATACGACTCGACGGCGAGGTGTCCGCCGAGCAGGCCCGGCGGGCGGTGGACGCGGCCCGCGCCCGGGGCACCGCCCACCACACCCTGGAGGAGGCCAACGACATCAAGGCCGTCGTGCAGACCGCCCGGGACGTGCACCTCGCCAGCCCGCCCGCCGCCCCGGGCCACGCGGACCTCACCGCCGTCGGACGGCGCACGGCCCGTGTGATGTGGGAGATCGGCACCCATGTCCTCGCCGAGGTCGACGGCGTGCACGCCGAGTCCGACCAGCCCAAGCAGCTGTTCGGCGCCGACCTCGCGCCCAGCGCCCAGGAGTACTTCCTGGCCGCGCTGGCCGCCGAGGCCCTCGGCTTCGCCGCCCCGCCCGCCGCCGCGCCCGGCGTGCCGGCCGCCTCCGTGCACGCCTCCGGCCGGATCGACCTGCGCGGCCCCTACTCCACACAGGACGCCCCCGTCGGCCTGCGCAACATCCTCGTCCAGTTGCTGCCCGCCGACCCGACGGAGGCCGGCGAGGCCGCGCCGGACGCCGTACGCCGCTGGTTCGCCGAGGGCGACGCCCTGCGGCTGGTCAGGGACCCGCACCCGATCGAGGTCCGGCTGGTCCTCGACGGCACCCCGGTCCCCGTACCGCACCCCGGGAACGACCGCACCACCGACACGAAGGAACCCCACCGTGCCCCGTGAATGGGACGCCAAGACGTACGACTCGCTCCCCCTGCCGCACCAGCAGTGGGGCAAGCGCACCCTCGGCAGGCTGGACCTCAAGGGCGGCGAGACCGTCCTGGACGCCGGCTGCGGCACCGGCCGGGACACGGCCGCGCTGCTCGACATGGTCCCCGACGGCCGGGTGATCGGTGTCGACGGCTCCAGCCGGATGCTCGACCAGCTGCGCACCAAGCTGGCCGACCGGCTGGACCGGCTGGAGATCGTCAACGCCGACCTGACCAAGCCGCTGCCGGTCTTTGGCCAGGTCGACGCGATCACCAGCGTGGCCACCTTCCACTGGATCACCGACCACGCGGCACTGTTCGCCAACCTGGCCGGACACCTGCGGCCCGGCGGCCAGTTCGTCGCCGAGTGCGGCGGCCGGGGCAACGTCGCCCTGATCAACGCGGCCGTCGGGGAGGTGCTCGGCAAGAAGTCCGACGACGAGCCCGAGGGCAAGGACAAGGTCTGGTACTTCGCCGGCGTCGAGGAGACCACCGAGCGGCTGCGGAACGCCGGCTTCACCGACATCGACGTCAACCTGCTGCCCGACCCGGCGCGGCTGGAGCCCGGCGATCAGCTCTGGAGCTACCTGGCCACCGTGGTCCTCGGCTCCCATCTCGACAAGCTGCCCGAGTCCGACCACGAGGACTTCGTACACGCGGTCGCCGCCCGCCTGCCCGAACCGGTCGTCGACTACGTCCGGCTCAACATCACCGCCCGCCGGGCCTGACGGAGGCACCCATGGCACACTCCGCACCCCCCACCCTCCTGGTCGTCCACGACCAGGGCTCCGCCACCGCCTGGCGCATCCTCTCGGCGGCCCGCGGACTGTGCCGGGTGATCTTCCTGTGCGAGCCGCGGAACCCGGCCTACGAGGCCGAGCTGACGCCGGTCGGCGGGCACGCCGAGATCGCCGACATCACCGGGCTCGGCGAGGCCGAGGTGTGCCGGCTCGCCGAGCGCCTCGCCCCCGCGGGCGTCGTCACCTTCAGCGAGCACCGGCTGCGCCTGACGGCGGCGGTCGCCGCGCACTGCGGACTGCGCTTCCACTCCCGCGCCACCGCGGCGGCCCTCACCGACAAGTACCGCCAACGGCAGTTGCTTTCGCAGGCCGGCGTCCAGCGCACCGGATGCGTCATGGTCCGCGACCCGGACCAGGCAGCCGCCGCGCTCGCCCGGGTGGGAACACCCGCGGTCCTCAAACCGCGGCACGGCGCCGGCAGCGTGGACACCTGCCTGATCACCTCCGCCGACGAACTCCGCGCACACCTGCTGGAGTTCACGGCCGACGACGACCGCGACTTCGTCCTGGAGGAGTTCCTGCCCGGGGACCCCACCCGGACCGGCCCCGGCTGGGCCGACTTCGTCTCCGTGGAGTCCCTGGTCGTCGACGGCGAACCGCGCACCGCCGCGATCAACGGAAAACCGCCGATGGTCCCGCCGTTCCGGGAGACCGGCCACGTCCTGCCGGCCCCGGTGACGGCCGCCGTCGCCGCCGAGGCCGAACGGCTGGCCCAGGCCGCCGTACGGGCCCTCGGCATCCGCCACGGCATCACCCACACCGAGGTCAAACTGACCCCGCACGGGCCGAGGATCATCGAGGTCAACGGGCGGCTCGGCGGATTCATCGCGGAGATCCTGCAACGGCGCACCGGCTACGACATGGTGGCCGCGGCCCTGCGCCTGGCCCTGGGCCTGCCCGTCACCGCCCCGGACCCCGCCCGGCTGCACGGGGACCGGGTGACCTTCCAGTACCTCATGGTCCCGCCCCCCGGCCCGCTCCGGCCCGGCCCGCCCTCGCTCCTCGACGGCCTCGGGGACCTGCCCGGCGTCGACCTGGTCGACGTCTCCCCGCCCGCCGACTGGCACACCGACTGGCGCCGCGGCACGGTCGGCTCCATCGGCACGGTCTACGGATCGGCCGCCGACCACACCGAAGCCAGGGCGCTGATCAGCCAACTCCGCGAGCGACTGGCCCAGTTCTGGCGCGATCCGGACCTACCGCGTACCGGCGCGCCACGCCTGATCGATACGGTGGACCACTCCGACGACACGTCCGACGTGTCGCCCTCTGACATATCGACCCTCTGAACGAAAGGCGCTACTCATGCCCGAGAACAGCACTCCCGCCGAGGTGGTCTCGGTTCCGGTGGGCCGGGTGGTCGGCGGGCGCGCGGAGGTCCGTGACGACGACTGGGCGGGGGAGACGGCGGTCATCCGCCTGGACGCCGACCAGTACGGCCCCGAGGCCGTGGCCGGCCTGGACTCCTTCTCCCACCTGGAGATCGTCTACCACTTCGACCGGGTGCCCGTGGAGAAGATCGAGACCGGCGCCCGGCACCCGCGCGGCAACAAGGACTGGCCCCGCGTCGGCATCTTCGCCCAGCGCGGCAAGAACCGCCCCAACCGGCTCGGTGTCTCCCGCTGCCGCCTGATCAAGACCGACGGCCTCGACCTCCACGTCCAGGGCCTGGACGCCGTCGACGGCACCCCGGTCCTCGACATCAAGCCCTACATGAGCGAGTTCGGCCCCCAGGGCGACACCACCCAGCCCGACTGGGCCACCACCATCATGCGCAACTACTACTGACCTACGACGACTTCCTACGACGACCTCTACGACGACCTCTACGACGACCTCTAGGACGATTTCCTACAACGGCTGGAGACCGAGCGCGACGCGGGTGAGTTCCGCCTTGTTGCCGATACCGAACTTGGATCGCACCCGCTTCACGTACGTGTCCACGGTGTGCTGGCTGATGCCGATGCGCCGGGCCACCTGCCCATGGGTCATCCCCGACGCGATGAACCGCAGCACCTGCTCCTCGCGCGGCGACAACCCGGCCGGCGCCCGGTCGGCCGTGGCCACCGGCGCGCGCCGCTCCACGGCCTCGTGCACCCGCCGCAGCACCTGGTCCGGGGTCGCGTCGGCCCGCACCACGACGACATCCGGCGCCCGCCCGCGCCACGCCGCCCGCTCCGGCAGTTCCTGCGCCAGCGTGTCCTCGACCAGCAGCAGGTCGATCCCGGTCCCGGGTTCGGGGAAGCCGTCGGCCGAGGCGAAGACGACCTCGCAGGGCGACCGCGTGGTCAGCAGGTGCGTGAGACCCATGAGCACGAGCGGCCGCACCCCGCAGATCGCCGTTCTCGTCCCCTGACCGTCGCCCGTCGAAGCTGCTCCCGGGCGTTCGAGCGTGACCGTCTCAGTGCTCATCGGTGCCTTCCCCGTAGACCTTGTTGATGCGTTCGATCGCCCCGGCCACCCGCTGCGGCGGCGCGGCGGTGAAGCAGAGGCGGGCCCAACCACCGCAGTGCTCGCCGAAGTTCCGCCCCGGCGCCAGACCGACACCGAGCTCGGCACACCGCCGCACGAACCGCTCGCCGTCCCCCCAGGCCCGCAGGTCGAGGAACGTGTACAGGCCGCCGGACACCTCCGTGTGCGGCACCTCCAGCGTCGAATCCGCCAGCCACCAGGCCGCCGCGGCATGATCCCGGCGCCGGCCCAGCTCCTCACGCGGCGTCCGCAGCGCCTCGTACGCGGCGAACTGCGCCACGGTGGGCACCACCCCGCCCGTGCACCGCGCCAGGGCCACCGCGGTCGCCGCCGCCCCCGGCGGACTGACCAGGTACCCCACCCGGTTCCCGGGCATCGCGTACGTCGTCCCGCAGCCGTGCACCGAGAAGGTGCGCTCCGCCGCCCCGCCGACCGCCGCGATGTCGGGGAACCCCTCCCTGGTGAAGTCGTACCCGTCGTACGTGTTGTCGGCGATCAGCCACAGATCGTGCCGCTCGGCCAACTCCACGAGCACCGCGAGCCGCCGCCGGTCGAGCCGATACCCGGTCGGATTGTTGGGGCTGTTGAAGTAGATCGCCCGCGTCCTGGACGTCACCGCCCCCTCGACCGCCCCCATCAGATCGAACCCGAAACCGGCCCCGAGCTCCAGGAAGACCGGCACCTCCCGCGCCACCCCACCCGCGGCCCGCACCAGCGCGGTGGCACAGGGCCAGTGCGGCGAGAGCACCAGCACCTCATCGCCCGCGCGCAGTACGGCGCGAAGCGCGATGGAGAGGGCGTGGGTGGCCCCACCGGTGACCAGGACCTGCTCGGGCGGTACGTCTCCACCCCGCCGACCACTCACCTCCCGGGCGAACGCCGCCCGCAGCTCAGCCACCCCACCGACCGGCGCCACCTCATCCGGCGAGACCCCGAACTCCGCCTCCCCCCACACCCGGGGCCGCGCACAGGGCCCGAAAACAGTCCTGCCCCGCTGCAGCCGAACGGGCTCCACGTGCCCCGAGCCACGCAGTAACTCGTCCACACGATCGACGTACTCGACGGATGCCCCGACGACTTCACCGAGAGCACGGGGGAGGGAGGGCATGGGTGGGGGCTCCTGGTGGTGACGGCGGCGTCGGTGATGCGGACGCGGGCCGCAGATCCGGCGATCGGGCGGGGGTACGGGCGCGGGCAGCCGACGGGTCGGCGCGTTCTCCTTCTCCGGCGCCGGAGCGCGGGTGGGCACGCGGGCTGCCCCACCCCTCACGAGTCGGTGTCGTCGGAGAAGACGAGGACGCCGTCGTGATCGGCACCCCAGTGGGTATCCCCGGGCTCCGCACTGACGGCGGCCGGAACGATGCCCCAGTGCGTGTCCCCCGGCTCCACGGCGGCGACGGCCTGGGGCGCACCCCAGTGCGTGTCCCCGGGCTCGGCCACCGCGGCCTGGGCCGGCACCCCCACCGCCAGCACTGCCACCACCCCGGCCACCAGCCCGACCACCGACCGGCTCACGACCCTGGTCCTCACCATCGCGCTCTCCTCACCCACCGACATTCCCTCCGCCGGGGCCACCCCCCGAACCACCCTCATTCCACCCCCATCCCCTTTCGAACAGCCTTCCGTCGCCCCAGCCGACCTGCCGCGCACGCCGAAAGCGGATGAGAAGAAGACGAGAAGGAGCGACTGCCGGCGGCGGGAGCGCATGGCCCGTACACCGCCTCCCGCAAGTGGCGGCTGCATGGCGCACTCGTCCCGAACGCGGGGTCGGCGGAGGAGACGGCCCCGGGGCGCCGGCTACCGGGTACTCATCGCAGCCCTCGCGCTCGACGAGGCAGGTTTGTAAGCCTGTTCCGGACGGCCCCCCGCCCCGCCAGCGATCCCGGCACCGGCACTGGATCCCGCACCAGTGCCCACAGATCGAAGGCCGCACGACCGACATCCCGGGCCGTGACGTGAAACCGAACAAGCCCCACGAGACTTCCCATGTTCTCCAGGCCCACCGTCAAGCCTCGGCCTGGGACCAGAACGTCGTGCATCAACTGGTGTCCGACACCGTCGCGTGGGGCATGTCTTGTCTCGGTCGATGTTTGACGTCGTGGCTTCGACGGCTGCCGCAGAGGTGATCGCGATCGTGGCCCACGGCTTGGACATGAAGGAAGGCCGGGGCCTCAGTTGCAGGTGCCGCTGCCGGAGTCGCTGTACTTCAGCGCCGTGGAGTCGAAACCGGGGCCGGGCAGGGCGGGCTTGTAGTCCCAGCTGTAGCTGTGGGACCTGAGGGTGAGCTTCATGACGCCGAAGGCGCCGGCCTGGGCGGTGACGACGTTGGGGTTGTCGTAGTTGCCGGGCGAGCCGGCGAGGGTGTCGAGGGCCTCGCCGCCGGAGCCGACGATGAACTCCGGGATGCCGTGGGCCGGGTCGTACTGGCCGGCCGGGTTCATCGGGCGCAGCCGGGCGTACGCGTGCTCGTGACCGTTGAGGATGAGCGTGGCGTGGTGCTGGTACAGGAGCTTCCACCACGCGTCGGTCGCCGCACCCTCCGCACCGCCGGCGCCCGGCGCTGACGCGGGCACCGTGGCGGTCGAGGCCGTCGTGGCGCTGAAGGTCGCCTGGTGCCAGTACGCGATCGTGCACTGCCGCCTGTTGGCGGCCAGGTCGTGCGAGAGCCACCGGGTCTCCTGGCCGAGGAGCCCGCTGTCCGTCGTGGAGCAGTCGTGTTCGAACGCGTCGGACTTGCACTCGGCGTTGAGCGAGATGACGTGCCAGTTGCCGAGGTTGTAGGAGTACCACCCCTGTTTGTCGGCGGTGTCGTCGCCGGCCTGCCCCTGGGTCTCCGGCGTGCCGGCCTGGTCGTGGCCGTTGAAGTAGCCGAAGTATCCGGCGCCGTTCTGCCCGGCCTCGTTGTCGCCCTTCTTGGCATACGGGTAGTACTCGTGGTTGCCCGGCGCGGGACGTTCGAGCATCTTCAGGCCGCCCCATGCCTGTTCGAAGGACTTCTCGAAGTCGGTCAGCTTGCCGACCTGGTACTGCTCGTCGCCCAGCAGAGCCACCGCATCGGGGTGCATGGCCGTGGCCTGCTTCGCGGTGGCGAACTCGGCGCTCATGCCGCCCAGGGTGGGGCTGCCGCACTTGAGCGACGCCGGGGTGGCGGCGTTCTCGGCGTCGTCGGGCTCGCAGGCGATGTCCCCGACAGCCGCCAGCGTGTACGAGGCCGCGCTGTGGTGGGCGTAGGGCCAGTCGTCGCCCTGGTCCGCGGCGGCGACGGCGGTGCCGGCGGCCGCGAGGACGGTCAGGCCGACAACTGCGGAGGAGAACTTGGTGAGGCGTCTCATGTGCGGTGTCCTTCCACGGCGGGAGTAGCCAACGCACGGTAGGCAGTCGATCCGTCAGTTGACACAAACACGTCCCAACGCTTCGGTGAACTCCGTTCGTGGCAAGGCGTCCACGGCACCCGTGCTGCGGACGGCTGCAAGCTAGCCGTCCGTCCGGGCCCGCCACCGCTGTTGCCCCGCCCGCCGAACAGATCGCCGAGCCCTCCGTCGGCAGCATCGGCGGCTTCATGGTTGCCGGACAGCACATCCGGCTCGGCCGCAGCTGTGCCCACCAGGCGTCACCGTCCACCCGAACGAGGACGTGGTTCCCGCCTTTCCCCGGCCGTGAAGTCGTATGCGCAGGCTTGCAGTCGATCGGGCTCTTGAAGCCGCACACGACTGTGTAGTCGCCGGGCGTTGTAGAAGCCGGTGATCCAGGTGGCGATCCCGATACGGGCCGCGGTGCGAGTGACGAAGGTGTGCCGGTGGACGTATACGACCTCGAGGGCGCTGTTGAACACCTCGCTGACGGCGTTGCCGAAGCAGGATCCGACGCGGTCCCATGATGGGATGACGCCCAGCTTCCGGTAGGGCCACCTGAACCTGCTGGACCTCGACCCGCTTCCGCGATCACTAGGAAAAATGACGCCGCGCACGTCACCGCCGCGGGCGGCCGCAGCCATGTTCAGGGCGGCGACGACCACGCCGGCGTCGTGATGCTCTCCCACGGCATGGCCGAACAGGCGGCTTCGAACCTGCGCACACAGCTCCGGAGGCCGCTTGGGGCTCATCCATTGCTGCTGGTCAACGGGCTCTGCGACCTAGGAAAGGTCTACTGAGTCCACAAATGGTCCATGGCCGCCAGCTGTCATGAGGCGAGGCGTACGGCCGCCTGCCTAGGCGCTGCTACCACCCGCCGAGGAGTCGAACGCTGGACCAGCCGTCCTCCTTGCTGGCGTCTGCTTCTAGCAGAGTTCGTCCGGTGGCGCGTTCCAGAAGCTCCAGCACGGTGGCCAATCGTTCCTCCGAGTGTATCCGCGATCACGCTCGGTTTGGAGCGTGGGTGCTGGTCATCGTCTGTAGGCCGCTGTTGCCTGCCGTATCGGACTCCCCAACAGTCAGTGCCCTCCTACATAATCGGGTTACCGTCTTCAACGAAGGACCTCATCTCTGTGACGATCACTCAGCAAGAGCTCGAATCTCGGCTGTGGGACGCCGCGAACGCGCTTCGCGGCCCCGTCGACCCGGCTGACTTCAAGACCTACGTCTTCCCTATGCTGTTCTGGAAGTGGATCAGCGACACCTGGGTCTACGAGCACGACGCGGCATTCGATGAGTACGGCGACGACCTCGACGAGGAGATCGAGGCCGACTTCCACCGGTTCGAGCTGCCCGAGGGCACGTTGTGGAGCGAGGTCACCGAGAAGGTCACCAACCTCGGTGCGGAGATCGCGAAAGCCTTCCAACGAATCGAAATGGCCAACCCCCGCTCGCTCGCCGGCGTCTTCGGCGATGCCTCGTGGGGCAACAAGGAGCGTATCCCGGAGTCGGCTCTGCTGGGGCTCATTCAAGCGTTCAACAAGATCAGGCTCGACCCGTCGACGGTCTCGCACGACCTGCTCGGCGCGGGCTACGAGTACTTGCTGAAGAACTTCGCCGACGAGTCGGGCAAGAAGGCCGGCGAGTTCTTCACGCCTCGTGAGGTCGTGAACCTGCTCGTTGGGATCCTCCAGCCTGAGCCGGGCGAGTCCGTCTACGACCCGTCCTGCGGCTCCGGCGGGATGCTTGTCGCGACGATCAACCAGCTGCGCGAGTCCGGCAAGGATCACCGCACGCTCAGGGTGTACGGCCAGGAGATTAACCTGACGACGGCCTCGATCGCCCGGATGAACCTGTTCCTGCACGAGATCGAGGACTTCGACATTAAGCGCGGGGACACCCTCCGTGCGCCGGCGTTCAAGGACACCACTGGTGCGGTCCGCCAGTTCGACGCCGTCATCGCTAACCCGCCCTTCTCGCTGGTGGATTGGGGAGCGGACCGTTGGACCTCGGATCCGCGGGCCATCTGCGGCGTGCCACCGACGAAGAACGGTGACTACGCCTTCGTCCAGCACATGGTCTCATCGATGAAGCCTGGATCTGGCCGCGTCGGCGTGGTCATGCCCCACGGCGTGCTATTCCGAGGAGGAGCGGAGGCGAAGATCCGTCAGGGCCTCGTCGAAAAGGACCTCCTGGAAGCCGTCATCGGGCTGCCGCCCAAGCTGTTTTACTCGACTGACATCCCAGCATGCCTGCTGATCTTTCGCGACCAGAAGCAGGCCGGGCGCAAGGAGCACGTGCTTTTCATCGATGGGTCGGCCCGGTTCGAAAATGGCAAGAAGCAGAACCGGATGTCAGAAAAGGACGTCAGAATCCTCATCGAGGCGTACCAGACGGGAAACGACCCCGACGGGAAGGGCGGCGCGAACGCCCGGCTGGTGCCATTCGAGGAGATCGAGCAGAATGGCTTCGACCTCAATATCGGCCGCTACATCAAGGTTGCTGCCGAAGAGACTGCCGATCTAGGGACTGCGCTCATCGAGTACGCCGATGCTCGGCAAAAGCGCATCGAGGCCGAAGCTTTCATGTTCCAGCGACTAGCTGCCGCAGACATCGACCTGAGCATGTTTGGGGCATGCGATGAGTGATTGGCTGGTTAAGCGTCTAGACGAGTTGGCCGATCGAGTCGCGGTCAAGAACTCCGCAGGGTATAAGCGGGTCCTGACTGTCGCTGCCGGGCACGGACTTGTCGATCAGGAAACTTACTTCAATAAGCGCGTGGCGAGTTCTGACCTTAGTGGCTACTGGGTCGTTGAGCCGGGCGATTTTGTCTACAACAAGAGCACCTCCAAAGATGCTCCGTGGGGGGTCGTAGCTCGATGGGATGGCGATGAACCGGCAGTTGTCACTACGCTCTACATCGTCTTTCGCCCTCGTCCCGGCGTGGAATCGGACTACCTACTTCACGCATGCAACAGTACGTTCTTCTTCGACTCTCTCAGGGGGATGCTGAGGGAAGGGGCGCGTGCGCACGGGCTGCTGAACGTCCGTCTGCGCGAGTTCTTTGGTGCGCAACTCGTCGTTCCTACACCTGCCGAGCAGCGCCGCGTCATCGATGTGATGGCCGCCGTGGACGCGCAGATCGCGACACTGGATGCGGAAGTGGATGCGATGCGCCACCTCTTGCGATGTGCGCTGTCTGACCATTTTGAATCAATTCTCGGACACCAGCATTCCATTAAGGACCTCTGTTCGCATGTGGTCGGTGGAATTTGGGGCTCGCCCGAGGGCGAGAGTGAGGTTGATGTGCTGGCCCTGGGGCCGCGAATCTATGCCCCTGCCACATCAGGATTCGTTACTGACGGATCCCCGATGCGCTCGTTTACGCAAAAACAAGTTGAGCGGCGTCTTGTGCAACCTGACGACATTATTCTAGAGCGATCAGGTGGTTCTCCAGAGCAGCCAGTTGGCCGGGTGGTAATTGCTGGATCGGGTCTACCGCCGTGCATCCCGACTGACTTCCAGCGGCTTATGCGACCCAACGTCGAAAAAGTCGAGCCACGCTACCTATTCTGGCGGCTTCAGCATGACTGGAACGTAGGTCTCACGCGGTCCTATAGTCGGCGAACAACTGGAATCACGAACCTATCAGTCAAAGACTACATTGCTCGCGAAGTGCCTATTCCTGACAGAAATGAGCAGAGGGCTCTTGTTTCCGTTGCGGATGCTATCGACTTGAGTGTCAGTGAGATGAAGATTGAGCTGGGTCGCCTCCGTATCTTCCGCTCCGCGCTCCTGAAATCGCTCCTGAACCAGGAAATCGAAATTCCCAAGTCGTACGACGCTCTGCTCGAGGAGGTGTCTTGATATGGGGTGGACGGAAGCGAGCACGATCCAGCGTTCACTGCTCGAGTGGGCGGAGGAGGCTGGCTGGGAGCGTCTCCAAGGGGACGCATTACCGCGCGATGAGCATGACGTTATCGTCGAGGACTGGGCACGCGAAGCGCTGCTCGCTCTGAACCCGGAGCTGGTCGACGACTCCGAGTCAGCGGATCTCGTTCTGCATGAGCTCAATCAGGCTGTCCTCGATGCGCACAACGGTCTCGTTGCGGCCAACGAGCGGCTGACCGTGATGCTTCGGGGCGACCACTCGTTCACGACGATCGACGGTAGGCATGTGCCTCGTCGGCTGATCGACTTCAAAGATCTCGACAACAACCGCTTCACCGTCGCTGACGAGGTCACCGTCAATGGTGCAGCCACACCGCGCCGGTTCGATGTCGTCTACTACGTCAACGGGTTCCCGCTGGTTGTTGCCGAGACCAAGACGCCTGTGAAGCATCAGGTCTCGTGGGTCAACGCCGCGAAGGACCTTCACGACGTGTACGAGGAGGAGTACCCGAACTTCTTCGCGACGAACGTCTTCAACGTCGCCACCGAGGGCCTGGAATTCCGTATGGCTCCGATCCGCGCGGTCCCGGACCCCGACTCCGAGATCTGGGCCCCGTGGGGGGCCACTGAGGACGACCTAAAAACCGTCACGGGCCCGGCTCGTGTCGAGCGGGCCGCGCGCTTGCTGCTGCGGCCGGAGACGATCTTGCCGATCCTCAAAGACCTGGTGATGTTCCGTCACGCTCGGGACGCATCCGAGGTGGACGTCAAGTTCTTGCCTCGTTACCCGCAGTTCGAGGCGGCTCTGGCGATCCACGCTAAGGTGCTCGCAGGCCGTCCTGGCGGGCTGATCTGGCATCACCAGGGTTCGGGCAAGACCGAACTCATGGCGTTCGCCGCCGCCCGTTTGTTGCGCGATGACGCGGTGTCGGAGAAGTTCGGGAGCGCGCCGACGGTCATCGTGATCGCTGACCGTAAGGATCTGGTCCGACAGACGGCGGAGATGTTCGAGACTGCCGGCATGCCGCGGATGTCGGTGCCCCGCAACCGGCGGGAGCTGCACGCTCTGCTGCGTAGCGGTGAGCCCGGTGTGGTCATCACGACGGTGCACAAGTTCGCTGAGGCTGGCCATCTGAACAACCGGTCGAACATCGTGGTGCTCGTTGACGAGGCGCACCGCTCTCAGGAGGGGAAGCTCGGCGATGCGTGGCGCGCGGCGGTGCCGAACGCGAAGTTCTTCGGTGCGACGGGTACTGCCATCAAGGACAAGGACCGTTCGACGTTCAAGCTGTTCGGCGACCCTGGCGACCCGGATTTTGTGATGTCGCGGTACACGCCGGAGCAATCCATCGCCGATGGGTTCACCAAGCCAGTGATTGTGGAGGGCCGGTCTGTCGGATTCAACCTCGACAAAGAAGCCTTGGACGAGGCTTTCGACGAGCTAGCCACGGAGGAGGGCCTGGACGAGGAAGAGAAAGTTTTCCTGTCGGGGAAGGCTTCTCACATCGAGACGATCCTCTCCAATCCTGAGCGCGTGGCTGCTGTGTGTGCCGACATCGTCGATCACTTCCTTACATATGTCGCGCCGCTGGGGCAGAAGGCCCAGGTCGTGGCCTATAACCAGCGCCTTGTGATCGCTTATGCCAAGGCGATCGAGGGCGAGCTGAAGCGCCGTGCTGCGGTCATGCCGGACGGACGACTCCGTGAGGTCGGTGTGGTGATGCACGTCGCCGACAGCAAGGAGACCCCAAAGGAGCACAAGAAGCACCTGCTCACTCCGGAGCAGGAGGAGGCACTCAAGCGCCGCTTCAAGAAGGTCGATGACCCGATGTCGTTCATCGTCGTCACCGCGAAGTGGATGACCGGCTTCAACGCGCCAATCGAGGGCGTGCTGTATCTCGACAAGCCCGCCAAGGACACTAACCTGTTCCAGACGATCACGCGTCCCAACCGTCCGTGGAAGAACCCTGTCACCGGTCAGCGCAAGGACTTCGGGCGGGTCGTCGACTACATTGGGCTAGCAAAGGCCATTGGCAAGGCAGTCGCCGGCCCGAAGGCGAAGGAAGACGATGAGAACGAGCTCAACGTCACCGACGCCTCCAAGCTGGCGGGAAAGTTTGTCGCCGACCTCACGCGTTTGCTGCATTTGTTCGACGGCATCGACACTAGTGACTCGTCGTTCGAGTCACTGGCCGAGGCCCACGAGCGGATTCCTGAGGGCGGCGCGCAGCGCACCGAGTTCATCGAGACTTACGTCGCGCTGCAGACGGTGTGGGAGTTTCTGGACCCGCACCCGATGCTCCGACCATTCAAGGGGCAGTACTTCTGGCTCGCGAAGGTGTACGAGTCGATCCGGCCCAAGGACGTCTCCAAGACGTTCCTTTGGGCACGTCTCGGCGCGAAGACCACTAACCTGATTCATGGTCACATGACCGATGTGGGCGTGAAGTCCATGCCGTCGAAAACAGTCACACTCGATGCTGCTGGCCTGGCGCTGGTGAAGAAGATCGCCGAGCAGCTGATGCTCTCCGAGCAGCAGACGCCGGAGTCGACGGCCGATGACGTGTACCAAAAGGTCCTCGACTCCATCGAGGCGCGCCTCAGGCGTCGGCTCGCAGATACCAAGAGCCCGGCGTACCGGTCGCTGGCGGAGCGGATCGAGAAGCTCCGTGCCAAGGCGATTGAGAATGTCGAGGACTCGCTGGCGTTCCTCGAGGAAGCGCTGAAAATCGCTCAGGACGTGGTTGCCGCGGATCGCGCAGCGGAACGGGGCGACCAGGGAGTGCTCGAGCGGCTTGCTGATCCGAAGCGTGGGGCGCTCACGCAGATCGTTGCGGAGAACACACCGACCGGGCTGCACAAGATCGTCCCCGACATAGCCGAGCGGATCGATTCGATCGTCGTCGAGGTCGCCTATGCCGGTTGGAGCGCGAGCGACGCGGGCGATAAACGCGTCCGTCGCGAGCTGCGTTCCGTCTTGAAGGATTACAGCCTGCCGATCAAGGGCGAGCTGTTCGACCGAACGTACGAGTACGTGCGGGAGAACTATTGAACGATGTCACGATCGGGACCATCGTGAAGCTTGCCCAAGAGGTGGGGCTGACTGAAGTCGAAGCGACCCTAGTTAGACGCGCTGGCCTCATGAGAGACGACCAACCGGCGGTTCGATAGGTGGACGCTGCCTGACCTGGCGAAACATGACCCGTACCTTACTGGTTCGACCACCGTGATTCCCTGTTGTCTCCGTGCCTCAATGGGCGAGCCCGGAGCTGTCTTCTTGCCCTGGGTCTTCCCGGGGATCTTGGTGAGCTGGATTTTTGCTGTCCAGGGGCAGTGGACTCGTGCGCCTAGTGGTCGTCATTGGCCACTGTTGAGCGGCCTCGGACGGCCCAGGGACGGCCCAACCCTGCCTCGCCTGACTGACGCCGGCGCCCTCGCTGCTACCCGTCTGAATCCCAGCCGACGACAGTCAGCCACGACGGCGGGCTTGCTGAACAACCAGGTGCGCGTGCGCTTCGCCACGCCCCGCAAGGTCCCAGCCGCGCTGCTTGATGGCATCCAGGGGAAGTCACACTGGCGCAACCGTGGTGGCGAGGCGACGCCAACTACTTCTATCTGCTAGCGCCGCGGTGGGCGGATTCTCATCCTTGTGGTGATGTGAGATCGAGTATGGAACGTTTCTCACTGTCAGTACGAAGGGAAAACACTGTCGCGTGAGCCCAACTGTGAGGGATCTTGGCACTTCCGAGTCGTGTACCCACTGGAGTGGTTTCGAGATCAAAACCCGCACCGATCAATTCCCTCGAATATACCGCCGAATAGTCCTTGTGATTGCGGCTGGGGAATGTTCCTTTCAGGTTCTTATTGTACTCGGGGTCGAAGTACTTGATCAAAGCCCCTTCCGTAAGGGCGACGCGCTGTGATTCAGGAATCGGGCACCGCTCCACTTCCTCTGCGTGTGCGCGCTCTTCGGCATCCGTAACCGTTCCGACCCAGGTGCCGAACTCGCCTATGATTGAGAAGCCTTGAAACGATAGTGGGACTAGCCAGAGGTCCAAGTCTGGGCGCTTCACCGACAGCTCCCCTTGAATTCGCTGCAAGGTCTCGTGATTCATTAGCCTGCTGATCGCGTTGCGATTTCCGGTTGCTCCGTATGCGCGACCGATATAGACGACGTCCAGGTCCAGAAATTCTCTATGGACTTCGTCGATTTCGCCGATCTCGTAGTCGCTGGCCAAGGAGGTAAGTAGGTTGGCGGCAGTGGCCTGCAGACGTATTTGACCCTCGCCGTCCAGGAACGTCACCTGAGTGTGGGGCCATTCGCTGGAAGCGTGCAATCCCGGGATCCCGAAAGAGTTAGGCCTCTCGAATGTGATCTCGTTTACCGCATGCATGAATTGAGACAGGAAGGTCACTTTTATCGTGTCTTCGCCAATAATTACCCCTCCGCTTGGTACCGTAATGCGGGAGCGGGTGCAGATGGCGTATATATGCGACTTGACCAAGGAGGGGTTTCTTTCCGTTACACCGTCCAGGTAGGCTGGCGATAGAATAGACGCCTGTGTGCAATTGCTGACGAATGAATACTCGACCGAGTACTTGGAGGTTCCCCCGCCCATAATTAATTCCCCATTGATCGCGCGGCCGGCTGGGCATTGCTGGTGAAACTGTAGTCACGGAGTTCACTGTGCTTGGACGATACTTCGCGTGGTCAGCTTAGGCGAAAACCAAGGCGCTTGAGGCGTGTAACCGAGAGTCCGAACGTGAGGTCGGCGGAGCGGCTTTGGGGTGGCGCTGCTTTGGCGCGAGTGATCATGGCCCCGTAAGCTTGCGGCGCGTCGGGCAGTCTGTGGACCTGCCCGGTAAAGCACGACGTTGGGGCCATGATCTTCGAGGCTCGCGCCAAAGTGGCTCCGTAAAGCCGTGGAGCCGACCGCCCCAGCCACGACGGACCCCTTCTCTGACGGCAAGTGGCTGATTGCTGTGCGCGCGGCACGGGCGCCGGCCGGGCTGGAGCGGGGCGGAGACAGGAGCGCAGGCCCGGCCGGGGGCCGGGCCGCGCGCGGTGAGCGGAGCGAGCCGCCTTGAACCCGTGAAGAAATTTGTTACTCAGGACGATCTGGGATGCGCCACAGGGGCGCGTCGTACTGCTCTGGTCGGCTGCTGATGAGGAGCTGCCGCAAGTCGTTGCGCTGCGAGCCGCTGAGGTTCAGCGCCTCGGTGATGCGGCGGAACGTCGTGTGGGTGACTCCGCGGGCCCGGGCTTCGCGCTCGAACTGGTCGAGCTGGGCCCAGATGGTGGCCGGGTCCAGCTTGGCCGGCTGCTGCTCCTTGAGCCACAGAGCCTTGTTGCGCTCATAGTCGATTTCCGAGTAGCCGCAGATCTCGCGGCTGTAGGTCTCAGCCTCGTCCAAGTGCGCGGTCGCCATGATGGCTCGGGCCAACTGGTTCCGGCTGAGAGCGTCGTCCAGGTCGACCTCGTGCACCGTCGGGCTATCGTCGGTGAGCGGTACGGGGAGTCCTGCGTCTCGGATCTCGCACGTGCCTCGCACGCCCCTGGTCGCTGCTGCGAGGAGCCCGGTCGCTTCGGACGGGTGCCACTCCAGGACTGAGCTGATCGCCTCCAGATCGCTCGCGGCGAAGGTGTGGACGACGGGGCCGAGCGTGTCGGCTAGATCCTCCGGCAGGAGTTCACCGTCCAGGCCCGGTCCCGCCACGAGCAGTCTCACCGGCGCGTTCACTTGGCAGCACGCGGCCAGCGAGAGGGCGTCGGCGAGTGGGCTCTTCAGCGTTGGCTCATCACCCCGCGCGAGGATGTCCCCGCCCACGTCCAAGAGGTCGATCGACTCTGGCTCCAAGTGGCTCACGAGATCTTCGAGTTGGTGGGTGAGGCCTTCGGCTCCACGGTAGGGGTCGAGCAGTGCGAAGGTGTGCGGGAGCTCTGCTGCGAGCCGGGGGAGTGTGGAGCCTGCGGGTGCGACCGTGCGTGCCTGCGCCGGCACTGCCCAGGTGGACGGTGTGAGGCGTTCGAGGCCGGTGAAGTCGGCGGGTCGCCGGGGGCCTGGTAGCGGGTCGATCAGGAGGCGGTCCCAGGCGTAGGTGAGTATCACCGCCTGGCCCTCGTCGCCGTAGAGGGCGGCGTGAAGCATGGCGGCGGCGACTGCGTCGCCTCCTCCGCCTGCTGCGACGATCAACCGCGTCATGCGTTCAGACTACGGGTTTACACGTTGGCCACTCACCCTATAGTGGCTAGAGGCCATAGCCACTTGAACTAGGAGGGGAGATGCCTCAGATCGAAGAGGCTCAACCGAAGTATCTCCAGATTGCCCACTACATCCGTGATCAGATTCTCCGGGGTGACCTGCGCCCGGGGGATGAGGTGCCCTCGGAACGGCAGCTCGCCACGGATTGGAAGGTGTCCCGGCCCACGGCCGCGCGGTCGCTGGAAGCGCTGAGCCATCAAGGCTTGGTCGAGAAGCGCCAAGGCTCAGGAACCTACGTGCGTAGTCTCGAAGTGAACCGACGCGCAAGGGAGTTGTACGGACGTGCCCGCCAGACGGGGAAGATCTACACGCCCGGAGAGTACGCGGTCATCACGTCGGCCGGCTGGCTGCAGGCGCCGGACTACGTAGCCGAGGCCTTGGGTCTGGCGAAGGATCGTCGAGCCGTACACCGCCGGCGCGTGACGAACAACCAGGATGGTCCGATCACGCTCTCCACCTCGTGGTTCGCTCCAGACGTCGGTCAGCGTGCGCCCAAGCTCATGGATCCTGAGCGGATCCAGGAAGGGACGCTGATGTACGTCGAGAGGATGACGGGGCGTCAAGGGAGCTACGCGGAAGACCGTATGTGCGCTCGGTTCGCCACGGACGAGGAGGCGGCCGACCTGCGGTTGGAGCCAGGATCCGCGGTCCTCGTCGTTCATCACGTTGTCTTCGACCTCCAGGACCGGCCCCTGGAGTTCGCCGAAGCCACCTACCCGCCGCACCGCTGGGCGTTCGAGCAGGGTTATCCGCTCACCTGACGACGCGCCAGTTGCGGCGAACCGCTTGCACTCCCGAAGTGGCTAATGCCACTATCCAGAAAGTGGCTAAGGCCACTTGGGTGAGAAGGAGGCACGACGTGACGAGTCGGCGGCCGGAGCAGGATGCGAGGTTAGCTTGCCGGGGGTGTCGGGGGCGTGGCTGGAAGCGCGTTGTGTCCCGAACGGCGCTGGCGCTTGCCACGGCCAATGACCGCAACCGTGCCACGTCGAAGCGGCGCTGCCTCGAGTGCGACGGCAGTGGCAAGGAGTGAGCACGAATGGCCTACACGATCGACCGATACCCCTGCCAGGACTCGCCGCGGCTCGGAGCGATGACCTTGCACCCTGTGCCGGAGTCTGTGCCCCGGGCTCGGCGCTGGTTCCGGAAGTTCATCGCTCCGTACAACCCGGCTTGCTCGATCGACGACTGCACGCTGATGCTCTCGGAGCTCGTGACCAACGCCATCTGCTACGGGAAGTCGGAGGATCCCTGGTTGGTGCGAGTCGAGTGGTTCCGTGAGGGAACCTCGCTCCGTGTCGATGTCCACAACCCGGGGTTTCCGGCGAACGTACGGCTGCGCCATCCGGAAGCGAACGATGCTCACGGGCGGGGGCTGCTCCTCGTTGACTCCATCGCCGACTCATGGCACTCCGGGCCCAGCCACTTCGGCGGAACGGTCGTCTCCTTCGTGGTGGCTGATGCCTGGCCGGCGTGATGGGATAGCCCGCCCCGTCTACTGCAACCTTGAATCTGTCGGTAGTCTGATTGACCAGTTGACTTGGCCAATCTCGACAGGCGGCGTTCATGGCGTATGAAGTGGAGCCACCCAAGTACGTGCGCCTCGCCCAGACGCTTCAGCGTCGTATCGAGGATGGCACCTATGCGCCAGGCAGCCGTGTACCGAGTGAAAACCAACTGGTGCAGGCCTTCGGGATGTCCCGCCCCACCGTCGTACGAGCGCTGGATCTGCTGAAGCGGGACGGATGGCTGGAGTCCCGGCAGGGCTACGGCACGATCGTCCGGGGCCGTCCGGAAGTCGTCGAACAGAAGGATCGGCGGGGGCGTGAGGCGCTGGAGCGCGACGAGTCGCAGGGTCTGGGGCGACTGATCGAAGTCGCACACGTGCCCGTCCCGACTCGGATCGCCTCGGCGCTCGGCCTGCCGAAGGGGGCCGAGGTCCTCATGCGCCGCTTTCAGGTCGAAGAGGACGGCGAAGCTGTTGAGCTGGTCTCGTCGTACTTCCCCGCCGGCATGGTGGAGGGCACTGAGCTGGGGTCCGGCCAACCTCTGAGCGGGAGTAGCCGCGAACATCTCGAAGCGCGGAAGAAGGTCCGCTTCGACCATGTGATCGAGCGTGTGTCGGCTCGGCTGCCCGAGGCCCGTGAAGCTGAGCTCCTGGAGCTGCCGGACGGCATGCCAGTGCTGAGTGTCCTGGTCGTCGCCTGTGATGCCTCCGGCCGGTCGTTGCAGGTCTCCGAAGTGCTCCTCCCGGCTGACCGGCAGGAACTCGAAGACATCTACCGCCTGAGCTGATGCCGCCCTTCGGCGAGTCTCCAGCGATAGCGACTTGACAAGTCAACCTGTCATCTCTAGCTTCGAACTTGCTAAGTCAACTTGTCAGGACTGGCAGGTTGATCCATCCCAGAAGGAGAATTCCTGTGCGTGTGATCCGCGTTGACGCCTCGACCGCCACGATCCTGCTCACCGAGGCTCCGGCGCCGAAGGTGCGCGACCGGCAGACCGGTGAGATCGCCAAGGATGCGGTGACCGGTGAGGCGCTGATGACCGTCGGCGTCGTCTACATCGACGAGGGCGAGTCGTCGCTGATCCAGGTCACTGTCCCGGAAAGCGGAGTGACCGAGGGCCTGACGGTCGGTGCTCCGGTCTCGCTGCCGGGTCTGGTGGCGCGGCCGTGGCAGAGCGTTTTCAACGGCCAGGAGCGGCACGGCATCGCCTACCGGGCGACCGCCGTTGCTCCGGGTGCCTTCCCGATGGCTCAGGCGGGCTGATCGCTGTGACGGACCTGCTGACGTTGGCCGAGCTGGGCGGTCCGCTCGCCGCTATAGGCGGCGCCGCCTACGCCCGGCACGCCTACCCGGCGGTGTACTGGTCCACGGTCGGGCTGCCGCTCTCAGTGGCCCGGTTGCTGGCGTCGTACTCCTCGACCATGGACGCGTGTGGCCTGACCGTGCAGCCGTCCCGGTGGCGGGCGCTGGCCGTTCGGGCGGCCACCCGCCGTGAGGTCCGGCCGGTGCCTCCTCGTCGGGGCATCATCCGGCCGACCACTACCGGGCTGCGCATCCGGCTGCGGTTGGCTCCGGGGCAGGAGCCGGCGGACGTGGCGGCCTCGGCCGAACGCCTCCGGCACGCCTGGGGTGTCCACGCCGTCCATGTGCGGGACATCAAGCCGGGCGTCGTCGAGTTGCGTCTCGTCGGCTTCGATGTGCTGCGGAAGGTCCGGATGCCCCGTCGTCTCGACAGCGGCCCGCTTCGGGTCCCGGTGGCGTTACGGGAAGACGCGACCGCGCTCGTGCGGGACTACCGGACCGTGCCGCATGAACTGGTGCTGGGGGCCACGCTCTCGGGCAAGTCCATGTATCTGCGAAACCTGTTGACCGGGCTTGCCGTTCAGCCGGTCGTCCTGGTCGGAATCGACTGCAAGCGCGGGGTCGAGCTCGCACCCTTCGCGCCCCGGCTCTCCGCCCTGGCGACCGATCCGGACCAGGCGGCCGAGCTGCTTCCCGTGCTCGTGAAGGAAATGGAGGACCGATACGACCTGATCAAGGCCCGGCAGGGCATCGCGCCCGGCACCCCGGAAGAGCTGATCACCTCGGACATCTGGGGACTGCCAGACGAGGAACGTCCCGCTCCGATCGTGCTCTTCATCGACGAGGTGGCCGAACTCTTCCTCGTCGCCACGCGGAAGGAGGAGGAACGGCGGGACGAGATGGTTACCCAGCTCATCCGCCTCGCCCAGCTCGGCCGGGCCGCCGGCATCTATCTCGAAGTGTGCGGGCAGCGCTTCGGCGCCGAGCTGGGCAAGGGCGCGACCATGCTCCGCGCTCAGCTCACGGGCCGCGTCTGCCACCGCGTGAACGACGAAGCCTCGGCCAAGATGGCGCTCGGCGACATCGCCCCTGAGGCCGTCCTCGCGGCCTGCGCCATCGCCCCCGAGCTGCCGGGTCTGGCCGTTGTCGGCGACACCTCCGGCGGCTGGTCCCGCATCCGTACCCCCTACCTCTCCCTCGCCGAGGCCGCGGCTATCTGCCGCGCTGCGGCTCACCACATCCCCGACGTACCGGCGCTCGATCCCTTCCGGCCCTACGTACCGCCGATGCCGGTTGAGGCGTCCGGGCCTGTGCCCACGGCTCGCCCGGTCACCGAGTAACCACCCCCGCTCCTACCGCCGGCACGGCTGTCCCGTGCCAAGTCCCTACTCCCTCCATGCCTGGAACCGGAAGGAGTCACGCCGTGCGTGCCCTGCCCGTCCGCCTCGACGCTGTACTCATCCAAGCGGTGATCGCCGCCGCGCTGTCCTTCGCCCACCTGCACGACCTGGCCTCGGCTGCTGGACAGCACGGATGGAAGGCATGGGCCTACCCGGTCTCCGTCGACCTGCTGTTGGTGGCGGCCTGGCGGCGGCTCCGCTCCGGCGGGGCGAAAGCGGCCGGTTGGTGCTGGTTCCTCGTTGCCTTGACTGCCTCGCTGGGCGCCAACGTCTCCACAGCCGGGCTGCTCGACCTGGGCGCTGTACCGGCCTGGCTGCGCATCCTCGTCGCCGGATGGCCCGCGGTCGCCTTCCTGGGCGGGACGTTGCTCGCCCACGGATCAACCGCGGACGCCTCAGCGGCGGGGCGCGAGTCGGACCCCGAACCCAAGGCACCGGAAGTGCCCGCCTCTGCATCTGAACTGCCCGCTGCTGGGCCGGATCCAGCTCGCCCCTCCAACCCACCAGTTCCGCCGGCGCTCGTCACGCTCGCGCGCAAGGTCGCCGACGAACACCGCGCCCGGACCGGAACGCCCAACGACACCTCGACCCTTCGAGCCCGGCTCGGCGTCCCGCTGCCGCTGGCCGAGGCCATCGCTGCCCAACTCACCTGACCCGGAGGACCTTCCACCGTGCGCCCGTCCACGCTCCGCGCGCTGCAACGCGCTGCCGAGCTGACCCGACAGAACCGCCTCACCGAAGCCGTGCTCATCGCCGAGCCCGTGATCCTCACCGCCGACAGCTACGAGGGCGACGAGATCTTGCGCTGGCTGGCCGAGCACGTCACCGACTTCACCGGCGAAACCCCGAAGGAGATCCGCTGATGCCCGCCAACCGCCGCTTCCGAGACGTCACCCGCATCGGGCCCGTCCAGGTCGCCACCTACTACGACGGCCGGGGCCGCGAGAAGCACACCGCTGCCTGCACGGCCCCGCGCTGCGGCTTCGCCACGGACTACGACAGCCGCGCCGCCGCCGAGCTGGCCGCCCGCACCCACCGCTGTGCCGTCCGCTGAAGGGAGCTCAGTGTGACCGTCTCGCTGCCGCTCGTCTTCGTCCTCGGCCTTATCGCCTGGGCCGCGATCAAGTTCCTCGGCGTCCGGCTCTGGGTCGCCGTCGTGATCGCGCTGTTCGGCTTCTGGCTCTCCCACACCTTCCTCGCTCCGGCTATCGAGTCCGGCACCCGTTCCGGGGTCGGCGTCGTCAACGGCACCCACCACTGACCAGGAGGCTCACCGTGTTCCGCCCCAAGCTGCCCGACGTCCCGACGCTGCCGAGGGCAACCGTCACGCCTCAGCAGACGCATGCTTCGGCCTCCGTCGCCGGCCGACCGGTCGCCCCGTACGCGGGCGTCGGTGTCGGCGCGGTCGCCGCCGTGGTCGTCGTCGGAATCGTGCTCACCGCACTCCTGGCGGCGGTCGCTGTCTCGGCCGTGTCCGTGGCCATCGCCGCCGTGGTCCTGCGCTCCCTCCTCAGCAGCGCGAACAAGCGCTGACCGGCCGCCGGGGCGGCAACAAGCCGCCAAGCATCCCGCCGCCCCGGGGCCGTCCCTCCCAACCGTCGCAACAGCCGAAAGGAACTGCCATCATCACCCGGCAGACTCCGCCTCCGCTGGCGGAACTCTCCATGCTGGCCTCTCTCGGCACCATGCCCGAACTGGCCCGCCAACTGTCCGGCCTGGGCGGCTGCACCCGCCCTGTCCGCCTCGACGGCCACCGCACCGAGTACGCGGTGGACACCACGACCGGCGAGATCGGCCGTGTCCTGCATGCCCTGGACTCGTCGACCCTGCCCGCTGGCCAGCTCCTCGTCCGCTGCAACAACCGCCGCGCCACTCGCTGCGCGGCCTGTGCCGAGACCTACCGCCGCGACACCTACCACCTGATCACCGCCGGACTCCGCGGCGGCAAGGGCACGCCCGAACAGGTCGCCACGCACCCGCGCGTCTTCGCCACCTTCACCGCCCCTAGCTTCGGCTCGGTCCACAATCGCCCCTCCGGCGGCCGGAACTGCCGTTGCGGGGTGCGGCACGAGGAAGGTGACGCCGTCCTGGGGACACCCCTCGACCCGGAGTCCTACGACTACGAAGCGGCCGTGCTGTGGAACGCGCACGCAGGGGCGCTGTGGCGGCGGTTCTCGATCTACCTCCGCCGTGAAGTCGCCAAGCGAGCCGGCCTCACTCAGCGGGCCTTCCAGCACCACGCCCGGATCTCCTTCGCGAAGGTGGCCGAGTACCAGAAGCGGGGCGCCGTCCACTTCCACGCAGTCATCCGCCTCGACGGCCCGGCGGGCGGAGATTCCGCACCTCCTGCCTGGGCCACGGCCGAGTTGCTGTCTGATGCCATCCAGGCCGCTGCCACCACCGTGCGAGTCGACGGACCGGTGATCGACGAGCGGGCTCACACCTTCGTCTTCGGCCGACAGCTCGACGTCCGCACGATCCGCTCCGCCGACTTCGACGACGGCCAGGAGCTGACCGAGCGGGCCGTGGCGGCGTACATCGCCAAGTACGCCACCAAGGGTGCGGAGGCAGCGACCGGCACCCTGGACCGCCCGATTCGCTTCCTTGCCGAGCTGGCCCAGGCACGGATCAGCGAACACGCCCGGCGCATGATCCGCACCGCCTGGTCCCTGGGCGCCCGCACCGAGCTGGCAGACCTCCGCCTGCGGGCCTGGGCCCACATGCTCGGCTTCCGCGGTCACTTCTCCACCAAGTCCCGCTGCTACTCCACCACCCTCGGCGCCCTCCGCGACGCGCGCGCCGAATGGCGCCGGGCCCAAGCTTCGCCGCCCGTCCCCCAGGACGGCGAGACCACGCTCGTCCTCGCTCACTGGGTCTTCGCCGGTACCGGCCTGTCCCGCGCCGAAGCCTGGCTTGCCGCATCCCTCGAACCCGCCCCCGGAACGGAAGGAGAGCCGACATGGACACCCGCCGCGACGAGCTGATGACTGTTCGCCAAGTCCTGGACGAGCTGGGCGGCGTTTCTCGCCGGACGTTCTACCGCTGGCGTGAGCTGGGGCAGGGACCGGCCGCATTCAAGCTCCCCAACGGCGAGCTGCGAGTCTGGCGGAGCGACTTCACCGCCTGGCTGCGGCAGTTGGAGGCGGCGGCGTGAAGTCCCTCGACGTGAAGGTGTGGGGCGTACGCAAGCGGGACACCAAGACACCTTCGTATGGCGTCCGCTGGTCCGTCGCGGGCAATGTCTTCTCCGACTCATTTCGTACCAAGGCGCTCGCTGATCACTACCGAGCGAAGCTCATGAGTGCCATGCGGGGCGGCGAGGAATTCGACACGGAGACCGGTCTTCCGGCCTCGATGGAACAGAAGAAGTCGCTGTTGTCCTGGTACGACTTCGCCTTGAGGTACCTCGCAATGAAGTGGCCGCACGCTGCACCCAATACGCGAGACGCCATCAACGAATCTCTGACCAGTGTGACCATGGAACTGCTCGTTGAGCGCGCAGGGCGGCCGTCCGACGAGGAGATCCGCAAGGCCTTACGCAACTGGGCCTTCGTACTGCCGGGGCCCAACGATCGGGAGGCCCCGGATGACGTCCGGAACGTTCTGCACTGGGTGGCAAAGGCATCCCGACCCCTTGCGGATCTCGCTGAGCCGGCAACGGCGCGTGCGGTGCTCGACGGGCTGAAGCTGAAGCTCGACGGCACCGCGGCAGCTGCCGAGACCGTGCGACGGAAGCGGCGGACTCTCGTCAACGCTGCGAACTACGCGGTCGACCTGGGGGAGCTGCGGGAGAATCCGATCACGGCGGTTCGCTGGCAGAAGCCCAAGGTCTCGAACCAGGTCGATCCGCGCGTTGTGGCCAACCCTGAGCAGGCACGTAATCTCCTGGCGGCAGTGTCCTATGTGGGCGGCTACCGGCGTGCTCGCGGCCGGCGGCTCGTCGGGCTGTTCGCGGCGATGTACTTCGGTGGCCTCCGGCCCGCTGAGGCGGTCGGCCTGGTCGAGACTGACCTTGTCCTCCCTGCGCAGGGCTGGGGATCGGCGCTGCTCCACCGGACCCGTCCTTCGGTCGGCAAGCAGTGGACCGACTCGGGCGAGACCCACGACGACCGCGGATTGAAGAATCGGCCGGCCGAGGACGTTCGGCCCGTGCCCATCCCGCCCCAGCTCGTCACTGTGCTGCGCGATCACCTCGCCACCTTCGGCACGGCGGAAGACGGGCGGCTTTTCTTCAGCGAGAAGGGCTCGGTCGTCCCGTCTTCGACCTACTACCGCGTGTGGCAGGAGGCTCGGCTCCTGGCGCTTCCGCCAGCCGCTGCGGCCTCGCCGCTCGCGAGTAGGCCGTACGACCTTCGGCACTCGGCGTTGTCGACGTGGCTCAACGCCGGAGTCGATCCCACCGAGGTCGCCGAGCGCGCTGGCAATAGCGTTGAGGTCCTGCTGACCCGGTACGCGAAGTGCCTTGACGGACGGCACGAGGTCGCCAACAGCCGCATTGAGGACCTGCTCCGCGAGTACGAATGATCTGGGCTCCCTCTTCTGAGGTCCCTGGCGACCTGCCCAGGGGCCTCGGTGTTTAGGATGCGCATCCCTGGCTCATGGGTTCCAGCCGCCTTCTCGTCTGTGCTGGTCCCGCTGGTGAGCGCACTCCACTGGTGTCACGATCTGTCATGAACGCTCCGCTATGGGTAAGGTCATCTGATGTAAGGGGCGTGGAGGGCGGGGGTAGATGGCCAAAAAGTGGGAGTTCTACCGGTCGCCGATGGACGCAGACGTGGTCCACAGGGAGATCGCCAAGTGTCGCCTGACCCAACACGAACGGGTCCGCCTCGGCAAGATCATGGAACGTGCAGCGCGAGACGAACTGCTACCGAAGGATCGGAAACCGCTGGGCAACGGGCTGTGGGAGCTCCGCCTGGACTGCGGTGAGCGCATCTTCAGGCTGTTCTACAGCGAGGTCGAAGGGGCAGGGCCGATGCTGCTCGCTCTGAAGTTCATGAACAAGAAGTCCACGCAGGGCATACAAACCGATCCAGGCGATATTGAGACCGCTCGCAAACGGCTATCTGAGTGGCAAAGCAGGTCAAGCGACACTGATCCACCTGCTGAGGCGTTGAAGTGATATCGGTCCTGAGCGATACTCGGCAGACAGGGGAAGGAGCACCCATGGACGAGCACCTGGCGGGGTTGCTTGGCATCGATCTTGGCGACGCACGGACCAGTGCTGCCGCGAGTGACACGGATGCAGTCATGATGCTCGTGGAGACCCTAGTGCGGCATCGCAAGGCCTGTGGCATTACTCAGAAGCAGGTGGCCCAAGCCATGGAGACTACTCAGTCTGCCGTCTCGGACTTCGAGCGCCTAGGTGGAGATCCGCGGCTGTCGACGATCATGCGTTACGCCAGGGCTGTAGGCATGGCTGTGGCGACGAAGGCGCACGTCGTCGATGCGTCGGGGCCCAGTACGGACGCATGGGAACCTCTGGCGCACAGGGCTGAACCCGTGCCGGTGGCGGGGAAGCGTCGGGGTGCTGCATGAGCACTACGGAGCTTCGGGAGGTCTCATCCCTGGAAGAGCTCCAGCAGCTAGCTGAACTGTTTGACATCGTTTACTACGAGGTGAGCGGCCGTAGGGTCGACGGCTTCGACCGAGTGGACGAAGACGCTGATGAGCCCTCTGATGATGATCGGGCCGACATCCAACTGATGCAGCGGTTGGAGGGTGACCGTTTGGCCATCCGGACGCGCGCGCAGGTTGTGACGTCTGAAGGGCGTCTAGTGGCGGACGTGGCTGCTGTGTTTCGGACGCCTGAACCGGTGAGCGTCCCAGTGGCCATCGCGCGGCGCTTCGCGGAGGTCATCGCCACGCCAGTGACTCGCCCCTATCTCCGGGAAGCGATCCATCAGTCTGCTGTGAAGCTGGGTATCGCCCCCCCACTCCTGCCGATCCTGGATCTCGAAGCTATCGGGCTCGTGCCTTCGGCCAGTCAAGTCAAATTGACGTAGCCAGCTACGACCGGGTCTGCTGCACAGACTCAATCATGGCCGCCTCTTTCACCGGGAAGCGTGCCGTCCTAGCGGTTCCCGATGGAGTGCCACCTGCGGCAGTGCCGCCGCTCGTGAGTGCGCTCAATCCGCGGGACCTGGCAGGCATGGGTGTTGACCCAGCAAAGTAGTGAGGTGTGGCGGCGCCTTAAGGCTCCTGCTGGCCGCCTCCACGCCGGCGGGTAGCAACAGGCCCAGCGAGACCCTGGTTCGTAAGTACGAGTGACACCGACTGCCCGCGCTGCCCCGTCCTCACCGGAGGATGTCTGCCGGGACTCACCTGCGGCGATGCACCAAGATCCCGTCCACGCCTCGTCCACAGACCGCGGCATACAGCCGCTTTGGGCGGCACACGCCTGCACAAACGCGAAGACCCCGACCGCAGCGTTTCCGCTGGTGACGGGGTCTTTGGACACCTCATGCAGGGTGCCCCCGGCAGGATTCGAACCTGCGCACACGGCTCCGGAGGCCGTTGCTCTATCCCCTGAGCTACGGGGGCGTGTCGGTTGCGGAGCGTTGTGCTCGCTGCGACGGGTAGAACATTAGCAGGTCCGGAGGGGTGATCAGGAACCCGTTTGCGGGGAGGGGCCCCTGTAGGGGGTGGAAGTGGGGAAAACCCGGACGCGGTGGCCCGGGCGGTCCTACTCTCGAGTTGTGCCGGGCGCGTCGGGCCGGGTGCTTGTTGTCGACGACAACAAGGTCATCCGGCAGCTGATCAGGGTCAATCTCGAACTGGAAGGGCTCGAGGTCGTGACCGCGGCCGATGGTGCCGAGTGTCTGGACGTGGTGCACCAGGTGCGGCCCGACCTCGTGACGCTCGATGTCGTCATGCCGCGGCTGGACGGGTTGCGCACCGCCGCCCGGTTGCGTGCCGACCCCCGTACGAACCATCTGCCCCTCGCCATCATCAGCGCCTGCACCCAGTACGAGGTCGAGACCGGCCTCGATGTCGGTGTCGACGCCTTCCTCTCCAAGCCCTTCGAACCCGCCGAACTCGTGCGCCTCGTCAAGCAGCTGATCCAGGGTCGCGCCGGCCGTGGGGGAGGGGGCGGTGGAGTGGGAGGGGGAGGCGGGGACGGCAGTGGTGACGATGACGATGACGGGCTCGCGGACGGGGTGGCCGGCGGGGTTTCCATCGGGTGAGACGGGTGGAGCCGTCGGGGTCGGTTCGCAGAGACCCCGGGACCCCGGTCGTAGGGACCTCGGGGTCCCCGTCGTAGAAACCTCGGGGCCCCGGTCGTGGGTGAGGGGAGCCACCGAGCCGTCCCAGCCGTCCCGGGCGTCCGAGCCGTCCCAGCCGTCCCGGGCGTCCGAGCCGTCCGAGCGATTCGGGCCGTCCTGCCCCGCCCCTCTCTTCCGCCACCCCCGCACCCGCCCCCGTCTCACCAGGGAAACCGGCTCGCCTTCCCACCCCCCTCCTCCCCTACCCTTGTCCCGTGACCCCCGTCGAGCTGTCCCGTACCGTGCTGCACGCGGTGCGTCGTGCTGTTGACGAGGGGCAGCTGAGCGTCGCCGTGCCCGAGCGGGTCGTGGTGAGTGAGCCGGGGGCCGGGGGGTGCGGGGAGTACGCGACCAACGTCGCGCTCCAGCTCGCCCGCGCGGCCGGGGAGCCGCCGCTCAAGGTCGCCGAGATCCTGCGGCCCCGGCTGATCGCGGCGGACGGTGTCGAGGACGTCGTCGTCACCGGGCCGGGGTTCCTCAACTTCCGGCTCGACCGGCGGGCCGATCCGCTCCAGGAGCTGGTGCGGGAGATCCGCGGGCGAGGGGAGCGGTACGGCCACGGGGACGCCCTCGCCGGGCAGGTCATCGCGTTGCGGGTGCCGTACGAGGTGCGGGCCGAGGTCGTCGCCGACGCCGTCGTACGGATCGTCGCCACCCAGGGCGGGCGGGCCACCGTGGAGCATGGTGAGCCCGTCAATCTGCGGCCCGTGCCCGCTCCGGAGGACCCCGCGCCGCTCGGGCCCGACGCCGCCCGGTGGGCGCTGCTCCATCCCGCCCCGCACGACCGGCCCCGCGTCACCGCCGACCATCTCGTCCAGCGGGAGGGCAATCCGCTGTTCCGGGTGCGGTACGCCCACGCCCGCGTCCGGTCCCTCTGCCGGGGCGCCGCCCGTCTGGGCTTCGCCGCCGAGCCGGGCCCCCTCGACACCGCCGACGCCCGTATCAAGGTCGGCGCCGGGTTCGATACGAGCATCGGCAGGGCGGTTCTCCCCGCTCTGCGGACCGCCCTGTCCGACCACCCCCGCATCCTCACCGCGGCCGCCACCCATCGCGCCCCGGACCGGCTGGCCCGGCATCTCGTCACCGTCGCGGATGCCGTGCTGCCCTTTGTTACCTGTGTGCTTCCGATCGGCGAGGAGAAACCCTCGGCCGCCCACCAGGCCCGGCTCGCGCTTGCCGAAGCGGCCGGGACGGTGCTGGCCGGCGGCCTGTCCCTGCTCGGCATCGACGCACCCGAACATCTCTGAGGGAACCGAGAGACACGTGTTCCCCGGAGAGAGACAGAGAGTCTGAGAGCCACCGTCATGAGCCGTTCCGCCCATCCCGCCGGGCCCCGACACGCCGACGTCCTGCCCGAGGGCCACTATTCCGCGCCGCCCACCGACCTCAACGTCCTCGACCACAAGGTCTGGGCGCAGACCGTCGGCCGGGGTGAGGACGGGGTCGTCACCGTCGGCGGGGTCCCCGTGACCCGGCTCGCCGAGGAGTTCGGCACGCCCGCGTACATCATGGACGAGGCCGACTTCCGGGCGCGGGCGCGCGCCTGGCGCACCGCCTTCGGGGCCGACGCCGACGTGTTCTACGCGGGGAAGGCGTTCCTCTCGCGTGCCGTCGTGCGGTGGCTGGAGGAAGAAGGGCTGAATCTCGACGTTTGCTCCGGGGGTGAGCTCGTAACCGCGCTCTCCGCCGGGATGGATCCCGAGCGCATCGCCTTCCACGGGAACAACAAGTCCGTCGCCGAGATCACCCGTGCCGTGGAGGCCGGCGTCGGGCGGATCGTGCTCGACTCCTTCCAGGAGATCGTGCGGGTCGCCCACATCGCTCAGTCCCTGGGCAAGCGGCAGAAGGCGCAGATCCGGATCACCGTCGGCGTCGAGGCCCATACGCACGAGTTCATCGCCACCGCCCACGAGGACCAGAAGTTCGGCATCCCGCTCGCCGGCGGGCAGGCCGCCGAGGCCGTGCGCCGGGCGCTGCAGCTGGACGGGCTGGAACTGATCGGTATCCACTCGCACATCGGCTCGCAGATCTTCGACATGTCCGGGTTCGAGGTGGCCGCCCACCGCGTCGTCGGCCTGCTCAAGGACATCCGTGACGAGCACGGCGTCGAGCTGCCCGAGATCGACCTCGGCGGCGGCCTCGGCATCGCCTACACCAGCGACGACGACCCGCGTGAGCCGCACGAGATCGCCAAGGCGCTCGGCGAGATCGTCAGCCGGGAGTGCGAGGCCGCGCGGCTGCGCACGCCCCGGATCTCGGTCGAGCCCGGCCGCGCCGTCGTCGGTCCGACCGCGTTCACGCTCTACGAGGTCGGCACGGTGAAGCCGCTGGAGGGGCTGCGCACGTACGTCTCCGTCGACGGCGGCATGTCCGACAACATCCGGACCGCGCTGTACGACGCCCAGTACAGCGTCGCCCTCGTCTCGCGGGCCAGCGACGCCGAGCCCATGCTCGCCCGGGTCGTCGGCAAGCACTGCGAGAGCGGGGACATCGTGGTCAAGGACGCGTTCCTGCCGGCCGACCTCGCGCCGGGCGACCTCATCGCCGTACCGGCCACGGGGGCGTACTGCCGGTCGATGGCCAGCAACTACAACCACGTGCTCCGGCCGCCCGTCGTCGCGGTGAGGGACGGCGAGGCCCGGGTGATCGTCCGGCGGGAGACGGAGGAGGATCTTCTGCGTCTCGACGTCGGGTGAGCGACGACCTGCGGGTGAGCGACGACCTGCGGGGGCGGGAAGAGCTGCGGGGCGGGAAGATCTGCGGTCTTCGGGCCCCGCGAAAATGAAATAAACGTCTCAGGATCCGGACGAAGGGTAGAAACCCCCGTCCGGTGAGTGAGACTGGTCCAACCGTAGACGGTAAGAGGAAACGAGGTCGGATGATGCGTACGCGTCCGCTGAAGGTGGCGCTGCTGGGCTGTGGGGTCGTCGGCTCAGAGGTGGCGCGCATCATGACGACGCACGCCGACGACCTCGCCCAGAGGATCGGCGCCCCGGTGGAGCTCACCGGGGTCGCCGTACGGCGCCCGAGCAAGGTGCGCGAGGGCATCGACCCGGCCCTGGTCACCACGGACGCCACCGCGCTCGTCAAACGCGGGGACATCGACGTCGTGGTGGAGGTGATCGGGGGGATCGAGCCCGCCCGCTCGCTCATCACCACCGCGTTCGAGCACGGCGCGTCCGTCGTCTCCGCGAACAAGGCCCTGCTCGCCCAGGACGGGGCGGCCCTGCACGCCGCCGCCGGGGAGCACGGCCGGGACCTCTACTACGAGGCCGCCGTCGCCGGTGCCATCCCGCTGATCCGCCCGCTGCGCGAGTCCCTGGCCGGCGACAAGGTCAACCGGGTGCTCGGCATCGTCAACGGCACCACCAACTTCATCCTCGACAAGATGGACTCCACGGGCGCCGGCTACCAGGAGGCCCTGGACGAGGCCACCGCGCTCGGGTACGCCGAGGCCGACCCGACCGCCGACGTCGAGGGCTTCGACGCCGCCGCCAAGGCCGCCATCCTCGCCGGCATCGCCTTCCACACGCGGGTGCGTCTGGACGACGTCCACCGCGAGGGGATGACGGAGGTCACCGCCGCCGACTTCCGCTCGGCCAAGGGGATGGGCTGCACCATCAAGCTGCTCGCCATCTGCGAGCGGGCGCGGGACGGGGCGTCCGTCACGGCGCGCGTACACCCCGCCATGATTCCGCTGAGCCACCCCCTCGCCTCCGTGCGCGGCGCGTACAACGCCGTCTTCGTGGAGAGCGACGCGGCCGGCCAGCTGATGTTCTACGGCCCCGGCGCCGGCGGTTCCCCGACCGCCTCCGCCGTGCTCGGCGACCTCGTCGCCGTCTGCCGCAACAAGCTCAACGGCACCACGGGGCCCGGCGAGTCGGCGTACGCCGCGCTGCCCGTCTCCCCGATGGGCGATGTCGTCACGCGGTACCACATCAGCCTGGACGTGGCCGACAAACCGGGTGTCCTCGCCCAGGTCGCCACGGTCTTCGCCGAGCACGGGGTGTCCATCGACACCGTTCGGCAGCAGGGCAAGGACGGCGAGGCCTCCCTCGTCGTCGTCACCCACCGAGCCCTCGACGCCGCCCTGACCGGCACCGTCGAGGCGCTGCGCAAGCTCGACACCGTGCGGGGTGTCGCCAGCATCATGCGGGTTGAAGGAGAGTAACGAGCAATGACCCACCAGTGGCGCGGAATCATCGAGGAGTACCGGGACCGGCTGCCGGTTTCCGACACCACGCCGGTCGTGACGCTGCGTGAGGGCGGCACGCCCCTCGTGCCCGCGCAAGTGCTCTCCGAGCGCACCGGCTGCGAGGTCCACCTCAAGGTGGAGGGCGCGAACCCGACCGGTTCCTTCAAGGACCGCGGCATGACGATGGCCATCTCCAGGGCGAAGGAGGAGGGTGCCAAGGCGGTCATCTGCGCCTCCACCGGCAACACCTCCGCCTCCGCCGCGGCGTACGCCGTGCGTGCCGGCATGGTCTCGGCCGTGCTGGTGCCGCAGGGCAAGATCGCGCTCGGCAAGATGGGCCAGGCCCTGGTGCACGGCGCGAAGATCCTCCAGGTCGAGGGGAACTTCGACGACTGCCTCACCCTCGCCCGCTCGCTGAGCGAGAACTACCCGGTGGCGTTGGTCAATTCGGTCAACCCGGTGCGTATCGAGGGCCAGAAGACGGCCGCCTTCGAGATCGTGGACATGCTCGGCGACGCGCCCGACATCCACGTCCTGCCGGTGGGCAACGCGGGCAACATCACCGCGTACTGGAAGGGCTACCAGGAGTACGCCGCCGACAAGATCGCCACCCGCACGCCCCGCATGTGGGGGTTCCAGGCGTCCGGCAGCGCCCCGATCGTGCGCGGCGAGGTCGTCAAGGACCCGTCGACCATCGCCACCGCCATCCGGATCGGCAACCCGGCATCCTGGCAGTACGCCCTGGCGGCCCGGGACGAGTCCGGCGGCGCCATCGACGAGGTGACGGACCGTGAAATCCTGCGCGCCTACCGGCTGTTGGCCGCGCAGGAGGGCGTCTTCGTGGAGCCCGCCTCGGCCGCCTCCGTCGCCGGTCTGCTCAAGGCCGCCGAGCAGGGCAAGGTCGACCCGGGCCAGCGCATCGTCTGCACCGTCACCGGCAACGGCCTGAAGGACCCCGACTGGGCCGTCGCCGGCGCGCCGCAGCCGGTCACGGTCCCGGTCGACGCGGCCACCGCGGCCGAGCGCCTCGGCCTCGCCTGAGGCATCGCGGCACTGAGGCGGCGCAGCACTCAGGCACCCCGGAGCCGCGGCACCGCGGCTCCGGGGTGCTCCGGGGGTCTTCCCCGGTGGGGGCCGACAGGGTCTTCCAGCACCCTGTCAGGCCCTGTCAGGCCCTGTCAGGCCCTGTCAGGCCCTGTCAGGGTGCACAAAGGGCTTACGACACGCATCGTGCGCCTCCTGTGCGCCCTATGTCGCTACTGAACCTTCCTTCGATAGGCTGTACCGAACCCACTCGTTGCATATGCACTGCGCATAGGGGCAACGCCGCGCCGTCTGCGCGGCCGAGGGGCTCCACGTACGTATCGAATGTCTTTGACAGTCACGCAGCTCAAGGAGAGTCTTCGAGCGATGGCCGGTCCAGCCTTCCGTGCCGCCGCCGTCCGGGTGCGCACCCCCGCCACCAGCGCCAATCTCGGTCCGGGCTTCGACGCCCTGGGCCTCGCGCTGGGGCTCTACGACGACGTCGTCGTCCGGGTGGCCGACTCCGGGCTGCACATCGACATCGCGGGTGAGGGCAGCGAGAACCTGCCGCGCGACGAGCGCCACCTCCTCGCCCGCTCCCTGCGCACCGCCTTCGACCTGCTGGGCGGCCAGCCCCGGGGCCTGGAGATCGTCTGCGCCAACCGCATCCCGCACGGCCGGGGACTCGGCTCCTCCTCCGCCGCCATCTGCGCCGGCATCGTGGCCGCCCGCGCCGTGACCATAGGCGGCGAGGCCCGTCTGGACGACGCGGCCCTGCTGGCCCTGGCCACCGAGATCGAGGGCCACCCCGACAACGTGGCCGCCTGCCTGCTCGGCGGATTCACCCTGTCCTGGATGGAATCCGGCGCGGCCCGCGCGATCAGAATGGACCCCGACGATTCCATCGTTCCGGTGGTTTTCGTGCCCGGAAAGCCGGTCCTGACGGAAACCGCCCGCGGACTGCTGCCGCGCACCGTGCCGCATGTCGACGCCGCCGCCAACGCGGGCCGCGCCGCGCTGCTCGTGGAGGCGCTCACCCGGCGCCCCGAACTGCTGCTGCCCGCGACCGAGGACCGCCTCCACCAGGAGTACCGCGCCCCGGCCATGCCGGAGAGCGCCGCGCTGGTGGAGCGCCTGCGGGCGGACGGGATCCCGGCCGTCATCTCCGGCGCCGGACCCACCGTCATGGCCCTGACCGACGCCGACACCGCCGACAAGGTCTCCCACCTCGCCGGTGAGGGCTGGGCCGCCAACCGGCTGGACCTGGACATGCGGGGAGCGAGCGTGCTTCCGCTTGCGCCCTGACACACGGTTGCCGGATTTGGAGAGGGGGAATGTTTGTTGGATCCGGTAGTGTTAATCTCAAGTCTGCACCCGACCCCACCATGGCGAGGTGCCACGTGTCCCCGTCCGGGACAGACATTCTTCCGGGAGCCTCCCACGCCACTCCGTGTCCCGTGCGTCGTACCTGGGCAGTACGTCGTATGCGAGCACTGAGCCGGCCGCAGGGCATGCTCCGGAACAGGTGCTACCACGCCACGTGACACCGAGTGCCACGGCTCGCGGAAGCGCCATCACCGCACATTTCTCTTCCGCCGCGTTCGTTGGCGGACCACCGCCCCGGCACGGTTCACCGAAGACAGGACCGTAGCCGGACAGCACAACCGGTCGCCGAGCCAGACAGGCCGACGTCCGCTCCAGGGAAGGACCCTTCGTGAGCGACACCACCGATCTGATGGGCGCACGTGTCGAGGAGACCGCTGCCGCGCCCGCCACGGACGCCTCCGCGCCTGCCGCCGGTGCCGGCTCCCGGCGGCGCCGGGGTACCGGCCTTGAGGGCATGGTGCTGGCCGAGCTGCAGCAGGTCGCCTCGGGCCTCGGTATCAGGGGCACCGCGCGGATGCGCAAGAGCCAGCTGATCGAGGTCATCAAGGAGGCGCAGGCCCAGGGCAGTGCCCCCAAGGCCGAGACCGCCACCGAGACCAAGCCGAAGCGCCGTGCCACCTCCAAGGCCCGCACCGGCGAGAGCGCGGACGGCGCGCAGAAGGCGGCCAAGTCCGAGGCGCCCGCCGAGAAGGCGCAGCAGCAGATCGAGATCCCCGGACAGCCCGCCGCTGGGGGCACCGCCCGCGCGAGCGAAGCCGAGCGCGGGGGAGACGACGCGCCGACCGAGCGCCGCCGTCGCCGCGCCACCGCCGAGGCCGGCAGCCCCGCCGCGGGCGGCGCCGAGACGGCCGCCGCCGAGGCGAAGACCGAGGCCCGCGCCGACGCGAAGAGCGAGTCCAAGGCCGACGCGTCCGCCCAGCAGCCGCAGCAGCAGGGCGAGTCCGCGAAGAACGACGCCGGTGACGGCGAGGGCCGCGGCCGCCGCGACCGCCGTGAGCGCGGCCGTGACCGCGACCGCGGCGAGCGTGGTGACCGTGGTGACCGCGGTGACCGCCGCAACAAGGGCGACGACCAGCAGGGCGGCCAGCGGCAGCAGCAGGGCCAGCAGGGCGGCCGCCAGGACCGGCAGCAGCAGGACGACGACGACTTCGAGGGCGGCCGCCGCGGCCGGCGCGGCCGTTACCGCGACCGCCGCGGCCGTCGTGGCCGCGACGAGATCGCCGAGCCGCAGGTCGCCGAGGACGACGTCCTGATCCCCGTCGCGGGCATCCTGGACATCCTCGACAACTACGCCTTCATCCGGACCTCCGGCTACCTGCCGGGCCCGAACGACGTGTACGTCTCCCTCGCCCAGGTCCGCAAGAACGGCCTGCGCAAGGGTGACCACCTCACCGGTGCGGTCCGGCAGCCGAAGGAGGGGGAGCGCCGCGAGAAGTTCAACGCGCTCGTCCGCCTGGACTCCGTCAACGGCATGGCGCCCGAACACGGCCGCGGCCGCCCGGAGTTCAACAAGCTGACGCCGCTGTACCCGCAGGACCGCCTCCGCCTGGAGACGGACCCGGGTGTGCTGACGACCCGGATCATCGACCTCGTGTCGCCGATCGGCAAGGGCCAGCGCGGTCTGATCGTGGCCCCGCCGAAGACCGGCAAGACCATGATCATGCAGGCGATCGCCAACGCGATCACGCACAACAACCCCGAGTGCCACCTGATGGTCGTCCTGGTCGACGAGCGTCCGGAAGAGGTCACCGACATGCAGCGGTCGGTCAAGGGCGAGGTCATCTCCTCGACCTTCGACCGCCCGGCCGAGGACCACACCACGGTCGCCGAGCTCGCCATCGAGCGCGCCAAGCGCCTCGTGGAGCTGGGCCACGACGTGGTCGTGCTGCTGGACTCCATCACGCGTCTGGGCCGCGCCTACAACCTCGCGGCGCCGGCCTCCGGCCGCATCCTGTCCGGTGGTGTCGACTCGACCGCGCTGTACCCGCCGAAGCGCTTCTTCGGCGCCGCGCGCAACATCGAGGACGGCGGCTCGCTCACCATCCTGGCGACGGCGCTCGTGGACACCGGCTCCCGCATGGACGAGGTGATCTTCGAGGAGTTCAAGGGCACCGGCAACATGGAGCTCAAGCTCGACCGCAAGCTCGCCGACAAGCGCATCTTCCCGGCGGTGGACGTGGACGCGTCCGGTACCCGTAAGGAAGAGATCCTGCTGGGCGCCGAGGAGCTGGGCATCGTCTGGAAGCTGCGCCGGGTGCTGCACGCCCTGGACCAGCAGCAGGCGATCGAGCTGCTGCTGGACAAGATGAAGCAGACCAAGTCGAACGTCGAGTTCCTGATGCAGATCCAGAAGACGACGCCGACCCCCGGGAACGGCGACTGAGTCTTTGGTTCCATCCGACGGAGGCCGTCCCCTCGGGGGCGGCCTCCGTCGTGTGCGACGCGAGAGCTTCGCCACAAAGGTGACGTTCCGTACCGGCCCGGAAGCGCTCGACGACGGGCTGCGAATCCGCAGGTGAGCGCCGCACTCCCGGCGCGGCCGACTACACACGGTGCCCATCGCCCCACGCGGTGGGCACTCTGCGTCGTGCAACGCTGTCCCGAGTTTCTCCGTCCCACCGTACGGAGGGACGATGGAGCGGTGACGACCGCGCCCGACCCTGACCGCAGGGGGTAACCGATCGACGAGACCTAGGAGTGCCGTGTCCGCCGAGAGCATGCCGGAACCGATACCCGAGCCCGGTGCCCAGGAGCCCGGCCGACGGGGCCGCGGCCGGCGCCGCAAGCCCCGCGGCGCCGGTCGCAGGGCCCTGCTCGCGACGGCCTGGACGGCCGCGGGCGTGCTGGTGCTCGGCGGCGCCGGAGCCGGATACCTGTACTTCAAGCTCAACGGCAACCTGCACAGCGTCGACATCAACCAGGTCCTCGGCAAGGACCGGCCCACGAAGGTCGACAACGGCTCCGAGAACATCCTGGTCCTCGGCTCCGACACCCGCGCCGGCTCCAACAGGAAGCTCGGCGGCGGCACGGACGACGGCAGCGCCCGCTCCGACACCGCGATGATCGTGCACGTCTACCAGGGCCACAAGAAGGCCGCCGTGGTCTCCGTGCCCCGGGACACCCTGGTGGACCGCCCGGCGTGCACCGACGCCAAGGGCGCCACGCACCCGGCCGCGAACTCCGTGATGTTCAACGAGGCGTACTCCACCGGCGGCGCGGCCTGCGCCGTGAAGTCCGTCGAGTCCCTCACCGGCATCCGCATGGACCACTACCTGGAGGTCGACTTCGCGGGCTTCCAGAAGCTCATCGACGAACTCGGCGGCGTCCCGGTCACCACGACCAGGGCCATCGCCGACCCGCAGAGTCACCTGGACCTCAAGGCCGGCACGCACACCCTCGACGGACAGCAGGCCCTCGGTCTGGTCCGCACCCGGCACGGCGTCGGCGACGGCTCCGACCTCGGCCGCATCCAGCTCCAGCAGGCCTTCGTCAAGGCCCTGCTCGGCCAGGTCAAGAACGTCGGCGTCTTCAGCGACCCCAAGAAGCTGTACGACCTCGCCGACACCGCCACCAAGGCCGTCACCACCGACTCCGACCTCGGCTCGGTCAACTCCCTCGTCGACTTCGCCGACGGCCTCAAGGGCATCGACGCCCGGCACATGACGATGGTCACCATGCCCGTCCGGTACGACCCGGCCGACCCGAACCGCGTCCTGCTGGAGAAGTCGAAGGCCCGGCTGGTGTGGGACGCGCTGAAGAACGACCGCCCGATCCCCGTGTCCGCCACCAAGGGCACGGCCACGGGCCAGGCCGACGGCGTGGTGAGCGGCTGACGCACGGCCGCCGGACCACCCCGGGGAATAGAACAGCCGCACCCCCGGTTTTGGGGGATGGCCCCAGTCCTGGCAGACTGGTACGTCGGCCCCGGTTCACGTCTCCGCAGCCCGCGGCGGCGACCCGGCGCCCTCCCGAAAACTAGGAGAAACCTTGAAGCGCGACATCCACCCCGAGTACGTCGAGACGCAGGTCAGCTGCACCTGTGGCGCGTCGTTCACCACCCGGAGCACCATCGACTCCGGCACCATCCGTGCCGAGGTCTGCTCCGAGTGCCACCCGTTCTACACGGGCAAGCAGAAGATCCTCGACACCGGTGGCCGTGTGGCCCGCTTCGAGGCCCGCTTCGGCAAGGCTGCCGCCGGCTCCAAGAAGTAGCGAGCCCCCATTCGCCGGTCCACGGCCGTACGTCCGCGAGGGCGTGCGTCCGGGACCGGCGTTTTTGGTCGCCCGCCCCTTCCCTTCATCGCAGTACAGGAGCCGAAAGATGTTCGAGGCAGTCGAGGAACTCGTCGCCGAGCACGCCGACCTCGAGAAGAAGCTCGCCGACCCGTCGGTCCACGCCGACCAGGCGAACGCGCGCAAGCTGAACAAGCGCTATGCCGAGCTGACCCCGATCGTCGGCACGTACGGCTCCTGGAAGCAGGCCGGCGACGACATCGAGACCGCGCGCGAGCTGGCCGCCGACGACCCCGACTTCGCCGCCGAGGTCAAGGAGCTGGAGCAGCAGCGCGAGGAGCTGACCGAGAAGCTGCGCCTCCTGCTGGTCCCGCGCGACCCGAGTGACGACAAGGACGTCATCCTGGAGATCAAGGCGGGCGCGGGCGGCGACGAGTCGGCGCTGTTCGCCGGCGACCTGCTGCGCATGTACCTGCGCTACGCGGAGCGCGTCGGCTGGAAGACCGAGGTCATCGACGCCACCGAGTCCGAGCTGGGCGGCTACAAGGACGTCCAGGTCGCGGTGAAGACCCGCGGGCAGACCGAGCCCGGCCAGGGCGTGTGGGCGCGGCTGAAGTACGAGGGCGGCGTGCACCGCGTGCAGCGCGTGCCGGCCACCGAGTCCCAGGGCCGCATCCACACCTCCGCCGCCGGCGTCCTCGTCACCCCCGAGGCCGAGGAGGTGGACGTGGAGATCAACCCGAACGACCTCCGCATCGACGTCTACCGGTCCTCCGGCCCCGGCGGGCAGTCCGTCAACACCACGGACTCCGCGGTGCGCATCACCCACCTGCCCACCGGTGTCGTCGCCTCCTGCCAGAACGAGAAGAGCCAGCTCCAGAACAAGGAGCAGGCCCTGCGCATCCTGCGCTCCAGGCTGCTCGCCGCGGCCCAGGAGGAGGCGGAGCGGGAGGCCGCGGACGCCCGCCGCAGCCAGGTCCGCACCGTCGACCGCTCCGAGAAGATCCGTACGTACAACTTCCCGGAGAACCGCATCTCCGACCACCGTGTCGGCTTCAAGGCGTACAACCTGGACCAGGTCCTGGACGGCGAGCTCGACGCGGTCATCCAGGCCTGTGTCGACGCCGACTCCGCGGCGAAGCTCGCGGCCGCGTAAGGAACCACGAGGATTTGCTGACTTCCGGAGGACTCGCGTGAACCTGCTGCTATCGGAGGTGGCCCAGGCCACCCAGCGGCTGGCCGACGCCGGCGTGCCCTCGCCGCGCACCGACGCGGAGGAGCTCGCCGCGTTCGTGCACGGCGTCAAGCGCGGCGGACTGCACTCCGTGAAGGACGCGGACTTCGACGCCCGGTACTGGGAGGTCATCGCCCGGCGGGAGCAGCGCGAGCCGCTCCAGCACATCACCGGGCGGGCCTACTTCCGCTACCTGGAACTCCAGGTCGGGCCCGGCGTGTTCGTGCCCCGGCCGGAGACCGAGTCGGTGGTCGGCTGGGCCATAGACGCGGTCCGCGCCATGGACGTGGTCGAGCCGTGCATCGTCGACCTGTGCACCGGCTCCGGAGCCATCGCGCTCGCCCTCGCCCAGGAGGTGCCGCGCTCCAGGGTGCACGCCGTGGAGCTCTCGGAGGACGCGCTGCGCTGGACCCGCAAGAACGTCGAGGGGTCCAGGGTCGACCTGCGCCAGGGCGACGCCCTGACCGCGTTCCCGGACCTGGACGGCCAGGTCGACCTGGTCGTCTCCAACCCGCCGTACATCCCGCTCACCGAATGGGAGTACGTCGCCCCCGAAGCCCGCGACTACGATCCCGAACTCGCGTTGTTCTCGGGGGAGGACGGACTCGACCTGATCCGCGGCATCGAGCGCACCGCGCACCGGCTGCTGCGGCCCGGCGGGGTCGTCGTCATCGAACACGCCGACACCCAGGGCGGACAGGTGCCGTGGATCTTCACCGAGGAGCGGGGCTGGGCCGACGCGGCCGATCACCCCGACCTCAACAACCGGCCGCGGTTCGCCACCGCCCGCAAGGCGCTGCCGTGAGCGGCGCCCAGACTTCAACCCCGCAGTTTGTGTACGAGGAGGCCCGTTAGATGGCACGGCGATACGACACCAACGACGCGACCGACCGCGCGACGGGTCTGCGCGAAGCCGCGTCCGCCGTCCGCCGGGGCGAGCTGGTGGTGCTGCCGACCGACACGGTCTACGGCATCGGCGCCGACGCGTTCTCCTCCGAGGCCGTCGCCGATCTGCTCGCCGCCAAGGGCCGGGGCCGCAACATGCCCACTCCCGTGCTCATCGGCTCCCCGAACACCCTGCACGGCCTCGTCACGAACTTCTCCGAGATGGCCTGGGAACTGGTCGACGCGTTCTGGCCGGGTGCCCTGACGCTGGTCGCCAAGCACCAGCCGTCCCTCCAGTGGGACCTCGGCGACACCCGGGGCACGGTCGCCGTGCGCATGCCGCTGCACCCGGTCGCCATCGAGCTGCTCACCGAGGTCGGCCCGATGGCCGTGTCCTCCGCCAACCTCACCGGGCACCCGTCGCCGGAGACCTGCGACGCCGCGCAGGACATGCTCGGCGACTCCGTCTCCGTCTACCTGGACGGCGGACCGACCCCGGGCAACGTCCCGTCCTCCATCGTGGACGTCTCCCGCGACGTGCCGGTGCTGCTGCGCGAGGGCGCCATCTCCGCGGACGAGCTGCGCAAGGTCGTACCCGACCTTGAGGTGGCGAATTGACGGCCCCTGAAACGGGGCGTGGCATAGGCATCGGAGAGCGCCTCGCGGAGGAGACGACGACGTTCGGGTTTCCGCGCGACACCTTCCGCATCCTCCACGTCAGTACCGGCAACGTGTGCCGCTCGCCCATCACCGAGCGGCTGACCCGGCATTTCGTCGCCGAGCGCCTCGGTGTGCTCGGCGGCGGGCTGATCGTGGAGAGCGCGGGCACATGGGGTCATGAGGGCGCGCCCATGGAGGCCAACGCGGAGACCGTGCTGGCCGACTTCGGCGCGGACGCCTCCGGCTTCATGGGCCGGGAACTGCTCGACGACCACGTCATCCGGGCCGACCTGGTCCTGACCGCGACCCGTGACCACCGCGCCCAGGTCATCTCCATGGGCCATTCGGCGGGCCTGCGCACATTCACCCTCAAGGAGTTCACGCGCCTGGTCCGCGCGATCGACCCCGTGACGCTGCCGCCCCTGGAGGACGGCCTGGTCATGCGCGCCCGCGCCCTGGTCCGCGCCGCCGCCGCCCTGCGCGGCTGGCTCCTGGCCCCCACGGCCGAGGCGGACGAGGTCTACGACCCCTACGGGGCGCCCCTGCCGTTCTTCCGTTCCATCGGCGACGAGATACGGGACGCGCTGGACCCGGTGGTGACGGCGCTGACGGGCGTGCCGGCACGGATGTAGCGCCGGGCGCGGTGAGCTTCCCGGGGCGCGGACGCCGGGCCGGGACGGCGGGCCGACGCCGCGCCCTCCGACCGACCCCGGCCTACATTGGGGATACGTCACCGTCGACCGCCCGGAGCCCGTCATGCCGGTCAGCACCCTGCACGAGGCCGATGTCCTGCGGGAGCAGGACCCGGAGGTGGCCGAGATCCTGATGGGGGAGCTGCGTCGGCAGTCGGCGTCGCTCCAGCTGATCGCGGCGGAGAACTTCACCTCCCGTGCCGTGCTCACCGCCCTCGGGTCGCCGCTGGCGAACAAGTACGCCGAGGGCTACCCCGGCGCCCGCCACCACGGCGGCTGCGAGATCGTGGACATGGCCGAGCGGCTGGCCGTGGAGCGTGCGTGCGCGCTGTTCGGGTCCCGGCACGCGAACGTACAGGCCCACTCCGGCTCCTCCGCCGTCCTCGCGGCCTACGCCGCCCTGCTGCGCCCCGGCGACACCGTCCTCGCCCTCGGCCTGCCCTACGGCGGTCACCTCACCCATGGCTCCCCGGCCAACTTCTCCGGCCGCTGGTTCGACTTCGTCGGGTACGGCGTCGACGCGGAGACCGGGCTGATCGACCACGAGCAGGTACGCCACCTGGCCCGCAACCGCCGTCCCAAGGCGATCGTGTGCGGTTCGATCTCCTACCCCCGGCACATCGACTACGCCTTCTTCCGTGAGGTCGCCGACGAGGTCGGCGCCTATCTGATCGCCGACGCCGCCCACCCCATCGGCCTCGTCGCGGGCGGCGCCGCCCCGAACCCGGTGCCGTACGCCGACATCGTCTGCGCGACCACGCACAAGGTGCTGCGCGGCCCCCGCGGCGGCATGATCCTGTGCGGCGCGGAGCTGGCCGGGCGGGTGGACCGGGCGGTGTTCCCGTTCACCCAGGGCGGGGCGCAGATGCACACCATCGCCGCGAAGGCCGTCGCGTTCGGCGAGGCCGCGACGCCGGCGTTCGCCACGTACGCGCACCAGGTGGTCGCCAACGCCCGCACCCTGGCCGGCCACCTCGCCGAGGAGGGACTCGCCGTCACCACCGGCGGCACGGACACCCACCTGATCACCGCCGACGTGGCACCGCTCGGTGCGGACGGCCGCACCGCCCGCGGCCGGCTCGCCGCCGCCGGGATCGTCCTGGACTGCTGCGCGCTGCCGCACGGCGACGGCCGGGGCCTGCGCCTGGGAACCGCAGCGGTGACCACCCAGGGCATGGGCGAGCCGGAGATGGAGCGGATCGCGAAGCTGCTCGCCGCGGTGGTGCGCGGGCACCCGGAACCGGCCGGGGCGCGGGCCGAGGTGCACGAGCTGACCGGCGCCTTCCCGCCGTATCCGGGCTGATCGGAGGTACTCGCGCCACCGGGCGCGGCCCGCCCGCGGCGGGGGTCGCGGCGAAGGTCACAACGAGGTCTGCAACCATCCTTGCTACCCGTAAGTCCTCATCCCTATACGCCCGCCGCTAGGCTGTGGGGCTGTGATGGCCAGCGAGACCTGTGGGGAAGCCCGTGCGTGAATACCTGCTGACGCTCTGCATCACGGCCGCGGTGACGTACCTGCTGACAGGGCCGGTGCGGAAGTTCGCGATCGTGGCGGGGGCGATGCCGGAGATCCGGGCCCGGGACGTGCACCGGGAGCCCACTCCGCGCCTCGGCGGGATCGCGATGTTCTTCGGGCTGTGCGCGGGCCTGCTGGTCGCCGACCACCTGTCCAGCCTGAACTGGGTGTTCGAGAAGTCCAACGAGCCGCGCGCCCTGCTCTCCGGCGCCGCCCTGATCTGGCTGATCGGCGTCCTGGACGACAAGTTCGAGATCGACGCCCTGATCAAGCTCGGCGGCCAGATGATCGCCGCCGGCGTCATGGTGATGCAGGGTCTGACGATCCTGTGGCTGCCCATCCCCGGCGTCGGCAACGTGGCGCTGACCCAGTGGCAGGGCACGCTGCTGACCGTGGCACTCGTCGTCATCACGATCAACGCCGTGAACTTCGTGGACGGCCTCGACGGTCTCGCGGCCGGCATGGTGTGCATCGCGACGGTGGCGTTCTTCCTGTACGCGTATCGCGTCTGGGTGTCGTACGGCATCGAGGCCGCGGCCCCCGCGACCCTGTTCGCGTCGATCCTGATGGGCATGTGCCTGGGCTTTCTGCCGCACAACATGCACCCGGCGCGCATCTTCATGGGCGACTCCGGCTCGATGCTGATCGGCCTGGTGCTGGCCGCGGGCGCCATCTCGATCACGGGCCAGGTGGACCCGGACGTGATGAACCTGTTCTCCGGTTCCGAGCGCGCCACGGTGCACCAGATGGTGCCGGTCTACATCCCGCTGCTGATGCCGCTGACGATCATCGCGATCCCGGCCGCCGACCTGGTGCTGGCCATCGTGCGCCGTACCTGGCGCGGCCAGTCGCCGTTCGCCGCGGACCGCGGGCATCTGCACCACCGGTTGCTGGAGATCGGCCACTCGCACAGCCGCGCGGTGCTGATCATGTACTTCTGGTCGGCGCTGATCGCCTTCGGCGCGCTGGCCTACTCGGTCAACTCGGCGTCGATGTGGATCGTGCTCGGCGTCGTCTTCCTCAGCGCCGTGGGCCTCGTCCTGCTGCTCCTGCCGCGCTTCACGCCGCGGGTGCCCGTGTGGGCCCAGCGCTTCGTGCCGCCCCGGTACCGGCGCCGGCGTGCGGCCGCCGCCGCGGCGGCGGAAGCGGAACTCGCCATGGAGGCGGCCGCGCAGGACGGACCCGCCGAACCGGAGTCCGATGAGCGCGCGCCCGTCACGGCCGGTGTGTCCGGCGTCAACGGGGCGACCGCAATCGGCACTCGTGGGCGATTTCCCGACCGTTCCTGAGACGGTCAAGGTAAGAATCTGACTAGAGCATTGCCAAGTCGTGGGGGAGCAAAGATCCCCAATACCAGACAAAGCGGCCGTGTTTCTGATCAGACGTGCAGAGTCACTCTCATGTGTGACAGCAAGCACACCTACCAGGTAAAGACCTCATCAAATAGTTTGTGATACTGTTCACGAGAACCCCGGATAGAGCCGAGGGACCGTAGTGCGACGGTCCGTTGGTGTGAGATCTCGATCGCTCAGCCCGGGACTACGCTCGTCCATGACGACACCTGCCCCCTGTGAAAGCGGAGTTGCCGCCATGCCGTCTTCTGACGTCCGGATCCTGGCCCAGGCCGCCGTGCCCACGGCTGTCGTCGGCGCGCTCGCCGCCGTCGTCAGCGGTGTGGTCGCGGGCGGCAAGGGAGCGCTCGGGGCCGTCGTCGCGACGCTGGTCGTGATCCTGTTCATGGGGCTCGGTCTCTACGTGCTCCAGCGCACCGCCAAGTCATTTCCGCAGCTGTTCCAGATGATGGGCCTGATGCTCTACGCGGCTCAGCTGCTGCTGATGGTCATCTTCGTCGCCCTGTTCAAGAACACCACGCTCTTCAACCCGCGTGCCTTCGCCATCACGCTTGTGGTCGCCACCCTCGCGTGGATCAGCGCACAGACGCGTGCGCACATGAAGGCCAAGACCCTCTACGTCGATCCGGATGCCTCGTCCTCGGGTGACAAGCCCGAAAAGACAGGGCGTTCGTCGTGAGAGGTAGGGCCGGGATAAAGGCGCAGCGCGCTAACTGCTATCGTCCGGTGCCAACTGCGGCATCGCGGGCGCGGGCATCCGAGCTGACGCCTGTCCGATCGCGAGGCGAGATGCCCCCCAGCCGCCCCCACATCCGTCACACCAGTCCCGTGCCGACACGCGGCCGCACGCCGCGCCGACACAACGAGGTTGCCGTACCTATGCGCCACGATGAAGGAGCCCGCGGTGAGTGCTGATCCGACGCAGACGCTCGCTTTCGACTCGAGCTGCCACCTGTTCAGCGGGTGCGGCTTCGAGACCGTCGCTCCAGGCCTGCACTCGTTCCTCTTCGAGCCGATCTGGGGGAACACGCACGGCTTTTACTTCAACAAGCCGATGCTGCTCGCCCTGCTTGGCTCCATCATCATCGTGGGCTTCTTCTGGGCCGCGTTCGGCAAGCCCAAGGTCGTCCCGGGCAAGCTCCAGATGGTCGCCGAGGCCGGCTACGACTTCGTGCGCCGCGGTGTCGTCTACGAGACCATCGGCAAGAAGGAAGGCGAGAAGTACGTCCCGCTGGTCGTCTCTCTCTTCTTCTTCGTCTGGATGATGAACCTCTGGTCGGTCATCCCGGTCGCCCAGTTCCCGGTCACGGCGATCATCGCCTACCCGATCGTCCTGGCGGCGATCGTCTACATCCTCTGGGTCTCCCTCACCTTCAAGCGGCACGGTTTCGTCGGCGCCTTCAAGAACTTCACGGGCTACGACAAGTCGCTCGGACCGGTGCTGCCGCTGGCCATGACGATCGAGCTCTTCTCGAACCTGCTGGTCCGCCCCTTCACGCACGCCGTGCGACTGTTCGCGAACATGTTCGCCGGTCACACGCTGCTCGTGCTCTTCACGGTCGCCAGCTGGTACATGCTGAACGGCATCGGCATCGCCTACTCCGGTGTCTCGTTCGCGATGACGATCGTCATGACCGCCTTCGAGCTGTTCATCCAGGCCGTCCAGGCATACGTCTTCGTCCTGCTGACCTGCTCCTACATCCAGGGCGCGCTCGCCGAGCACCACTGAGCCAAACCGCCCCGAAACCCCTGGTCGTCCGGTGGCCAACCCCCACCGGTCCGTAAAGAAAAGGAAGAACTGGCATGTCCCAGACCCTTGCCGCTGTCACTGGTTCGCTCAGCTCCGTCGGTTACGGCCTTGCGGCCATCGGCCCCGGCGTCGGCGTCGGCATCATCTTCGGTAACGGTACGCAGGCCCTCGCGCGTCAGCCCGAGGCCGCGGGCCTGATCCGCGCCAACCAGATCCTCGGCTTCGCGTTCTGTGAGGCGCTGGCCCTCATCGGCCTCGTCATGCCGTTCGTCTACTCCTGAGTCGAACGACAGCGACAGCCCATTCGACGAAAGGCACTGAGATGACCCACGCATGGGTTCAGTTTGCGGCGGAGAAGGAGAACCCTCTCGTTCCGCCGTGGCCGGAGCTCGTCATCGGCCTGATCGCCTTCGTCATCGTCTTCGGCTTCCTCGCCAAGAAGCTCCTCCCGAACATCAACAAGGTTCTGGAAGAGCGTCGCGAGGCCATCGAGGGCGGTATCGAAAAGGCCGAGGCCGCGCAGACCGAGGCCCAGAGCGTCCTTGAGCAGTACAAGGCCCAGCTCGCCGAGGCCCGGCACGAGGCCGCGCGACTGCGCCAGGAGGCGCAGGAGCAGGGTGCCACGCTCATCGCCGAGATGCGGGCCGAGGGCCAGCGGCAGCGCGAGGAGATCGTCGCCGCCGGTCACGCCCAGATCGAGGCCGACCGCAAGGCCGCCGCGTCCACGCTGCGTCAGGACGTCGGCAAGCTCGCCACCGACCTGGCCGGCAAGCTCGTCGGCGAGTCCCTCGAGGACCACGCCCGGCAGAGCCGTGTGATCGACCGCTTCCTCGACGAGCTCGAGGAGAAGGCCGAGGCCGCGCGATGAACGGAGCGAGCCGCGAGGCCCTGGCAGCCGCACGGGAGCGTCTCGACGCGCTGACGGACTCCACGTCCGCGGACGCGACCTCGCTCGCCGACGAGCTGGCGGCCGTCACCGCGCTGCTCGACCGCGAGGCCGGCCTGCGCCGGGTTCTCACCGACCCGGCGCAGTCCGGAGAGGCCAAGGCCGAGCTGGTCCAGCGCCTGCTCGGCGCCCAGGTCAGCGGCGTGACCGCCGACCTGGTGGCCGGGATGGCCCGCGCCCGCTGGTCGCAGCCCCGCGACCTGGTGGACGCGCTGGAGCAGCTGGCGGACATCGCCGACCTCACCGCCGCGGAGAAGCGTGGCAACCTCGACGAGGTCGAGGACGAGCTGTTCCGGTTCGGCCGGATCGTCTCTTCCAGCACCGAGCTGCGCGCCGCCCTGACCGACCGCACCGCGGGCGCCGGGGCCAAGACCGAGCTGCTGAACCGGCTGCTGGGCGGACGGGCCAAGCCCGCCACCGAGCGTCTGGTCGTGCGCCTCGTGGCCGCGCCGCGTGGTCGTAGCCTGGAAGCGGGACTGGAGTCCCTGTCCAAGCTGGCCGCGGAGCGCCGGGACCGTCTGGTCGCGGTCGTCACCTCGGCGGTACCGCTGAGCGACACCCAGAAGCAGCGCCTCGGCGCCGCCCTCGGCAAGCTCTACGGCCGCCGGATCCACCTCAACCTGGACGTGGACCCCGACGTCGTCGGCGGAATGCGTGTCCAGGTCGGTGACGAGGTCATCAACGGTTCGCTGGCGGACCGGCTGGACGAGGCCGCCCGTCGCATGGCGAGCTAGCGGCGCCGCGACAGCGACGCAGCACCTCGGCATACCGAGAAATAGCAGTACGTACATACGGCCCTGGTTGGGCCGTGCAGAGGATTCACCTCCTGTTGGGGGGAGTCCCCATCCCCCCAAAGTGAAACTTCGGGCCCAACAAGGAGAGCAGGGAACCCAGATGGCGGAGCTCACGATCCGGCCGGAGGAGATCCGGGACGCGCTGGAGAACTTCGTCCAGTCGTACAAGCCGGACGCGGCCTCGCGCGAGGAGGTCGGTACGGTCACCCTTGCCGGCGACGGCATCGCGAAGATCGAGGGTCTTCCCTCGGCCATGGCCAACGAACTGCTGAAGTTCGAGGACGGCACCCTCGGCCTCGCCCTCAACCTCGAGGAGCGCGAGATCGGTGCCATCGTCCTCGGCGAGTTCAGCGGCGTCGAGGAGGGTCAGCCGGTCACGCGTACCGGCGAGGTGCTCTCCGTCGCGGTCGGCGAGGGCTACCTCGGCCGTGTTGTCGACCCGCTCGGCAACCCGATCGACGGCCTCGGCGAGATCGAGACGTCCGGCCGCCGCGCCCTTGAGCTGCAGGCCCCCACGGTCATGCAGCGCAAGTCGGTGCACGAGCCGATGGAGACCGGCTACAAGGCCGTCGACGCGATGACCCCGATCGGCCGCGGTCAGCGTCAGCTGATCATCGGTGACCGCCAGACCGGCAAGACCGCCCTGGCCGTCGACACCATCATCAACCAGCGCGACAACTGGCGCACCGGCGACCCGAAGAAGCAGGTCCGCTGCATCTACGTCGCCATCGGCCAGAAGGGCTCCACCATCGCGGGCGTTCGCCGCTCGCTGGAGGAGAACGGCGCGCTGGAGTACACGACCATCGTCGCCGCCCCGGCGTCCGACCCGGCCGGCTTCAAGTACCTGGCGCCGTACACCGGTTCGGCCATCGGCCAGCAGTGGATGTACGAGGGCAAGCACGTCCTCATCATCTTCGACGACCTCTCGAAGCAGGCCGACGCCTACCGCGCCGTGTCCCTGCTGCTGCGCCGCCCGCCGGGCCGTGAGGCCTACCCGGGTGACGTCTTCTACCTGCACTCGCGTCTGCTGGAGCGCTGCGCCAAGCTCTCCGACGAGATGGGTGCCGGTTCGATGACCGGTCTGCCGATCGTCGAGACCAAGGCCAACGACGTCTCGGCGTTCATCCCGACCAACGTCATCTCCATCACCGACGGCCAGTGCTTCCTGGAGTCGGACCTGTTCAACGCCGGTCAGCGTCCCGCGCTGAACGTCGGTATCTCGGTCTCCCGAGTCGGTGGCTCCGCCCAGCACAAGGCGATGCGCCAGGTCTCCGGCCGCCTGCGTGTGGACCTCGCCCAGTTCCGTGAGCTGGAGGCGTTCGCCGCCTTCGGTTCCGACCTGGACGCGACCTCCAAGGCCCAGCTGGAGCGCGGTCAGCGCATGGTCGAGCTGCTGAAGCAGGACCAGTACCAGCCGATGGCCACCGAGGACCAGGTCGTCTCCGTGTGGGCCGGCACCAACGGTCGTATGGACGAGGTCCCGGTCGTGGACATCCGTCGCTTCGAGCGGGAGCTGCTGGACTTCCTGCACCGCAAGCACCAGGGCCTGATGACCTCCATCAAGGAGGGCGCCAAGATGTCGAACGACACGATCCAGGCGATCGACGACGCGGTGGCCGAGTTCAAGAAGCAGTTCGAGACCTCGGACGGCAAGCTGCTCGGCGAGGACACTCCTGCCGCTGCCGCCAAGTGACGTAAGGAAGGGACCTGACTCATGGGAGCCCAGCTCCGGGTCTACAAGCGTCGTATCCGATCCGTCAGCGCGACCAAGAAGATCACCAAGGCGATGGAGATGATCGCCGCCTCGCGCGTCGTCAAGGCGCAGCGCAAGGTGGCGGCATCCACGCCGTACGCGACCGAGCTGACACGCGCGGTCACGGCGGTCGGTACGGGTTCGAACACCAGGCACCCGCTCACCACGGAGGCGGAGAACCCGACCCGTGCCGCGGTCCTGCTCCTCACGAGCGACCGCGGTCTGGCCGGCGCCTTCAACTCCAACGCCATCAAGGCGGCGGAGCAGCTGACCGAGCGCCTGGAGCGCGAGGGCAAGCAGGTCGACGCGTACATCGTCGGCCGGCGCGGTGTCGCCCACTACAACTTCCGCGAGCGCAAGGTCGCGGAGTCGTGGACGGGCTTCACCGACGAGCCGACGTACGCCGACGCCAAGACGGTCGCGGCGCCGCTGATCGAGGCCATCGAGAAGGACACGGCCGCGGGCGGCGTGGATGAACTCCACATCGTCTACACCGAGTTCGTCTCGATGATGACGCAGAGCGCGCTCGACGCACGGCTGCTTCCGCTGCGCCTCGACGAGGTCGCCGAGGAGACGGGGTCCGAGGGCGAGATCCTGCCGCTCTACGACTTCGAGCCCTCGGCGGAGGACGTCCTCGACGCCCTGCTGCCTCGCTATGTCGAAAGCCGTATCTACAACGCGCTGCTCCAGTCGGCCGCTTCCAAGCACGCCGCCACGCGGCGCGCGATGAAGTCGGCCACCGACAACGCGGGCGAGCTGATCAACACGCTGTCCCGCCTTGCCAACGCGGCCCGCCAGGCCGAAATCACCCAGGAAATCAGCGAGATCGTCGGTGGCGCGAGCGCCCTGGCCGACGCGACCGCGGGGAGTGACCGATAAATGACCACCACTGTTGAGACCGCGACGGCTACGGGCCGCGTCGCCCGGGTCATCGGCCCGGTCGTCGACGTGGAGTTCCCCGTCGACGCGATGCCGGACATCTACCAGGCGCTGCACGTCGAGGTGTCCGACCCGGCCAACGCCGGCGAGAAGAAGACGCTGACCCTGGAGGTCGCCCAGCACCTGGGTGACGGCCTGGTCCGCACCATCTCCATGCAGCCGACCGACGGCCTGGTCCGCCAGGCCCAGGTCGTCGACACCGGCGCGCCGATCTCGGTGCCGGTCGGCGACTTCACCAAGGGCAAGGTGTTCAACACCCTTGGCGAGGTGCTGAACGTCGACGAGCAGTACGAGGGCGAGCGCTGGCCGATCCACCGCAAGGCCCCGAACTTCGACGAGCTCGAGTCGAAGACCGAGATGTTCGAGACGGGCGTCAAGGTCATCGACCTGCTCACCCCGTACGTCAAGGGCGGCAAGATCGGCCTGTTCGGCGGCGCCGGCGTCGGCAAGACGGTGCTCATCCAGGAGATGATCTACCGTGTCGCCAACAACCACGACGGTGTCTCCGTGTTCGCCGGTGTCGGTGAGCGCACCCGTGAGGGCAACGACCTCATCGAGGAGATGACCGACTCGGGCGTCATCGACAAGACGGCCCTCGTCTTCGGTCAGATGGACGAGCCCCCGGGCACCCGTCTGCGCGTCGCGCTGGCCGGCCTCACCATGGCCGAGTACTTCCGTGACGTCCAGAAGCAGGACGTGCTGTTCTTCATCGACAACATCTTCCGCTTCACGCAGGCCGGTTCCGAGGTCTCCACCCTGCTCGGCCGTATGCCGTCCGCGGTGGGTTACCAGCCGAACCTGGCCGACGAGATGGGTCTCCTCCAGGAGCGCATCACGTCGACCCGCGGTCACTCGATCACCTCGATGCAGGCGATCTACGTCCCCGCGGACGACCTGACCGACCCGGCTCCGGCCACCACCTTCGCCCACCTCGACGCGACGACGGTTCTCTCCCGTCCGATCTCGGAGAAGGGCATCTACCCGGCCGTGGACCCGCTGGACTCGACGTCCCGGATCCTGGACCCGCGGTACATCGCCGCGGACCACTACAACGCGGCCATGCGCGTGAAGAACATCCTGCAGAAGTACAAGGACCTGCAGGACATCATCGCGATCCTCGGTATCGACGAGCTCGGCGAAGAGGACAAGCTCGTCGTCAAGCGCGCCCGTCGCGTGGAGCGCTTCCTGTCCCAGAACACCCACGTCGCCAAGCAGTTCACCGGCGTGGACGGTTCGGACGTGCCGCTGGACGAGTCGATCACCGCGTTCAACGCGATCTGCGACGGCGAGTACGACCACTTCCCGGAGCAGGCGTTCTTCATGTGCGGTGGCCTGGAGGACCTCAAGGCCAACGCCAAGGAGCTGGGCGTCTCCTGAGCCCCGTGCTCTTCGGAGGGGGCGGGCGCGTCCCGCCCCCTCCGCAACGCCCACTAGAATTGACCCCAACACCCGGCACCCCTGCCGGGTGGTGACCCGAGGAGCCACTCTTGGCTGCTGAGCTGCACGTCGAGCTGGTCGCCGCGGACCGCCAGGTCTGGTCCGGCGAGGCCACCCTGGTCGTCGCGCGCACCACCTCCGGCGACATCGGCGTCATGCCCGGTCACCAGCCGCTGCTCGGTGTGCTGGAGTCGGGCCCGGTGACCATCCGTACGAGTGACGGCGGAACGGTCGTCGCCGCGGTGCACGGCGGTTTCGTCTCGTTCGCGGACAACAAGCTGTCCCTGCTGGCCGAGATCGCCGAGCTGTCGGACGAGATCGATGTCCAGCGCACGGAGCGGGAGCTCGAGCGCGCGAAGGCGGAGGGCGACGCCGCCGCCGAGCGCCGCGCGGACGTCCGACTTCGTGCGGCGGCCGCGCGCTGAACCAGCCGCGCGGTACGTTGACATCACTCAGCCGCGGCCGGCCCGGAGCAATCCGGTGCCGGTCGCGGCTGAGGCAGATGTAGGTGTTTTTTCCGTTTCATTACTCAGTAGTAGAAGCAGTTCCCCTACCTAGGAGACGAGGAGGTCGGTGCCGATGGTCCTCGCTCTGACTGTGTGCGGGATCGTGGTCGCGCTCGTGGTGGCCGGGCTGTTTCTGTTCGGTCTGCGGCGCCGGCTGATCCAGCGCTCGGGCGGGACCTTCGACTGCTCCCTGCGGTGGGGCGTGGCCGAGAAGCCGGACGCGGGCGGCAAGGGCTGGAGCTACGGCGTCGCCCGCTACAACGGCGACCGCATCGAGTGGTACCGGGTCTTCTCCTACGCCGTCCGCCCCCGCCGCGTCCTGGAACGCGCCCAGATCGAGGTGGCCGGCCGCCGGCTGCCCGAGGGCGAGGAGGAACTGGCACTGCTGTCCGACGCGGTGGTCCTCGCCTGTGTCCACCGGGGCACGCGCCTGGAACTCGCCATGAGCGAGGACGCGCTGACCGGGTTCCTCGCGTGGCTGGAAGCCGCTCCGCCCGGACAGCGGGTGAACGTGGCGTAGCCACTCGCCCACTGTCCGGGGGCCCCGGACGGAAGCCGGGGGGAGCGTCGACGAGGCTAGAGCCTCGTGCGGTTGACGGTTCTCACAGGTTGCTGCTGATGGCGTTCACCAGTTCGCCGTCGCTGGTGTCGCCGCTGAACTCCCAGAAGAAGGCGCCGCCCAGGCCCTGGGTCTTGGCCCAGCTCATCTTCCCGGCGATGGTCGACGGGGTGTCGTACGACCACCAGTTGCTGCCGCAGTGGGCGTACGCGGTGCCCGCGACGGTGCCGGTGACGGGGCAGGACGACTTGAGGACCTTGTAGTCCTCGATGCCCTGCTCGTAGGTGCCGGCCGCCGGGCCCGTCGCGGTGCCGCCCGGGGCGTCCTGGGTGACGCCGGTCCAGCCGCGGCCGTAGAAGCCGATGCCGATGAGCAGCTTGGAGGCGGGGACACCGGCCGCCTTGTACTTGGCGATCGCGTCGGCGGTGGTGAAGCCGGCCTTCGGGATGCCGCTGTACGAGGTGAGCGGGGAGTGCGGGGCGGTGGGGCCCTTCGCGTCCCAGGCGCCGAAGAAGTCGTACGTCATCACGTTGTACCAGTCGACGTACTGGGCGGCGCCGGAGTAGTCGGCGGAGTCGATCTTGCCGCCGTCCGAACCGTCGGCGGTGACCGCGGCCGTGACCAGCTTGCCGCTGCCGAACTTGGCGCGCAGCGCGGCCATCACGTTCTTGAACGCCTCGGGCCCGCTGGTGTCACAGGTCAGGCCGCAGTTGTTGGGGTACTCCCAGTCGATGTCGATGCCGTCGAACACATCGGCCCAGCGCGGGTCGTTGACCAGGTCGTAGCAGGACTGGGCGAAGCCGGCCGGGTCCTTGGCCGCGTCGGCGAACCCGCCGGACCAGGTCCAGCCGCCGAAGGACCAGATGACCTTGAGGTTCGGGTACTTGGCCTTCAGTTCGCGCAGCTGGTTGAAGTTGCCGCGCAGCGGCTGGTCCCAGGTGTCGGCCGTGCCGTTGACCGACTGGTCGGCGGTGAACGCCTTGTCGTAGTCGGCGTAGGAGTCACCGATGGCGCACTTGCCGCCGGTGACGTTGCCGAAGGCGTAGTTGATGTGGGTGATCTTCGCGGCGGAGCCGGAGGTCACCAGGTTCTTCACGTTGTAGTTGCGGGCGTAGATGCCCCAGTCGGTGAAGTAGCCGAGCTTGACCTTGCCGCCGGGGGGCGGCGGAGTGGTCGAGCCGCCGGTGGTGTGCACGGAGACGGCGGCGCTGGCCGGACCGGTCTGGTCGGCGGTGTCGCGGGCCTGCACCGAGTAGGAGTAGTCGCTGCCGGCGGTGAGTCCGGTGTCGGTGTACGACGTGGTGGTCACGGTGGCGACGACCTTGCCGTCGCGCAGTACGTCGTAGTTCTTGACGCCCTTGTCGTCGGTGGCCGCGCTCCAGGAGAGCTGCACCGAGGTGTCGGTGATGCCGGAGGCGGTCGGGGTGCCGGGGGCGCTCGGCGCGGAGTCGCCGGGGGCGGTCGTGCCGTCGCAGCTGCCGCCGTTGAGCGTGCAGTTGCCGGGGCTGCCCGGACCGGCTCCGTTGAAGCCGAAGCTGACGGAGGCGCCGGGGGCGATGGTGCCGTTGTAGGACTTGTTCTTCGCCGTCCAGTGGTTGCCGGAGTTGGTGACGTCGGCGTCCCAGGCGGAGGTGACGGACGTGCCGGAGGGGAAGTCCCACTCGACGGTCCAGGAACTGATGCTCGCGGAGCCCGCGTTCTTGATGGTCCACTGGCCGCCGAAGCCGGTGCCCCAGTCGCTGGACTTGGTGAAGCTCGCGGTGACGCCGGCGGCCTGGGCGGTCGCGGCCGGCGCGGGGCTCGCGAGTCCGACCAGTCCGGCCAGGGGGAGTACCAGGGTCGCGAGCCCTGCCGCGACCTTGTGTCTGAAGCGCATCGAGCGCCTCCCTCGGTAGTGGGGGTGACAGGGGGGACATGACTGAGCCTTCATGCCCACGGTGCTGCGAGGGTAGAAAGGTCTGGACCATGGGTCAATAGGTCTGGACCATTCCAACTCCTTTACACCCCCGATGCATTGGGGGGTTTTCCCCAGTGAAGCGCGGACGGCTGGCTGCGTACGATCGCTGTGACCGATCAACGATCCGATGCGCTGTATACGGGGGACCCTTCATGCGACGCGCGCGCTTCCTTGCTGCCGCGGCCCTGGCCGCACTCACCGTCGGCGGGCTTTCCGCGTGCTCGATCCTCGATCAGAAGAGCTTCGAGGACGACGCCAAGGTCTCCCAGAAGGTGACGTCGATCCGCCTCGACAGTGGGAACGGCGACGTGAAGGTGGAGTCCGCGGCGGACGCCTCCGCGGTCTCCGTGCACCGCAAGGTCAACTACCACGGCGACAAGCCGAGCCGTGCGACCTTCCACGTGGACAACGGCGTCCTGACCCTCTCCGGCTGCGGCCCCGACTGCGCCGTCGACTACGACGTGAAGGTCCCCGCCGGCCTTCCGGTGACGGGCGGCACCTCCAACGGCGACCTCACACTGAATGACGCGGGCGCGATCGACGTGCACACCAGCAACGGCGACATCGCGGTGCACGACGCCGCGGGCGCGGTGAAGCTGCGTACGTCGAACGGCGATGTCCATGTCCAGAACACCAAGGGCGGCGCCATCGACACCCGCACGTCGAACGGCACGGTGACGATCCGGACGGCCACCCCCGGCAACATCAAGGCTCATACGACCAGCGGAGACCTCACGATCACCGTGCCGCCCGCCAAATACCGGATATCGGCGCACGACACCAACGGCGACAAGACCCTGGCCTTCAAGGACGACCCGTCGGGCCGGTACCTCCTGGACCTGTCGACGACGAACGGCAACCTGACGGTGGAGTCGGCGGGCTAGCGGGCCGGGCGCGGGCAGCGGCTCCGTCAGGCGCCCAGCTCCCGCGCCAGGACAGCCGCTTGTACCCGGCTGCGCAGGTCCAGCTTGCCCAGCAGCCGGCTGACGTGCGATTTGGCCGTGCCCTCCGCCATCTCCAGACGGACCCCGATCTGCGCGTTGGAGAGCCCCTCGCCGAGGAGGGAGAGCACCTGGCGCTCGCGCGGGGTCAGCCCGTCCAGCACGGCCGGATCGGTCCGGGTGCCCCGGCCGCCGCCCGGACCGCCGGCGAACTCGGCGATCAGCCGCCGGGTCACAGCCGGCGCCACGATCCCCTCCCCGCGCGCCACCGTCCGCACCGCGTCGATCAGGTCCTTCGCCTCCGCGCTCTTCAGCAAGAACCCGGAGGCGCCGGCCCGCAGGGCTCCGAAGACGTACTCGTCCAGGTCGAAGGTGGTCAGCACCAAGACGTCCGCGAGCCCTTCCGCCGTGATGAGCCGGGTCGCCGACACCCCGTCCAGGCGCGGCATCTGCACGTCCATCAGTACGACGTCGGGCCGCAGTTCCCGGGCGAGTTCGACCGCCCGTTCGCCGTTCGCGGCCTCACCGGCCACCTCGATGCCGGGTGCGCTGCGCAGGATCAGGACCAGTCCCGCGCGGACGGCCGACTGGTCCTCGGCGACCAGGACGCGGATCATGCGAGGACCTCCCCGTCGGTGACATCGGTGACATCGGCGAGGGCGGTGTCCTCGGCGATGGTGTGCTCGGCCAGCGAGAGGACGGCGTGTACGGTCCACCGGTCGCCGTGCGGTCCGGCGGTCAGGGTTCCCCCGAGCAGCGTGGCCCGCTCCCGCATCCCGGGGAGCCCGGCACCCGAGCCGGGCACCCGGGGTCCGTCACCGGGCCGGTAGGGGCTGCTCACCTCGATCCGCAGGGCGTCGTCCGCCTGGCGCAGCACGACCAGGACGGGTCCCGCGGCCGCGTGCTTGAGGGCGTTGGTCAGCGACTCCTGCACGATCCGGTAGGCGGCCAGTTCGACCGGTGCCGGAACGCCGCCGTGCCCGGCGTCGAGGGTGACGTCCAGCCCGTTCGCACGGGCACCGGCGGTCAGTGCGCCGAGTCCGTCGAGCGTCGGCGTCGCCGTCGGGCCGGTGTCGTCGCCGCTGTCCCGCAGGATGCCGATCAGCCGCCGCATCTCGGTCAGTCCGGCGACGCTGTTCTCCCGGATGACATCGAGGGAGGCGCGGGAGGTGTCCGGGTCGTCGAGGGAGAGCGCGGCCGTGGAGTGGATCGCGATGGCCGACAGGTGGCCCGCGACCATGTCGTGCAGTTCCCGTGCCATCCGCGCCCGTTCGGCGGTCACCGCCTGCGCTCGGTCCATCTCCGCGAGCAGCGCGGTCTGTTCGGCCCGCAGCCGTGCGGCCGTGGCGGCCTCGTGATGGTTGCGCACCAGGGCCCCGGTGGCGGCGGGGGCGAAGGAGACGACGGCGCAGCCCAGGCCGACCAGGATCGCATGCGGCTCGCGCCACCAGACGAGGAATCCGAGCGTCACCCCGAGGCTGACCAGCCCGGTGGTGACGGGGATGCGGCGTGCGGCGGCCGGCGGGCCGTAGAGCACGGCGGTGTAGGCGAGGTCCGTGAACATCAGGATCGTCGCCGCGTTGCCCGGGGTGAACATGTCGAAGGTGACGGCCAGGGTGCCGCAGATCAGGGCGAGTCGTGGCCGGGTGCGGCGGAGCAGCTCCAGGCCCGCCGTCACCGCCAGCGGGATCAGCCCCCAGTCGGCGCCGAGCACCCCGCTGCCCGAGGTGTGCAGCCCGAGCGCCCACAGCGCGATCCCGCCCGCGAGGCCGCCGGCTGCGAGGAACACGTCGAACCGGTGCGGTCGGAGCAGTCGTACGGCCATACCCCCATCCAACACGCCCCGCGCAGAGCGCGGATGCTCCCTGGGAACGGTCCCGGACCGCGACTTTCGCTTACCCGGACTCGGCCCCGGGGACGACGATCCGCCGTCCCCGCCGCGCGAGCCTGGGGGACGGCGGGCGAGGAAGGGAGCGGTTCATGATCGTCGCGGTGATCGTCGCCTGTGAGGTGGCGTTCTGGGTGCTGCTCGCGGCGGGGCTGGGCGTCCGGTACGGGCTGCGGATGCCGCGCACCGGACTGGCCCTGCTGCTGTGCGAGCCGCTCCTGGAGGTGGTCCTGCTCGTCGTCACCGCCATCGATCTGAAGCACGGTGGCCGGGCGGACTGGCGGCACGGGCTCGCCGCCGTCTACATCGGCTTCACGGTCGGCCTCGGCCACGCCACGATCAGGTGGGCCGACGCCCGGGTCGCCCACCGCTTCGCCGGCGGCCCGCCCCCGGTGCGCCCGCCCCGCTACGGCCGGGCCCGCGCCGCCCACGAATGGCGGGTGGCGGCCCGCTGGACACTGGCCTGCGTCGTCGCCCTCGTGCTGCTCCAGGCGGCGATCCGGTACGTGGGTGCCGACGGCGACACGGGTTCGCTGCGGGCGTGGCAGCTGAGGATGGTGTGGCTGATCGGCATCAACGTGGTGATCGCCGGGAGCTACACGCTCTTCCCCAGGCGGGAGCGTGGGCGCTAGCGCTCGCCGCCCGGCACCCACAGCACGTCGCCGGTGGCCTTGTTGGCGATGCGGGCGAGGATGAACAGGAGGTCGGAGAGACGGTTGAGGTAGGTGGCGGTGAGGGGGTTCATGAGGTCGCCGTGCGCCTCCATCGCCGCCCAGGTGGAGCGCTCGGCGCGGCGGACGACCGTGCAGGCCTGGTGGAGCAGGGCCGCGCCCGGGGTGCCGCCGGGGAGGATGAAGGAGCGCAGCTTCTCCAGCTGCTCGTTGAAGCGGTCGCAGTCCGCCTCCAGGCGGTCGATGTAGAACTGCTCGACCCGCAGCGGGGGGTACTCCGGGTTCTCCGCCACCGGGGTCGACAGGTCCGCGCCCACGTCGAACAGGTCGTTCTGCACGCGGGTGAGGACCGTGACGACCTCCTCGTCCAGGCCGCCCAGGGCGATCGCGGTGCCGATGACCGCGTTGGCCTCGTTGGAGTCCGCGTAGGCGGAGATCCTGAGGTCCGTCTTGGGCGCCCGGCTCATGTCACCGAGGTGTGTGGTGCCCTTGTCGCCGGTGCGGGTGTAGATGCGCGTCAGATTGACCATGGGCCCAGCGTAATTACGCCCCGGCCGTCCGGAACACCCGTGTGCCCGCCGTCACGGCCAGCATGGCGAATCCGACGGCCACGAGGACGCCGTAGAGCATGTGGGCGGTGGCGTAGTGGCCCACGTAGGCGTCGCGCATCGCGTCCACCAGGTAGCGGAACGGCACGAAGTGCGAGAGCACGTTCAGCCAGGCGGGTGCCAGGGACATCGGGAGCATCAGGCCGGACAGCAGCATCGAGGGCATCGACACCGCGTTGATCAGCGGGCCGAACTCCTGCGGGGTGCGGACCTTCATGCCCGCCGCGTACGACAGCGAGGCCAGGGAGATCGTGAGCAGGGCGACGAATCCGAAGCCGACGAGGATTCCCGCCAGGGGTGCGCGCAGGCCCATCGCCACGGCGGCCAGCACCAGCAGGACCGCCTGGAACACGAACACGGTGGCGTCGCGCAGCACCCGGCCGAGCAGCAGGGCGAGCCGGCTGACCGGGGTGACCCGCATCCGCTCGACCACCCCTTGGGCGCTCTCCATGATGATCGTGAATCCCGCGAACAGGGCGCCGAAGAGGCCGAGTTGGAGCAGCAGGCCGGGCACCAGGATCTGCCAGGAGCTGCCCGCCCGGCCGAGCGGCAGGCCGGTCAGCAGGGGGCCGAAGAAGAGCAGGTAGAGCAGCGGGGTGAGGGCGCCGAACAGGAGGGCGAAGCGGGAGCGGAGGGACTGGCGGAGGTAGCGGCCGTAGACGAGGGCCGTGTCGTGCAGCAGCATGCCGGTGGGCTCCTGGGGGGTCATACGGCGACGGGGGCGTCGCCGGCGGGGGCGGGGGCGCGGCCGGTGACGGCCAGGAAGGTGTCCTGGAGGGTGGCGTCCAGGGAGCCGCCGTACCGCAGCTTGAGCGCGCCCGGCGTGCCCTCGGCGGCGACCGTGCCGCCGTCCACGATCACCAGACGGTCGGCGAGGGCGTCGGCCTCGTCCAGGTAGTGGGTGGTCAGGAAGACGGTCGTGCCGTGCTCGTCGCGCAGCCGGCGGACCAGGTCCCACAGGTCGGCGCGGCTGCCCGGGTCGAGTCCGGTCGTGGGCTCGTCCAGGAACAGCACCTTGGGGCGGTGGGTCAGGGCCATCGCGATGTCGAGGCGGCGCCGCTGGCCGCCGGAGAGGGCGGCCGTCCTGCGGTCGAGGAAGTCGGTGAGGTCGAGTTCGCGGGCGAGTTCCCCGGCGCGGGCGACGGCGTCGGCCTTGGAAAGCCGGTAGAACCGCGCCTGGGTGACCAGTTCCTCCCGGACGCCGATCCCCGGGTCGGCGCCGCCGGACTGGGCCACGTACCCGGAGGCCCGGCGCACTCCGGCCGGGTCGGTGGCCAGGTCGTGCCCGGCGACGGCGGCCGTGCCGCCGGTCGGCTTCAGGAGCGTGGTGAGCATGCGCAGGGTGGTCGTCTTGCCGGCGCCGTTGGGGCCCAGGAACCCGAGGATCTCGCCCTCGTGGACGGTGAGGTCGACGCCGCGTACGGCGTCGACGGGGCCGGCTTTCGTCTGGAAGGTGCGGGCGAGGCCCGCCGCGCTGATGACTGCTGCCATGCCTCCAGAAAAACAGAGTCCCTGAAAAATTGCAATGACTCCAAGTTTTAAGAAGATGCAGCGAAGCTAGGATGGCGGGCATGGCTGAGGGGCTCAGGGAGCGGAAGAAGCGGCAGACCCGGCAGTACATCTCGGATGTCGCCACGGGGCTGTTCGTCGAGCGCGGCTTCGACGCGGTGACGGTCGCGGAGATCGCCGACGCGGCGAACGTCTCCGTCAACACCGTCTACAACTACTTCCCGGCCAAGGAGGACCTGTTCCTCGACCGTTCCGCCGGCATGGTCGAGCGCCTCGCCCGCTGGGTCCGGGGCCGCGCCGAGGGTGAGTCGGCGGCCCAGGCGGTGCTGCGCGAGCTGCGGGACGAGGTCCGGGCGGTGTCCCCCCGTGTCGGCCTGTTCGCGGGCTACGCCGACTTCATGCGCGTGATCCAGGAGGCGCCGGCCCTGCGCTCCCGGCTCTGGGCGCTCGCCCAGGAGGTGGAGGCCAACCTGGAGCAGGTGCTGCGCGAGGAGACCGGCGCGGCCGAGGACGACGAGCTGCCGAGCCTGATGGCCGGTCAGATCGGCTGGATTCACGGCACGGCCATCCGGGTCATCGGCCGCGAGATGCTCGAGCGCCGCGAACCGGGCGAGGTCTCGCGGGAGGTGCTGGCGCTGCTGGACGACATCGAGGAACTGCTGAGCGAGCGGGTGCTCGCCTACGCGGTGCGCGGGTAGGGCCAACGGAGCGGCGCCGGGGGCCTTTTCGCGCGGCTGTGGTGTAGTGCCCCGAACACGCACCGTGTCGACCGCCGTTCGACCGCCGTTCGGATCCGGGGGAAGTCGCCCCGATGTGACGTCCGTCAAATGAGACGTGACGCGCGTTACTTACTGGTCACACGGCCGCTTCGGAGCGCTATCGTCCGCCGAAGGCACACATGTCCATAGCGGGTAACAGCGGGAAGAGGAGTCGGACGTGGCAGGGAAGCTCGCCGTCATCGGGGCCGGTCTCATGGGGTCCGGTATCGCTCAGGTCGCCGCGCAGGCGGGCTGGGAGGTCGTCCTTCGCGATGTCACCGACGAGGCGCTGGCGCGCGGCACCGACGGCGTCAAGGCGTCGTACGACAAGTTCGTGAGCAAGGGCAAGCTGGACGCGGCCGAGGCCGAGGCCGCGCTGGGCCGCATCACCCCGACCACCGACCTGGACGCCGCCGCGGACGCGGACGTCGTCGTGGAGGCCGTGTTCGAGAAGCTGGAGGTCAAGCACGAGATCTTCCGCGCGCTCGACAAGATCGTGCGCCCGGACGCCGTGCTCGCCTCCAACACCTCCGCCATCCCGATCACCAAGATCGCGGCGGCCACCGAGCACCCCGAGCGGGTCGTCGGCGTCCACTTCTTCTCGCCGGTGCCGATGATGAAGCTGGTCGAGCTGGTGCGCGGCTACAAGACCAGCGACGAAGCCCTCGCGACCGCACGGGAGTTCGCCGAGTCCGTAGGCAAGACCTGCATCGTCGTCAACCGCGACGTCGCCGGGTTCGTCACCACCCGCCTCATCTCCGCGCTGGTCGTGGAGGCCGTCAAGCTCTACGAGTCGGGTGTGGCGACCGCCGAGGACATCGACCTCGCCTGCAAGCTGGGCTTCGGGCACGCCATGGGCCCGCTCGCCACCACCGACCTGACCGGTGTGGACATCCTGCTGCACGCCACCGGCAACATCTACACCGAGTCCCAGGACGAGAAGTTCGCCCCGCCGGAGCTGATGCGCCGGATGGTGGATGCCGGTGACATCGGCCGCAAGAGCGGGCAGGGCTTCTACACGTACTGATCGGCGCACTGCCGCGTTCCGCCACCGGGTTCACCCCCGGAACATCACCCCCAAGGGTGAATTCGGTATCGGTTCGCTTACAAGCAGCAACCGCACCGCCACGCATTCAGTCAGACGGTGCACACCATCGATACGGAGTTGGCCACAACCGCACTCAACGGGGAGCGCATATGTACATCAGGGGCGACCACGCCGAGCTGGTCGTCGGGGGGCGCCTCGACGTCCGCAGCGCGGCGGACGCCCGTACGGCCCTGCACTCGGCCGTCGACGACGGCGCCGGCGACCTGGTGCTCGACCTGTCCGAACTGGACTCCTGGGACGCCACCGGGCTCGGTGTGATCATGGGGGCCCACCGGCGGGCCGGCCGCTGCGGCCGCCGTCTGGTGCTGCGCGCCGTACCGCCGCAGATGCAGCGCCTGTTGGTGGCCACCCGGCTGCACCGCATCCTCGCGATCGAGGGCGGTATCGGCGTGGAGTCGCTGCCCCGGGTGTGAGCCGGTGCCCGCGGGGCGCGAGCACACCGGACGGGCAATCCGCGCCGGACCGTGACGTCTCGGACCGTGGGGCACCCCGCCCTGTCGTGGATACTGAGCAAAGGTTTAGTGTTCGGTCGCCCGCCCGACTCGCAACCCTCGACCGAGCGGGCCCGGACCGGAGCGACTGTGCGGCGTGCGGCAGGCCGGGAGGGGCCGTAACACGAGCACACGACGCTTATGGGGGGCTTGAACCCATGGACCCGATCAGCCCTGGGCCTGAGGAGTACGGACACGCGGGCACCCGGCGCCCGCCCCGCGACCCCCTCACCGCCGACTTCGGCCCGAGCGCGCCCGCGCCCGCCCGCACCGCACACCTGGTCTCCGGCGACCTGCTGCTCACCGTCAACCCCGTGGACGGCAGCGAGATCGAGCTCTGCCCGCCGGCCCGGCGCCCGGCGGGCCCCCGCAAGCGCGGCGCCGCCGAGCGGGCCGAGGACGAACGCGCGGGCCGCCCCCCGGTACCACCGGGACCCGCACAGCACCCGCTGCCCCTGCTGGAACGCCAGGAAGTACGGGAGCGGCTGGTACGGCTGCTCGCGCGCGGTCGCACCGTACGGCTCACGGGCCCCGGCGGGTCCGGCCGCAGCGCCCTGCTCGACCTGGTCGCCGACGACTGCGGCGACCTCGCGCCCGACGGCGTGGTGCGCCTGTGCGGCATCCGCCGCACCGCCGAGGACCTGCTCCACGACCTCTTCCACACCGTCCACGACGCCCCCGGACACCGTCCCGAACGCCTCGAACTGCGGGCGCCGCTCGCGGAGATCGGCGCGGTCGTCGTGGTGGACGACATCGAGTTCGGCGGCGCCGAGCTGGACGAGCTGCTGGAGGCGACGCCCGAGTGCGCCTTCCTGGTCTCCGCCACCCCGGACGTGCCCGCGCCGAGCGCCGAGGCCGACGTCGAAGAGGTCTTCCTCGGCGGGCTCGACCGGGCCGGCGGGGTGGACATCCTGGAGCGCACGGCCGGGCGGGTGCTCACCGAGGAGGAGGCCAACTGGGCGGGCGACCTGTGGTTCGAGTCCGAGGGCCTGCCGCTGCGGTTCGTCCAGGCGGGCGCGCTGCTGCGGCAGCGGGACCAACTCCGGGCCGAATCCGGGGCGGTGGACGAGTACGGCGTCTTCGAGGACGTACGGCCCGTGGTCGACGCGGTGCCGGAGTTCACCGACGAGGGCGGTCCGCTGCCCTCGCTCGGCGAGGCCGCCGCCCCCGCGCCGCTGCTCGCCTCCCGGCTCAGCGCCTCCGCCCGCGCCACCCTGCGCTTCGCGGTCGCCCTCGGCGGCGAGGTCCCGCACCAGGCGCACCTGCCCGCCCTGGTCGGCGACACCCATGCCGACGCGGCGCTCGGGGAGCTGGTGCACTGCGGCCTGGTCTCCCCGGCCGGCTCCCGGTACCGGCTCGCGGCGGGCGTGCGCACCCAGCTGGAGGCCGCGGGGTACGGCGACGACGCGCCCGAGCGTGCTTGTACCGCCGCCCGGCACTACGCCTGGTGGGCCGGGCATCCCTCGGTCACCCCGGAGCGGGTGGCCGCGGAGGCCGACGCGGTGCTCGCGGCGCTGGCCGCCGTGGTGCCACCGGGCGAGGGCGACGACGGAGAGGCGGTGCGGCTCGCGCGCGCCGCCGCGCCCGCGTTCGCCGCCGCGCTGCGGTGGAGCGCCTGGGAGCGGGCCCTGCGCAGTGGCGCACAGGCCGCGCTGCACTCCGGTGAGGTGCCCGAACAAGCCTACTTCCACCATGAGTTGGGGATTCTCGCGCTGTGCGGGGGGCGGCTTGACCGGGCCCGCGCGGAGCTGGAGGCGTCGATCGCGCTGCGCGGCGCGCTCGCGGACAAGCGGGGCGCGGTCGCGGGGCGCCGGGCGCTGGCGCTGGTCGCGGACCGGGCGGGGGAGCTGCCCGGCCTGCCGGTGCCGGTGGTCGTGGGGGAGCCGGCGACGGAGCCGGTGCCCGCGCTGCCCGCCGCGCTGTCGGTGCCCTCCGTGCCGGACACCCTGGTCACTCCGCGGATCGTCGTCGCGTCCCAGACGAAGAGTCTCGCCATACGGCGTCTCGCGCGCCGCAATCTGGTGGCGGCCGGCTCCGGCGCGCTGCTCGCGGCGGTGCTGGGCACGGTGGTGACGCTCGGCATGACGTCCCACGACACCGAGGACAAGAACCCCGCGGGGCGGGCCGACGTCAACCCCTCCACGAGCCAGGACGCGGGCGACCCGGCCGCCGATCCGGCCCCGGCGCAGGACCCGGGCACGGCCTCGCGGCCGTCGACGGGCCACCGCTCGGCCCCGGCCCCGGCGGGGACGTACGCCGGGACGAACGCTCCGGTGCGGCCGTCGGCGAGTCCCACGGCCGACCCGTCGGACACGACGGGCACCGGCTCGGGCGGCGGGCCCGGCGGAGGGACGACCCCGACTCCGACCAGGACGAAGCCGACGTCCCCGGACCCCTCGGGGTCGACCCCGTCCACCCCGGCCTCGTCCCCGGCCTCCCCGTCCTCCTCGGCCACCGGGCCGACCCCGACGGACACGGACACGCCCACCGGCTCCGCGAGCGACCAGGCGTCGTTCACGAAGTCGGCGTCCGACGCGCCGGCCCCGGCCGACCCGGACCCCGGGACGCAGAGCCCCGGGTGAGGGCCGGCGGTGCCGGACCGGCCCGAAGGGGCCGTCCGGCACCGCCGTTCACCGTCGCGGTCCCGTCCCTCAGAACAGCCGCAGCTTGTCGTCCTCGATGCCGCGCAGGGCGTCGTAGTCCATGATGTGGCAGTCGATGCCCCGGTCGGTGGCGAGGACGCGGGCCTGGGGCTTGATCTCCTGGGCGGCGAAGATGCCGCGGACCGGCGCGAGATGGGGATCGCGGTTGAGCAGGTCGAGGTAGCGGGTCAGCTGCTCGACACCGTCGATCTCGCCGCGGCGCTTGATCTCGATCGCGACCGTCCGGCCCTCGGCGTCCCGGCACAGGATGTCCACCGGGCCGATGGCCGTCATGTACTCGCGCCGGATGAGCGTGTAGCCGTCGCCGAGGGTCTCGATGCGGTCGGCGAGCAGCTCCTGGAGGTGCGCTTCCACGCCGTCCTTGATCAGACCCGGGTCCACGCCCAGTTCGTGCGAGGAGTCGTGGAGGATCTCCTCCATCGTGATGATCAGTTTCTCGCCCGCCTTGTTGACGACGGTCCACACGCCCTCGTCCTCGCCCGCGCCCTCCTTCAGCGTGCAGGGCGGCGACATCCAGTTCAGGGGCTTGTAGGCCCGGTCGTCGGCGTGGATGGAGACGCTGCCGTCCGCCTTGACCAGGATCAGGCGGGGCGCCGAGGGCAGGTGGGCGGTGAGCCGGCCGGCGTAGTCGACCGAGCACCGGGCAATGACGAGACGCATGGTCGGCAACGCTACTCGACACCCACTGCCGTACGCGATTCGCCCGAGCCGCTCCCTGTGGATGGTCCCACTTGTCACTGCTTTGTCCCTGGAAACTCTTGTTCATCCTTGGCCGATTGTGGGTGCAACCCGACCGTTCCATATACGCATTCTGGTGGTGTGGTCACCGACCGTTGCCTACCGTAGGGAACGGGAGGTCGCGAACCATGTACTCAGCGTGTTTTTCGGGGCCGAACTCCCTTTATCCGTCCGGCAACCCCTGTTCACCGGGGGTGCGAGAGGAGAACCCATGTCGCTCGACGTCTCACCGGCCCTACTCGACGCGGCCGAGCGAGGCGAGGTCGACGAAGCGGAATTCGTCGACTGCGTCCGGAGCTCCCTGCCCTACGCATGGGAGATGATCAGCTCCCTGGTGGCCCAGCTGAAGGTGGACGGCGGCCCCTTCGCCGACAACCAGACGCCCCCGCCCAACGAGCAGGCGCGTGGACAGCTGCTGCGTGCCCTCGCGAGTGACGCCATCCGCGGCGCGCTGCAACGGCACTTCGGCGTGCGGCTGGCCTTCCAGAACTGCCACCGGGTCGCGGTGTTCCCGCTGGACGCCTCGGTGGACGAGACGCTGACCCGCTTCACCTCCGTGCGGGCCCAGCTGCTGAACCAGTCGCCGGAGTTTCGGGACTGCTGACCCGCGGCCCCGGCACGTCCGGGGCGGTGCGTCGCCCGCTTGCCGCTCCACCCGTGGAAGGCGCGATCGGTGCTGGGGCGGCAAGCCCCCCAGGTGGCTTGCCGGGTGTGTCTGTTCGCCCTTGTCCGTCAACCGGTCGGCAGGCGGTTCGTCAGCGCAGTTGCGGGAGCACCTCGGCGCCCAGGCGCCGCAGGGTGTCCTCCGTCGCCGCGAGATCGCCCGAGCCCTCGACCAGCAGGGCGAAGCGGGAGATGCCGGTGCGCTCGGCGGTGGCCGCGAGCCGGTCGCCGGCGAGCCGCGGGGTGCCCACCGGATGCAGCCCGCAGAGCAGTTCGGTGTAGGCGACCGGGTCGCGCATCGCGCGCTTGCGCCCGTCGACCGTCACATGCGCGTCGAGTCCCTGTTTCAGCCAACCCGGCATCGCCTTGAGCAGGGTCTCCGCCGCGTCCTGGCGGCGGTCGGCGAGCTGGCAGACCCCGGCCGCGACGTGCGCCGCCGTCGCGATCTCCTCGGGCGGCCGGCCCGCCGCGCGGGCACTGCGCCGCCACAGCGCGACCATCTCCGCCTTCTCCTCGTCGCCCGAGTGCATCCCGAGCAGCATCGGCAGCCCGCGCTCCGCCGCCAGCCGCACGCTCTTCGGCGAGGTGCACGCGACGACGACCTCCGGGCCCGGGGTGTCCGTCAGGGCCTGGGCGGGACGCGGTACGACGGGCACCTCGCGGAACGCGAAGCGCTCACCGCGGGCGCCCACCGAGGGCTCGCGCAGCCAGCGCAGCAGCAGATCGAGTGACTCGGGGAACCCGTTCTCGTACGCGTCCAGGCCGCTGCCGAACACCTCCAGGTCAACCCAGGGACCGCCGCGGCCCACCCCGAGGGTGAACCGACCGCCGCTCGTCAGGTGCAGCAGCGCGGCCTGCTCGCCCAGGGCGACCGGGTGGACGGTGGGCAGTACGCTGACCGCGGTGCCCACCCGGATGCGGCGGGTGCGGCCGAGCAGCAGCGCGGCCAGGGTGACGGCGGACGGACAGGTGCCGTACGGCACGAAGTGGTGCTCGGCCAGCCACACCGAGTCGAGCCCGGCCTCCTCGGCGACCTCCGCCGAGCGGACCGCCCGGTGCAGTGCCTCCCCCTGACCCTGGCCCGGGAACTGGGCGGCCAGCACAAAGCTTCCTACGTACATCGCTTTCCCGCTTCCTCGGCTCCGACCCGAGCTCCCCCACCGGCATAACCGTCCGACACGTGCCAAGGACACGGCCTGGCGGAGGAATTTGCGGATTGTCTTCAGAATCGGCCGTTCCGGAGGGGGACTTGCGCCGGTTGGCGGCCTTCGCGTACCCCGCCGGGCGCCGCGTACGCTGGACGCAGCCCTTGCTTGCCGCCGAGCCCCGAGAGGTGTCCCGTGTCCCCGCGCCGCAACCGACCGAAGGCCGCCGACCCGTCCGGCCACAGCGCCGAGGACGACCGCACCGGGCGGTACGGCGGCTTCCAGTCCTCGCAGGACTGGCGGGGCGAGGAGTGGAGCGTGCGCCATGTCGCGGGCGCGAGCGCCGAGGGCAAGACCTACCGCTGCCCCGGCTGCGACCAGATGATCCCCTCCGCGGTGCCGCACGTGGTGGCCTGGCCGGAGCACGCGGGCGTGGACGACCGCCGCCACTGGCACAAGTCCTGCTGGAACGCGCGAGACCGCCGCACCACACGGGTGCAGCGGTCTCGTAACGCGCCGAAGTTCTGAGCGACCGGACCGGTCACACGTCCCGGTTGCGCAGCAGTGCGTACGCCCCCACGCCGGCCGCGGCGGTCAGCCCCAGCATGATCCACAGCGGGTCCCAGCCCTGGGGCCCGGAGCCGCTGAGCGTGTTGTCGTAGAAGACGCTGAGCTGGCTCGGGAAGCTGTACTCGAACAGGAAGTCGCGCACCGAGTGCAGCGACTCCGTGGCCATGAACAGCGCCAGCACCAGCGGGGCGAGCACCAGACCGATCATGATGGTGATGCCGCCCGCGGAGTGCCGGATCATCGAGCCGACGAGCAGCGCGAGCAGACCGAGCAGCGCGATGTAGAGGCTCACGCCGACGGTCGCCTTGAACCAGTCCGCGCCGGAGGGCGACTCCACACCGGAACCGGACAGCATGGACGACTGGACCATCGCCACGAAGCCGACCGACACCAGGGACACCACGAAGGCGACCGCGAAGAACACGATCGCCTTGGCGGCCAGCACCCGGCCGCGGCTCGGGCACGCCGTCATCGTCGTGCGGATCATGCCGGTGCCGTACTCCGAGGCCGTGGTCAGCACGCCGAGCGTGATGACGCACATGGTGCCGACGAGCACGCCGAAGAAGCCGAAGGAGAGCGGGTTGGTGCCGCTCAGCGAAGACTCGCTGGCGTGCGCCGACACCAGCGCGCCGACCAGCAGGCCGATGCCCACGACGAGGAACACGAAGACGCTGAGCGTCCAGATCGTCGAGCGGACCGACCGGATCTTCGTCCACTCCGAGGCCAGCGCGTGCCCGAGGTGGGTGCGCACGACGGGGATCGGCGAGGTGTAGCCGGGGTACGACCCGCCGGGCGCCGCCTGCCGGTCGGGCGCGCCGGGGGCCTGCGGCATCGGGGGCTGGTGGGTGCTCATCGGGCGTCCTCGGGCTGGTTCGTGTCGGCGGCGGGGGAGGAGGCGTCAGGCGTGGCGGCGGGGGCGGTGGCCGGGGCCGGGGGAGCGGCCGGGGCCTGAGGCGCCGGCTGGGCGTACGGGTTCACGGCCGGGGCTCCCGGTCCCGCCGGGGCGCCCGGAGCGCCGTACGCGCCCGCCGGGGCGCCGCCGTAGGGTCCCGCGGGCGCGCCGGGGCCGCCCGCCGGCATCGCGAAGGGCTGCCCGCCCTGCTGGGGCGGCGGCGGGGCGTACCAGCCGGGCTGGCCCTGGCCGGGCACCGGCACGGGCGGCTCGGCGCCGGGCGGCAGCGGCTGCTGGAGGCCCGCCTTCTGGTCGCTGGTGGAGCGGTAGTCCACCGCGCCCTGGGTCATCCGCATGTACGCCTCCTCCAGCGAGGCCTGGTGCGGCGACAGCTCCCACAGTCGGACGCCCGCCTCGTGCGCGAGGTCGCTGATGCGGGGCAGTGGCAGCCCGGTCACGCGCAGCGCGCCGTCCTGCTCCGGCAGCACATGGCCGCCCGCCCCGGTGAGCGCCGCGCCGAGCTTCTCGCGCAGCTGCGGCTCGGTGTCGGGGGTGCGCACCCGTGCGAAGTCGGCGGAGTTGGCGGAGATGAAGTCCGTCACGCTCATGTCGGCGAGCAGCTGGCCGCGCCCGATCACGATGAGGTGGTCGGCGGTCAGCGCCATCTCGCTCATCAGATGGGAGGACACGAAGACCGTCCGGCCCTCCGCGGCCAGCGCCTTCATCAGGTTGCGCACCCAGAGGATGCCCTCGGGGTCGAGGCCGTTGACCGGCTCGTCGAAGAGCAGCACCTGGGGGTCGCCGAGCAGCGCGGCGGCGATGCCGAGGCGCTGGCCCATGCCGAGCGAGAAGCCCTTGGAGCGCTTCTTGGCGACGTCCTGGAGGCCGACCACGCCGAGCACCTCGTCCACGCGGCGGGCCGGGATGCCCGACAGCTGGGCGAGGCTCAGCAGATGGTTGCGGGCGGAGCGGCCGCCGTGCACGGCCTTGGCGTCGAGCAGCGCGCCGACCTGGCGGGGCGCGTTGGGGAGCCTGCGGTAGGGGTGACCGCCGATGGTCACCTGGCCGGACGTGGGATTGTCCAGGCCGAGGATCATCCGCATCGTGGTGGACTTGCCCGAGCCGTTGGGCCCGAGGAAGCCGGTCACGGATCCCGGTCGAACCTGGAAGGAAAGGTTGTACACGGCGGTCTTGTCGCCGTACCGCTTCGTCAGGCCTACAGCCTCGATCATGCTCCGCACCCATCGGAAGGTTCAGGACAGCGAGGAACCGCCCCCGTAAGGGTTAGGAGGATAGCCGGGCGCTGACGGTTCCGCCCAAATAAAAGTAAAGCCGAGGCAATACGCTGCGTGAAGGTGACCTCTACTGGGCGTCCCGGTGCCTGAGCAGCGCGTATCCTCCGGCGAGCGCGGCGATCACCCACAGCGTCATGATCCCGAGACCGCCCCAGGGTCCGTACGGGACGTCGTCGGCGCGCGGCATCGCCTGCATGATCCGGCTGCCGGCCTGGTCGGGCAGGAACCGGGCGACCTTCGTGGTGCTCTCCACGGCCGCGAGGATGTTGGAGATCAGGAAGAAGAACGGCATCAGGATGCCGAGCGACAGCAGCGGTGAGCGCAGCATGGTGGCGACGCCCATGGAGAACACCGCGATCAGGGTCAGATACAGCCCGCCGCCCACCACCGCGCGCAGCACCCCGGGGTCGCCGAGCCCCGCCCGGTAGGGGCCGAGCATGGCCTGGCCGAGGAAGAACGTGGCGAAGCTCGTGACCATCCCGACGACCAGGGCGAGCGCGCCCGCCACCGCGGTCTTGCCGAACAGGAAGGTGCCGCGGCGCGGTACGGCGGCCAGCGAGACCCGGATCATGCCCGTGCTGTACTCGCTGGTGACGACCAGCACGCCGAACACGATCATGGCGAGCTGGCCGAGGGTCATGCCGGCGAAGCTGACGAAGGTCGGGTCGAGGGCCAGCCGCTCCTGGATCGGCATCGAGTCGTACTCGTTCCGGGTCAGCGCGGAGATGAGCATGCCGATGCCGATGGTGACCACGGCGGCGACCGAGAGGGTCCAGCCCGTGGACGACACCGACCGGATCTTCGTCCATTCCGAGCGGAGGGTCCGCGCGGCCTGGGCGCCCGTCATGCCGTCCGCCCCCGCCGGTCGGAGCCCCGGTCCGGCGGGGCGGCCTCCGACTGTGCGTGGTATTCGACCGATCCCGCCGTCAGCCGCATGAACGCCTCCTCCAGGGAAGCCTGCCGGGGGCTCAGCTCGTGCAGCACGATCCCGTGCCCCGCGGCCAGTTCCCCGACCTGCTCGGCCTTGCCGCCCTCCGCCTCCAGTGCCCCGTCCGCGGCCTCGGTCACGGTGATCCCGGCCTCGTGCAGCGCGTCCAGGAGCCGTTCGCGCTGGGGCGAGCGGATGCGGACGTAACTGCGCGCGTGCCGCCGGACGAACTCCGCCATGGAGGTGTCCGCGAGCAGTCGGCCCTGCCCGATCACGACGAGGTGGTCGGCCGTCTGCGCCATCTCGCTCATCAGATGGGAGGACACGAAGACCGTCCGCCCCTGGGCGGCCAGTGATTTCATCAGATTGCGGATCCAGTGGATGCCCTCGGGGTCGAGCCCGTTCACCGGCTCGTCGAACATCAGGATCCGGGGGTCGCCGAGCAGCGCGGCCGCGATCCCCAGCCGCTGCGACATGCCGTACGAGAACCCCTTGGCCTTCTGCCGCGCGACGGCCATCAGCCCGACCGTCTCCAGCACCTCGCCCACCCGGGCGCGCGGAATGCCGTTGCTCTGCGCGAGGCACAGCAGATGGTTGTAGGCGCTGCGCCCGCCGTGCATCGCCTTGGCGTCCAGCAGCGCGCCGACGTACGTCAGGGGGTCCGTCAGCTGGTCGTACCGCCTGCCGTCGATCCGTACCTCACCCGCGGTGGGGTGGTCGAGACCGAGGATCATCCGCATGGTCGTGGACTTCCCGGCGCCGTTGGGCCCGAGGAACCCGGTCACGATGCCGGGCCGCACGGTACATGTCAGACCGTCGACGGCCGGCTTCTCGCCGTACCGCTTGGTCAGCCCGTCCAGCTCGATCATGCCGCCACGCTAGAACGGGACAAAGCCCCCTGCCACTTGAAGCAGGGGGCTTCGGAGCCGTGAAACCTACCGGGACTGCTGCGCCGGGACCCCACGAGAGACGGGCTCGTCCTCGCCCGTCGAGCCGGCGGCGGCCACCGCCGCGCCGGTCAGTGTCGCCAGCATCTCGCGCACGTTCGTCAGCTGGGCGTTGATGCTGTCGCGGCGGTTGGTGAGGGCCGCCAGCTCGCGCTCGGACTCGGAACGGATGCGGTCCGCCTTCGCGTTGGCGTCGGCCACGATGTCCTCGGCCTGGCGCTGGGCGGTCTCCACCGTCTGGCGGGCGCGGCGCTCCGCGTCGGTGCGCAGCTTCTCCGCCTCCAGGCGCAGCTGCTCGGCGCGGTGCTCGATCTCCGCCAGCCGCTTCTCCGCCTTCTGCTGACGCGAGGCCAGGTCGCGCTCGGACTGCTCGCGGCGCTTGGCCAGGTTCGTCTCGAAGTCGGCGGCGGCCTGCGCGGCCTTGGCGCGGGTCTCCTCGAAGAGGGCGTCCGCCTCCTCGCGCTTGGACTGCGCGTCCTTCTGCGCGTCGGCACGCAGCTGAGACGCCTCGCCCTTGGCCTTCTCGACGATCCGGGCGCCCTCGTCCTCCGCCTTCGCCTTGCGCTCGGTGGCGTAGGACTCGGCGTCGTTGCGAACCTGCTGAGCGGCCGACTCGGCCAGCTCGCGGTGCTGTTCGGCCGCGCGGCGGGCCTCCTCACGCAGCTCCTTGGCCTCTTCCTCGGCCAGGCGCAGGATCTTCTCGACCCGAGCGCCGAGACCCGCGTACGACGGCTCGGCGTCGCTGACCTGGGTCTGGGCGTTCTGCGTTTCGAGGTGCAGCTCCTCGATGCGCTTTTCCAGGGCGGTGATGCGGGCGTTGGCCTGGTCACGTTGGGAGACGAGGTTGGAGATACGTTCGTCCACCTGAGCGCGGTCGTACCCACGCCGCACAAGCTCGAAGCCGTAGGGGGAAGTGTCGCTCATGGGGTTCCTGTCAAATGAGACCGGTGAGGTGATAGGGGGAATCCTAGGGGCCGAAGCGGTGTGTCATCGAGCGGATACGTGTTTGATCTGGAGAATGACACCTCTTTTGAGTGGCTGACCGTCGGAGGACTTGCCAACGAGCAGGGCAAAGCCCTCAGTGGACCCCGAAACACCCCTCGGATGCTAGCTGTCTGACGACTTGCCACCCGAACGGGGGGCGCCGACCGTCGCGCTTGCCTTGACCGAGCCGTCCTTGCCCGCACCCGGCGTCTCGAAGGACTCCAGCGCGTCCAGGACATCCTGGACACGGGAGATCTCGGCGTTGATGTCCTCGCGCCTGCGCACCAGGACCTCCAGCTCGCGCTTGCCCTCCTCCACCGAGCGCCGCGCCTCCCGGATCGCCTCCGCCTTGAGCTCCTCGGCCTCCTTGACCAGCCGCGCCTTCTTCTGCTCGGCCTCCTTCAGCAGGCCCTCCGCCTTCTTGACGGCCGCGATACGCACCTTGCCCGCTTCGGAGTCGGCGTCCGAGAGGATCGCCTTCGCCTTCGCCTGGGCCTTCTCCAACTGCTCCTCGGCGGCCTTGATGAGTGCGTCGCAGCGGTCGCCGGCGGACTTCATCGTCTCGGCGGACTCGCGGCGGGCCCGGGTGTGCAGCTCCTCGATCTCGGCGGTGACCCGCTCGCGCAGCTCCTCCGCCCGCTCCCGGATCGCGGTCGCGTCCCGGCGCGCGCCCACCAGCAGCTCGTCCGCGTCCGTCCGGGCCTTCTCCACCAGGGAGTTGCCCTCGATGGTCGACTCGGAGACGATCCGCTCGGCCTCGCTGCGGGCCGCGCCCACCATGGTGTCGGCCTGCGTCTCGGCGTCCGCCGTGGTCTTCAGCGCCTGCTGCTGCGCCTCGGTGAGCAGCTTGTCTGCCTCGGCCGTGGTCTCGCCGATGAGCTTGTCGACCTGCTCGGCCGCCTCCGAACGCCGCTTGTTCGCGTCCTTGCGGGCCTCGTCCAGCGTCCGCTCGGCCTCCTCGCGCGCCGTACCGAGCAGCCGCTCGGCCGCCGCCTGGGCGTCCGCCTCGACCCGCTCGGCCTCGGCCCGCGTCCGCTCGGCGTGCGCCTGCGCGGAGCCCACCGTCTCGGCGGCCTCGGCCCGCAGCCGCTCCGCCTCCGTGGCGGCCTCGCCGACCAGCTGCTCAGCGGCGGCCCGCGCCTCGGCCCGTACCCGCTCGGCCTCGGCCACGGACTCCGCGCGTACCCGCTCGGCCTCCGCCACGGACTCCGTGCGCACGCGCTCTGCCTCGGCGGCGGTCTCCGTCTGGAGCCGCTCCGCCTCCGCGACGGTCTCCGTCTGGAGGAGCTCGGCCTCCTTGCGGGCCTCCGTGATGAGCGTGTCGGCCTGCGTCGCCGCGTCCGAACGGATGCGGTTGGCGTCCTCACGGGCGTCCGCCCGGGTCCGCGCCGCCGCCTGGTCGGCCTCCGCCAGCGCGTCGGACGCCTCGGTGCGCACCCGCTGCGCGTACTCGCCCGCGTCCGAACGCAGCCGCTCGGCCTCCGCCGTCGCCTCCGCGAGCGTGCGCTCGGCCAGCTCCCGGGCCGCCTCGGACTCCTCCCGTGCCTCCTGCCGCAGCCGCCCGGCGTCCTCGCCCGCCCGCTCCCGCTCGGCGTGCGCGTCGGCCCGCAGCCGCTCGGCCTCCTCCTCGGCCTCGCGCTTCGTACGCTCCGCCGCGTGCTCGGCGGCCGACCGCAGCCCGGTGATCTCCTCCTGCGCCTGCTCGTGCAGCCCGGCCACGGAGTCCCGCACCTGCTGCGCGTGCTGCTCGGCGGCGGACACCATCTCACCGGACCGCCGCTCGGCCTCCTCGACCAGGCGGACCGCCTCGGCCTGCGCGTCCTCGACCCGCTTGCGCGCCGAGGCCAGCAGCTCCTCGCTCTGCTCGCGGGCCCGCCGGCGCTCCTCCTCGGCCTCCTCGCGGGCAGCGCCCAGCAGCTCCTCGGCCTCGCGACGGCGCCGGGCGGCCTCCTCCTGCGCGGCGGCCAGCGTCTCGGACGCCTCGGCGGCCAGCCGCTCGGCGGCGGACTGCGCCTCCGCGCGCACCCGGTCGGCGCTCTCCTGCGCCTCGGTCTTCAGCCGCTCCGCCTCGGCCGCGGCCTCACCGCGCAGCCGCACGGCGACGGCCTCGCCCTCGGCGCGGGACGCGGAGGCGTCGGCCGCCGCCTCGTCGCGCAGCCGTTCCGCCTCGGTCTCGGCCTGCTCCTGGAGCGCCCGGATCCGCTCGGCGGCCTCGGCGCGCAGCCGCTCGGCCTCCTCGGCGGCCTCCTTGCGGATCCGCGTGGCCTCCTCGCGGGCCTCGGTGAGCGCCTGCTCGGCCGAGGTGAGCCGCTCCTGCGCCTCGGTCCCCAGCCGGGTCAGCTCCTCGGCGGCCTCCGCGCGCCGTGCCTCGACCGCCTTGTCGGTCTCCTCGCGCAGCTCCCGGGCCGCCTTCTCGGCGTCCGCCCTCACGGACTCGGCCCGCTCGTCGGCCGCGGTGCGCAGCCGCTCGGCCTCCGCGCGGGCGCGCTCCAGGGTCTCCTCGGCCTGCCGGCGCAGCGCCGTGGCGCGCTCGATGGCCTCGGTGCGGACCTTCTCGCTGTCGGCGGTCGCCTTCTGCCGCAGCTCGTCGGCGTCCGCCTTGGCCTTGGCCAGCAGCTCCTCGGCGGACTTGGCCGCCTCCTCGATCTTGGTGACCGACTCCCGGCGGGCCTCCGCGCGGATCGACTCGCCCTCGGCCACCGCGTCGGAGCGCAGCTGCTCGGCCTCGCCGCGCAGCCGGCGGGCCTCCTCCTGGAGCTCGACCGTCTTGGCGCGGTACTCCTCGGTGTCGTCCTTCGCCGCGCCCTTGAGCTGCTCGGCGATGTCGTGCGCCTCGGCACGCAGCCGGTCCGCCTCGGCCTCGGCCTCCTTGCGGATCCGCTCGGCCTTCTCGGCGGCCGCCTTGGTGGTCTTCTGGGCGTCCTCCGACGCCTTGTTGAGGACCTCCTCGGCGGTCCTGGCCGCCTTGGACAGCTGGGTCGCGGTCTCCTCGGCGGTGGCCGCACGGGCCTTCTCGGCGGCCTCGGCGAGGATCTTCTCCGCCTCGGCGCGCGCGTCCGCCACCAGCTGCTCGGCGTCCGAACGGGTGGCCTCGGCCTCCTTGGTCGCCTCCCCGACCAGCCGCGCGACCTGCTCCTTGGCGGTACGGGTGCGCGTCTCGTTGGCGGCCTCGGCGCTCGCCAGTGTCTTGGCGGCGGCCTCCTCGGCCTCGGTGACCAGCTTCTCGGCCTCGGACTGCGCCTTGCGCAGCGCCTCCTCCGCCTCGGCCATCTGCTTCTCGGCGGTCCGGCTCAACTCGCTCGCCTGCCGGCGGGCGGTGTCCGACTCGGTGGCCGTGGTGGTGCGCAGCCGCTCGGCGTGCTCGGTGGCCTCCTGCGCCTGCGCCGACGCCGCGTTCAGCAGCCGCTCCGCGTCGGTGCGGGCCCGGCGCAGGATCTGCTCGGCCTCGGAGCGGGCCTCCTCGGCCTCGCCGCGCAGCCGGTCCCGGGCCTCCCGGGTCAGCCGCTCGGTCTCCGCGCGGGCCGCGGCCATCGCCTGCTCGGCCTCCGCGCGCGACTCGTCGAGGAGCCGGCGGGCCTGCTGCTCGGTACGGGCGCGCAGCTGCTCCGCCCACGCCACGTTCTCGTTGACGTGCGACTCGACGGTCGCCCTGCGCTCGGCCAGCTCCTGGTCGAGCTGCTGGCGCCGGGTCACCGCCTCCTGGTGCAGCTCGGCCTGGAGCCGCGCGGCCTGCTCGGCGTGCTCCTGGAGGATCCGCTGGGTCTGCGCGCGGACCTGGCTCAGCTCGCGCTCGGCGTCCTGCCGCAGCTGCTCCGCCTGCATCTGGGCGTTGCGGAGCAACTGTTCGGCCTGGTAGCCGATGTCGCCGCCGTCGAAGGCGGGACGGGTCATCAGGGTGCGGCGCGCCTCGTGCAGCTTGGCGCGCAGCACCTCGACCTGGTAGCCGAGATCCTCGGCGTGCTGGATCGCCTTCTCCCGCTCGGTCCTCAGCCGCTTCATATCGGCCTCGAACCGAGAGAGGTGGTCGACGTCGTCAGCCGCCGGCTCTCGCTCCTGGCTCTCGTAGCCCCGCACTGCGCGGTCCCATCCGTCCCCTGGTCAGCTTCTCCAACGAGCCACGTCCAACCGCCGAACGGGGCCCCCGGGGAAATGGTGTCAGATCAACGGCGGAGCACGGCCTGCTGCCCCGACGCACGTCCCCCGAAACCCGGACCCCGGCATGCGGCCGCCCCGGTTCGCGGGACGACCGCCCCCAACCCTACCGGCCCATATGTACGGCGGTCAGTGCTCCGGAGACTCAACAGGCGCCGAAGTCACCAGTTCTGTGAGGACTCCATGGCAGTCCTTGGGGTGCAGGAAGGTGATCCTGGAACCCATGGAACCGTGTCGCGGCTCGTCGTAGAGCACCCGTACGCCCTTGCTCCGGATGTCCTCGGAGTCGGCGTCGACGTCCGCCGTGCCGAAGGCGATGTGATGCACGCCCTCGCCGTTCTTGGCCAGCCACTTGCCGACCGCGGAGTCCTCGCGGGTCGGCTCCAGGAGCTGGAGGTAGGAGGCGCCGCCGTCCGAGGTCTCGTTGATCTTGAGCATGGCCTCGCGCACGCCCTGTTCCTCGTTGACCTCGGTGTGGAACACCTCGAAGCCGTAGGTGGCCCGGTAGAACTCGACGGTGGTGTCGAGGTCGTGGCAGGCGATCCCGATGTGGTCGATTCGCGTCAGCATGGTTTCAGTGCAGCGCCACGGCGGTGGTTACGCAACGTGCGCGCGATCACACCGGCAGGGCGATGACGGCACTGAGTGACTCTCAGTACATTCGATGTAAACCCTCGTTCACTCCTCGGCTCTGCGTAGCTGGAAGGGGATCGCACCTCATGTCTTCTGGAACGAACAGCTCGGTGATCGTCGCGGGCGCCCGTACGCCCATGGGACGGCTGCTGGGCTCCCTGAAGTCCTTCTCCGCGGCCGACCTGGGCGGTTTCGCGATCAAGGCCGCCCTGGACCGCGCGGGCATCGGCGGCGACCAGGTGCAGTACGTGATCATGGGGCAGGTGCTCCAGGCCGGCGCGGGCCAGATCCCGGCCCGCCAGGCCGCCGTCAAGGGCGGCATCTCGATGAGCGTCCCGGCCCTCACCGTCAACAAGGTGTGCCTCTCCGGTCTCGACGCCATCGCCCTGGCCGACCAGCTGATCCGCGCCGGCGAGTTCGACATCGTCGTGGCGGGCGGCATGGAGTCCATGACCAACGCGCCCCACCTGCTGCCCAAGTCCCGCGAGGGCTACAAGTACGGCGCGATCGAGATGATCGACTCGATGGCGCACGACGGCCTGACCGACTCCTTCGAGAACATCGCCATGGGCGAGTCCACCGAGCACCACAACACCCGGCTCGGCATCGGCCGCCTCGCGCAGGACGAGATCGGCGCCCTGTCCCACCAGCGGGCCGCCGCCGCGCAGAAGAACGGCGTGTTCGAGGCGGAGATCACCCCCGTGGAGATCCCGCAGCGCAAGGGCGACCCGGTCCTGTTCAGCAAGGACGAGGGCGTCCGCGCCGACACCACCGTGGAGACCCTGGGCAGGCTGCGCCCGTCCTTCACCAAGGACGGCACCATCACCGCCGGCACCTCCTCGCAGATCTCCGACGGCGCCGCCGCCGTGGTCGTGATGAGCAAGGCCAAGGCGGAGGAGCTGGGCCTCCAGTGGCTCGCCGAGATCGGCGCGCACGGCAATGTGGCGGGCCCGGACAACTCGCTGCACTCCCAGCCCTCCAACGCGATCCTCAGCGCCCTCAAGAAGGAGGGCAAGGAGGTCGCCGACCTCGACCTGATCGAGATCAACGAGGCCTTCGCCTCCGTCACCGTGCAGTCAATGAAGGACCTCGGTGTTTCCACGGAAAAGGTGAACGTCAACGGCGGCGCGATCGCCCTCGGCCACCCGATCGGCATGTCCGGCGCCCGCCTCGTGCTCCACTTGGCGCTGGAGCTCAAGCGCCGGGGCGGCGGCGTCGGCGCGGCCGCGCTGTGCGGTGGCGGCGGCCAGGGTGACGCGCTGATCGTGCGGGTACCGAAGGCCTGAGGTCTTCCGTCAGGTCGGTGAAGTGAACGGAGCTGTGTGATGCAGGACGTCTCCTCCCTGGTGGCCCAGGCCAGGGAAGGCAGGCCGCGGGCCGTGGCCCGGCTGATCTCCCTGGTGGAGGGGGCGTCCCCGCAGCTCAGGGAGGTCATGGCGGCGCTGGCCCCGCTGACCGGCAACGCCTTCGTGGTGGGTCTGACCGGCTCGCCGGGCGTCGGCAAGTCGACCTCCACCTCCGCACTGGTCACGGCGTACCGCAAACAGGGCAAGCGGGTCGGCGTCCTGGCCGTCGACCCGTCCTCGCCCTTCTCCGGCGGCGCCCTGCTCGGCGACCGGGTGCGCATGTCGGAGCACGCCTCCGACCCCGGCGTCTACATCCGCTCCATGGCCACCCGGGGCCACCTCGGCGGCCTCGCCTGGTCCGCCCCGCAGGCGATCCGCGTCCTGGACGCGGCGGGCTGCGACGTCGTCCTGGTCGAGACGGTGGGCGTGGGCCAGTCCGAGGTGGAGATCGCCGCCCAGGCGGACACCAGCGTGGTGCTGCTGGCCCCGGGCATGGGTGACGGCATCCAGGCCGCCAAGGCGGGCATCCTGGAGATCGGCGACGTCTACGTCGTCAACAAGGCGGACCGGGACGGCGCCGACGCCACCGCCCGCGAGCTGAACCACATGCTGGGTCTCGGCGAGGCCCGCGGACCCGGCGACTGGCGCCCGCCCATCGTGAAGACGGTCGCCTCCCGCGCCGAGGGCGTGGACGAGGTGGTCCAGGCGCTGGAGAAGCACCGCGCCTGGATGGAGGAGCACGGGGTCCTCACCGAACGCCGGCGCGCCCGCGCGGCCCGCGAGGTGGAGACCATCGCGGTCACGGCCCTGCGCGAGCGCATCGGGGACCTGCACGGCGACCGGCGCCTGAGCGCCCTCGCGGAGCGGATCGTCGCGGGCGAACTCGACCCGTACCGTGCCGCCGACGAACTGGTGGCGGGGATCACGAAGAGCTGAGCGGGCCGGCTCCGGCCGCCACCGGCTAGGTTGTCCTCCATGTTCCTCCTCCTGGCATAGGGCCCGCCCCGCACGCGACGCCATGACCGCTCGGCGCTCGCGTGCTTCGGCATGCCCTTCTCCCGCCTCCAGCAGAGGAACCCTCCCGCATGTCCACGCATGCTCCCGTGCGGCCTTCGTACGCCGCCGTGCTGCGCCTTCCGGGCGCCCGCCGCACCTTCGCCGCGGCCCTGACCGCCCGCCTCTCCTACGGCACCGTCTCCATCGCGGTGATGCTGTCCGTCACCCGCGCCACCGGCTCCTACGCCGTCTCCGGGGCGGTGATGTCCCTGTTCGGCGCCGCGTCGGTCTTTCTGATGCCGGTGCGCGGGGCTCTGATCGACCGGCACGGGCCTCGCCGGGCCCTCGCTCCCATGGCCCTGCTGTACGGCGCGCTGCTGACCCTGCTCGCCGTCCTGACCTGGCGTCCCGGGGCGCCGGTGGCCCCGCTCGCGGTGGTCGCGGCGCTCGCCGGCGGCTGCACACCCCCGCTGGGGCCGACGATGCGCGCGCTGTGGGCCGAGCTGGCCCCCGACCGGCATCTGCTGCAGCGCGCCTACAGCCTCGACGGCGTCGCCGAGGAACTGCTCTTCGTATCCGGTCCGGTCCTGGTCGGCGTCCTGACCGGGGTCGCCCCGCCGGCTTCCGGGATCGTGCTCAGCGCGCTGCTGATCGTGGCCGGCACCGGGGTGTTCGTCGCGTCACCGGTGATGCCGGGGCCGCGGCCGGCCGTACCGGGCGCGCGGCTCGGGGGCGTCCGGGGTCTGCTCGCGCCCGCCGTCGTCGCCCTCGGCGTCGGACTGACCCTCAGCGGGGTGGACCTGCTGACCATGGCCTACGCCTCGGCGCACGGGTACGGCGGCGATCTCGTGCCGTGGGTGCTGGGCGCGCTGTCGGCGGGCAGCGCGCTGGGGGGCCTCGCGAACGGGGCGGTGCGGTGGGTGGTCCCGGCGCGGACGCGGCTGCTCCGCTTCTCGGTGGCGCTGGGCCTGGTCGTCGCGGTGGCGGGGCTCGCGCCCGACCTCCGGGTCCTCACCGCCGCGCTGGCCCTCGCCGGGTTCTTCTTCGCCCCGACCCTGACGACGGCGTACCTCGCGGCCGACGAGTCCGTGCCCGCCGGGTCCCGGACGCAGGCCGGGGCGTGGGTCAACATGGGTGTGAACGCCGGGAGTTCGGCCGGAGCGCTGGCGACGGGGCTGCTGATCGGCCGGATGCCGCTGGGGGTCTGCTTCCTGGTGGCGGGTGCGACGGCGCTGGTCTCCGCCGTGGTGGCCGGGGCCGGCGGTGTCCCGCGGTCACGACGTGGCTGATCGCGCGGGTCGCCGCGCCCCCTTGCCGGGGGCGCGGCGACCCGCGTCCGCCTAGGGGCGCCCCCGCTGTCCCCGCAGGTGTTCGGCGATCGGCTTCAGCGCCTTGTCCAGCTCCACGAGTGCCTCCGGTGAGAGCAGGTCGATGAAGTGCCGTCGCACCGAGGACACATGGTGCGGCGCCACCTTCTTCATCGTCTCCATGCCGTGCTCCGTGAGCACCGCGTACAGCCCCCGCCGATCCGATTCACAGTTCTCGCGGCGCACGAGGTCCGCGTTCTCCATCCGCGTGATCTGGTGCGATAGCCGGCTCTTGGACTGGAGCGTGGCGGAGGCGAGGTCGCTCATCCGCATCCGCACGTCCTCCGACTCGGACAGGTTCACGAGGATCTCGTAATCGTTCATCGTCAGGCCGAACGGCTGCAGATCCTTCTCCAGCTGGTACGTCAACAGCCTGTTGACCTCCAGGTGGGTGCGCCAGGCGCACTGCTCCGCATCGGTCAGCCAGCGCGTGGCCGTTTCGGTCTCCATGAATGAAGTCTACCTAAGAAGTTGAATGGCGAACTACTTCGGGTGGTGTGACTGTGCGCACGCGTTCGACGTCACACTCCGCAGACTACCGCTCACAGCCCGAAGCGACGCTGGAGGTCCCCCAGCTGTCCGGGAAGGCGCGGTGCGCCGGGCGGTTGCGGACCGTGTCCGAGCCGCCCCGGTGAGCCACCGCCCGGGGTCCCCGGATCGGACGGTACGACCCCCGTCTCGACCTCCGCCATCAGTGCCTCCGACGACTGGAGCAGCACCGTCCCCGCACCCACGAACTCGAACTGGTGCTCCTCTCCGGAGACCCCGCCCAGGCCCGTCATCGCACGGAGTCCGCCCAGTACACCGGTCAGGTACCCGTGGTCGTAGTGATGGCACGGGGAGGGGCAGTCGGCCCAGCCGACGAGTGCCTGGGGATCCACCCGGAGAGGAGGCTCCATGAACACCACCGGCCCGTTGGACGCGGCCACGAATCTTCCGGTTCCGATGAGGGTCAGAAAACCCGGCACGATCGATTGTTTGAGCGCGAGACTTGGCTGAAAAGCGAGCAGATTGCCCGCGCGAATGGTCAAGTTCCCGTCGTCCAGGTCGTACGAGTTGACGTCGAAGGCCCGGTCGGCGAGCAGCATCTTGCCCGAGCCGCTCGCCACGACCCAGTCGCTCGCGTGCAGTGGCGAATGGAACGAGGTGCGCACGAGATGGTCGAGCCGGCCGTGCCCGATGCCGTTGAACTCGATCGCCCCGTAGTAGGCGATCATCTTCCCCTTCTGGAGGAACCACTGCCCGTCCTTGAGCTCGACGCAGAACGTGTAGCTGTTCACGTTGTCGTCGACGGGCAGGGTCATCGGGTCGTACACCACCGGGCCGCCGGGGCCGGCGGTGCCGTACGTGCCTGAGTACGCGCTCACAGCTTCTCCTCCGAGGCCTGGACGTACACCGTGCCGCTGCCGCTCAGCTCCAGCTGGAACGCCTCGCCGGAGCCGCGGCCCACCATCTCGCGCCAGCCGAGGGCGGCGGACAGTCTGTTGCGGACGTCGCCGTGGTGGGCGACATAGGCCTGCGGGTCCACGTGCACCGGGCGGTCGGGTCCGACCGGCAGCTCGAAGACGCCGCCGTGCGCCATCACGGCGACCGCGCCCCGGCCCTGGAGGGTGGTGGTGAACAGCCCCTGGCCGGTGGCCTGGCCGCGGACCAGGCCCATCACCCCGCCCTGTGAGCCCATGAACATGGTGCCCTGGCGCAGCGTGCCCTCGAAGGCGAGCAGGCGGTCGGCCTCCACGTAGAGGGTGTCGCCGGTGAGGTGGATGACGTGCACGTGATGGCCGCCGTGCCCGAAGAACACCGTGCCGCTGCCCTCGACGGTCATCAGCGGGGTCGCCTCGCCGGTCACCCGGCGCCCCAGCATGGACATCACCCCGCCCTGGCCGCCCTGGAGGTTGGGGGTGAAGGACACGTCCCCCTTGTAGGCGAGCATCGCCCCGCGCTGACTGAACAGCCGCTGCCCGGGGAGCACCGTCGCCTCGACCATCTTGGAGTTGATCTCTCGGAAGGTCATCTCACAGGTCCCCCGCGATCGTGTTCCGCTCGCTCGGCTGCACATAGACCAGGCCGTCCCCCTCGAAGCGGATCTGGAACGCCTCGCCCCCGCCCTCCCCGAGGAAGGTGCGGAACGTCACACCCGACTGGAAGGACTGCCGGACATTGCCCTGGTGGGCGACATAGGCCCCCGGATCTACGGTCAGCGGATGGCGGGGGCTGACCCGCAGTGCCACCGCGGGGCCGTCGGACATGATCGCCGCCTGGCCGTGCCCCTCCACCGTCGTGGTGAACAGGCCGTTCCCCTGGGAGGCGCCGCGCAGCCCCGTGAACGTGGTGCCCGTGCGCAGCGCCGCGTCCGTCACCAGCAGGTTGCCGGACTCCACGTACAGTTTCTCGCCCTGGAGGCGCACCAGGTTGATCTCGGTCGCCCGGTCGGCGAACCAGCAGGTCCCGTTCCCCTTCACCTCCATCACCGCCATCTGCTCACCGGTGAGCCGGCGGGTCACCATCCCGCGCAGCCCGTCCCCGCCCCCGGTGAGTTTCTTGAAGGACATCTGCCCGTCGTACGCGACCATCGAGCCGTTCTTCGCCTTCACGGCGTCCCCGGTCATCTCGACCGCGAGCACCTTGCTGCCTTGCAATCGGAACATCGCCACGCTGGGAACGTAGCGGCAGCGCGGGTGGGCCGAACAGCACCCGTGGGTGGAGCCGCACCCTGAGCGGACCCCCAGGGGCGCGGTTTGCCACAATGGCGGCACGCTTGTGCGTGCGTTCACAAACCGGTAGCCCCCCGACGGCGCTCCGTAACCGCCGGGCCGACGACCTCGGACCGGCAACCCCGGACCGGCGACCGCCGGACCCGGCCGGCCGCCTCTGCTCGCAACTCCCACCGAAGGTGATCCGTGGACATCAAGACCGCCACCGCCATCCGCCGCCTCCGCCTCGTCTCCGCCCCCGAGGCCGTGTCCTTCATCGTCCTGCTCGTCTGCTCCGTGCTGAAGCGGACCACGGACTTCAACGCGGTGCCCGTGATGGGCGCGGTCCACGGTGTCCTGTTCATCCTGTACGTGATCTTCTGGGCCGACGCCTGGAACCGCGCCAAGTGGAGCCTCGGCACCGCCGCCCTCTACTTCGTGCTCTCGGTGCTGCCCACCGGCGGCTTCTTCGCCGAGCGGAGGCTGCGCCGCGAGGCCGAGGGCGCCGTGATCGCCGCCCGCGCCCGCAAGGAAGGGGTCGTGAACGCATGATCGTCGCCTTCTCCGTGACACCCCTCGGCGTCGGCGAGGACGTCGGGGAGTACGTCGCCGACGCCGTCCGCGTGGTCCGCGAGTCCGGCCTGCCGAACCGCACCGACGCCATGTTCACCTCGATCGAGGGCGAGAGCTGGGAGGAGGTCATGGACGTCGTCCGGCGCGCCGTCGCCGCCGTCGAGGCGCGCGCCCCGCGCGTCTCACTCGTCCTCAAGGCCGACATCCGGCCCGGTGTCACCGACGGCCTCACCTCCAAGGTGGAGACGGTCGAGCGCCACCTGGCGGGTTAGCGGTTTTGAGCGATCGCTCAAAGGGAAGTACCTTCTTTCTCGAAGATCCTTTGAGCGATCGCTCAAACAGCGGCCTGACGTGGGGGAACACCATGGGTCTCTATACGGAGACACACATACGCGCCGACCTCGACCTCCTGTGGGCGCACACCCAGGACCCCGTCCTGCGCCGGCGCTGGTACCTGCTCGTCACCGAGCTCCGCCACCTCCCGGGCGCCCCGGGCGAGCCGCGGCCCTTCCACTTCACCGCGCGCCTGCCTCCCTTCCTCGCCCTCGCCGGCACCGGCGTCTCGGCCGGCGAGAAGGAACGCCCCGACGGCACCCGCACCTCCGCCCTGTGCTTCTCCTCCACCCACCCCCTCGGCCTGATCGCCGAGGGCGGCGGCTACTGGCGCTACGTCCCCGACGACCGGGGCGTGCGCTTCCTCACCGGCTACGACTACCGCCCCCGCGGCGGAGCCCTCGGCGCCGCCGCCGACCGCCTCCTGGTGCGCCCGCTGCTCGACTGGGCCACCGCCTGGTCCTTCGACCGGCTCCGGCTCTGGGTGGAGCGCGGCATCACCCCCGAGCGCGCCCTGTGCAACTGGCTCGCCGAGATCGTCGTGCGCGTCCTGCTGCTCACCGCCTGCCTCGGCGGGCTGCGCCTGGAGCGCCTGATGCGCCTGTTCGGGTCGTTCGACGCCGTCATGGCCTACCTGTGCCCGGTACTCCTGCTCGCCGCGGTCTGCCTCGCCCTGTTCAAGTCGCCGCTCGAATGCACCCCGGCCGCCCGCCGCTGCCTGCGTGCCCCCGCCACCCGGATCCGGGCGCCGCGGCTGCTGCGCACCCTCCAGAAGCGTGTGGAGGCGCCCGCGTGAGCTCCGAGACGCCGAAGGCCCGGGAGACCAAGGCCAAGCTGCTGGAGGGCGCCCTGCGCACGCTCACCGAGCAGGGCATCGCCAAGACCTCGGCCCGTACCGTGGCCGCCGCGGCCGGCGTCAACCAGGCGCTGGTCTTCTACCACTTCGGCACGGTGGACGAGCTGCTCGCGGCGGCCTGCCGGTACGGCGCGGAGCAGGCCGTCGCCCGCTACCGCGAGCGGCTCGCCGCGGTCACCTCCCTGTCCGAGCTGCTCGCCGTCGCCCGGGAGATCCACGAGCACGAGCGGGACGACGGCCATGTCGCCCTCCTCGGCCAGCTGCTCGCCGGCGCCCCCACGCACGCGGCGCTCGGGCCCGCGACGGCGGCGGGGCTGCGGCTGTGGATCGCGGAGATCGAGCAGGTGCTCGCCCGGCTGCTCGCCGGGACCCCGGTCGCCGAGTTCGTCGACCCGGCGGGGTTCGCGCGGGCGGTGGCCGCGTCGTTCGTGGGGATCGAGCTGTACGAGGGGGTCGACGCGCCGGGGGCGGAGGCGGCGCTGGGGGCGCTGGACCAGCTGGCCGCGCTCGTGGCCGCGCTGGAGGAACTGGGGCCGGTGGCGCAGCGGGCCGTTCGGCACCGCCTGCGGCGGGCCGGCCGGTGAGCGGGGGCCGGGCCGCGGGCCGGCTGCGGCCGTGCCGTGGTCCCTCGCGGTCGCCCGTGCCCCTGGGCGGGACCCCGGGCGGCCTCGGGGCGCGGCGGCGGTCGTGGGCGGTCGCGGTCGTGGTCGCGGGAGGCCGAAAGATGAGACGGAGCTGACCGGCATATGACCGGCCGGTAGGGTCTGATGACGTGCCGAAGCCACTCAGCCTCCCGTTCGACCCCATCGCCCGCGCCGACGAGCTGTGGCAGCAGCGCTGGGGCAACGTGCCGTCCATGGCCGCGATCACCTCGATCATGCGGGCCCAGCAGATCCTGCTCGCCGAGGTGGACGCGGTGGTCAAGCCGTACGGGCTGACGTTCGCCCGCTACGAGGCGCTGGTGCTGCTCACCTTCTCCAAGGCCGGGGAGCTGCCGATGTCCAAGATCGGCGAGCGTCTCATGGTGCACCCCACGTCCGTGACGAACACGGTCGACCGGCTGGTCAAGTCCGGCCTGGTCGCCAAGCGGCCCAATCCCAACGACGGCCGCGGCACCCTCGCGGTGATCACCGAGAAGGGCCGTGAGGTGGTCGACGCGGCCTCCCGCGACCTGATGGCCATGGACTTCGGGCTCGGTGCTTACGACGCCGAGGAGTGCCGGGAGATCTTCGCGATGTTCCGCCCGCTGCGGATCGCCGCGCTGGACTTCGACGAGGGGTGACCCCGGCCAAGATCTCCCGGAACGGGTGGTTACGCTCGACTCCATGAAGAAGAGCGTGCTGACCCGCTACCGCGTCATGGCCTACACCACGGGTGTCCTTCTGGTGCTCCTGTGCCTGAGCATGATCGCGAAGTACGGGCTGGACATCAGCGGCGCGGCCGACATGACCCGTGTCATCGCCATCGCCCACGGCTGGCTGTACGTCGTCTACCTGGTCTTCGCCTTCGACCTGGGCGCCAAGGCGAAGTGGCCGGTCGGCAAGCAGCTGTGGGTGCTCCTCGCGGGCACCATCCCGACCGCCGCGTTCTTCGTGGAGCGGAGGATCAGCCGGGAACTGGACGGCAAGATCGCCGACCGCACCCCGGCCGTCGCCGAGGCGTAGGCCCCCGCCGCGGGACCAGGGCCGCAGCCGCCGTACCGCACCCGTACGGCGGCTCGGGCGTCGACACTTACTAGGACGTCCAAGTAAATTCGATGGTATGGACGCTCACGCCATCGAGGAGGGCCGCCGGCGCTGGCAGGCCCGATACGACGCCGCGCACAAGCGTGACGCCGACTTCTCCACGCTCTCCGGGGATCCCGTGGAGCCGGTGTACGGGCCGCGGCCCGGTGACACGTACGAGGGATTCGAGCGGATCGGCTGGCCGGGGGAGTACCCGTTCACCAGGGGGCTCCATTCGACCGGCTACCGGGGGCGCACCTGGACGATCCGGCAGTTCGCCGGGTTCGGCAACGCCCGGCAGACCAACGAGCGCTACAAGATGATCCTCGCCGCGGGCGGCGGCGGCCTGTCCGTGGCGTTCGACATGCCCACGCTGATGGGCCGGGACTCGGACGACCCCCGCTCGCTCGGCGAGGTCGGGCACTGCGGGGTCGCGATCGACTCGGCCGCCGACATGGAGATCCTTTTCGAGGGCATCCCGCTCGGCGAGGTCACCACGTCCATGACGATCAGCGGGCCCGCCGTGCCCGTCTTCTGCATGTACCTGGTCGCGGCCGAACGCCAGGGCGTGGATCACGCGGTCCTCAACGGCACGCTCCAGACGGACATCTTCAAGGAGTACATCGCCCAGAAGGAGTGGCTCTTCCAGCCGGAGCCGCATCTGCGCCTGATCGGCGACCTCATGGAGTACTGCGCGGCCGGCATCCCCGCCTACAAGCCGCTGTCGGTCTCCGGTTACCACATCCGGGAGGCGGGGGCGACGGCCGCGCAGGAGCTGGCGTACACGCTCGCGGACGGGTTCGGGTACGTCGAGCTGGGGATGAGCCGGGGCCTGGACGTCGACGCGTTCGCCCCCGGGCTCTCGTTCTTCTTCGACGCCCATGTCGACTTCTTCGAGGAGATCGCCAAGTTCCGTGCCGCGCGGCGCATCTGGGCGCGGTGGCTGCGGGACGTGTACGGCGCGCGGACCGAGAAGGCGCAGTGGCTGCGGTTCCACACGCAGACCGCCGGGGTCTCGCTGACCGCGCAGCAGCCGTACAACAACGTGGTGCGCACCGCGGTGGAGGCGCTGGCCGCGGTGCTCGGCGGGACCAACTCGCTGCACACCAACGCCCTGGACGAGACGCTGGCGCTGCCCAGCGAGCGGGCCGCGGAGATCGCGCTGCGCACCCAGCAGGTGCTGATGGAGGAGACCGGGGTCGCGGGGGTGGCGGATCCGCTGGGGGGCGCGTGGTACGTCGAGCAGCTGACCGACCGCATCGAGGCGGCCGCGGAGGAGATCTTCGAGCGGATCAGGGAGCGGGGGCGCGCGGCCCGTCCGGACGGGCGGCACCCCATCGGGCCGATGACCTCCGGGATCCTGCGCGGGATCGAGGACGGCTGGTTCACCGGCGAGATCGCCGAGTCCGCCTTCCGCTACCAACAGGCCCTGGAGAAGAGCGAGAAGAAGGTCGTGGGCGTCAACACGCACACCGGCTCCGTCACCGGCGAACTGGAGATCCTGCGCGTCGGCCACGAGGTGGAACGCGCCCAGGTCCAGATCCTCGGGGACCGCAGGGCCGCCCGCGACGAGGACGCCGTGCGCACGTCCCTCACCGCGCTCCTCACCGCCGCCCGCGACGACTCCAGCATGATCGGACCGATGCTGTCCGCGGTCCGCGCGGAGGCGACCCTCGGCGAGATCTGCGGCGTCCTGCGCGACGAGTGGGGCGCGTACACGGAACCGCCGGGATTCTGAGGACGGCCGGGCTCCCGACGGGGGCCTCGCGGCCGGGCCGGCCAGCGGGCGGGCGGCGCGGCGGGGTCCGTGCGGCTGGTCCGCTCCGGCCGGCCCAGGGGCTCACGTGGTGGCCGCGGGCGCGGTGCCGGGGTCCGGTCCCGGCCGGGGCGGGGGCCGGGTTGTGCGGGGGTGCTTGCGGGGTCGTGGGGGCCGTTGCGGGGTGGGTCGGAGGTCACGGGGATCCGGGCTCGGCCTGGGCTCCCCGCCGGTCCGCGCCGCCGCTTCGAGCCGCCGGTCCGCGCCGCCGGGGGGGTCCCGCGTTCGTCGGGCGGGCGCGCGGTGGGGTCCGTTCGATCGGCCCGCTCCGGCCGGTCCGGGGGCTCGCGCGGTGGCCGCGGGCGCGGTGCCGGGCTCACGGAGATCTGGGCCGGTCGTGGGGCGGGTTGGGGGCCGTGGGGGGCCGAGCCGCCGGGGCGTCCCGCGTTCGTCGGGGGTGCGCACGGGGACACGGGCCCGTTGCGAGGGAGCGGGCGGGGGTTCGGATTCGGTCGGGGTTCCGTGCGGGGCGTGCCGCCGAGGTGTCCCGTGCGGCACCGGTCGCTCCGCGTCCTCATGCCGGGGCGGACAACCCCAGCAGAAGCACCCGGATGAAGCTCCGGATCCACGGGCCGTCGGCCGGTTTGCCGCTGACCAGGGTCCGGTGGACGACGGCGCCGGCGACCATGTCGAAGGTGAGGTCGATGGTGCGGGCGGTTTCCTCGGGGTCCGACTCCGGAGGGAGTTCGCCGCGGGCCTGGGCGCGGGCGCGGCCCTCGACGACCAGGCGTTTCTGGCGTTCCACGACCGAGGCTCGGATGCGTTCGCGCAGGGGTTCGTCACGGGTCGACTCCGCGACCACCGCCATGAGACCGCTGCGGCACTCGGGGCGGTCCAGGAGCGCCGCGAACTGGAGGACCACGCCCTCGATGTCGGCGGCCAGGCTGCCCGCGTCGGGCAGCCGCAGCTCGTCGAAGAGTTCCGCGACCGCGTCGACGACCAGCTCGTTCTTGCCCGCCCAGCGGCGGTAGAGCGTGGTCTTCGCCACCCCCGCGCGCGTGGCCACGTCCTGGAGCGTGAGCTTGGACCACCCCAGCTCCACCAGCGCCTCCCGGGTCGCGGCCAGGATCGCGGCGTCCGCGGTGGCGCTGCGCGGGCGCCCGGGACGGGCGGCGGGGGTGCGGCTCTGCATCCCCCGACCATAACCGGCCGGTGGCGTCCGGATCCGTGGCGTCGTGAGGGAGATCACCGGAAGGCGGTGTCGCGCGATCCCCCATTGCCATTACGCTACGGGTCGTAGCGAAAGCTCGCGAGGGACGTACGCGGGCAGAACAGCACGGCGTGGGTGGGGACCCGGCGCCGGACAGCGGCGCTTTTTTCTTCAGACGCTGGAACAGGGGAGGATAGACGCATGCAGCCACGGAACATGTCCATGAGCGGCGTGGTCGACCTCGCCGCGGTGAAGGCGGCCCAGGAGGCCAAGGCCAAGGCCGAGCAGGCGCGCGCGGAAGCGGCCCGGCAGGGCGGCACGGGCGCCGTCTCCCCGGCCGATCTCGTCATCGACGTCGATGAGGCGGGCTTCGAGCGCGAGGTCCTCCAGCGCTCCGCCGAGGTGCCCGTCGTCATCGACTTCTGGGCCGAGTGGTGTCAGCCCTGCAAGCAGCTGAGCCCGGTCCTGGAGCGACTGGCGGTCGAGTACGCCGGGCGCTTCCTCCTCGCCAAGATCGACGTCGACGCCAACCAGATGTTGATGCAGCAGTTCGGGGTGCAGGGCATCCCGGCGGTGTTCGCCGTCGTGGCGGGCCAGGCCCTGCCCCTGTTCCAGGGGACGGCCGGCGAGGAGCAGATCCGCGGCACCCTTGACCAGCTGGTGCAGGTCGCCGAGGAGCGCTTCGGCCTGACCGGCCTGACCGTCGACCCGGACGCGCGGCCGGGCGGCGCTCCCGGCGCGGGCGCCGAGGCCCCGGTCGGTCCTTACGACGCGCTGCTGAACGCGGCGGCCCAGGCCCTGGACGCCGGCGACCTGGAGGGCGCGGTCGCCGCGTACCAGAACGTGCTGGCCGACGACCCGGCCCACCCCGAGGCCAAACTCGGTCTCGCGCAGGCGGAGTTGCTGCGCCGGGTGCAGGGTATGGATCCGCAGAAGGTGCGCCGGGAGGCAGCCGAGCAGCCCAAGGACGCGAAGGCGCAGATCGCCGCCGCGGACCTGGACCTGGTGGGCGGTCATGTCGAGGACGCCTTCGGGCGGTTGATCGAGACCGTGCAGCGCACGGCGGGTGACGACCGGGACGCGGTACGCCGCCGGCTCCTGGAGCTGTTCGAGGTCGTGGGCTCCGAGGACCCCCGGGTGATCGGCGCTCGCAGGGCGCTCGCGCGGGCTCTTTTCTGACCAGTCCGTAAACGCCACGGCCTGTGACGCCGAGGTGAAAGGTTTGCCGACAATGCGTTGGGGCCGCTCCGCTTTGCCAAATCTTGGCAATCGGGGCGGCTGTTACTCCGAGTAAATCAGGGCCGTTGATCTGTCTGGTTTCGTACAGAGATCAACGGCTTTGCTCTGCCCTGTGTTGCGACTGAGTGTCGCACTCCGGGATCGCCCTGTCGGTTCTCGGTTATCCGCCCGTTACTAGCCAGTAACGAACCCCCTTGTGCGGGCGGCCAATTTGCACCACGATCGGCGACGCTCGGTCCATTCCCGTACCCCGGCACCCGGTCGGGGCGAGGGAGACTCTGGGTCCCCACCGAGCAGAGCCGGCGGCAGTGGCGCCGGCTCTCGGACAGGGGGGTCTTCGCCGGCCGGCGAAGCCTGTCCAGCAAGGTTGTGCGTGATGTGTGTCAGGCGCGACCAGTGGTTGTCGCTCGGGGGTGATCGCCGGTGATCCGGGTGCGTAGGCGCCTGCGAGTACAGGCGCTCCCCTTCCCGAGGACGTAGCACTTCTCCCATCCCTGCCCGGTCGAGCCGCCGTTCGTGGGCGAGTCCGGGCCAGGAGATGTACGTCCGAGAAGGAGGAAATATGGAGTCCCAGGTGCGTGGCGGGACCAGATGGAAGCGGTTCGCTGTGGTCATGGTGCCCAGCGTCGCCGCCACGGCGTGTATAGGTGTCGCCCTCGCTCAGGGTGCGCTGGCCGCCTCGTTCAGCGTGTCGGGTCAGTCCTTCAAGGTGACCGCGGACCAGCTGGTCGGTCACGGCTTCGAGCAGTACGGCGCCCTCGACAACGGTTACACCCTCAGTGGTGACCAGACGACCCACCCGGTCGCGGTCTCGGCGTTCAACTCGGCCGAGATCACGAACATGTGCCAGTCGGTCGTCACGCCGAACATCCCGGTGCTGGGCTCGGTGAGCCTCGTGCTGAAGGCCGGCGCGAACAAGCCGGTCGAGGCCAGCCAGCTGTACATCGACGTCGACGACCTGAGCGCCGACGCCACCTTCAACAACATCGACATCGGTGTTGCGGCCAAGGACGCCGGCAAGGGTCCGGGCATGAAGGGCGGCAAGGAGCAGGCCAACCCGTTCGGCTTCGCGCAGCAGGCCGACTCGGCCACGCTGACCGGTGTGAAGCAGACGGCGTGGGCGACCACGGCCGGCACCTTCAAGCTCAGTGGTCTGCACATGTCCGTGCAGGCGGGCACACACGAGTGCTACTAGGCACTCGTTGACGGGCGGGGGAGCCGACGGCGCCCCCGCCCGCGCCACACCCGCCGCGTCTTCACGCGCGGCACACGTCATCACCACAGCAATGCCGCACCAGGGAGCTGTTTTCCATGAGCGCCGAGACCCCTGCCGCCGACTCCGGCCAGTTCAACGTCCGGAGGCAGCAGTTCCGCGCCTGGCGGGGCGCGCGGCCGTTCTGGGCAGGTCTGTTCGTCTTGCTCGGCGGCTTTCCGATCATGTACTTCCCGTACGCCCACCTCCAGCTGGGACACCTCACGCTGGCGATGGCGACCACCGCGGGAGCGGGATCCCTGATCATCGGTGTGCTGCTCGTCGTGCTGGGCATCAGCCTCTGGTTCCAGAAGCATGTGCGGACCTTCGCGGGAGTCGCCGCGATCCTGCTGGCACTGGTGTCCCTCCCCGTGTCCAACTTCGGTGGATTCGTCCTCGGCTTCCTGTTCTCCCTCATCGGCGGAGCGATGGCCGTGGCATGGGCGCCGGGCGAGCCCGGCGGACCGGAGTCGCAGGCAGGTGAGGCCGCCCCGGGCACGGGCGGCGCACCCGAGTCCGTGCCGCTGCCCGCCCAGGGCGCCGACGGTGTGTACGAGCCGAACGACCTGTCAGGAACGAGCCCGGCCAACGGGGCGAACGGGAGGCACAGTGCCGGCTGACGAGGTGAGCCGCGGGATCGATGCGGTCGAGTCCCGCGGGAGAACCGGAGCCCGTCACGCGGCCCCCAGGAAGCCGCTGTTCACCAGGTTCCACATGCCGGCCGGCAGGGCGATAGCCACCGTGGCGATGCCGACGGCCGTGCTCATGGGCATGGGCTTCACCTCCACGCTCGCCCTCGCGGCGGGCAACGGCGGCAGCCCGGCCTCCTCGCCCGCCGCCAAGAGCCTGACGGCGGACGAGTACAAGGACTGCGTCAAGGCGCTGGACGACAGCAAGAACCCCTCGTCCTCGCCGTCGCCGTCGGCCACCAAGTCCACCGACGCGCCGACGCCGGCGTCCTCGCCGAGCGGCGACGCCACGAAGGACACGGCCAAGGACTCCTCCGGGGGCACGGCGGGCTCCTCGTCGTCCAAGGACTCGGGCTCGGGCTCGGGTTCGGGTTCCGCGGACGAGGCCGCGCCGAAGCCGACCGAGACCTCCGGTTCGGGTACGGGCTCCGGTTCGGGTTCCGGCTCCGGTACGACGACGTCGAGCACGTCGCCGAGCCAGAGCGGCGGTGGCGGACTCCTCGGCACCATCGGCGACACCCTCGGCAACGTCCTCACCGGCGGCAAGCAGGACACCGCCACGCCGTCCGCGAGCGCCACGCCCTCGGCGAGCCCGTCGCCGTCCGCGTCCGGCTCCACGGCGTCGTCGTCGGGCACGAAGCTGTCCGACACCGTCACGGACACGACCTCCAAGGCCGCCGAGACGGTCGGGGGCACGGTGAAGAACGCCACCGGCACGGTCTCGAAGACGGTCGACGGCGCGGGCAAGACGGTCGACGGCGCGGGCAGGGCGGTCAAGGACACGGCGGACTCGGCGACCCCGGGCCCGTCCACGAGCGCGAGCCCCTCGGCCGCGGACTGCCCGGCGGCCACCACCGACCAGGGCGGCGTCGACAACCAGGTGCCGGTGGCGGACGACCCCTGGTACCTCCAGGCCAGCTCGCTGCTGCTCAAGGGCGCCGACTACCAGGGCATCGTCGAGGTGCGGACGGCCGACGGCACCACCAAGAAGGTGCTGAAGTACGTCATCTCCGACGGCACCGACATCGGCGACCTGCACCAGACGGTGCACGACTCGCTGTCCGGCAAGACGTACCACGTCCAGGCGTCCAAGGGCTCGACGTCGACCATCCGCGGCGGCAAGACCGTGATGTACACCGAGCAGATCTCGGGCAACCTGTTCGGCCTGATCCCCATGACGTTCGACCCGGACAGCCCGCCCCCGCTGAACCTCCCGCTGATCTACTTCACCCATGTGAAGGTGACCCAGGCCGCCCAGTTCGGAGGCAACCTGCACGTGCCCGGGATGCACGTGTACACGACCGGCTGACCGGCCCCCAGGACCCGTCCGGGAGCCGCGGACACCGCGGAGGGCGCCCCCTTGTCCGCAGGGGGGCGCCCTCCGCGCCGTACAGGGGCCCGTGCGGGCCGCGTCAGCTCTCGCTGCCCAGGTGGTGCACCCGGATCATGTTGGTGGTGCCGGGGACACCGGGGGGCGAGCCGGCCGTGATGACCACGGTGGCGCCCTTCTCGAAGCGGGCCAGCTTGGCCAGCTCCTGGTCCACCTGGTCGACCATGTCGTCGGTGGTGTCCACGAACGGCACCACGTACGGCTCCACGCCCCAGCTCAGCGTCAGCTGGTTGCGGGTGGACTCCTCGGTGGTGAAGGCGAGGATCGGCTGGGCGGCGCGGTAGCGCGAGAGGCGGCGCGCGGTGTCACCGGACTGGGTGAACGCGACCAGGCCCCGGCCGCCGAGGAAGTCGGCGATCTCGCAGGCCGCGCGGGCCACCGAACCGCCCTGCGTGCGCGGCTTCTTGCCCGGCACCAGCGGCTGCAGGCCCTTGGACAGCAGCTCCTGCTCCGCGGCCTGGACGATCTTCGACATCGTCCTGACCGTCTCGACCGGGTAGGCGCCCACCGAGGACTCGGCGGACAGCATCACCGCGTCGGCGCCGTCCAGGATCGCGTTGGCCACGTCGGAGGCCTCGGCGCGGGTCGGACGGGAGTTGGTGATCATCGACTCCATCATCTGGGTTGCCACGATCACCGGCTTGGCGTTGCGCCGGCACAGCTCGATCAGGCGCTTCTGCACCATCGGGACCTTCTCGAGCGGGTACTCCACCGCGAGGTCGCCGCGGGCCACCATCACCGCGTCGAACGCCGCGACGACGTCCTGCATGTTCTCCACCGCCTGCGGCTTCTCCACCTTGGCGATGACCGGGACCCGGCGGCCCTCCTCGTCCATGACGCGGTGCACGTCCTGGACGTCCTTCGCGTCCCGCACGAAGGACAGCGCGACCATGTCGCAGCCCATGCGCAGCGCGAACCGCAGGTCCTCGACGTCCTTCTCGCTCAGCGCGGGCACGTTGACGGCCGCGCCGGGCAGGTTGATGCCCTTGTGGTCGGAGACGACACCGCCCTCGATCACGATCGTCCGGACCCGGGGGCCCTCCACGTCCACGACCTTCAGCTCGACGTTGCCGTCGTTGATCAGGACCTGGTCGCCGCGCCCGACGTCGCCCGGCAGCCCCTTGTACGTCGTCCCGCAGATGTGCCGGTCGCCGGGCACGTCCTCGGTGGTGATGACGAACTCGTCGCCGCGCTCCAGCTCGACCGGGCCCTCGGCGAAGGTCTCCAGGCGGATCTTCGGGCCCTGGAGGTCGGCGAGGACGCCGATGGGCCGGCCGGTCTCCTTGGACGCGGCACGGACGCGGTCGTACCGCGCCTGGTGCTCGGCGTGGGAGCCGTGGCTGAAGTTGAAGCGGGCCACGTTCATGCCCGCCTCGATCATGGCGACGAGCTTCTCGTGGGAGTCGACCGCGGGGCCGAGAGTACAGACGATTTTCGAACGGCGCATGGGGCGATCCTATCGGTTTGTTTCGCTACGGAATATTCCGTCTGGCGGAAGATACAAATGAGAGGAGTCCTGCTCAGGTGCTGCTCAATTGCTCTTTCCGACCAGTGCGTAGGTCTGCGTCGCGATCTCCAGTTCTTCATCCGTCGGCACCACGGCCACGGCCACCCGCGCGGACCCGGGCGAAATCAGCCGGGCCCCGTCGCCGCGCACGGAGTTCAGCTCCGGGTCGACCGCCGCGCCCAGCCCCTCCAGGCCCGCGATCGCCGCCTGCCGCACGGGCGCCGCGTTCTCCCCGACCCCGGCGGTGAACGCGATCGCGTCCACCTTCCCGAGGACGGCGAAATAGGCGCCGATGTACTTCTTGAGCCGGTGAATGTAAATGTCGAAGGCGAGAGCGGCTTCCTGGTCGCCCTCGTCGATCCGGCGGCGGATCTCCCGCATGTCGTTGTCCCCGCACAGACCGAACAAGCCGCTCCTCTTGTTGAGGAGAGTGTCGATCTCGTCCATGGACATTCCGCCAACCCGTGCCAAATGGAAGATGACGGCGGGATCCAGATCACCGGAGCGCGTACCCATCACCAGCCCCTCCAAAGGCGTGAGCCCCATGGAGGTGTCCACGCACCGGCCCCGCTCCACCGCGGACGCGGAGGCGCCGTTGCCGAGGTGCAGCACGATCACGTTGACCTCGGAGGGGTCCTTGCCCAGCAGCCGGGCCGTCTCGCGGGACACGTAGGCGTGCGAGGTGCCGTGGAAGCCGTAGCGGCGCACCCGGTAGCGGTCCGCGAGGCGCGGGTCGATCGCGTAGCGCGCCGCCGACTCCGGCATCGTGGTGTGGAACGCGGTGTCGAACACGGCGACCTGCGGCAGGTCGGGGCGCAGCGCGCGGGCGGTGCGGATGCCGGTCAGGTTGGCCGGGTTGTGCAGCGGGGCGACCGGGATCAGCCGCTCGATCTCGGTGATCACGCCGTCGTCGACGACGGTGGGCTCGGTGAAGAACATCCCGCCGTGCACCACCCGGTGCCCGATCGCCAGCAGGTCCGGCGAGTCGAGGCCGAGGCCGTCGCGGGCCAGTTCCCCGGCGACCGCCTTGAGCGCGGCGTCGTGGTCGGCGATCGGGCCGTCCTGCTCGCGGGTCTCGCCGCTGCCCGCGACGGTGTGCTTGAGCCGGGAGGTCTGCTCGCCGATCCGCTCGACCAGGCCGAGGGCGAGCCGGCTCGCGTCCCGCATGTCGAGCAGCTGGTACTTCAGCGACGAGGAGCCGGAGTTGAGGACGAGGACACGGGTCGCGGTCACGGTGCGGGCACGCTTTCTGTTCGGTCTGCGGAGGTCTGGGCCTGGATGGCCGTGATGGCGACGGTGGTCACGATGTCCGGTACCAGGGCGCCCCGGGACAGGTCGTTGACCGGCTTGTTCAGCCCCTGGAGGACCGGGCCGACGGCGATCGCGCCGGCCGAGCGCTGCACGGCCTTGTAGGTGTTGTTGCCGGTGTTGAGGTCCGGGAAGATCAGCACCGTGGCCTGCCCGGCGACCTCGGAGCCCGGCAGCTTGGTCGCGGCGACGGTGGGCTCCACGGCGGCGTCGTACTGGATCGGCCCCTCGATCCTCAGATCGGGCCGGCGGGCGCGGACCAGCTCGGTGGCCGCGCGCACCTTGTCGACGTCGGCGCCCGTGCCGGAGGTGCCGGTGGAGTACGACAGCATCGCGATCCGCGGCTCCACCCCGAAGCGGGCCGCCGTACCGGCCGACTGGACGGCGATGTCGGCGAGCTGCTCGGCGTCCGGGTCGGGGTTGACCGCGCAGTCGCCGTAGACCAGCACCTTGTCGGCCAGGCACATGAAGAACACCGAGGAGACGATCGCGGCCTCCGGGCGCGTCTTGATGATCTCGAAGGCCGGGCGGATGGTGGCCGCCGTGGAGTGCACCGAGCCGGAGACCATGCCGTCGGCGAGGCCCTCCTCGACCATCAGGGTGCCGAAGTAGTTCACGTCCGTGACGACGTCGTACGCCAGCTCCACCGTGACGCCCTTGTGGGCGCGCAGGGCCGCGTACTTCTCGGCGAAGGCGTCGCGCAGCTCGGAGGTGGCCGGGTCGATCAGCTGGCTGTCGCCGAGGTCGATGCCCAGGTCGGCGGCCTTCTTGCGGATCTGGTCGGCGGGGCCGAGCAGGGTCAGGTCGCACACGCCCCGGCGCATCAGCACCTCGGCCGCGTGCAGCACCCGCTCCTCGGTGCCCTCCGGGAGCACGACCCGGCGCCGGTCGGAGCGGGCCCGCTCCAGCAGCGTGTGCTCGAACATCATCGGGGTGACGCGGTCGCCGCTCGGCGCGGAGATGCGGCCGGCCAGCTCGGCGGTGTCGACATGGCGTTCGAACAGGCCGAGCGCGGTCTCCGCCTTGCGCGGGGTGGCCGCCGTCATCCGGCCCTCCAGGGAGAACAGCCGCTCGGCGGTGGGGAAGCTGTTGCCGCGCACCGCCAGGACCGGGGTGCCCGGGGCGAGCCGGGCGGCCAGCGTGAGGATCTCCTGGCCCGGCACCTCGTCCAGGGTGAGCAGCATGCCGGCTATCGGCGGGGTGCCGGCGCTGTGCGCGGCCAGCGCGCCCACGACCAGGTCCGCGCGGTCTCCGGGGGTGATGACCACGCAGCCCGGGGTCAGAGCGGCCAGCAGGTTCGGCAGCATGGCGCCGCCGAAGACGAAGCCGAGGGCGTCGCGGGCGAGCCCGGAGTCGTCGCCGAGCAGCACCCGGGCGTCCAGGGCCTGGGCGATCTGCGCGATGGTCGGCGCGGACAGGGCGGGCTCGTCGGGCAGCACGTAGCAGGGCACCGGCAGCCGGGAGGCCAGGCGCTCGGCGATCTCGTCGCGGTCCTCGCGGGAGACCCGGTTGGCGACCATGGCGAGGACGTCGCAGCCCAGGCCGTGGTAGGCGCGGTAGGCGTTGCGGACCTCCGCGCGCACCGACTCGGCGTTCTGGCCGCGGCCGCCGACGACCGGCAGCACGGAGGCGCCGAACTCGTTGGCCAGCCTGGCGTTGAGGGCCAGCTCGTCCGGGAGCTGGGTGGCGGCGTAGTCGGTGCCGAGGACCAGGACCACGTCGTAGTCGCGGGCCAGCTGGTGGAACCGGTCGACCAGGGTGGAGACCAGCTCGTCGGTGCCCCGCTCGGCCTGGATCGCGGACGCCTCCCGGTAGTCCATGCCGATCACGGTCGCCGGGTCCTGGGAGAGGCGGTAGCGCGCCCGCAGCAGCTCGAACAGCCGGTCGGGGCCGTCGTGCACGAGCGGGCGGAAGACCCCCACCCGGTCGACCTGCCGGGTCAGGAGTTCCATGACCCCCAGCTCCACGACCTGGCGGCCGTCGCCGCGGTCGATGCCGGTCAGGTACACGCAGCGCGTCACGTGTCCACTCCGTTTCTCATGTCGCCGTCGAAGGGCCGTCGCAAGGTCGTCATCGAAGGGTCGTCGTCGATTGGTCGGCACAAAAATCGCCCACCAGGGTGAGCGGAACCCTCTTGACAGTACCCCTCGGCCGGGATAAGGCGCCCGTCAGGATCCCGGGGCTCCCCGGCGGACGTGAAAGAATCGGGGCAGCCTCACGCACGGACGAGACAGCGAGCAGGAGACACAGCACGATGCGCATCGGAGTTCTCACCGCAGGCGGCGACTGCCCCGGCCTGAACGCCGTGATCCGTTCGGTCGTGCACCGCGCGGTGACGCAGTACGACGACGAGGTCATCGGGTTCGAGGACGGCTACCGGGGTCTGCTCGACCGCCACTACCGCGCCCTCGACCTGGACGCGGTCGGCGGCATCCTGGCCCTCGGCGGCACCATCCTCGGCTCCTCCCGCCTGGAGCGGGACCGGCTGCGGGAGGCCTGCGAGCGGGCCACCGACATGGTCGGGGAGTTCGGCATCGACGCGCTGATCCCGATCGGCGGCGAGGGCACCCTGACGGCGGCCCGGATGCTCTCCGACGCGGGCCTCCCGGTCGTCGGCGTGCCCAAGACGATCGACAACGACATCTCGTCCACGGACCGCACCTTCGGCTTCGACACCGCGGTGGGCGTCGCCACCGAGGCGATGGACCGCCTCAAGACCACCGCCGAGTCCCACCAGCGGGTGATGGTGGTCGAGGTCATGGGCCGGCACGCGGGCTGGATCGCGCTGGAGTCCGGTATGGCCGCCGGCGCCCACGGCATCTGCCTGCCCGAGCGCTCCTTCGACCCCGCGGACCTGGTCAAGATGGTCGAGGAGCGCTTCTCGCGCGGCAAGAAGTTCGCCGTGATCTGCGTCGCCGAGGGCGCGCACCCCGCCGAGGGCACCATGGACTACGGCAAGGGCGCGATCGACCAGTACGGCCACGAGCGCTTCCAGGGCATCGGCACCGCCCTCGCCTACGAGCTGGAGCGCCGCCTCGGCAAGGAGGCCAAGCCGGTCATCCTCGGCCACGTCCAGCGCGGCGGCGTGCCCACCGCCTACGACCGCGTCCTCGCCACCCGCTTCGGCTGGCACGCCGT
>NZ_LBDA02000189.1 GCF_000980885.2 Streptomyces malaysiense | reverse complement strand
TCCTGGGGCGTTGGCGGTGGAGTTCGGTGAGGTGCGGTTGTCGTATGCGGAGTTGGAGGCGCGTGCGAATCAGCTGGCGTGGTGGTTGCGGGGTCGGGGTGTGGGTGCGGAGTCGCTGGTGGCGGTCCGTATGGAGCGGTCGGTGGAGTTGGTGGTGGCTGAGCTGGGGATCGCGAAGGCGGGTGCGGCTTATGTGCCGTTGTTCCCTGAGTGGTCGTCGGAGCATTGCGCGCGGGTGTGTGAGGCGGCTGGGGTGGTGGTGACGCTGACGGCGGAGGATGTCGTGGCGTCGGTGGGTTGTCCGGTGGTGGATCCGGGTGTGCGGGTTCTTCCGGATCAGTTGGCGTATGTGATGTTCACGTCGGGTTCGACGGGTGTGCCGAAGGGGGTGGCGGTTCGTCAGCGGGATGTGGTGGCGCTGGCGTGTGATGCGGTGTTCGCGGGTGGGGCGCATGGGCGGGTGTTGGTGCATTCGCCGCATTCGTTCGATGCGTCGACGTATGAGGTGTGGGTGCCGTTGTTGAACGGTGGTCAGGTGGTGGTGGCGCCTGCGGGGCGGGTGGATGCGGGTGAGTTGGCTGGGTTGATCCGTTCGAGTGGGGTGCGGGGGTTGTGGCTGACGGCTGGTCTGTTCGCGGTGATGGCGCAGGAGTATCCGGAGTGTTTCGCGTCGGTGGTGCAGGTGTGGGCCGGTGGGGATGTGGTGTCGGCTGCGGCGGTGCGTCGGGTGCAGGCGGTGTGTCCGGGGCTGGTGGTGGTGAACGGGTACGGGCCGACGGAGACGACGACGTTCGCGGCGTGTCATCGGATGGACGGTCTGGGTGCGGGTGTGTCGGAGGTGCCGATCGGGCGTCCGTTGGCGGGGATGCGGGCGTATGTGCTGGACGGGCGGTTGCGGGTGGTGCCGCCGGGCACGGCGGGTGAGTTGTATGTCGCCGGCGCCGGACTCGCCCGTGGTTATCGGCGTCGTGCGTCGCTGACCGCCGAGCGTTTCGTCGCCGATCCCTTCGGTGCGGGTGAGCGGTTGTATCGCACGGGTGACCTGGTGCGGTGGAACGGTGAGGGGGAGCTGGAGTATCTGGGTCGGGCCGACGACCAGGTGAAGGTGCGGGGTTTCCGGATCGAGCTGGGTGAGATCGAGGCCGTGCTCGCGGCCCACCCGCTGGTCGGGCGCGCCCTGGTCGTCGCACGGACCACCGCCTCCGGCACCAGGCAACTCATCGGCTACGTGTCACCGGACGATCCCGCGTGCCTGCCCGAGGCCCGCACCCTGCGGGAGTTCGTGGGCGAGCGGCTGCCCGAGTACATGGTTCCCGCCGCGGTGGTGGTTCTGGACGCGTTCCCGCTGACCACCAACGGCAAGATCGACCGCAGGGCCCTGCCGGA
>NZ_LBDA02000188.1 GCF_000980885.2 Streptomyces malaysiense | reverse complement strand
GGTACGGCCACGCTCACCACGTCCGCCCTCTCCGTCGGGACGCATCCGCTGACGGCGGTGTACAGCGGGGATGCCGACTTCACCGCCTCCACGTCCCCGGTGGACAGTCAGACGGTGACGCAGGCGGCGAGTGCGACCGTGCTCACGTCCGCTCCTGATCCGTCGGTGTTCGGGCAGGGGAAGATCTTGACGGCGACGGTGTCCGCGGTCGCGCCGGGTGCGGGGACGCCGACCGGTACGGTCAGTTTCTTCGACGGTGCCACTCTTCTCGGTACCGGCACTCTCAGTGGTGGTACGGCCTCCTTCACGACGGGCGGGCTGAGTGTCGGTGCCCATTCGCTGACGGCTGTCTACGGTGGGGACGGGGACTTCGTGGGTTCCACGTCGCCGGTGGACAGTCAGTCGGTGGTGAAGGGGTCGAGTTCGACGGTCGTGACGGTGGCGCCTGATCCGACGGTGTTCGGTCAGGCGAAGACGTTCACCGCGACCGTCACCGCGGTCGCGCCGGCGTCGGGGACGCCTTCGGGGACGGTGACGTTCTTCATCGGGGGTATTCCGCAGCCTCCGGTGGCGCTCGTCGGTGGCGTGGCGACCCTGACGA
>NZ_LBDA02000187.1 GCF_000980885.2 Streptomyces malaysiense | reverse complement strand
TCTCCTGACGGCGGTGTACAGCGGGGATACCGAGTTCGGTGGGTCGACGTCGCCGGTGGACAGTCAGACGGTGACGCAGGCGGCGACGACGACGGGTCTCACGTCGGCGCCGGATCCGTCCGTCTTCGGTGAGGCGAAGACGTTGACGGCGACGGTGGCGGCTGTTCCGCCGGGTTCTGGTACGCCTACGGGTTCGGTCGATTTCTTCGACGGTGCGACGCTGTTGGGTACCGGGACGCTGAGCGGCGGCACTGCCACGCTCACCACGTCCGCCCTCTCCGTCGGTACCCATCTCCTGACGGCGGTGTACAGCGG
>NZ_LBDA02000186.1 GCF_000980885.2 Streptomyces malaysiense | reverse complement strand
TCTCCTGACGGCGGTGTACAGCGGCGACGCCGACTTCAGTGGGTCGACCTCGCCCGTGGACACCCAGACCGTCACCCAGGCGGCGAGTGCCACCACGCTCACCTCCGCCCCCGACCCCTCGGTCTTCGGCCAGGCGAAGACGCTCACCGCGACGGTGGCGGCTGTTGCGCCGGGTTCTGGTACGCCTACGGGTTCGGTCGATTTCTTCGACGGTGCCACTCTCCTGGGTACGAGCGCCCTCACCGGTGGTACGGCCACGCTCACCACGTCC
>NZ_LBDA02000185.1 GCF_000980885.2 Streptomyces malaysiense | reverse complement strand
GTGCCCCCGGTGCCCCCGGTGCCCTCCGGTGGCATCAGCCCGCATCCTCTTCCCCGGTCTCCTGCCAGGTCCGCAGCACACCCTCCACGGCCGGGGCTATCCGGCGCCGGGCCTCGTGCCGCGGCACCCCGCTCATCAGCAGCTGGTCGTACGGCGTGTCCGCATGCCGTACGCCCGCCACGACCGCCGAGACCACCGCCCCCTCGGACAACGCACGCCCCGCCGCACTGCGGCCCACCCGTCCGCTGCCCCGCACCGAGGCATGCGCCGCGATCGCCCGCGCCCGCTCCGCCGGACACCCCGGGAAGAGCCGGAGGATCTCCGCCGCGAACGCCGCCGCGAACCGCTCGTCCTCCACCCCCCTGCGCCGCGCGTCCCGCGCCCGCCGCTGGCGCCGGGCCTCCGCGTCCGCCAGGCACCGCTCCTCGGCACGGACCAGCGCCGCCTCCTCCACGAGCACACCCTGCCGCTCGTACCGGCCCTTGCGCCGGTTGAACCGCACCACCACCGCCGACAACGCGCTCTCCTCCCGCGACCTACGGGTCAGCGCGGTGTCACCACGCGGAAGCAGGACCAGATGGCCGAGGTCCGCGCAATCGAGGCAGCGGGGGGCACCGTTCTCCAGGACCAGCAGGGACAGGGGACCGCGTCGGCAGGCGGAGCAACGCCGGTGCTTGAGGGGCTGGATGACGACAAGCCCGTGGGTGGGGTGGGGAGTTGCGGGGATGCCCATGGATTCCTTCTTCCCCGTCGTCGGGTCGGGCTCCCGTCAGGTGTCGGCGCGCTGGAGTCCGGGCGGGGTTTCTTTCGTCACTCCCGGGGGCCCTCCC
>NZ_LBDA02000184.1 GCF_000980885.2 Streptomyces malaysiense | reverse complement strand
GCACCCGGCACGTCACTGCTGTGCCAGCGCATGTACATCGACGGCACCCGCATCGACCACCAGGGCGGCCCCTGGTCCGACTGCCAACTCGTCAACGGCACCGACGACCCCGGCGCAGCAGGCGAAATGGGCCTCTGGGGGCTCCACGACAAGGGCACCACCGGCACCCGGCTCATGGTCGCCAACCCCGAACCCGACGTCGCCTACGGCATGGTGACCCTCACCGACGGCCACCGGATCAAAGCCACCACCATCACCGTCCCCGGCACCACCTACCGCGCCTGGGCCGCACCCGTCCCCGACGGACAGACCATCGCCTCCGTCGACCAGTACGACAACCACCACCACCGACTCACCCACGACACCAACTGGCGCTGACCA
>NZ_LBDA02000183.1 GCF_000980885.2 Streptomyces malaysiense | reverse complement strand
CTAGGCCGTGTTTTAGGAAGCGCGGGCGGCCAGCCACTTGGTGAGGTCGCCCGCGATGCGATCGGTGCTGGTCTCGACGGTCACGTCGTGTTCGCGGCGTGTGGTGTCGCGGCGGACGACCTCGTATCCGCCCTCGTTCAGGACGGCGACGGAGGCGAACCAGGCAGGGTCGTCCTGGTCAGGCTGGATGACGACGAATGTGTTGTCCGAGCCGTTCAGGTCGCCGATCATCATGAACAGGGCGTCCTCGGACGGGTCGTCGACGTGGTCGCCGTTCTCGCTGTCGGCGCAGTAGTACCTGGCGGCCACCGAAGCCCCTCCCCGAAGATGTGCTGCCCAATGCCGTGATCAGCATGGCA
>NZ_LBDA02000182.1 GCF_000980885.2 Streptomyces malaysiense | reverse complement strand
GTGGGGTTGGTCGGGGTGTTGGTGGTGGTGTGGTGGTCGGTGGTTTGGGTGAGTGCGGTGGTGAGGACGGGGTGGGGGCTGATTTCGATGAAGAGGGTGTGTCCGGTGTCCAGGAGGTTTTGGGTGGCCTCGTGGAAGCGGACGGGTTGGCGCATGTTCTGGTACCAGTATTCGGGGTCGAGGGTGGTGGTGTCGTGGGGTTGGGCGGTGATGGTGGAGATGAAGGGGGTGGTGGTGGGTTGGGGGTTGATGTTGTGGAGGTCTTGGAGGAGTTGGTGGTGGAGGGGTTCGACGTGGGGGCTGTGGCTGGGGACGGTGGCGGTGATGAGGCGGGTTTTGGTGCCGTGGTCGTTGAGGGTGGTGGCGAGTTGTTCGAGGTGGGTGTGGGTGCCGGCGATGATGGTGGATCGGGGGCTGTTGGTGGCGGCGATGGTGAGGTGTTGGTTGAGGTGGGGTTGGAGTTGTCGGGGGGTGAGGGGGGCGTGGAGGAGGGCGCCGGTGGTGGTGAGGTTGGCGAGGAGTTTGCTGCGGAGGGCGATGATGGTGGTGGCGTCGGTGAGGGTGAGGGCGCCGGTGGTGTAGGCGGCGGCGATTTCGCCTTGGGAGTGGCCGATGACGGCGTCGGGGTGGATGCCGTGGGTTTTCCAGATTTCGGCGAGTCCGGTGAGGACGGCGAAGAGGGTGGGTTGGAGGACGTCGAGTCGGTCGAGGGTGGGGGCGTCGGGGTGTTGGGTGAGGACGTGGGTGAGTGACCAGTCGGTGTGGGGTGCGAGGGCGGTCTCGCAGGCGGTGATGTGGTCGCGGAACACCTGGGAGGTGTCGAGGAGTTCGCGTGCCATGCCGGGGTATTGGGAGCCCTGGCCGGGGAAGACGAAGACGGTTTTGCCGGGCTGGGCGGCGGCGGTGCCCCTGACGACGTCGGGGTGTTCCTCGCCGCGGGCCAGGGCGGCGAGTCCGGCCTGGAGTTCGTCGATGTCCTGACCCACGACCACCGCACGGTGGGAGTGATGCGTCCGCGTGGTGGCGAGCGCACGGGCCAGGTCCCCGGCCCGCAGCTCGGGCTG
>NZ_LBDA02000181.1 GCF_000980885.2 Streptomyces malaysiense | reverse complement strand
GTGCCGGTGATGGTGATGGGGGTGTGTCCGGGCGGGTTGTTGGGGTTGGTTTGGTTGTTGGTGTGGTGTTCGGTGGTTTGGGTGAGTGCGGTGGTGAGGACGGGGTGGGGGCTGGTTTCGATGTAGAGGGTGTGGCCGGTGTTGAGGAGGGTTTGGGTGGCTTTGTGGAATTGGACGGGTTGGCGCATGCTGGTGAACCAGTAGTCGCCGGTGAGGGTGGTGGTGTCGATGATGGTGCCGGTCATGCCGGAGCAGTAGGTGGTGGTGGTGGGTTGGGGGGTGATGTGGGTGAGGGCTTGTTGGATGGTGTGGTGGAGGGGGTCGATGTGGGGGCTGTGGGAGGCGTAGTCGACGGGGATTTTGCGGGCGTGGATGTGGTGGGTGGTGCAGTGGTGGAGGAGTTGGTCGATGTGGGGGGTGGGGCCGGTGATGATGGTGGTGGTGGGGCCGTTGACGGCGGCGATGTGGAGGTGGGGGTGGTGGGTGAGGAGTTGGGTGGTGTCGTGGGGGGTGAGGGTGAGGGAGGCCATGGTGCCGGTGCCGGTGAGGGTGGCGAGGGCTTGGGCGCGGAGGGCGACGATGGTGGTGGCGTCGGTGAGGGTGAGGGCGCCTGCGGTGTAGGCGGCGGCGATTTCGCCTTGGGAGTGGCCGAGGACGGTGTCGGGGTGGATGCCGTGGGCTTTCCAGATTTCGGCGAGTCCGGTGAGGACGGCGAAGAGGGTGGGTTGGACGACGTCGACGCGGTCGAGGGTGGGGGCGTCGGGGTGTTGGGTGAGGACGTGGGTGAGTGACCAGTCGGTGTGGGGTGCGAGGGCGGTCTCGCAGGCGGTGATGTGGTCGCGGAACACCTGGGAGGTGTCGAGGAGTTCGCGTGCCATGCCGGGGTATTGGGAGCCCTGGCCGGGGAAGACGAA
>NZ_LBDA02000180.1 GCF_000980885.2 Streptomyces malaysiense | reverse complement strand
AACCGCAACACGCAAAGTCCCTGGCGGAGCGGAGCCGTGGTCGTGGAGGCGCTCCAGCCTGGAAACCCCGTCCTGCCAGGTGGGTATCACGTCGTCGGGAACCCACCAGAACACGTAGTTCGGGTGTCCTGTCCGCTCGAACCAGTCGTAACGCCTGTTGAGTGCCTCACGGTGCAGACCGGAGTAGACGGCGTCGAAGGCGGGGCGGAGGCCGGTCCAGAGGGAGAGGGTCGCGGCCAGGGCGATGGTCTCCCGTGTACGGCCCTTGCTGTACCAGGTCGGTACGGCGAACGTTCCCCATGCACCCCAGTCCAGGTCGAAGTGTCCGCCCCGGCCGCCGCCTGTCGCCTCAGCATGAGCGAGGTACCCGGGGTGCTGACTGATCTTCCGGTAGACGGCCTCACCGCTTTCGTGGAATTCCCGCGTCAGAGGTGCGGGATCGGCGAGAGGCGACTTCAGGACGCCGAATGTGTAAAGCGCGAGATGGGGCATGCGTCTCTCCCTGGTTGGGGGTGTCCGGTGTGGGCCGTGGGTGGCTCGCCCGGCCCGAGAGAACTCCTCTGCGACCGTGGGCGGTTGCCGAGGACCAGGTGAAGGTAGCTGCCTTCGCGGACCATGTCGAAGTTGCGTTATTCCTGTCCAAGTGGCTTCCTTCGAGGGCCATTTCGGGGACGGCGTGGTGACGGGCGGAGCAGGTTTCGGGGCTCCGGAGATCCACTTCGACTTGATCGGGCGCGCCCGCCACTCCCGTCCGTGCCGCCTGTCACGACAGCCCCGAGTGCCGCGGAGCCGGGTGCGGTTGAAGAAGAGGGCACCCACATCCGAGACGCCCCGCTCCGGTTCGCACCACAGGACTCGTTCCGGCTCACCTGAGAACCTGCGGCTCGCCGGCCGCACCGGCCGACTTGAACGGGGCTGCCGGGCCCGATGTCCACACCGGCGACGCGCGGTTGTCCGGGCGGCAGGACGCGAGCCTCGGCCGAGGTGTACGGACGTACCTCTCGCCTCGTCGCCGGCAACCTCGGACGCCCCTTCCGCGACGGCGCGCCGACGGCCTCCGTCGTGCGTGCGACCCCTCTTCCTCATGGGCCGGCGGCCACTGACCGTCGTGCGGCGCCCCAGGCCCCGGTCCGCAGGATCGAGATCACGAACCTCGCATCGGGTCGGCCCGATTTCCCCTCACGGCATGGTCAATCCCCCTTCATGGAGAGGTAAATAATGCCCTGCGGTACTGCCGGTTCGCATTGCTCGGCCATTACGTTCCTCTCGCACCCTGTCATGTATCGCTCACTTGGTGTCAGGGTGTGAGTGTCATGCTCATGATTGCGCGACACCGCCGCCCAGCGCGTCACGGGCCTGCCCATCCAGTGCGAATCCCCACTTCAACCGGAGGCAGCACCTCATGCGTGAGTCACGCCCGAGCAGTGCCAGACGCAGTCTGCGAAGACTCGTCGCCGTCGCCTTTCCCGCACTCGCCCTCACCGTCGCCGGTCTCGCCGCCGCGCCGACGGCCGGTGCGGCCCAGCCGGTCGTCACGGCCCACCCGCAGACCGGCAAGGTCGCCAGGAACAACCAGGCGCTGACCGCCCCCCAGCGGCAGGCCTTCCACTCGACCGGCAAGGCCGGGCAGAAGGTCCCCACGACCCACCTGTGCGCCGCGGACCACACGCCGGGCCACGTGTCCTGCTTCGCGCAGCGCCGCACCGACATCAAGCAGAAGCTGGCCGCGGCGATCACGCCCGACGCCACGCCCTCCGGCCTCTCCCCGGCCAACCTGCACAGCGCCTACAACCTGCCCACGTCGGCGGGTTCGGGCATGACCGTGGGCATCGTCGACGCCTACAACGACCCCAACGCCGAGTCGGACCTGGCCACTTACCGGTCCCAGTACGGCCTCTCCGCCTGCACCAAGGCCAACGGCTGCTTCAAGCAGGTCAGCCAGACCGGCTCCACCACCTCGCTGCCGACCAACGACAGCGGCTGGGCCGGCGAAGAGATGCTCGACATCGACATGGTCAGCGCGGTCTGCCCGAACTGCAACATCATCCTGGTCGAGGCCAACGCGGCCACCATGGCGGATCTGGGCGCCGCGGAGAACGAGGCCGTCGCGCTCGGCGCCAAGTTCGTCTCCAACAGCTGGGGCGGCGGCGAGGACTCGACCCAGACCAGCGATGACGCCAGCTACTTCAAGCACCCGGGCGTCGCGATCACCGTTTCTTCCGGTGACTCCGCCTACGGCGCAGAGTACCCGGCGACCTCGCAGTACGTGACCGCCGTCGGCGGCACCGCCCTCACCACCGCCTCCAACTCCCGTGGCTGGAGCGAGTCGGTGTGGAAGACCAGCTCCAGTGAGGGCACCGGCTCCGGCTGCTCG
>NZ_LBDA02000018.1 GCF_000980885.2 Streptomyces malaysiense | reverse complement strand
GTGCGGCCGCTCCTTCGTCCCCTCACTGCGCGGGAAGAACTCGTACCAGGAGCCGTAGAGCGCCCGTTCCCGCTCGACCAGCAGCGGCATCGGGTCCGAGGCGGTGACCAGCTCCCGCAGCGGGTGACGGTCCAGGACCTCGCGGACCGCGGGGGACAGCGCGGGCCTGAGGCGCTCGTGGACCGAGAGGCGGTCGTCGCCGAGGGCGCGGGCGGCGGCCGTCACCAGATCGCGCTCCGGGCCCTTGGGCACACCGGCGGCGGCGCGCTCGTACAGCTCGGCGCCCTCCTCCAGGACCAGCCCGGTGTCGATCCCGGCGGGCACCTTCACCGAGGCGGTGTGCCGCCAGGTCGCCAGCGGATGACTCCACGCCTCCACCCTGAAGGTCCAGCGGCCCGTCATGTCCAGGGCGACCTCGGCGCCCCATACGTCGCTGCCGGGGGACACCTCGCGCATCGGCGTCCAGGGGCCGCGCCGGCCCCGGGGATCGCGCAGGACCACATTGGCGCCGACCGCGTCGTGCCCCTCCCGGAACACGGTGGCGGTGACCTGGAAGGCCTCCCCGGTCACCGCCTTCGCCGGGCGCCTGCCGCACTCCACGGCCGGCCGGACGTCACGTACCGGTACACGGCCGATGGCCGGGGTCCTGCGCATGTAATCACCTCCGCCGTGCGCGAAGCCGGGCACCGGCCCGGCTTCGCGATCCGAGAGCGGGGCCGGCCCGTGCCGGTCCCCGAAGGGAACGCCTTGTACGGTGCCGGCTCAGGAGCTCGGCGCCGTGGGACGCCGCTTCGAAGCCGGCGCCCTTCGCACCGGACGGCGCGGCACCGGCCGTCCGTCCTGCTCGCGCAGGTAGGTGACCTGGCTCGTGCGCAGATACCGCTCCGCCGCGTCCGCCGCCTCGCGGGCACAGCGTTTGCCCATCAGAACGCACAAGGTGTACCCCGAGTCCTCGAACGTGGCCCGGACCGTGCGGTCGTACGGCGAGGCGAGCATCACGCGCTCCCACGCCCGGTAACGCCGCAACTGCCGGGCCACTTCGGCCTTGGCGGGTAGCAGCATGGCCCTGTTCACCCTCCACGCTCTCGACTGGGCGCGCTCCCGACGGTCGGGTGGCGTCCGCGCGGGGGTGGGCACGGAACCGTTACGGCGATCGAGGCTTTCACTCATGGTGCACGCGCGTGGACGCAGCGTCTTGTTGGAGCTTCAACCATTGGTGACGGCGGATGCTCGTGTTGCACGAATGGCGTAGTGCCCTCACCGTTGGAGATGACTCAGAAGCGATCACCGCTCACGCTGTGTGTCCGGGATCCCTCCCGGACAGGGCGAGGGGAGCGAGAGCTTCGCCGGTGAGGAGCAAGCGACGATGAAGACCGCAGTGCCCTGCTACTACCACCTCGACGTGGAAGTCAGCCCGGAACGGGTGGGACAGGTCAGCCGCATCCTGGCCGCCCATCTCCGCCACTGGGACCTCGACAATCTCGTGGCCCCCGTCTGCCGCGGCGCCGAACTGCTGCTGCGGGCGATCGACCAGCACGCCCGTGACAAGCACACCTCCATCGAGATGTGGTGGAACGGCCAGCACCTCATCACCGCCTTCGGCGACGACGACCCCGAACTGCGCCCGGACCAGGATCTGCGCGCCTGCCTCGCGGACATCGCCGCCATGAGCGACGGCTGGGGCTGCTGCGCCTCCGAGACCGGAGCCAAGATCATCTGGTTCTCGCAGCGCGCCCGCGCCGGCGAGCGGGTGCCGCTGGTGCCGCTGCCGCCGGAGCCGTTCCTGAGCACGGGTCTGAAGGAGCCGCGCCGGCACCGGGTGGCGGTCCTCGCCGCGCCCGCGCCCGCCGGTGACGACAGCCTGGAGGGCAGCCGGTGAGCGCGCGCACCACCAGGAAAGGGCTGCCCGTCCGGAGCGGGCAGCCCTACCCGTTGGGCGCCTCCTTCGACGGGCAGGGCACCAACTTCGCGCTGTTCAGCGAGGTCGCCGAGCGGGTCGAACTGATCCTCGTGGACGACACCGGCCGGGAGACCTCCGTCCGGCTGCACGAGGTCGACGGCTTCGTCTGGCACGCCTACCTGCCCGGCATCGCGCCCGGCCAGCGCTACGGCTACCGGGTGCACGGCCCCTGGCAGCCCTCGCTCGGCCATCGCTGCAACCCGAGGAAGCTGCTGCTCGACCCCTACGCGCGGGCCGTGGACGGCCAGATCGACAACCACGCCTCCCTGTACGAACGTTCGCCGGACGGCCCGGCCCCCGCCGACAGCGCCGGGCACTCCATGCTGGGCGTGGTCACCGACCCGTACTTCGACTGGGGCGACGACCGGCCGCCGCGCACCGCGTACGCGGACTCCGTGATCTACGAGGCCCATGTGCGCGGACTGACCCGCACCCACCCGGACGTCCCCGAACGGCTGCGCGGCAGCTACGCGGGCCTCGCCCATCCCGCCGTCGTCGAGCACCTGACCTCGCTCGGGGTGACGGCGGTCGAGCTGATGCCGGTGCACCAGTTCGTCCAGGACGGAGTGCTCCAGGACCGGGGCCTGTCCAACTACTGGGGCTACAACACCATCGGCTTCTTCGCGCCGCACAACTCCTACGCCGCCTTCGGCACCCGGGGCCAGCAGGTCGACGAGTTCAAGGCCATGGTGAAGGCGCTGCACGCGGCCGGCCTCGAAGTCATCCTCGACGTGGTCTACAACCACACCGCCGAGGGCAACGAGTTCGGTCCCACCCTGTCCTTCCGGGGCATCGACAACGCCTCCTACTACCGCCTGGTGGACGGGGACTGGGCGCACTACTACGACACCACGGGCACCGGCAACAGCCTGCTGATGCGGCACCCGTACGTGCTCCAGCTGATCATGGACTCGCTGCGCTACTGGGTCACCGAGATGCACGTCGACGGCTTCCGCTTCGACCTCGCGGCCACGCTGGCCCGGCAGTTCCACGAGGTGGACCGGCTCTCGGCGTTCTTCGACCTGATCCAGCAGGACCCGGTGATCAGCCGCGTCAAACTGATCGCCGAGCCCTGGGACGTGGGGGAGGGCGGCTACCAGGTCGGCAACTTCCCGCCGCTGTGGTCGGAGTGGAACGGCAGGTACCGGGACGCCGTACGGGACTTCTGGCGCGCCGAGCCCGGCTCCCTCGGCGAGTTCGCGTCCCGGCTGACCGGCTCCGCCGACCTGTACCAGCACAGCAGGCGCCGGCCGCGGGCGAGCGTCAACTTCGTCACCGCGCACGACGGGTTCACGCTGCGGGACCTGGTGTCGTACAACGACAAGCACAACGAGGCGAACGGGGAGGACAACCGGGACGGGGAGAGCCACAACCGGTCCTGGAACTGCGGCGCCGAGGGGGACACCACCGACCCCGCCGTACTCGGACTGCGGGGCCGCCAGCAGCGCAACCTCCTCGCCACGCTGCTGCTCTCGCAGGGCATCCCCATGCTCTGCCACGGTGACGAGCTGGGGCGCGGTCAGCGCGGCAACAACAACGCGTACTGCCAGGACAACGAGATCTCCTGGGTGGACTGGGAACTCACCGACGAGCAGCGGAACCTGGTGGACTTCACCAGGAACCTCATCGCGCTGCGTGCCGCGCACCCCGTGCTGCGCCGCCGCCGCTTCTTCCGCGGGGAGACCGCGACGAACGCCGCGCAGCCGCTGCCGGACCTGACGTGGCTGCGGCCCGACGCCCGAGAGATGACCGGGCGGGACTGGCAGCGCGGCGACGCGCACTCCGTCGGCGTGTTCCTCAACGGCGACGCGATCGCCGAACGGGACCCGCACGGGGGGCGGTTGGTGGACGATTCCTTCCTGCTCCTCCTCAACGGGTACTGGGAGCCGGTGGTCTTCCGCCTGCCCGACGACACCTTCGCCGAGCGCTGGACCACCCTCGTCGACACGGCCGACCCGGACGGCGTCCCCGACGAACGCGAACGCAAGGCGGGCACGAGGCTCAGGGTGGAGGCGCGGAGCCTGGTGCTGCTGACGCGTCCGTCGAGGCAGGTGGGCCGGCGCGTCCTCAGCGCGCCGGCCGGGACATCACGGTGAACTGGGCGCCGTCGGCGTCCCGGAGGATCGCTTCCGTGTCGTTCTCCTTCAGGACGCTGCCCCCGTGCTTCTCCGCCGCCCGCGCGCATCCCGGTACGTCCGCCACCGCGAAGTGGATCTGCCAGTGCGGTCGTACCGACGGGTCCGGGGCGGCCTCCACCGCGCCCGAGTCGATCCGGGCCACGGCGTCCCCCTGACTGCGCAGGACGACCTCGTCGCCGTCGTACTCGACCTCGCAGCACCCCGGCTTCCCGGACGCCCAGTCGAGGATCTCGCCGTAGAACAGCGCGGAGTCGAAGGCGTCACGGGTGTGCAGCCGGATGAACGTGGGCGCCGCCCGCCGCCACGCCTCCCAGTTGGAGACCAGCTCCCCCTGCCAGATCCCGAACGTCGCCCCGTCGCGGTCGGCGAGCAGCGCGGCCCGGCCCGGCGGGAAGGACAGTGGTCCGACCGCCGCCGTACCACCGCGCTCCCGTGCCCGCGCCACCGCCACATCGGCGTCCGGCACCGCGAAGTACGGTGTCCACGCCACCGCCATCTGCCACATCGTGGCCACCGCGGCGATCCCGGCCACCGGCACCCCGTCGGCCAGCGCGACCCGGAAGTGCTCGCCGAGCTTCGCGCCGCGCCAGCGCCACCCCAGCACGGCCGTGTAGAAGTCCTGGGTGGCCTGGAGGTCGCGGCTGGTCAGGCTCACCCAGCACGGGGCGCCGAAGACGGAGTGCGTGGAGACGACCGCACGCGTCCGCTTCCCGCGCCCGGTGCCGTTCGCTCCGTCGCTGACAGGGGTTTCTCGGTTCATGTTCGGTAAGTCCTGCTCTCGGGTGCCGGGGGTCACCGCTCTGGCTCCAGTGTCCAACCGGAATCGGGTGGGGCGCCTGTCGAGCGTCTCCGTCCGCAGATCCCCCGCCCGCGGATCCCCGGCGCACCGGTATCAGGCCGGGCGGCACGGAGCCCGCCCCGCGGCGGCCGGGACTCCGCCGAAGCGGAACGTCACCGAGTCTCCGGCAGCAGTTCCTCCCGCAGCCGGTCGAAGCAACCGCTGAGCAGCCGCGACACGTGCATCTGCGAGATCCCCAGCTGCTGCGCGATCCGGTTCTGCGTCATGCCCCGGAAGAACCGCAGGTAGAGAATGGTCCGCTCACGCTCCGGCAGCGCGGCGAGGCACGGTCTGACGGCCGCCCGGTCCACCACGAGGTCGTACCCGGGATCAGGGCCGCCCAGCGAGTCCCCGAGGGCGTACCCGTCCGTGCCCGCCACCTCGGCGTCCAGGGACAGCGCGGAGAAGCACTCCAGCGCCTCCATCCCGGCGCGCACCTCGTCCTCGTCGAGCCGGGTGTGCTCGGCTATCTCGGCCACCGTGGGCGGCCGGCCCGGCGTGGACTGGGACAGCTCCTTCACGGCCGTTCGGACCCGGTTGCGCAGATCCTGGACCCGGCGGGGTACATGCAGCGTCCACATGTGGTCCCGGAAGTGCCGCTTGATCTCACCGGTGATGGTGGGCACCGCGTACGCCTCGAAGGCGCGGCCGCGCTCGGGGTCGTAGTGGTCGACGGCCTTCACCAGGCCCAGCGCGGCCACCTGGTACAGATCCTCCAGGGACTCCCCGCGGCCGCGGAACCGCACGGCGATCCGCTCGGCCATGGGCAGCCACAGCCGCACCAGTTCGTCCCGCAGCGCCCGTCGCTCGGGGCCGTCGGGCAGCTCCACGAGCCGCGCGAAGGACTCGCCCGTGTCGGGCGCGTCGTCATGTGGATGAGGGTGGGTTCTGGGCCTGGGGCTGGTGCTGCCAGTGACACGCATCGCGCGCACCTCTCTCGCCGGTGCCGGTTGGACAAGACACCGTGGGAGGCGCGCGCTCGGTCACGGGAAAGGACTCGGGGGCTTCAGGCCGCGCTGAGGGCCTGCTCCCACGGAAGTGCCTCCTGTCCGAAGCACATAGGTGCGTTTTCCCGCTCCCGGACATCACAAAACAATTCGTCCGATAACCGAAAGAATCGTGCGAGTGTCTTGACCGCCTCTTGGGGTCGCCCGAGGAGTGATATCTCTGTATCAGAGGTAATCTTCAGAAGTGGTAGACGAAGCGGTACGCGGACCCGGCGGCGACCCGCCGCCCGAGGCGTCCGGGACCTTCCCGGCAGAGCTGACCGACACCCTTGTCGGCATCCAGCGGCTGATCCGGCGCCGGCTGCGCGGCGGTCTGACGGGGCCCCGGCTGCGCGGCGCCGAGGTGGAGCTGCTGCGGCTGATCGAGTCCCGCCCGGGTATCGGCGTCTCGGAGGCCGCCAGGGAACTGCACCTGGCCGGCAATTCCGTCTCGACGCTGGTCAACCAGCTCGTGCGGGCCGAGTACCTGGTCCGGGAGACCGACCCCGCCGACCGGCGGGCCGCGCGGCTGCGGCTGACCGGGGCCGCCGAGAAGCGCCTGGAGGACTGGCACCGCCGCCGCGCCGAGCTGGTCGGCGGCCGTCTCGCCCGGCTCGACGGGGCCGACCACGACGCCCTGCGCGCGGCCCTCCCGGCCCTGCGCAGGCTCGCCGATCTGCTGCACGAGGACCCCGAGGCGGACGACGGCCCGGCGGGGCCGGAGGCCGCGCCCGCCGGGGCGGGAGTTCCCGGGGGACCCTGGACGGAGGGCACGCCATCATGACGACCGACCCGGCGGACACGTCCGCCACCCCGGCACCGGCGGCCGCCGGCCCGGCCGCTGTCCGCGAGGCCGTCAGCTGCGCCGGACTGACCTACGCCTTCGGTGGGACCAGGGCCGTGGACGACCTCGACCTGGGCGTCCACGAGGGCGAGGTCTTCGGGCTGCTCGGACCGAACGGCGCCGGCAAGACCACCGCCATCCGCTGCGTCACCACCCTGCTGCCGGTCCCCGCCGGCACGGTCCGCGTCTTCGGGCACGACGCCGCCAGGGAGCGCATGGCGGTGCGCCGCCTGCTCGGCTACGTCCCGCAGCAGCTGTCCGCGGACGGCGGGCTCACCGGGCGCGAGAACGTCGCCCTGTTCGCCCGGGTGTTCGACGTGCCGCGCCGCGAGCGCGCCGCGCGCGTAGACCTGGCGCTCCGTGCCGTCGACCTCTGCGACGCCGTCGATCGGCTCGCCGCCACCTACTCCGGCGGCATGGTCCGCCGTCTCGAACTCGCCCAGGCCCTGGTCAGCGCCCCCCGGCTGCTGATCCTGGACGAGCCGACCATCGGCCTGGACCCGATCGCCCGCACCGGCGTGTGGGAGCACATCAACGCCGTGCGCGAGGCGACCGGCATGACCGTCCTCGTCACCACCCACTACATGGACGAGGCCGACCAGTACTGCGACCGGGTCGGCCTGATGCACCGCGGCCGCGTCCGCGCCCTCGGCACCCCGGAGGAACTGCGCCGCGGCCTCGCCGAACGCGAGGCCACCGACACCCTGCCCACGCTGGAGGACGTCTTCCGCGACGTCGCCGGCAGCGGCCTCGACGACAACACCGGAGGAGGTTTCCGTGAAGTCCGGAGCACCCGCCGCACCGCACGCCGCGTCGGCTGACCGCACCCCCGGCGAGGACACCGCCCTGCTGCTCACCCCTCCCGTGCCCCGGGCCGGCTGGCGGCTGCTGCCCGCGCGGGTGATCGCCATGTGCGCCGTGGAGCTCCAGAAGCTGCGCCACGACCGCACCGAGCTGTACACCCGCGCCGTCCAGCCCGCCCTGTGGCTGCTGATCTTCGGTCAGACCTTCACCCGTATCCGGGCGATCCCCACCGGCGGCATCCCGTACATCGACTACATGGCCCCCGGCATCATCGCCCAGTCCGCCATGTTCATCGCGATCTTCTACGGCATCCAGATCATCTGGGAGCGGGACGCGGGCATCCTGAACAAGCTGCTCGTCACCCCGACCCCGCGCTCGGCGCTGATCACCGGCAAGGCGTTCGCGGCCGGTGTGAAGTCGCTGGTGCAGGCGGTCGTGGTGATCGTGATCGCCGCGCTGCTCGGTGTCGCCCTCACCTGGAACCCGCTGAAGCTGCTCGGCGTCGCCCTCGCGGTGGTCCTCGCCTCGGTGTTCTTCTCCTGCCTCTCGATGACGATCGCGGGCATCGTGCTCAGCCGCGACCGGCTGATGGGGTTCGGGCAGGCGATCACCATGCCGCTCTTCTTCGGCTCCAACGCCCTGTATCCCGTCTCCGTCATGCCGGGCTGGCTCCAGGCCGTCAGCAAGGCCAACCCGCTGAGCTACCAAGTCGACGCGCTGCGCGGACTGCTGCTCGGCACGCCCGCACATCTCGGCGCCGATTTCGGGGTGCTGGCGATCGCCGCCGCGCTCGGCATCACGGCGGCCTCCTCACTGCTCGGCCGGCTGGCCCGGTGATCCCGCCGGGAACGTGATGTGCGGCACGCACCGCGGCGCGCCGGAAACCGGCTCGGGGGGATTCTTCCTGGGCAGCGCTTGATCGGCGATCAAAGCGGGTGAACCCCCTGGCCACGGTGCATTCCGCTCATTTGACAGTGCGCTGAGCCCACAGATAGACACTCGGGGGTCGAGAGGGGCACTGTGTACGAGCCGAACGTGGTCGGTGACTGGCAGGAGTACGAGGAGCATGCCGGTCTGCGGGTCCGCGTCCACCGCCTGGAGGCCGCCGAACCCCCGCGCGGACGCGACGACGCCGCGGCCGGGCTGACGTACTTCAGTGTCCGGGTGACGATCGAGAACCGCGGCGCCCGGCACTTCGGGGTCCACCTGGAGGACGGGCAGCTCGACGTCCGGGTCGGACCGGACGGCGAGGGCGCGTTCATCGACTGGCGCAACTCGCAGTTCATCGAGGGCTTCGACGTGTACCCGCTGCGCCGGGCCACCGCCGTCCTCTACGCCGCCGCTCCCGAGGCCGCGCTCACCCACGTGGACGTCCAGGTGCAGCTGCGGGTGGACGAGGAGTGGACCGAGCGCCGGCTGTGGGCCGGCGGCACCGGCGTCCAGGAGGCGACCGCGCAGGCCGCCCCCGTCGGTTCCGGCCAGGGCGACCTGGCCCACCAGGTCAGCGCCTTCCTGAAGGAGCAGACGGAGCCCGGCACCGCCTGAGCCCCGGCCCCGCTCAGTGCGGGATGCCGTCGATGATCTCCCGCGCGCCCTGCCGCAGCAGCGCCACCGCGACCGAGGTGCCGAGTGTGGCCGGGTCGAGCCGGCCCGCCCACTCGTGGGCGTTCAGCCGCGTCTTCCCGTCGGGTGTGAACACACAGGCCCGCAGGGAGAGTTCGCCGCCGCCGTCCACGCGCGCGTACCCGGAGATCGGGCTGTTGCAGTGGCCCTGCAGCACATGCAGGAACATCCGCTCGGCCGTCGCCTCGCGGTGGGTGTCCGGGTCGCCGAGCCCGCTGACCGCGTCGATCAGCTCGGTGTCGTCCTCCCGACACTGCAGCGCGAGGATGCCCGCGCCGATCGGCGGCATCATCGTCTCCGGGGACAGCACCTCGCTGATCACGTCGGCGCGTCCGATGCGCTCCAGGCCGGCCACCGCGAGCAGCAGCGCGTCCGCCTCGCCGTCGGCCAGCTTCTGGAGCCTGCGGTTGGCGTTGCCGCGGAACGGCACGCACTCCAGATGCGGGTGGGTGGCGGCCAGTTGGGCGATCTTGCGTACCGCGGAAGTGCCGATCCGGGTGCCGGCCGGCAGCTCGTCCAGGGTGAGGCCGCCCGGGTGCACCAGCGCGTCGCGGATGTCGTCCCGCTTCAGGAAGGCGGCGAACACCGTCCCGGCGGGCAGCGGCCGGTCCGCGGGCACGTCCTTCACGCAGTGCACCGCGAGATCCGCCGCCCCGGCCAGCAGGGCCGCGTCGACCTCCTTGGTGAACGCCCCCTTGCCCTCGACCTGGGCCAGATCGCCGAGCCACTTGTCGCCGGTGGTCCGCACGGGGACGACCTCGGTGCGCACGCCCGGGTGCAGGGCGGTCAACTCGGCGCGCACCCGCTCCACTTGAGCCAGGGCCATGGGCGAGTCACGGGAGACGATTCGGATCAGTTCGGGAACCGGCATGCGCACACGATAGACCTTCGCGCCTCACGCAGGGTCCCCGGGCAGGTCCGCCGCCGAGTCCATCGGGGTGAGATCCGGGCGCAGCCGCAGCCAGGACGGCTGACGCAGCAGTCCCGCCCGGGTGCGGGTGCTGTAGCCGACCTCGCCGACCAGGCGGGGCAGCACCCAGCGCGCGCCCGGGACGCGGGGGGCCGGCTCGAAGGGGCAGCGCCCGCTCGCCGCCTCCGCGAGCAGAGCGGCCAGCCGCGTCCGCTCCGCCTCGCTCCAGCCGGTGCCCACCCCGCCGACGTACCGCAGCCGGCCGGCCGCGTCCCGCTGGCCCACCAGCACCGCGCCGGGCAGCCCGGTCAGCCGGCCCTTGCCGGGCAGCCAGCCGCCCACGATGACGTCCTCGGCGCGCATGTTGCGGATCTTGATCCAGGCGCGTGAGCGGACCCCGGGCTCGTACACCGAGTCGAGCCGCTTGCAGACCAGGCCCTCCAGCCCGTGCTCCCGGGTCGCCGCGAGCGCCTGGGCGCCGTGCCCGGTCACCGCGCCGGGCGTCGACCAGTACGGCCCGGACAGCCCCAGTTCCATCAGCCGGGCCCGGCGCCGCACGTACGGCTCCCGCAGCAGCGGCCCCGCCAGGTACGGCACGTCGAACAGCACCAGGTGCACCGGCACCCGGGCGGCCCTCCGCGCCGCGCGGGCGGGCGAGTGGGCGAGGCCCATCCGGCTCTGGAGGAGCTGGAAATCGGCCCGGCCCTCGGGGTCCAGGGCCAGCACCTCGCCGTCGAGCACCGCGGGAGTGGTGCCCAGCGCGGCGCCCAGCGGCGCCAGTTCGGGGTACGCCCCGGTGATCACCTCGCCCGAACGGGCGCGCAGCACCAGACTGCCGTCCCCGGGCAGGTAGCCCATCACCCGCTGCCCGTCCTGCTTGGTCTCGTACGCCCAGCGCGCGTCCTGCGCGGCGGGCGGCAGCGAGCCGGGGGTGGCGAGCATCGGCGCGATGAACGGCAGGTCTACGGCGGTCACGGCAGAAGTTGTCGACCGATCGGGGCCCTGCCACGCGCCTTCGGCCCCCGGTTCCCCTGAACGGGGTGCCCCGTGCAGCCGCGGCCCGGGCGGCAGGTCAGTCCACCGGCGCCGGCGGCGCGTCCGCGTCCAGGCCCGTGCACGCCACCCTGCCGCCCACCTCGGCGCAGGCCTCCACCCCCTGCGGCGAACCCACCGGCAGCATCGGGCTGTTGACGCCGATCAGATCATCGGCCGGATAGCTCGCGGAGAGGATGTCGTCGCCCGCGCGCACCGACACCTCCCGGGCCTGCCGGCCGCGCACCCGCACCTCCGACCAGGCGGTACCGCAGGACGGTGAGTAGCGCAGCCGTACGGCATAGGCGCGGTCGGTGACCCTGCTCCTGGTCTGCGCGTCCCGGGCACACGCCGAGGCGTCGGGCAACTCGCCCTGGCAGGAGGCCCCGTGACAGCGCGGCACCTCGCCGAGGGGCTGGGCCACCGGCGCGGATCCCGGGCGCCCGGACAGGGCCACGGCCGCGGCCACCGCCGTGGCCGCGCCGCACAGCGCGAGTGCCGACACGGGGATCCACAGCGGGAGCCGGGGCGGGCGCCGGCCGCCGGGGCCCGCCTGGGGCGGCTCCGGGGGAGCGGCCTCGTCGGCCGCCTCCCACAGTGCCAGTACGGCCGTGGCGTCGGCGTCGGCCAGCCGGCACAGGGCCTCCACCGCGGGCCGCGGCGGCCGCTTGCCGCCCGAGAGATAGCGGTGCCAGGCGGACTTGCTGTACGGGGTGCGTGCGGCGAGCGCCGCCAGGCTCAGCCCCGTACGGTCCTTCAGCTCACGCAGTCTCACCGGCAGCGACTCGTCCGGCGCGGTCGGTCCTTGGGGGTGCCGCATCGTGCGTTCCTCGACTCCCGTTCCCCTATGGGCGTTTCGCCCCTGATGCCGGGATGGTTTCCCTGCCGGACGCCCGCTGCAACACCGGACGAGGTATGGGCCGGGTCAAGCGCCTGCATGCCGAAGGCCTGTTCGGGACGCGGCTCCCGGACAGGCCCTCGGTGGTCAGTCGTCGGTGCGGCGGATGCCCGTCAGCACCAGGGGACGTACCCCCGGGTGGTCACGTAGTGGGCGGAGACGTAGCCCCGGCGCTGGGAGAGCCGGTACCAGATGTGGTTGCCGTACACCCGGGACCCGTAGGTCTTGCAGCTGACCGAGACGAGCCGGCCGGTGTGCCGGCTGCCCACCACCCGGTAGCCGGTTCCCGGGCCGGAGCGGACGTTGAGCCGGATGCCGCGGGTGGTGACCCGGCCGGTCCGGTAGGGGTGGCTGCGGACGGGGTGCTGCGGGGCGGCGACGGCGGCCACCGGGCGCGCGGCGACGGTGCTCGCCGCGGCGGCGCCGGCCGTCACGGGCAGCAGTGCGAGCACCGCGGCCGCGGCCGGCAGAACGCTCTTGAGGGCCCGACGGATCATGGAAACCTCCGGCTGTCGATCTCGTGACCACGAACCGTGATCACGCCGCCCAGCCTTGCCGTGCGAACCCGTCACCATGCCGTTTCCGTGTCCCCCGGGACGGCGTGGGACGTCCCGGGGGACGCGCGGCGGGCCTGATCTCGGGGGAGGCGCGGGAGCCGGGCGGACGTGCCGGAGCGATCCGGTCCGTGCCGCGCTGGCCGCCGGGACGGAAGGGCCGGGCCGGGCGAGGTCCGCGTGGACGCGACGTCATGCCGGTGTCCGTGTCCGGGTCCGCGTCCTCGTCCTCGCCGTCCGGCCCGGACGCGGCTCCCCCGGGGCCGCCGGGACCGGGCGCGCCCTCACCCCCTCACCCGCACCCGGCATCCTGTCCGGGGCGCTCCGGCTCGGGGCCGAGGCCGCGCACGTGACCTCGCGTACTCGGGCGGGACTGACGTCGCGGCGGGTGCGCCGGCGGTGGCCGGGCCCGAGGGACGGGGGCCGGCCGTGGACCGGGGGCTTTGCGGAGAAGGGGAAGGAGTCGCGCGAACGGGCCACCCGGCGGCTTACCGTCCAGTAATATCCGGCGGCAGGCCACCAGAGGAGGAACCGGTCATGAGCGAGCGTGTCGAGGTCGGGGACAAGGCGGAGGACTTCGCCCTCCCCGACGAGTCCGGGACCGTCCGAAGCCTCGGCGAACTGCTCGCCGACGGACCCCTGGTCCTCTTCTTCTACCCCGCCGCCCTCACCCCGGGCTGCACCGCCGAGGCCTGCCACTTCCGTGACCTGGCCGCCGAGTTCGCCGCGCTCGGCGCCCGGCCCGTCGGCATCAGCGGTGACGACGTCGACAAGCAGCGGGAGTTCGCCGGGCGGCACGCGCTCGGCATGCCGCTCCTGTCCGACGCCGACGGCACGGTCCGCGAGCGGTTCGGGGTCAGGCGCGGTTTCACCCTCGCCCCCACCAAGCGCGTCACCTTCGTCATCGCCGAGGACCGCACCGTGCTGGAGATCGTCCGCAGCGAGCTGCGCATGAACACCCACGCCGACAAGGCCCTCGCCGCCCTGCGTGCCCACCGGGCCTGACCCGGCTCGCGGCCCCCGCGCTTGAGGAGCCGCGACAATCGGATCATTCTGGGCCTTATGGACCGTGTCGCCGCCGTGGCGATCATCGACACCCGGGGCCGGGTGACCGGGTGGAGCGAGGGCGCTCGGCTGCTCACGGGCCACCCGGCCGAGGAGATCGTGGGCCGCCCCGCGGCGGATCTGCTCGCCGCGGAACTCCCCGGAGAGGCCCTCGCCGCCCGCACGGGGACGTGGCACGGCACCGTCGCCCTGCGCCACCGCGACGGCCACCGCCTCGACCTCGTGATCACCGCCTGCCCTCTCGACGACGGCGCCGGACGGCCCGCGGGCCACGCCGTCACGGCCGAACCGCCCGGCGTCGCGCTCGCCGCACAGGCTTTCGAGCAGGCGTCCATGTCGATGTCCGTCTTCGACCTCCAGCAGCGCTACCTGCGCCTCAACGACGCCGCCTGCAAGGTCATCGGCGTCCCAGAGGAGGGGCTGACCGGCCGGTTCTTCCTGGACACCGTGGCCGACACCGAGTCCAACCGGGGCTTCCTCCGCCATCTCCGCGAGGTCGCCGAGGCCGGCCTGCCCGTACGCTTCGAGAACTTCGCCGCCGCGCCCGCGCTGAACCGGGAGCACTTCTGGAGCCTGGAGATGTGGCCGCTGCGCGACGCCTCCGGCACCCAGACCGCGGTCGCCCTGGCCGCCTACGACAACAACGAGCAGTACTGGGCCAGACGCCGGCTCGCCCTGCTCAACGAGGCCGCCACCCGCATCGGCACCACCCTCGACGTGGTGCGCACCGCCGAGGAGCTGATCGAGATCCTCGTGCCACGCTACGCCGACTTCGCGACCGTCGACCTGCTCGACTGGGTGCTCGGCGCCGACGAGCCCCCGATGGTCGCCGTGGAGGACGCCGAGCTGCGCCGCGTCGCCTACAAGTCCACCCGGCCGGGCACCCCCGGACTGGCCGTACGGATCGGCGAGACCCAGATCTACCGGCCCCCCGCACCGCCGGCCTGCGCGCTGCGCGAAGGGCACGCGATCCTCAGCCAGGCGGGCGAGCCGGGATTCCGGGCCTGGCTCGCGGACCGCAACGCACGCGCGCCCCGGGGCCGGCGCTTCCGGGAGGACGTCCACTCCATGATCGCCGTACCGCTGCGTGCCCGCGGCACCACCCTGGGCGTCGCGGTCTGCGTCCGGCTGACCCATCCGGAGGACTACGGCCCCGACGACGCCGTCTTCGCCGAGGAACTGGCCAGCCGCGCCGCCGTCTGCATCGACAACGCCCGCCGCTTCGCCCGCGAACGCAGCACCGCCCTCGCCCTCCAGCACAGCCTGCTGCCGAGCCGGCTGCCCGGACAGGCCGCCCTCGACGTGGCCCACCGCTATCTGCCGTGCGGTTCGCAGGCCGGGATCGGCGGCGACTGGTTCGACGTCATCCCGCTCTCCGGCGGGCGGGTCGGACTGGTCGTCGGAGACGTGGTGGGCCACGGCATCAGCTCCTCGGCCACCATGGGCCGGCTGCGCACCGCCGTGCGCACGCTCGCCGATGTCGACCTGCCGCCCGACGAACTCCTCACCCACCTCGACGACCTGGTGACGCACCTCGCCGCCGAGAACGGCCGCGAGGAGGTCGCCGAGATCGGCGCCACCTGCGTGTACGCCGTCTACGACCCCGTCTCGCGCCGGCTCACGCTCGCCACCGCCGGTCATCCGGCCCCGTTCCTCGTCCTGCCGGGCGGCGACGGCGCCGAGCTCGTGCCCATGAGCGCCGGGCCGCCCCTCGGCATCGGCGGACTGCCCTTCGAGGCGACGGAGCTGGAGCTGCCCGAGGGCTCCGTGGTGGCCCTGTTCACCGACGGCCTGGTCGCCCACCGCGCCGGGAGGCCGGACGGCGCCGACGACGAGCTGCGCCGCGCCGTCGGGGCACCCGCCGACTCCCTGGACGCCCTCGCCGACGGCGTCCTCAAGGCCGTACTGCCCGAGCAGCCCCGCGACGACGTGGCCCTGCTGCTGGTGCGCACCCGCGCCCTCGGCGCCGACCGGGTCGCCACCTGGGACGTCCCCGCCCACCCCGCCCAGGTCGCCGTGGTCCGGCAGGCCGCGGGCGAGCAACTGGCCGCCTGGGGGCTGGAGGAGGCCGCCTTCGTCACCGAACTGGTCGTCAGCGAACTCGTCACCAACGCCATCCGCTACGGCGAACCGCCCGTCCAGCTGAGGCTGATCCGCGACCGCGCCCTCATCTGCGAGGTCTCCGACGCCAGTTCCACCTCCCCGCACCTGCGCCGCGCGCACGCCTACGACGAGGGCGGCCGGGGACTGCTGCTGGTCGCCCAGCTCACCCAGCGCTGGGGGAGCAGGCAGACGGGCGCGGGCAAGACCATCTGGGCCGAACAGCCGCTCCCCGACGCCTGACCGGCCCTTACTGGAAGGCGCAGCCCGGGTTCGGCGCGTCCTCGGAGAACGGCGAGCCGTGCGGCAGCACGTACAGCACGTCGAGCACGACCGGGGTGTCCCCGAGATCGCGGCCTGTGTGCACGTTTCCCGGTCCGGCCGGCTCCCGTATCGGCGCGCCCGCCCCGTACACCCCGTCGAGGGCGCAGGAGGAGTCGAAGTGGCTCAGGGTGCCCCGGCGCACCACCCCGTACAGCGGGCCGTCGTGGAAGTGCCAGCCGGTGCTCCGGCCGGGCGGGATGGTGATCTCCCGCAGGGTGTAGTCGGTGCCCCCGACGGGTCCGCTCACTGATCGTGCGGGCCGTCACCCCCGGTCCCGCCGGGGTCGCCCCCGCGGCCGGGCAGGTCAGTACGGTGGCGGCGGTGACGGCGCAGACCAGGGCGGCGCCGCGCTGTGCTGTGCGCATTCGGATGCCTCCAGGGCGACGAAGGATGCCGGCGCGAACCCGGGCTCCCCGCACACCCGCCGGGGCCGGAACCGGGGAATCCGGACCGTCAGCGCGCGGCCCCGTCCGCGGCGACCTGGGCGAGGGTCCGCCCGGTGCGCACCGAACGGGCCCGCCGCGGGTCGGGGGACCCGTGCCCGGACCGCTGCGCCGCGCCCTTGCGCACCAGCAGCCAGGCGTCCTCCCCGTCCCGGCCCCGGAAGCGGGTCAGGGCGTACTCGCCGCGCAGCTTGCTGCCGCGCAGCCGGAACGTGGCGTGCCCGCGCCGGAGCGACTCGGCGAAGTCCACCGGTCGCCCCCGCCGGTCATGGCTCAGCGGCTCGTACGTCCCCCGGTCCCACACGATCACCGTGCCGCCGCCGTACTCGCCCGTCGGGATCACACCCTCGAAGTCCTCGTACGACGGCGGATGGTCCTGCGTCGGCACGGCGAGCCGCTTGTCGCCGGGGTCGGCGGACGGCCCCCTCGGCACGGACCAGGACTTCAGGACGTCGCCCACCAGGAGCCGGAAGTCGAAGTGCGTCCGGCGCGCGTCGTGGATCTGCACCACGAACCGCGGCCGTTCCTCCGTTGCCATGTGCGGCTCCTTCCGCGTGTCCGCCCCGTCCGCGCCCCGGGTACCCCGCTCACACCGGTCTCAGAACTCCTCGTGCGTCTCCGGGTCCCCGCCGAGCCGGGTCGGCGCGTGCCGGGCGATCGCGGCCAGCTGCTCCGAGTCCAGCTCGAAGCCGAAGACGTCCAGGTTGGCGCGCTGCCGCTCGGGGTCGGCGGACTTCGGGATGGGCAGCGCGCCCAGCTGGACGTGCCAGCGCAGCAGCACCTGCCCCGGGCTCACCCCGTGCTCGTCGGCGATCCGGCCGACCTGCGGGTCGCCCAGCAGATGGCCGCCCCGGCCCAACGGGCTCCAGCTCTCGGTGAGGATGCCCTGGTCCGCGTGGAAGGCGCGCAGCTCCTCCTGCGGGAACAGCGGGTGCAGCTCGATCTGGTTCACCGACGGCAGCACCCCGGTCTCCTTCTCCAGGCGCACGATGTGCTCCGGGGTGAAGTTGGAGACGCCGATCGAGCGGATCAGGCCGTCCTCCCGCAGCTTGATCATCGCCTTCCAGGAGTCGACGTACCTGCCGACCCGGGGGTTGGGCCAGTGGATCAGGTACAGGTCCACGTACTCCAGGCCGAGCCGCCGCCGGGACTCCTCGAAGGAGGCCAGGGTCTCCTGGTAACCGTGGTGGCGGCCCGGGAGCTTGGTCGTCACCACCAGCTCCTCGCGGGGCACCCCGGAGTCCGCGAGGGCCCGTCCCACGCCGGTCTCGTTGCGGTAGTTCACCGCGGTGTCCACCAGCCGGTAGCCGAGGCCGAGCGCGTCGCGTACGGCCCGCTCGGCCGCCGTGTCGTCCAGCGGCCAGGTACCGAGGCCGAGGGCGGGGACAGTCGTTCCGTCGTTGAGCGTGTGCACCGGTATGCCGTTCACGGGGGAGACCTTCCGCTCGACAGTGTCGTGCCACCAGCCTCACGGATAGGGTGAGCGGTGATCAACCGGGCGGGCGCGACGAGGCCGGTGGACGGCACGGGCCCGGGGCCGGTACGGACGAGCAGCGGAGCGCGCGCATGACGACGGACAGGGCGGCCGCGCGGCAGCGGGAGCGGCCGGAGCGGCGGGAAGGGCCGGAGCGGCCGGATCCGGTCACCGGTGTGGACATGCGGGTCGCGGGCGTGGAGGTGCGGCCGGTCGCCGGACACATCGGCGCCGAGATCACCGGCGCCGACCTCGCCGCACCCCTCGACGACGCGGTGGCCGACCTGATCCGGCGGGCCGTGCTGCGCTGGAAGGTGGTGTTCTTCCGGGACCAGCGCCTGGACCACGCGGGGCATGTCGCCTTCGCCCGGCGCTTCGGGGAACCGGTCGTCCTCGGCCGCCGCGGCGGCGCCTCGCCCCCGGACTTCCCTGAGGTGGAGACCACGGCCGACCGGCTGGAACTGGGCGGCCGCTACGGAATGGACCAAGAGGAGTGGCTCGCCCGCCGCCGTCCCACCCTGCTGCGCGGCTGGCACTGCGATCACGGCGCCCGCGTCGACCCGCCCGCCGCGACCGTCCTGCGCGCCGAGTCCGTCCCGCCCTACGGCGGCGACACCACCTGGGCCAATCTGGCCGCCGCCTACGCGGGCCTCTCCGCGCCCGTGCGGGCCTTCGCGGACGGCCTGCGCGCCGAGCACCGGCTCGGCGTCGGGTACCAGCCGCGCCCCGGCGACGACGCCTATCTGCACCACCTCCTGGACCACCAGGTGGCTTCCGAGCACCCCTTGGTCCGGGTGCACCCGGAGACCGGCGAACGAGTGCTGTTCGTCAACGGCTACTACGTCGAGCAGATCACCGGCGTCTCCCGCCCGGAGAGCGCGGCCCTGCTCCGGATGCTCCTCGACCAGGCGGTCCGCCCCGAGTACACGGTGCGCTTCCGCTGGGCGCCCGGCAGCGTTGCCTTCTGGGACAACCGGGCCACCATCCATCTGGCCCCCGGCGACCACACCCATGTCGACGCGCCCCGGATCATGCACCGGGTGATGCTGCGCGGCGAGGTGCCGGTCGGTGTGGACGGCCGGCCGTCCACACCGGTCACGGGCACCCGGGCGGGCCGCTGGTGAGCCGCTGCGGCCCCCGGGCCGCCGGCCGCCGGCCGAGCGCGAAACCGGACCTCGTCGCCATGCCGGTCGGCATCCGCGCGTGGTCCTCGCGCGCGAAGCCGCACGGCGGCGCGAACTCCGTCCCGCGCGAACGGCAGCCGCGCCGGACCCCGCGGGGCGGTGGTGCGCGGCAGCCGGCCGGCCGCTGACCCGGCGTACCGGGCGTGGCGTTCGGGGCCGCCGGTCCGGCGGGGATCACCACCGGGCCGGCCGGACGCGGTCCTCGGCGAGGCGCAGCCGGTCCGGCCGCCTCAGAGGGCTCGTTCCAGCGGGATGACGACCTCGTCCTCCAGCGGCGGGTCCAGTTCCTGGGGGCGGTTGCCGGTCGCGGCGAAGCAGCGGACGCGGATCTCCCGCGCGCTGACGTCCAGGCGCAGGAAGGACTTGAAGAAGGGCGGGGTGTAGGTGACCGAGGACGGTGAGAACAGCTGGGTGTACGTCTTGCGCACCGGCAGCCGGAACCGCGAGGTGCGGTCGGGGCGGCCGCCGGCGCCCAGCAGGCTCGCGACCAGGCGGGTGCGCCGGGTGACGCGGGTGCCCGGCCCGGGAGCACGGCCGGGTTCGACGCCGAGGCGTTCGGCGATCACGGCCGTGGCCTCCGACTCGCTGAGCCCGACGCGGGGCAGACGCAGCCGGCGGGCGTAGAGGCGGCTGTAGAACGCGAGCGAGTCCCCGCGCAGCGGATAGCAGCGGAAGTCGCGCTCGGTGACCCCGCCGACCGACACCCGAGGGATGGTGTGGGTGGCGTGCATGAACGCCCCGCCGCCGCCCGAGACGACGTACTGGATGGTGCGGCCGTCCACCTGGACCGGATAGCGCTGGTAGTTGTGGATGTCGCCGCCGATCGCGGCCACGTAGTGGTGCTCCGGGTCCCGGACGATGTCGTCCACCGTGCCGCCGCCGTCGATGGGGCACGGATGGTGCTCGCCGTCGACGTACAGCGGCGACCCGGTGAGCAGGATCTTCGGGCGCGGGCCCGCGGACACCTCGCGCAGCCAGGCGCCCTGTTCGGCGTCCAGGGTGCCCAGCAGTCCGGTGTCGATGCCGACCAGACGCACGGGACCGGCGTCCAACGCCCAGTAGGGGCCCGGCTGCTCCGCCTGCTGCCCGGGTGCCGACCGCAACTTCCGTGCCTCGTCCAGGTGTTGCCCGTCCTTCGGGTGCGGCCGGTGCCACAGCAGCGCCCGCCACCAGGCCCGGCCGAGCGGGCGGGGCCGGGGTGCGGGGGCGAGCGGCGGGGTGTCGCCGCAGAAGACCCGCATGAAGGCGCCGAGGCCCTCGTACCAGTCGTGGTTGCCGGGTATCGCGTAGATCGGCGCCGGGTAGTCCCGGTACGGCCGGAAGAAGTTGTTCCCGTAGTCGTCGGCGCTGCCCACCGGGTAGATGACATCGCTCGTGATCACCGCGAACTCGGTGCCCCGACCGGTCTTCAGGAACCCGGGCACGGCGGCGTACTGGGAGTCGCCGCCCTCGCCGGTGTCGCCGATGACCATGAAGGAGAACCGGTCCGGCACCTCCCGCCGGAACACCTTGTCGGCGGGCACCCCGGCGGCCTGTCGCCGGGCCACCCACCGGCCGCGGGTACGGCCGGTGGGGTCGCCGAACCAGGAGGCCAGCACGCCGTTGCGGGCCGCCCACAGCGTTCTGGGGTCCAGCCAGGACACCTTCCTGACGTGGGGCGGCATCAACTGCTTGTAGGCACCCGGCTCGGCCGAGCCCCAGCCGGCGCCCTGTGCGGTATCGCGCGAGGAGTCAGACACGCGAAGCACCGTAACAACGCGCCGATCAGCGGCGGGAGGCCGGGGTTCGGGTCAACGCCCCACGGAGGCGGACCCGTTCGGGGCGGACTCGGCCGGCTGCACCCGCTCGCGGGCCGCCGCCGAGGCGAAGCCCAGCCAGGTGTGCCGGTTGCCCGCCCAGCACCAGCCCGCCTTGGGGGCGTCTCGACGCTCACGGCCGTCCCGGCCGGTGCCGTTGCTGATCCAGAGCGCCGGGGTGCGCGAGTCCAGGGCCCCGCCCGCCTTGCGCAGCCGGGAACCGATCGTCATGAAGCAGTGGTTGCGCTCCAGGACATCCGGTCGCTGGAGCACCCAGTGGATGCCCTCGGTGAGCAGCAGCGGGGAGCGGGACCTCGCGGTGAGGGCGGGAAGCGCCTCGTCCGGGCTCCTGCCGGCCAGGTCGTCGCCCCGGTCGAGGCCGGTGAGGACGTAGAGCGGGGCATCGGGGAGCTCGACGGTGCCGAGCGGCGCGAAGAGGTCGACGTCGGGCATGTCGACGACGACGAATCCCGGCTTGCCGCTCCGGCGCAGCAGGGGCACGAGGGCGGAGGCGGGGGCCCGGTCCGGGTGTACGGCGAGCAGGGCGCCCTCGCCGCGCACCCGGGCCTCGGCGCGCTCGGCGAAGTCGCGGAACTCGGCGGGCGGTAACCCGGCGAGCTCCGGCACCCCGCTCTCGATCAGCCGCTCGGCCTGCGTGCGCAGAGCGGGAAGCAACGGGAGGGAAGGGGCGGTCTGGGTGGTCACGGACACAATGCTCCTGGAAGAGTCGATGCGGACGGACCCCCGCACAACGAACCGACCCGCCGTCGTGTTCCCGCCCGCGGGTCCGTCCTTCGGTCTCAGGCGGGCAGCTCGGCCAGCCAGTCGATGAGCAGGCGGTTGGTCTCCTCGGGGCGCTCCTGCTGGATCCAGTGGCCGCAGTCGTCGAGCAGATGCGAGGAGACCAGGCCCGGCAGGGTGACCGGGAACGCCTTGACGGCGTCGGCCAGCCAGGTCATGGTGACGTCCAGGGCACCGCCGGCGAACAGGGACGGCTGGGTGAGGGGAGCGCCGTCATGGGCGGCGAGGTCGGTCCAGTCGCGGTCCATGTTCCGGTAGCGGTTGAGCGCTCCGGTCAGCCCTGTCCGCTCGAACTCGCCCGCGTAGAAGTCGAGTTCCGCCTCGCCGAGCCACGCCGGCGGCGGACCGTCGGGGCACCTGTCGCGCAGGGTGGAGCCGGGGCTGACGAGGTACGGGGCGGGGTCGCCGGGTCCCGGCATGGTCCCGGCGGACAGGGCCCGGTAGAAGGCCGCGAGCCAGCCGCGGACATCGGGCTCGATCTCGGCCTCGGCGCGGCCCGGCTCCTGGAAGTAGGAGATGTAGAACTCGTCCTCCCCGCCGCCCATATGGGCGAAGAGCTCGGTGGGCCGGGGCCCGCCGCGCGGGGTGTACGGCACGCTCAGCATGCCCACCGCCCGGAAGACCTCGGGCCGCAGCAGGCCCGAGGTCGAGGCGATGGGGGAGCCCCAGTCGTGGCCGACGACCACCGCGGACTCCTCGCCGAGCGCGCGCACCACCGAGACGTTGTCCTCGACGAGTTCGGTCAGCCGGTACGCCTCCGGCGCGGCCGGCTTGGAGGACCGGCCGTAGCCGCGCACGTCGATGGCCACCGCCCGGTACCCGGCCGCCGCGAGGGCCGGCAGCTGGTGGCGCCAGGAGTACCAGGACTCCGGGAAGCCGTGCACCAGCAGCACCAGTGGTCCGCTGCCCTGCTCCACCAGATGGATCCGGCCTGCCTGCGTGGACACCAGGCGGTGCGTCGGTTCGGTGGCGTGTGTCATGGGCCCTCCCGAGGGCTTTCGAGTGAACATGTACTGTCGGCTGAGGGGGAATTCAGGCCGTTTCGTGGTGCAACGAGGCGACGGCACGCGCGGTCGCGGCGCCGATGGCGGCATTGACCGCGGCCTCGTCCGCACCCGGCCGCGACCGGGTGAACACCGCGGCGGCGTACTGACGGCCGTCCGGACACGAGACGACACCGACCTCATTGCGTACGATCCCGGCGAGCCCGCCGCTCTTGGCCGCGACCCGCACGGGCGCCCGGAACCCGCTCGCGATCCGGTGCCGGGTGAGCTGGCGCGCCATGACGGCCCGCACCCGTGCGCAGGCCGCCTCCGGCCCCGCCTGCCCGCTCCAGACGAGCCGCAGCAGCCGCACCATGTCGCGCGCCGTCGTGCTGGTGCCCGCGCCGGGGGTCAGCGCGCGCGTCTGCGGCAACTTCTCGTCGGCGGCCGCCGATTCGGCCGCCGGGGCACGGTCCGACCAGGCGATGAGGTCCCCCCAGTCCGCGCGGCCGAGGTCCTGGCCGATGGAGTCCAGCATGGTGCGCAGATCGGACCGGACGACCGTGTTCCGCAGCCCGAGCCGCGCGGCCGTCGCGTTCAGGGCGTCGAGGCCGAGCCTGTGCACCAGCATGTCGGTGCACGGGTTGTCGCTGATGGTCAGCATCAGGACCACCATGTCCCGCAAGGACAGCTCGGCGTCGTCCTCGAACAGGGACACCCCGACCGGACCGGGCGTGCGCTCGGCGGCGCCCAGTACCACCCGCTCCCGCGGATCGAGCCTGCCCTCGGCGAACCAGGTCTCCGCCGCCAGTGCGACCAGCACCTTCACCACCGAGGCCGGCACCACGAGTTGGTCGGCGTCCACCGAGAATTCCGCACTCCCGTCCAGGGGTCGGACGAGCAGGGAGCCCGTGCACCCGGCCCTCTCGAAGATCGCCCGTGCTTCGTCACTGTCCATGGAACCGATCTTGCCAGGGGGTCTCCGCTGTCACAGGCGCCCCAACACCTGTTTCGTGAACGTGAATCGGCCACTGGGGAAGCGCACAGCGACGTCATAGGGAAAACCCTCGATTGGTCTCCGCGCTGGTGACATGGACGGTTCAAGACTGTCATTCTCCCAGCGCACGCTGATCCCCCACGAACGCACCACGGATCACGGTCCCCGCACAGCGCCACCCACCGGACAGCAGACCCGGCTGCCCGGTCCCTCACCGGCCGCGACCCGGCGGCCTCCGCAGGAGGAGTAAGAGTGAGACCCCACAGACCCCTTTCTCACGGACGTCTTCCCCAGGGACGTCTCTCCCGGCGGGCCACGGTCGGAGCCGCGCTGCTCTCCACCGCGGCCCTGTTCGCCGTCGGCATGCAGGCCGGCCCGGCGACGGCCGCGCCCTCCGCGCACCACCTCAGCCCGCTGCGCGTCGGCGCCCTGGAGGCCAAGCTCAGCCCGGCCCAGCACAAGGCCCTGATCCAGAGCGCCCAGGACAAGACGTCCGACACCGCCCGCGCCCTCGGCCTCGGTGCCAAGGAGAAGCTGGTCGTCAAGGACGTCACCAAGGACGCCGACGGCACGCTGCACACCCGCTACGAGCGCACCTACGACGGTCTTCCCGTCCTCGGCGGCGACCTCATCGTGCACACCCCGCCCGCCTCGCTGGCGGCCGGTACCGTGAGCACCACGTACAACAACAAGCACAAGATCCAGGTCTCCTCGACCACGGCGACGTACACCAAGGCCGCCGCCGAGAGCAAGGCGCTGAAGACCGCCAAGGCCCTGGACGCCGCGAAGCCCGCCGCGGACAGCGCCCGCAAGGTGATCTGGGCCGGCAGCGGCACCCCGAAGCTCGCCTGGGAGACCGTGATCGGCGGCTTCCAGGACGACGGCACGCCGAGCCGGCTGCACGTCATCACCGACGCCACCACCGGCAAGGAACTGTTCCGGTACCAGGGCATCGAGACCGGCGTCGGCAACACCCACTACAGCGGCCAGGTCTCGCTGACCACGGCCCAGTCGGGTTCGTCGTACACCCTGACCGACAACACGCGTGGCGGTCACAAGACGTACAACCTGAACCACGGTTCCTCCGGCACCGGCACCCTGTTCTCGCAGAGCAGCGACACCTGGGGTGACGGCACCAACTCCAACGCCGCCACGGCCGGCGCGGACGCCGCCTACGGCGCGCAGGAGACCTGGGACTTCTACAAGAACACGTTCGGGCGCAGCGGCATCAAGAACGACGGTGTCGGCGCCTACTCCCGGACGCACTACGGCAACTCGTACGTGAACGCGTTCTGGGACGACAGCTGCTTCTGCATGACCTACGGCGACGGCTCCGGGAACAACGACCCGCTGACCTCGCTGGACGTGGCCGGCCACGAGATGACCCACGGTGTCACCTCCAACACCGCGGGCCTCAACTACAGCGGTGAGTCCGGCGGTCTGAACGAGGCCACCTCCGACATCTTCGGCACGGGCGTGGAGTTCTACGCGAACAACAGCTCGGACCCCGGTGACTACCTCATCGGCGAGAAGATCAACATCAACGGCGACGGCACTCCGCTGCGCTACATGGACAAGCCGAGCAAGGACGGCGGTTCGGCGGACAGCTGGTACTCGGGCGTCGGCAACCTCGACGTGCACTACTCCTCGGGTCCGGCCAACCACATGTTCTACCTGCTCTCCGAGGGCAGTGGCACCAAGGTCATCAACGGTGTGACCTACAACAGCCCGACCTCCGACGGTGTCGCCGTCACCGGCATCGGCCGGGCCGCCGCCCTCCAGATCTGGTACAAGGCGCTGACGTCGTACATGACGTCCAGCACCAACTACGCCGCTGCCCGCACCGCGGCGCTCAACGCGGCCGCCGCGCTCTACGGCACCAACTCCGCGCAGTACGCGGGTGTCGGCAACGCCTTCGCGGGCATCAACGTCGGCAGCCACATCACTCCGCCGGGCAACGGCGTGACGGTCACCAACCCGGGCAGCCAGTCCTCCACCGTGGGCACCGCGGTCAGCCTCCAGGTCCAGGCGAGCAGCACCAACAGCGGCGCCCTGACCTACAGCGCCTCCGGCCTGCCGACCGGTCTGTCGATCAACAGCTCCACCGGTGTGATCTCCGGTACGCCGTCCGCGGCCGGTAGCTACAGCACCACCGTCACGGTGAAGGACTCCACCGGCGCGACCGGTACCGCGACCTTCTCCTGGACCGTCAGCACCGGCGGTGGCGGCGGCTGCTCCTCGACCCAGCTGCTGGCCAACCCGGGCTTCGAGTCGGGCAGCACCGGCTGGACCGCGACCAGCGGCGTCATCACCACGGACAGCGGCCAGGCGGCCCACAGCGGCTCGTACAAGGCGTGGCTGGACGGCTACGGCACCTCGCACACCGACACCCTGTCCCAGTCGGTGACGATCCCCGCGGGCTGCAAGGCGTCCCTCTCCTTCTACCTGCACATCGACACCGCCGAGACCACCAGCAGCACCGCGTACGACAAGCTGACGGTCACCGCCGGTTCGACCACCCTCGCGACCTACTCGAACCTGAACAAGGCGTCGGGCTACGTCCTGAAGACCTTCGACCTGTCCTCGCTGGCGGGCCAGACGGTCACCCTGAAGTTCAACGGCGTGGAGGACTCCTCGCTCCAGACCAGCTTCGTCGTGGACGACACGTCCCTGACCACCAGCTGATCGTCCGCACCAGCTGAACGCGAGGGTCCCGTTCCCCGGCCGCAGGCCGGGGAACGGGACCCTCCCGCATGGTCAGTTCAGCGGCCCCAGCGTGAGATACGCCTGCTGCGGATCGCCGTCGTTCACGAGCGACTCCTGGTTGCCGACGTCGTCGAAGGCGAACGCGTAGGCCTTGCCGTCGGCCATCCGCGCGTGCACCGCCTTCGCGTACTGGTTGGTCACCGCGTCCCGGTAGAAGTCACCCGGCGTGTTGTCCGGCGCCTGCGAACTCACCAGCAGTGTGGAGCGGTTGAAGCCCGCGCACAGCGTGCGGGAGATCGGCCCGCGCACGGCGTCGTTGGGCGCGTCGAGCAGCTTGTGGCAGCCGAACACGCTGTCCGCGTCCGGCTTCTGGAAGCTGGTGACGACCGCGCCGGAGGTGTCGGTGAAGTTCATGACGTTCCCCGAGACCCGGCCGTAGAACTTCTTGTCCGGCTGATCGGCGAACGGCGTGACGGTCAGCGTCGACGTCGCGTACTTCCGCCAGACCCGGTTCACGTAGTCGTCCATCGTGCTCGCGGGCAGCGCTCCGGTCTCCACGCCGTACAGCGGTGACAGCGCGCGCAGCACCGAGCCGTCGGAGCCCGTCTGGATCAGCCCGGACCAGCCGCCCGGCTGGGCGCGCAGGGCGCCGAAGAATCCCGACCAGCCGCCCTGCGCCAGCCGCCCGGTGGTACTGACGCTCCCGTCGGCGCGGCGCACCCCGACGGAGTAGGGCGCCGAGAACATGTCCACCTGGGTGCTGTTGAGCCACAGCCCGGAGTCGTCGAGCGTGTACTCGGACCAGTTGAAGAGGATGTCGTGGTTGGGGTCGGACGGGTTCTGCACGGCCGGCTGCACCAGACCGCCGGTGGTGAGCTTGAAGACGAGCTTGTGGCCGTAGGAGAAGTAGATCCGGCCGGAGAACTTCGGGATGCGGATCGTGGTCGACTGCCCGGCGGCCGGTCCCGAAATCGCCGCGTCCGGCGCGGGAGTCGGCGGATTGCCGCCCGCCGGCCAGGCGTGGAAGGCGCCGTTCGCGTCCGCCCAGCCCTGCTGCCCGGAGGACAGCCGGGTGCCGAGGTCGTACAGATAGACGGGCTGGGCACGGCCCGAGTCGTTGGTGACGGTCAGTGCGATGGTGTCCGGTACGGACGCCGTGGCGTGCTGGGGGACGCCGAAGACGAGCGCTCCGCCGACGAGGGCGGTGGCGGCGACTGACGGCAGCGCGTGGCGAGTCCGGATGTGCGGCACTCTCCACCTCCGTGTGGGGGTCGGGGTCGTACGGACCTCCGGTTCCTGGTCCGTACCTGTCTGAGAGCGCTCTCAGCGTGGTGCCGGACTCGTACCCGTGTCAACGAGCCGGGCATGACTTCCCGTTGTCCGCGGGGCCCGCCCCACCCGCGCGGCGCCCAACCGCCCGGCGCCCACCGCGGGGCGGGCGCCCTGGACCGGCGCCGGACGGTCCGGAGGGCCCGGAAGGCCCGGAAGGCCCGGACGGGTCAGAGAGCGCGGTCGAGCAGGGCGAGCAGCGCCGACCAGTGGCGCTCGTCGGCCTCCCGGTCGTAGGCGGGGGTGTCGGCCTGGGTGTAGCCGTGCTGCGCGCCCGGATACACCTCGCACGTGTGGCGCACGCCGGCCGCGTCCAGCGTCCGCTCCAGCTCCCGGATCTGCTCGGCGGGCATGGAGGCGTCCTGGTCGGCGAAGCCGAAGTACAGCTCCGCGGTGACGTCCCCGGCCCCGCGGTGCGGGCTGTCCGGGGCGTCCGTGACCAGCCTGCCGCCGTGGAAACCGGCCGCCGCGGCCACCCGGCCGGGGTGCGTGGCGGCCGTGCGCAGGGCGAGCCGGGCGCCCATGCAGTAGCCGGTCAGCGCGACCGGGCCGTCGGTGACGAACGGATTGTCCGCGAGGAAGGCCAGGTAGGCGTCCGCGTCCCGCCGGGACTGCTCGGGGGTGAGGGAGCCCATCACCGGGCGGATGCGCTCCCAGATGCCCGGGTCGGCCGCCGGGTCGATGAACTCCGGCAGTTCGCCGAGCGGGCTGGTGCCGTGCCGGTAGAAGACGTTGGGTACCAGGACCGTGTACCCGGCGGACGCCAGCCGGTCGGCCATCGACCGCAGCTGGGGGCGCAGTCCGTAGGCATCCTGGTAGAGGAGGACCCCCGGGTGCGGCTCGCCGTCGGCGGGGTGGGCGAGGTAGGCGTCGGCGGTGCCGTCCTCGGTCGGGACGTCCACGGACGCTCCCTGTACGTCGGTCATGGTGACGGGCCTCCTTGGGGAAGGGACGGCGGACGGCGGGTGTCCCCGGCGTGCCGCGGGTACGCCGGTGTCCTGCGCGGTCGCGCCGGGCGGGCGGATCTCATGCTGCCACGCAAGATCCGCAACCTCGCGGGCGGTCCGCCGAACCGCCCCCGCCTCACTCGAACCGTGAGGTGTCGCCCGCACCCCGCCGGACGATCTCCGCCCCGCCGCCGGAGAAGTCGACCACCGTGGTCGGCTCGGTGCCGCACTCCCCGGAGTCGACCACCGCGTCCACCAGGTGGTCGAGGCGGTCCTTGATCTCCCAGCCCTGGGTCATCGGCTCCTCCTCGTCCGGCAGCAGCAGCGTGCTGGACAGCAGCGGCTCGCCCAGTTCGGCCAGCAGCGCCTGGGTGACCACGTGGTCCGGGATGCGCACGCCCACGGTCTTCTTCTTCGGGTGCATCAGCTTGCGCGGGACCTCGCGGGTGGCCGGGAGGATGAAGGTGTAGCTGCCGGGCGTGGACGCCTTCACGGCCCGGAACACGTCGTTGTCCACCCGCACGAACTGCCCGAGCTGCGCGAAGTCCCGGCACATCAGCGTGAAGTGATGACGGTCGTCCAGATGGCGGATGGCGCGGATCCGGTCCACGCCGTCCTGGCTGCCCAGCCGGCAGCCGAGCGCGTAGCAGGAGTCGGTGGGGTACGCGATCAGCGCCCCCGACCGCACCGAGTCGGCGATCTGCGCGATGCTGCGGGCCTGCGGGTTCTCGGGGTGCACGTCGAAGTACTTCGCCATTCACCGAGCTTATGCCGTCCCCGGGGGCGACGCGGGCAGCGGGGGGCACGCCTGTCGCACGGGCCCCGGGCGCGGCGCGCGTACGGTCCGCGGCAGTGCCGGAATCCCCCGGCACACCCCCGGGAAACCCCCTGGTGTGTCCGCTGGTGTGTCCGCGGGATTCGCGGGCACCCGAACGTCGGCCATCCGGAGCCCTCCCCCCGGCTCCGGAGGCGTCGCCTCCGCCGGCGGCCCCATCCCCCCCGGGCCGCCGGCGGAGCCATGTCCGGCCGGACGGGACGGCCAGGTGAACCGTCGGGTAACGTCCGGCTGCGAACATCGGCCGAACGGAAGACAGGAGGGGGGCACGTGGCCCGCCGAGCGGAGGAGGAGCCGGTGTCCCGGCGGGCGTACGGGACCGACGGCGGCTGGGCGCGCGAGCTGCTCGACCAGCTGCGCCCCGCGGGACGCGACCTGAACCGGCTGATCGCCTGGCTCGCCCGCGGCACCGGATCCGCGGTGCGCCTCCAGGACGCGCGCGGCGGCCTCCTCGCCGAAGCCGGGGAGCGGCCGGCGCTGGACCCGGCCGTCGTCGCCGACGTGGCCGCGGGCCGGGTCTCCGCCGCCGCGCTGGAGGACGGCACCCGGTATGTGCGCCTGGTCGGGATACGGCACCCCGGACCCGGGGCGGCCGCCTCCGCCGTACTGGCCGTGGTCCGCTCCGAGCCCTTCGACCGGCACACCACCGACATCCTCGGGTACACCGCGGGCGTGCTCGAACTCCTGCTGCGCGAGCGCGAGTCGGCGCACGCCGGGTACCGGCTGCGGCGAGCCACCGCCGATCTGCGCCTGGCCATCCTGCAACTGCTGATGGTGGAGGACATCGTCTCCGCCCGGCGGGTCGCCGCGGGACTGTGGCCCGGACTGCTGGAGAACGACACCGCCCGGGTGTACGTCGTCGAGGGCACCGTCGCCGAACGTGACCGGCTCGCCGACGAATGCGGGGCGGCCACCAGCGGCGGCGCCCTGGTGGTGCGCTGCCCCGCGGTGGACGAACACGTCATCGTGCTCGGCCCGGCCACCGAGGTGGAGGAGCGGCTGCGCTCGCTGGTCGCCGTACGGCCCGGCACCTACCTCGGCGGCAGCCCCCGCCAGCGCCTCGCCCTGACCGCCACCGCCTACGGGCAGGCCGTCAGCGCCCTCGCGGTGGCCCGCTTCAGCCCGGAGCGGACCGCCGTCTACGCCGAACGCACCCGTCCGGCCCGGCTGATGGAACCGGCCGCCCTCCACGCCTGGTCGGCCGCGGTGCTGCGCCCGCTCGACAGGCTGCCGTACCACGTGCGCGCCGAACTGCTCGCCACCACCCGGCTGGGCCTGGAGTTCACCGCGGTGAGCACGGCCAAGGTGCTCGGCGTCAGCCGCAACACGGTGCGCGCCCGCATGGACCGGGTCGCCGCGCTGCTCGGCGCCGACTTCTCCGCCCTGGCCGTGCGCGCGGTGGCCCACATCGCGCTCAACACCGAGGCGGCGCAGGGCCCGTACGACACCGGGGGCAGCACCGCCGCCGCGCCGGCCGGGTTCGCGGACCTGCTCGGCGGCGACGCGCTGCGCTCCTGGGCGGAGGGACTGCTCGGACGTCTCGACGCCGACGGCCGGGATCTGCGCGGAACCCTGCGCGCCTGGCTGGCCGCCGACGCCAACGCCGGGCCCGCCGCGGCCGCGCGGGGGGTGCACGCCCAGACCGTACGGGAGCATGTGCGGGCCGCCGAACCCGTCCTGGAGCGCAGGCTGCTGGACGGGGGCGCAGATCTGTACGAGGTCGTCCTCGCCCATCTCGTCACCGGTGCACTCCGCGTCCCCGCCCTCGGCCCGGCGAACCGGGACCAAGCGGGCACGGCTGTGCACCGGTGAGTGCCGCGCGCGTGGCGCCGGGCACCGGTGCGCTGGTGAGGGCCGGGCGTCGCACGTAGGTTCACTTCCAGCGGGGCACGACCGGGACGGGGGGCCGGTCGGGGCCCCGCGCGTCCTTCCGCCTCGTGTCCCGCGTCCCGGACCGCGGGTCTCCTCGCGGACCGGGCCGGTGGGTTCTCCTGCTCGTCCGATGGACGGGAGGCCCCGTTCGGGCGATGCCGTCACCCGACCCGGTGAGCCGGGCGCACCACCGGCGGCCGGGGAGCGTTGCCCCGGCAGGAGCCGCTTGGAGGACCGGATGCCGCGGGGGGATCGGATGGAGCGAGGCGGAGGGGTCCGGCCGCCACGGACCCGGGAGCCCATCTACGACCGGCTCGTCGCCGAATGGCGGGCACAGGGGCGGGCGGTGCCCGCCGGGCCCGAGGCGCCGTGGACCTCGCTCGCCGGTCTCGCCGACCTCGCGAGCCTGGCCCTGCGCAGCACCGGGCCCGAGCCCGGACCCGAGCGGTCCTGAGGCGTACTCCAGCTGCCCGGCCGGAACGGCTAGGACTCCCGCGGCCCGCGCGGTGGTGCGGCGAGGACCGCCAGGGTGCCGTTGGCCTGCCGCAGCGCGTCCTCCAGGGTGCCGGGGGAGTGCAGGGTGCCGGTGCCGTCGGGCGGCACGAGCCACTCCAGGGAGCGGGCGGGCCGGTAGGGCGGCGGTACGGCGACCCAGGAGCCCCTGGTCGCGTAGCGCAGCCCCGCGCCGACCCAGCCCCCGTCCGGGTCCGGCGGCAGGAAGAAGCCGACCCGGCCGGCCGCGAGGTCCACCAGGGTCGGGCCCGGCACCGGCAGCGCGGGCCGCCACAGCAGGTCGAGGGTGAGCAGCCCCAGCCGCTCGGGGACGCTCAGCACGTCCCAGAAGCGCCCCGCCTCCAGCAGTGCGATCCCCTCCCCGTGGTCCCACTCCCACTTGCACGCGCGCGGGTCGGCCGCCGATGCCGCCAGCCACTCCACGCCCCGCATCCACATCGTGTTCGTCATGCACTGCTCCGCGTTCTCGGGCACTCGGTGCGTTCGCACAGCAACCCGGCATATGCATGCTCGTAGATATTTCTATGCGGCGGAAGGGGTGGCGCGGCCTGGCGTTTATGTCGACGCGTTCGAACTCCGCGTACCGGTTCGTCAGCCGGGAGACGGGGGCGCGTCACCCCTTCGAGGACGACGAGTCGAAATGACGCGTGATTCGAGCGCCATGGCAATCGAATCACGCGTGATCTCTTGAGATGATCATGGTTCCCGTCGTAGCCTCACGCTATTCCGTCGTCCGACTCCATCGAGGTTTTCCATGGACCGCACCCGCCTGCGCACCCTTCTGGCCCGCGAGAGCGCCGAGGCCGAGCGTCACAACCCGCGATCGCGCGCCGCGTACGCCGGGGCCGACCATCTCTTCGGCCGGGTGCCGATGACATGGATGAACAAGACGGCCGGAGCGTTTCCCCGCTATCTCGCCGGGGCGCGCGGCGCCCGGGTGAGCGATGTGGACGGGCACGAGTACATCGACTTCTGCCTCGGCGACACCGGCGCGATGGCGGGCCACTCGCCCGCGGCGGTCACCGAGGCGGTCCGGCGGCGCTTCGCGGAACTCGGCGGCGCCACCGCCATGCTGCCCACCGAGGACGCCGAGTGGGTCGGCGCCGAGCTGACCCGGCGCTTCGGCCTGGCCCGCTGGAGCTTCTCGCTCACCGCGACCGACGCCAACCGCTGGGCGATCCGGCTCGCCCGCGCCGTCACCGGACGGCCGAAGATCCTGTTCAACAGCTACTGCTACCACGGCAGCGTGGACGAGTCGCTGATCGTCGTCGGCCCGGACGGCGAGGGCGCCGCGCGCCCCGGGAACGTCGGCGCGCCCTGCGAGGTGACCCTGACCAGCAGGGTCGCCGAGTTCAACGACCTGGCCGCGCTGGAGCGCGAACTCGCCCACGGCGACGTGGCCGCCGTCCTCATGGAGCCCGCGCTCACCAACATCGGCATCGTCCTGCCCGAGCCCGGCTACCTCGCCGGCGTCCGCGAGCTGACCAGGCGCCACGGCGCGCTGCTGATCAACGACGAGACCCATACCTTCTCCGCCGGGCCCGGCGGCTGCACCGGCGCCTGGGACCTGGAACCGGACATGCTCACCATCGGCAAGGCGATCGGCGGCGGCATCCCGGCCGGCGCCTACGGCCTCTCCGCCGAACTGGCCGACCGGCTGCTGGCCCGCGGCGACCTCGACCTCGTCGACATGGGCGGCGTCGGCGGCACCCTCGCCGGCAACGCCCTGTCGGTCGCGGCCACCCGCGCCACCCTCGAACACGTCCTCACCGAGGAGGCGTTCGCCCGGATGGGCAAGCTGTGCGAACGCTTCGAGGCGGGAGTGCGCGCCGGCCTCGAAGCGCACGCCCTGCCCTGGTCGGTGAGCCGGCTCGGGGCGCGGGCGGAATACCGCTTCACCGCGCCCGCGCCGCGCACCGGCACCGAGTCCGCGGCGGCCGCCGACGCCGAGCTGGAGGACTTCCTGCACCTGTACCTCGCCAACCGGGGCATCCTGCTCACCCCGTTCCACAACATGGCGCTGATGTGCCCCGACACCACCGAGCGGGACGTCGACAGGCACACCGAGGTGTTCGCCGCCGCCCTCGCCGAACTGGCCGGATGAGGGAAGGGGCATGATGGCGGCCATGGACGACATCGACCGGGCCATCCTGCGTGAGCTCCAGACCGACGGCCGGATCGCCTACGCCGACCTCGGACCCAAGGTGGGCCTGTCCGCCTCGGCCGCCAGGCAGCGGCTCCAGCGGCTGCTGGACTCCAGGGCCGTCCAAGTGGTGGGCGTCACCGACCCGATGGCGATGGGCGGCCAGGCCATGGCCCTGCTCGGCATCGGCGTGGACGGCGACCCGCGCGCCGTCGCCGACGCCCTGGCCGAGCGGCCCGAGGTCGTGTACTCGGTGCTGACCTCCGGCGGCTTCGACCTCTTCGCCGAGGTGGTCGCGTCCGGCCCGAAGGACCTGCTGGACTTCGTCAACGACGTGGTCCGCCCGATCGAGGGCGTCCGCGAGATCCGGTCCTTCCCGTACTTCGGTATCCACACCCACCGGTTCCTGTGGGACGTGGGGTGACGAGGGACCCGCGGCGCGTGGGCCGACCCGGTTCCCGGGCCGGGCGGGCCGGCCGCCGGTGTCAGGCGGGCCGGTCGCCCGGGACCGGCGCCAGGACCAGCATCGTCGCGTCGTCACGGACCTCGTAGCCCAGCCGCGCGAGGTCGGTCCACACGGCGGTGGGCAGCTCTCTGTCACGGGTGCCCGCGAGGGCGGCCAGCCGGTCCGGCAGCGGGTAGAAGACCCCGGAGCGGTCCCGTGCCTCCCAGACGCCGTCGGAGGCCAGCAGCAGCCGGTCGCCCGGCTCCAGCGGCACCGTGACCTCCTTCGGCGCATCGGCCCCGACCAGGCCGATCCCCAGCGGGGTGCCCGGCATCACGGTGACCTCCCGCGCGTCGCCCCCGCGCAGCAGGACCGGGGCCGGATGACCGCACGCCACCACCCGCATCGTGCGCGCGCCGGCCGCGAACTCCACCAGCACCGCCGTCGCGAACAACTCGCCGTCCGGCGTGCCCGCCGCGTCCGTCGCCAGCCGGCGGTCCATCCGGGCCGCCACCGACTCCAGGTCCTGCTGGTCCAGGACCGCCTCCCGGAACGCGCCCAGCAGGGACACCACGGTCGAGACGGCCGTCAGCCCGTGCCCGCGTACATCGCCCATCACCGCCCGTACGCCGTACGGTCCTTCGCGCACGTCGAAGAAGTCCCCGCCCACCAGCGTGCCGTTCTCGGCGGCCCGGTAGAAGCCCGCGCAGCCGACCCGGCCGACCCGCTCGGGCAGCGGCGGCATCACCGCGCGCTGCACGGCCTCGCCGATCGTGCGTTCCACCTCGAGCTGGGCGTCGCGGCGGCTGCGCACGAAGGACACGAACACGCTGAGGAGGGCGACGAAGACGATGGTCAGCAGGTCGGTGTTGCCGGGCCGGTTCAGATGGGTCTCGGGCACGTTCAGGGCCACGACCACCAGGAGGCCGAGCAGGGCGGTGACCAGCGGGCCGTACGAGAGCACGGCCAGCGGCGGGATCGCGCCCAGCAGGAAGCCCAGGTCGCTGGCGTGGGGGGTGACGGTCGAGGCGAGGGTCACCGCGACCAGCAGCAGCACCGGCAGCAGCCGGACCCACCACGGCGGCGGCGCGCCCCGCAACCAGCCGCGATCCTCCTGGTTCCCACGCGACGACCATTCGCGCACCGATCGCACAAGCCCACGCTACGCCGCCCCCGGGAGGAGGGCCCGTCGGTCGCTTGCCGCGCGCCGACGGCGCCCACCGGAGGCGGTGCGGAAAACCGATGGACTCCGGACGAGCGGCCGGTTAACGTATGACCGCACATCCGAGACGGACCAAGGAGGCGAGTGTCATGACCACAGCCATCATGCGCTCCCACCTCCCCGTCGCACGGGTGTGCAAGGTCTGACCGGGAGCGCGTTCCCGCCGCGAGGTCTCTCGCGGCACGCATCCCGGAGGAAACCCTTGACCGATCTGGTCATGCGCACGCTCGACGAGAGCAGTGCGCCCCTGTTCCACACCATGCCCGACCCGCTGGCCCTGGCCGAGAAGCACCGGCTGGTCACCTTCCGCCCCGAGTGGCAGCGCATCGCCCTGCGCGACGGCCGCACCGTGGCCCGCGCCGCCTGGTGGGGGCGCGCCGAGGACCCGGAGCCGCTGCTGGTCAACTGGCTGGACGTGGCCGAGGGCGAGGAGGTGGCCGGCGCCGAACTGCTGCGGACCGCGCCCTGGCACCCCGACGAGATCGACCTCGACCTGCCCGCCGGCTGGCGCGACGACCCACGGCTGCGGGCCGCCGCCGACACCCGCGCCGCGGCCGCGCGCATGGCCGGCTACTCGCCCCTGGTGGAGCGCTTCCTCTACCGCTGGACCCCGGAGCACGGCCTGCCCGAAAGCCCCGGCCGCCTGGTCCTCACCCCGGAACCGGACGACGCCGTCTTCCTCGACCTGCTGCGCCGCGTCCACTCGGTCACCCTCGACGCGCACGCCCGCCGGGCCATCGCGGAGGGCGGGATCGAGCAGGCGGCCCAGGAGGAACTCGACGTGTTCCACTGGATGCCGTCGCCGCGCTCCTGGTGGCGGATCGCCCGGACCCCCGCCGGTGACCCGGTCGGCATCCACATCCCCGCCCGCAACCCCTCGGGCCCCTGCGTCGGCTTCGTCGGCGTCGTCCCGGAGCATCGCGGCCACGGCTACGCCTACGACCTCCTCGTCGAGTGCACCCGCTTCCTGGCCGCCGAGGGCGCCGAGTTCATCGCCGCCGCCACCGACCGGTCCAACTTCCCGATGGCCGCGCACTTCGCCAGGGCGGGGTACCCCGTCGTACGGGAGCGGGTGAGCTTCTGGGCCGACGGCGCCGCCAGTGCCGGGTGAGATGCCGGCCGGGCGGTGACCGGCCGGCCGGCTCCCCGCGGCGGGCCGCCGCGGACGCGTCCTTCCCCGAGACGGGGCGGCAGCCGGTACGCGGCGGTTTCCAAGATCGGCGTGTTCATGCCTTCGGCGGTAAAATTCCTTCCTTCGGGGGCACTTGGCCGCCTTTTCCTCACCGGGCGCCGGTGCCGAGCCGATAGTGGATCCGCCGCCGGGTCCGGGGTCCGGCGGTGTTCTCGCGCACCGTATGACCGGAGGGGAAACACCATGGCCACCACCGAGGCGAACAACCGGGTGGAACTCGTCTTCTCGCTGTTCGACGCCAACGGCAACGGCGTGCTGGATCCCGGGGACTTCGAACTCATGGGCAGGCGGGTGGTCGAGGCCGTGCCCGAGGCCGGGGACGGCGCGAAGCACCGGATGCTCAAGGCCTTCCAGGGCTACTGGGACACCCTGCGCACCGAGCTGGACGCCGACGGCGACGGGCAGGTCAGTCCCGAGGAGTTCAACGCCATCGTGCTCGACCCCCAGCGATTCGACGTCACCGTGGACGAGTTCGCCGAGGCCCTCGCCGCGCTGGGCGACCCGGACGGCGACGGCTATGTCGAACGCCCGCACTTCGTCGCCCTGATGACGGCCATCGGCTTCCAGCGCCCCAACATCGAGGCTTTGTTCGACGCCTTCGAGCCGGTCCACGGCGACCGCGTCCCCGTGGTCACCTGGGCCGACGGCATCCGTGACTACTACCGCCCGGAGAAGTCCGGCATCCCCGGCGACCACCTCACCACGGGGACCGACCAGTGACCCGCGACCCGGGCACCCCCGTCATCGGACTGGCCGTGGGCCGGGGCACCGGACCCGAACTCGCCGACGTCTTCGAGCGGGTGCTCGGCGCGCTGACCACCGGGCACCCGGGCGCCGTGACGATCGAGCGTTCCCCGCGGCTCTACCACTCCTACCACTCGCTGCGCGGCGAATCCGACGTCGCCGCCGTCCGCGGGCTCACCGCCGCGGACGCGGACCACTACGAGCGGTTCTGCCGCACCCGCGCCGAGCAGGGCACCACGGCCGTCTTCCGGACCGCCGTCAACGCCCAGTCCCTGTACCTCGTGCGCCGACGGCTGCGCGCCGTCAAGGTGGACCTCCTCGGCGCCGACGGCCGCTCCCTGCTGCTGGTGCGTGACCAGGCACAGGGGTTCTACACCGGGGACAACCGGCACACGCCCGGCGAGATCACCCGGACCATGACCTTCGGCCGGGAGATCACCGGGAGCGTCGTCCGCTACGCCCTGCGCCGGGCGCGCCAGGAGTGGCCGGACGGGCGGATCGGCCGCATCGTCATGGCGTACAAGTTCCATCTCCTGGACGGCGCGCTGGACGCCTGGGTGAGCGAACTCGCGGCGGAACTCGGCGTGGAGATCGGCCTGTTCCAGCCGGACACGGTCAACCGCAACCTCATCACGCACGGTCTGCCCGACCGGACGCTGCTGATCGCCGGGAACGAATGGGCCGACATCATGCACGTCATGCTGCTCGACCGGTTCGGCTCCGACCGGCAGGAGAACCGTTGCACCGAGAACGTCTTCCTGGACCCCGCGCTGGCCGGACTCACCGAGTACCAGACGGTGCACGGCTCCGCCGACGACATCGCGGGCCGGGGCCTCGTCAATCCGGTGGCGACCATCCGCGCGGCCGCGCGCGTCGCCGAGGGGCACGCCGGATGCCCCGGTGCGGTGGAGGCCGTGGAGAAGGCCCTGCGGATCCTGGAGGAACGGGGCATATCCACGCCCGACCTCGGTGGGCGGCACTCCACCACCGCGGTGGCCGACGCCCTGCTCGACGCCCTCGACGCGCCCGGAGCCGGGACACCGGCCGACGACGCCCCGGCCGGCGGCTCATGACCGGCCCGACGGAGGAGCGGACGGCCCTGGTGGTCGTGGACGTGCAGAACGACTTCTGCACCGGCCCGGCCGCCCTGGCCCGCTTCGGCGGCGACCCCACCGTCCTGGACGCGGCCGTCGCCGGCACCGTCCGGGCGGTGGCCGCGGCCCGTGCGCGCGGTGTGGAGGTGGTCTTCGTCCGGTTCACCGGCGACCCCGAACACCAGGGCGCCGCCTGGCGGTCGCGGGACCGCGTCCTCGGCAAGCGGCCGAAGTGCCTGGAGGGCTCCTGGGGCGCCGAGTTCCACCGGGTCGCTCCGGAGCCGGGCGAGCGGGTATTCACCAAGCGCGCCCGCTTCGACGCCTTCCTCGGCGAGGGCTTCGAGGACCACCTCGGCGCACGCGGTGTCGGCCACCTGGTCCTCGCCGGGCTGTACGCCGACGTGTGCGTGGACACCACCGCCCGCACGGCGTTCCAGAAGGGCTTCCATGTGACCGTCCTGACGGACTGCACCGCGGCCCTGCACCTGCCGTACGACGACGTCCTGCGGTTCATGCGCGTGGTCTACGGCGCCCGGACCACGACCGGTGCCGACCCGGCGGCCTGGACCGCGCCGGCGCTCGGGCCCGAGGAGGTGCCGTGCATACGGCCGGGGGCCTGACCGCGGGAGTGGCCCGGGGCGTGGGCCGCACCGCCCTGCTGGTGGCCGCGGCCCGCGCGATCGAGACACATCGCCCCGACGCGCTGGCCCGGGACCCGTTCGCCGAGCACTTCGTGCGCGCGGCGGCGGCCTCGGCGAACTGGCCGGTACGGCCGGGACAGGTCCCCGGCGGGGACGCCGACCCGCTGTGGGGCAGGCTCGGCCGGTACTTCGCCCTGCGCACCCGCGTGCTGGACGACCACCTGCTGCGCTCGGCGCACCTGGGCGTACGTCAGGTGGTGATCCTCGGCGCGGGCCTGGACTGCCGGGCATACCGGCTGGACTGGCCGCCGGGGTGCGCGGTGTACGAGGTGGACACGGCGGAGGTGCTGGCCTTCAAGCAGACGGTCCTCGACCGGCTCCGGGCCGCCCCCACCGCCGAGCGCCGCCCGCTCGCGGCGGACCTGCGCGAGGACTGGGCCGGCATCCTGCGGGCCGCGGGTTTCGACCCCGCCGAGCCCACGGCCTGGCTGGCCGAGGGACTGCTGCTGTATCTGCCGGCGGCGGCCGAACGGCGCCTCGTCGCCACGATCGACCGGCTCAGCGCGGCGGACAGCACCCTGGCCTACGAGATCAAGGGCCTTGTGGAGTCCCCGCAGGTGCGGTCCAGCCCCGTCTACACCACCACCCTCCGGCGCGTCGGCATCGATCTGCTGGCGCTCTTCGACGCCGGGCCCCGCCCCGACTCGGCAGCCGAACTCGCCTCCCTGGGCTGGACGGTGACCACCCGCACCCCCTACGACTTCACCCGCAGGCACGGCCGCGGCCCCCTCCCGGAACCGAACGACGCCCTGGCCGCCAACCGCTGGATCTTCGCGGCGGCGGCGCCGACGGACGGGAGGCCGGTCCGGGGCCACGGGTGACGGCTCCGGGCCGGGGCGCCGGGAGGACGGCACCGGCTCCGGCGGGGCGGAGCACGGGGCCGGGCGCGAGCGGTCCGCGATCCCCGGGCGCCGGCCCCTCGGCGCCGGCGCACAGGGCGCCCGGAACTACTCCGTGTTCGCCGACAGACGGGCCTCCGCCGCTGCCAGGATCTCCGTGACCCGGAGGCCGAAGGACGCGTCGCAGGGATGGGGACGGCCGGTCCCGGCTGAGGCCAGGAGGGCGTCGGCGGCCCGGGTGAGGGCGGTGACGGCGTCCTCGGACGCGGCGGGCATGACGGTGACGCCGTGATCGCCGCGCAGTTCGTACCCGGTTCCGGCGGCCGCCGGCGGAACCGACTGGCTGAGGGTGACGGTGCTGGAGGCCCCGGCCGCATGGTCGAGGACCAGGTGCACGGTGTCTCCCGGGCCGTGGCCCGCCGCCACCACCTCGGTGACGTCGCCGAGGATGGGCATCAGCACGGACAGCGCGTGCGGGCCCAGGTCCCACAGCGCGCCCTTCTCCTGGCGCCACGGAGAGGCCGCGAAGGGGCTGTCGGTCGTGAACACCGCCCCCAGCCAGTGCGCCCGCGCCGTGCACCAGCCCGCAACCGAAGCCTGTTCCCCGATCCACGCCTCCGGCTCCTTCTGGAAGCGCGCGGTGAAGAACACCACCGACGCCACCCCGGCCCGCTCCGCCGCCTCGGCGACCGCACGCGCGTCGGCGACGGACAGCGCGAGCGGCTTGTCGAGGAGCAGATGCCGCCCGGCCCGTGCCGCGCGGACCGCCAACGGGGCCTGCACGGACGGCGGCAGGGCGACGGCGACCGCGTCCACGTCGGCCAGCAGCGCGTCCACGTCGGTGTACGGGGTGACGTCGTACCGCTGTGCGAGCGCGGCGGCGGCCTCGGGGCGGCGGCCCCACACCCCGGCGAACTCCAGGCCGGGGTGCCCGGCGAGGGCGGGGGCGTAGGCCGCCCGAGCCCAGGGACCCGTTCCCAGCAGTCCGATGCGCATATGGCGTTCCTCTCTCCGAACCGGTCCCCGCGTCCTCAACAGCCTGCGCCTGTCGCCGCGTTCGCACATCCGTCTTCCGGAAGTCCGTCCGCCGCGAGCCATTCGGCGATGGTGGCGGCGATGGGCTGTCCGGTGTCCATCTCCACGAACCCGAACTGACCGGACTGGTTGCACTCCAGGAACCACCAGACGCCGTCCGCGTCTTCCGCGAAGTCGAAGGCACCGTAGGCGAGTTCGGCCCCGCGCAGATAGCGCAGGACCCCGTCGGCGACCCACCCGGGCACCGCCACCGGCCGCCACGGCGACACGGACGGGGCGAACCGGACGTCCACGTCGTCGGGATGGGCGTCCGGATTCACCGGTTTGCGGGCCGCCAGCAGGGTGCCTCCGACGGCGGTGAGCCGGATGTCGGCCTGCTTCACCACGCGTTCCTGGAGCAGCGTCGGTCCGAAGGCGACCGCGCTGAAGTCCGCGTCCGGCGCGACCCTGCTGGTCGGCACCGCCCGCGGCGGTTCCTGCGGATGCGCCCCCGAGACCGGTTTGACCACCAGGTCCGGATGGCGCTCCGCGAACTCCTGCGCGGCCTGCGGGAAGGTGGTGATCAGTGTGGCCGGCACCATGAGCTCGCTGCGCTGCGCGTGGCGCAACTGCCACGGCTTGTAACGGGCGCGGCGGGCGGCGTCCGGATGGTTCATCCAGCGGGCGCCGGTACAGCGGAGCATGCCGTACAGCGCCTGCGCGGACTCCTCGGTCAGCCAGGCGGACGGCTGGGCGGCGCGCACGGCCGCCGTCCCGGGCCTGCGCACCCAGATGGAGCGCAGGCCGTCCAGCTCCACCAGCCGTCCGCCGACGGACAGTTGCCCGTGGCAGGTGCCGTGCGCGTACTCGCCCGACAGCGCGACCCCGTCGGTCAGGTCGGCGGGGTCGAACCGGACGACGGGCACCCGGGCCTCGCGGAGGCGGAGGACCACCATGTCCGCCGTCACGTCTTCTTCACTGGTCAGGATGAGCACGGTCATCGTCTGCGGGCCCGCGGCTCAGTCGTCGAAGTGCGTCTTGGAACCGGCGGTCGAGGTCGTGGTCCCCAGCGCGCGCAGGGTCGCGTGGTCCGTCGCGGCGATCCGCCCGTCCGGGAGGACGTTCAACTGCAGTCCGGAGTCGTACGCGTACGGAACGGTTACTTCCAACTGCACAGCCGGGCGCGCGTAGTTGAGCGTGAACGGTTGCATGGTCTCTCCCTGGTTCGGCTTTCACGTCCTTATACGATTCGAACGGGTGATTGGTTTCCTTACGCTGCGTGACCATGGCGCGGAGGGGTGCGTTCCGTCGCGGTGCCGGACACCCCGCTCATACAGCGAGTGCCCCGCGTGCCACGGACAGTGCGCGCTCCGCGTATCCGCGTCCGAACCGCCGCGGCCGGGCGAGGCGGCGGTGTCCGAGCGGGTCTGCGCGCGGCCGCCGGAACCGGCCGGGACCGCCGGACCGCGCGCACGGCCGCACGGCGATCTGTGGCACGGCGGTGTGCCGTGGGACGCCGACGGTGGGGTGCGGCCCATCGTCCCGGCCGTGCGCGGCGGGCACCGGGAGGCCGATCCGGAGATGCTTCGGCTCTTCGGCCGCCCGCACTTCGACCGGGTCCTCGCGGGGCGCCGGGAGCCGGCGCCGCTCGCCGCCGGCCGGCGCGAACGCGGGGGAGTGCACCGGCTCTTCCCGCTCCTCGTGCACGCGGTACGCCGAGCCGGAGCGCGGCGCGCCGGACGCGTGCGGGGCCGTCGGGGCCTGACCGAAACGGAGCGCCACCCTCACGCCGGGCTCCCCGGTCGCCATCCGCCCGGCGGCCATCCGGCGCTCGTCGTGTCCGGGCGTCCCGGGCACCCCTGCGGCGCCCGCCGCGCCCGGCCGGCCCGGCCCCGCCATCTCCGCGCGGACCGCGCCGGGGGCGTCGGCGCGTTCGACCGTCACCGGGGTGGCGTCGTCCGGCGGCACCCGCACGGGCGAGCCGGGCATCCCCCGCGCCGCGTCGACCCGGCGCCCGGTGAGCCGGGCCGCCGCCTGTCCAGGATCCTCGCCTCGCGTGACCACGGCTTCAGAGTACGGCGGACAACTCCAGCTCAGGAGAGGCTACTTCGACCGTTACTACGACGCTTTTCAGCCGTTCGGAGCGGCCCCGCGCGCGGGCCGGAGCCGCACGGGCGGCGCGAGTGCGCCCGGTGGCCACACGAGGCGCCCGGCGTACCGTCAGTCGCCGACGGGGGTCGAACGCGCGGGCAGGCCCACCGGGTTGCCGGGCGGCAGCAGGTCCGATTCCGCCACCGCGCGGGCCAGCGGATCCAGCAGGGCGGCCAGCCGGGCGGTGCGGTCCGGGCCGAGGGCATGCCAGGGGCTCTCGGCCGCCGCGTCGGTCAGCGCCTCGACCTGCGCGCGCGCCGCCGTTCCGGAGGCGGTGAGGGAGCCGTCCCCGGCGAGCAGTCCGCGCTCGCGCAGCCGGACCCCGGCCGCCGTCCAGTCGCCCTGCCCCCACTGGCGGGTCTCGCGCAGGAAGTCCTCGTCCGACTCGCCGGCGGCCGCCTTGAGCACCATGGCCTCGACCGGGCCGAGCCCCTGGCCGACCAGCACCGCGACATGCCCGTCGCCCCGGTGCTCGCGCAGGGTCGTCACCGCCTGCCACAGCCGGGCCGTCGGCCGCTCCGGACGCTCCAGCGCCTGGTTGGCCGCCGCCAGCACCCGGCCCGTGGTGTCCGCGGCGGCCGCGGCCTCCCAGGCGAGATCGGCGGCCTCGGTGAACTCGGCGGAACCGGTGACCTCCGGTCCGTACAGCCCGGTCATCGCCGCGTCCATGGCGTCCTCGCGGGCCGCGAGGACCTGCGCGGGAGCCGCGTACCTCCAGGCGTCCGGCAGTGCCCTGGCCACCCGGTCGTGGTGGAAGACGTAGAAGCCGCTCGTCACGACGGCGGGGGAGACCGGGCCGAGCGGGGCGGCCCGCAGCGCGAAGTAGCCCATCCAGTAGCCGCGCAGGCCCAGCGCCCGTGCGGCGTGGTGTGCCTGCGGTGCGAAGTACACCAGGTCGTGCACCGGTTCGTAGCGCTCCCACAGGGCCCGCGCCATCCCGTTCGCCACTGCCGCCTCCCACCGCCTCGGCCGCCGGCCGTGTGCCGCCGTACCGTCCGCCACAAGACTGCGCTATGACCACTGTCATAACAAGGGCGGGTGACGAACCTCTCGCCGGCCTCGCCCCCGGCTCGTCCTCGGCGGGGCGCAGTGGGTCCGGCGGGACGCGGCAGGGTCCGGTGGCGGTCCGGATTGGACCGGACGAGGGGCTCCGGGCCGTGCGCACTGGGACAGACGGGTGGGCCGTTGACACGGCTGGGCGGCCCGGATGGTGGGAGCCGACGGCCTCGCTGACGGTGGTTCATGTCGAGACCGGGTCCATCCAGCTGATGAGGCGTCCGCTGCCCGGTCACGGCGGAAGGACTACACGATGCGTTCTGCCCGTACCCTCCTGGCCACGGCAGCCGCCGCGGCCGCCCTGGCCTTCGCCACGCCCGGCGCCGCGTTCGCGGCCCCGGCCGGGCACGACTCGGGCCGTGGGGACTCCTCGTACAGCAGTGACTCAGGCGGTGGCCGCGACAAGGGCTCCGACCGGGACCAAGACAACGGCAGCGGAGGCGGCAACGGCCGCGGACACGACCGGCCCCGCGGCGGAATGCACACGGGTGGCGGAGCGCTCGCCACGGTGCTGCGCGACGACAGCAGCAGCGGCGGCGGCCGCGGCAAGAGCGGTGACGACGACAGCGGTGGCGGCGGCCGCGGCAAGGGCGGCGACGACGGCGGCAGCGACTGGGGCGGCGGCTCGGACGGCGGTGGCGGCAAGCCGCGCGGCGGCATGCACACCGGTGGCGGCGCGCTCGCCGGCCCCGGTGTGACCACGGGCGGCCTCGCGGTCCTCGGCGCGGGCGCGGCCGGCCTGTACGCACTGCGCCGCAAGAAGGCCGCGCGGCCGGCGTCCTGACCGGAGCCGCGGACGCCGCCGGCGCGACGACCGCGCCGGCGGCGCGTGCCCCTCGCGGGGCGGGCGGAACCCCCGCCGTCGACACCCGTCCCCGTACCGCCTTGTCCCAGTGAGGTGATGTCCGATGGCAGCGGATCCGTCCCCCGCGCGGCCTCCCGAACCGGAGCCGGACGCGTCAGGTGCCGCCCGTGGCGGGCGGCTGGTGCTCTGGGGGGTGGCGATCCTCTTCCTCGCCGTCAGCATGTTCGGGGGGCACCGGGGATCGTTCCCGGCGCCGCGCGCGACCCCGGCCTCCGGGGCCAGCTCCACCGGATCGCCGTCGGCGGCCGCCGGGTTGCCCCGGTCCGAGCCGACCCGGCTGCTCATTCCGGAGATCGGTGTCGACGCCCCCTTCACCCAGCTGACCCTCGACGCCGCGGGGCAGCTCCAGCCGCCGCCCGCGGCGGACACCAATCTCGTCGGCTGGTACGCCAAGGGCGCCGCGCCCGGCGAGAGGGGCACCGCCATCATCGCCGGGCACGTGGACACGAAGGTCTCCGCGGCCGTCTTCGTCAATCTCGACCAACTGGACGCCGGGGACCGGTTCTCCGTGGAGCGCGCCGACGGACGGACCGCGAACTTCGTCGTGGACAGCGCCGAGACGTTCGCGAAGGACGACTTCCCGAGCGACCGGGTCTACGCCGACGCGGCACGCCCCGAGGCCCGGCTCATCACCTGCGCGGGCGACTACGACCACACGGCGAAGGACTACACCGACAACCTGGTGGTCTTCGCCCACCTCGTCTGAGCTCCCCGGCGGCCCGCCGCCGGGCGGCGGGCTCACGCCGATGGCGGCCGGGCCGGCCCCGATCGGCGCAGCCGGTCCCGCGAAGCGCCGTCGGCCCAGCCCCGCCGGTCCGCGAACGCGCCCCCCGGGCCGAAGACCGCCGCCGCGAACCGCTCGCCGATCCTGCGGTGCGCGGCGGTGTCCGGGTGGAGGCCGTCGGGCAGCGGGAGTTCGGCGAAGTCGGCCTCGCCGTACAGCTCGCGGCCGTCGAGGTGGAAGAGCTTGTCGTCCTCGGCCGCACGCTCGCGCACGATCCGTGCCAGCTCCGCGCGGATGACGCCGAGCGTGAGCTTGCCGGCCGCCGTCTCCGCCGGGTCCCCGGCGGCCCGGAAGGCGAGCCGGCCCTCCGCGAGCGCGGTGCGGTCCCAGGCGGTGGGGCCGGGAGTGTCCTCGTGCATCGGGCACAGCACCGGGGAGACGACGAGCAGCGGGGTGTCCGGGTGCCCCTCGCGGACGGTGTCCAGGAAGCCGTGCACCGCGGGCCCGAAGGCGCGCAGCCGCATCAGGTCGCTGTTGACGACGTTGATGCCGAGCTTGACGCTGATCAGGTCGGCCGGGGTGTCCCGCAGCGCGCGGGCGGTGAACGGGTCGAGCAGCGCGCTGCCGCCGAGGCCGAGGTTGACCAGCTCGGCCCCGCCGAGGGCGGCGGCCAGCGCCGGCCAGGTGGCGGTGGGGCTCGTGGCGTCCGAGCCGTGGCTGATCGAACTGCCGTGGTGCAGCCAGACCCTGCGGCCGCGGTCCGGTACGGCCGTCACCGGCGCGTCGGTGCGCAGCGCGACCAGTTCCGTCCGCTCGTTGTGCGGCAGCCAGATCTCCACGTCCTTGGGCGTCTCGGGCAGCCCGGAGAACCGTACGGTGGCGACCGGACCCGGCGTGTGCTCCGTGCTTCCCGTGGCCATGTCGACGGTGAGGGTGTCGCCCCCGGCCGCGGTGGCGCTGCCCGCCGGCCGTCCGTCCACCAGCAGGTCGTACACCCCGTCGGGACGCGGGGGAGCGCCGGTGTAGACCCGCTTCGTCGGCAGGGTGTCCAGCTCGACGGCGGTGGCCCGGGTGCGGAACACCAGCCGTACGCCGGCGGGCTGGGACTCGGCCAGGGCGAGCTGCGGGTCGGCGCACTGGGCGCGGGCCCGGACGGGCAGCCGGTGCGGCAGCAGTCCCCGCTCGGTGCGTTCGAGGTCGAGGGCGCCGCGGACGAGGTCGGCGGTGAGTGCGGTGGTGTGCATGATGTCGGCCTGTGTTTCGTCGGAGGCGTCGGCTCAGCGGGCGGGCCAGTTGCGCAGCAGGGAGTCCAGGGCGTCCACGATCCGTGTCCAGGACTCCTGGGAGTTGGGGGCGCTGTGCGCGAAACCGCCGGCCGCCTCCAGGCTGACGTAGCCGTGGCAGACACTTCCCAGGAGGCGCACCGCGTGGGTCTGGTCGGGTTCGGGCAGGTCGTAGCCGCGCAGGATCGCCCGGGTCAGCTGGGCGTGCCGGGGGCCCGCGCTCGCGGCGGCCGTCCCGGGGTCCAGCGGGTACCGGGCCGCCGTGTAGCGGCCGGGGTGGGCGAGGGCGTAGTCGCGGTAGACGTCCGCGAACGCGCCGAGCGCGTCCTTGCCGGAGCGCCCGGCGAGCGCCTCTGCGGCGCGGTCGGCCATCTCCGCCAGGGCGAGCAGCGCGATCCGCGTCTTGAGGTCCTGGGAGTTCTTCAGGTGCGAGTACAGGCTCGCGACCTTGACGTCGAACCGCCGGGCCAGCGCCGACACGGTCACCTGCTCGAATCCCACCTCGTCGGCCAGCTCCGCGCCGGCACGGACCAGCCGCTCCGTGGTCAGTCCCGCACGCACCATCAGCTTCCTCCCTTTAACCTAAAAGGATTATGTAACTTCCTAATCCATTTAGGCAAACCGATGAGTGGTGAAGGTGCCCTGAGGTCGTCCGGGAACGCGAACGGCCGCCGACCGGGGGCTCCGGTCGGCGGCCGCGAAGGGCGCCGTGGGCTGGGGCGTCAGACCGCCGTCGCCGGGTACGTCGGGTACTCCACGCCCGACACGTACTGCACGACCCGGACGACCTGGCACGAGTAGCCGAACTCGTTGTCGTACCAGAGGTAGAGGATCGCGTTGTCGCCGTCGACCTTCAGCGCGCCGGCGTCCACGATCGAGGCGTGGCGCGAGCCGATGAAGTCGCTGGAGACCGCGTCGGGCGCCGTGGTGAAGTCGATCTGGCGCTTGAGCGGCGAGGTCAGCGAGACGTCGCGCAGGTAGTCGTGGACCTCCTCGCGGGTGGTCTCGCGGGCCAGCTGGAGGTTGAGGATCGCGATCGAGACGTCCGGCACCGGAACGCGGATCGAGCTGCCGGAGATCGGCGCCTTGAGGTCGGGCAGCGCCTTCGCCACGGCCGAGGCGGCACCGGTCTCGGTGATCACCATGTTGAGCGGCGCGGACCGGCCGCGGCGCTCGGCCTTGTGGTAATTGTCCAGCAGGTTCTGGTCGTTGGTGAACGAGTGGACCGTCTCCACGTGACCGCGCAGCACGCCGTACTCGTCGTCCATGGCCTTCAGCGGCGGGACGATCGCGTTGGTGGTGCAGGAGGCGCAGGACAGGATCTGCTCGTCCGGCTTGATGGTGTCGTGGTTGACGCCGTGCACGATGTTCGGGACGTCGCCCTTGCCCGGCGCGGTCAGCACGACCTTCTCGATGCCGGGGCGCAGGTGCTCGGACAGGCCCGCGCGGTCCCGCCACTTGCCGGTGTTGTCGATGAGGATGGCGTCACGGATGCCGTACTCGGTGTAGTCCACCTGCGACGGGTCGTCGGCGTAGATCACCTTGACGGCGTTGCCGTTGGCGATGATCGTGCTGTTGTCCTCGTCCACCGTGATGGTGCCCTGGAACTGGCCGTGGATCGAGTCGCGCCGCAGCAGCGAGGCGCGCTTGACGATGTCCTGGGCGCCGCCGCCGCGCACCACGATGGCGCGCAGGCGCAGCCCGTTGCCGGAGCCGGCCTTCTCGATCAGCAGGCGGGCCACGAGGCGGCCGATGCGGCCGAAGCCGTACAGCACGACATCGCGCGGCTCACGCCGGTCGATCTTGTTGGCGCCGGTGGCGCCGGCGACCGCCTCGGCGGTGAACTCCTCGACGCTCAGGCCGCGTTCGTCGGCCTGGTAGAGGGTGGCGAGCATGCCCAGGTCGATCTGGGAGGGGCCGAGGTCCAGGGTGGTCAGGGCCTTCAGGAAGGGCATCGTCTCGGTGACGGACAGCTCCTCGCCGGCGATCTGCCGGGCGAAGCGGTGCGTCTTGAGGATGCTGACCACCGACTTGTTCACCAGGGAGCGGCTGTGCAGCAGGACGGTCACGTCCTGCTCGCGGTGCAGCTTCCCGATGAGCGGGATCATGGACTCCGCGATCTCCTCGCGGTTCTTCCAGTTGGTGAACGAGTCGTCGTTGACAGTCACAGGTCCGGTCCATCTTTCGAGCTAGGCAGCGCTCATATGATAACCACACCCTACGTGGGTCCCTCCGGGGGGCCGCAGGGGGGTGCCCGAAGAAGGGTTCGACCCGTTGGGTCAGGGGACCGTAAGGGACTTACACCCATTTCTTGACCGATTCCTGATTCAGGGTGGAAGTGCGCAGGAAACCCGAGTCGTGGATTGCACGTCTTACCCGGCGTGCCCAAGGTCAAAAGCGTGAGCACCTCCTCCGTACCCCGGCCCGAACCGGCCGCCCCTTCCCGTCCCGCAGGCCGCTTCGACCTGCCCCGGATCGCCCGCCGCGGGATCCCCGAAGGGGCGGTGCCGGCCCTCGCACTGTTCGCCTGCGTCCGGCTCGCCGGGATACTCGCGGTGATCCTGACCAACGCCCTGCGCGGCCACCCGCTGGTGCGGACCTTCGCCCACTCCTGGGACTCCCGCTGGTACCTGCACATCGCGGCCCAGGGCTACGGCCACAAGATGTGGATCAGCCCGCAGGGCGCCGTCCAGACCGACTGGGCGTTCTTCCCCCTCTATCCGGCGCTCATCCGAGCGCTCAACACCGTGCTGCCGCTCACCCCGGGCCAGGCCGCGCTGCTCATCGCCTGGCTCGCGGCGGGCGTCGCGGCGTACGGCGTCTACGTCATCGGACATCTGCTCCACGGCCGGGGCGTGGCCACCGCGCTGGTCGGCCTGTGGGCGGTCATGCCGCACGCCGTCGAGCTGACCATCGCCTACACCGAGTCGCTGTTCGCCGCACTCGCCATCTGGTCCCTGTACTGCGCGCTCCGGAGCCGCTGGCTGTGGGCCGGTGCGCTGGCCGCGCTCGCGGGCCTCGCCCGGCCCAGCGGCTTCGCGGTGGCCGGCGCCGTCGTCGCCGCCGCGCTGTACGAGGCCTGGCGAGCCCGCGGCCGGGTCCCCTGGCGGCTGTGGGCCGGCGCCGTCCTCGCGCCGCTGGGCTTCCTCGGCTATGTGCTGTGGGTGGGCGCCCGGGTCGGCGACCTGTTCGGCGGCTACTTCAAGGTGCAGAGCGCCTGGGACTCGCGCTTCGACTTCGGCGTCGGGGCGGCCCGCTTCGTCAGGGCCCTGCTGCTGCACGGCGGCGGCGTCGTCTATACGGTCGCGCTGCTGGTGGTGGCCGCCGCACTGCTGCTGTTCGCGCTGCTGTGCCTGGAGCGCCCCCCGCTGGTCCTGGCCGTCTTCGCCGGGGTGCTGATCCTGCTCGTGCTCGGCGGCTCGGGCTCCTTCTCCTCCAAGCCCCGCTTCCTGCTCCCGGCCTTCCCCCTGCTCATCCCCATGGCCCGCGCCCTCGCCCGGACCTGGCGGGTACGGCCCGTCCAGGCGGTCCTCGTCTACGGCGCGCTCACCCTGGTGTCGCTGTTCTTCGGCGCTTACGTCACGGCGGTGGCCCACTCCCCGCTGTGAGCGGCCGGCCCGGGTGAGGAGTCCGTAAGAAGCCGATCACCCGGGCCGCCCCGTGCGAAGGCCGGGAAACGGGGTAGTCGAGGGGACGCCATAGGAAAGGACCGACATGACGACCTACCTGATCAGCGTCCCCGGCACCTTCATCACCGGGGTCGGCGCGGACACCCGGACCCGGCTGACCCGGGCGCTGCGCCCCGTGGACCCGCACGGCACCCGGATGGGCAGCAGCGAGGACCTGGACGTGCTCAACGTCAACGACGACAACACGTTCACCCTCCGCCTGACCGTCGAGGCCGACACCGGTCCGCACGCCGAGGAGGAGGCCCGCCGGCTCGCGGACACCGCGCTGCGCGGAGCGGGCCTGGACGAACGCAGCGCGCCGCTGGGGCCCGCGGTGATCACCGGGATCGACTCCGACGCGAGCTGAACCGACGCGGAGGCGGGGTGCGCGGCCCGCCGGGCGGGCCGCGCCGAGTTCGGTCAATTTAGGTAAAATCTAGGCGTTTGCCGATGATTCGGGCAGCCGTGCTCCTCGGGGGCGGCCGTCTCCCAGGGCACCCTCCGCCGGAAGTGAACCGATGCCCCGCAAGCGCTCCACCGACGACGGCGACGAACTGCTGGCCAGACTCGGTTCGCTCACCGCGCAGGCGCGCGAGCGTGCGGAACTCCAGCGCACCCAGGTCGAGCTGGCCATCGCCCTGCAACGGGGCATGCTGCCCCGGGACCTGCCCACCGCCCCCGGACTGCACCTGGCGGTCCGCTACGCGCCCGCCTGCTACGGGCTCAACGTGGGCGGCGACTGGTACGACGCCTTCCCGCTGCCCGACGGCCGGATCGGCCTGGCCATCGGGGACGTACAGGGGCACAACATCGAGGCCGCCGCCTTCATGGGCCAGGTCCGTGCCGGGCTGCGCGCGCTCGCCTTCGCCACCGGCGAGCCCGGCGAACTGCTCGCCCGCACCAACGAACTGCTCCTCTCCCTCGGCAGCGAACTCTTCGCCACCTGCACCTTCATGCGGCTCGACCCGGCCACCGGCGCGACGGAGAGCGCCCGCGCCGGCCACATCCCCTTCGTCTGGGCCACGGCGGACGGCAAGTCCGGTGTCGTCGACGACGAGGGCGGGCCGCCGCTCGGCATCCAGCGGGACGTCGACTACCCGGTGACCCGGCACCGGCTGACCAGCGGCGGGCTGTTCGTGCTGCTCACCGACGGTGTGGTGGAGGGGCCCTCGCTGACCGTCGAGGACGGCCTGGAGCAGGTGACACGGCTCGCGGGCATAGCCGCCGTCGCGGGCCTGGAGAGCCACGCGCTGGCCGCCGCCGTGATCAAGGGCGCAGAGAGCATCGGACACGAGGACGACGCCGCCGTGCTAGTCGTCGGCCTCGACGGGCCCGGACGGCCGTAGGGTCCGCAGGGCCCGCAGGGTCCCTCGATTCAGCCAGAGGGCCGGACCCCGGGCGCTCTCGCCTCGCCGAGCCGCGCCGGGCGGTGTGAGATGGCTGCTGTGGTGGGTATCGCGGAACTGCGCCGGCCGGGCGGCTACGTCGTCCAGGTGCTGGCCGTCGCGGCCCTCTACTACGGCTCCGCCCGCCTCGGCCTGCTGCGCGAGCTGTCCGTCGGCAGCGCCGTCTTCACCCCGATCTACCCGCCGACCGGCGTCTCCGTCGCCGCCCTGCTGATCCTCGGCATCGGCTGCTGGCCCGGGATCACCCTCGGCGCCCTCGCCCTCATCCTGAGCATCTCACCGCCCGGCCCCGATCTGGTCGGCATCCTCTTCGGCAACACCGCCGCCCCCGTGTGCGCGGCGATCCTGCTGCACTGGGCGCGCTTCCGCCCCGACCTCAGCCGGTTCCGGGACGGCCTCGCCCTGGTGTTCCTCGGCGCGCTGGGCGCCATGACGATCAGCGCGACCGTCGGTGTGGGCATGCTCGTGCTCACGGACAAGCTGGCCGCGCACGCCTTCTGGCCGGTGTGGCTCGCCTGGTGGGTCGGCGACGCGATGGGCGTCCTGCTCGTGACCCCGCTGCTGCTGATGCTGCGCGGACTGCGCAGACCGGTGTCCCTGGGCCGATGGCGGGAGGCGACCGCGCTGACCGTCATCGCCTGCGTGCTCGTCCCGGTGGCCGTCTACAGCTCGCTCAGCCTGCTCTTCCTGGTCTACCCGCTGATCGTCTGGGCCGCCCTGCGCTTCCAGCTCGCGGGCGCCGTGCTGTGCGCGCTGTTCACGTCCGTGATGGCCACCATCGCCGCCACGGACGCGAGCGGCGCTTTCGTGGGGCTGAACCCGGTGGAGATCATGGCCAAGCTCCAGGCGTTCAACGGGACGATGGCGCTCACGGCGCTCCTGATGGCCGCGCTGATCACCGAGCAGCGCAACACGCGTCGCTCGGTGGAGCAGGCGTGCCAGGAACTGGTACAGGTCCTCGAACACCTGACCGCGGGTGATCTCCCGCTGACCCGGCCCCAGACGGATACCGAGGGGACGCAGGGCCGCGACGACCCCGGGGGCCGGTCACCGCCGGTCCCGTGAGGTGTGCCGCCCGGCAGGGCGTCCCAGCCGGGTCAGTGCGACTCCTGGCCGCCGCCCCGTTCCCCGGAGCCCCTGCTCCGGGAGCTGCGTTCGGCGATGTCGCGGGGGGTGGGTGTGGGTGTCGGCGAGTCGCCGGACGACTTCGCGGCCCGGCGGCGCTCCGCCGCGTCCCGGCGGTTCACGTCCCCTTGTTCCTGCCGGCGTTCCTGCCCGCTCTGACGCCGGTCGTCACGTGCGTCTGCGTTCATACCGTGACGAGTACCCCCGCTCCGGGCGCCGCAACGTACCGCTGGGTGCGGCGCGGACCGGACAGGTGGGCGGGAGGGTCGGCAGGACGGAGCGGGCGATGGGCAGCGGGGGGCGACCGCGCGGGCGGCGCGGGTGTGCGGCCTCAGCCGCCGTGCCGCGGACTCACTCGCCGTCCCGCGCCGCGGCGTCCGCGGCGACGAGGGGCACCGTCGCGGTGACCCGCTTGCCCTCGGGCAGCTCCGTCACCTCCAGGCTCCGCGAGAGCATTGTCACCAGGTGCAGACCGTGGCCGCCGACCCGTCCGGGGTCCGGCGGGCGGCGGTGCGGCGGCGTGGTGGAGGTGTCCGTCACGCAGATGCGCAGCGACCGGGCGCCGGGCCTCAGCTCCAGGCTGAGGGCGCACGGGCCCGGCGCGTGTTTCTCCGCGTTGGTCAGCAGTTCGCTCACGACAAGCTGCGCGTCCTGGACCGAGCGCCGCAACGGCGCCGGGCGTGCCGCGGCGAGCAGGGCGGCGACGGCGTCACGCGCGTCGGCGCTGCTGCACATGCCGGTGTCCCAGGTACGGCTGTAGCCCAGGTCCTGCGTCCTCGGATGCGTCCTCAGCGAGATGTCCATATCTCGTCGCCCTTTTCCCTCCGGGGTTCGGGGTCCCTTCCTGCGAGCGTGCGGGGAACGTGCCGTCCTGTCAGCTCGGCTACCCGCTGGTCCGGCGATCAAGGGGACGTGCGCCGGGAATCCTTCGGTTGCGCACGAATCCCTGCTGGGAGCGGGTGCCGGACGCGACAGCGGGCCCCGGGAATCGCTGGGGTGGATTCCCGGGACCCGCTGGAGTCGATCGTCCGGGTCAGCGCCGCGGCCGACGCCGGGTCTCAGTGTTTGAAGGTGTCCTTGGCCTTCTCCTTGGCCTGCCGGGCATCGCCCTTGGCGCCTTCCATGCGGCCCTCGGCCTCCATGCGCTCGTTGCCGACGGCGCGGCCGACGGTCTCCTTGGCCTTGCCCTTGGCCTGCTCGGCCTTGCCCTTGGCCTTCTGGTTGCCTGCCATCGGAGCCTCACATCCCAACGTGTCGAGAAGTCCGTTCGCCCTTCGGTTTGCCACTGCGACTCCTCTCAAACCGATTACCCGTCCTCGGTTGTACAGTCCACACTGCTAAATCTATTGTTACTAATCATGGACGCGACGACAGAAGACGTGGCGGGGGCGGCCGTCCGCGAGCCGGGCGGCGACGCCGGGACCGGCGCGCTCGCGGGTGCGCTCCGGCTGGCCATGGGCCGGATCGTGCGCAGGCTGCGCCAGGCCCATGCGGTGGGCGACCTCACCCTCTCCGGCGCCTCGGTGCTGGCCCGGCTCTCCCGCGGCGGCCCCGACTCGCCGGGCGCGCTCGCCGAGCTGGAGCGGGTACGCCCGCAGGCGATGGCCGGCACCCTGGCCGGCCTGGAGCAGCGGGGCCTGGTGAGCCGGGCACCAGATCCGGCCGACCGGCGCCGGGCCGTCATCGCGATCACCGAGGAGGGCCGGGGCGTGCTGGAGCGGCGCCGCTCCGAGTCGGCCGACCGCCTCGCCCACGCCCTGGACGGGTTCACCCCGCGGGAGCGACAGGCCCTGACCGACGTACTGCCCCTCCTCGACCGGCTGGCGGAACAGCTGTGAACGCCGGTACGCCCGAGGGCGGCATACGCGCCCGGCTCCTCGCCCGTGCGGCCCGGCAGCGGGCCGCACCGCCCGGCCCCGGCTACAAGTGGGTCGCCCTGTCCAACACCACGCTCGGTGTGCTGATCGCCACGATGGACGCGTCCATCGTGATCATCTCGCTGCCGGCCATCTTCCGCGGCATCGGCCTGGATCCGCTCGCGGCGGGCAACATCGGCTATCTGCTGTGGATGATCCTCGGCTATCTGCTGGTCTCGGCCGTCCTGGTGGTGGTCCTCGGCCGGCTCGGCGACATGTTCGGCCGGGTGCGCATCTACAACCTGGGTTTCCTGGTCTTCGCCATCGCCTCCGTCGCCCTGTCCCTGGACCCGTTCCGGGCCGGGGCGGGCGCGCTGTGGCTCATCCTGTGGCGCGTCGTGCAGGCCTTCGGCGGGTCCATGCTCACCGCCAACTCGGCCGCGATCCTCACCGACGCCTTCCCCTCCCGGCAGCGCGGCACGGCGCTCGGAGTCAACCAGATCACCGCGCTCGCCGGGCAGTTCCTCGGCCTGCTCGCCGGTGGGCTGCTGGCCGCCGTGGACTGGCGGGCCGTGTTCTGGGTGAGCGTCCCGATCAGCGTCACCGGCACCGTCTGGTCGTACCTGAGCCTGCGCGAGACCGCGGCCGGCGGGCGCGGCCGGGTCGACTGGCTCGGCAACATCACCTTCGCCTCGGGCGCCGGCATCCTGCTCGCGGGCATCACCTACGGCATCCAGCCCTACGGCGGCCACCCCACCGGCTGGACCGACCCGCTCGTCCTCGCCGGGCTGATCGGCGGCGTGTGCCTGCTGCTCGTCTTCTGCGTGGTGGAGAACAAGGTCGCCGAGCCGATGTTCCGCCTCTCGCTGTTCAAGGTGCGGGCCTTCGCGGCGGGCAACCTCGCCGCCCTGCTGACCGCGATCGCCCGTGGCGGGCTCCAGTTCATGCTGATCATCTGGCTCCAGGGCATCTGGCTGCCGCTGCACGGCCACGACTTCGAGGACACCCCGCTGTGGGCGGGCATCTTCATGCTGCCGCTCACCCTCGGCTTCCTGCTCGCCGGTCCCGTCTCCGGCTACCTCTCCGACCGCTTCGGCGCCCGGATCCTCTCCAGCGCCGGGCTGCTGGTGGTCGCCGGGTCCTTGCTCGGGCTGCCGGCCCTGCCGGTGGACTTCGACTACGGCCCGTTCGCCGCGCTGCTGCTGCTCAACGGGCTGGGCCAGGGCATGTTCTCCTCGCCGAACACCTCCTCGATCATGGGCAGCGTGCCGGCGAGGTACCGGGGCGTCGCCTCCGGGATGCGCTCCACCTTCCAGAACTCGGGCACGGCCCTGTCCATCGGGGTGTTCTTCTCGCTGATGGTCTCCGGCCTCGCCGCCACCCTGCCGAAGACGCTGAGCGGCGGCCTGGCGGCGCACGGCGTGCCCGCCGCGACCGCGCACCAGGTGGCCTCGCTGCCGCCGGTGAGCACCCTGTTCGCCACGTTCCTCGGCGACAACCCCATCGGCCATCTGCTCGCGGGCGGCACCCTGGACCGGCTGAGCGCCGCCCAGCGTGCCACCCTGACCGGCCACACGTTCTTCCCCGAACTGGTCTCCGGCCCCTTCCACCACGGGCTGACCATCGTCTTCGGCGTGGCCGCCGGCATGGCCCTGGTCTCCGCCGTGGCCTCCGCGCTGCGCGGCGGCCACGAACGGGGCGACGGGACGCCGGCGGCCGAAGCGGGGCGGGCCGCGCCGGAGCCGCGCGGGGCGGCGCGCCCCTCCTGAGGCCCCGGGGCCCTGGAGTCAGCTCGTGGCTCCGGGTCCCTCGGGCCCCGCGCGTTCGTGGCGCCGCCGTACGACATGGCGGGCCACGAGCGCGAGGACCAGGGCCGCGAGGGCCAGGAGGAAGTAGAGCTCGTAGCGCTTGATGTCCTCGTAGACCGCGTCGATGTGGCTGCCCGCCAGATAGGCCAGGGTGGTCCACAGTCCCACCCACAGGGCGGCGCCCAGGGCGTTGAAAGCGAGGAAGCGGCGCCAGTGCATGCCCGAGGTGCCCGCGACGATGCCGTTGGCCTGGCGCAGGCCCTCCACGAACCGGGCCACCGTCACGATCACGCCGCCGTGCCGGGCGAAGAAGTCCTCGGCGGCCGCGAACCGCTTCGGGGTCAGGAAGACGTACTTCCCCCAGCGGTGCACGAAGGCGCGGCCGCCGAAGTGGCCGATCAGATAGCCGATGTTGTCCCCGACGACAGCCGCGGCGAACGCGATGAGGGCCACCTTCACGATGTCCAGCTCACCCGCGCCCGCGTACACCCCGGCGGCGAGCAGGATCGTCTCGCCGGGAGCCGGGATGCCGAAGTCCTCCACGAGGATCACGGCCCCCACGGCCCAGTAGCCGTAGTGGCCGAGCAGCGGCGCCAGGTGGGCCAGTGGTCCGGGGAGCGGAGGGGCGGCCATGCCTCAACGGTACGGGCCGGCCGTGGTGCGGGCCCTCAGAGGGCCGGGCCCCCGGCGGTACCGGGGGCCCGCTGGCAACTCGGGCACAGCTCGTGCTCGCCGTCGCGGCTGACGACGGTCCCCCAGCCGAGGCAGCGTTCGCAGTCGCGGGCGCGGCTCAGGTCCGGGTGGGGCGGCGGGACGTGGCTGGGACGGGCTGCGTGCACCATGCGGCGAGCGGCTCCTTGTGGTGTGGGGAAGTCATAAGAGATGTCCGAGTTGCCAGATTAAGTCTTATTTATCCCTAATTTCTGTGACACACGTCACATATCGCAGAATCAGCCGAGATTTCCCAGCCGGGCCTCGCGCCACAGGTCGACGCCGCCGTCGGTGGCGTACGAGTCGATCTCGGCCAGTTCCTCGTCGGTGAAGTCGAGGTTCTCCAGCGCCGCCACGTTCTGCTCCAGCTGCTCGGTGCGGGAGGCGCCGATGACCAGGGACGTCACCCGCCGGTCGCGCAGCGCCCAGGCGAGCGCGAGCTGGGCCAGGGTCTGTCCGCGCCGGGCGGCGATGCCGTTCAGGGCGCGCAGCCGGCGCAGCACGTCCTCGGTCAGCCAGGAGCGGTCGAACGAGTCGCCGCGCGCGGCCCGCGAGTCGTCCGGCACGCCGTCCAGGTAGCGGCCGGTCAGCAGGCCCTGGGCGAGGGCCGTGAAGCCGATGACGCCGAAGCCCTCCTCCTCGGCGACGTCCAGCAGGCCCTCGGTCTCGATCCAGCGGTTGAACATGTTGTACGACGGCTGGTGGATCAGCAGCGGGGTGCCGAGGTCGCGCAGGATCTCGGCGGCCTGCCGGGTGCGCTCGGCGTCGTAGGAGGAGATGCCCACGTAGAGCGCCTTGCCCTGGCGGACGGCCGTGTCGAGGGCGCCCATCGTCTCCTCCAGCGGCGTGCTCGCGTCCAGCCGGTGGGAGTAGAAGATGTCCACGTGGTCCACGCCCATCCGGCGCAGCGACTGGTCCAGCGAGGCCAGCAGGTACTTGCGGGATCCGCCGCCCTGCCCGTAGGGGCCCGGCCACATGTCCCAGCCCGCTTTGGTGGAGATCACCATCTCGTCGCGGTACGGCGCGAGGTCCCGCTTCATCAGCCGGCCGAAGTTGGCCTCCGCCGAACCGTACGGCGGGCCGTAGTTGTTCGCCAGGTCGTGGTGGGTGATCCCGAGGTCGAAGGCGCGCAGGGCGATCTCGCGCTGGGTCTCGAAGGCGCGGTCGTCGCCGAAGTTGTGCCAGTAGCCCAGGGACAGGACCGGCAGGTCGAGACCTGAGCGGCCGGTGCGCCGGTAGCGCATGGTGCCGTCGTAGCGAGTGGGGTCCGCGACGTAGGTCATCGGGTGTTCTCCGGGTGGTGCGGTACGGGTCCCCCAGGGGTGCGAGGGGGGTCTGTCCACCCTGCGCCGAGGTGATCCATAAGTCCAATTGCGCGGCCGGATGGGATTGAGCGGTCCGGTTTCTGAGTGGGCGCTGTCCGATCCTACGAACTTCGCGCGGCCCGGGTTACCGGCTCCTCCTGACTCTGATAGGAAACTTTCCTACCAGTACTCGCAGCGCCTCCGGTACCTGGTGCGACTCGTCACCCCCCACACCTCCTTGGAGCCCCCAGTGGTGCACGAACACCGCCGATCGGCAGCCTCCGCCCGTCTTTCCCGCCGTACCCTCGTCGCCGCGCTCGGCGCCGTGGCCGCCGGTGCCGCGCTCGGCGTCCCGCGCGCCGCCGCGGCACGGGCCGTGAGCGCCGCGTCGACCGGCCTCGACGACCCCGCGAAGAAGGAGATCGCGATGAAACTGGTGTCGAGCGCGGAGAACTCCTCGCTCGACTGGAAGGCCCAGTACAAGTACATCGAGGACATCGGCGACGGCCGCGGCTACACCGCCGGCATCATCGGCTTCTGCTCCGGCACCGGCGACATGCTCGACGTCGTCCGGCTCTACGCCGACCGCGAGCCCGGCAACGTCCTCGCCGGGTACCTGCCCGCGCTGCGCAAGGTCGACGGCAGCGACTCGCACTCGGGGCTCGACCCGGACTTCCCCGCCGACTGGCGCGAGGCCGCGCGGGACACGGTCTTCCGGAGGTGCCAGGACGACGAGCGCGACCGCGTCTACTTCGATCCCGCCGTCGCCCGGGGCCGGACCGACGGACTGCGCGCGCTCGGCCAGTTCTGCTACTACGACGCCATCGTCATGCACGGCGACGGCGACGACTCCACCAGCTTCCGCAACATCCGGGGACGCGCCCTGCGCACCGCGAAGCCGCCGGCACAGGGCGGCGACGAGACGGCGTACCTCGATGCCTTCCTCGACGCCAGGGTCTGGGCCATGAAGCAGGAGGAGGCCCACAGCGACACCACCCGCGTCGACACCGAACAGCGGGTCTTCCTGCGCAAGGGCAACCTCGACCTGAGGACGCCGCTCGACTGGAAGGTGTACGGGGACAGTTACCACATCCACTGACGGCCGCCCGCGGCCACGAGGTCCGCGGTGGACCGGCGGGCGCGGTTCCCGCCGCGGTCCGGGCGGCCGGGGACGGCGGACCCACGCCCGACGTACCCGCCGCGTACGCGGCGGACAGGGCGTGCGCAGGCCAGACCCCCAGCCGTTCACCGGCGCGTCCGCACGCGCGGGGGCGCCGGCGCCGGGAGTGCCCGCGCGGCGCGTCCGGCACCAGGGGCCGGGGCGCCCGGAGGCTGACCACCGGTGTCGGCCGGACGAGGACACCCCGGGCGGCGGACCCGCGCACCATGCCGGGGGAGAGGAGGACGGCGGTCCGCGGGAAGCGGGCGAACCGGAGCAGGAACACCGCGGTGGCCGGGACCGTCCCTCGCGGGAGGAGCGGCGTGACCCGGGATCCCGCGGGCAGGACGTGCCGCGCCCCGGGGGCGTCCGGCACGGGTGCGGTCGCGGTGGCAGGCCCGTCCGTGAAGCGTCCCGCACGGGTGGCCGGACGGCACGGGGACGAGCGGATCATAAGGTGGGGCGCACTCGCGCGTCATGCTCCTGACGAGGAAAGATGGGCGTCAGCGAGCGACCGAAACCGACGCGGAGGAACGCACTCATGGCGCACGAGCGAGCCGGCCGGCCGGCCGGTCCCGAGGACCTTGTCGATGTGGCGAGGCTGGTCACGGCGTACTACTCGCTGCACCCGGACCCGGCCGACCCGGCCCAGCGGGTGGCCTTCGGCACCTCGGGGCACCGGGGCTCGTCCCTGGCGAGCGCCTTCAACGAGGACCACATCGCCGCCACCAGCCAGGCCATCTGCGAGTACCGCGCCGGACAGGGCATCGACGGTCCGCTCTTCCTGGGCGCCGACACGCACGCCCTGTCCGAGCCCGCGAAGGTCACCGCGCTGGAGGTGTTCGCGGCCAACGATGTGACCGTGCTCATCGACAGCGCGGACGGCTACACACCCACCCCCGCCGTCTCGCACGCCATCCTCACCCACAACCGGGGCCGCACCACGGGGCTCGCCGACGGTGTGGTCGTCACCCCCTCGCACAACCCGCCCGCCGACGGCGGCTTCAAGTACAACCCGCCGAGCGGAGGGCCGGCCGCGTCCGGCGCCACCTCCTGGATCCAGGACCGCGCCAACGAGATCATCACCGGCGGCCTGAAGGACGTACGACGGCTGCCCTACGCCCGAGCGCTCGCCGCCGGCACCACCGGCCGCCACGACTTCCTCGGCACCTACGTCGACGACCTGCCGAGCGTCCTGGACCTCGACGCGATCCGTGCGGCCGGGGTGCGCGTCGGCGCCGACCCGCTCGGCGGCGCGTCCGTCGCCTACTGGGGCCGGATCGCCGAGCGGCACCGCATCGACCTCACGGTGGTCAACCCGCACACCGATCCCACCTGGCGGTTCATGACGCTGGACTGGGACGGCCAGATCCGCATGGACTGCTCCTCGCCCTACGCGATGGCCTCGCTGATCGAGCAGCGCGACTCGTACCGCATCGCCACCGGCAACGACGCCGACGCCGACCGGCACGGCATCGTCACCCCGGACGCGGGCCTGATGAACCCCAACCACTACCTCGCGGTCGCCGTCGACTACCTCTTCCGGCACCGCGAGCGCTGGTCCGCCGGGGCGGGCGTCGGCAAGACCCTGGTGTCCTCCACCATGATCGACAGGGTCGCCGCCGGCCTCGGCCGCCGGCTGGTCGAAGTGCCCGTCGGCTTCAAGTGGTTCGTGGACGGGCTGATCGGCGGCGAACTCGGCTTCGGCGGCGAGGAGTCGGCCGGCGCATCCTTCCTGCGCCGGGACGGCTCGGTGTGGACCACCGACAAGGACGGCATCCTCCTCGCCCTGCTCGCCGCCGAGATCACCGCCGTCACGGACCGGACCCCGTCCGAGCACTACGCGGGCCTGACCGCCCGCTTCGGCGAGCCCGCCTACGCCCGTATCGACGCCCCCGCCACCCGCGAACAGAAGGCGCTGCTCGGCAGGTTGTCGCCCGCTCAGGTCACCGCGGACACCCTCGCCGGGGAGCCGGTCACCGCGGTGCTCACCGAGGCGCCCGGCAACGGCGCGGCCATCGGCGGCATCAAGGTCACCACCGACAACGCCTGGTTCGCGGCCCGCCCCTCGGGCACCGAGGACGTCTACAAGATCTACGCCGAGTCCTTCCTCGGCCGGCCCCATCTGGCCCGGGTGCAGGAAGAGGCACGGGCGGTGGTGCGGAGCGCGCTGGGCGGCTGAGCGACGGCCGCCGGACGGGGGCTCGCCGGGTGGCGGGCGCCGGCACCGGCGGACGGCGGCCTCCCGCGCGTGGCCGAGGGCCGCCGTGCCGTGCTCAGTGGTGCCCGTGGTTCCCCGCGAGCCGTCTCAGGACCGCTTCCGCCATGGCCTGCTCGCCTCGGGCGTTGGGGTGTGCCGGGGCCGCGGGCGCGGCCGGGGCGAGCGGTTCGATCCAGCGGTCCGCGGGCGCCTTGCACATGTCGTGACCCACGGTCGGGCCGTACGTGTCCACGTACTGCGCCCGGTTGCGCCCGGTCACCGTGCGCAGCATCAGGTCCAGCCGCTTCTCGGTGTCCCGCAGGTAGGCGAAGTCGCCCTGAGCGAAGGGGACCTGGGGGAAGCAGCCCACGCCGTCGTCGGGCAGCAGGTCCGGGTAGCCGACGACCACGACCCGGGCGTGCGGCGCCCGCGCGTGCACGGCCCGCAGCACCCGGGCGATCTCGGGCGCGGTCCGCCGCACCGCCAGGGCCAGCGCGTCCTGTCCGGACGCCGTGTAGGAGCGCTCGCACGGATTGCCCGTCGGGTCCTGGACGCCGAGCCGGGCGCAGGTGGCGATGATCGTGCCGAACCCGACGTCGTTGCCGCCGATCTGGAGCGACACCAGGTCCGTGTTCCGTGACACGGCGTCGAGTTGCGGCTGGTCGGTGCCCTGGGCCTGCCACATCTGCACGGTCGTCGCGCCCGAGCAGCTGACGTCGGTGAACGTCGTCGCCCTCTCCCGCCGGGCCACCACTGAGGGGTAGTTCGCGTCGGAGCGGGCGCAGCCGGCGTCCACCTGGGTGGGGATGCCCGGCCCCGAGGTGTAGGAGTCGCCGAGCGCCACGTAGTCGAGCCGGTGGCCGTGGCCCGCCGGGTGCGCGGCGGCCGGAGCGGTGGCGGCGGCTACCAGGGCGCAGCCGCTCACCGCCGCCCCCAGTACCGCGGCCCGCCGCCGGGCTCTCGCCCCGTCCGCCGCACGCCTGTCGTTCGTCATCGTTCCCCCTGGGACCGGTACACAGCGCGGACGGCGGCGCCCGGGAGCGGCCCTCACGCGAATGACCGGGCCTGTATACCGTCCGGCAGGTCCCGCCGACCAGAAGCGGGAGCCCGCGAGTTCGGGGGAGGGCCGCGGGGAGCCGCGGGCCGGACGCGGCGCCGGCGGCGGTGCGCGGTCCCCCGCCGGGGCGTCAGGCGACGGCCGGCGAGGGGTCCTGGACCAGCGAGTCGTCCTCCGGGCGGGCCCCGGACAGCCGGTGGCGCGCCGCGATCAGGGCCATGTCGACATCCCGCGTCCCGGTGGCCACGCACAGCGTGTACGAGATGTCCGCGAGCCGCTGCCGCGTCCTCGGGGTGCTCTCCTCGGCGCCGAGCAGCGCAAGGGTCTCGTACTGGGTGATGAGGTCCTTCAGTACGGCGGGGTGTGCCATCAGCATGGGGTCGGCCTCCTGGTGTCTCGCCGGTGTGCGACGTCGCAGCCGCGAATACCCGGGCCGGCGCCCGGCATGCCACCCCGGTGGTCCCCGGCCCCGGGCGCGCCGGCCTCGCCGTCCTTACCGGACAGGGAGACGGACACGTCACTCGCACGAGTGCTCTCCGGCCGGTGTGCGCCGGTCGCGCCCTCGCCGTCGTACTCCTTCGCCGATCATGCACCTGTGAGTTCGCACACCCGAAGTGCCGTACCGCGCCGGGTCGTTCCGGCCGTCCTCGGCACCCTCAGTGTCCTGTCCCTGCTGTCCGCCCTGCCCGCCGCCGCGCAGCCCGCGCGCGCGGCGGACCGGCCCGCCGCGCCGTCGCTCCGGCCGGCCACGGCCGCCGAGGCGCGGACCGACGCCTATCTCCGCTCGGTCGAGGGCAGGCCCGCGGCCCTGCGGGCCTTCTTCCGGCAGCTCCCCAAGGGCGGGGACCTGCACAACCATCTCTCCGGAGCGGTGAGCACGGACTACCTCATCGAACTGGCCGCCGAGGACGGCCTGTGCATCGACGCGACGATGACCGCCGTCGCCCCGCCCTGCGGTCCCGGCACCCGTCCCGCCGCCGACGCCCGTACCGACCGCGCCTTCCACGACGCGATCGTGCGTGCCTGGTCCATGCAGGACTTCCCGCCCGACGAGAACGGGCACGACCACTTCTTCGACACGTTCGGCAAGTTCGGCGAGGTCACCTGGCGGCACCGGGGCAAGCTGCTCGCCCAGGTCGCCGACACCGTCGTCGCCGGCAACCAGTCGTACCTGGAGACGATGGTCACCCCCGCCTCCGACGGCGCCAAGCGGCTCGCCGACCAGGTGGGCTGGGACGCCGATCTCACCGCCCTGCACCGCGAGCTGGTCGCCGGCGGCAAGCTGGACAAGCTGGTCGCGGACGCCCGCAAGGAGGCCGACGACGGCGACGCCGAGTTCCGCGCCGCCGAGCACTGCGGCACCGCCGGGGCCCGGCCCGCCTGCGGGCTCACCGTCCGCTGGATCTCCCAGGCGTCCCGCGGCAGTTCACCGGTGCGGGTCTTCACCCAGCTGGATCTCGGCATGCGGCTCGCCGAGGCGGACCCGCGCTTCGTCGCCGTCAACCTGGTGCAGCCGGAGGACTGGGACAGCTCGCTGGAGAACTACAGCCTCCAGATGCGCATGGTCGGCTATCTGCGCACCCAGTACCCGAGGGCCCATGTCACCCTGCACGCGGGGGAGTTGTGGCCCGGACTGGTCAAGCCCGAGGCGCTGAGGTCCCATATCGCGCAGGCGGTCGACGTCGCGCACACCCAGCGCGTCGGCCACGGCGTCGACCTCGTCCACGAGGACGACTGGCAGCGCACCGCCCGGACCATGGCGGCCCGGCAGATCGCCGTCGAGGTGCCCTTCTCCAGCAATGCCCAGATCCTCGGCGTCAAGGGCGCCGAGCACCCCTTCACCACGTACCGCCGCTACGGCGTCCCGGTCGTCCTCGCCACCGACGACCCCGGCGTCTCGCGCATCGACATCGGCCACGAGTACCAGTACGCCGCGGCCACCTACGGCCTCGGCTACCCCGAGCTGAAGGACCTGGCCCGCGCCTCCCTCCAGTACGCTTTCCTGCCCGGTGCGAGCCTGTGGCGGGGCAACCCCACCGCCCTGGGCTACCACCCGGTCGCGGCCTGCCGCGCCGAGCGCCCCGGACAGCCGGTGCGGGAGGCGGCCTGCCGGCGGCTCCTCGCCGGCAGCGCCAGGGCGCGCCTGGAGTGGCGCCAGGAGGCCGCGTTCGCGGCGTTCGAGCGGGCGCACGCCCGGGGGTGATGCGTACGGGGTCGCGCCGGTCCTCTCACGGGAGGGCCGGCGCGGCCGGAATTCATCGGTTGGCCGGGAATCGTGTGGCCACACAACCGGATGACCTGGTTCCGTGCGTGATCGCGGGTCGGGTCCTCGCCATTACCCCGGCTTTGCGGCGACGTTTCCGGTAACCCCACGCATCTCCGTCGTCACCGCCCGTACCGTGCAGGGATATCCCTCCGGCAAGATCATCACATCATCATCACACCGCCTTCACTGAACGACCACTTTCGGCCGATCGAGCCTCGGGGGCTCGTGACGGGGCAGACGCCGCGCGCACCCCGCGCCTAGCCTCCCGGGCCATGCGATCACCTCTGCTGAGACGCCTCGGTCTCACCGCCGTCCTCGCCGTCGTCCTCGCCGTCTTCGGCTTCAGCACCATCGCCAGCGCGGACCCGGACCCGGCCGCCCTCACCTTCAGCACCGACAGCGCCACCACCACGCCCGGTGGTTCGGTCAAGCTGTCCATGACGCTCACCAACAACAAGACGTACGACGTCCTGTTCGTCTACCAGACGATCGATCCGACCTGGCTGACCACCCAGCGTCCGGACCTGAAGTACAGCTTCTCCGGGTGCACCCTGGCCGCAGCCGACGGCACCAGCACCTCCTGCTCCGGCACCGGCCCGACCAACCTCGGCACCAACTACGGCGCCACCATCCCGCCCGGCCAGAGCCGTACCGTCACCCTGACCCTCCAGGTCGCCGCCGACTCCGGCTGCAACGGCAACATCGGCTTCTACTCGTACTTCTACGCCGAGTTCAGCGACGGCACCAACAGCAGCGGCGGCCCCGTCTACACGCCCGAGACGCGCGTGCTCTGCGCCTGACGGCTCGTTCTCGCCCCCGCAGGAGCCGGTACGTCGCCCGGTGGACCCCACGGTCCGCCGGGCGGCGCCGAACGCGACGGGAAACATGTCAATCGGGTTGCGTCACAAAGCAGTTGGACACCCGCCATTTTCCGTCAGGTTTCGTGACTCGACCACAATAGCTACACACATCCATCACTATGTGACGCGACGGATGCACGACGACCGGCTTCTGAGGGGGATGCCGGCGGCGTGCGAGGGGGTGCGTCCGCTCCATGCGAGCCGTGCTCACCCCTGTCCGGGGAGGGGAACTTCACCGCATGAAGCGGACCATTCGCACCACCGCGCTCACGGTGGGCGCGCTCGTGGCCGCCCTCGGCCTCCAGGCAGGACCTGCCCGGGCCGACGGCGGCACACCACGTATCGATCTCAGAGTCCTGCTCGTGAGCGACGGCGGCCCGGCCACCGACGCCATCGCCGCCGAACTCACCTCGGAGGGAACGCCGTTCACCAAGGTCGACCTGACCAGCAGTAGCCGTCCCACCATCGACGCCGGCTTCCTCGCCGACACGGTGGACGGCCGGCCCCGCGCCAAGTACCAGGCCGTCGTCCTGCCCAAAGACAACCCGTTCGCCACCGGCAGTGCCGAGATGAGCGCGCTCGCCGCCTACGAGCAGACGTACGGCATCCCGCAGGTCGACGCCTACACCTACGCCCGCCCCCAGGCCGGGCTGCAGGTCCCGACCAGCGGCGGCTACTCCGGCAGCGTCGACGGCATCCAGGCCCAGGTCACCGCGGCGGGCGAGGCGGGACCCTTCGACTACCTCAAGGGTGCCGTGCCCTTCGAGGACAACTCACCCACCGTGGGCGAGAGTTACGCCTACCTCTCGACGCCCGCACCCGGCGCCGACTTCACCCCGTACGTCCAGGCGACCATTCCCGGCACCACCACCCAGGGCTCGCTCGTCGGCGAGTACCGGCACGACGGGCGGCGCGAGCTGGTCATCACCTTCGTCTACAACCAGTACCAGCAGCAGTTCCGGCTGCTGGCGCGCGGCATCGTGGACTGGATGACCGCGGGCGTGCACCTCGGCTCCTCCCGCAACTACTTCGCCGTGCACGTGGACGACGTCTTCGCGGCCGACGACCGCTGGGACACCCAGCTCAACTGCACGCCCGGCGACGTCGACTGCACCAACAGCTCCGGCACGCCGAGCCCGATCCGGATGACCCCGGCGGACGTCGACTACGCCGCCGCCTGGGAACAGAGCCACGGCTTCACCTTCGACCTCGCCTTCAACGGCTCCGGCAGCGTCGACCAGCGCGAGGACAACAACGGCGTCGACCAGCTCGCCGACAAGTTCATCGCCGACCGCGACCAGTTCCGCTGGATCAACCACACCTACACGCACGCCTTCCTCGGCTGCGAGCAGGACACCACCGTGGTGCCGTGGAAGTGCGAGACCAACGCCGACGGCAGCACCAAGTGGGTCAGCCGGCTGACCATCGACGACGAGATCGCCAACAACCGCGCCTGGGCCCTGGCCAACGGACTGCCCCTGGACAACAGCGAGTTGGTGACCGGTGAGCACTCCGGCATGCGCATCCTGCCGCAGCAGCCCGACGACAACCCCAACCTGGGCCCGGCGCTCACCGACACCGGCGTCAAGTGGCTCGGCGCGGACGCCTCCCGTGACCCCGCCCAGCGCCCGGTCGGCCCCGCCGAAACGGTCGCCCGCTACCCGATGAACGTCTTCTACAACGCGGGCAAGGCCTCCGAGGAGGTCGACGAGTACAACTGGCTCTACACCAGCCGCGCCCAGGGCGGCAGCGGTGTGTGCGAGGACAATCCCGCGACCACCACCTGCCTGCCCGCCCCGCTGGACACCAGCACCGGCTACCAGGACTACATCGTGCCGCTGGAGACCCGCATCGACCTCGGTCATGTGCTCTCCAACGACCCGAAGCCGCACTTCATCCACCAGTCCAACCTCACCGAGGACCGCATCGCCTACCCGGTCCTCAACGGCGTGCTCGACGGCTACGCCAACCTGTTCGCCGCCAACACCCCGCTGGTGAACCTGCGGATGAAGGACATCGGCACCGAACTCCAGCGCCGCACCGCCTGGACCGACGCCCTGAACGCCGGCCAGGTCACCGCCTACCGCATCGGCAACACGGTCACCGTCCAGGCGCCCGGCGGCACCTACACCAACGCCACCCTGCCCACCGGCAGCACCTACGGTCTCGGGGCCTTCGGCAGCTCCTACGCGGGCGAGCAGTCCGGCTGGACCGCCTCCCTCGGGCTCCCGCAGACCTTCACCCTGCCGGCCACCGCGCCCGCCGCCGTCCCGGGAACCCACGGCCGCACCACCCACCCGGCGGCCACCGCACCGGCCCCGCGCACCAGGCTCCCCAAGGGCGTCACCAAGCAGGTCCCGTACGCCCCGCGCCACCAGGCCGGTCACTCCTCGCACCACTGAACGCGCACCGACCAAGGGCCCGTCCGACACCATCGGGCGGGCCCCGGCTCCCGGCCGCCCAGACGCGGCCGGGACCCGCACGACCACCCCACAACTCTGGCCGTGGAGCCCGATCGATGCACGTTCACCATGGTGCGCGCCGCCCCGGCGCGGCGCGCGTCACCCTGCTCACCGAAGGCACCTACCCGCACAGCCACGGCGGCGTCAGCGTCTGGTGCGACCAGCTCGTCCAGGGCATGCCCGACCTGGACTTCGACGTAATCGCCGTCACCGGCACCGGACGCGAACCCGTCGTCTGGGACCTGCCCGCCCAGGTCCAGCAGGTGCTCTCCGTCCCCATGTGGGGCGAGCCGCCCGAGGGCCGGGCGCCCCGGGGCCGCGCCCTCGCCCGGCTCACCGCCGCCTACGAACGCTTCCTCACCGCCCTTCTCGATCCCTCGGCGGAGGACCAGTTCGCGCCCGCCCTGTACCTGCTGGCGCGGGCCGCGGCCGAGGGCGCGCTGAGCCCGTTCCTGCGCGGCGACCGGGCCATCGCCCTGCTCGCCGGCGTGTGGAACCGCCCGGGGCTCGCCGTCCGCGAGGCCCGCCCCACCCTGCACGACGCGGTCACCGCCACCGCCCTGCTGGAACACGCCCTGCGCCCGCTCGCCGCGCCCGCGCCCCGGCACGGCGTGGCCCACGCGGTCAGCGGCGGAGTCGCCGTACTGCCCGGACTCGCCGCCCTCGACCGGCACGGGGTCCCGCTGCTGCTCACCGAGCACGGCGTCTATCTGCGCGAGCGCTACCTCGGCTACCGCACCGCTCCGTACCGCTGGCCGGTCAAGGCCGTCGTCCTCGGCTTCTTCCGGCTGCTCGCCGAGGAGAGCTACCGCAGGGCCGCCCTGATCACCCCCGGCAACCGCTACAACCGGCTCTGGGAGGAACAGGGCGGCGCCGACCCGAAGGCCATCCGCACCGTCTACAACGGCGTGGACCCGGCCGCCTTCCCGCCCGCCGGGCCCGAACCGGGAACACCGACCCTGAGCTGGGCCGGCCGGGTCGACCCCATCAAGGACCTGGAGACGCTCATCCGCGCGTTCTCCTCGGTCAGGGCCGAGATACCCGAGGCCAGGCTCCGGCTCTTCGGCGGTACGCCCCGCGGCGGCGAGGCGTACCGGGAGCGCTGTGCCGCGCTGGCGGCCGAGCTGGGCCACGCCGACGCCGTCGCCTTCGAGGGCCGCGTCGAGGACATCAAGGACGCCTACGCGGCCGGGAACGTGGTGATGCTGTCCAGCATCAGCGAGGGCTTCCCGTTCACCCTGATCGAGGCCATGTCCTGCGGCCGGGCCACCGTCTCCACCGACGTCGGCGGGGTGCGCGAGGCGGTGGGCGGCACCGGCCTGGTCGTCCCGCCGCGCGACCCCGAGCGGATGGCCGCGGCCGCCCTGGAACTGCTCCGCGACGGCGACCGGCGCAGGGCCATGGGAGAGGCCGCCCGGCTGCGGGTGATCGAGCAGTTCACCCTCCGCCGGACCATCGACACCTTCCGCTCCATATATCTCGAACTCCCTTACCACACAGAGGGGTTCATCATCCCGTCCGCACCGGAGCGTGCGCACGGGCCCCGGACCACAGCGGGGAGCCTGGCCGGATGAGCGGACCCATGGCCCTGGAGCCGGGCGGCGCCGAACAGGACACCCTCGCCCTCCGGCTCGCCCGCCCCGACGACCGCACCCTGTCCCTGCGGCTGCCCGGCCTCGGCACCGACGAGGCGGCCGTCAGCCTGCTGGCCGCCGAACTCGCCGACCGCGTCGGCCCCGCCGTCCACCCCTACGAGGTCGCCGCCCTGCTGGAGGCCGAGGGCCTCACCGCCGAGACGATCAAGGACCGGTACGGCCATCCGAACCTGTTCTCGCTGGCCACCGCCCTCTACGAGCAGGTGCCCCGGACCTTCCCCGAGCCGGCGCCGGCCGCCGACCCCTGGCGCCCCGACCACGTCCGCTGTCTGCTGCGCGGGCTGCTCTTCGCGCTGCCGGGCCTCGCCTACCCGCTCACCGCGCCCCTGTGGCACCCCGGCCGGCACGCCGCCGCCCTGATCCTCGCCGGCCTGATCTCCTGGGCCTGGGGCCAGGGGCTCGGCCACCGCGCCCACTTACGCAAGGCGACCGGCCCCCGGGAGGCCGCCCGCACCCTGGCCGCGGGCGCACCCCTCGGAGCCGTGCTCGCCACCGTCCTCGCCGCACCGCTCACCGGCGGCGGCCCGGTCCTGCTCGCCGTCGCCGCCCAGTCGCTCTACCTCGCGGCCGCCGGCGTCCTGCTGGTCCTGGCCCGGGAGAAGACCCTGCTCGCCGCGCTGAGTCCGCTGCTCGCGGGCGCCGCCTGCCTGTTCCGGTGGGACCCGGGGCCCGAACCGCGCCTCGGCCTCCCCCTGCTGGCACTGCTCGCCACGCTCGCCGTCACCGCGCACACCCTGCGCGGCCTGCTCAAGGAACCCGGCGCCGAGGGCGGCAGGCGGCCCCCACTGCGCTGGTCGCTGCCGTACGGCCTGTTCGGGCTGGCCGCCGGGCTGCTGGTGCTGCTCGAAGGGCGCCGGGAGCCGTACGCGGTGATCGTGCTGACCCTCAGCATGGGACCCGCCGAATGGCTGCTCTACCGCTACCGCGGCCTGTCCGTCGCCGCCCTGCGCGCCACCGCCACCCCGGCGGGGTTCCTGCTCCGCTCCACCGGCGTGCTCGGGTTGTGCCTGCTCGGCTATCTGCTGCCGCTGCTCCCCGCCGCGTACCTCACGGGCGCCCCGCCGGCGCCCCTGCTGCTGCTCGCGGCCACCCTGTGGACCGCGTTGCTGCTCCAGGCATTCGGGACCGCCTGGCCGCCCGCCGCGATCTGTCTGGCCGCCGCGGGCACGGCCGGCGTGGTCACCGCGCTGCGTCTGCCACCCGGTCCGGCCGCCCTGCCGCTCGCCTGCGCGGCCGCCGTGCCGTGCCTGCTGGCGTGCGTGCTGCGGCTGCTCGGCCGCCCGGCCCGGCACGCCTGAACCGCTCCCGCTCGACTCACTGGAAGGACCAACCAGTTGACCTCCCAACCGCTCGCCGCCGTCACCGGTGCCGAGGGCTTCATCGGCTCCCATCTCACCGAGGCCCTGGTCGCCTCCGGGCACCGGGTGCGGGCCATGGCCCAGTACAACTCCTTCTCCTCCTACGGCTGGCTGGAGACCCTCGCCCCGGACGTCCTGGACCAGGTGGAGATCGTCCTCGGCGACGTCCGCGACCCCGGCTCGGTGCGCGGTCTCCTCGAAGGGGCCGACGTGGCCTACCACTTGGCCGCCCTGATCGCGATCCCGTACTCCTACCAGGCGCCCCACAGTTATGTGGAGACCAACGTCACCGGCACCCTCAACGTGCTCGAAGCGGTCCGTGCCCTCGGCACCCCCCGCCTGGTGCACACCTCCACCAGCGAGACCTACGGCACCGCGCGGACCGTGCCGATCACCGAGGACCACCCCATCAACACCCAGTCCCCGTACGCCGCTTCGAAGGCCGGCGGGGACCGGCTGGCCGACAGCTACCACGCCAGTTTCGGCACCCCGGTGGTCACCCTGCGGCCGTTCAACACCTTCGGGCCGCGCCAGTCGATGCGTGCCGTCATCCCGACCGTCATCGGGCAGGTCGCGGCGGGGGAGCGGACCATCACCCTGGGCGATCTGCGGCCCACCCGCGACTTCCTGTTCGTCAAGGACACCGCACGGGCCTTCCTCGCCGTGGGCGGCGCCCCCGCCGGGCAGGTCGTCGGGCGCACCTTCAACGCCGGTACCGGCGGCGAGATCTCGGTGGGCGACCTGGTCGCCCTGATCGGCAAGGTCATGGACACCGACCTCGACGTCCGCGCCGATTCCGCGCGCATCCGGCCCGCGGGTTCCGAGGTGATGCGGCTCGTCGCCGACGCCGGCCGGCTCACCGCCGCCACCGGCTGGGGCCCCGCGCACACCCTGGAACAAGGGCTCGCGCACACCGTGGAGTTCTTCCGCGACCCGGCCAACCTGGCCCGCTACAAGACCGGCATCTACAACATCTGACCCGTCCGGCACGTCACGACGTCTTCCAAGGAGGCATCCCATGCACGCAGTGATCCTGGCTGGAGGCAAGGGCGTCCGGCTGCGGCCCTACACCACCGCGCTGCCCAAACCGCTCGTGCCCATCGGCGACCAGCACGCCATCCTGGAGATCGTGCTGCGCCAGCTGTCCTCGGCCGGCTTCACCCACTGCACCCTCGCCATCGGCCACCTCGGCGAGATCATCCGCGCCTACGTCGGCGACGGCTCCCAGTGGGGCATGAACGTCGACTACGCCACCGAGGAGAGCCCGCTCGGCACCATGGGCCCCCTGCTCAACCTGAAGGACCGGCTGCCCGAGGACTTCCTCGTCATGAACGGCGACATCCTCACCGACCTCGACTACGCGGACGTACTGCGCCGCCACCGCGCGTCCGGCGCGCCGCTCACCATCGCCACCTACGCCCGCAAGGTGCACATCGACTTCGGCGTGCTCACCACCGACGCCAGCAAGGTCGTCGCGTTCACGGAGAAGCCCAGCATGGACTACCGGGTCTCCATGGGCGTCTACGGCCTCTCCCGCGCCACTCTCGACGGCTACACCCCCGGGCTGCCGCTCGGCTTCGACGAACTCGTCCTCGACCTGCTCAGATCCCAGAACCCGCCGCACGCCTACGAGTTCGGTGGCTACTGGCTGGACATAGGGCGCCCGGACGACTACGACCGGGCCAACGCCGAGTTCACCACCCGCAAGTCCCTGCTGCTCAAGGGAGCCTGAGTCCCGCATGCGCATTCTCGTCCTGGGCGGCACCGGATATCTGGGCCGCCGGGTGACCGAGCGGGTGCGCGCCCTCCCGGGCGCGCACCTGCTCACCGGGGGCCGCACCGGCGCCGATCTCGCCGTCGACCTCGCCGCCGACCGGCCCGAGCGGCTGGCCAAGACCCTGGCGGCGGCCGCGCCCGACGCCGTGGTCAACTGCGCGGGCGCCACCGGCGGCGACCCGGTCACGCTCGCGGAGGTCAACGCCCGGGGACCGGCCGTGCTCTGCGCCGCGCTGCGCGAGGCGGCGCCCGCGGCCCGCCTGGTCCACCTCGGCTCCGCCGCCGAGTACGGCCCCGGCACTCCGTGCGCCGCGGTCACCGAGTCGGCGCCCGCCTGCCCCGTCACCCCGTACGGCGCCACCAAACTCGCCGGCACCCTCGCGGTGACCGGGGCGGGGCTGGACGCGGTGGTGCTGCGGATCGGCAACCCGGTGGGGCCCGGGGCGCCCGCGGCGAGCCTGCCCGGCCGGATGGCCGGGCTGCTGCGCACGGCCGGCTCCGATCCCTCGGCCGTGCTGCGGCTCGGGGACCTGTCGGCCTACCGTGACTTCGTGGACGTCCGCGACGTGGCGCACGCCGTGGCCCTCGCCGTCACCGCGCCCGGACCGCTGCCGCCGGTGCTCAACATCGGCGGCGGCGGGGCCGTACCGGTGCGCGAACTGGTGCACGGGCTCGCCCGGCTCGCCGGATTCCGCGGGCGGCTGGCGGAGGACGGGGGCGGCTCCGCGCGCTCCGCCCAGGTGTCCTGGCAGTGCTCGGACATCGGTGCCGCCGCGCGCGCCCTCGGCTGGCGCCCGGCACACGGCCTGGACGACGCCCTCGCCGCGCTGTGGGCGGCGGCGCCGTGAGCCTGCTGATACCGCTGTACGTGCACCCGGCCCAGGACCCGGGCGCCTGGCACCGGCTGATCACGGCGGCCGCCCGCACCTACGCCGTCGTCCTCAACCCCGCGAGCGGGCCCGGGGCGGCGCCCGACCCCGCCTACACCTCGGCGGCACGGGCGCTGCGCACGGCGGGCGCCCGGCTGCTCGGCTACGTCGACACCGACTACGGGACGCGGGACCGGGCCGCGATCACCGAGGACGCGCGCCGGCACCGGCTCTGGTACCGGACCGACGGCTGCTTCCTCGACCGGGTCACCGCGACCGCCGAGGGCCTGCCCGAATGCCGCCGCCTGGTCCGGGAGCTGCGGCGACTCGGCACCGGCACCGTGGTGCTCAACCCCGGGGTCCATCCGGCGCCGGGTTACGTCCGGCTCGCCGATCTCACCGTCACGTTCGAGGGACACTGGTCGACGTACGTCTCGTCGTTCACCCGGCCGTCCTGGGCCGCGCGCCGGCCACCCGACCGGATCTGCCACCTGGTGTACGGAGTACCCGCCGCCCTGGTCCCGCTCGCGGTGCGCACCGCCCGGGAGCGGGGGGCCGGGGTCTGCGGGCCGGTGACCGGCGAAGGGCCCAATCCCTGGGCGGGGTTGAGTCCCGCGCTGGAGTCCCCGGACGGTGTGCGAGGCTGAGCCCGATCAGCACGCTCACACCGGGGAGACCACCACCTCATGGCCGTCATCCACCACACGACCCTCACCCCCTCCAAAGCCGAACTGCTCGCCGGGTGGCTGCCCTCCCGCCCGTGGTACCGCGGCGGCGCGGGCACCCCCGTCCTGGAGAAGACCGGCGGTTTCCGGCTGGACGACCCGGAGGGTGAGGTCGGCATCGAGATCATGATCGCCACCGACACCACGTGCCCCGAGCGGACCGTGTACCTGGTGCCGCTCAGCTACCGGGGCGCGCCGCTGGAGGGCGCCGAGCACGCCCTCATCGGCACCATGGAGCACGGTGTCCTGGGCACGCGCTGGGCGTACGACGGCATGCGCGACCCGGTGCTGGTCACCGAGCTGCTGCGGCTCGTCGCGGGCGGCACGCGGGCGATGGCGCAGAGCGTCACCGACGTCCCGGACGACGAGGTGACCCACGACTACACGGGCGCCCCGTTCACCCCGGTGGCCTTCACCCCGACCCCGGCCGACGACGCGGACGGCACCCACCTGCCCACCCCGCACGGCACCGTGCTGCGCCTCCACCGCGTCCTCACCCCGGCGGACGCCGACGCCCCGGTCCCGGCCGTGCCCTGTCTCGGCCACGTCTCCACGGGCTGGCCCGCCCCGTCGGGCGACCGCCTGAGCGCGGTGCTCCTGACCGTGCGCCAGAAGTGACCCGGCCGGGCCGGCCGGGCTGACCGGCCGCGGCCCGTCCGGTGGCGGGGCGCCGCCCTCGGGCCGCGGCGCGTCCGCCCGCCCCGCGCTCCCGGCCGCTGCCCGCCCCGCGCTCCCGGCCGAAGGGCCGTGCCCCGCGGCCGGTTCCGACGGCGGCCGACGGTCCCGCGAGCCGGACCGCCGCATCCACCCGCCCCGCCGTTCCCACGCCGAACCGGCGGAGCCGTCTGGCATGGACGGGTCAAATCTGGCACTCTTTCGGCAGTCGTCGCCCCGACCCCAGCGGGGGAGGCGACCGGTTCCTCAGCACAGCGCTCGCGCAAGCCCCGTACACGGCCGCCCCGGCGCATCCCAGCCGGCCGGGCGGCCGTCGAGCAGGCCGGGACCCCGGCCGCCGCAAAAGGAGTAGCGTGTGAGACCGACCCCCCACAAGGCCGCAGGCGTTGCCGCGCTCACCGCCGCCGCACTGGCCGCCTTCTTCCTCCCCGCGGTACCCGCCGCCGCGCACACCGCACCCGCCCCCGCGGGCACGGCCGCCGACTGCACGCCCGCCCAGGTGGTCACCGACGGCGGCTTCGAGAACGGGAGTCCGGCGTGGACGGCGTCCTCGCCGACCGTGATCACCAGCCGCACCGGGCAGAGCCCGCACGGCGGCAGCTCGTACGCCTGGCTGGACGGTACCGGGAACAGCCGTACCGACACCCTCAGCCAGAGCGTCACCATCCCCAGCGGGTGCGGCACCGCCACCCTCAGCTTCTACCTGCACATCGACACCGCCGAGACGACCTCCAGCACCGCCTACGACAAGCTGACCGCCAAGATCGGCGGCACCACCCTGGCCGGCTGGTCCAACCTGGACGAGAACACCGGCTACGCGCGGAAGTCCTTCGACGTCTCCTCCTTCGCCGGGCAGACGGTGACCCTGTCCTTCACCGGCACCGAGGACTACAGCCTCCAGACCAGCTTCGTCCTGGACGACATCGCCCTCGACACCTCCGGCGGCACCACGCCTCCGCCCGGCGACACCACCCGCACCCCCGCCGCACCCGGCTACACCGTGAACCTCGCGAGCGACAGCACCGGCACCTCCTGGACCGGGCACGAGAGCGTGACCTTCACCAACGCCTCCGCCACCGCGCTCGACGAGGTCTACCTGCGGCTGTGGGACAACTACCACGGCACGTGCTCCGCGATGCCGATCAAGGTCACCAACGTCACCGGCGGTACCGCGGGCGACCTTTCCGTGGCCTGCACCGCGCTGGAGATCGCCCTGCCCGCCCCGCTCGCCCAGGGGCAGAGCGCCACCATCGGCTTCGACCTCGGCATCACCGTGCCGAGCGGCGCCGACCGCTTCGGTCACGACGGCGCGTACAGCTTCATCGGCAACGCCCTGCCGGTCCTCGCGATCCGCGACGGCGCGGGCTGGCACCTCGACCCGTACACGGACAACGGGGAGGCCTTCTACTCCCTGGCCGCCGACTTCAAGGTCACCCTCGACCACCCGAGCGGCCTGCTGGTCCCGGCCACCGGCACGTCCACCGACACGCCCGGCACCAGCGGTCGCACGATCACCACGGCCACCGCCTCCCAGGTCCGTGACTTCGCCTGGGCCGCCGGGCCCTTCAGCAAGATCTCCGGCACCTCGCCGGCCGGCGTCGCCGTGAACGTCTACTCGGTGTCCGGCATCAGCTCCTCCAGCGCCCGGTCGATGCTCAGCACCGCCGAGTCCGCCGTCGACACCCACGCCGGCCGCTTCGGCGCCTACCCGTACGGAGAACTCGACGCGGTCCTCGACAACAACTACTGGTTCGGCGGAATGGAGTACCCCGGCTTCGTCCTCGACCTGGTCAGCAGCACCGCGCTCACCCATGAGATCGCCCACCAGTGGTGGTACGGCATCGTCGGCGACGACGAGTACAACAGCCCCTGGCTGGACGAGGCGTTCGCCGACTACTCGACCGACCTCGCCCGGGGCATCACCGGCACCAACTGCTGGAACAGCGTCTCCTGGGCCTCCGGCGCGGAGAAGATCACCAACTCGATGGCGTACTGGGACGCCCACTCCTCCCGCTACTCCACCGTGGTCTACGGCTACGGCAAGTGCGCGCTGCACGACCTCCGGCGCCTCATCGGCGACACCGCCATGACCAAGCTGCTGAAGGACTACGCGACCGCGCACTGGTACGGCGTCTCCACCACGGCCGAGTTCAAGGCCGCGGCGCAGGCCGCCACCAGCACGGACCTGACCTCCTTCTGGACCCAGCACCGCATCGACGGCTGACGGACCCGCGGCCGGTCGTCGGAACCCCGCACGGGGCGCCCACGACCGGCCGGCGGGCCACCCGGATGGGCGCAAAACCGGCACCGTCCGCCTTCGTTGGGCGGAACCCGGCGTGCGGTGCGGCCCGATGCCGGGTCGGATGGAAGCCGTGCGAAGATCGATATCCCTCTCCCGCGGCCGCTCACGCCTGACCGTCACCGGCGTGCTGACCGGCCTCCTCCTCACCCTGTCCGTCCCGGCGGCCGTGCCCGAGAGCGGCGCCGCGACCCTCGAGCGGGGCACCGCCTACATGGGCGTGGGCGTCCTCGTCCACGACGGTGCCGCCCCCGGCCCCACCGCCGACTCGCTCTCCGACTCCCGCGCCGGCCTGACCGAGGGCGTGGACGTCTCCAGCTACCAGGGGAACGTCGCCTGGACGACCCTGTACGGCAGTGGGGTGCGCTGGGCGTACACCAAGGCCACGGAAGGGACGTCGTACCAGAACACCTACTTCACCCAGCAGTACAACGGCTCCTACGACGTCGGCGTCGTGCGCGGCGCCTACCACTTCGCCACCCCGGACAGCACCGGCGGCGCCGCCCAGGCGGACTACTTCGTGGACCACGGCGGCGGCTGGTCGGCGGACGGCAGGACTCTTCCCGGGGTGCTCGACATCGAGTGGAACCCGTACGGCGGCGACTGCTACGGCAAGTCCAGGAGCCAGATGATCTCCTGGATCCGTGACTTCCTCGACCGCTACCGGGCCCGTACCGGCCGCGCCGCGGTGATCTACACCGCGACCAACTGGTGGACCGAGTGCACCGGTGACTACGGTGGCTTCGGCGCGACCAACCCGCTGTGGATCGCCCGCTACGCCTCGACGGCGGGCACGCTGCCGGCCGGCTGGGCCTCCTACACGATGTGGCAGTACACCTCCACCGGCGAGACCGTGGGCGACCACGACCGCTTCAACGGCGGCACGGCACAGCTGAACGCCTTCGCCACCGGCTGACCCACCGCCGCCGGGCCCCGCCGCCGGGCCCCGCCGCCCCGGCCCCGGCGCGCCGCGCCACGGCGGCCGTCGGCCAGGGGGGGGAGGAGCGGTGGCGCTCGGCGCTCGGTGCCCACGGGCTGCCGCCCGGCGAGGCGGTGCGGCTCGTCAGGAACACGAACGCCGTGGTCCCGATGTCGTCTTCGTCGTCCGGGGCGTCCCCGAGCCGGTCGCCACCGTCGGACGGCTCCGTGTCGCGCTCACCCCGGAGCGCACCCGGTGGCCGGCCTTCGCCGCGCTCGCCGACCGAGCCCGGGTGGGCCGGGGCCCGCGGACCGCGCGGGGCACCGAGGCCGCCGGCAGCGCCGTGGACCTGTCGGAACTCCTCGACCGCCGGGATCGGGACGCCGAGTAGGCTCGCGGGCGTGGCACGTGTCGAGATCCTCCAGCTGCTGGTCTCCCCGGCGCACCGGCTCGCAGGACGGCCGGGCGACGCAGTGCCCGAGCTGCCGGCCGACGAACTGGTGGAGAGCCTCCGGGTGCGCGCGGGGCTCGGCATCGTGGGCGACCGGTACTTCAACCGTCCCGCCCACCGCGACGCCTCCGTCACCCTCATGGCAGCCGAACGGCTCCCGCGCACGGGCCCGCCGGAGCCGGGCCTGCTGCTCACCCGGCGCAATGTCCTGCTGCGCGGCGTCGACATCGACGACCACATCGGCGACACCGTCTTCCTCGACTGCGGCACCGGACGGGTGGAACTGGAGGTGCGCCGCGCGGCGCGGCCCTGCGCCTGGATGGACGTCACCCTCGGACCCGGCGCCCAGCGGGCGCTGCGCGGCGGCGGGGGAGTGCGCTGCCGCCCGGTGAGCGACGGGGTGCTCGCGGTGGGGGCGGCCGAGTTCGGGGTACTGCGGGCCGCGCACGCATGACGGCGGCGCCGCCTCCTTGGGACGAGGAGGCGGCGCCGCTCTTCTTCACACGCCCGGCGGCGTCAGATCAGCCACCCGACGAGGTGGGCGAGGCCGGCGAGGACGTTCGTGAGGATGTTCATGGTCGTGCTGCTCCTTGCGGTGTATCTCCTGTGGGACCTGTGCTCGATCACGGTCTGCAGCCCGTCACTCGCACAACGTAAGTATCACCCGGTCGGCGTAGCCGAAGCGGTCTGATGAGCGATGTCCACCTGTTCGAGCGAACGGGTGATCCGGTGTTCGGATCGCCCGGAACCACGGGTCCCGGCCCGCTCAGGGCGGTACGGCCCGCAGCGCCCGCAGCACCGCCCACACCACCGAGACCAGCGGAACCGCGACGATCGCGCCGATCACCCCCGCCACGATGCTGCCCGCGATCACGGAGACGGCCACGACCAGCGGATGCAGCCGGACCGCCCAGCTCATCACGACCGGGTGCAGCACATGCCCCTCCAGCTGGCCGATCACCACGATCAGCGCCAGCACGGCCAGCGCGGTGAGCGGCCCCCGCCCGGCCAGCGCGACCACCGTGGCGACCGCGAGCGCCACCGGCGAGCCCACCAGCGGCACGAACGTGGCGAAGAACTCCAGCAGGGTCAGCGGCAGCGCCAGCGGCACCCGCAGCAACAGCAGTGCCACACCCACCAGGACGGCGTTGGTCGCGGCCACGATGATGATGCCGCGTGTGTACCCGGCGAAGGTCCGCCAGGCCGCCCGCCCCGCCCGGTCCCAGGCGGTACGGGCCCCGGCCGGCAGCAGTTCATCGCGGGCCCAGGCCCACAGCCGCTCCCCGGAGTGGATGAAGAACACCGAGGCGAACAGCGCCAGCGCCCCGCCGGTCGCCAGCTCCACCACCCGGCCCAGGCCGCTGACGGCACTGCTGAGCAGGTTCGAGCGGTGTGCGGCGAGATAGTCGGTGAACTGGTGTTCGAGTGCGGAGAGCCGGCCGGGGCTGAGCCGGAACGGGGGCCGCTGGAGCCACTCCTCGATCCGGTGCACCCCGCCGCGGAACTCGCCCGCGAGCCGCGGTGACTCACCCGCCACCGCGTTGCCCACCAGCGCGAGCAGCGTGAAGAACGCCAGCAGGCTGCCGACCAGTGTGGCGGCGACGGCCGGCGGCCTGGGCAGGAACCGGTTCAGCTGGTCGGCGAGCGGGCGCAGCACCGAGGTGACGACCAGCGCCAGGAACAGGGCGACGGCGATCAGCTGGAAGCTGCCGAGGACGACGAAGACGCCGTAGACGACGATGCCGACGAGGACGAGCCGCCAGGCGTAGGCCGCGGCGACGCGCAGCCAGGGCACGGTGCGTTCGGCCACCGGCTCCGGGGGCTCGGGACGCGGGGAGGCCGCGAGCCGCACGGAGTACGCGGGCCGGCTGCCGAGTCCCGCCCGGCGCCCGCCTCCCCCCGGCCCGGTCGCCCGCCGCCGCGCATCGCCCACCGTCGCTCCCGTCCCATGCTCCTGGAAGCACCGTAAGCACACCCCCGCCCACCCGGCCCGCCCAGTGCCCGCGCCCGGGTCACACCCCGCCCGCGAACGTGACCGCCTCCCCGAGTGCAGCCCGGCCGGTACGGCGTTCCCGGGTCCGGCGGATACATCCGGTCCTTTCGCTCGTCCCCCGGTCCCCGGCCGCGGCACGCTCACCGGCGCGCTCCATGGTTCCCTTCCGTTGCCCCGTTTCCCCCGGGGATGACGCGCGTCCGCCCGGAGATGTGACGGCGGCCGAGTGATGTGACAGTGGACGTGGGCCACGCGGCCCTGGCGCGGGTGGCGGTCACGGGACTTCACGACGACCCTCCCCGGTGGGCGGGCCGGCGCCGGGGCACTCGCGGGGTGTCGTCGGCCAGGAGGTGTACCTCCAGTGATCACCGTCGCGGTTCTGCTGCTCCCCGTTCTCAGCCTTCTGCTCTTCGGTCTCGACCAGGTCGAGGACCGATGGGTGACCCGCCCGTCGAAGCCCCGGACCGCGCGTGTGCGCAGACGCCGCCGCTTCAGGGCCGAGCGCCACTGACCTCCCGCGGCGCGAATCGCCCCGGCGTGTTTCTCCCCGCACGCGCTTCGTCCTCCCGTTCCCCGCGCCCTCCGCGCTCCCCGCGCCCCGAGCGGCCTCCGCGGAACGCCGCGGCTCGACGGGCGTGGGCGGGGCATTGCCGGAAGGCTCGCGCAGACACTCCGCCCACGCGGTCCGGATGGCGCAAGAGCACCGCGCGCCAGGGGTGAAACCCCGTGGCGGTCCTTCGCCGGGCGCGGCGCGGGGGTGAGCATGCCGCGTCATGGACATCCTGCTCGTGGCCAGCGCGTTCAACAGTCTCAGCCAGCGCCTGTACGCCGAACTCTCCGACCGGGGGCACCGCGTGGACGTCGTCCTGGCCTCGCGGGGCGTGGAACCGGTGCGGGCCGCCGTACGGGAGCTGGGCCCGGACCTCGTGATCGCCCCGATGCTCACGACCGCCCTGCCGGAGGACGTGTGGCGGGAGCGCACCTGTCTGATCGTGCATCCGGGACCGCCCGGCGACCGGGGGCCCTCCGCGCTGGACTGGGCCGTCGCCGGGCAGACCCCGGAGTGGGCCGTCACCGTGCTCCAGGCCGAGGCCGGCATGGACGCGGGACCCGTCTGGGCCGCCGAGCCGTTCCGCGTGGCGCCGGTCGGCAAGAGCGACCTGTACCGCAACGAGGTCGCCGACGCCGCCGTCACCGCCGTGCTCACGGCCGTACGGCGCCACGCGGAGGGCGCCTTCAAGCCTCGCCCGCAGAGCGACCCCTCGATCGACGTCGTCCGGCGGGACCCCTTCCGCCAGGAGCGCCGCCGCATCGACTGGGCGGACGACGACACCGCCACGGTGCTGCGCAAGCTGCGCGGCGCCGACTCCCGGCCCGGCGTCCTCGACGAACTCCTCGGCCGGGAGCTGTTCCTGCACGGCGGCCATCCCGAGGACGAGCTGCGCGGCCGCCCCGGCGAGCTGCTCGCCCTGCGCGCGGGGGCGGTCTGCCGGGCCACCCGGGACGGCGCGGTGTGGATCCCGGAACTGCGCCCGCGCAGGAACTCCGGCGACCCCGCGCCCTTCCGCCGGCCCGCCGCCGCGGTCCTCGCCGCCCTCGATCCCGCCCTCGCACTCCCCGAGGTCCCGGCCCCGTCGGAGCTGCCGCAGTCCCGGCGCACGTACACCGACATCCGCTACCGGCAGCACGGCGACGTCGGCCTGCTGAGCTTCTCCTTCCCCGGCGGCGCGATGAGCACCGGCCAGTGCCGCCGGCTGCTCGCCGCCTACGAGCAGGCCCTCACCCGCCCCACCCGGGTCCTGGTGCTCGGCGGGGCGCGCGACTTCTTCTCCAACGGCATCCATCTCAACGTCATCGAGGCGGCCGCGGACCCGGGGCACGAGTCCTGGGTCAACCTCAACGCGATGGACGACCTGGTGGAGGCGGTCCTGCGGACCACCGACCGGCTGGTGGTGGCCGCGCCGGCCGGCAACGCGGCCGCGGGCGGCGCGATGCTCGCCCTCGCCGCCGACGAGGTCTGGTGCCGCGCCGGCACGGTCCTCAACCCGCACTACCGGCGCATGGGTCTGTACGGCTCCGAGTTCTGGACGTACACCCTGCCCCGCCGCGTCGGCCCGGACGAGGCCCGCCGGCTGACCGAGGAGGCGCTGCCGGTGAGCGCGGCGGCCGCCGAACGGCTCGGCCTGGTGGACCGGCTCGTACCGGCCGCGCCGGGGGAGTTCGCCGCGGCGGTGGAGCGGCTCGCGGTCACCCTCGCCGCCGCCCCCGGCCTGGACCGCCGGATCGCCGCGAAGGCGTCGGTCCGCGCCGCCGACGAACGGCGCCGGCCCCTCGCCGCGTACCGGCGGGCCGAACTGGCCCGTATGCACGCCCTGTTCTTCGACCCGCAAGCCCCTTACCACGCCCTCCGAGCCGCCTTCGTCCGCAGGACCCCGACGGGCTCGTGCCGGCCACTGGCCGCACCGCCCGACCCGCGTCAGCCGCCCACCGGTCGGATCGACCCCGCCGAAGCCGGAGCCCTCCGATGACCGCACCCCTCCTCGTCGCCGGTGTCGGCAACGTCTTCCTCGCCGACGACGCCTTCGGGCCCGAGGTGATCCGCGCCCTCGAACAGCGCCCGCTGCCCCCCGGGGCGCGGGTGCGGGACTACGGCATCCGCGGCCTGGACCTCGCCTACGACCTGCTCGGCGGGTGCGGGACCGCCGTACTCGTGGACGCCGCCCGGAGCGGGCAGCGACCCGGGACGCTGTCCCTGATCGAGGCCGAGCCCCCCGACGGCACCGTCCCGCCGGAGGCGCACGGCATGGACCCGGCGAAGGTGCTGGCCCTCGCCACCCACCTGGGCGAGGAACCGCTGCCCCGGGTGCTGGTGCTGGCCTGCGAGCCGCAGGTGCTGCCCGCCGGGGACGAGGACATCCTGCCCGGACTCAGCCCGGCGGTGCGCGCCGCCGTCGAACCCGCCGTCATCGCGCTGCACGCGCTCGTCCCGCTGCTGCTGGCCGACCCGGCCGCACCGGCCGCCGCATTGGGCCGCTCGATGGAAAACGGCCCGGCGCACCCGGCTGCGCTGCCCGCCCACGCGCCCGCGACGGCCGAAGATCGATGACACCCGGGCCGCGCGGGACGCGGCCCGGGGCCCAGCCGCCGAACCCGAGGAGCAGCGCCCATGTGCCGGTCCGATGTCCGACAGGCCGTCCTGGCCAAGAACGACGACCTCGCCGCACGCCTGCGCGAGGAACTGGCGGGGCGAGGGGTGACCGTGGTCAACCTGCTCTCCAGTCCGGGGAGCGGCAAGACCGAGCTCCTCGGCCGGATGCTCGCCGACGCGGTGGCGCGGGGCGTGCCGGTGGCCGCGCTCACCGCCGACCTGGCGACCGAGAACGACGCCACCCGGCTGGCCCGCTCCGGCGCCCCCGTCCAGCAGGTCCTCACCGACGGGCTCTGCCACCTGGAGGCCCGCCAGGTGCGCGAACGGCTCGCGGGCTGGCTGCCCGAGGACACCTCGGTGCTCTTCGTGGAGAACGTCGGCAACCTGGTCTGCCCGGCCTCCTACGACCTCGGTGAGAACCTGCGGATCGTGCTGATGGCGGTCACCGAGGGCGAGGACAAGCCGCTGAAGTACCCGACCGCGTTCGGCTCCGCCCATGTCGTCGTCATCACCAAGACCGACCTCGCCGAGGCCGCCGGGTTCGACGAGAGCGCGTTCCGCGCGAATGTGCGGCGGGTCAACCCGGGGGTGGAGATCGTACGGTCCTGCGCCCGCACCGGCGACGGCGTCGGCCCCCTCCTGGACCTCTCACTCGCCGTCCGCGACGGCGCCCCCGCGCACCGGCCGCCGCTCGCCCCGCACCCGCACGGACATCACCACCACACCGAGTCCGCGCCCGTCGCATGACCGCTCCCGCGACCGGCCCGGTCCGCCGCCGGCTCACCGTGCACGGCACCGTGCAGGGGGTGGGCTTCAGGCCGTACGTGCACCGCCTGGCCGCGGAGACGGGCCTGGCCGGGTTCGTCGGCAACACCGGCGACGGCGTGCTGATCGAGGTCGAGGGTCCGGCCGCGGAAGTCGCCCGGTTCTGCGAACTGCTGGCCCACCGCCCCCCGCCGCTGGCCAGGGTGACCCGCGTCGCCCACGAGGAACTGCCCGCCACGGGCGCCGCCGGACCCTTCGCGATCCGCTCCACCGAACGGGCGGGCGGCCGTACCCAGCTCCCGCCCGACACCGCGACCTGCGCCGACTGCCTGCGCGAACTCGCCGCCCCGGACGACCGCAGGCACCGGCACCCGTTCGTCACCTGCACCCACTGCGGCCCCCGCTTCACCATCGCCACCGGCATGCCGTACGACCGGGCGGCGACCACCATGGCGGGCTTCCCGATGTGCCCGGACTGCGCCCGGGAGTACGGCGATCCCGCCGACCGGCGCTTCCACGCCCAGCCCGTCGCCTGCCCCGCCTGCGGTCCCCGCCTGACGCTGACGGGCCCCGGCATCCGCCCGGCGCGGGACGCGGCCGCCCTCGCGGCGGCACGGGAACTGCTCGCCGCCGGACGGATCGTCGCCGTCAAGGGGCTCGGCGGCTACCACCTGGCCTGCGACGCCACCGACCCGGGGGCCGTCGCCACGCTGCGCGGCCGCAAGGAGCGCGGCGGCAAGGCGTTCGCCGTGATGTGCGCCGATCTCGCGGCGGCCGAGAGCCTCGCGGTCCTGACCCCCGCCGAGCGCGCCACGCTGACCGGACCCCGCCGCCCCATCGTGCTGGTCCGCCGCCGCACCCCCGCCGGGGCGCTGGCCGGCCAGGTCTGCGAGGGCAGCCCGCATCTCGGGATCATGCTGCCCTACACCCCCGTGCACACCCTGCTGTTCGGGCTGCCCGGCGACCCGCCGGGCCCCCGGGCGCTGGTCATGACCAGCGGCAACCGCTCAGGCGAACCCATCGTCACCGACGACGCCGAGGCCCTGACCCGGCTCGCCGGACTCGCCGACGCCTGGCTCGCCCACGACCGGCCCATCGCCGCGCCCTGCGACGACTCCCTGCTGCGGGTGCGCCCCGACGGTACCGAACAGGTACTGCGCCGCTCGCGCGGCTACGTCCCGCGCCCCCTGCGGCTGCCGGTCCCGGTGCGGCCCGCGCTCGCGGTCGGCGGTGACCTGAAGAACGCGCCCTGCCTCGGCGAGGGCGACCTCGCCTGGTTCGGGCCGCACATCGGCGACATGGGGGACCTGGCCACGCTGGAGGCCGCCCGGCGGTCCGAGCGGCAGCTCGGCCGGCTGGTCGGCGTCACCCCCCGGCTGATCGCCGGTGACCGGCACCCCGGGTACCACTCCACCGGCTGGGCCCGCAGGCGCGCGGGCACCCGGCTCCCGCTGCGGCTCGTCCAGCACCATCACGCCCACATCGCCTCCGCCATGGCCGAACACGGTCTCGACGGCACCACCCCGGTCATCGGGGTCGCCTTCGACGGCACCGGATACGGCGACGACGGCACGGTGTGGGGCGGCGAGATCCTGCTCGCCGACTACACCGGCTACCGCCGCTTCGCCCGGCTGGCCCCCGCCCCGCTGCCCGGCGGCGACGCCGGCGTGGCCAACCCCTGCCGGCTGGCCCTGGCCCGGCTGTGGGCCGCGGGCCTGCCCTGGGCGGCGGACCTGCCCAGCGTCACCGCCTGCTCCCCGCGTGAACTCTCCCTCCTGCGCCGGCAACTGGACCGTCAGGTGGCCTGCGTGCCCACCTCCAGCATGGGCCGCCTGTTCGACGCCGTGGCCTCCCTCGCGGGCGTGTGCCACCGTGCCGGATACGAGGCGCAGGCCGCGCTGGAACTGGAGGCCGCGGCCCTCGACGCGCGGGACGCGGACGCGGTGGCCTACCCCTTCGGCCTCACCGGCGGCGCCGTCCTCGCCTGCGACCCCGCGCCGATGCTGCGGGCGCTGCTCGCCGACCGGCGCCGCCGCACCCCGGCCCCGGTCCTCGCCGCCCGCTTCCACCGCGGCGTGGCCCGCGCCGTCGCCGAGATCTGCCGCCGGGCCCGCGGCGCGACCGGCCTCGGCACGGTGGCCCTCACCGGCGGGGTGTTCGCCAACGCCCTGCTGGAGGAGAAGTGCGCCGCCCTGCTGCACGCCGACGGCTTCACGGTCCTGCGGCACGGCGAAGTACCCCCGAACGACGGCGGGTTGGCGCTCGGCCAGCTGATGGTCGCGGCCACCGCACCCCACCACGAGACGGAGTGAGCCATGTGTCTGGCAGTGCCCGGCAAGGTCGTGTCCATCGACCACCAGGCCGACCCCCTCACCGGCCTGATCGACTTCGGCGGCGTCCGTAAACAGGCCTGCCTGGAGTACCTGCCCGATGTGCGGGTCGGCGAGTACGTGATCGTGCACGTCGGCTTCGCGCTCCAGCGCCTGGACGAGGAGTCGGCCCGCGCCTCCCTGGAGCTGTTCGACCAACTCGGTCTGCTGGAGGAGGAGTTCGGCGACGCGTGGGAACAGGCGGCCCGCCAGGAGAACGAGACCGAGAGCGAGGTCCGGTGAAGTACGTCGAGGAGTTCAACGACCCCGCGCGCGCCCGGCGGTTGCTGGACGAGATCCGCGCCGCGGTCACCCGCCCGTGGGCCCTGATGGAGGTCTGCGGCGGCCAGACGCACTCCATCATCCGGCACGGCATCGACCAACTCCTGCCGGAAGAGGTCGAGTTGATCCATGGACCCGGCTGTCCGGTGTGCGTCACCCCGCTGGACGTCATCGACAAGGCCATGGACATCGCGGCCCGCCCCGAGGTCGTCTTCTGTTCCTTCGGGGACATGCTGCGGGTGCCCGGCACCGACCGCGACCTGTTCCGGGTCAAGGGCGAGGGCGGCGACGTACGGGTGGTGTACTCGCCGCTGGACGCGCTCGAACTCGCCCGCGAGAACCCCGACCGGCAGGTGGTGTTCTTCGCCATCGGCTTCGAGACCACCGCCCCCGCCAACGCCATGGCCGTCCACCAGGCCCGCCGTCTGGGCCTCGGCAACTTCAGCCTGCTGGTCTCCCACGTCCGGGTCCCCCCGGCCATGCAGGCGATCATGACCGCGCCCAGCTGCCGCGTGCAGGGCTTCCTCGCCGCCGGACACGTGTGCAGCGTGATGGGCACCGCCGAGTACCCGGACCTCGCCGAGAAGTACCGCGTCCCCGTGGTCGTCACCGGCTTCGAACCCCTCGACATCCTGGAGGGCATCCGGCGCGCCGTGCACCAGCTGGAGCGGGGCGAGCACCGGGTGGAGAACGCCTATCCGCGGGCCGTGCGCGAGCAGGGCAACCCGGCCGCCCTCGCCATGATCGAGGAGGTCTTCGAAGTCACCGACCGCAACTGGCGCGGCATCGGCCGCATCCCGGCCAGCGGCTGGCGGCTGACCGACGCGTTCCGCGCCTACGACGCCGAGCACCGCTTCGACGTCTCGGGCATCCGCACCGAGGAACCCGCCGTGTGCCGGGCGGGCGAGGTCCTCCAGGGCCTGATCAAGCCGACCGAGTGCGAGGCGTTCGGCGCCGCCTGCACCCCGCGCACCCCGCTCGGCGCCACCATGGTCTCCAGCGAGGGCGCCTGCGCCGCCTACTACCTCTACCGCCGCATGAACGCCCCGGCACCGCAGGGATCGCGCATCCCGCGGGAGGAGATGAACCCCGTTGGCTGACCTCGCCGCCCCCGGCCTCGCCCCCGCCGGCACCGACACCTCCGACACCGCCGTCGACCCCGCGGGCTGGACCTGCCCCGCCCCGCTGCGCGACCAGCCGGTCGTCGTCATGGGCCACGGCGGCGGCGGGGCTCTCTCCGCCGAGCTGATCGAGCAGGTCTTCGCCCCCGCCTACGGCAACCCCCTCCTCGCCGCCCTCACCGACTCGGCCGTGTTCGACCTCGGCGGCGCCCGGATCGCCTTCTCCACCGACTCCTACGTCGTACGGCCCCTGTTCTTCCCAGGCGGCTGCCTCGGCGACCTCGCCGTCAACGGGACCGTCAACGACCTCGCGATGAGCGGCGCCCGGCCCGCCTTCCTCTCCACCGCCTTCGTCCTGGAGGAGGGCGTGGAACTGTCCGTCGTCGGCCGGATCGCCCGCGCCGTCGGCGCCGCCGCGCGGGCCGCGGACGTCACCGTGGCCACCGGCGACACCAAGGTGGTCGAGTCCGGGCACGGCGACGGCGTCTACGTCACCACGGCGGGCGTCGGACTGGTCCCCGAGGGCGTCGACATCCGTCCGCGGCGCGCCCGGCCCGGCGACGCGGTCATCGTCAGCGGGCCGATCGGACAGCACGGCGTGGCCGTCATGAGCGTGCGCGAGGGCCTGGAGTTCGGCGTCGAGATCACCTCCGACACCGCCCCCCTGGCCGGTCTGGTCGCGGCCATGCTGGAGGTCACCAAGGACCTGCACGTCCTGCGCGACCCCACCCGGGGCGGGCTCGGCACCGCCCTGAACGAGATCGCCCGCGCCTCCGGCACCGGCGTACTCCTCCGGGACCGGGCCGTCCCGGTCCCGGAGGAGGTGGAGAACGCCTGCGGCTTCCTCGGCCTGGACCCGCTGTACGTCGCCAACGAGGGCCGGCTCGTCGCGTTCGTGCCGCCGGAGCACGCGGAGGCGGTGCTCGCCGCCATGCGCGCCCACCCGCAGGGCACCGGCGCGGCGCGGATCGGGGAGTGCGTCGCGGACCACCCGGGCATGGTCGTCGTCGCCACCGGCCTCGGCGGCACCCGGGTCGTGGACCTGCCGCTGGGCGAGCAACTGCCCCGGATCTGCTGACGGCAGCGGTACGCACAGGTCCGGCCCCCGCCGTCGGGGGCCGGACCGCTTCCTGCGTGTCGATTTCCTACGTGTCGATGCCCGTGATCTCCAGCTCACGTCCGCTGCGCAGCTCCTGGGAGGGACGGTCGCAGTGCGGGCACCAGAAGAACGGCGGTATGCCCACCGCGAACTCCTCGGCGCACCCGTCGCACCACGCCAGCGCGGGCACCGGCTCCACCACGAGCCGGGCGTCCGCGAGCGCCGTGCCGTCGCGGGCCACCTCGAAGGCGAAGTCCAGTGCGTCGGGCACCACCCCGGACAGCTCGCCGACACGCACGGTCACCGCGGACACCCGGTCCGCACCGTCCGCGCGGGCGATCTCCTCGGCCTGTTCCACGATCGCCGACGCGATCGACAGTTCGTGCACGGCCGTTTCAGGGGTAGCGCCGGTTCGCGCCCGGCCCGCCGGTCATCCGGAAGATCCGCAGCTCCCGCATGATGCCCGGGATCTCCTTGACGACCAGGGCGGTGATCACGCCGCCGACCAGCGCGGCCTGGAGCAGCAGCAACTGCCGTCCGGACATCCCCGCTCGGGTGCGCCTTCTTCTTCTGCAATCGCTCATGGCGGTCACTTTCCGTTCTCTCAGCCGGGCGAGATGTTCGGCATGCTCTCGCCCAGGGCGTCATGCCGCTTCCAGTGGATACCGGTGGAGCGGCGCGCGTCGGAGCTGCCGTCCCGGTGGTGTCCGGTCTGCTCCTGGTACGGGCCCTTGTTGCCCTGGTGCAGCCCGGGAACATGGCTCGGGGTGTCGGGCTTCGCCTGGGCGCGGCCCACTCGGATGCTGCCCATGTCCGCTCTCCTTCCAGGTCGTACGACTACGACCGTTCGGTGAGGTCCCTGAAGAACTGTTCTACGGCCGGCCAGACCCGCCCGCCACCGGAGAGCCCCCGCCACTCGCGGCGGACCAGGGCCGTCATCCGGAAACAGTCGTCGACCGGCACGATCCAGTGCTCCGACAGGCCCCGCACGGTGTTCACCAGGAGCGCCTCCACGTCCGGGGTCATGGACGCCACCTGCGGGACCTCGGCGGCCAGCCGCCGCCAGGCGTCCGCGTCCACCTCCCAGCGCATCGCCCCGGCCGGGCTCGGCCCCTGCGCGGTGACCGCCCCGTCGGAGCGCGGCACGAAGAACACCAGGCCCACCGGGACGCCCAGCACCCCGGTGTCGACCGGCGGGAGCCGCAGCCGGCGCCGGGGCACCAGCCGGTAGCGGCCCTCGCCCGCCGCGCCGTCCGCGAACAGCACCGAGCAGGGGCCGCACACACAGCGCACCTCGGCGGCCCCGGTGTCGTACAGGTGCGGGTGCTCGTCCGCCACCCGGGCCGCGCACAGCTCGCAGCTCTCCGCCTCGGCCGTGGCCGCGCGGTCGGCGGCGGAGCGGATGACCCGGGCGAGTGCTCCGTCCGCGCTCACCCGGCCTCCTGCGGCACGGACCGGCGCTTGATCGTGTTCAGCGGTACGAAGGCGGGGGCGGCCCTGCGCTCCTCGCCGTCCGGCACGATCTCCACCCCGGTCAGCTCCGGGGCCACCGCCAGCACGGCCTCCCGGACCGCCGCCGCGATGTCCGCGGAGCCGCCCCCGCACCCGCCGCCGCAGCCGCCCTTGGCGCCGCTGCCGGAGTCGAGCCGCACCCGTGCGACCCCGCTCTCGACCCCGGCCCACGTCAGGTCGCCGCCGCGCTCGCGCACCGCGGGCCGCAGCCGCTCCACCGCGTCCTCGGCCCGCTCGGCCAGGGGCCGGGGGTGCACCCCGTGCAGCACCATGAGGTGCCCGACCAGCTCGTCACCGGCCAGCCGCGCGCCCAGCCGCTCGTCCGCGCCGTCCAGGACCCTTGCGAGGGCCTCGCCGTAGACCTCGGTCAGCAGCCGTACCGCCTCCAGGGCCGGACCCGGTGTGTGCTCCAGTCCGGCCAGCACCTCGTCGAGCCGGGCGAGCCGGGCTTCCACCGCCGGATCCGCCAGACGTCCGGCCGGATCAGCCATGGTCGGCCCCGTACGTCGGCGAGTGCACGGTGCTCAGGGTCTTGCCCTTGCCCATGTACATGTGCACCCCGCACGGCAGACAGGGGTCGAAGCTGCGCACGGTGCGCATGATGTCGACGCCCTTGAAGTCGTCGGGCCCGTTCTCCTCGAAGATCGGCTGGCCCTGCACCGCGTCCTCGTAGGGACCGGGCGTGCCGTAGATGTCGCGGGGGCTGGCGTTCCACGGGGTCGGCGGGTACGGGTGGTAGTTGGCGATCTTCTTGTCGCGGATCACCAGGTGGTGCGAGAGGACCCCGCGCACCGCCTCGTGGAAGCCGCAGCCGATCGATTCGTCCGGCACCTCGAAGTTCTCGAAGACCTTGGTGTCGCCGCTCTGCAGCATGCCCATGGCCTCCTCCACGAACTGGAGGGCCATGGCGGCGGCGTAGGCGATGAAGTACGGCCGGGCGCGGTCGCGTTCGAGCGTGTTGCTCCACTTCGGGATGCGCCACTCCAGGGTGGTCTCCGGCAGCTTCTCACCCCTGGGCAGGGTGATGCGGATACCGCCCCCGGTCGCCTTCACGTACGGGGTGTCCACGAGGCCGCTCAGCGCGGTCGACCAGAGCCGGGCGAGCGGACCGCCGCCGGTGTCCAGGGCGAGGTGCTCGCCGGTGTCCGGGTGGTACCAGCGGGGGCTCATCACCCAGCTGTAGTTGCCCTCGAAGTCCCGCTTCTGCGGCACCGGCACCGTGGTCTGGTTCCACGGGTGGCGCATGTCGACGGGGTTGCCCAGCGGGTCGTGGGTGACGAACGGGTCCTCGTTCACCCAGTCCTCGTAGAAGGAGCTGCCCAGCATGATGCGCAGCCCGAGGTTGATGTCGACCAGGTTGTTGGTGACCAGCTTGCCGTCCACCACGATGCCCGGGGTGACGTACATCGCCTTGCCCCACTCGTTCATGGTGGCGTAGCGGTAGTCGACGACGTCGGGGTTCTGGAAGGCGCCCCAGCAGCCCAGCAGGATACGGCGCTTGCCGACCTCCTCGTAGCCCGGCAGGGCCTCGTAGAAGAAGTCGAAGACGTCGTCGTTCATCGCCACCGCCTTCTTGACGAAGTCGATGACGCGCATCAGCCGGCTGAGGTAGTCGGTGAAGACGCTCGGCTGCGGCATCGTGCCGACGCCGCCCGGGTAGAGCGTGGAGGGGTGCACATGGCGGCCCTCCATCAGGCAGAACATCTCCCGGGTGATCCGGCTGACCTTCAGCGCCTCCTTGTAGACCTCGCCCTCGAAGGGGTTGAAGGCCTTCATGATCTCCGCGATGGTGCGGTAGCCGTGCACGTCCCCGCGGGGCGCGTCGGTGCGCTCGGCGCGGGCCAGCACCCCTGGGTTGGTGGCCTTGACCATCGCCTCGCAGAAGTCCACGAAGACCAGGTTGTCCTGGAAGATCGTGTGGTCGAAGATGTACTCCGCCGCCTCGCCCAGGTTGGTGATGTGCTCGGCCAGCTTCGGCGGCTTGACGCCGTAGGCCATCTGCTGGGCGTAGTTGGAGCAGGTGGTGTGGTTGTCGCCGCAGATGCCGCAGATCCGTGAGGTGATGAACCCGGCGTCGCGCGGGTCCTTGCCCTTCATGAACACCGAGTAGCCGCGGAACAGCGACGAGGTGCTGTGGCACTCGACGACCTCACGATTGGCGAAGTCGATCTTCGTGTAGATGCCCAGGTTGCCGATGATCCGGGTGATCGGATCCCAGTTCATGTCCACGAGCTGGGCTGGTTTGCGTCCTGAGGTCCGCGCGTCGGTGGTGGTCATCTGCGGTACTGTCCCTCGCTGTTCGGGTCGGGCGGGGCGGATGGCGGAGTGGGCGGCAGGGGAGAGCGGGCGGCGGGGGGAGAGGCGGCGGGGGAGTGCCGCGTCACGCCCGCCAGTGCGGGTCGTAACCGCTGGTCAGCTTCTGCTTGTTGTGCCGCCAGCGGGGCTCGTGGTTCACCATGTCGTTGGTCAGCCCGCGCAGCCGGCGGATGACCGCGCCGTACGGCTTGATCACCATCGACGAGAGCGTGCCGCCCGGAGGCTCGTCCATGAACGGCATGAACGCGTCGGGGAAGCTGGGCATGGTGCAGCCGATGCAGATGCCGCCGACGTTCGGGCAGCCGCCGATGCCGGACATCCAGCCCCGCTTGGGCACGTTGCAGTTGACGACGGGGCCCCAGCAGCCCACCTTCACCTGGCACTTGGGGGAGTTGTAGTCCTTGGCGAAGTCGGCCTGCTCGTAGTACGCGGCCCGGTCGCAGCCCTCGTGCACGGTCTTGCCGAACAGCCACTGCGGCCGCAGCATGTGGTCCAGCGGCGGCGGGGGCGCACTGCCGGCGGCGTGCTGGAGCACCCACACCAGGGTCTCCATGAAGTTCTCCGGCTGGATCGGGCAGCCGGGCACATTGACCACCGGGAGGCCCGAGCGTGCCTTGAACTCCCAGCCCAGGTAGTCCGCGAGGCCCATGCAGCCGGTCGGGTTGCCGGCCATGGCGTGGATGCCGCCGAACGTGGCGCAGGTGCCGGCCGCGACCACCGCCCAGGCCTTGGGCGCGAGTTGGTCGATCCACCAGTTCAGGGTCTGCGGCTGGCCGGTCTCCGGGTCGTTGCCGAACGACGTCCAGTAGCCGTCGCCCTCGATGATGTTCTGGTTCGGGATCGAGCCCTCGATCACCAGGATGAACGGTTCCAGCTCGCCGCGGGCCGCCTTGCGGTACGGGGCGAGGAAGTCCTCGCCGCCCAGGCTCGGGGAGAGGACCTTGTTGACGAGGTTGACCTTGGGCAGGCCCGGGATGAGGCCGAGCACCACGTCCTCGATGGACGGCTGCCCGGCGGCGGTCAGCGACACCGTGTCGCCGTCGCAGCTCATGCCCTCGGAGATCCACAGGATGGTGATCTCGTCGAAGCCCTCGGGGGCGTCGGCGCGGGCCTCGGTGGTACCGCTCTGTGTGGTCATCTCTGCGGCCTCCGTCGCAGTCGGTCGTGGGCCCGGCCGGGGGTGGCCGGGGTGCCCGTGGTTGCGAGGGGTTCGACCTCGTCGGGCCGGAAGTAGTGGAAGCGGCCGTACCAGCCGTGCAGTTCGGCGGCGGGGTCGTCGTCCACGGTCACGGCGAGCCGGACGCTGCCGTCCACGTCGTGGAAGACCCCGGCCACGGTGGCGGACCGCCCGGCCAGGAACATGTCCTGGGCGTCGGCCCCCCGGGTGCGCGGCCGCAGCAGCACCGGACTGCCGGCCCCGACGGGGACGCCGGCCACGAGCACGGTGTCGGTGGTGGGCGACAACCCCTCGTCCCCGCCCTCCTGCCACCAGGCGGGGCGCTGGGTGGCGGGGGAGCCGGGAGCGGGGCCGGACCCGGGGGCGGTGGACGGTCCGGGGCCCGCGGCCGCCGGCCGGGAAGCCGGAGCCGCGGCGCGAGCCGTGGCCGAGCGGCCGGACGCCCGGGAGCCCGGCGATCCCGCCGGGGTCAGCGAGCGGATCGCGCCGTGCAGGCGTTCGAAGACTTCGCGGGGCATGCTGTCGACCCGGTCCAGGATCCGCGCGGCCCGGGGGTCGGTGGCCCGCGCCTCCGCCTTCTCCTCGTCGGTCAGCAGCATCGTGCGCAGCGTCAGGATCTCGTCGATCTCCGCCGCGTCGTGCAGATCGCCCGGACTCTCCGGCGCCACCCGCGGATGGTCCGGCAGGATGATCGGCGCCGAGAGCATCGCCGGGCCGGTCTCGCCCTGGCCCGCGCCCTCGGCCGGCTCCGGGGGCGCGCCGCCGAGCACGGGGAACGTGAACGCGTTGCGGCAGTCGCGCGCCCGCTCGGCCAGGGCCGTCGGCGGATCGATGAGCGAGGCGAACTCCACGCCCTCGCCGCCGATGACCGTGTGCGTGGCGATCAGCGCGTCCCGCAGCGCCTCGTTCCGGCAGGCTCCGGGGTCGGCCGGAACGCCCGTGTTCTCGGTGCGCACCCGCAGCCGGTAGAGGCCCGGCCCGAGCGGCTCGGCGGCCACCGTCGTCGCGGCCCGCAGCTCCCGGTGCCGCCGAACGGTCCGCCCCGCGTCCCCCGGCAGCGGCTCGTCCCCGTCACCGGCGGGCGCGCCGACATCGACCGTGCGGCCGCCGTCCAGCAGCTCGGCGAGCGGCACCGCCAGCTCGGTCTCGCGCGGGATCGCCTCGTCGAAGGAGAGATGCGTGACGCCGTCGTCCGTGCGCAGGGACTCCACCGGCGACCCGTCCGCGTCCTCCACCTGCTTGTGCTGCATCTGGAGGTATCGCACCCGCAGTCGTACGACCGCGTCGTCCTCCGGGGCGCGGACCAGGCACTCCGTCCGCTGGTACCAGGAGTCCGCGGAGCCGGAGACACCGGGCGCCACCGGACCGAAGCGCTCCACCCAGTCACGCGGCAGGAGCACCCCGAACTGCCAGCGGACGCGGTTCTTGGGGGAGGACCGGCGGTACGGGTACAGCAGATAGCCCTCGTACAGCACGGCGTCCGCGACGGCGCCCAGCTGCTCGAAGTCCGGCGCGTGCCCGGCGACGGCATCGTCCGTGAGCAGGGGTTCGCGCACGCCGACCTGGTCCGGCATCCCGCCTCCTCGTCGCTGGCCAACCGGGCGGTCAGTCGCTCACCCGGGGATTCCTTCCACCACGGTCACACCCGTCACGGCTCCGCGCCCCTCCGACGCACCCGCATTGGGCCGGTCAGGCGATGTGTCCGTTCCCGGGTTGCGGACGGGCGGACCGGCCCACCGGCTGCGGCCACGTCGGAAGGAGGGGTGGTCCGATCCCCAAGTGACCTCGGGCGAACTGGTGTTGGGGCTCAGGCGGGTTCGCCGAACGCTAGAATCGAAGGCCACGCACGGCGGGGGTTCGTCGGACCGGGGGGAGTCGTCATGTCCGGAGATTTCGGGGGCCCGCAGGGCCCGAGAGGCGCGGGAGGGCCCGGGGGGACGTCGGGTTCGGGAGGACCGGGGGGACCAGGTGCCGGCCCTGGTGGGCCCGCTGGGCCGCCTGAGGGCTCCGGGGGATTCGGGAACACCGCTGGAGCTCCCGGCGGAGCCGCCGGCCCTGGAGGTCCCGGTGGCCCCGGAGCGGCGCCCGCGGGCCCCTGGCCGTACGGGCCGGGCCAGGGCGTCGGCGTGCCGCCCATGCCCGCGAGCCCGCCGCCCGCGCCCCCGGACACCGGCCGGGCCGTCGCCGTCGCCCTGCTCAACCTCGGCGGACTCGGTCTCGGCTACGCGCTCACGCGGCGCCGGCTCCTCATGGCCGCCTGCTGGGTGGCGACCGCGATCCTGCTGGTCGCCGCCCTGCCCGCCGACGCCGACGGCGTCCCCGGCGCCCTGCTGGCCGGCTACGCGCTCCTCCTGGTGCTGGCGGCGGCCCACGGCGCGTACACCGGACTGCGCACCCGCCTGGTGTGGCCCGGCCGCGCGCCCCTCGCGCTGCTGCTCGGCCTGGTGCTGCTCGCCGTGCCGGCCGGTGGCGCGCTCTGGTACCAGGACGCCCGGGACGAGGCCGTGCAGCAGGCCCTCCTGGACCGTCTGGCGAGCGCCGACCATCTGGTGGCGGCGGACGCGGGCAAGCCGTTCGGCACCGCCGAGCCGGACTACCGCGAGGTCCTCGGGGTCTACCGCGGCCTCGTCGCCGACCACCCCGGCTCCCGTGCCGCCCGCAAGGTCCCCGCCAGCCTGCGCACCTACTACTCCGAGATCGCCGCGCCCTACGACAGCCAGGACTACTGCACCGCCGTGGCCCCGCTGACCTATCTGCGCACGGTCCCCGGTGAACTGCCGCGGGCCACCGTCGGCACGCTCGCCGGCTGGCCCGACGACCGCCTCGCGACCTCGCTGTACGAGTGCGGATCACAGGGCCTGTCCGCGGGCGGCCAGGACTGGGTCACCCGCTTCGGCGACCTGATGAAGACCTTCCCGCGCTCCGCGCAGACGACGAAGGTGGTCCCCGCCGTCGACGCGGCCGTGAAGAAGGCGCAGAAGGGTGTGGGCGGCTCCGGATCCTGTGCGGCCGTCGAGGAGTTGCAGCAGCTCGACACCAGGATCGGCGACCTGAGGACGGCCGCGGGCGACCCCGACGGCGGGCTCGCGTCCGCCGCGTCCCGGGCCGGGCGCAGCGGTGACGACGGCGCCTACGACTGCGGGGTCCAGGAGTACCGGAGCGGCGACTTCAGCGGCGCCCAGCAGACGATGGACAAGTTCGTCGCGGGGCACCCGCACCACAAGAACCGGGCGCGCGCCCAGAAGATCGCCATCGCCGCCGAGGTCGCCCAGACCATCCCGGCCGCCGGCAAGAAGCTGCCCACCACCGCCAGTGGCGGCAGCATCTCCGTCACGGTCAAGAACGACAGCCCGCAGGACGTCACCGTCCTCTACACCGGTCCGGTCACCGGCAGCTTCACCCTGAAGGCCTGCGGCGGCTGCCGGTCGTACCCGCTCGCCGACACGCTGGTGTCCACCTTCAAGCCCTGTGCCGGCGGCAGGGACTATCCGCAGCGCACCCTGCTGCTCCCGGTCGGCACCACGTACTTCGTGCACAAGCCGAACGGCGGCCAGGTGACGACCGCGGGTTCCGACACCGCCAAGCTGCGCCCCGGGTACATCTACACCGAGTGCGCCTACACCACCCAGGGCTTCGGCGGCTCGGGAATCTGACCGGCGCGTGGTCCGGCCGGCGGCGACACCGGCCGGACCACGCGGGGATCAGTCGCGGCGGCCGCCCCGGCGGCGGGCGGCCACCACGGCGCCCGCGCCGACGACCACGGCCACGGCCGCGGCGCCGGCGAGGGGCAGCGCGGGACCGGCGCCGGTGCTCGCGAGGCTGCCGCCGGTGGTGCCGGAACCGCCGGTGGAGAGGCCCCCGGTGGTGCCGGACGTGGTGCCGGTGGTGCCGCCCGTCGTGGTGGTACCGCCGTCCGTGCCCGTGCCGCCCGTGGGCGTCGTCGAACCGGTGCCGCCGGTCCCGTCGCCGCCCTTCGAGCCGCCGTCCCCGGTGGAGCCGCCGCCCGTGGTGTCGGTGCCGCCGGTGACGGAGAGCGTGACGCGGGCGGTGTCGTTCTTCCCGACGTGGTCGAACGGCCGGGTCTCCGGGCCGATCTCCACGTAGCCGCGGGCGCCGGGCACCGCCTTGTCGAGCTTCACCTTGAAGGTGTACGTCCTGCTCTCGTGCTCGTTCACCCAGGGCGCGCCGGTGCCGCACGCGTAGGACTCGGCCCCGGTGTTCTCGCACAGCGCGTCGGTCCGCACCGCCGAGGTGCCCTCGGGCAGCGTGACCAGGACATGGGCCGCGCGCTGACCCGGCTGCGGCAGCACCCAGGCGGGCCCGGCGTTGGCGAACCTCACCCGCAGCGTGACGGTGTCCCCGGCCTTGCCCTTCAACCGGGCGCCGCCGACCTGGAAGTCGGCCGTGTTGACGGCGTTCACCGCGACGTCCGTGCTCGACGCGGCGCCGGCCGGCGGCGCCGTCTCGCCGGTGCGCTCGACCAGCTTCACGACGGCGGCCGTACCGTGCGCCGGGGTGGAGGCGCCGTCGTCCGGGGCCGGGGCCGAGGAGCCGACGGCCACCTGGACGTGCTCGTACAGGGCGCGGTCCAGGGCCTTGAGGGCCAGCGGTCGCTCCGGGGCGTAGACGACGCCCGGCCGCACCGGCTGGTCGAACTCGCACACCACCTGCGTGTGGCCCGGCTCCTCGTCGGTCGAACCGACCGCGTAGCTCAGGCAGTTGGACGGCACCGCGGTCCGGCCCAGGCCGTGGGTGAGGGAGTACGACAGCCAGACCTTGTCGAGCGTCGCCGTGCCCGTGTCGGCGAAGGTGGGCGACAACGGCAGTTCGCTGCCCGGCTTCACCTTGTCGAACGGTGCGATGGTGCCCAGCGCCAGGGCGGTCGCGGGGACGTCGGCGGCCACGGCCGGCGCGGCGCACAGCGCGATCAGGGCGACGGCGCCGAACGCGCCCGCGGTCTGGCGCACCGCACGGGGGCCGGGAGAGCTGAAGGGCATGGAATCCTCTGACTGGAGCGACAGTGGCGGACGAACGGTCGGTGGGGGAACGGGAGTTCCCCACTCTGTGAGACGTCTGTGCCACCGGAACGGTTGTATCGGAGACCGCCCCGGCCCCCTCGCGCCCCGGGCCCTTCCGCCGCTCCGTCCGCGCGCCCCGAGGGCGCCCCCCCCGCCCGGCCGTCAGGCCAGGGCGGTGCGGGCGGTGCGCTCCACCAGGGAGACGCCGTCGCTCATGGAGGCGCTGCCGTCGGAGAGGACGGCGACGAGGCAGCGGTGGCCGCCGATGGTGACCTCACCGATGCTGTTGACGTCCCACAGCCCCGTGGTGGTGCGCTGGAGCCAGCCGTTCTTCAGTTCGGCGCCCGGCGCGGCCACCGCCGAGACGCCCCAGGACTGCTCGGGCAGCACCTCGCCCATCAGGGCGCGGACGTAGGCGCGGGAGTCGGGGTTGAGGGGAGTGTCGGCGCTGTCGTCGAAGACCGCGCGCAGCAGCCGTATCTGATCGCCGGCGGTGGTCCGAGTGAGCCCCCACCTGCCGCCGGTACCGGCCGTGGTCGAGGTCAGTCCGAGGCGCCGGTTGGCCGCCGTGAGCCCTGCGTCCTGGCCGATCTCCCGCCACAGGGCGTCCGCCGCGTCGTTGTCGCTGCGCCGGATCATCGGTTCGGCGTGGCCGCGCTCGTCGTCGGTCAGCGCGCGCCGCTCGTCCTGCGCCTTGAGCAGCAGCGCGGCGAGGATGTCGACCTTGACGATGCTGGCCGTGTCGTAGGCGCGGTCCTCGCCCCGGACCACGGGGGTGGTGGCGCCCGCGTCGAGGTCGAGGACGGCGACGGTGGCGCGCGGATCGGGGACCGGGGTCTTCGGGGCGGGCGTGACGGCGGCCGCCGCCGGGACGGCGGCGGACAGCAGGGCGGCCGCCGAGGCCATGAGGACGCCGGCCGCGCGGCGCGGGTGCGAGGACATGGCACCTGAACGTAGACAAAACCCGCCCCGTGCGAAGTGGCTGCCGTCACTCCGGCCTCGTTTCCGCCGGGATTGTAAGAAGTGTCACCGAGGGAGCCGGGGCGCCCAAGTGGTGCACAGCGGTCGCCCCGGCGGCGTGTACACGCGTCCCGGCCCCGGTCCTCGCCTATCGTCGGCCGGACACCGACATCCGGAGCGATCATGGAAAAAACGGATGAACTGGTTGCCGCGGCGGAGGATGTGGCGGTCGTTCCCGTCCCTCCGCCCCCGTCCGTGCGCCGCCCCCGGCCGTGGCCGCTCGGCGCCGCCGTCCTGCTCGCGGCGGCCGCGACGGCCGTGGTCCTCCTCGGTGGCACGGGGTGGCTCGACCGTCCCGCCGTAGGGGCCTGGCGCACCGTCTGCCTGGCCATCGTCGTCCAGGCGATGCCGTTCCTCGTCCTCGGCACCGTGCTCTCCGGTGCCATCAACGCCTTCGTGCCCGCCGACCTGTTCACCCGGGTGCTGCCGAAGCGGGCCGTGCTCGCCGTACCGGTCGCTGGTGTCGCCGGCGCGGTGCTGCCGGGCTGCGAATGCGCCTCCGTCCCGGTCGCCAACAGCCTGATCCGCCGCGGGGTCACCCCGGCCGCCGCCTTCGCCTTCCTGCTGTCCGCGCCCGCCATCAACCCGGTCGTGCTCACCGCCACCGCCGTCGCCTTCCCGGGCAACCCCGCGATGATCGCCGCCCGGCTGCTCGCCTCCCTCGGCACGGCGGCCGTGATGGGCTGGCTGTGGCTGTGGCGGGGTGACGAGAAGTGGCTGCGCCCGGCCCTGCGTCACCGGCACACCGGGCACACGCACGGCCGCAGCCGCTGGCGGGAGTTCCGGATCGGCTTCCAGTACGACTTCCTCCAGGCCGGCGGTTTTCTCGTGCTCGGCGCCATGGCCGCCGCCACCTTCAACGTCGCCGTGCCGCGCGCCGTCCTCGACGCCTTCTCCGGCACGCCCTGGCTCTCGGTGCTCTTCCTGGCGGGCCTCGCGGTGCTGCTGGCGGTCTGCTCGGAGGCCGACGCGTTCGTCGCCGCCTCGCTGACCGGCTTCTCGCCGACCGCCCGGCTCGCGTTCATGGTGGTCGGGCCCATGGTCGACCTGAAGCTGATCGCCCTCCAGGCGGGCACCTTCGGCCGCGCCTTCGCCTGGCGGTTCTGTACGGCGACCACGGTCGTGGCCGTCGCCGCCAGCGCCCTGACCGGAGGGGCCCTGCTGTGAGACGCCTCTTCCAGGGTCTGCTGCTGAAGCTGACCGGCCTCGGCCTGCTGCGCGTCACGTTGTTCAGCGACACGTACCTGCGCTACGTCAAGCCCGGACTGCGCCCCGTGCTCATCGCCTCCGGCGTCGTCCTGCTCCTGCTCGGGATCGCGGCGGCCTTCTCCCGGACCGGGAGCGAGGGACACGCCCCCGACGATCAGGAAGGGCACGCCCACGACGGGCCTGAGGGGCGCCCGCACGACGGCCCCGGGGGACACGAGGGGCACGACCACTCCGGCACCCCCAGGATCGCCTGGCTCCTCGTCCTCCCCACCCTGAGCCTCCTCCTCTTCGCCCCGCCCGCCCTCGGCGCGTACACCGCCGCGCGCTCCGGCGCCAAGCCGGTCGCCGTGCAGAGGAAGGGCTTCGAGCCGCTGCCCGCGACCTCCCCGCTGCCGCTGACCCTCACGGACTTCACCAAGCGCGTCCAGCAGGACCGCAGCCGGGCCATCCAGGGCCGTACCGTCCGCCTGACCGGCTTCGTCACGCCCGACCCGGCGGGCGACGGCTGGTACCTCACCCGCATCATCTTCACCTGCTGCGCCGCCGACTCCCAGACCGTCAAGATCCATGTCCACGGTTCCGGTTCCGGTTCCGCCGGGCCGCCCGCCGCCGACACCTGGCTCGCGGTGACCGGGACCTGGCACCCGGCGGGCACCCTCGGCACCGGATCCGCGCCGGCCGCGCTGGACGCCCGCCGGATCACCCCGATCGCCCGGCCGATCAACGCCTTCACCGACGATCTCCCGGTCACCCCGGGTTAGGGCCGCCCTGCCGGACCTCGCCGGGGTGGCGCGGTGGCGGGAAAGGCCCCGGAGGAGCCGAGGCGTCCGCTCAGCCGAACAGCCCGCGCACCCGGATCGTCTCCACCCGCCGCCATGTGCCGCCGGGCAGCAGCAGCCACTGATTGCCGGGGCCGTGGCCGCGCCAGTGGCCCGCTCCGGGGGCGCGTCGCCGGCGCGGGGACGCGCTCCCCGGCGTGCGGGCAACGGGGCCCCGCAGTCGCGGCCGGTGCGCGGCCCCCCGGCCTTCGCCTTGCCGTTCTTCCTGCTCTGCTTGCCCATTCGTGCCTCACCTCCCGTTCCTACCGGTTCCCCTTACGGCATTCCCCTTACGGCATTCCCCTTACGGCAGGATGCACCGCCCCGGCCCCCGGCGGCAGGGCCGAACGGACGCTCTTTTCTGGCGGCGCGGCGGCGCGTCGCGCAGCGTGGAGCACAGGGGGCGACAGCCGTGGCCGGCGGGCCGCCGCAGAGAGGTGGGACAGATGGACCAGGACGTCTCCAAGCCCCGGGTCGTGGTGGGGGTCGACGGCTCGCCGTCCTCCTTCGAGGCGGTGCGCTGGGCCGTGCGCTACGCCGGGCTCGTCGGCGGCGCGGTGGAGGCCGTCGCGGCGTGGGAGGTGCCGCTGTACGGCTGGTCCGCGCCCGCCGTGGACATGTACATCGACGAGGAGGAGACCCGCGATCAGATGGCGCAGGAGCTGACCGAGGTGCTCGGCGCGGACGCGGCCGCCGGGGTGCGCACCCGCGTGGCCCACGGCGACGCCGCCGAGATCCTGCTCCGGGCCGCCGAGGGCGCCGAGGTCCTGGTCGTGGGCAGCCGGGGCCGGGGCGGCTTCGCCCGCGTCATGCTCGGCTCGGTCAGCCAGCGCGTCGCCGCGCACGCCGTGTGCCCGGTGGTGATCGTCCCCTCCGAGAAGACCTGAGCCGTCGGCTCACGGCGGCCCCGGCGGCTCCCGCAGCACGCTCCAGGCCACCGGCCCCAGCAGATCCGCCAGCCGCCGGAACACGTCCAGCAGCAGATCGTCCAGGGTGAGCACGCCCACCGGGCGGCCGTCGTCCAGCACGGGCAGCCGGCGCACTCCGGTGCGGCGGAAGGTGCGGTACGCCTCGTGGACCTCGTCGCCCGCGTCCAGGGTGACCACCCGCGGTGACATCACCGCGTCGATCCTGCTGTCCGGCGGCAGGCCCTCGCCCAGCCCGCGCAGCGCCAGATCACGATCGGTGACGATGCCGCGCAGGGTGCCGTCCGCCACGACCAGCAGGGAGCCGACGGCGGTCTCGGCCATCAGGCGGGTGGCCTGTGCCAGGGTGACGTCCGGCGCGACGGTCACCGGCGGCGCGGTCATCAGCCGGGCGACGCCGGCCTGATCCGCCGCGGAGGGCGCGCCGTACGGGGGGCCGGCCTCGGGGAGACGGGTCATCAGGACCTCTTTCGGGGCACCGACAGGGACACCGGCACCCGGGGGTGCCGCCTCCAGACTGCGCCGGGCGGGCCGCCCGGGGGCAGGGGCCGCCCGGACCTCGCCGGAGTAGTCCGATTCCCGCCGAAAGGGACAATGTACCCATCGGCTCACCCGTTCGGCCGTGCGAGCGTGGAGAGCCGGACGGGCCGCTGCGCGGACGCGCAGCCCGAGGAAAGGCGGTGAGGACGATGCCCCTGCCCCTGGTCGTGGGTGTCGACGGCTCCGACGGCAGCCTGCTGGCGGTGGACTGGGCTGCCGACGAGGCGGTCCGGCTCGGGGTGCCCCTGCGTCTCGTGCACGCCTCGCTCTGGGAGCGCTACGAGGGCCGGCTCCCCTCGCTCGGCAGCGAACCGTCCGCTCCCCATGTGATGGCCGCGCACATCGTGGCCTCGGCGACGGAGCGTGTCCGGCGGCGGGCCCCGGACCTGAGGGTGGACTCCGCCGTGCCGGCCGAGGACCCGGTCTCCGCCCTGCTCGCCGAGGGCGAGCACGCCACCGCCGTGGTGACCGGCAGCCGGGGCCGGGGCGAGCTGAAGGGGCTGCTGCTCGGCTCGGTCGGACTGGCCGTCGCCGGGCGGGCGACCGGTCCGGTGATCGTGGTCCGCGGGGACGCGGCGGGGCTCGGGGGCACCCATGAGCGGGTGCTGCTCGGCGTCGGCGAGCCCGGCACCGGTGACACGGCCGCCCGCTTCGCGCTGCGCGAGGCCGCCGCCCGGCGCTGTGTCCTGGACGCGGTGCGCACCTGGCGCCGCTCCGGCGACCGGGCCGAGGACGGGAGCGCCCCGGACCACGAGGACGAGGCGGCCGAACTGATCGACAAGCTGCTCCAGGCCCCGCTGGGCGAGTACCCGGACGTACGGGTGGCCCGGACCGTCCTGGAGGGCCCGCCCGGCAAGGTGCTGCTCCATCGCTCGGCCGCGGCCGACCTGCTGGTCCTCGGGGTACGGCGGGAGCGCGGACACGCCGGGCTCCAACTGGGCCGGGTGACGCACCGGTTGCTGCACCACGCCAAGTGCCCGGTGGCCGTCGTGCCCCAACTCCCCTGAGCGGCGCCCGTGCCGGGTGGACCGCCGTGGCGTGCCCGGGTCAGCGGCCGGGGCGCTGCTGCGCGCCCTGCGGCTCCAGATGGGAGGCGAGCACGGCGGCCTGGACCCGGCGCTGCACGCCGAGCTTGGCCAGCAGCCGGGAGATGTGGTTCTTGACCGTCTTCTCCGAGAGGTACAGCCGCCTGCCGATCTCGCGGTTGGTCAGGCCGTCCCCGATCAGCGCCAGGATGTCCCGCTCGCGCGGCGACAGGCTCGCCAGCTCCGGCGGCAGCGACGGCGTCTCCTCCGGGTCGGCCCGCAGCGAGCGCATCAGCCGGGCCGTCGTCTCCGGGTCCAGCATCGACTGGCCGGAGGCGACCGTGCGCACCGCGGAGACCAGGTCCGAGCCCTTGATCTGCTTGAGCACATAGCCGGACGCGCCGGCCATGATCGCGTCCAGCAGGGCGTCCTCGTCGTCGAACGAGGTGAGCATCAGACACGCCAGCTCCGGCATCCGGTTGCGCAGTTCCCGGCAGACCGAGATGCCGTCCCCGTCGGGCAGCCGTACGTCCAGCACCGCGACGTGCGGGCGCAGGGCGGGGCCCCGGACCAGCGCGTGCGCGGCGGTGTCGGCGTCGCCGACGACGGAGATGTCCGGTTCGGCGTCCAGGAGATCCGCCAGACCGCGCCGGACGACCTCATGGTCGTCCAGCAGGAACACCCGGATCGGGTCCTGTGCCGTGAAGGTGCGTGTCTCGGTCATCTCGGCCTCTCGTTCCCGGAAAGCGGACGGGCTGCGGCCCGTCGTCGGGCCGATCATCGCCGGACGGCGCCGCGCGCACCAGGGCCGACCGGCCCCAATCCCCTGGACCGGCCCTGATCCCCTGGACGGGCCCTCCTTCCCAGGATGTCACGCCCCCGCCGCCGGCCGGCCGGTCGCCAGGTCGAAGCGCACGTCCACGACACCCTCGACCGCCCGCACCAGCCGGGCCGCCACCGGGACCAGCGAGGTGTCCCGGATCCGGCCGAGGACGGTCACCACGCCGTCCTCCACCCGCAGTTCCACGGCCGAGTCCGGTGGCGGGAAGAGCCGCGCCACGATTTCCCGCCGCACCTCCTCCTCGATCTCCTGGTCGTCGCGCAGGAAGACCTTGAGGAGATCGGCGCGGCTGACGACGCCCTCCAGCATCCCGGTCCCGTCCACCACCGGCAGCCTTTTCACCCGGGCGCGGGCCATCGTCCGGGCGGCCTCGGCGAGGGTGGCGTCCGCGCGCACGGTGACGGCGGGGGAGGTCATCAGGTCCCCGGCGGTGATCGCCTCGCCCTTGGCCATGTCGGCGGGCGGCCGCAGCTGCCGGTACTCCTCGGCCGGGTCGTCCCGCAGCTCCTCCTTGGGCAGCATGTCGGCCTCGGAGACCACGCCGACCACCAGCCCCTCGCCCTCGATCACGGGCACGGCGCTGACCTGCCAGTCCTGCATCATCTCCACCAGCTCCTTGAACGGAGCGCGCCGGCCGACGGCGGCGACGGTGGTCGTCATGACGTCGCTGACGATGTGCGGGGTGCCGTACATGGGTGACTCCGTAGCTTCTCGACCCGGCTTCTCTGCCCGGCTTCTCGACGGGGGTTCCGCTGCCCCCAGCGTGCGCCGGTCGCGCCCGGTCGGCACAGGGGCCGCCCGGCCCTCCCGGGACACCGCCGCCGGGGAGGGCCGGTCGGTCCCGGCGGGGGACCAGCGGCCCCTGATCGGCTCGCCGGTTCTGCCCGAGGCTGGAATCGTCGCTCCTGTCCCCCCGGGGCGACGCGTGCGAGAGGTGGAAACATGACCGGAACCGTCACCGCGGGCCTCGACGGCTCGCCCGAGAGCCGGGCCGCCGTCGAATGGGCGGCGCGCGAAGCGGCGCTGCGGGACCTGCCGTTGCGGATCCTGCATGTGCGGGAGCCCGAGGCCGGCACCGACGCGGACCGTGCCGCCTCCGAGGAATGGGCCCGCACGGTGCGCGAGTCCGCGGCGGGCCTGCGGCTGCGCCACCCCGGTATCGAGGTCGTCACCGACCAGGCCACCGGCGAACCGGCGCCGGCCCTGGCCGAGGCGGCCGACGGAGCCGAGCTGCTGGCGCTCGGCTCCCGGGGTCTCGGCCGGCTCGGCGGGTTCCTGGTCGGTTCGGCCGGGCTGTACGTCGTCGCGCACACGACGCGTCCGGTGGTACTGGTCCGTGCGGGTGAACAGGCCGCCGACGAACACCTGCCGGACCCCTCGGGCGTCCCGTCCGCCGCCACCCCCTTCCGGCCGGTCGTCCTCGGTCTGGACATCGACGACCCGGAGGGCCCCAGCCGGACCCTGCTGGAGTTCGCCTTCGACGCCGCCGCCCGCCGCGGCGCCGCGCTGCGGATCGTGCACGCCTGGACGCCGCCGCCGTACGCCGCGTACGGCATCCCCGCCGACCCGCCGGTCATGCCCTCCTTCGGACGACGGGCCGCGACCCTGCTCACCGGGGTGCTGCGGCCCTGGCGGCAGAAGTTCCCGGACGTCGAGGTGAGCGAGGTGAGCCGGGCCGGCAACTCCGCGCCGGTCCTGGTCGAGGCCGCCCGGGACGCCTCCCTGGTGGTCGTCGGCCGCCGCGTCCGCACGAGCCCCTACGGCGTCCACATCGGCCACGTCACCCACGCCGTCCTGCACCACGTCGCCGCGCCGGTGGCCGTCGTCGCGCACAGCTGAGGCGGCACCCCCGGCCGGACGGCCGGCCGGAAGCGGCGAGGCCCATGGCCGAAACGGTGCCGCACGGCTCGCGTACGCCGGTGAATCCGTCAACGATGGGGTGCGGGCCCGCCTCGTCGTCGACCCCTACCAGGGAGAGTGAACACGATGGACCTGCCCGTTCTCGTCGGCGTCGACGGCTCCGAGGAGAGCCTGCGCGCCGTGGACTGGGCCGCCGAGGAGGCCGCCCTGCGCGGGGCACCGCTCCGCCTCGTCCACGCCTCGCTCTGGGAGCGCTACGAGGGTTCCCTCATCGCCCAGGAGGTCGGGAAACCGGTCGAGGAGGTGATGGGCCAGGACATCATGGACACCGCCGAACGCCGGGCCCACCGGCACCACCCCGGGCTGCGGCTCACCACCTCCGTGCTGCCCGACGAACCGTCTTTCGGACTGGTGAGGGAGAGCAGCACCGCGCGTCTCCTGGTCGTCGGCTGCCGGGGCCGCAACGCCGTCACCGAACTGCTGCTCGGCTCGGTCAGCCTGTCGGTCGCCGCCCGTGCCCACTGCCCGGTGATCGTGCTGCGCGGCGAGCCGGGGAACACGGCGGCGGGGCCGGTCCCCGGCCGTGTCGTGCTCGGTGTCGCCGGGAAGGACGCCGGCCCGGCCGCCGTGCGGTTCGCCGCCGAGGAGGCGGCGCTGCGCGGGGTGCCCCTGGAGGCCGTACGGGCGTGGCGGCGCCCCGCGCACGGCACCACCGGGCATCCACTGCTCGCCGGCGGGCCCGCCCAGGCCCACGAACAGGAGGCCGCCGAGACGCTGGAGGAGGCCCTGCGGGACCTCCCCGAGGGGCTGGAGCAGCGTCGGCGGACCGCCGAGGGACACGCCCGCGACGTCCTCGTCGACGCCTCCCGGGACGCCGGACTGCTCGTCGTCGGCGCCCGGCGCCGCTCCGGCCGGTTCGGCCTCCAGCTCGGCCGGGTCGCCCACGGGGTGCTGCACCACGCGGCCTGTCCGGTGGCCGTCGTACCGGAAACCGGCTGACCACGCCCGCGAAGCGAAGTCGCACCACGGGCCGACCACGAACCTGACGATGATCGGAGTGCCCATGACCGAGGCCGCCCCCCGACAAGCCGCTCTCGGCGAGGAGGAGTTGCGCACCCTGGACGCCCACTGGCGTGCCGCCAACTACCTGGCCGCCGGCCAGATCTATCTCATGGCCAACCCCCTGCTGACCGAGCCGCTGCGCCCCGAACACATCAAGCCGCGGCTGCTCGGCCACTGGGGCACCTCGCCCGGACTCAACCTCGTCTACACCCACCTCAACCGCGTCATCAAGGCCCGCGACCTGGACGCGCTGTGCGTATGGGGACCGGGCCACGGCGGCCCGGCGGTCCTCGCGGGCTCCTGGCTGGAGGGCAGCTACAGCGAGACCTACCCGGACGTCGGCCGGGACGCGGCCGGCATGGAGCTGCTGTTCCGGCAGTTCTCCTTCCCCGGCGGGGTGCCCAGCCATGTGGCCCCGCAGACGCCCGGATCCATCCACGAGGGCGGCGAACTCGGCTACTCCCTCGCGCACGCCTACGGCGCCGCCTTCGACAACCCCGATCTGCTCGTGGCCTGTGTGATCGGCGACGGCGAGGCGGAGACCGGACCGCTCGCCGCTTCCTGGCACTCCGACAAGTTCCTCGACCCGGTGCACGACGGCGCCGTCCTGCCCGTCCTGCACCTCAACGGCTACAAGATCGCCAACCCGACCGTGCTCTCCCGGCTCCCCGAGGGCGAACTCGACGCCCTGCTGCGGGGATACGGCCACGAGCCGCTGTACGTCACCGGCGAGGACCCCGCCGAGGTGCACCGCGCCCTCGCCGCCGCCCTGGACGACGCGCTGGACCGGATCGCGCAGATGCGGTCCAGCGCCCGCGAGGACGGGATCACCGAGCGGGTGCACTGGCCGATGATCGTGCTGCGCACCCCCAAGGGCTGGACCGGCCCCGCCGAGGTGGACGGCGTACCCGTCGAGGGCACCTGGCGCGCCCATCAGGTCCCGCTGCCGGGCGTGCGCGAGAACCCCGCGCATCTGCGGCAGCTGGAGCAGTGGCTGCGCTCGTACCGGCCCGAGGAACTGTTCGGCCCGGACGGCCGACCCCGCGCCGACGTCCTCGCCTGCGTCCCCGAGGGCGCCCGGCGCCTCGGGTCCAACCCGCACGCCAACGGCGGTCTGCTGCTGCGCGACCTGCCGCTGCCGCCCCTGGACGACTTCGCCGTGGCCGTCGACAAGCCGGGCACGGCCCTGCACGAACCCACCCGCATCCTCGGCGGCCTCCTCGAACAGGTCATGGAGGACACCCGCGAGCGCCGGGACTTCCGCCTCGTCGGCCCGGACGAGACCGCCTCCAACCGGCTCCAGGCCGTCTTCGACGCCAGCGGCAAGGCGTGGCAGGCCGAGATGCTCCCGGTCGACGAGCATCTGGACCGGCACGGACGGGTCGTGGAGATCCTCTCCGAACACCTCTGCCAGGGCTGGCTGGAGGGGTACCTGCTCACCGGCCGGCACGGACTGTTCTCCTGCTACGAGGCGTTCGTGCACATCGTCGACTCGATGGTCAACCAGCACATCAAGTGGCTGAAGACCTCCCGGCAGCTGACCTGGCGGGCCCCCATCGCCTCCCTCAACTACCTGCTCACCTCACACGTCTGGCGCCAGGACCACAACGGCTTCTCGCACCAGGACCCCGGCTTCGTGGACCACGTCCTCAACAAGAGCCCCGAGGTCGTCCGCGTCTATCTGCCGCCGGACGCCAACACCCTGCTGTCGGTGGCCGAGCACGTGCTGCGCAGCCGCGACTACGTCAACGTCGTCGTCGCCGGCAAACAGCCCTGCTTCGACTGGCTGACCATGGACCAGGCCCGCGCCCACTGCGCGCGCGGAGCCGGCATCTGGGAGTGGGCCGGCACCGAGAACGGCGCCGAACCCGACGTCGTGCTCGCCTGCGCCGGCGACGTCCCCACCCAGGAGGTGCTGGCCGCCGCCCAGTTGCTGCGCCGGCACCTGCCGGACCTCGCGGTGCGGGTCGTCAACGTGGTCGACATGACCCGGCTGCTGCCGCACGAGGAGCACCCGCACGGGATGACCGACTTCGAGTACGACGGTCTGTTCACCACCGACAAGCCCGTCATCTTCGCCTACCACGGCTACCCCTGGCTGATCCACCGCCTCGCCTACCGCCGCGCCGGGCATCCGAACCTCCATGTGCGCGGCTACAAGGAGTCGGGCACCACGACCACCCCGTTCGACATGGTCGTCCGCAACGACCTCGACCGCTACCGCCTGGTCATGGACGTCATCGACCGCGTCCCCGGTCTCGCGGTACGCGCCGCCGCCGTCCGCCAGGCCATGGCCGACGTCCGCAGCCGCCACCACGACTGGATCCGCGAACACGGCACGGACCTGCCGGAGGTCGCGGAGTGGACCTGGGGAGGCTGAGGCCCCGGGAAGGCCGGGTTGCGCGAGCGCGCCCCGGACCGGGCCCGCCCCGCACGCCCCGTCCGGCGGGGCATGCGGGCCGAACGGCCCAAGCGCGATCCCCCCGGGATCACCCAGGCTGGACCCTGCCGGGGTACACCCGCTCGTGCGTCCCGGCCCCGCGGCACACCGAGCGAGAGGGTGAGGAGCGGCATGAAGGGATATGTCTTTCACGGGCCCGGAGAGGCCTCCTGGGAGGACGTTCCGGATCCGGGGATCAAGGAGCCGACCGACGCCGTCGTGAAGGTCGGAGCGGTCACGATCTGCGGGACCGACCTGCACATCCTCAAGGGCGACGTGCCCGAGGTACGGCCCGGCACGGTGCTGGGGCACGAGGCCGTGGGGGAAGTCGTCGAGACCGGCGGCGACGTGCGCACCGTCCGCCCCGGCGACCGGGTGCTGCTCTCCTGCGTCACCTCCTGCGGCCGCTGCCGCTTCTGCCGGGAGGGCGTCTACGGCCAGTGCCTGGGCGGCGGTGGCTGGATCCTCGGCCACCTGATCGACGGCACGCAGGCGGAGTACGTCCGCGTCCCGTACGCCGACCTGTCCGTGCACCCGCTGCCGGGCACCCTGGCGAGCGAGGACGCCGTGCTGCTCGCGGACATCTTCCCCACCTCCTACGAGGTCGGCGTCCGCAACGGGCGGGTGAGCCCCGGCGACACCGTCGTGATCGTGGGCGCCGGCCCGATCGGGCTCGCCGCGATCACCACGGCACGCCTGTTCTCACCCGAGCGGATCATCTCCGTCGACCTGGCACCGGCCCGCCTGGAGGCCGCCCGGCGGTTCGGCGCCGACGCCGTCGCGGACGTGCACGAGGCCCCGCACCAGTTGGTCGCGGACCTCACCGACGGGCTCGGCGCGGACGTGGCCATCGAGGCCGTCGGCGTGCCGGACACCTTCGAACTGTGCGCCCGTGTGGTGCGCCCCGGCGGACACGTGGCCAACGTCGGCGTGCACGGCAAGCCCGCCACGCTGCACCTGGAGGACCTCTGGATCAGGGACGTCACCATCACCACCGGCCTGGTGGACACCTACTCCACCCCGATGCTGCTGAGGATGGCCGCGGCCGGCCGGCTGCCGACCGGCCGACTGGTCACCCACACCTTCCCGTTGGAGCAGATGGAGCGGGCGTACGACGTCTTCTCCCGGGCCGCCGAGACCGGCGCCCTCAAGGTCGTCCTCGGCGGGGAGCAGCACGAACTCGCCGTACCCGCGGCCTGATCCGCGCGAGGGCGGGGCGCGCACGACCGTGCGCGCACCGCCCTCGCGCGGCCGGGGCCGATGCGGTGCCGGGCGGTGTCGTGACGAGGAGCCATGGCCGGCCCGGTGCTCTCGCACGGAACGGAGCGACACCGCGGGGGACCGGTGCCGCTCCTGAGAACACCCTCGCCCCTGTCGTATGCCTCTCGACAGTGCCGTTCGGGCCCGCTCTCCGGGCCGTACGGCCCAGGAAGCGCACCGGGGCACATGCCCCCGGCATGCGGGGGGCCGCGGGACGCCGAAGCACCGGCCGCGTATCCCTTCCATGCTCCGAGCGGCTACCGTGTCCTTCGGAACCCGTCGGTCCGAAGGCATGGTCCGACGGGGAGTGGAGGGCGTGGTGACCGGAACGGAGGAGCCCGGCGTGCGGCTGCCGCAGCTGAAGCTGGACGAGCTGCTGGAGGAACTGCAGGCCCGGATCGACGCGGCCCGCGGTACCCGGGACCGGGTGCACAGCCTGCTGGAAGCGGTGCTCTCCGTAGGCCGCGAACTGGAGCTGGAACAGGTCCTGCACTCCATCGTGGAGGCCGCGGCGGCCCTCGTGGACGCGGAGTACGCGGCGCTGGGCGTCATCGGCCCCGACGGCACGAGCCTCGCCGCGTTCCACACCGTGGGCCTGTCCGAGGAGCGGATCGCCGAGATCGGCCCCTACCCGGAGGGCCACGGCATCCTCGGCGAACTGATCCGCCACCCGGAGCCCCTGCGCCTGCCGAAGCTCTCCGCCCACCCGGCGTCGTACGGCTTCCCGTCCGGGCACCCGCCGATGAACACCTTCCTCGGCGTCCCGATCCGCGTCCGCGACCAGGTCTTCGGCAACCTGTACCTCACCGAGAAGCGCGGCGGTGCCGACTTCGACGAGGAGGACGAGTCGGTGCTCGCCACCCTCGCCGTCGCCGCCGGCGTCGCCATCGACAACGCCCGCCTCTACGAGGACTCCCGGCTGCGGGAACGCTGGCTGCTGGCGAACGCCGAGATCAGCCACAGCCTGATGTCCGGCAGCGAACGCGCCGAGGCCCTGGACCTGATCGCCGAACGCGCCCGCGAGATCACCGGCTCGGCGCTCGGCGCCGTCGCGATGCCGATGCCGGACACCGAGGCGCTCGGCGTGGAGATCGCGGTCGGCGCCCAGTCCGACGCCCACCGCGGCCTCGTACTGCCCCTGGACCACAGTCTGATGGGCCTGGCCTTCACCGCCGCCGCCCCGGTCACCAGCGACGACGTCGCCCATGACCCCCGCGTCAGCCAGGACCCGCCGCGCTTCGACGGCCTCGGCCCCGCCGTCGCCGTCCCGATCGGCACCGGCGAGGGCGGCGCCCGCGGTGTGCTGCTGCTGGCACGCGAGAGCGACCGCCCGGCGTTCCTGGACAAGGAGACCGAGATGCTGCGGGGCTTCGCCGCGCAGGCCGCGATCGCCATGGAGCTCGCCGAGCGCCGGCAGGCCGCCCAGCAGATCGCACTACTGGAGGACCGCGACCGCATCGCCCGGGACCTGCACGACCTCGCCATCCAGCGGCTCTTCGCCACCGGCATGACCCTCCAGAGCGCGGGCCGCTTCATCGAGCACCCGGAGGCGTCCGAGCGGGTGCTGCGCGCCGTGGACGACCTGGACGAGACCATCAAGATCATCCGGTCGACCATCTTCGGGCTGCGCGCCCGCGAGGGCGCCGCGGCCGGCGGGCTGCGCGCCCGTGTGGTCCGGGTGGTGGGCGAGGCCGCCCCGGTGCTGGGCTTCGCGCCCAGCGTGCGCATGGAGGGCCTGGTCGACACCGACGTACCGGGCGAGATCGCCGACCACGTGGTCGCCGTGCTCTCCGAGGCCCTCACCAACATCGCCCGGCACGCCCACGCCGACCGGGCCGAGGTGCTGCTCGCCACCGACGGCCGTGAGGTGCGCCTGTGGGTCCGTGACAACGGGGTCGGCATCCCCTGCGGCGGCCGCCGCAGCGGGCTGCGCAACATGGCCGAGCGCGCGGAGCGGCTCGGCGGCCGGCTCGACGTGGGGAAAAGCGGAGGGGGCGGGGCCACACTGGAGTGGCGGGTCCCGCTGCCCGCCTCGTAACCCCGGTTTCCGGGGCGGGTCCGTCGGGCACCCGGTGGGGTCCGGTCGGCCCATGACAGCGGCCGGGCGGCGGCCACAGGCTGAACGTGCGGCGCGTACCAGAGCCCCCTGGAGGAAGCCATGGACGGCACTCCGACCACCGTGGACGACGTGATGACCCGCAGGGTGCTCGCCCTGCGCGGCGGCGCGGGCTTCAAGGACATCGTGCAGGCCATGCGCGAGTGGCGGGTCGGCGCCGTGCCCGTGCTGGACGACGCCGGACACGTGGTCGGCGTGGTCTCCGAGGCGGATCTGCTGCCCAAGGAGGAATACCGCGACCTCGACCGGTACGGCGGGACGCGCCACCTCGCCGAGCAGGTCAAGGCGCAGGCGGCGAGCGCGCGGGCGCTGATGAGCGCCCCGGCGGTCACGGTGACCCCGGACGCCACCCTCGGGCACGCAGCGCGCGTCATGGCACGCGCCCGCGTCAAGCAGCTCCCCGTCGTGGACCCCGAGGGCACCCTGCTGGGCATCGTGAGCCGTTCCGACCTGCTGAAGGTGTTCCTGCGCGGCGACGCGGAGATCGCCGACGAGGTCGGCGGCGACGTCGTCACCCGGCTCTTCGGCGCTGAAGCGGCCGGGATCCGGGTGGAGGTGCACGATGGTGTCGTGACGCTCAGCGGCCGGGTCCGGGAGACCGCGCTCGTACCGCTCGCCGCGCGCCTCGCGCGGGCCGTGCCCGGCGTGGTGGACGTGCGGTGCGCGCTGGCCGGGCCGCCGCGCCACCCGGATCTGGACCCGGACCTGCCGGACGCCGAGTCGGCCGGCACCCGCTGAGGGGCCCGCCGGCGCGAGAGGAGGCGGTGACGATGACACGGACACCTGCCACGACGGTCAGGCCGGTACGGCTGTGGCGGTGGCGGCGCAACCCGCTGCGGCGGCACAGCGATGTCGTCGAGGCCTGGATCGTCCTGGCCACCTGGGTGCTCGTCCTCGTCTGCGGCGTGGCCGCCGGTCTCCTCGCGGCCCAGGCGTCCGCCGCGTCGTACGCCGCCCGGCTCGCCCAGGTGCACCCCGTCACCGCGGTGCTCACCGACCCGGCCGCCGCCACCCCGGCCGCCGGCACCGGCTACGACGACGGGCGGGTGTGGGCCACCGTGCGCTGGACGGACGCGGACGGCTCGGTGCACACCGACCGGGCGAAGGTCGCGTCCGGTGCCCCCGCCGGCAGCAGCGTCACGGTCTGGGCGGACCACGCCGACCATGTCGTCGCCCCGCCGGTCACCGGAGCCTCGGCCGACCTCCAGGCGGCCCTCACCGGCGTCCTCGTCGGCCCGTCGGCCGGTGCGGCCCTGTGGTGCGGGGGCTGGCTGGTCCGCGGCCGGCTGATCCGCCGCAGGATGGCCGAGTGGGACGAGGAGTGGAAGCAGATAGGGCCTCGCTGGGGGAACCTCAGCGGCGGCCGCGGCTGAGCGCCGGCGTCGGACCGCGGGAGTACGAGGTCTCTCTGGCGGTGCTCAGCCCTCCGCCAGATGGCAGTCCACCCCCACGACGCCCTCCACCCCCCGCACCATGCGCACCGCGAGCGGGATCCGCGTGCCGTCCGTGACCTTGCCGGTCAGCGTCACGACCCCGTCGACCACCACGACGTGCACCGGCTCCACCGGCGCCGGGAACAGCACGTCCAGTACCTCACGCCGGATCTCGTCGGCCAGTTCCCGGTCCTCGCGCAGGAACACCTTGAGCAGATCGCCCCGGCTGACCACACCCTCCAGCACCCCCTCCGCGGTCACCACCGGCAGCCGCTTGACGCGCTTGAGCGCCATGATGCGCGCCGCCTCGGCGAGTGTGGCGTCCGCGTGCACGGTGACGGCGGGCGTGCTCATCAGGTCCTCGGCGCTCACCCCGCCCGCCTTCGCCAGATCGCCCAGCCGGCGCCGCTGGGTCGTCCGGTCGGGATCGCTGTCCCGGAACTCCTCCTTGGGCAGCAGATCCGCCTCGGAGACCACGCCGACCACCCGTCCGTCGCCCTCCAGGACCGGCAGGGCGCTGACGTTCCACTGCTCCATCCGCGCCACGATGTCCTTGAAGAGGGCCGTACGCCCCACCGCCACCGCGGCACGCGTCATCACGTCGCCGACCCGGCTCGGGCCCCCGGTACGGGCCTCCTCGGCGGGCTGCCGGGCGGTCACTCGACGCCCCCGCTGCCGTAGGGCGCGTAGAGGTCGAGCAGCCGGATCCGGGAGGCGTGCAGCCGCTGGGCGACCACGCGGCCGACCCAGAGCGCGATCGCCCGCCCGAACTCCGGGTCCTCGTCGCACAGCGCGAGCACGGCGGCGGCGTCGAACTCCCAGGCGCGCACCGGGCTCGCCGCCTCGCCGCCCAGCTGCCAGATGTGCGGCGGGAAGTGCCAGGACCAGCCGATCAGTTCGCCGTGCCCGAGGGTCTCGATGACGGCGGGCCGGCGGCCGGGTACCCGCAGGTCGAGAGCGATCGTGCCGGTGCGCACGATCCAGAAGCGGTCGGCCCGCCGCCCCTCCTCGAACAGCCGGGTGCCGGCCTCGAAGGAGACCTCGTGGGCGAGGCTCATCAGCCGTTCGCGCCGCACGGGGTCGAGCGCCGTGGTCATGGTGGTGGCGGACGTCATCGCACCGGCTCCCTTCGTGGGGTGGTGATCCCAGAGTGGGCGCGTCCGCCCGGCGCCGCCACAGGTCGCCCGGTCCCGGGCGGGGGTCTTTCGGCCCACGCGCGGGGCGGGCGGGGGCCGGGGCGGGCACCCACGGCGCCCGGCATCCGGCGTAGGCGTACCGCGGACGGGGGAGCGCGGATACGGGCGCCGTGGGGAACCGCGGCGGACTCGGGTCGAAGAGGGCGGGAAAAGCCACCCGCTTCTCGCGGATCCGGATTGCGCGGTGCGCGGCTCGCGGCCGCTTCTCCGCGTCTCAACGGCTCTTCCCGCCACTACCAGCACACCACGAGAACCGCCGGCGCACCACCGCCGTCCGGCGGCGGGGCGCTCCCACGGGGGCCGTACGGCCCCAGCCGTTCCCCGTCCCGATGACGCACCATGGAAGGCAAGCGCAGGGGGATATGAACACGCGAACCCGTCAGGGGGGCGTGAAGCGGAGAAGAGAGGCTGAGAGCATGGTCTTCGCATCCTGGACCACCCCCGGGGTCTTCACCGGCCGGGGCGGCGCCCGCACCGTGGAGGCGGGCATCCTCACCGGCGACCTGACCGTCCACACCACCTGGGACGGCCGCAAGGCCGATGTGGCGGTGCAGTACAGCGGCACCTCCCAGTGGTTCACGCTCAGCGGCAGCCCGGTGCCCTGCCGCTCCGAACGCGCCAGCCGGGACCTGCACCAGGAGGTCGTCGAGTCCGTCAGGGCGGGCGCCGCGGCCACCGTCCCCGAGTTCCACCAGACGGCCACCCCGTAGCGGCGCACCGGTCCGGTACGCCGCCACGGCGGCCGGGGTCAGGCGTCCAGCGCCGCGTCCACGCTCGGGTAGCAGTGGATCAGGCCGGTGAGCCCGACCATCTCCAGGGTGCGCAGCACCGGTCTGCGCACCCCGGCCAGGCGCAGCCAGCCGGCCGGCTCGTGCGCCTGGTGGGCGGTGATGAGGACGTTGATGCCGCTGGAGTCCATGAACCCCACTCCGGCGAGGTCGGCGACCGTGCGGGGGGTGTCCGTCGCGGCCGCGGGCATCAGCGCGCGCCGCAGGACCCCGGCGGTCCGGTGGTCGACCTCGCCGGTCACCGTGACGACGACGGCCCCGTCCATGGGCGCCCGGCCGACCGCCAGCCCGCCCGGCTCCAGTGGTTCGTCGATCCTCGCCATGTCCGTCACGCGCACCTCGACCCTGTCCGAAGCTTCCTCGAATTCCCTGCCCGACCCCCGCTCACGGGCCGCCTGCCCCGATTTCCCCGGACGATGCCCCGCCGGTGCCGCCCGGCAGCGGCTCCCGGCGCTCCAGCCAGGCGCGCGGTACGGCCGCCACCCCGGTGCGCGCGGCCACGATGCCTCCGGCGATGGCACAGGTCGTGTCCACGTCGCCGAACCCCTCCGCCGTGGCCCACAGGGCGGACACCAGGTCGCCGGGGTGACGGGCGGCGCACCACACGGCGAACGGCACCGTGTCGTCGGCGCGGATCCGCTGCCCGTTGCCGAGCAGGTCCGAGGCGCGCCACGGCTCGGTGGCGAAGGGCACCTCGGCGGCGCGGGCCAGCCCGTCGCGGACCGGTCCGTCCGGGGTCAGGGCCATGACGTCGGCGACGGTCAGCCCGGCGCGTACGGACAGCGCGGCGGCGACCGCCACGGCGACCGCTCCGGCGATGCCGTCGGGGTGGGCGTGGGTGACCTCCGCGGAGCGCGTCGCCTCCGCGACGACCCGCGGAAGGCTGCAGTGGAAGAACGCGCCCAGCGGCGCCACCCGCATTGCCGCCCCGTTGCCGAGACTGCCCTCGCCGCCGAACAGCTCGCGTGCGAACTCTCGCCATCCATCCGGCAGTTCGAGCAGCCGAGGCAGCAACTGGTGCATGCCGTGGCCGTATCCGCGGGCGGGATCGGCGGCATAGCCGAGCGCGAACGACAGGGCCAGTTCGCGCGGGCGGATCTCGCCGTGTTCGTCCAGCACCCGCAGCACGGCGAGGGCCATCGCGGTGTCGTCGGTCCAGTGCCACGGTGACTCCTCGGGAGCCTGCCGGGCCCCTATCTCCCGCCGGGCCCGGCGAGGTTCGCGGAAGAGCGGGAACCAGCGTTCGCCGAAGGCGTCGCCGAGCGACAGGCCCTCCAGGCTGCGGCGGGCGGCGGCACGGTCCGTTGTCGCGGTGACGGTCATGGTCCCGATTCTGCCCGCCGGTCACAGCGGTGCGGCGGCGTGCAGCAGAAACGCCAGGGTGAGCGCCGAGTCGGCCGAGAACATCGCGGACAGGGCGGCCCCGGTGGCCGCGGTCCACACCGCGAGACCGGCCGCCGTGAACAGGGACGGCCAGGCGCGGGCGGCGGGCTCGGGGCCGAGGAGCGCGGCGACCCGGCGGGGGAGCGGCCCCGGCGCGGCGAGCGCGGGCAGCGTCGGCGCGGGCGCGGGGCCGGCGGCGGCCAGCGCCGCCCTGCCGATCGCGTGGGCCACCGCCCGGCGGCTGCCCACGGCCCGCGCGGCCTCCTCGTCCGCCCACCGCTCCGCGGAGTACGCCACCGCCGTGCGCAGCGGCAGCAGGAACGGGTTGGCGCGGGCGGCGAGTCGGACCAGCAGCAGGTGACGGTGGTGCCGGGCGGCGAGATGGGCCCGCTCGTGCGCGAACAGCGCGCGGCGCTCCCGCGCGGCGAGCGAGCCCAGCATCCCCGTGGACACCACGATCCGGTCCCGCCGCCCGCCCGGCAGCGCGTAGGCGTACGGCGCCCGGTCCGCCAGCACGGCCACCTCGGTGCCCGGTAATCCGGCGAGCGCCCGGTGGGCCCGCCGCCGTACCCGTACATGACGCGCCAGGGTGCGGCCGCACGCGGCGAGAACGGCGAGCAGCGCGGGAATCGCCGCCTTGCCCACGATCTCGTGCCGGGGCACGCTCTCGCGGACCTCCGGATCGGACCAGCCGGCCGGCAGCGGATCGCCGGGCAGTTGGGCGGTGCCGACCACCATCAGCAGAGCCAGGCACACCGTGCTGCACAGCGCCATCACGGTGGACACCGACGTCAGCAGCACGGTCGCGGTGCGCGGGTGCAGCCGCTGCCCGGCCAGCCGGGCGATCGGCCAGGCGGTCAGTGGCAGGACCAGGGGCAGGAAGACGAGGATTCCCATGCGCGCTCAGTCGTCGCCGGGTTCCAGCAGCGCGCGCAGCAGCCGCTCGTCGCCCTCGGGCAGCGCGGTGATGAAGCTGGCCAGCACCGCGTGCCGGTCCTGCTCGCCGTCCAGGACCCGGCGCATCTTCAGCGCGGCGAGGCCCGCCTCGTCCGCGGCCGGCAGCCAGACGAAGGAGCGTCCCTCGCGCCTGCGGGTGACGGCGTTCTTCGCCAGCAGCCGCCCCAGGACGGTCATCACGGTCGTATAAGCGAGCCCGGCGGCCAGGTGGTCGCGCACCCAGCCCGCGGTCACCGGGCCGCGGGCCTCGTGCAGTGCCCCGAGCACCCGTGTCTCCAGCGCCCCCTGCGCCCTGCGCCGGTGGTGCGCGTCCGGCTCCGCCACCCGCGTCCTCCCTTCCTGGCTGCCGCCCGACGTGCCTCAACCCTTCGTGCCGAAGGGGCGTCACATCGTACAGAGCGGACGTGCGACGGCTTTCTTCTACAGTGTTGTAGATTCGCACCGGCGAACCGGTGAGGGCGACGAGAGCAAGGGAGCGGACCCGTGTCGGTCAACCTGAGCAAGGGTCAGCGGATCAGTCTCGACAAGGCGGACGGCGGCGCGCTGGACGCCGTACGGATGGGCCTGGGCTGGCGGGCCGCGCCACGCAAGGGGTTCCTGGCCAGACTGGCCGGCGCCCGGGAGATCGACCTGGACGCCTCCGCCCTGCTGTTCGCGGGCGGGCGGCTCGCGGACGTCGTCTTCTTCCGCCATCTGGCCAGCGACGACGGCTCGGTACGACACCTCGGCGACAACCTCGTCGGCGGCGCGGGCGCCGGGAGCGACGACGAGGTCATCCTGGTGGACCTGGCGCGCGTGCCCGGACATGTCGACCAGATCGTGTTCACCGTCAACTCCTTCACCGGGCAGACCTTCGGCGAGGTGCAGGACGCCTTCTGCCGGCTGGTCGACGAACGCACCGGCGCGGAACTCGCCCGCTACACCCTCAGCGGCGGCGGCGCCTGGACGGCGCAGATCATGGCGAAGCTCCATCGCGCCGGCACCGGCTGGCAGTTGCAGGCCCTCGGTGAACCGGCCTCGGGCCGCACCTTCCAGGACCTGCTGCCCGCGATCAGCGCGCACCTGTGACCCTTCTTGATCAAATCATTGCGCGAGCGCGGAACCGGTGACGGGCGGAACACGTTGATCATCATGGACGCGGACTTTCGCGGTGGCTCTGGAGGACATGCATGAGCACGACCCTGACCAAGGGCGGCAACGTGTCGCTGAGCGGACTGGCCCCCGGCCTGACCGCCGTGACGGTCGGGCTGGGCTGGCAGGCCGGCACCGGCTACGAGCCGGACGGCAGCGCGCTGCTGTGCGACGCCTCGGGCCGGGTGCTCTCCGACGAGCACTTCGTCTTCTTCAACAACCCGAGCAGTCCGGACGGTTCGGTCCGGCACGACGGCCAGGGGCGCCCCGCCGGCGAGGACGACCAGCGGATCCGGATCGACCTCACCCGGCTCCCGGACGCCGTGGAGAAGGTCGTCTTCCCGGTCTCCCTGTACGACGCGGCGGCCCGCGGCCACACCTTCGGACAGGTGCGGCGCGCCCACATCCGCGTCCTGGACCAGGACGGCGACACCGAACTGGCCCGCTACGAGGTGACCGGCGGCGCCCTCGGGCACGAGACGGCGCTGGTCCTCGGCGAGCTGTACCGGCACGGCGCGGGCTGGAAGTTCCGCGCCGTGGGCCAGGGTTACGCCGCCGGCCTCGCGGGCATCGCGGGCGACTACGGGGTGACGGTGCTGGGGGAGGCGACGGCGCCCGAACCGGCTCCGTACAAGGCTCCGGCCGCGTCCGGACCGGTGCCCCGCCGGGCTCCGGCCCCGTCCGCCGCTCCGCCGCCGGTCCCCGCCCCGCCGCCGCGCGCCCCCGTGTCCGCCGTGTCCCCGCATCCCACCGGGAGTTCTTCCATGACCTGTTTCTTCGACCCCAACCACGGCCCCGGTGTGACGACCGTGACCTGGTCCCCGCAGTGGGGCGTGCCCCGGCCCGTCCAGACCTGCGGCGGCTGCGCCCAGCGGGTGCAGACGACGGTCCCGCCCTTCTACACCCCGCCCCAGCAGGGCTACCCCCAGCCGGCCGCGCCGGGCTACCCGCAGCAGGGCTATCCCCAACAGGGCTATCCGCAGCAGGGATACGGGCGGCCGTACGACGACCGTTCGCACGAGTACCACCACCACCACGACCACGAGGAGCGCGGCGGCCGCCGGTTCGGCACGGGCGCGCTGATCGGCGCCGGCGCGGCCGGACTCATCGGCGGCGCGCTGCTGAACGAGGCGTTCGACGACGACGAACCGGACGTCGTCAACAACTTCTACGAGGACTGACACCCGCCCCGCGCCTCTCGCACCGCCCCTCGTACGGCGCGCCCGTGCCTCCGCGGCGGCCCGCTCCCGGTCCCGGCCCGCCGCCGGGGCCGGACCCCTACACTGGGTCGGCGCATACGCGCCGGCCGAGCTGAGGGCGTGGACGGGAGAAGACCGTGACGGACAACGCCGGGGGGTACGACGATCCGCCCGCCGAGGTGCTGACCGAGGCCGCCGCCGCGTTCGGACTGCTCGCCTCCGCCGCCCGGCTCCATCTGATGTGGGCCCTGTCGCAGGGTGAGAGCGATGTCACGCACCTCGCCGGCCGGGTGGGCGGCGCCCTGCCCGCGGTCAGCCAGCATCTGGCCAAGCTGAAGCTCGCCGGGCTCGTCCGCTCCCGCCGCGAGGGGAGACGCCAGATCTACTACATCGACGATCCGGACGTGGTGACCCTCGTGCGCGCGATGGTCGGGCAACTGACGGCCCGCGCCCGGCACACCGCCGCCCCCGTTCACCGGCTGCACGGGATCGGCGGCTGAGCGTCACCGGCCCTCCCGACCGCCGGGGCACCCGGCCCGGGTAAGAGCGCCCGCCTGTACGCTCCGCTCACAGACGGGGCGCGTAGACTCCGGCTGCCGTACCACCCCGCCCAGGCTCGTCGGTGCGATGAGATGCCTCACCTGTGAATCTCGTGTGCATCCCTGCTGTTCCGGGGCGTTTGTTTGTTAGATTGCGCAACTACGCAATCGAGGTGGGGCGGCACGTCACCGCCTCGTACACCACCGCGCATGCCAGGCCGCAGTGTCGACGGCCCGGCCCGACCGTTCAGGGGAGTGGGAGATGAGCGACCCGTGGGACGGGCAGGCCGGCCAGGCCACCCGCCGCCGTGACCGGCGGGTGCCCGGCCAGCGGGCCCCCGAGGAGGACGCGGCACACGCCGAGGCGGCACCTTCCGAGGGCCGGCCCCAGGGCGGCCGTGCCGCGGCCCGCGCTGCCGCCCGCTCCCGCGGCGCGAAGCGCGCCCGCAGGGGCAGGGCCCGCCCGGTGCCGCGCGCACGGCGCGTGCTGAAGATCGCCGCGATATCGCTGTCGACGCTCATCGTGGTCACCGCCGGCGCCGGCTGGTGGTTCTACGACCACCTGAACGGCAACATCCACAGCCTCTCCCTCGACGGCAAGGGCGGCACCGAGAAGCCCGACGCCTTCGGCCGCACCCCGATCAACATCCTGGTGATGGGTTCTGACGGGCGCACCACCGCGGCGGACTGCAAGCTCGGCGGCGGCTGCTCCCACACCGGTGTGCAGACCGGCAGCAACGCGGACGTGGAAATGGTCGTGCACATATCCGCCGACCGCTCCAACGCCACCGTGATGAGCATCCCGCGCGACACCATGACGCAGGTCCCGGCCTGCAAGAACCCCGAGAGCGGCCAGTCCACGGCGGGCTACTTCGGGCAGATCAACAGCGCCCTGCAGTACGGCCCCGCCTGCCAGGTGGAGACCGTCCACCAGCTCACCGGCATCACCATCGACCACTTCGTCAAGCTCGACTTCTCCGGCGTGGTCAAGATGTCCGACGCGGTCGGCGGTGTCCCCGTGTGCGTCAGCGACAACGTCTACGACACCTACTCGCACCTGAAGCTGTCCAAGGGCACCCACACCCTCAAGGGCGTCGCGGCCCTGGAGTTCGTGCGCTCCCGGCACGGTTTCGGCGACGGCAGCGACCTCGGCCGCACGATCTCCCAGCACATCTTCCTCAGCTCGATGATCCGCAAGTTCAAGAGCGCGGGCACGCTCACCGACCCCGGCGCGGTCTACGACCTCGCCGACGCCGCCACCAAGGCGCTCACCGTGGACAACGGCCTCGACACGGTGAAGAAGCTGATCGGGCTCGCCTCGGACGTGAACAAGGTCCCCACCAAGCGGATGACCTTCACGACCATGCAGACGGCTGCCGACCCGGCCGACGGCAACCGTGTGGTGGTGGGCCCCGGCGCCAAGACGCTGTTCGCCACCATCGCGGACGACCAGTCCCTGACCACCGGGTCCGGCAGCAAGAGCGCGGCGGCCTCCGCCACCAAGAAGGCCACCACGCCGAGCGTGCCCGCCGCGCGGATCGCCGTGACGGTCGAGAACGGCACCTCCGTCACCGGCCGCGCCTCCGCCATCGCCACCGCGCTCACCGACCAGGGCTTCAGCTCCGGCACGAGCACGGCCAACGCGCCGAGCCCGGCGGCGACCACCACGCTCACCTACGGCGACGGGCAGAAGGGCGAGGCCCAGACGGTCGCCAAGGCGCTCGGACTCTCCGGCTCGCACCTCAAGCAGGGCACCGGCAGCGGACTGACCCTGGTCATCGGCGGCGACTGGACGACCGGCACCACCTTCCCCGGCGGCTCCTCCGGGCAGCCCGCCGACACCAAGACGGCGGTCTCCAACGCCCACGCCTCCACGGCCGACCAGGCCAAGACGTGCGCCAAGGTCAGCCAGTACAAGACCGTCAGCCTCAACGGGGTGTCCATGACGCCGCCCGAGGCGTACGCGGAGGCCAGGGACAAGCCGGACTCGGACTCCTGACCCCCGGCGTCTCACGAGGGACGCTGCGAGGCGGCCGCGTCGGGGCGCAGGTCGGCGAGAGTGAGCGGATGCGCCGGCGGGTCGGGCAGCGCGATACGGGACGTGACGCCGAGGTCGCGGCCCACACGCAGCAACTCGCCGGGTGCCAGCGGCCGCCAGTGCGGGCTCTCGTCCAGGGGCTCGCTGGCCACGACGACGGACGACAGTCCGGCCAGCGCCGCCGAGTGCACCCGCAGCCGTCCGTGCCGGCCGGTGTGGTCCAGATGACGTGACCGGTGATGGCCGCCCGCGGGCCGCTCCAGGACGTACAGCTCATGGGTGTCCGGATAGCGCAGCGCCCACAGTTCGCCGGCCGTGACGAGGATGACGTTCAGCGCGAACAGCGGCAGGTTGCCGGCGACCCACCGCGCCGCGGTCACCAGTCCGGCGGACACGTCACCGCCGTTCGCCTCGGTCTCCCGGGTGACGAGGGCGAAGAACCGCTCGGAGTCGGTGTCCCCGTGCACCAGGGCGCGGTCCTCGCCCAGGTGACGGTCGAGCAGATCGAGCCCCTCGATCACCCCGTTGTGCGCGAACAGACGGCCGCGCTGCTCGAAGGGGTGCGTGTTGCGTGCGTCCAGGCCGCCCGTCGAGGCGTACCGGATGTGCGCGAGGAAGGTGGCCGACTCCACCTCCCGGGCCTCCTCGGCGAAGGCCCGGTCCTCGTAGGCGGCGATCGGCGCCTTGTGCACCTCGGGCGTGCCGTCGGCCCTGTAGAACCCGAGGCCGGTGCCGTCCGGCTCGCGGTGGCTCTGCACGCTGAGGCTGTCGGGTGCCTCCAGCAGCCAGAAGGTGGCACGGGTGCGCCGGGGGGCGCTGGTCAGGCCGAACAGACGGCACACGGGGTCCTCCGAGCGGACGGCGTCCTCCGAACAAAAGGTCCATTCGTTCATACCCAAGGCAAAGGGAAGATACCGGTAAGAGGGAGTAAGAGTCATGGGAACCTGAAGGAACCGCAATGCATTTCGTTTTCCACACGGAATCCCCTCGAAGCGCTGCACAGTGTGGGGGTGCGGTCACTCGGCCGTCACCAGCACTACGCATCATGTACAAAGGGGGACCTCTGTGTCCGTTTCTGTTCGCACGACCGTCCGTCGGCTGAGCGCCGCCACCGCCGTGGCGGCGGCCGTGGTCGGTGCCGCCGCGCTGCCCGCCGCGGCCGCCGGCCACCACTCGGGCCGCTCGCACGGCGTGGTGTACATCAGCAATGTGCGGTACGGCAGCACGGGTCGGGGGGCCCGTAACAACGTCGCCCTGAACAAGCAGTGGGTGGCCGTCACCAACGACTCGCGCCGGGCGGTGAACCTCAGCGGCTGGACGCTGTCGGACGCGGCCGGGCACACCTTCACCTTCCACCACTACTCCCTCGGCGCCCGCGCCACGGTCCGCGTCCACACCGGCATCGGCCGTGACACCAGGTCCGACCTGTTCCAGGACCGCCGCTCCCAGGTCTGGGACAAGTCGGACACCGCCAAGTTGCGCAACGACCGCGGCCGCCTGGTCGACCAGGTCTCCTGGAACCAGCACCGCGTCACGGGCCACCCGCGCCAGGGCGGTGGCCGCCACTGAACGCTGACCGGCTGAGGTGAACGGCGCGGGCGGTGCGCGGCTCTCGAAGCCGGCGCACCGCCCGTCGCCGTGACGGTGGTTCAGAGCACCGACCGCAGAGCCTGTTCGAAGGTGGGGTGACGGAAACCGAAGCCCGTCCTCGTCAGCGCCGCCGGAACGGCACGGGTGCTGCACATGAGGGTCGTCGCGAACTCCCCGAGCGCGGCGCGGAGCGCGAAGGCGGGGGCGGGGACGACGGCCGGGCGGTGCAGGAGACGGGCCATCACCCGGGTGATCTCACCTTCCGGCAGGGGCTCGGGGGCCGTGAAGTTGACCGGCCCCGACAGGGCGTCGGTGTCGAGGGCGAAGCGCAGCGCCGCGATGTGGTCGGTCAGCGAGACGAACGGCCAGTACTGCTCCCCGGACCCGATCCGCCCGCCCAGCCCGAGCCGGAACAGCGGCATCATCCTCCCGAAGGCCCCGCCCTCGCCCGCGACCACCAGCCCGGTGCGCGGATGCACCACCCGGATCCCCGCCTCCCGGGCCGGGTCGGCCGCGGCCTCCCAGTCGACGCAGACGGATGCCAGGAAGTCGTCCCCGGCCGGCGCGCTCTCGTCCACGATCCGCTCACCGGTGTCCCCGTAGTAGCCGGTGGCGGACGCCGACACGAGCACCCGCGGCGGCACGTCGGCGCCGGCGCACGCCCGCGCGATCGCCCTGGTCCCCCGTACCCGGCTCTCCCGGATCTCCCGCTTGTACGAAGCGCTCCACCGGCGGTCCCCGACCCCGGCCCCCGCCAGGTGCACCACCGCGTCCACCCCCTCCAGCCGCACCCCGTCCCCGGCCGGACCCCAGCCCACCGCCTCGCTGCCGTCCCCCGGATCGCGATCCGCCCCCTCCCGGACGAGCCTGACGACCTGATGCCCGTCCTTTGCGAGGGAACGGACGAGGGCGGAACCGATGAGCCCGTGGGACCCGGTGATCGCGACGCGCATGGCGTCCTCCTGGGGCGGCGATGGGGTGCGGTGTCTCCCCAGATTCAAACCCGGACCGACCCGGTTCGCGGCGCACGCCAGGTGTTTTCCCCGGCGAGTTCCCGGACACCGTGTCCCCGTCCCGCCCCTGGTGTCCCCGTTTCCCCGACAGCCCGCGGGGACCCGGTGGCAGAAAGGCCGTGGGGTAGGGTACGGGCTTATTGGTTTAACGTTCAGCTTGAGGAGGGTCCATGGCTCGGCAGGAGCGAGCTGTGCGGACCCGACGGGCTGTGCTGGAGGCCGCCGCCGGGGTGTTCGCCGAGCGTGGCTATGCCGCGGCGACCATCGCCGAGATACTGAACCGGGCCGGTGTCACCAAGGGCGCGCTCTATTTCCATTTCGACTCCAAGGCGGCCCTGGCCCGGGGTGTGCTGGAGGAGCGGATATCGGCCGAGTACCACGTCCCCCGGGAACTGAAGCTCCAGGAGTGGGTGGACGCGGGGATGACCCTGGCCGACCGGCTGCCGCGTGAGCCCCTGCTGCTGGCCGCGGTCCGGCTCTCGGCCGACATCCAGGGGCGGGACGTCTTCGGCAGCGCCTGGCCGGCCTGGGCCGGACTCACCGCGTCGTTGCTGGCGGAGGCCAGGGCCGGCGGCGAGGTGCTGCCGCACGTGGTGCCGGAGGAGACCGCCCAGGTCTTCCTCGGGGCCTGGATAGGGGTTCAGTTCGTCTCGCAGGCCGTCGCCGGCTGGGCCGATCTGGACGAGCGGATGTCGGCGCTCTTCGGCCATCTGCTCCCCGCGATCGCCGTCCCGTCCGTCCTCGTCCGCCTCGACACCGCCCCGGACCGCGGTGCCCGCGTGATCGCCGAGGCCCGGCGCCGGTCACAGGCCGCGCTCGCCGGCGCCGCCGGCTGAGACGTCACGGCCCCGGGTCGCCCGCCGGCCGGACCGGCCCCGGCCCGAGCCGCTCCACCCGCACCCCGTCACCCGAACCACCGCCGCTGGAAGGGCTGTCACATGACCTGGGAGTGGGACGAGACCCTGTTCGCCGGAGCCGCCGAGCACTACGAGCGCGGCAGACTGCCGTACGCGCCCGGTCTGGTGCCCCTGCTCGCCGGGGCGCTGCCCGCCGACGGCCGGGGCCGGCTGCTCGACGTGGGCTGCGGTCCGGGCACCGTCACCGTCCCGCTGGCCGCCCTGTTCCATGAGGCCGTCGGCATCGATCCCGACCCGGGGATGATCCGCGCGGCCGAACGCCGGGCCACCGCGGCGGGGGCGGCCGCGCGGACCCGCTGGGTGCGGCTGCGTGCCGAGGAACTCCCCGCCGGACTCGGTGTGTTCGACGCCGTGGTCTTCGCGCGGTCCTTCCACTGGACCGACCGCGCCCGGGTGGCCGGCACCGTCCGCGCGATGCTCCGGCCCGGTGCCGCGCTGGTCCACCTCGCCGACCTCAAGGGCGAGCCCCGTGTGACCGGGGGATCGCCGTACCCCGCCGTGCCCCACGAGGGCATCACCGCGCTGGTCGGGAGGTACCTCGGGCCGGTCCGCCGCGCGGGCCGCGGGCTGCTGCCCCGGGGCACGCCCGGGGACGAGGCCCGGATCCTGGCACAGGCGGGCTTCCTCGGACCCGAACGCCATGTCGCCCCCGGCGGCGGGATGCTGGAGCGCACCGCCGACGACGTCGTCGCCTGGACCTTCTCGCACTCCTTCGCCACCCCGCACCTCTTCGGCTCCCGCCGGGACTCCTTCGAGGCCGACCTGCGCGGGCTGCTCGCGGAGGTCTCCCCGGCGGGGCGATTCGCCGAGCGGGCTCCCGGTACCGAGGTGTTCATCTGGCGGAATTCCGGACCGGTTTGATCCGCTTGGGGCGTGGTACAGACCACCGGGAAATCATTGCGAAAAACGTATCGCCGGTCACTACGATGTGATCCCTAAGACAATCATTAGATCGGCCTGGCGGACTGGGCCGGTCGGGGTCGCCGATGCCAGGGACCGCTCCCCGGGCTGCGGTGATCTTCCTTCACAGGAGGACCCTCCCGCATGTTCCGACGTATTGGCGCCGCCGTCGTCCGGCATCCGGTCTGGACGATCGTGGCATGGCTGATCGCCGCGGTGGCGATCGTCGCCACCGCCCCAGGCCTGCCCTCCAACAGCGACGAGAGCAGTTTTCTGCCCAAGAGTTACGAGTCCATCCAAGCCGCGGAGCTCCAGCAGAAGGCGTTCCCCAGCGCCTTCACCCCGTCCGCGATCGCGCTCTACCAGCGCTCGGACGGCGGCCGGCTGACCGCCGCCGACCAGAAGGACATCGCCCGGATCACCGACGAACTGGGCAAGAAGAAGATCGACCAGGTACAGAAGGTGGTCCCCGGCCCGCCGTCGAAGGACGGCAGGTACTCCCTGACCCTGGTCCAGATGGACAGCAAGAACGCCGGCCAGCCCAAACAGGCCGACGCGGCCAAGACGTTGCGCGCCGACGTCAGGCAACTGGCCAAGGGCACCCATCTCGACGTCAGACTGGGCGGATCCGCCGCACAGGCCCTCGACCAGCAGGACTCCTCCAAGCGCGGCCAGGCGCTGATCGGCATCGGCACCTTCGTCATCATCCTGGTGACCCTGCTGATCATCTTCCGGGCGCCGATCCTGGCCGTCCTGCCGCTCGTCCTCATCGGCCTGGTCTCGGCCGTCGCCAACGGGCTGATCGCCTACGCCACCAAGCTGTTCGGACTCCAGGCCAACAGCTCGATCTCGTCCATCCTGATCGTGGTGCTCTTCGGCGTGGGCACGGACTACTTCCTGTTCCTGATGTTCCGCTACCGCGAACGCCTCAGGGCCGGTGACGAGTCCAAGGAGGCCATGATCAACGCGGTCGGCCGGGTCGGCGAGGCCATCGCCTCGGCCGCCGGCGCGGTCATCATCGCCTTCCTCGCGCTGGTCCTGTCCACCCTCGGCTTCCTCAAGCAGATGGGCCCCGCGCTCGCCATCGCGGTCGCCGCCACCCTGGTCGCGGGCCTCACCCTGATCCCGGCCGTGGTCTCCCTGATCGGACCCAAGGTCTTCTGGCCCTCCAAGTCCTGGCAGAAGGAGCCGGAGAACGCCCGGTTCGCCGCGCTCGGCCGGGCGGTGCGCCGCCGGCCGGCGCTGACCGCCGTCGCCTCCGGCCTCGTGCTGCTCGCGCTGTCGGTCGGCACGCTCGGCTACAAGGCGACCTTCGACCTGGCCTCGGGCTCGATGCCCAAGACCCAGGAGTCCATGGTCGTCCAGGACCGGATGCAGCAGGCGTACTCCGCGGGTGCCGCCGCGCCCACCGACGTCTACCTCTCCAGCACCGACGGCAAGCCGCTCGACGAGAGCGGATTCACCGCCTACGCGCACAAGCTCGGCGCGGTCGACGGCGTCGCCAGCGCCCGGATGAGCCAGCTCGACAAGGACGGCAGGACAGCGGACTTCACCGTCACCCTCAAGTACGAGGCGTCCACGGACCAGGCGATCGAGGCCGTGCAGCGGGTACGCGACACCGCCCACGCGGAAGCGCCCGCCGGCACCGAGGCGCTGGTCGGCGGCATGTCCTCGATCTACAAGGACATCGACACGGCGGTCAACCACGACTACCGCACGGTGTTCCCCGTCGCCGCCCTGCTCATCATGGTCATCCTCGGTCTGCTGCTGCGCAGCGTCGTGGCGCCCTGGTACCTGATGGCCTCGGTGGGGCTCGGCTTCGGCGCCACCCTCGGCGCCACGGTGTGGATCTTCCAGAAGGGGGAGGGGCACTCCGGCCTGATGTTCATGCTCCCGGTGATCATGTACCTCTTCGTCGTCGCCATCGGCACGGACTACAACATCCTCATGATCGCCCGGCTGCGGGAGGAGGCCCGCGAGGGCCGCGATCCGCGCGAGGCGGCGGGCCAGGCCCTGCGGCACGCCGGACCGACCGTGGCCGCGGCCGGCTTCATCCTGGCGGCGACCTTCGCCACGATGATGCTGGCCGGCAACGCGCTGCTCACGGAGATGGGGTTCGCGGTCTCCTTCGGCATCGCGGTCGCCGCGTTCGTCATGGCGATGTTCTTCACGCCGAGCCTCACCGCGCTCATCGGCCACGCGGCCTGGTGGCCGGGCCACGGCGACCGGGCGGCGGAGAGCACCGGCACCGGCCCGGTGCGGGCCGCGGACGACCGTGATCCGGCGGCCCACGGCCGCTGACACCGGGCACCGTTCCACGGGGGCACACCAGGGCACTGACCCCGGTGTGCCCCCGCTGCCTGCGGCGGACCGCCCGTGGTGCATGATCAGGAGCGCACGCGCGGAGCGTGCGGTCCAAATCCACGCACCACAGGGGGAGTTGCGATGAGCCGAAGATGGGTGAAGGTGCTGGCGATCACGGTCGTGATCCTGGCCGTCCTGTTCACCGCCGCCGACCGGGTCGCCGTGCACTACGCGGACAAGGAGGCCGCCCGGCTCGCCGAGCAGAAGTACGGCTACGGCAACTCCACGGACAGCAGCGTCGACGTGTCGATCAAGGGCTTCCCCTTCCTGACCCAGGCGTTCGCCCGGGACTTCGACGACGTCGCCCTGACGGCCGAGAACTTCACCCTCTCCACCACGAGCAACGCGCAGGGCGGCTACCTGAACGTCGAGCGGCTCCGGCTCGACCTGCACGGCGTCACGGTGACCTCGCCGGCCACGCGCAGCGCCGAGGCGAACCTGGTCACCGGCACGCTGACCCTGTCGTACGACCAGCTGTCCGGCGTGCTCACGCGGTTGGCCGGCACCGGCGGTCCCGTCAAGGTGTCGCAGGCGCCGGGCTCCAGCGGCCAGGCGGCGCGGGTCAGGATCAGCGGCACCGTGGCCGGCCGGCCGGCCGACGGCACCGGCACACTGCTCGCCCAGGGGAACGAGATATCCCTCGACATGCCGGGCAGCGAACGGGCCGCGGCCACCTGGCGCGTCGAACTCCCGGAGAACGTCGGCTTCAGCGCCGCCCACGCCACCCCGGACGGCGTCCGGATCGACATGATCGGCCATCTGGTCAACCTGGGCAGCTCGCGCTTCTCCCGCTGACCGGCGGGGGGACCGCGGCGGCGTGCCGGGCCGGTTCCGCCGGAGCACCCGAAGACGGCGCGTGTTCCGCGTCATCGCGGGCTGCCGCGCCGCGACCGGCCCCTCTCGGGGAGGGGCGGCTCCCTCAGCGAAGCAGCAGCGTCACCGCCGCCGCCAGCCCCGCGCACACGCCCAGCGTCCAGCCCACGCACCGGCGCCGCAGCTCCCGGTACCTGTTCTCGTACTCGGCGCGCAGCGAGGTGCAGCGGGTGGCGACGCGTTCCAGGTCCTTCCTGGCGCGGCGCAGGGCGTCCTCGACGTAATGCCGCTCGATCTCCGTGCGCTGGGCGGTCGTCAGCCAGTCCATGGGCCGCGCGAACTCCCGGGCCCGCCCCTCGGCCTCCGCGACGCGGGACTGCCAGAGCAGGTAGCCCTCCACCGCGTTGGCCAGTTCCCCCTCGGCGGCTCCCTGCCGCAGACTCGGGTCGCTCATACCACGCCTTGCGCCTCGGCCTCGGCCAGGGCGATGTCCGGGTGGTGCAGGTCGAACGCCGGAGCCTCACTGCGGATCCGCGGCAGGGTCAGGAAGTTGTGACGCGGGGGCGGGCAGGAGGTCGCCCACTCCAGCGAGCGGCCGTAGCCCCACGGGTCGTCCGCCCCGACGGGCACTCCGAACCGCGCCGTCTTCCAGACGTTGTAGAGGAAGGGCAGCATCGACAGGCCGAGCAGGAACGAACCGATCGTCGATACCGTGTTCAGCGTGGTGAACCCGTCGGCGGCCAGGTAGTCGGCGTACCGGCGCGGCATTCCCTCGGCGCCCAGCCAGTGCTGCACCAGGAACGTGGTGTGGAAGCCGACGAACAGCGTCCAGAAGGTGATCTTGCCGAGCCGCTCGTCCAGCATCTTGCCGGTGAACTTGGGCCACCAGAAGTGGAAGCCGGCGAACATGGCGAACACGACCGTACCGAAGACCACGTAGTGGAAGTGCGCCACCACGAAGTACGAGTCGGAGACGTGGAAGTCCATCGGCGGCGACGCGAGGAGCACTCCGGTCAGACCGCCGAAGAGGAACGTGACGAGGAAGCCCGCCGACCACAGCATCGGTGTCTCGAAGGACAGGGAGCCCTTCCACATGGTGCCGATCCAGTTGAAGAACTTCACGCCGGTCGGGACCGCGATCAGGAAGGACACGAAGGAGAAGTAGGGCAGCAGGACACCGCCGGTGACGAACATGTGATGGGCCCACACGGTGATGGACAGCCCCGAGATGGAGATCGTCGCCGCGATCAGGCCCATGTAACCGAACATGGGCTTGCGGGCGAAGACCGGGATGATCTCGGAGACGATGCCGAAGAACGGCAGCGCGATGATGTAGACCTCGGGATGGCCGAAGAACCAGAAGAGGTGCTGCCACAGCAGCGCCCCGCCGTTGGCCGAGTCGTACACGTGGGCGCCGAACTGGCGGTCCGCCTCGACGGCGAGCAGCGCGGCGGCCAGGACGGGGAAGGCGAAGAGCACCAGGACAGCGGTCAGCAGTACGTTCCATACGAAGATCGGCATGCGGAACATCGTCATGCCCGGAGCGCGCATGCAGACGATCGTGGCGATGAAGTTGACCGAGCCGAGGATCGTCCCGAAGCCGGACAGGACCAGCCCCATGATCCACATGTCGGAGCCGACGCCGGGCGAGTACACCTCGCTGTGCAGCGGGGCGTAGGCGAACCAGCCGAAGTCGGCCGCGCCGTCCGGGGTGAGGAAGCCGCCCACCGCGATGAGCGAGCCGAACAGGTACAGCCAGTAGGCGAGCATGTTCAGACGGGGGAAGGCGACGTCGGGGGCGCCGATCTGCAAGGGCATGATCCAGTTGGTGAAACCGGCGAACAGGGGTGTCGCGAACATCAGCAGCATGAGCGTGCCGTGCATCGTGAACGCCTGGTTGTACTGCTCCTTGGAGACGATCTGCAGCCCCGGGCGGGCCAGTTCGGCACGCATGACGAGCGCCAGCACACCACCCACCAGGAAGAACGTGAACGACGTGATGAGGTAGAGGGTGCCGATCGTCTTGTGATCGGTGGTCGTCAGCCACTTCACCACGACATTGCCGGGCTGCTTGCGCCGCACCGGCACCTCGGTGTCGTAGGTGTCGGCCGGCCCCTTGGGCTCGTTCAGAATGCTCACAGCTGGTACGCCTCCCGGCGCTCGCAGGTTCGCCGACGTCAGTCATCCGACATCCTTGCGGCACCGGGCCGGCGGCCGGAGCCCTCGGCGGCCGGGACACGGCCGAACGGCTGACGCTCGCACCCGAACGGAGCATCCGGACACCCCGTTCGGAGCAACCGGGGCGGCGGTCAGGGCGCTCAGGGGGAGTGGTTGGCGAAGGTCACCAGATACGTGCCGTAGAGCAGCGAGAATCCGGCGAGGCACCCGCACAGCCTGCGGGTGGTGTCGGGATCGGTGCGCCACCGGTGGACCAGCCACTGTGCCGCGGGGATGAGCAGCGGGAACGCCGGCAGCAGGAAGCGCGGCTTGGACTCGAAGGGGCCCGAGACCAGCACGACCGGCAGCAGCAGCGCGGCGGTGTACAGCAGCAGCGCCAGGGGGACGCGCTCCCGGCACAACCGGACGAACAGGTACACGCCGACCGCCACGACCACCAGCGCCACCGGGTAGATGATGCCGTCGGTGAGCGGCACCGTCGCCAGGAAGCGGAGGGTGCCCAGGCCCCCGTCGAAGCGTGACTTCCAGGCGCTCTGCACCTGGAAGTAGCCGTGCAGCAGGGAGCCCGTGCGATGCCCCACCAGCAGCAGGTACGCCGTCCAGCCGAGCGGGGCGGCCAGGGCGCCGGCCCACAGCCCGAGCGGTACGCGGCCCCGCCGCCGCACCACCTCGATGGCGGCCACGCCGAGGACGGCCGCGGCGGCGGCGTAGCCGTTCGGCCGGGTCAGGCCCGCGAGTGCGGCGAGCGCGCCGGCCGCCGGCCAGCGCTCGTCCAGCAGGGCGTACAGGCACCAGACGGCGAGCGCGACGAACAGCGGTTCGGTGTAGGCGAGGGTGAGGACGACCGAGTGCGGCAGCACGGCCCACAGGACGACCATCGCGGTGGCGACCGCGCGGCCGTACAGCCGGTGCCCGATCGCGTAGACGCCGACGGCCGCCAGCGCGGTGGCGGTCCAGGCGATCAGCAGCGCCGCCACGCCCGGGGTCAGCGGGGGGACCTGGTCGAGGGCCCGGACCAGCCCCGGGTAGAGCGGGAAGAACGCCCAGTCGGTCTGCACCGCGCCGGATTCCGTGATGTGCATCCGGGTGCCGTAGCCGTGCGCGGCGATGTGCAGGTACCAGACGGAGTCCCAGGAGTGGGCCAGGCCCTTGAGTATCGAACGGCCGGTGAGCAGGTTCACCACCACGACCAGGATCGCCCCGGCCAGCCGGACGGCACCGAAGAGGACGAGCGCCCGCCGGACGCCGGGCGGCCACGTCCGCCGCTCGTGCTCTTTCGGGGGCGGACCGGGCCGTTCGAGGGCGGAGGCGGTTCGGCGCTGCGGGGAGAACGTACTCACCCCCCGACCTTGGTCGGAGCCGGATGTCCGCGCAATGGGACCACGCCGGTCAATCGCTTCTGGCCTGATTTATCCGCTGGTCAGCAACGCGGCGCACCTTCG
>NZ_LBDA02000179.1 GCF_000980885.2 Streptomyces malaysiense | reverse complement strand
GAGGGCACCGGCTCCGGCTGCTCGGCGTACGACCCGAAGCCGAGCTGGCAGACCGACACGGGCTGCTCCAAGCGCATGGAGTCCGACGTCTCCGCGGTCGCCGACCCGGCCACCGGTGTCGCGGTCTACGACACCTACGGCGGCAGCGGCTGGGCGGTCTACGGCGGCACCAGCGCCTCCTCGCCGATCATCGCCAGCGTCTACGCGCTCGCGGGCACCCCGGGCTCCGGTGACTACCCGGCGAAGTACCCCTACAGCCACACCGGCAACCTGAACGACGTCACGAGCGGCTCCAACGGCTCCTGCTCCACGTCGTACTTCTGCAACGCGACCACCGGCTACGACGGTCCGACCGGCTGGGGCACCCCGAACGGCACCGCGGCCTTCACCTCGGGCGGCGGCACCGGTGGCAACACCGTCTCCGTCACCGACCCGGGCAGCCAGTCCACCGCGACCGGCAGCTCCGTCAGCCTCTCGATCAAGGCTTCCGACAGCGCGGGCGCGGCTCTGACCTACAGCGCCTCCGGCCTGCCGACCGGCCTGTCGATCAACAGCTCCACCGGCGTGATCTCCGGCACCGCGTCCACCGCGGGCACCTACCAGGTCACCGTCACCGCGACCGACTCCACCGGCGCCACCGGCTCCACCTCCTTCACCTGGACCGTGAGCACCAGCGGCGGTGGCGGCTGCACCTCGACGCAGCTGCTCGCCAACCCGGGCTTCGAGTCGGGCAGCACCGGCTGGACCGCGACCAGCGGCGTCATCACCAACGACTCCGGTGAGGCCGCGCACAGCGGCTCGTACAAGGCGTGGCTGGACGGCTACGGCGCCTCGCACACCGACACCCTGTCCCAGTCGGTGAAGATCCCCGCGGGCTGCAAGGCGTCCCTGACCTTCTACCTGCACATCGACACCGCCGAGACCACCAGCAGCAGCGCGTACGACAAGCTGACGGTCACCGCCGGGT
>NZ_LBDA02000178.1 GCF_000980885.2 Streptomyces malaysiense | reverse complement strand
CGTTCACCCGCCCCGCCATGATGCACACCCTCGCGCAGATCGGCTTCCAGCAGTCGTACACCTACTTCACCTGGCGGGAGACGAAGCAGGAACTCACTGAATACATGCGTGAGTTGTCGGGTGAGGCGGCCGCCTACATGCGACCCAACCTCTTCGCGAACACCCCCGACATCCTGCCCGGCCACCTCCAGCACGGCGGCCGGCCCGCCTTCGAGATCCGTGCCGTGCTCGCGGCGACCCTCTCCCCCGCCTGGGGCATCTACAGCGGCTACGAGCTGTGCGAGAACACCCCGCTGCGCCGGGGCGGCGAGGAGTACCGCGATTCCGAGAAGTACCGACTCCGGCCCCGGGACTGGGAGTCGGCCGAGCGTGAGGGCCGTACGATCGCGCCGCTCATCACCCGGCTGAACGCCGTCCGCCGTGCACACCCGGCGCTACAGCGCCTGCGGAACCTCCGCTTCCACCGGACCGACAACGACGCCGTGCTCGCCTACAGCAAGAGCACGGGGACGGACACGGTCATCGTGGTCGTCAATCTCGACCCGCATCACGCCCAGGAGGCCACTGTCTCGTTGGACATGCCGCAACTCGGCCTGGACTGGGACGCCGCCCTGCCCGTGCACGACGAACTGTCGGGCGAGGCGTACCACTGGGGCAGGACCAACTACGTGCGCCTCACGCCGGGCCGCGCGCCGGCGCACGTGCTCCACGTCCAGCGATCGACGCACCGGAACGGAGGGCCCGCAGCGTCATGACCGTGAACGAACCCGTACTGGACACCTTCGAGGACACCCCTGCCCGGGACCGGGACCCGCAGTGGTTCAAGCGTGCCGTCTTCTACGAGGTCCTGGTCCGCTCCTTCCACGACAGCAACGGCGACGGAGTCGGCGACCTCAAGGGCCTGACCGCCAAGCTCGACTACCTCCAGTGGCTCGGCGTGGACTGCCTGTGGCTGCCGCCCTTCTTCAAGTCACCGCTGAGAGACGGCGGTTACGACGTCGCCGACTACACGGCCGTGCTCCCCGAGTTCGGCGACCTCGCCGACTTCGTGGAGTTCGTGGACGCGGCCCACCAGCGCGGCATGCGCGTGATCATCGACTTCGTCATGAACCACACCAGCGACCAGCACCCGTGGTTCCAGGAGTCGCGCAAGAACCCCGACGGCCCCTACGGGGACTACTACGTCTGGGCCGACGACGACAAGCGGTACGAGGACGCGCGGATCATCTTCGTGGACACGGAGGCGTCCAACTGGACGTACGACCCCGTGCGGGGCCAGTACTACTTCCACCGCTTCTTCTCCCACCAGCCGGACCTCGACTACGAGAACCCGGCGGTGCAGGAGGAGATCCTCGCCGCGCTGAAGTTCTGGCTGGACCTCGGCATCGACGGCTACCGGCTGGACGCGGTCCCCTACCTCTACGCGGAGGAGGGCACCAACTGCGAGAACCTGCCCGCGACCCACCAGTTCCTCAAGCGGGTCCGCAAGGAGATCGACACCCAGTACCCGGACACCGTGCTGCTCGCGGAGGCCAACCAGTGGCCCGAGGACGTGGTCGACTACTTCGGGGACTACACGCGCGGCGGCGACGAGTGCCACATGG
>NZ_LBDA02000177.1 GCF_000980885.2 Streptomyces malaysiense | reverse complement strand
TCCCGCGCAGCGGGGGAACCTCAGCGTAGTACTCGCTCCACCGCTCCATCGGCCACTCCAGCAGGGACGCGGTGCCGCTGGCGGCGGCCAGCCGGATCACCGGGGCGACGGCCGAGCTGTGGGTGTTGACCTGCCGCTCGTCGTGACGGCACTGGAGCGCGTATTGCAGCTCCAGCCGTAGCTGCCGTTTCCCCTCCAGCGGCCGGAAGTCGAACCGGTCGTCGCCGGCGGCCTCGCAGCGGCGCACGAACTCCTCGATCTCGGGGCTCCCGACGGCATACCAGCGAGACTTGTGGTTGTGGCAGAACGGCGACGTCCCCTGGGCCCACAGGGTGCAGAACGACAGCCGGCAACCCCGCTGGTCGCTGTCCTCGACAGCCGGCAGGCCGGCCACCCACGTCCTCTTGTTGGGCTTGCCCGCTCGCTCCCAAAAGCCGTGGTGGCGCACGCACAAGCCCTGCCGAGCCGCCCCGAAGCGGCATCCGGTGACAGCGCAGGCCGTCAGCTCCGACCGCCCGACCGGGTCGGCTCCGGGGTCTGCGATGAACGCCTCGACGTCGGGTTTTCCACGCCGCTGCCAGCGGTAGTAGTGGCGCCGGCAGAGCTGACGGGTGCGGGGCTGGCGCGGGCATCCGGAGACCCGGCAGGAACCCAGCCCGAAGATCAGTTCCCCGGGGGCGGGGATGAACACGTCCACCCGGAACTCGGGCCGGACGGCGGCCATCAGTTTGCCGAGCAGCCCAGCGCCGGGGGCCGGAGCGGCAGACATCGCGTCGCTCACCAGCGCACCTCCCGGCCGGTCAGGAATCCTGCGGCCTCCAGGGCCCGGCGGGCGTCCTCCACGGACAAGTGGCCGTAAATGTCGTGCGTGGTGGCGATCGAGGAGTGTCCGAGCAACGTGCTGACCACTTCAATCGGCACACCCTGCCGCAGGAGCAGAGTGGCTCGGGTGTGCCGGAACCAATGGGGATCGAAGTCGAAGCCGATCTTACGCCGCAGCCGCAGCACCAGGTCGTAGACGGACGCGTAGGTCAGCGGGCGTCCGTAGGAGCCGCCCCAGAGGTTGACGAACATGTAGTCGCTGTCCAGGTCGCCGTACTCACCGTGCAGGTAGTCGGCGTAGAGGCGCACGATCTCGGGACCGACAAGAACGGTGCGAGGAGATGATGACTTGGCCCGTGCCCGGTTGTCGTTGACGCGCGGTGTCACGGTCAACTCGCCTTCTGTCACGGCCAGATCCTCGTGGCGCAGGCCCAGGGCCTCGCCGATCCGGATCCCGGTCTCCCACAGCAGCGCGAACAGGAACCGGTCCCGCAGCCGGGCGCAGGCGTCCAGGATCGCCTGGACCTGGGCGGCGGTCAGGAGCGTCGGATGCGTGCGGGGCGTCTTCAGCTTGATCGTGCGGCGGCGCTCCGGCTGGCCGCCGGCCAGGTGAAGCTTCCCCGTGATCTTGGACACTCGTCGGTTATGCCGCGAGGCTGTGTTGATGCCGCTGCCTGGTCTCGGCCGGGGTGAGGTAGCCGAAGGTCTTGTGCTTGCGCAGGCGGCGGCGGTTGTAGAAGGTCTCGATGACCCTGTTGCCCAATTGGGTGAA
>NZ_LBDA02000176.1 GCF_000980885.2 Streptomyces malaysiense | reverse complement strand
CGCTTCCTCGCCCTCGCGTGGGAGTCCGGGGCGCAGCCCGTGGTCGTGCTTACCAAGGCCGACCTGGTGACCGATCCGGTCACCCTGGCCCACCTCGTCGAGGACGTGGAGAACACCGCGCCCGGCGTGCCGGTGCTCGGGGTCAGCGCGCACTTCGGCGACGGGCTCGATGTCCTGCGGGCCCTCGTCGGCGGCGGCACCTCGGTGCTGCTCGGCCAGTCCGGCGCGGGCAAGTCCACGCTGGCCAACGCGCTCGTCGGCGAGGACGTGATGGACGTACGGGCCGCCCGGGACGTCGACGGCAAGGGGCGGCACACCACGACCACCCGCAACCTGCTCGCCCTGCCCGGCGGCGGGGTCCTGATCGACACCCCGGGGCTGCGCGGCGTCGGCCTGTACGACGCCGAGGGCGGGGTCGGACAGGTGTTCGCCGAGATCGGTGAACTGGCCGAGCGGTGCCGTTTCCACGACTGCGCCCACGAGAGCGAACCGGGCTGCGCGGTGCGCTCCGCGGTGGACGGCGGGGAACTGCCCGTGCGCCGCCTGGAGAGCTACCGCAAGCTGGTCCGTGAGAACCAGTGGATCGTGGCCAAGACCGACGCCCGTCTGCGCGCCGAGATCCGCCGCGACTGGAAACGCAAGGGCGCCGAGGGCCGGGCCGCGATGCAGGCCAAGCGGGGCCGCTGGACGTGACCGCCGCGGACGGGGCCACCCGGGCCCGCTCGGGTGGCCCCGTCCGTACGCCTCGCCTGCCCGGTCGGCCCGGCCTGACCGGCATCCGCGCGTTTGCCGGGAAGGCCGCGCTGTGTCCCCCTCCTCTGCCTCCTCGGTGAATGCTAGAAATGCATCATGAAGAAGCGTTTCGGCCTGTTTTCGGGGTGGGACGCTTCCGCCCCGGTCGGAGCGTCCCCCGCTGCCGCCGACTCCGGTCGGCCCAGGTGGCTGCCGTCCGGTGCCCGGAGCGTCGCCGGACAGATGTTCGTGCTCCAGTTGATCATCCTGCTGCTGTTCGGCCTCGCGGCCGGCACCGTCCTGGTGATCCAGGCCAAGCAGGCCGGGGTGAACGAGGCGCGGCAGCGCACCTTCGCCGCGGCCGCCGGCTTCGCCCACGCCCCCGGCACGCGGGCCGCGATGAACTCCCCGGACCCCTCCGCCCTGTTGCAGCCCCGCGCCGAACAGGTCCGCAAGGAGACCGGCATCGACTACCTCGTGGCGTTCAGCCCGGCCGGTATCCGCTGGACCCACCCCAACGTCAACCTCATCGGCAAGCATGTGGTCGGCAACTACACGCAGCCGCTGCACGGACACCCGCGCACGTTCACGCTGACCACCCCCATCGGCGTCGCCGTGGAGTCCACCGTGCCCGTCATGGGCGCCCACGCCAAGGTCGTCGGACTGGTCACCGCCGGCATCACCGTGCGCAACATCCACCAGCAGGTGGTCCGGCAGCTGCCCCTGCTGCTCGCGGCCGGCGGCGGCGCGCTGCTGCTGGCGACGGCCGGCATCGTCCTGGTCAACCGCCGGCTGCGACGGCAGACCCGCGGTCTGGAACCGGCCGAGCTGCGCCGGATGTACGACCACCACGACGCCGTGCTGCACGCCGCCCGCGAGGGCGTCCTCATCGTCGGCGCCGACGGCACCCTGCTGCTCGCCAACGACGAGGCCCGGCGCCTGCTCGGCCTGGCCGAGGACGCCGAGGGCCGCCGGCTCACCGACCTCGGGCTCGCGCCGTCCCTCGCCGCGCTGCTGTCCGCCACCCGCCCGGCCACGGACGAGGTGTGCGAGGCCGGCGACCTGCTGCTCGCGGTGAGCGTCCGCCCGACCGCGCCGCAGGGCTGCCGGCCCTCCAGCATCGTCACCCTGCGCGACACCACCGAACTGCGGGCCGTCGCCGGGCGCGCCGCCGTCGCCCAGCGACGGCTGCGGCTGCTGTACGACGCCATGAGCAGCATCGGCACCACCCTCGACGTGGCGCGCACGGCCGAGGAACTGACCCGGTTCACCGTCCCCCGGTTCGCCGACTACGCCTGCGTGGACCTGCTCGACTCGATCCTGCGCGGTGGGGAACCCGAGGGCACGATGATGCGTCGTACGGCCCTGGCCGGCATCGACTCCGACCACCCGCTGTACCCCGTCGGCACCCTCGTGGACTTCGCCTCCCAGACCCCGCAGGCCATCGGCCTCGGCACCGGCGCCCCGGTCCTGGAGACCGACCTGCGCGAGGACGGCGGGTGGGAGCAGAACGACCCTGACAACGCGGACCGCATCCTCGCCCACGGCATCCGCTCGATGCTGGTGGTGCCGGTGCGCGCCCGGGGCGTCCTCATGGGGGTCGCGAGCTTCTGGCGCACCGTGGACGCCGAGCCGTTCGAGGCGGAGGACCGGGCGGTCGCCGAGGAACTGGTCGCCCGTGCCGCGGTCGCCATCGACAACGCCCGCCGCTACACCCGTGAGCACACCACCGCCGTCACCCTCCAGCGCAGCCTGCTGCCGCGCGGCGTCCCCGACCAGTCCGCGCTGGAGGTGGCCTACCGCTACCTGCCCGCGCAGGCCGGGGTGGGCGGCGACTGGTTCGACGTCATCCCGCTGCCGGGCGCCCGGGTGGCCCTGGTCGTCGGCGACGTCGTGGGACACGGGCTGCACGCGGCGGCCACCATGGGCCGGCTGCGCACCGCGGTGGCCAACTTCTCCGCGCTCGACCTCGGCCCCGACGAGCTCCTCGTCCACCTGGACGAACTGGTCAGCCGCATCGACAGCGGCGAGCGGGGCGACGCACAGGGCGCGGGCGACGGGGCCGACGGGCCGCTGCGGGACGGGCGGGTCGCGCGCGACGGCATCGCGAACGTCACCGGAGCCAGCTGCCTCTACGCGCTCTACGACCCGGTCGCCGGGCGCGTCACCATCGCGCGGGCCGGCCACCCCGGCCCCGCCCTCCTCCTGCCCGACGGCACCGCCACCTACCCCGACGTGCCCGTCTCCCCGCCGCTGGGGCTCGGCGACGGCATGCCGGTGGAGACGCTGGAGCTGGAGCTGCCGGAGGGCTCGTACCTGGTGCTGTACACCGACGGGCTGCTGGAGGACCGGCAGCGGGACCTCGGTACCGGCCTCGACCTGCTGCGCGACACCCTGGCGGACTCGGCAGGGCGCGGCCCCGACGCCCTGTGCGCGGCCGTCCTGGACGCGGTGCTGCCCGCCCGGCCGATCGACGACGTCGCCCTGCTGGTGGCCCGCACCCGGCTGCTGGGCCCCGACCACGTCGCCGAGTGGGAGGTGCCCCGCGATCCGGCGGCCGTCGGCCCGGTCCGCGCCGAGTGCGCCGCCACGCTGGAGACATGGGGCCTCGGGGACGTCGGCTACACCGCCGAGCTGATCCTCAGCGAGCTGATCACCAACGCGGTCCGCTACGGTTCCCCGCCCATCCGCGTCCGCCTCCTCCACGACCGCGGCCTGATCTGCGAGGTCGCCGACGGCAGCAGCACCGCCCCGCATCCGCGCCGGGCGGCGGCCACCGACGAGGGCGGCCGGGGGCTGTTCCTCGTCGCCCAGCTCGCCTCCCGCTGGGGCACCCGCTACACCGCGCGCGGCAAGGTGATCTGGGCCGAGCTGTCCCCGCAGGAGGACGGCCCGGCGCCGGTCGCGGGCCCGGACGCGGACAGCGCGGACGACATCCTGGACCAGTGGGAGAGCATCTAGCGCGGCCGGCCGCCGGTGCCCGGCGGGCCGTGCCGTGCGGGATGCCGGGCCCCGCACGGCACAGCCGGGGTCAGATGCCGAACGCGGCGGCGTAGCGGACGGTTCCGCCGGGCAGCGGGTGTCCGGGTTGGAGGCTGAGTGCCATCAGGGCGTCGTCCGGGACCTCGACGGTCAGGCCGATTGCCGTGCTCCGAGGCGCGGGTGAACCCGAACCGGGGGTAGTAGGCCGGATGCCCGAGGACGACCACGTGGTGTTCGCCCAGCGCCCTCGCCGCGGCCGGGGCGGCAGCGGATCGCCGCGGTGCCCGCGCCGATCCGCTGCCGCTGCGGCCGGACCGCACAAGGAGCCAGGCACAGGGCCGGCGTGGTGCCGATGTGGCACCGGGTCAGCAGCGCGTGCCCCACCGGGTGGTCGGACTCGTCCACCGCGACGAGGGAGAGGCCGTCGATCCAGGCGGCCGGATCGGCGCGCAGGGCGTCGACGAGGCCGGCCTCGGCAGGGGTGGGGAAGGCGGTGAGGTCGATGCCGCGGATGGCGGGAATGCCGGCGCTGGTCTCGGCGCGCGAGACCCAGATGTCGTTCAGCGCGGTCATCGGCCTCGCCTCCCGCGTCCTGCCTCCCGCTTCCTCGGCTCCCGAGCGCACACGAACCCGGCAATGGCACCGGGCCGGCTCCGTGTCCGTTTTCCGCCAGCCGGTGTCCGGGCGGCGCGCCACACTGGAACCCGTGATGGACGAGGACAGCAGGTACGAGGCGGTGCGCAGCCGGGACGGACGGTTCGACGGCGCGTTCTTCTTCGCCGTCGAGACGACCGGGATCTACTGCCGGCCCAGCTGCCCCGCGGTGACCCCCAAACGGCGCAACGTGCGGTTCTACCCGACGGCCGCCGCCGCCCAGCGCTCCGGGTTCCGGGCCTGCCGGCGATGCCGGCCGGACGCCGTGCCCGGCTCGGCGGAGTGGAACGTGCGGGCGGACGTCGTCGGCCGGGCCGTGCGGCTGATCGCCGACGGCGTGGTGGACCGCGAGGGCGTCGCCGGGCTCGCCGCGCGGCTCGGCTACAGCGCCCGGCAGGTGCAGCGGCAGCTCACCGCCGAGCTGGGCGCGGGACCGGTGGCACTGGCCCGCGCGCAGCGGGCGCACACCGCGCGGCTGCTGCTCCGGACCACCGATCTGCCGGTCACCGAGATCGCGTTCGCGGCCGGGTTCGCCAGCGTGCGGCAGTTCAACGACACGGTCCGCGAGGTGTACGCGGCGACGCCGACCGAGGTGCGCAGGGCCGCCCCGCGCGGCGGCGCCCGCCGGGCCGCCGACGGCACCGGCATCCCGCTGCGCCTCGCCCACCGGGGTCCCTACCAGGCCGCCGCCGTCTTCGACCAGCTCGCGCGGGAGGCCGTGCCGGGGGTCGAGGAGGTCACGGGGCGGCCCGGCGCGCGCACCTACCGGCGCACCCTGCGGCTGCCGTACGGCACCGGGACCGCAGCCGTCGCCGAGCGCACCCGGGCGCCGCGCGCGGGCGGCGGCACGCGTCCGGGCGGCTGGCTGGACGCGCGGCTGCGCCTCACCGACCCGCGGGACCTCACCACCGCCGTGCAGCGGTTGCGCCGGCTGTTCGACCTGGACGCCGACCCGTACGCCGTCGACGAGCGGCTGAGCGCCGATCCCCGTCTCGCCCCCCTGGTCGGGGCCCGCCCCGGGCTGCGCGCCCCCGGCTCCGTCGACCCCCTCGAGGCGGCGGCCCGCGTACTGCTGGGCCCGGCCGGGTGCGGGTGCCTGGTCGAGGAGTACGGCAAGACCCTCGACGTCCCGGACGGCGCCCTCACCCGCCTCTTCCCGGAACCGGCGGCGCTCGCGGGGCGGACGGACGTGCCCGCACCGCTCTCCGCGCTCGCCGCCGCCCTCGTCGACGGCACCCTCCGGCTCGACCCCGGCGCGGACCGGGACGAAGCGCAGCGGGAGTTGCTCGCGCTGCCGGGGATGGACGCGGCCGGCGCCGCGCTGATCCGGGTCCGCGCGCTGGGGGACCCCGATGTGACCCCGCCCGGGGTCCAGGCGCCCGACGCCTGGCGCCCCTGGCGGACGTACGCCGTACAACACCTACACGTGGCAGGAGAGCCGCCCCGATGACCGCCGGAAGCTACACCCACCTCGACACGCCCCTCGGCCGGCTGCTGCTCACCGCCGACCCGGACGGCACCCTCACCTCGCTGCACTGCGCGCGGGACGTCCCGGCGGGACTGCGGGAGGACCCGGAGCCGTTCGCCGAGGCGCGCGAGCAGCTCGACGCCTACTTCGCCGGTGAACTCCGTGCGTTCCGGCTCCCGTCGCGGGCCCCCGGCACCGAGTTCCGCCGACGGGTCTGGGCCGCCCTCGACGAGGTGCCGTACGGCACCACCCTCACCTACGGCGAACTGGCCGCCAGCATCGGCGCCCCCCGCGCCGCCGTCCGCGCCGTCGGCGGCGCCCTCGGCGCCAACCCGCTTCTGATCGTGCGCCCCTGCCACCGCGTCATCGGCGCCGACGGCTGCCTGACCGGCTACGCGGGCGGCCTCGACCGCAAGATCCACCTGCTCACCCTGGAGGGCGCGCTCGACGGCTAGGGTCCGGCCGCCGGCCGGAAGACGCGGTCCAGGTGGTACGCCAGTACCGCCGCGGCCGATTCCGCGCTGCGCTGGCCGACCAGGACGCCGGTGCCGAGGCCGGCGGACATGGCCAGGAGGCCGGCCGCGGCGGCGGCGGGGTCCGTGCCGGGGAACAACAGGCCCGCGTCGGCGGCGCGCCGCAGGAGGGCGGTGACGGTCGCCTCCGCCGCGTCGGGGTCCTTGATGAAGGGCTGCGCGGCGAGCGCCTCGTCGGTCACCGAGAGGACGGCGTAGGAGGTGTAGAGGTGGTGGAACGTACGGCTCTCCGCGTCCACCGGCAGCGCGGCCGTCAGCAGCGCCTCGATCACCTCCCGCGGCCCCGGATCGGGGCCCGCCGCGGCGATCCGAGCGGACACCCGCTCCCCGAACCTGACCGCCAGTTGCTGCAGCCCGAAGAGCAGCAGCTTCTCCTTGGACTCGAAGTAGTACTGCACCAGCCGCAGCGACACGCCCGCCTCCGCGGCCACGTCGCGCATCCCCACCGCGTGCAGCCCGAGCCGCCCCGCGGCCCGCACCAGTGCCTTTGCGATCTCGGCCCGCCGCTCGCCGTGGTCCACGCGCCTGGGCATCGTCGGCCCTCCTCCGCTCCCGCACTCCGGTCGTTTTGATGGTACAGCCGTACCATCTACGTGGTACGTTCGTATCACGAAAATCGACTGCCCCGGAGGTGGCCGTGTCCGAGCCCGCAGCAGCAACCCGTCCCCCGGCCGATGTCGGCCGCTACGTCAGCGACGCCTGGCGCGAGCGCTACTTCGCCGCCTGTGACGCGCTCTACGCGCTGGGCGCGCCCGCGTCCCGGGAGGAGGACGTGGAGACGTCCTTCGGCACCACGCACGTCTACCGCTACGACCCCCCGGCCGCCCCCGACGGTGACGGTGACGCGGCCGGCCGTGACCGCATACCCGTCGTCCTCGTGCACGGCGCCGGCAGCTGCTCGGCGATGTGGTACCCGAACACCGGCGACCTCAGCGCCGAACGGACCGTCTACGCCCTCGACACCCCCGGCGATCCCGGCCGCAGTGTCCAGCGCGCCGCCATCCACGAGCCCGAGTTCGCCGCCCGGTGGCTGGACGAGACCCTCGCCGGTCTCGGCCTCGACCGGGTGCACCTGGTCGGCAGCTCCTACGGCGGCTGGCTCGCCCTCAACCAGGCGCACCGCAGGCCCGACCGGCTCGCCTCGGTGACGCTGCTCGACCCGGGCGGCCTGGAGAAGGTCGGAGCGCGCTTCTTCGTCTGGATCTTCGTCAGCCTGTTCGCCACCTTCGCGCCCAAGCCGTTGCGGCCCCGCCTCGCGTCCTGGCTGGAGCAGCCGGTCCTGGTGGTGCCCGAGCTGCGCAGGATGATCCGGACCGGTGTGCGCGCCTACCGCATCCGCCGGCCCGCGCCGAAGCCGCTCACCGACGCCGAACTGGCCACCGTGCGCACGCCGTTGTACCTGCTGCTCGGCCGGCGCAGCCTGCTCGTGCACCCCGACCGGCAGGTCGAGCGCGTTCCCCGGCTCGTCCCTGGCGCCCGCGCCGAGATCGTCTCGGGTACCGGTCACGGCCCGCAGATCGACCACGCCGCGGCCACCGACCGGGCGATGCTGGACTTCATGGCCGGCGTCGAACGGGCCAGGGCCGCGGCGCGGACTCCCGGAGTCCCCGGCTGAGCGCTCCCGGCCGCCACCCCCGCGTCAACTGATCGCCCCGGCGCCCCGGGCGCCGCGCCGAGCTGTCCCGCCTCCTCGGGCATTGGTCCGAGCGGGTGGAATCACGGCCGACTTGCGGCGACGCGGGCCGTCACTGTGGCACGGTCGCCTCCGGCGGATCGCGGGGAAGGGCGGGCACACATGGGCAAGGTCGGACGGGTCCTGACGGTTCTGCTGCTCGCACTGGCCCTGCCGGGCACCCGGGCCACCGCCGGCCTCGCCGCCGCACCCGGCGGCGCGCACACCACGGCGCGCTGGAGCGGCAGTTGGGAGGCGGCGCCGTCCGGGACCACCGCCGCGAGGCCCGGCGCGGCCATCCGCAACGTCGTCCGGCTCAGTGTCGGCGGCACCGCCGTGCGGGTCCGGCTCAGCAACCGGCTCGGCGCCGAGCCGCTGCGGCTCGGCGCGGTCACCGTGGCGCTGCGCCGGGCACAGGGGCCGGACGCCGTGCCCGGTAGCCTGCGCGCCGTCACCTTCAAGGGCGCTCGCACCACGACGATCCCGGCGGGGCGGGACACCGTCAGCGACCGGGTGCCGCTGAGCGTGCCGGACGCCGCCGCCCTCCTCGTCACCGTGTACACGCCCGAGGACGACGGCCGGGCCACGTACCACGCCACCGCCCTCCAGACCAGCTACCTGGCCCCCGAGGGCGCGGGCCACGCCGATGACACGAGCGGGTCGTCGTACAGGACGATCATCAAGTCCTGGTACTACGTGAGCGGGGTCGACGTCCTCGGCCGCGCCTCCGGCAGCGTCGTGGCCTTCGGCGACTCCCTCACCGACGGCAACGGATCCACCCCCGACACCGACCGCCGCTGGCCCGACCGGCTCGCCGCCGGGCTGCTCGACCGCGGGCTCGGCGTGCTCAACGCCGGGATCAGCGGCAACCGGCTGCTGCGCGACGGCACCGGGCCCAGCGCCCTCTCCCGCCTCGACGCCGACGCCCTCGACCGGGCCGGGGCGCGGATCCTCGTCGTCTTCGAGGGCATCAACGACATCAAGGGCCTGCCCGCGGCGAACGACCCCGCCGCCTACGCCGACGCCTACCGCACCCTCGTCTCCCGCGCCCACGCCCGCGGCATCCGGGTCGTCGGCGTCACCCTCACCCCGTTCCGGGGCTACGCCGCCTACACGGACGGCCGCGAGGACGTACGCCGGCGGGTCAACGCCTTCATCCGCACCGGGGGCGCCTTCGACGCGGTCGCCGACGCCGACGCGGCCGTGCGCGACCCCGCCGAGCCGACCCGGATCCTCCCGTCGTACGACCCCGGCGACCATCTGCACTTCACCGACGCGGGGATGGCGGTGGTGGCGCGGACGGTGGGCAAGGCGCTCGGCGGGCTCACTCCGGCCGGCCGCGGGTGACCCAGCCACGCTCATGGGCGTGCCAGCCCAGCTGGAGCCGGGTGGTCACCCCGGCCAGCTCCATCAGCCGCTTCACCCGCCGCTGTACGGTGCGCAGGCCCAGATCCAGCTGCTTGGCCACGCTCGCGTCGGTCAGCCCGGCCAGCAGCAGCGACAGCACCTCCAGATCGGTGGCGTCCGGGCCGTCCGGCACCTCCTCGGCCGCGCCGGCCGCGTTCAGCCGCAGCGGCAGCGCCTCCCGCCACACCGACTCGAACAGTGCGGCCAGCAGTTCGAGCAACCCGCTGGCGTGCACCACGAGCGCGGCCGGCTCCGCGCTGTGCGAGGTCAACGGCACCATCGCAAGCGAACGGTCGGCCACCACCAGCTTCGTCGGCACCCGGTCCGCCGTCCGCACCCGCTCGCCCCGGCCGAGCGCCTCGGCCAGCCCGCCGAGCGCCTGCGGCAGATCGAGCACCGCCCGCTCCACCACCACCCGGTAGCGCACCCCGCGCCCGGTCGCCTGCGCCTCCGCCGCGTTCTCCGGCGCGGTCACCGCCACCGGCTCCCCGGTCACCAGCGCGCACACCTCCTCGGCCGCGCCCAGCTGCAACTGGAGGAAGCGCTGCGCGACCGCCGAGGCTCCGGTCACCACCTCCACGAGGTCGTGCACCGCGGGCTCGGCCGCCGCCGCCATGTACTCCCGCGCGAGCAGCGCCGCCGCCAGCTCCGCCTGCTCCAGTTCGTGCCGCTGCCGGGTGAGCAGCGCGCCCAGGGCCACGGCGGGCGGCGCCGCCACCCAACGGCCGGGCCGCGCCGAGGAACGGGCCGCGAGCCCGTGCCGCTCCAGCCCCCGCAGCGCGCGCTCGGTGTCCCTCACCCCCAGCGTCAACCGCCGCGCCAGATCGGCCACATCGGCCGCGCCCACCGCCACCAGTGCCCGGTAGGCCGCCTCGTGCCCACCGTCCAGACCTATCGCCGTCAGCATCCGCGCCCTTCCCCTGTACACCCCGAGTACGTACAAGCCACCTGAGTACACGGCGTCCCGTGTACCGGCCGTCCGGAAACAGGCCGTCACGGAGGGCCGCGGCTGGCGGGAACCAGCCACGGCGTAAACCCGCCGCCGCCATCATCGCCGTATCACAGGCACGTCTGCCAAGGTGGGCCTCGGTACGGCGGCCATCGGTGCGCCGCGATCCGGCCATCCACCGGGTGGCCGACACAGTCCGGTCCATGAGGGCCGCGCACGCCGCCGGACGGTCCCCCCGTGGGGGGCGGGACCGTCCGGCGGCCGTTCACCATTTCGCGGCCGGAATTTCCCGATGCGCCGTTTTCCCCGCGCCCGCGTGGTGACAATCAGGGCATGAGCCAGCAGGGGGGAAGGCCCACCGCCCGTCCCGAGGACGACTGGTGGGGTCAGCTGTACGACGACGCCGCCGGGGACGCGGGCCCGACGGCCGCGCCCGACTCCCTCGACGACCGCTTCACCTCGGTCCGGGACACGGTGCGGGAGAGACCGGGGGCGGGCGATGCTCCGCCGCCCGAGGACCTGGACCCGGGTGGGTTCCCGTCCCCGGCCGAGGTCCCGGGCCCGCCCGACGGCTCGGCTCCGCCCGGCGGCCCGGGGACACCCGTCGCCCCGGACCCCGCCGACGCCCCCACCCCGTCCGGCACACCGAGGCCCCCCGACACCCCCACCCTCCAGGTCCTCCCCGTCCAGCCGGTCCGGTCCGGCC
>NZ_LBDA02000175.1 GCF_000980885.2 Streptomyces malaysiense | reverse complement strand
GTGAGGCGGACGGCGTAGGGCATGTTGTACGCCGCGCCGGCCCCCTCGAACTGGTCCAGGAACCACAGCCGCTGCTGCGCGTACGCCAGCCCGACCGGACCACTCCCCTCCCGAGGACGCAGCACCGGCCGCTCGACCCGCACACCGTCCAGACACAAGGCCAGCTCGGCCACCGTCGGCGCGTCGAACACCGCACGCACCGACAACTCCACACCGAACACCGACCGCACCCGCGACACCAACCGCGTCGCCAGCAGCGAATGACCCCCCAGATCGAAGAACGAGTCATCCACACCCACCACATCGACACCCAGCAACTGCCCGAACAGACCACACAACACCTCCTCCCGCACCGACCTCGGCGCCCGGTACACCCCACCCGAGAACACCGGCACCGGCAGCGCACCCCGGTCCAGCTTCCCGTTCGCGTTCAACGGCAGCTCATCCAGCACCACCACCACCGACGGCACCATGAACTCCGGCAACCGCCCCGCCACGAACCCCCGCAACACCCCACCGTCGACCACGGCACCGGACGAACCGAGCACCACGTAACCGACCAGCTGGGAGCCTCGGGTGGCGTCGTCGCGGGCGATGACGACGGCTTGCGCCACGTCCGGGTGGGCGGCGAGGGCGGCCTGCACCTCGCCCAGCTCGATCCGGATACCGCGGACCTTGACCTGGTCGTCGGCCCGGCCCGCGTACGAAAGCCTCCCGTCCGCACCCCACCGCGCCAGGTCACCGGTGCGGTAGAGACGCTCCCCCACCGCGAAAGGACTCGCCACGAAGCGTTCGGCGCTGAGCGCGGGCTGGTTGACGTATCCGCGTGCCAGACCGATCCCGGCGACGTACAGTTCGCCGACGGCGCCGGGCGGAACCCTGCGCAGGGCGGAGTCGAGCACGTACACCTGCGTGTTCGGCAGGGGGCAGCCGATGGGGAGGGCGCCCTGCTCCAGGTCGGAGGAGCTGATCGGCGTCCAGACGCTGTCCGCGCTGGCCTCGGAGAATCCGTACGAGTTGAGGAGGCGGCCTTCGGGGAAGGCCCCGAGGAATCGGCGTGCGGTGGCGGGAGAGAGGGCCTCGCCGCTGCTGGTCCACATCGCCTCGCCCGCCCGGGGGCCGAGCAGCTCCTCTTCGAGGAGTGTGTTCAGCAGGCTGGGTACGAGGGTGACACGGGTGATGCCGTGCTCTTCGACCAGTGCGGCCAACGCGTGACCCGTGCGCATCTGGTCGTGGTTGGCGAGGGCGACGGCCGCTCCGTGCAGGAGGGGGCCGAAGATCTCGCTGGTCGACTCCCCGAAGGCAAGTGACGCCTTGGCGCAGCCGACGTCACCGTGCTTCCAGGGGAACTGCCGTTGAGCGCAGTCGAGCCGGTTGACCATTCCGATGTGGGTGCCGACGACGCCCTTGGGCCGGCCGGTGGAGCCCGAGGTGTAGAACACGTAGGCCGGCCGGTCGGGCGTGAGGGGGCTCGTGCGCTCCTCGTCCGCGATGGGGCGGGCGGAGAGGGCGGCGACGGCCTGCCGGGTGCCGGGGTCGTCGACGACGATCGTCGGGATGCCGGTGGGCGGCAGGGTGGCCGCCACCTCGGAAGCCGTCACGACGAGGCTCGGTCGCGAGTCCGCGAGCATGAACGCGCCGCGCTCGGAAGGGTAGGCCGGGTCGAGGCCGACGTAGGCGGCACCGGACTTGGTGATCGCCAGCAGGGCGACGACCAGGTCCGCGGTGCGGGGCAGGTAGAGGGCCACGAACTGCTCGGGACCGATGCCCTGGGAGATCAGGTGGCGGGCGAGCCGATTGGCCCGCGCGTCCAGCTCCGCATAGGTCAGCCGAGCGTCTTCGCTGATCAAGGCCGGTGCGTGCGGGGTCAGGGCGGCTTGCGCGGCGAACAGGTCGGGGAGGGTGCTGCTGAGCAGCGTGGGGTTGTGGATGCCGTTCCAGTCGTCGAGTGTCTCGTGCTCGCCCGGCAGCAGGGTGTCGAGCTGGGCGAGGCCCCGATCGGCGTTTGTGGTCAGACCACGCAGGATGTGCTGGTAACGGGCCAGGATCTGGCCGGCCCGCGTCGCGTCGAAGGCGGTGGGCTGGTAGTCCAGGCGCAGTCGCATCCCGTCGTCGCCCGTGGGGATCACCGCGAGGGCCAGCGGATAGTGGGTCGCGTCGACGGCACTGCTGATGGAGAGACCGAGGTCGGTGGCGTCTTCGTTCGCCGCGCTGATGCGGGGGTAGTTCTCGTAGATGGTGAGGGTGTCGAAGAGCTGGCCGGTGCCCGCCAGTTGCTGGATCTCGGTGAGTCCCAGGTGGTGGTGGGCGAGCAGCGCGGCCTGCTCCTGCTGGACCCGCCGCATCAGACCGGCGAGGGTCTCGGCCGC
>NZ_LBDA02000174.1 GCF_000980885.2 Streptomyces malaysiense | reverse complement strand
GTGGGTGAGGTTTCGGCTGGTGGTCTGGTGCGGCGGGTGGATGCCCGGGGGTTGTCGGGTGATGCGCTGGATGCGTTGGTGGTGGTGGAGCGTGATGCGGCGCGGGGCCGGTTGTCGCCTGCTGCGGGTGTGATGGTGCGGGGGGTGTGGTTCGACCGGGGTCCGGGTGTGGAGGGTGTGCTGTTGCTGGTCGTTCATCACCTGGTGGTGGACGGGGTGTCGTGGCGGATTCTGCTGCCGGATGTGCGTGCCGCGCTGGAGGCGTTGGTGGCCGGGGGTGTGGTGGAGCTGGGCGGGGTGGCGACGTCGTTCCGGCGGTGGGCGCGGCTTCAGGTGGAGCAGGCGCGGGTGCGTGCGGGTGAGCTGGAGTTCTGGCGTGGTGTGACCGGGTGTGCCGATCCGCTGCTGGGCTCGCGGGCGCTGGACGCGGCGGTGGACGTGGCGGGTTCGGCGGGGCAGTTGGAGGTGCGGCTGCCCGGGTCGGTGTCGTCGCGTCTGCTGGGTGCGGTGCCGGCGGCGTTCCACGGTGAGATCAACGATGTGCTGCTGGCGGGTCTGGCGCGGGCGGTGCGCCGCTGGCGCGCCACCAACACCAACACCGGCACGGGCACGGGTGGTGGTGCGGTGTTGGTGGATGTGGAGGGTCATGGGCGTGAGGAGTTGCCCGGGGTCGATCTTTCGCGGACGGTGGGCTGGTTCACCACGGTGTATCCGGTGGCGCTGGACGCGGGGGAGGGGGATGCGGCCGCGTCGG
>NZ_LBDA02000173.1 GCF_000980885.2 Streptomyces malaysiense | reverse complement strand
ATCCACCCCGAAATCACCCAAACGAACCAATCGACATGTCCGATGCGCCAAGTGTCGGAGCTACTTCACTCGGGCGTCGTCCGGCGCTTCCCTGCCGACGAGGCTGTTGCTCCAGATGGTTTTGGAGCGCAACTCGTCTGGTGGGCCGAGCAGTTCCAGCTGGTGTCCGGCAGTGCGGAGCCCCTCTTCCCGCCTCGGAGAGGGTCGCCTCAGCGCGGCTTGTGCCACTACCACGAGATCGTCGGCACATCGGAGAGATGCCAGTTCGCGCCGCGCCTCTGCGGCGCATGCGGAGCCCGCCCCGGGGGCGTGTCACCGTCACCGCCTCGCTCACACCATCACCCTTTTCGCGACATGCGTGTGACGGCAGGTCAGGTATAAGTGCGCCGTAGGGGCCTGGAGTCTTGCTGCGGACCTGTCGCGCGGGGGTCGCCCCGACATTCATGCAGGTTGGCGACAAGGCCTCCAACAGCGACGACTCCGTCTGTAGTAATCCGTTTGGGTGATTTCGGGGTGGAT
>NZ_LBDA02000172.1 GCF_000980885.2 Streptomyces malaysiense | reverse complement strand
GGCACCGCCACCCCCACCGGAAAACTCGCCTTCGTCTACTCCGGCCAAGGCTCCCAACGCCCCGGCATGGGACGCGACCTCTACCACCACCACCCCACCTTCGCCCACGCCCTCGACGAAGCCTGCGCCCACCTCGACCCCCACCTACCCCAACCCCTCAAACCCCTCCTCTTCGCCCCACCCCACACCCCCCAAGCCCAACTCCTCAACCACACCCTCTACACCCAACCCGCCCTCTTCGCCTTCCAAACAGCCCTCCACCACCTCCTCACCCACCACGGCATCACCCCCACCCACCTCATCGGCCACTCCATCGGCGAAATCACCGCCGCCCACACCGCCGGCATCCTCACCCTCCCCGACGCCGCCACCCTCGTCACCACCCGCGCCCGCCTCATGAACCAACTCCCACCCGGCGCCATGATCACCGCCCACACCACCGACCCCACCCCCCTCACCCAAGCCCTCGAACACCACCCCCACACCGCCTCCATCGCCGCCACCAACACCCCCGACACCTACGTCATCTCAGGCGACCCCCACACCATCGACCACCTCACCACCCACCTCGAAAAACACCACATCAAAACCAAAAAACTCCACGTCAGCCACGCCTTCCACTCCCCCCACATGGAACCCATCCTCGAAGAGTTCCACACCACCGCCCAAACCCTCACCTACCACCCACCCCACACCCCCCTCATCTCCAACACCACCGGCCAACTCGCCCACCCCCACCAACACACCAACCCCCACTACTGGACCCAACACATCCGCCAACCCGTCCACTTCACCCAAGGCATCACCACCCTCCACCACCTCGGCACCACCACCTACCTCGAACTCACCCCCCACCCCACCCTCACCCCCGCCATCCACACCACCACCGAAACCCTCACCAACACCAACAACCCCAACAACCCAGTAATAATCCCCCTCCAACACCACAACACCACCCCCAACCACCACCACTACACCACCGCCCTCGCCACCCTCCACACCCACGGCACCACCCCCAACTGGACCACCACACACACCCCCACCCACACCACCACCGACAACCACCCCGTACCGCTGCCCACCTACCCGTTCCAACACCAGACCTACTGGCTCCGCCCCGC
>NZ_LBDA02000171.1 GCF_000980885.2 Streptomyces malaysiense | reverse complement strand
CAGCAGTGCGGGTAGCTGTGCTCGTACGGCAGGTGCCTGAACAGCAGGCCGCGCTGCTTGAGGTCCTCGGTGAGCTTTTCGTCGGCCTTCTTGAAGAAGACGCCGCCGACCAGCGGCACGTCCTCCTCGAAGGTGCCGTCCGGGCGCACCGGGTTGACGACGGGCAGGCCGTAGGAGCGGCAGACCTTGAGGTCGTCCTCGCCGAAGGCGGGGGACTGGTGGACCAGACCCGTACCGTCCTCGGTGGTCACGTAGTCGGCGTTCACCACGTAGTGGGCCGGCTCCGGGAACTCGATGAGCTCGAACGGGCGCTGGTAGGTCCAGCGCTCCATCTCGGCGCCGGTGAAGGTCTGCCCGGTGGCCTCCCAGCCCTCGCCGAGCGCCTTGGCGAGCAGCGGCTCGGCGACGACGAGCTTCTCCTCGCCGTTCGTGGCGACGATGTAGGTGACCTCCGGGTGGACGGCGATCGCCGTGTTGGAGACCAGGGTCCAGGGGGTCGTCGTCCACACCAGGAGCGCGGCCTCGCCGGCCAGCGGTCCGGAGGTGAGCGGGAAACGGACGTACACCGAGGGGTCGACGACCGTCTCGTAGCCCTGCGCCAGTTCGTGGTCGGACAGGCCGGTGCCGCAGCGCGGGCACCAGGGGGCGACGCGGTGGTCCTGGACCAGCAGGCCCTTGCCGAAGATCTCCTTCAGCGACCACCACACCGACTCGACGTACTCCGGGTCCATCGTCCGGTACGCGTCGTCCAGGTCGACCCAGTAGCCCATGCGGGTCGTCAGCTCGGCGAAGGCGTCGGTGTGCCGGGTCACGGACTCACGGCACTTCTCGTTGAACTCGGCGATGCCGTACGCCTCGATGTCCTTCTTGCCGGAGAAGCCCAGCTCCTTCTCGACCGCCAGCTCCACG
>NZ_LBDA02000170.1 GCF_000980885.2 Streptomyces malaysiense | reverse complement strand
GGGTGCCCGGCCGGACCTCAACGTCTAGATCTCACCGCGCAGTTTGGCGAGTGCCTCGGCGAGGATCGCCTCGCCGTCCGCGTCGCTGCGCCGCTCCCGCACATACGCGAGGTGCGTCTTGTACGGCTCGGTGCGCGGCGGGTCCGGCGGGTTGTCCCGGTCCTGGCCGGCCGGAAAGCCACAGCGCGGGCAGTCCCAGGTGTCGGGGACCTGTGCGTCGCTGGCGAAGCTCGGCTGGGTCTCGTGCCCGTTGGAGCACCAGAAGGAGATGCGCAGCCGCGGTGCGGACTCGCCGCGCTCGGCCTCGCCCATCGGCCCCGCCCCGACCCGGCTTCCTCGGATCGCGTTGCCACTTGCCACGGTCGTAACTCCCTGCGTGATGGTGCCGCGAAGCGAGTCGGCGTACCGCTTCGCTGCGAGCGCCTCAGTCTACGTAAGGCCCAACGCGCGTCCAGTGATGGGAGTTACCGCCCCCGCACCCAGACGCAAGCCCCATGATAGGCCGCGCTCGGGAGCGCGTACCGAACATGGGGCTCAACGTACGCAATGAGTGTGCCTGGAAGGCCGGGATCAGCTGTTCGTCTTCATCAGGATGCCGAGGACCACGATGCACACGATCCACAGCACGCCGACCACGACGGTGATCCGGTCGAGGTTGCGCTCGGCGACCGAGGAGCCGCCGACGGAGGACTGCATGCCGCCACCGAACATGTCGGAGAGGCCGCCGCCCTTTCCCTTGTGCATCAGCACCAGCAGCATCAGCAGCAGGCTGAAGACGATCAGGGCGATCGAGAACCCCAAAACCACGGCTGGACCAACTTCCTCGGATTCGGATGGACGACGGGGGCACGGCACCTGGGCCGTGCCCCCGCAAGAGTACGACGTATCGCGGCTACCGCCTACTCATGGACGGCGTAGCCGCTCCGTCACTGATCGCGGAAGCGCACGATCTTGACGAACTCGTCGGTGTCCAGCGAGGCGCCGCCGACCAGGGCACCGTCGATGTCGGCCTTGGCCATGATCTCGGCGACATTGCCCGACTTCACGGAGCCGCCGTACTGGATGCGGACCTGGTCGGCCACGTCCTGGGAGTACAGCTCGGCGACCTTGGCGCGGATGGCGGCGCAGACCTCCTGGGCGTCGTCGGCGCCGCAGACCTTGCCGGTGCCGATGGCCCACACGGGCTCGTAGGCGATCACGATCGTCTCGGCCTGCTCGGCCGGGAGGTCCTTCAGACCGCCCTCGACCTGAGCGAGGGTGTGGGCGACGTGGTTGCCCGCCTCGCGGACGTCCAGTTCCTCGCCGACGCACAGGATCGGGGTGAGGCCGTGCTTGTAGGCGGCCTTGACCTTCGCGTTGACGATCTCGTCGGTCTCGGCGTGGTACTGGCGGCGCTCGGAGTGGCCGATGACCACGTAGGCGCACTTCAGCTTGGACAGCATCGGGCCGGAGATCTCGCCGGTGTAGGCGCCGGAGTCGTGCTGCGAGATGTCCTGGGCGCCGTACTTGATCTTGAGCTTGTCGCCGTCGACCAGGGTCTGTACGGAGCGCAGGTCGGTGAAGGGCGGCAGGACGGCGACCTCGACGGCCTCGTAGTCCTTGTCGGCCAGGGCGAAGGCGAGCTTCTGGACGTGGGCGATGGCCTCGAGGTGGTTGAGGTTCATCTTCCAGTTGCCCGCCATCAGCGGCGTGCGGGTGGTCATACGGGGTCAGTCCTCCAGTGCGGCGAGACCGGGAAGCGTCTTGCCCTCGAGGTATTCGAGGGAGGCGCCGCCACCGGTCGAGATGTGGCCGAATGCGTTCTCGTCGAAGCCGAGCGTGCGCACGGCCGCGGCGGAGTCACCGCCGCCGACGACGGTGAAACCGTTCGAGTCTACGAGCGCCTGGGCGACCGCCTTGGTGCCCTCGGCGTAGTCCGGGTGCTCGAAGACGCCCATGGGTCCGTTCCAGAACACGGTCCGGGCGTCGGCGAGCTTCGAGGCGTACAGCTCCCGGGTCCTCGGGCCGATGTCCAGGCCCTCCTGGTCGGCGGGGATCTTGTCCGCGTCGACGGTGCTGTACTGGCTCGGCGCCTTGGTCTTCAGGTCCGGGAACTCCCGGGAGACCAGGACGTCGACGGGGAGCAGCAGCTCCACACCGAGCTTCTCGGCTCGCTCCATGTACTCCGTGACGGCCGGGATCTGGTCCTCCTGGAGGAGGGAGATACCGACCTCGTAGCCCTTGGCCTTGAGGAAGGTGTAGGCCATGCCGCCGCCGATGAGCAGCCGGTCGGCCTTGCCGAGCAGCTGGTCGATGACGGCGAGCTTGTCGGAGACCTTGGCACCGCCGAGCGCGACGACGTAGGGGCGCTCGACGTCCTCGGTGAGCTTCTTCAGGACGCCGACCTCGGTGGCGATGAGGTAGCCGGCGTAGTGCGGCAGCCGGGCCGGGAGGTCGTAGACGGAGGCGTGCCCCCGGTGCACGGCGCCGAAGCCGTCGCCGACGTACACATCGGCGAGGGCGGCCAGTCGGTCCGCGAACCCGCCGCGCTCGGCGTCGTCCTTGGCGGTCTCGCCGGGGTTGAAACGCAGGTTCTCGATGACGGCGACCTGACCGGGCTGGAGGCCGTCGACGGCGTCATGGGCGGCGGGGCCGACCGTGTCCTCGGCGAAGGCGACCGGTGCGCCGAGCAGTTCACCGAGGCGCTCGGCGGCAGGCAGCAGCGAGAAGGCGGGGTCCGGGGCGCCCTTGGGGCGGCCCAGGTGCGAGGCGACGATCACCTTGGCGCCCGCGTCCGCGAGCGCCTTGACGGTGGGCAGCACGGCGCGGATGCGGCCGTCGTCGGTGATCGTCCCGTCGGCCAGCGGCACATTGAGGTCGGCGCGGACGAATACCCGCTTGCCGCTTACGCCGTCGGCGAGAAGTTCGTCGATCGTCTTCATTGAGTGGACTCCTGAGGAGGGCTCGTGGTGCACCTTGATCGTATGAGGACGTGTTCCGTGCGCGAGACAGGGCCCGGTCAGCGCGACGGTGCGCTGGCCGAGCCCTGCTCTCATGTCACGGTCGTACTGCTGCGGTCTTCGGCGATCAGAGCTGGTTGCCGACGAAGACCGTGAGGTCCACGAGACGGTTGGAGTAGCCCCACTCGTTGTCGTACCAGCCGATGACCTTCACGTTCTTGCCCTCCTGGACCATGGTCAGGGAGGAGTCGAAGGTGCAGGACGCCGGGGCGTTGACGATGTCCGAGGAGACGATCGGGTCCTCGGTGTAGTCGAGGAGGCCCTTCAGCTCGCCCTCGGCGGCCTTCTGGAAGGCGGCGTTGACCTCTTCCTTGGTGACCTCGCGGCTGAGCTCGACCACGAGGTCGGTGACGGAGCCGGTCGGGACCGGGACGCGCATGGCGAGGCCGTCCAGCTTGCCCTTGAGCTGCGGCAGGACCAGGGCGGTGGCCTTGGCGGCACCGGTGGTGGTCGGGATGATGTTCTCCGCGGCGGCACGGGCGCGGCGCAGGTCCTTGTGCGGGAAGTCCAGGATGCGCTGGTCGTTGGTGTACGCGTGCACCGTGGTCATCAGACCCTTGACGATGCCGAAGTTCTCGTCCAGGACCTTCGCCATCGGGGCCACGCAGTTGGTGGTGCAGGACGCGTTCGAGATGACGTGGTGGTCGGCCGCGTCGTACTTGTCCTGGTTGACGCCCATCACGATGGTGATGTCCTCGTCCTTGGCCGG
>NZ_LBDA02000017.1 GCF_000980885.2 Streptomyces malaysiense | reverse complement strand
ACCCGCGAGGTTAAACGCCAAGCTTAGCTATCGCCTGATTTGTCGGCCACAGGGGAATCGCGCGGATCTGAGCACGGTGCCGGACGGCGGGCACGGCTGCCCTGTCGGTCCTAGGCTGGGAGGCATGGCAGGTGAACGATATGTCTGCCCCGCCTGCGGGCGGTCCGTGGCGGAGGCCGTCCGGCCGTACAAGACCCTGGGCGTGTGGGTGCCGGTACGGGGGCCCGGTCCGTGCCGGAATCCTGAGTGCAGACTGTTCGCCCGCGTGCTCGGTGGTCGCCGTCGCCGGGAGGGGCTCGCCCGGAGGAAGAGCGGATAGGCCCCTGGACGTCCCACGGAATCAACCCGCCCCGGGCCACCGGATCGGTGCGCGCCGGCGATCGGCGCCCGCGGGTGGGTGACCGCACAGATGGGAGGCGGGGTGGGCGGGCGCAAGCCGGACGGTGTCACGCCGAAGCCGAGCGGCAAGGCCTCGGACTACCTCGCCGACGAACGCACCTATTTGGCGTGGCTGCGCACGGGCATCGCGGTGGCCGGCCTGGGTGTGGCGATCGCCAAGTTCGCTCCGCACCGAGGGGTTCACGCCGTGGCCTCGGGCGCGATCCTGGTCTTCTGCGGCCCTCTGGTCAGCTCCTACGGAACGTTCCGGTACCGCTCGGTCGGCCGGCAGCTGGATTCCGGCCACTTCGTTCCGGCGAGGTCCGGCGTGATCACGGCGGCGACCTGGTGACGGCTCTGGCCGTGGTCGCTGTCGTCGTCCTGCCGTGAGGAACCCGGCACCGGGCCGAGGCGCGGCCGGGAGCGGTCGGCCCCACCCCGCGGACGCCTGCCCGACGACCGGTACGGTGAGCCGCCTCCCGGATCGGGGCGGGATGAGGTTAGCGTCACGCCCATCATCGACCTCCCTGGAATTCCCAGGAGTTCACGACGGCGGGGGGAGTCCGCGTGCCGGGACCCGTGGCCGGGACGCCGCCGCTGTGGCGGAACCGGGACTACAACGTGTGGTGGAGCGGCTCGGCCGTCTCTCAGCTGGGCAGTGGAGTGAGTCAACTCGCCTGTCCGCTACTGGTCCTGGGTGGTACGGCATCCGCCTCGTCCACGGGAATCGTCGCGGCCTGCGCGAACATCGGCTACCTGGGTGCCGCCCTGCCGGCCGGGGTGGCGGCCGACCGCTTGTCGCGGCGGGCCCTGCTGATCGTCTCTTCGGCCGTGCAGTTGGTCCTCATGGCGGCCGTGGGGCTCGCCGTGGCCGGCGGACACGTGTGGGTGCCGCAGATGGCCGTCACCGCGCTGGTGCAGGGAGCCATGTCGGCGGTGCACGCGGCGGCGACGACTCCGTCCCTGCGCCGCATCGTTCCGAATGGTCAGCTCAAAGTGGCTTTTGCCAGGGAACAGGCGCGTGACATGGGGACGCAACTGGCCGGTTCGCCGCTCGGTGGACTGCTGTTCGGTCTGGCGCGGTGGCTCCCGTTCGCGTTCGACGCGGTGTCCTACCTCTTCGTCGCGCTTGCCGCGCTGCTCATCCGCACTCCTCTGGGACCCGACCGAGCGCAGGAGAAGGGCGACGGGCCCACTTCCGTGCGCCAGGACGTGGGGGAGGGCCTCCGGTTCCTGCGGCGGGACTCGTTCCTCCGGTTCCTTCTGCTGTGGGCCGCCCTGTCGAACTGCACCCTGGCCGGTCTGGCCTTCATGTTCGTGGTGGCGCTGCGGCGCCACGGCGCATCGGCGGCGGTCGTCGGCGCCTCGGAATCGCTCGTCATGGCGTACGGTCTGCTGGGCGCGCTGGCCGCGGGCAGGATCGTGCGGCGGGTGTCGGGCTTCCGGATCGTCGTCACGATGTCCTGGCTCATGGTCGCCGGCACGCTCGGCGTCGCCGCCCTCACGGCCCGGCCCTGGCCGGCCGCGCTGTGCTTCGGCAGCCTGGTGTTCTTCATGGTTCCGCTGAACGTGACCTTCCAGGCGCGGATGGCGGCGACCGTCCCCGACCGGATCGCCGGCCGGGTGATGACGACGACCTCGATGGCCGCCCAGTCCCTGAAATGGCTCGCCCCGCTGGTCTGCGGCGCGCTGGCCGACCGCTTCTCGCCGACCGCGTCCATTCTCGGCCTCGCCGGCGTGTTCGCGCTGCTGGCAGTGGCAAGTCAGGTGACCCCGGCACTGCGTGGATTCGACGACGGCTCCCATGCCGCGCAGGCCGCACCCGAAGCGGTGACGCCGGGCGAGGCCGGGCGTGACGCGGAGCCCGCGCGGTGAACCGTGCCGGACCGGGGTCCGGCGGCTGAGTAGGGGTACTCATGCGCATCTCCACCGGCCTGCGACACCCTGCACCCATGACCGCCCTCCGCCCAGCCCCGTCACGCCGGCGCCCCTGGTCGCGCCGCACACGTCCCGGCGCGGACCTCGCCCTCGCGATCCCGCTGTTCCTGCTGGAGTCCGCGTGGCTCGTGCTGGACTGGATTTACGGCTACGGCCTGGAGGTATGGGCAGCGCAAGGCAACCGGTCCCAGATCGACGCGGCCGCCCTCGCGCACATCGGGCGGCTACGGGTGCTCCTCGTCGTCGTACTCGTCCTGGCGGTGCTCGCGGCCGTCTTCCGCGCTCGCTGGACCGTGATCGCACACCTGCTGGTGGCGTTCCTGGTGGGCGGATCACTGATGGCCGCGCAGCACGAGTGGGAGCAGAGCCACAGACCGCCGGCCGGATGCGTCCGCTACAGCGCGAATTGCTGAGACGACCGGGCGGGAACCAGCCGGGAAGCGGTCTAACACCGCGGCGCCCGCGAGGAGTCGTGCCTTCGCACGGAGGGCAGCGCCAGTACCACGGCGACTGCTGTCAGCTGCCACAGCACCCCCAGCCCCAGGAGCCGATCCGCTCCCACGACGCCCGACACCGGCCCGGCCAGCGTCAGTCCGAGCGGTCCCAGGGCGAAGGCGCCCAGGCTGTCGAAGGCACTGATGCGTCCGCGGATCCCGGCCGGCACCTCACGCTGGATGACGGTCGTCGTGAGGGTGGTGCACACCGCCGCACCACCCCCCGCGAGGAACGCGGCGGCCGCCACCCAGGCCAGCGGCGCCCGCGCGGCCAGCGCGGCCGCCGGCAACGCCCAGCCGGCGGATGCGGCCATGGACCAGGCGAGTGCCCGCCTGGGGTGCCTGCCGATCAGCGCCGAACCACCGGCGATCGAACCGATGCCGTACAGGGCCAACACCAGGCCCCAGGCCCGCGCGCCGCCGAGCCGTTGCCGGGCGAGAGCCGGTCCCAGTACCAGGAACGGAGCCCAGAGGAGGAGGTTGAAGAGGCTGATGTGGAGGGTCGTGACCCACAACCATGTGCGGGAGACGAACTCCGCCCACCCGTGCGCTAGTTCGGCGAGCAATCCACGGCGGAGCACGGCCGGCGGCGACAGGGGCAGTCCGGCCAGGGCGACGACGCTCACGCCGTAGCTGACCGCGTCGGCCGCGACCACCGAGCCCGCGTCGGAGACCGCGATGAGCAGACCGGCCAGACCTGGCCCCACGACCGAGGCCACGGCCTGGGCGATCTGCAGCACCGCGTTGGCGTCCGCGAGGTCCTCCGCCGGTACGAGACCGGGTACCAGGGCCGTCAGCCCCGGGCCGAACCCTCCCTCACCGATTCCGAGGACCACCGCGAGGACGGCCACCTCCCAGATCCTCGCGCTGTGGGTGAGCAGCAGCGCGGCCAGCACTGCCTGGGAGGCGAACCGGAGCAGATCCGCCGTCAGCATGACCGCACGGGCCCCGAGCCGATCGGTGAGCACTCCGCCGAGCAGCAGCACGACAAGGACCGCGAGAATCCGGGCCGCCATCACCACGCCGACGGCGTCGACCCCGCCGCCGGGCAATCGCAGCACAGCGAAGGCCGTGGCGATGGTGTTCATCCCGGAGCCGAGCAGCGATGTGCTCTGTCCGACGAGGAAACGGCGGAACCGGGAGTGCCGCAGCGCGCGCAGACGGCGAGCGGCCGTCCGGGACGCGGGCGCGGCGGGAGGGCGAGTGCGAAGCGTCATGGGCCCGCACTCTTCCTCCGCCGAGCTATTTCCCGCAAGCGTTTCCAGGAAAGAAGCCAAGTCTTTCACGAGTAATTCTGCGATAGCGTGAAGTGACGCAGTAAATAGCTCGGATTTACTGCAACATGGCTGGTGGTAGGCTCGGTTGTGGAAGAACAGCGTGGCCTTGGGAATGCTCATTTACTGCGGATGGTCAGCATGGGTAAGCGTCAGAGCGACGGCGAGGAAACGCCCCGTCCGGCACCGGTGGAATACGGCGCCGCCGTCGACCGCTACCTCGCCGCGGCCGATCTCGGCAGCGCCTCCCGCCGGGTCTACCGCATCTCGCTGTACGGCTGGGCCTGGCCGCTGGTCGACCGCCGGGCCCCGACCGGTCCTGAGCGCAGGGGCTCGCAGCCGCCCGTCGTTCCCCTTGCCCTGCTCGACGACCCGAAGGCCCCGGAGCGGTTGCGCCGAGGTCTGGACGACCGCGCCGCCGCCGCGCGACCACGCACCCTGGCCCGCGAACTGGCCTGCCTCAGAGCGGCTGCCGCATGGTGGCTCGCGCAGGGCTGGATCACCGCGGACCCGGCGACCGGACTGACGGCGCCGACGCCGTTTCCCGGACCGGCGCACGCCCCCTCCGGTGCTCCCACCGGTGCGGGGGCGACCGCCGCTGCCCCGGATCGGGCCCGCGCCGTCCTGGCTCTGCGGGCTCCGCTCAGGGAGTTGACGCTGTGGCACCTCCTGCACGAGTCGCGAGCCGCCGTCGAACAGGTGCTCGCCCTCGACATCGACCACCTGGATCTGGGCCACCGACGCACCAGGGAGCGGGCGGTGAGGCCCCTGAGCTGGGGGTCGGGCACCGCGCGCCTGCTGCCCATGCTGCTGGCCGGGCGTACCGCCGGCCCGGTGTTCGTCACCGGCCGGCGGGCGCCGGTCACGACGGCGGCGGCCGACCGCTGCCCGCTGACCGGCCGCGGCCGGCTGTCCTACCGCCGGGCCGCGGAACTTTTCAGCACCGCGACGGGACCACTCGATCCGGCCGGCCGGGGGTGGACCCTGCTCGTCCTGCGCGAGCGAGCACCCGGGCAGGGGCCGGCTCCCCGATGACGCCGTGCCGGACGCCGGGCGTTCGAGGGCCGGCGGTCAGCGCAGGGGCGTGAGGGTGTGGGTGAGGGCGGTGAGGGCCCGGTGGGTGTGGGTCTTGACGGTGCCGACGGTCACCTGGAGGAGGGTGGCGATCTCGTTCTGTTTGAGGTCGTGCCAGTGGCGGAGGATGAGTGTCTGCTGCTGGCGGGCGGGGAGTTGGCGGAGGGCTTGGTGGAGGGTGTGGTGGTCGTGGTGCTGGAGGGCGGTGGTCTCCGCCGATAAGACGGTTTCGACGGTGGTGGATCGCGTGTGGTGGTGGATGGTGCGCTGGTGGCGGTGGTGCATGCGGGTGAGGTTGTGGATGGTGGTGCGGAGGTAGGCGGAGGCCGCTTGTTTCTGGTGGAGGTGTTGCCAGCGCTTGCAGAGCTGGAAGTAGGCCTCGGCGACGATGTTCTCGGGGTCGTCGGCACCCAGGCTCGACGCGAGGCGGAGCAGGGAGGTGTACTGGGTCTGGAAGAGCCGGGTCAGGACTGTCTCCCGGTCGCTTTCCTCCGAGCACCGGTCCGGCCCTGGCTCCGGCTGTGTCTTCCGTTCCGGCTTCGGTCGTGGCTGTGCCGTGTCGTCCGTGGACGCGGCCGCCGCTTCGCCGGTGGTTGCGCCTGGTCTGCGTCTGGTGCCGGTCATCAAGTGTTGGCATCCCCTGTTGCGTAGCCGCGTCATGGCACCCGCCCCCGGGTCTCCCCGGCTCCCCGGCCGTCGGGCCCGATCGCCTGCGGGGCATGGCGTCGGGGTGCGGGAGGGAGCGAGTGGCCTTGCGCGCCGTGACGTCGTTCGTCTCTTTGCTGTCGATCCGTCGTGCGGGCCGAGCCGGTGGCAGCGCTGACGCGCCGTCAGCGAGCTGTGCGTTCCCACCGGCACCGGTCGCCGGGGTGGCCCCGGGGCGGGGGTGAGGCACGGGGTCCGGCGACGAGTGCCGAAGGCGCGTGGAGGTTGCTCGGACGGCGCGTGGTTGTCCGGATTCGCTCCTTCCGATAGCGGCCGCCCGCTCCCCCTTCCACACCTCGGTGAGAGGCGCGGGCCCGCGCGACCAGATGGTGCGGAGGCCGGTTCGCGTTCCGGACGGCACCCCGCGTGCCCGTCCCCTCCAGCCTTCCGGCCGTGGCGTCGGGCGGGCGGTGAAGTGACGGTCGTGCCTGGTGAGCGGGTATGCCGGTGCGTCTCGCGGCCGGAGAACGCGCTTCGTGCGCGCCGCAATTGGCGCGGGTGCGCCGGCGCGCGGGACGGCGTCTCCTGCGGCTTGTTCGGTGCGCAACCGTTCCCATCGGATGGGCCCCCGTCGTCGCGTCGGTGTGGTGGTGCCCGCGGGGCGGGATCCGGCCGAAAACTTACACCTTCGTGTCAACGTTCTGTGGGTGCTTCGCAACTTTTACGTGAAGGTCTCATTCACATTGACCAGAGGGGGACACGCGGCGTGAGTGTCGAGGAGTCGGGGACGGACGACGGGATGTGGCTGACGACGGAACAGGCGGCGAGACGGCTGGGGGTGAAGCGGGAGACGATCTACGCGTACACCAGCCGGGGGTTGCTGCGCAGGGCGAGCGACGGGACGCGGGGGAGCCGGTTCCGGCGCGACGACATCGAGCGTCTCGCGGTGCGGGGGCGCAAGACGCGGGAGCGGGAGGGCTCGCGGGCGGTTCTGGAGTCGAGCATCGCCCTGATCCGCAACGACCGTTTGTTCTACCGGGGTTACGACGTGCTGCTGCTGTGCCGGGGGATGGGGTTCGAGAACGTGTCCCACCTGCTGTGGGGGGCGAGTGTGGAGGCACTGCCGGCGGTGCCGCGTGCCTGGGCGTTCCCCGCGCAGTGGCAGCCGGTCGCCGATGCGGACCGGGGGCGGTTCCCGCTGCCGCTGGACCGGATCGTGTCCGGGCTCGCCGCCCTGTCGGGGGCCGGGCACCGCAGCGTGATCGAGGAGGACTGCACCCTTGAGGCGCAGCGGATCATCGCCTACGCCGTGTACTGCGCGACCGGGGTGCCACCGGTGGAGCACGGCGGAGTGGCCGGAGCGTTGGCGAGAGGCCTGCTGCCCGCGTCGGAGCGTGCGGTGACACCGACCGCGTTGGTGTCCCTGGTGGATGTGGCGCTGAACCTGGCGGCGGAGAACGGACTGGCTGCGCCGACGGTGTGCAGCCGGATCGTCGCCTCGGTCGGGGGCGACATGAAGGCGGCCGTACTGGCCGGGCTGTGCGCCATGCGGGGCACCGCACCGGGCGCGGCGGCGCACCGGGTGGAGGAGCTGCTGGTCCGCTATCACGAGAATCCGGGCTGTGCGCACGTCGCGAAGCTGGTCGCCTCGGACCGGCCGGTGCCGGGAATCGGGCATCTGGCGTTCCGTCAGCGGGATCCACGGGCGGCGATCCTGCTGGAGCGCATGGCCGCGGAGTGGCCCCCGGACGCCGACCTGCCCGCGGGCGGTGCGCTGCGGATGGCCGCCCTGCGTGAGGCCCTCGCCGACATCCGCGGGGCCGGTCTGGTCCCGGTGAACCTCGACTTCGCCATGAGCGCCCTGTGCTTCGTCGCCGGCATGAGCCCGGGGGCGGGGGAGGCCCTGTTCTCCATAGCCCGCATATCCGGGTGGGTCGCCCATCTGCTGGAACAGCTGACCCAGAACACCAACTTCCGCATGCGGTTCGTCTACACCGGGCCCGTCCTGCGGGGCGGCAACGGCTGACCCTCAGGGCGCCGACGGGCACCACCGCCACGCCCGGCGGCGCCCCCGCCCCCCGTGGGACGGCGAACCCGTCCGCGGCGTGCGGGGCCGATGGCCACCCGGGACCGGCGTTCGCGGCACCCCGGCGCCGGAAGGCGGCGTCACCCGCCCTGGCGCGGGCCGCCGGGCGCACGGCCCGCGGCACCCGTTCTCGGAGCCGGGTCCCGATGGGGTGCGAGTCGTGCGACCGCGCCGGTCTCCAGCGCGGCCCACACCGCGCCGTCCGGCCCCAGGGCGATGCCGTGCGGTTCGCAGGAGGGGGTGGGGAGGTCGTACTCGTCGATGCGGCCGCCGGGGGTGATCCGGCCGATGCGGGCGGCTCCCCATTCGGTGAACCAGCAGCTCCCGTCGGCGTCGGCCGTGATGGCGTGCGGGCGTGCGGCGCGGTCGGGCAGGGCGAATTCGTCGGTCTTGCCGTCCGGTGTGATCCGTCCGATCCGGCCGGCGCCGATCTCGACGAACCACATGGCACCGTCGGCGCCCGCGGTGATGCCGACCGGGGCGCCGTCCGGGGTGGGCAGCGGGCTCACGGTGACCTCACCGTCGACCCCGATGGCGCCGATCGCGTTCGCCCGGTTCATCGTGAACCACAGACGGCCGTCGGCGCCGGTGGCGATGGCTGACGGGAAGGCTCCCGAGAGCGGCAGCGGGAACTCGGTGACGTCACCGTCGAGCGTGATGCGGCCGATCCGGTCGGCGGCCGTCTCGGTGAACCACAGTGCCCCGTCGGGTCCGGTGGTGATGCCGAACGGCCCGGCGTCCGGCGTCGGCAGCGGGAACGAGGCGATGGTCCCGGTCGTGGTGATGCGGCCGATCCGGTGGCCGCGGAACTCGGTGAACCACAGGGCGCCGTCGGGGCCCGCCGTGATGACCGAGGGCCCGCCGGAAGCGGGTGCGAGCGGGAAGGTGGTGACCTCGCCGTCCGGGGTGATCCGGCCGATCCGGCCGTGATGGACCAGCGTGAACCACAGTGCGCCGTCGGGACCGCAGGTGATGCCATAAGGACCGGCGTCCCCGTCGGACACGGGGAATTCGGCGATCGGAGGAGTCGGACGGCGTGGCACGGTGCGGGTTCCCTCGGCGATGGGTGGCGAAGTTCGGCGACTGCGGATGCTATCCGAAGCGCCCTGTGACCGCCTCCCCGTCAACTGCCCTCCGTCATCGTCCCTTTGTGTCGCGGTGCCGATGCCGCCGCGGTTCCTGTGACCGTTCCCTCGCTTCACGTGACCGCACCGTGCCGGCGCGTGCCGTGTCTTCCCTTCCCGTGCCGCAGGGCGGGTTTCTGTGGATGTTGATTGATTTGCTAATCACGATTGACCGGGGTGTGCGGCCCTGCGGAGACTTGCCAATGATCGAGACCGGGCTGCGATCGGCGTCCGGCAGTATGCGGCGGCTTTGAATGGAGGTGTCATGGCGGGCCTCATCCTTGAGGAATCCGAGTCTTCCCTGGCCGAGGTGGCGGGAATTCTCGGTGACGGCGGTGTCGTCGTCGTTCCGAGTCGGACGAATTATGTGCTGATCTGTGACGCGGAGAACGAGAAGGCGATCGCCCGTGTCTTCGAGGCGAAGAAGCGTACGAAATTCGGTCCGTTGACACTCGCGGTACCGAGGATCGAGGACACGGAAAAGTATGTCGGTTTTCCCGAGGGATTCGGGCTGCCCGAGCTGAAGCGGATCTGGCCGGCGGAGATCTCGTTCATCTTCGATCTCACGTACGCGTTCTCGCCGCGGATGACGATGGGGGCGAACACGGTCGCGGTGATGTACCAGCGTTCCTGCGCGCTGAACCGGCTCCTGGCGGTGTTCGGGCGGCCGGTCGCGCTGACCTCGGCGAACCTCTCGGGGCAGGGCAACTTCGTCGTCACCCGCGAGAAGGCGATCGCGGACGTCGGGGGAGCGGTGGACGCGGTCCTGGTCAACGAGCGCGACGACGAGTGCGTCGATGTCGAGGCCGAGGGCGTCAACCCTTCCAACACCATCGTGGACTTCACCTTCGAGCGGCCCTACCTGGTGCGCGACGGCGCCTACCCGCCCTCGCTGCTGCTGCCCGTCATCCCGGATCTGGTCCTCGACACCGACGCCTACAAGGCCGCGCTGGCCGAACGCCTGAGCGTGGCGCTGTGAACCACGCGGCCGGCGCGGTCGGCGCAGCCCACGGACACACGAACTAGGGGACGACCTGGATGAGCAGGACAGCGCACGAGACACCGCCCGGGGTACCCGAGCCGCGGACCGCCGCCGGGAAGAACGTCGTACGAGCCGAACTCGCCGTCAGCGAGCCGGTGCTGGGACGCCCGGCCGTCGCGGCGGCGGACCTGGCGCGCGAGGGCTGCCTGGTGTACGACCCGGGCCTGGCCGACACCGCGATATGCCGGTCCGCGATCACCTACATCGACGGTGACGCGGGCATCCTCCTCTACCGCGGCTATCCCGCCCAGCAGGTCGCCGAGAAGTGCACGTTCCTCCAGACGGCCCACCTCCTCACCACCGGTGAGCTGCCCACCGGCGCCCAGGAGGAGCGGTGGCTCTCCCGGATCGCGGCCAGCACACTGCCCTCCAGCCCGGTGTGGGGGCCGCTGTTCGACGCGATGCCGGCCGGGACGCACCCCATGGCCATGCTCGCCGCGGCGACCTCCGTGATGACTTCGCTCGCCCCCGACGGCCCGTCCTCCGCCGAGCAGGCCGGCTTCGACCTGCTCGCGACGATGCCGGTCCTGGCCGCGCACGCGTTCGCCCGTGCCGAGGACCGGCCCCGGCGCCCGTACGACCCGTCGGCCGGGTACGTCGAGAACTTCCTGCGGATGTGCTTCGGCGACAGCCCGGTCGCCACCGACCCGGCGATGGTCCACGCCCTCGAGACACTGCTGGTCCTGCACGCCGACCACGAGCAGAACTGCTCGACGGCGACCCTGCGCCTGGTCTCCTCCAGCAACGCCGGTTTCTTCTCCTCCGTCAGCGCGGCCCTCTCCGCCCTGTGGGGGCCGCTGCACGGCGGCGCGAACCAGGCCGTGATCGAGATGCTCCAGGCGATCCGGGACGACGGCGGCGACCTGGGCAAGTACGTCGCCAAGGCCAAGGACCGCGACGACCCCTTCCGGCTCATGGGATTCGGCCACCGGGTGTACCGCACCTTCGACGCCCGCGCCCGCGTGATCCGCGAAGTGGCTCGCGAGGTGTGCGGGAAGGCCGCCGACGACCCGCTGCTCGACATGGCCCTGGAACTCGAGGAGATCGCCCGCGAGGACGAGTTCTTCCTCGAACGCAGGCTCTACCCGAACGTCGACTTCTACTCCGGCCTCATCTACCGGGCCATGGGCTTCCCCGTCGGGATGTTCACCGCGCTGTTCGCCGTCGGCCGCGTCCCCGGCTGGATCGCCCACTGGACGGAGGCGGCCACCGCCCCCGAACGCCGCATCGGCCGGCCCGCCCAGCTGTATACCGGGCCCGAGACCCGCGACCTCCAGTTCTGAGCCAACCGCTCCACCCGCCCCCGCCGTGCCTGCGGGCGCCGAGGGGGCACCCCGCGGACGGCTGCGCGCGTCTCTCCCTCACAGAGGCGCGCGCAGCCCCCCGCTGGTGCCGGCCGGTCCCGCTCGGTTCCGGTCCGGGCCGCTCCGCCTCTCGCCCGTCCGCGTATCCGGCCTTTTTCGGCTCTTTCCCCGCGCCCGGCTGTTTCCTCCCGTCGTACATCTTTGTTTCGTATTCTTTTCCGTGGTGTTCCATGATGTTTTCCATCGCACGGTCCTCCGCGCCGAGCCGGCGTCCTCTTGCTTCCGTGTATGGATCAACTTTCGCCGATGCTGATTCGGCGATCAACCTTGACCGGATTATTTCCCTGCGGCGAATATCTCTGTCGAGCGCCTTCGGGATCCCATGAGCGTGTGAGTTTCATGGAGTGAGGGCGCAGTCGATCCCCCAGGGGGAGGGAAAGGGTGACAGTGTTCATTCCGGAGCAGCGGAAAGAACCCTCAGAGAACGAATCCCGGGCCGCCGCGGCGGAAACACTCGCGGAGTTCGCACACCAGATATACAGGGACGGCATTCCATCGTCCGTCCAGGAGTACGTCACGAAGCTGATCATCGATCAGCTCGGCCTCCAGCTGGCCTGCTCACGGCTACCGTGGAGCCAGGCCGCCTACGACTACGTGCGCGAGTTCGGCGCGACGGGATCGTCGACCGTGCTCTTCCACGGGCTGCGCACGCACCCCGAGCACGCGGCCTTCGCCAACGCGACGTTCGGGCACGGGCAGGACTTCGACGACACCTGTCAGATGGTGCAGACCCACGCGGGTGCCGTCGTCATCCCGGTCGCGCTGGCCGTGGCCGAGGAGGTCGACGCCACCGGGGAGCAGCTGCTGCGGGCCACCGCCGCCGGCCTGGAGGTCATGCTCCGCGCCGCGCACGCGGTCTCCCCGGACTGCCTGCGCCGCGGGCACCACACACCGCCCGCGGCCGGCCCGTTCGGAGCCGCGATCGCCGCGGGCCTCCTCCACGGCCAGGGCCCGCGGGAGCTCGCGCAGTCGCTGGCGATCGCGGGCAGCTTCTCGGGCGGCCTGATCGAGTACACCCAGTCCGGAGGCTCGGTCAAGCGGATCCACACCGCGATCCCGACCACCGCCGGGATCCGCGCGGTCGCCCTGGCCCGGCGCGGCATGACCGGACCCCTGACCGTCCTGGACGGAGCGAAGGGATTCGTGAACGTCTTCGCCGACAAGGGCAGCGTCGAGCGCCTGACCGACCGGCTCGGCACGCGGTACATCATCGAGAAGGTGGGCCTGAAGGCTTACAACTGCTGCTACTTCATCCACGCCCCGCTCGAGGCCTTCCAGTTCCTCATGCGGCAGAAGAACCTGGTCCCGAGTGACATCGCCGAGGTCACGGTGGGGCTGTCCGCGCACGGCGCGGTGCACGTCGGTTCGATCGTGCACCCCGTCGACCCGCTCGGCGGCCAGTTCAGCGTCCAGTTCACCCTCGGCATGGCCGCCTACGGTGAACTGCCCGACCTGGACAGCTACAGCGACGAACAGCTCGCCGACACCCGCTTCCACGCCTTCGCCGACCGCGTGCGGGTCGAGACCGACCCCGTCGCGGAGGCCGAGTACCCGGAGAACTGGGGCGGCGTCGTCACCCTGACGACCACCGCCGGCCAGACCTACCGCCGCCGCGTGCGCTACGCCACCGGGACCCCGCAGAACCCCATGACCGGCGACGAGGTCTGGGGCAAGTTCTCCCGCATCACCTCCGACGCCCTGGACGGCGAACAGGCCGCCCACGTCCGTGAGATGGTCCGCGATCTGCCCGCGCTGGACTCCGTACGACGGCTGTCCGCGCTGCTGGTGCGGCGCGCCCTGCAACCGAGCCGCTGAGCCCCGCCGCCCCGGCGGGGCCCCGGCCCCCTTCACCCCCGAAGGCCGCCCAGGCCACCGGACCCCGTCCCCGTCCCCGTCAAGGAGAACCGCAGAAGATGAGCGCCCCCGAGGCACGGCAGAACACCCACTTCGTCCGCAACGGCAAGGAGATCCACGCCTATCTGGCGCTGCCCGCGTCCGGCCGCGGGCCCGGCGTGATCCTCATCCAGGAGTGGTGGGGGCTGACCGACCACATCGCCGATGTGGCCGACCGGCTGGCCGAGGCGGGCTTCGTCGCCCTGGCACCCGACCTGTTCGGCGGCCGAACCACCCACGACTCCGACGAGGCCGGGCAGATGATGAGCGACCTCCCCCTCGAACAGGGCGTCGAGGACCTGGTCGGTGCCGTGGACTGGCTCCTGGAGCACGAGGCCGTCAAGGGCGACGCCCTCGGCACCGTCGGGTTCTGCATGGGCGGCGGATTCGTCCTCGCGCTCGCCGCGGCCGCCGGCGAGAAGATCGCCGCGGCCGTCGCCTTCTACGGCGTCTTCGCCGGCGAGGACCCCGACTTCTCCGGGATGAGGGCCGCCGTACTGGGCCACTTCGGGGAGAAGGACGCCTACGCCCCGCCGGAGCGCGCACAGGACCTCGCCCGGCAGATCCGCGGCCAGTCCGGCGCCCCCGTCGAGCTCCAGTTCTACCCGGCTGGCCACGCCTTCCACAACGACGAGAACCTCCTCGGCACGTACGACGAGACCCAGGCCCAGCTGGCCTGGAAGCGCACCCTGACCTTCCTCACCGAACAACTGACCGTCCCCGCGACCGCCTGAACCGGCACCGGACCGGCCCGGCCACCCGGCCGACGGTCCACCCACCGGCCCGGCCCGCCCCGGCCGGCCTCCCGGGGCCGACACGACACCGTGCCGGCACGACACCGCGCGGCACGACGCCCGTGCCGCGTCGGCCCCGGCCCCTCGCCGGAGCACCCCGCCCCGGCCCCGCATCTCTTTTCCTGACGCAGAGGTGAGACATGCACACTCTCGACGCAACCCAGCTCGACCAGTACGCCGCCAAGGGCTACCTCGTGGTGGAGAACGTCCTCAGCGCTTCCGAACTCGCGGAACTGCGCGAGGTCACCGACGGCTTCGCCGCGCAGGCCGGCGACGCGAACGCCGACCGCCGCGTCCTCGACATCGGCGAACACGAGGGCCGTCCCTACGTGCGCCGCGTCAAGTCGCCGCACCGCCACCATCCGGTCTACGACGCGACGGTGCGCCACCCGCGCATCCTCGACATCGTCGCGGGCCTCCTCGGCGACGACCTGCGCCTGTACGGCAGCAAGATCAACCTGAAGCTGCCCTCGGGCACCGGTGACGCCATCCAGTGGCACCAGGACTGGGGCTTCTACCCCCACACCAACGACTCCCTCGTCGCGGTCGGGGTCCTCCTGGACGACATGACCGAGGAGAACGGCCCCCTGCTGGTCGTGCCCGGATCGCACCTGGGCGAGGTGTACTCCCACAACCAGGGCGGCCGTTTCGCCGGCGCCCTGGACCACACCCAGATCAAGGACATGCTCGACAACGCGGTCCGGCTGACCGCGCCCGCCGGGTCCATCACCCTGCATCACGTCCGCGCCGTCCACGCCAGCGGCCCCAACCGCTCCACAGGCTCACGCCGCGTCATCTTCCAGAACTACGCCGCCGCCGACGCCTGGCCGCTCGTGGGCTGCGGCGCCCCCGGCGACCGCCACCTGTGCGCGGGCGGCGACTGGGACGCCTACCAGGACCTCCTGGTGCGCGGCCAGGACCGGCAGGTCCGGCTCGCCCCGGTCCCGGTCCACCTGCCGCTGCCCGGAGCGAAGGACTCCTCGTCGGTGTTCACCACCCAGAGCGGCGCCGACAGGAACTACTTCGCCTCCTCGGGGGCGATGGAGTGAGCGGCGCCCCCCGGTCCGCCACCCCGCCCGGAGCCGAGGCCGCCCCGGGCGGGGCCGGTGACACGCCCCGCCCCGGCGCCCTGCGTGCCCTGTTCGCCTACCGGCTGATCTCCCGCGCCTACTTCCACCTGCCCGTCCTGTTCGCCTTCCTCTACCTGCACCACCTCGGCATCGCCCTCGCGCAGACCCTGCTGGCCCTCTACGGGTTCACCGTGATGGTCTCCGGAGCGTTCGTCGGCCGGTTCTCGGCCGCGTTCGGCCCCCGCACCCTCCTGGTCGGCGGGGAACTCGTCAAGGCCGCCGGCCTGCTGCTGATCGGCACCGTCGCCGGCGGCACCCCGGGCCTGGTCGCGGGACAGGTACTCAGCGGCTTCGGCTACGCGCTGACCGCGAGCGTCGAGTCCCCGCTGGTGGGCGTCCTGGAACCCGACCGTGAACGCGCCACGAGGATCCAGGCCCGCACCCAGAGCTGGATCTTCGCGGTCGTCATGGTCTCCGGCATCGCCGGCGCCGTGATCTTCCAGCACGCCCGGCTCACCGTGTTCCTGCTGTCCGCGCTCGCCTGCGCGGCCGCCGCCACCGCGGCCACCGGCATCGGCCCCGTACGGCTCCCCGCCGCCCGCACCACCCCCGGCTCCGGCGCCCCCGTGAGGAGCGGGAGCTGGACGGGCGGATCGGGATGGTGGATCGCCTACTACGTGTGCCTGCGCGGCGTCGCCCTGGCCGCGTTCGTCGGCTTCATCCCCTACCTGCTGTTCGTGCGCACCAAGGTCTCCCTCGCCCTGTTCGGTGTCCTCCTCGCCGTGTTCAACGTCGCGGCGCTCCTCGTCGCCCGCTGGACCGCGAAACTGCTGCGCACCACGTCCGCCGCGCCACTGCTGGCCGCCACCCTCGCCTGCGTCGCGGCCTCCCTCGTCCTGCTCGCCACGACGTCCCGCCTGGTGCCCGTGATCGTCGCCATCGCCCTGCTGGGCCTCGGCGCCGGAGCGGCCCGCCCCCTCACCCAGGACGGCCTGTCCACCCTGGACGGCCCCACCCGGGGCCGGGTGACCGTCCGCATGGAGCAGCTCACCGGAAGCGCCAACACCCTGGTCCTGGTCCTGGGCGGACTCGGCCTGGGCGCCGGCCACGCACCCGCCGTCATGTGGGGCTCGGCCGCCGTCGTGGCCGTCACCGGCGCCGTGATCCTCGCCGCCCGGCCCGGGGCTCGCACCCCCACCCCGGCCCAGGCGCTCAACTGACCGGCACAGGCAGCCACTCGATCGAGGAGGAACGAGCGATGACCACCCTGGACAGCACCGCACCCGCCCTCGGCACCGCGACGTCCGGCGACCGGCCCCACCCCGCCACCGCCGGACCGCGGCCCCCTGCGCAGGCGCCGTCCCGGCTCGGCGAGGTCTGCGCACGCGGCCTGTGGCTCGCTCCCCGCCCGCTCCGCCTCTCCGGATACCCGGACGACCCGGACGACGCCCACATCGTCCGGGGCCTCGACTGACGGCCCCTCACCCGCGGCCCGTCGCCCGGCCGGGTCGGATACGAAGGCGGTCGGGCGACGGGCCGCGGGTGAGGCGGTCCACATGCCCGGAGGCCGGGAGGCCGGGAGGTCAGGCGACTCGGTATCTGCGGGCCGTCTCGGTACGCAGGGTCAGCCCCAGACCCGGCGCGCCCGAGGCGCCCGGGTGCAGTGCGCCGCCGGCCGGATCCAGCGTGCCCTCGAACATGAGCTCCTCGACGCGGACGTGGTCGTGGAACCACTCCAGGTGGCGCAGGTTCGGTACGGCCGCGGCGGCGTGGGCGTGCAGATGAGGGGCGCAGTGACCGGAGATCTGCGTCCCCCGGGCTTCGGCGAGGGCCGCTGCCCTGAGCCAGACGGTGATGCCTCCGCACCTGGTGACATCGGCCTGCAGGCAGTCCACCGCCTCCGCGTCGAGCATCGCGGCGAAGTAGGGCAGTGTGTAGCCGTACTCCCCGGCGGTCACGTCGGCCGTGACGGCCCGCCGCGTGAGGGCGAGGCCGGTCAGGTCGTCCGAGGAGACCGGCTCCTCGAACCACGTGACCCCGTGGTCCTCCAGGTGCGGGCCGAGGCGGACGGCCTGTTTGTGGGTGTAGGCGCCGTTGGCGTCCACGTACAGCTCGGTCTCGTCCCCGATGCTCCGGCGGGCCGCCGCGATGCGCTCCCGGTCGCGGGGCTCGGCGCCTCCCCACGACTCGCCGATCTTGATCTTGACCCGGCCGATGCCCTGTTCCTCCGTCCAGGTCCGCAGCTGACGGTCCTGCCGGAGGGCGTCATAGGTGGTGAACCCTCCGCTGCCGTAGACCGGAACCACGGCGCGGGAGCGTCCGAGCAGGCGCACCAGCGGCAGGTCCAGCAGACGGGCCTTGAGGTCCCACAGGGCGATGTCGACGGCCGAGATCGCTCCGGCGACCAGACCCGGACGCCCCGCGTTGCGCACAGCCCGGTTCATGGCCTCGTTGACCGCGGGTACGTCCCACCCGCTGCGGCCGGTCGCCACGTCGGCCAGTTGCCGCTCGATCACGTGAGCGGTGGCCGGGGCGCCGTAGGTGTAGCCGAGTCCGGTGGTGTCGCCCGCGTGTACCCGGACCACGATCATGGTCGTGGAGTCCCAGGCCAGGGTGCCGTCCCCTTCGGGCACGTCGGTGGGAACGGTGTAGACGGCGGTCTCCAGCCCGTCCACCACCGGCTCTCCCGGGGCGCTGTGGGTCTCACCCCGGGGCATCAGCCCTCCCCGCTGCGCCGCGCGTCCGGGCGGTGGTCGGCGTGCCGGTGGCCCGGGAGCATCTCCTGGACCTTCGCCTTGAGGCCCTGGCGCACCATGCCGGTGCGGTCGCTGTCGCCCTTGAGGACGGCGGACGCGGCGGCCTCGATCTGGTCGAGGGTCGCGTGCGGGGGGATCGGCGGGACAGCCGGGTCGGTGCGGAAATCGATGACGAAGGGCCGGTCGGCGCCGAGTGCCCGGTGCCAGGCGGCCTCCACCTCCGCGGGCTTCTCGACGCGGACCCCGTCCAGCCCGATGGAGCGGGCGAAGTCGGCGTAGGGCACGTCCGGAATGGCCTGGGAGGGCAGGAACTGGGGGGCTCCGGACATGGCCCTCATCTCCCAGGTGACCTGGTTGAGGTCCTGGTTGTTGAGAACGGCGACGATCAGGCGCGGGTCCTGCCATTCGGACCAGTACTTGGCGGCGGTGATGAGCTCGGCCATGCCGTTCATCTGCATGGCGCCGTCCCCGACGAGGGCGATCGCGGGCCGGTCCGGGTGGGCGAACTTCGCACCGATCACATAGGGCACGCCCGGCCCCATGGTGGCCAGCGTCCCCGACAGCGAGCCGCGCATCTGTCCGCGCATCCGCAGGTGACGGGCGTACCAGTTGGCGGAGGAGCCCGAGTCGGCGGCCAGCATCACGTTCTTCGGCAGGAGGGCGTCCAGCGCGTGCACGACGTACTCGGGATTGATCGGATCCGCGTCGACGGCCGCCCGCCGCTGCATCACCTCCCACCAGCGGGCGGTGTCCTTCTCGATCTTCTTGCGCCACTTCCCGTGCTTCTTGCGCTTGAGCAGGGGCAGCAGCGCCCTGAGGGTGGCGGCCGCGTCACCGACGAGGTTGACCTCGAACGGATAGCGCAGCCCGACCATGTACGGGTCGATGTCGATCTGCACCGCGCGCGCCTGGTCCAGTTCCGGCAGGAACTGCGTGTAGGGGAAGCTGGAGCCGATGACGAGCAGGGTGTCGCAGTCCCGCATGAGCTCGTACGAGGGCCGGGTACCCAACAGGCCGATGGAGCCGGTCACGTAGGGCAGGTCGTCGGGCAGGGCGTCCTTGCCGAGCAGGGCCTTGGCCACTCCCGCGCCGAGCACGTCCGCCGCCTCCTCCACCTCGGCCCTGGCTCCGCGCGCACCCTGGCCGATCAGGATCGCGACCTTCTCGCCCGCGTCGAGGACCTCGGCGGCGCGCGCGATGTCCGCGTCGGCCGGCACGGGTGCGCAGGAAGCCACGCCGAGGCTGGAGGGGACCATCTTGAAGGCGTGGGTGGGCGGCGTGTAGTCGAGTTCCTGCACGTCGGCCGGGATGATGACCGCGGTGACGGTGCGCTTCGCGTAAGCGGTGCGCATCGCGCGGTCGATGACGTTCGGCAGCTGCTCGGGGACGGTCACCATCTCGCAGAACTCGGAGGCGACGTCCTTGTAGAGGCTCAGCAGGTCCACCTCCTGCTGGTAGGAGCCGCCCATGGCACTGCGGTTGGTCTGGCCGACGATGGCCACCACGGGAACGTGGTCGAGTTTCGCGTCGTACAGGCCGTTCAGCAGGTGGATCGCCCCCGGTCCGGAGGTGGCCGCGCAGACGCCGACCCTGCCGGAGAACTTCGCGTAGCCGACGGCTTCGAAGGCGGCCATCTCCTCGTGCCGGGCCTGGATGAACCGCGGGCGGTCGTCCGCGCGTCCCCAGGCGGCCAGCAGGCCGTTGATCCCGTCGCCCGCGTAGGCGAAGACGTGATCGACGTCCCACTCGCGCAGCCGCTGCAGAACGAAGTCGGAAACCTTGATCGACATGGAGCCTCTTCTCATCGTGGGTGTGCCGCTGTGCCGCTGTGCCGCTGTGCCTCTGCGGTGCTGCGGCGTGGGCGTCAGCCGCGCCGGCGGTGGAACCGGCCGAAGCCGGCTGCCGCCGCTGTCGCGAGGGCGGCACACGCGGCCCCGGTGCAGAACCAGGCACGGCGCCTGGACGCCTCGGGGCGCGGGACAAGCTTTTCGGGATGGTCGGCCGGGGCGGGCCCGTCCAGGCCGAGGGCGAGGGCTTCGGCCAGGTGCATGGCCCGGCGCCCGGTGCCGGCCTGCTCGATCTGGGTGCGGCAGCTGAAGCCGTCGGCGATCACGAGGGAACCGGGTGCCGCCTCTCTCACCGCGGGCAGCACGCCCTGTTCGGCGATCGTCATCGACAGCTCGTGGTGGCCCCGTTCGAAGCCGAAGTTCCCGGCGAGTCCGCAGCAGCCGGCGTCCAGGACGTCGGCGTCGATCCCGGCGCGGCGCATGAGCTCGCGGTCCGCGTCGTAGCGCATGACCGCGTGCTGGTGGCAGTGGGTCTGCACGGTGGCGGTCCTGGCGAGGGAGGGGGGCCGCCAGCCTTCGGGCGCCGAGTTCAGCAGGAACTCCGAGAACGTGTGGAACTGCCGGGCGAGCCGCTCGACGTCCTTGTCGTCCGGCATCAGCTCGGGCGCGTCCGCGCGGAACACCGCGGTGCAGGACGGTTCCAGACCGATGACGGGCGTACCCGCTTCGATGTAGGGCCGCAGCACCTCCAGAGTGCGGCGCAGGACGCGCTTGGCGGTGGCGAGCTGGCCGGTGGAGATCCACGTCAGGCCGCAGCACACCGTCCGGGCGGGCACGGCGACGTGGAAGCCGGCGTCCTCCAGCACCCGGACCGCGGACTTGGCGACGTTCGGATGGAGGGTGTTGCTGAAGGTGTCGGGCCACAGCACCACCGTTCTGCGGTCGGCCGGGTCGGGCTCTGCGAGGCCACGCGAGGCCCACCACCGCACGAAGGGCTCCTCGGCGAAGGCGGGCGCGTCCCGTTCGACGGCCACCCCGGCGAGCCGTTTGCCGATCGCGGCGACACCCGGCGCGTGCAGGGCCGCGTTGACCCAGCGGGGGGAGAGCCGGGACAGCCTCGCCCACAGCGGCAGCCAGCCCATCGAGTAGTGCGCCGCCGGGCGCGGGCGCCCGGCGTAGTGATGGGAGAGGAACTCGGCCTTGTAGGTGGCCATGTCGACGCCGACCGGGCAGTCGGACCTGCAGCCCTTGCAGGCCAGACAGAGATCGAGGGCGTCCTTGACCTCCGTGGAGCGCCACCCTTCGGTGATCGGTGAGTCGGCGTGACCGCCGAGCATCTCGAACAGCAGTCGGGCCCGGCCCCGGGTGGAGTGCTCCTCTTCACCGGTGGCCCGGTACGAGGGGCACATGACACCCCCTTCGTGGCTGCGGCAGTTCCCGATCCCGACGCAGCGCATGACGGCCCGGGTGAAGGAATTGCCGTCCTGCGGGTAGCCGAACCGTGTGTCCTCGGCGCGCGGGCGCCACAGCGGCCCCAGCCGCAGGTTGTCGTCCACGCGGTGCGGGTCGACGACCTTGCCGGGATTCATCCGGTTGTCCGGGTCGAAGAGTGCCTTGACCTCACCGAACGCCGCGACCACCTGAGGACCGAACATACGGGTCAGCAGTTCGCCGCGTGCCTGGCCGTCGCCGTGTTCGCCGGACAGTGATCCGCCGTAGGCGGAGACCAGGTCCGCGGCCTTGCGCAGAAACCCACCGAACGCCGCGACGCCCTCGGCGGTCTTCAGCTCGAACGGGATGCGGGTGTGCACGCAGCCCTGGCCGAAGTGCCCGTACAGCGAAGGATGGTCGTAGTCGAACTCGGCGAACAGGTCCTTCAGGTCCCGCAGATAGTCCCCGAGCCTGTCCGGAGGAACGGCGGAGTCCTCCCACCCCTCCCAGGTCTCCCGGCCGTCCGGCGGACGGGCCGTCACCCCCAGCCCGGCCTCCCTCGCCTTGAGCATCTGCTGCTCGCGCCGCGGATTGTCCGAGAGCGACACCGCGGGGTCGTCCTCGGCGCGGCCGAGAGCCTTCAGCAGGTCGCGTGCCTGGCGGTCGACGTCCGCACGGCTGTCGCCGCTGAACTGCACCAGCAACCAGCTCTCACCCTCGGGGAACCGCTCCAGAGAGGCGAGATGGGAGCCCTCCTCGCGCATGAGCTGCGCCATCCGCCCGTCCAGAGCCTCCAGCAACTCGGGCCGGCTGTGCTCCAGCAGGCGCGGCACGTCGTCGGCCGCGGCGCAGATGTCGTCGTACCCGAGCACCACCATCGACTCGCACGCCGGGACCGGGACCAGATCGAGCTCCGCCCGCAGGACCGTCACGAGGGTCCCCTCGCTGCCGACCAGCGCCCGCGCCAGGTCGAACCCCTTCTCCGGGAGCAGCGAATCCAGGTTGTAGCCCGAGACGCGACGGGGGATGTCGGGGAACCGGGTCCTGATCTCCCCCAGATACCGGCCGGTGATCTCCCGCAGCCCCTGGTAGAGCTCCGCCCGCCGGCCCCCGCCCGCCACGATCGACTCGAACTCCTCCTGCGAGGTGGGCCCCACCCAGCAGCGCAGTCCGTCGTAGGTGAGGATCTCCAGGCGCCGCACGTTGTCGACGGTCTTGCCGTAAGCCTGGGCGGAGGCGCCGCAGGAGTTGTTGCCGATCATCCCGCCGAGGGCGCAGTGACTGTGCGTGGACGGCTTCGGCCCGAACATCAGTCCGAGGTCGGACAGGTGGCGGTTGAGTTCGTCGAGGACGATGCCCGGCTCCACGACGCATGTCCGGCGTTCGGCATCCACCGACAGCACCTGGTTGCAGTACTTCGTCCAGTCGATCACCACGGCGGCGTTCGTGCACTGCCCGGCCAGACTCGTCCCGCCGCCCCGCGACAGGACCGGGACGCCGAACCGCGCGCACACCCCGACCGCCTCGGCGCCCGCGTCGACGTCGTACGGCACCACGACACCGATCGGCACCTGCCGGTAGTTCGAACCGTCGGTGGCATACGCCCCCCGGCTCCCCGCGTCGAAGCGCACCTCCCCGCGGACCCGCCGCCCGAGCTCCTGCCGCAGACCGGCGGCGTCCACCCTCCCGTCCTCCCCGGCCCTGGCACCGGACCCGTCCGGCAGCGGCTGCGCAGTCATATCCCGATCCATTCCTCGCGACGTTCCCGGACTCACGGCGCGGACCCGTTGTCCCCGGTACCGGGTCGCCGCACGGCGGACCGCTCATCTCGTCACCCGCCGCTTCGGCCGCACGAGGAGAACGGACTGATCGGCCGCTATCCGACAATTTATGACCTTGGTGGACAACCGCCCGCTGAACGTCGGGCGCCGGTCCTGTCGATCCCTGCCGGCGGGTAACCACCGGACCGGCGGAGAAACGCCCGACACGGGCGGAGGGCCGGACAGCACTCGGCCGAACCCGCGGGGAGTCGGTGTGCGCCGAATGGCGCACGGGCGCCCCGCCGGCGCGACGGTCACCGTTGCTCCGGGCGCTCCGTGAACATCCGGCTCCAGTCGTCGGGGCCCTCGGGATCGGTCAGCAGCATCAGTTCGTCGTCAGGTCTCAGCCGGGTGGACCCGCCCGCGGCCAGCAGGCGGCCCTCGCGGACGGCGAAGCTGATCCACACGTGCTCACCGAGGTCGAGGTCCGCGATGGCGGAACCGTCGGCGATCGAGCCCGCCCGGACCACCACGCGCTGGACGCCCTCCGGGCGATCGCGCAAGCGGATGCCCAGTGCCCAGGGTTCCACCGCGCTGGAGCGCATGGAGACCCGGCACCAGCGGGCGACGGTCGGCACCAGCGCGCCCTGGACGATGACGGACAAGGCCACCACGACGAAGACGACGTCGTAGATACGCTTCGAATGGGACAGGTGCGCGCTCAGCACGAAGCTGCCCAGCAGGATCGGCACCGCGCCCTTCAGCCCGGCGAACGCCAGGAACACCCGCTCGCCCGCACCGAGACGCAGGGGAACGAGAAGGAGCGCCATCACCAGTGGCCGGGCGAGGAAGGCGAGTACGCCGGCCAGGACCAGCCCGTCGCCCCACGCGCCCTGCGAGGCGAAGCTGCTCAGCGGAATGGTGAGCCCGAGCATGGTGAACGCGACGATCTCCGCCAGGCTGCCCAGCGCCGTGTGGAAGTGCTCGATCTCCCGCTTGTACGGGGCCCGCGCGTCACCGAGCACGATGCCCGCGAGGAAGACGGCCAGGAACCCCGATCCATGGGCCACCGCGGCCGCCCCGTACACCGTGAACGCGCCGGCGAGCAGCCGCAGCGGATACAGGCCCTCGCCGGGCAGCGGCACCTTGCTGATGAACCACTTCAGCCCCAGCCCCCCGGCCGCGCCCACCGCCGCGCCGATCGCCATCTGCTCGACGAAGATCAGAGCCACCCGCCCCGCCGCGGCCTGGGCCGAACCGACGGAGGCCCCCAGCAGCCCCGCCATCAGCGCGATGCCGACCGGGTCGTTGGCCCCCGACTCTCCTTGCAGCAGTACACCGGTGCGCCCGGTGATCTCCTTGCCGCCCAGTACCGAGAAGACCACGGCCGGATCCGTGGGGGCCACCGCGGTCCCCAGCAGGAGCGCCGCATGCCAGTCGAACCCCAGAAGGCGAGCGGCGCACGCCACCAGTCCCGCCGTGAGGAACGTGCCCACGACGCCGATCCAGATCACGGGTCCGGCCTCGGGGCGCAGCCGGCGCCACCCCAGCTCCATGCCTCCGTGGAAGAGCAGGAGGACCAGGGCGACCGTGACGACGTTCTGCACCGTGGTGATCGAGAACTGCCGCAGCGCGGGCACCGCGTCCGAGGCGACCGCCGCCGCGACCAGGAAGAACGCCGGAGCCGGAATACGTGTCCGCTCGCTGAACCGGTTGGACAGCACCGCGGCGAGTACGGCCACCGCGACGACGAGGATCCACCAGCCGGACGACCTCACGCCCTCCACTCGTACCCTCCGTCGTTCGTCTCTCGCCCACGTCTCCAGGCCGTCGGCGTGTCATCGCGGTCGCAGGTCACCCTTCACCGACAAGGCGCCCGGGAACAGGCCGGTCGTGACCGTCCCGGGGCCCGCCTGCCCACGCCGCCGTCCTCGCCCGCCCGCGGGTGGACTACTCGCCGCTGTCGACGTCCTTCGGCCGGTCGGCGCGGGAGCGGGCCGCGGGCTTGGTGTGGACGTACAGCCGGCGCCGGTCGCCGACGTCGAGGTGGCGCGGCAGGGGCAGCTCGTAGCGCACGGAGCGGTGGTGGTCGGCCAGCTGCCGTGCCGGGTTGTAGACCTGGTTGAACTTCCACAGCATGCGGGCGAAGTTGGTCTGGCCGCGCAGCAGGTTGCGTCCCAGCACCTGTGCGGCCCCGAACGCGGTGCGCCAGCCCAGGTGCTTGCGGTTGATGACGGCCTGGGTGCGCACCAGCTCCCGGTAGAACTCGTCGAGCGGCAGCGTGGTGGGTACGACAGCGTGCTGGATGTCGAACAGCCGGTAGTCCCGGGTGGTCAGCCGGCGCGCCTCGGTGTGCCAGATCTCCGTGCCGGGGTAGGGAGTCATCACCGTCAGGTGCACGATCTCCGGCACCGACAGGGCGAACTCCCTGATGATCCGGAAGCGCTCGGCGTCCCAGGCGGGGTCGACGATCAGATTGATGGCGACGTCGATGCCCAGCTTCCGCGCCGTCTCCAGCGCCCGGAAGTTGTCGTCGGGACTGACCCGCTTGCGATAGAGGTCCAGCCCCTCGGCGTCGATGGCCTCCATACCCAGGAACATGTACCGCAGGCCGAGTCGCGTCCAGCGGTCGAAGACCTCGGTGTTGCGCAGCAGTACGTCGCTGCGGGTCTCCAGGTAGTACTGCTTGCGGACACGCCGCCGCTCCACCTCGTGCGCGATGGCGTCACCGTGCTCGGGCCGGATGAAGGCCACGTCGTCGACGATGAACACGTTCGGCTCGCGGATGCTCGCGAGTTCCTCGGCGGCGGCCTCGGGGGAGGCCTTGCGGTAGCTGCGGCCGTAGAACGTCCAGGCGGAGCAGAAGGAGCAGTCCCAGGGACAGCCGCGGGTGAACTCGATGGAGGCGCACGGGTCCAGCTCGCCGATGAAGTAGCTCCTGCGGTGGGACATGAGGTCCCGTGCCGGGCGAGGGCTGTCGATGGAGTGCAGCATGGTCGGCGCCGGCCCGTGGCCCGCCCGGGTGATGATGCCGGGCACGCCTTCGATCCCACCGTCGCGCACCGCTTCCAGCAGCGGCGCCACCGCGGGTTCTCCCTCCCCGCGGATCACGGCGTCCACGGCCCCCTCCGCCTGTTCGAGGACATCACCGGAGACGAAGGACACGCTGTGTCCCCCGAAGAAGACGAAGCAGCCGGGCACCGCCTGCTTGATCCTCCGCGCGAGGTCGATGGCCTCGGGAATGTTCGCCAGGTAGTTGAGCGAGAAGCCCACCGCTTCGGGCACGAACGAGGCGACCGTCCGCCGCAGGTCCTGGTGCCGTCTCACCTGCAGGTCCACCACTCTCACTTCGTGCCCCGCGTCCCGGGCGGCGGCGGCGACCCGTTCCAGCCCGAGCGGCTCCAGTCTCAGGAAGATCTCGGAGTACATCAGGGCACTGGGGTGGACGAGCAGCAGGCGCATGAGTCACCTCGGGCACGGGGCGGGCGTGGGCGGGCGTCGGGAGTCGCACCATCCCAGCACCGTCGGTCCCCGCTCAGCCGTCTGGCACACCGGCCGGGGTGCAAGCTGCACCCGTGTGATCTTCGCCTAGGCCAAACGCCCGGCGCGGCCCCTGGCTCCGCTCGGCGCAGCCGGTCCGGCGCGGACTCGCCTGGGGTCACGACGCCGTACGGATCACCGGCACCCGACGCCGGGAGGCAGACCGGGTCCTGCGCCGCGCCGGTCAGGAGCCTTTCCGCGCGCAGGGCGCCTTCCCGTCGAGGCCGGCGTCCGAGGCGACGCGCGGACCTGCGGCGGAAGCCGACGGGGCGGCGGGGTGCCGGGCGTGCAGTTCTTCGCGGAGCCGGCGGACCTCTTCCGTGAGGGCGGAGATCTCGCTGGTCGTCCGGGCCTCGGTGGCGCGGAGATCGGAGAACCGGTCCGTGAACCAGGACGCCAGGGTCGCGGTGACCAGGCCCGCGAGCGCGATGCCGCCGACCATCAGCGCGATGGCTATCAGGCGCCCTTCGGTCGTCGTGGGGTACAGGTCGCCGTATCCGACGGTCGTGACGGTCGTCACCGACCACCACAGGGCGTCGCCGAACGTGGTGATCGAGGCGTCCGGGTTGCGCCGCTCGACGTCGAGGATCGCCAGGCTGGAGAGGAACAGCAGCAGCGCCGTGCAGGCCGCCACGTAGGAGCCGAGACGCAGCCGGACCCGGCCCAGCGTGGAGGTGTTGCGCCGCACCACCATGAACACGATGGTCACCAGGCGCAGCGGACGCAGCGGCGGGAGGACCAGGGTCGCCAGGTCGAACAGACGTACCTTGAGGAACTGCCACCGGCTGCCGGCCATGGCGAAGCGCAGGACGAATTCGACGGCCAGCAGCGCCCAGATGGTGAAGGTCACGGTCTCGGCGGCGTTCCGCCAGGTCCGGGGTAGTTGCGGGTCGAGGATGGGTACCGCGTAGGCCGTGAGGTAGATCATCGCGAGGCCGATGAGCCAGCCGCCGGTGCGCTGCTCCCAGCGTCGAAGCCGTCGGTCCCTGATGGCAGGTGTGGCAGACATGGCACGCCATTGTGGCATCGGGTCCGGTACGCCGGTCACGGCGGCCCCGCTCCGGCGCGATGGCCGGGGGGAGTGGCCTCGCGTGGCGGGTGCGACCAGGTGACACCGTGATCCGATGGGCTTCAGGGTCGGACGACGCCCCCATGGCCGCGAGCGTGTGCCTGCGTCGGCCACCCCGCGCGGCAGGCCCCGTGCCGAGCCCGAGCATGACGGCCGCGGCCCACGTGGCGGCGGCCGTCGGCCGGACGACCGCAGGATCCGACCGGTGTCGACGGCGTGCGTCACCGTGCCGCGTTCCCTGCCGAGACGGCCGACGTCCGTGCCGAGGGGGGTCGTAGTACTCGTTGGCCGGCGCTGCCGGGTGCCGCGGCAGACCCGCCGGGTCCTTCAGCAGCCGACGGCGGTCGAGGGTGGAGCGAGCGAGGCGGTCCTGCGTCCTGGAAGAACGCGGACGCCTCGGTCGCCCGCTGCGACTGGGTGAACCGCGGGAGGGGGATGCGCACCGTCGGCTGATGAGGTGGCCGCGCGTGAGGGGTCACGGGCGACCGCGGCGAGTCACCCTGTCGCGCAGCCGGTCCCAGGGGCCCCGGACGGAGGCGGTCAGCCTCGTCGGTTCCGGTGAGCCGGGCGCCGCGGGACGGGGGCGGGTGGGCGCGACGGCTTCCGTGCGGTGCGCCCCGGCCCCGGCGTCGCGAAGGACGGCATCGGGGCTCACGGCCTGCAGGCGGGGGAACACCTGCTGTTCGAGCTCGACGACGTGCCGGGTGACGTGTTCGGTGAGGGACAGCAAGAGGCGTACGTATTCCTCGGTGTGCGGAGGGACGGCCTCCAGGGACCGCAACGTCCGCTCGATCTCCCTGTCCCCGGTGGCCAGCCGGTCCGTCCAGGCGTCGCCGTCCACGACGTACCGGTGGAGAAGAGGGTGAAGGTGCTCCTGCTCCGCCGTCAGATGACGCACCAGGCGTGTGCTGACTTGCTCCACCAAGAAGGCGCGTTCCTCACTGCCGGGCGCGGCGGCGCGCACCCGGTCGAGGAGGTTCTGCACCCCGCGGTGGTCCGTCGCGAGCTCCGCGATGATGCCGCTGTCGCTCCCCACTGACGCTCCCTGAAGGCCTGCGTGCGGTCCCGCGCGAGGGTCGTGACACGACCGCGTCTTCGAGCGGCTCGGCGGTCGCCGGCAGCTGACCCGTACCCGGGTTTCCCCATGAGCCTGTTTTTTCATGCTCGCCCGAATGCCTGTGCCGTTGGTTGACGGACGAGGCCACCGGGTACCTCTGCGCCCGTTGTGCGACCTGCCGGCCGCGGGGGCGCGTACGGGTCGGACGGAGGAGCTTGGTGTGGGCATGTTGCCACGGCGACGCGGGGCGAGGTCGAGGGCGACAGCGGGACAGGCCGCGTTCCGGGCGTACGTCAGCGCCGACCGGCGAGCGCCCGTGTCGGAGCTCGCCGGCCAGCTCCTGCGCAAGGCGTTCCCGGACCATTGGTCCTTCCTGCTGGGGGAGATCGCGCTCTACAGCTTCGTCGTCCTCGTGCTGACGGGCTCCTTCCTGACCCTCTTCTTCGATCCCAGCCTTGCCGAGGTGCCCTACACGGGCTCGTACCAGCCCCTGCAGGGGCTGCTCGTCTCGAAGGCCTACGAGACCACGCTGCAGCTGAGTTTCGATGTGCGCGGTGGTCTGCTGATGCGCCAGATGCACCATTGGGCGGCCCTCGTCTTCGTGGCGGCCATCGGCGTCCACATGCTGAGGGTCTTCTTCACCGGCGCGTTCCGCAGGCCGCGGGAGCTGAACTGGGTGATCGGAGTGACCCTGTTCCTGCTGGCACTTCTGGAGGGCTTCTGCGGCTACTCACTGCCGGACGACCTGCTGTCCGGTACGGGCCTTCGCACCGCCAACTCCATCGTCCTGTCGATCCCCGTCGTCGGTACGTATCTGAGCTTCTTCCTGTGGGGCGGAGCATTCCCGGGAACGGCGATCGACCGCCGCCTGTACATCGTGCACGTCCTCTTCGTGCCCGGTGCCCTCATCGCCTTGATCACCGTGCATCTGATCCTGGTGGTCTACCTGAAGCACACCCAGTGGGCCGGCCTCGGGAAGACCAACCGCAACGTCGTCGGACTGCCGATGTTCCCTTCGTTCGTCGCGAAGTCGACCGGGCTGTCGCTGATGGTCGCCGGCCTCACCGCCGTCCTGGGCGCGGTCGCGCAGATCAACCCGGTGTGGTTGTTCGGCCCCTACCAGCCCGACCAGGTCTCGACCGACGCCCAGCCCGACTGGTACGTGGGATTCCTCGAGGGAGCCCTGCGGCTGATGCCCGGGGTCGAAACCGACGTCGCCGGTCACACGTTCATGTGGAACGTCCTGCTGCCGGCGCTCGTGCTGCCTGCTCTGCTGTTCCTGGTGCTCTATCTGTATCCCGTCTTCGAGCGCTGGGTGACGGGCGACATGGTGGAGCACCATCTGTGCGACCGGCCCCGGGACCGGCCCGCCCGGACCGGCCTGGGCGTTGCGGCCATCAGCTGCTACGCGGTGCTGATCATGGCCGGCGGCAACGACGTGATGGCTGTCTGGTTCGACGTCTCCCTGAACATGCTGACGTGGACCTTCCGGGTCGCCGTGTTCGTCGTCCCGGTGCTCGCCTACGTCGTGACGAAGCGTGTCTGTCTCGCCCTCCAGCGGCACGATCGCCGGCTGCTCGAAGAGGGCGAGGAGACCGGCGAGGTCCACCAGGACGTGGCGGGCGGGATGAGCGAGTCCCACGAGCCCGTCGGCCGTGAAGAGCGCTACAAGCTACTGGTCCGGGACCTCGCCCGTCCGCTGGGCGACCCGGGACGCTCGGCACCGCTGCGGAGCAGGATCAGGGCGTCCCTCAGCTCCTGGTACTACGGCGAGCGAGTCGACATGCCGGCGACGGCCGAGGAACGCCTTCAGGCCGGAGGCCGGACCATCGATCCCGTCTCGAGCGGTACCGGAAAGGACGGAGGGGAGAGCTGACCATGTCCGGTGGGACGTGATCACACCGGTCCCGCGGACGGACGGGTGCCCGCGTCAGCCGCCGCTTCGGCCGTTGTACTCGAAGGCCATGCCGAAGACCCCGAGCCCCAGGACGCCGAGGCCGATCAGGATCAGCCAGTCGCCGTAGACGATGCCGTTGGCCACCACCGTGGCGCCGACGGCGGTCACCACCGGATGCCGGCTGTGCGGGGGAAAGAAGTCGACACGGCCGGTGCGCTCCTGGATCTCCGCGTCCGAACGGTCCTCGGGGCGAGCCCCCTTGCGGCGGTAGTTGACCATGGAGAAGAAGGCGATCACCGAGGCCATGAGAAACGAGATGCTGAGGGCCGTGATCCCCGCGGGCTCCCGCGCGAACCAGGTGTAGGCGGCGTCGCTGAGCAGGAAGAAGACGGCCAGGCCGGCAAAGAGGTATGCCTCGGACTTCATTCGCTCTGGGTTCCTAGGGTGTCGGGAGTCGGTTCCACGGTTCCGTGAGCCGCCGGGGGCAGCTCTTCCTTGAACTCGGGGTGGTGCAGGTCGAAGGCCGGTGAGTCGGAGCGGACCCGCGGCATGGCCACGAAGTTGTGCCGGGGCGGGGGGCAGGAGGTGGCCCATTCGAGCGAGCGTCCGTAGCCCCAGGGGTCGTCCATGCCCACCATCGGCGCGTACCGGGCGGTCTTCCAGACGTTGTAGAGGAACGGCAGCGTCGACAGTCCCAGCAGGAAGGCCCCGGCCGACGAGACGGTGTTGAGAGCGGTGAACCCGTCGGCGGGCAGGTAGTCGGCGTAGCGCCGCGGCATTCCGATCTCACCCAGCCAGTGCTGGACCAGGAACGTGGTCTGGAAGCCGACGAACAGCAGCCAGAACTGGATCTTTCCCAGACGCTCGTCGAGCAGACGGCCCGTCAGCTTGGGCCACCAGAAGTAGAAGCCGGCGAACATGGCGAAGACGATCGTCCCGAAGAGGACGTAGTGCAGGTGGGCGACGACGAAGTAGGTGTCGGTCAGATGGAAGTCCAGGGGCGGGGAGGCGATGAGGATGCCGCTGAGCCCGCCCAGCAGAAAGGTGACGAGGAACCCGAGCGACCAGAGCATGGGTGTCTCGAAGGACAGGCTGCCGTGCCACATGGTGCCGATCCAGTTGAAGAACTTCACTCCGGTGGGCACGGCGATCAGGAACGACATGAGGGCGAAGAAGGGGAGGAGTACCGCGCCCGTGGCGAACATGTGGTGCGCCCAGACGGTGGCCGACAGCATGGTGATCGCGATGGTGGCGCCGACCATGCCGACGTAGCCGAACACCGGTTTGCGGCTGAACACCGGAAAGATCTCGGTGACGACCCCGAAGAAGGGCAGCGCGACGATGTATACCTCCGGATGGCCGAACCACCAGAAGAGGTGCTGCCACAGCAGTGCCCCACCGCTCGCCGGATCGAAGATGTGCGCGCCGAACCGCCGGTCGGCCATCAGGGCCAGCAGGATGGCCGCGAAGACGGGAAAGGCCAGCAGCACGAGAACGGACGTGAACAGCACGTTCCAGGTGAAGATCGGCATGCGGAACATCGTCATGCCCGGACAGCGCAGACAGACGATCGTGGCGATGAAGTTGACCGCCCCCAGCGTGGTGCTCACGCCCGACAGCACCAGTCCCATCGCCCACAGGTCGCCGCCATGTCCGGGGCTGTGCACCGCGTTGTTCAGCGGCGAGTAGGCGAACCAGCCGAACGCGGCCGGACCGCCCCCGACCAGGAAACCGGACAGGACCGTCAGTCCACCGAAGAGGAACAGCCAGTAGGTGAGAGCGTTGAGCCGGGGGAACGCCACGTCCGGCGCACCGATCTGCAGGGGCATGATGGCGTTCGCGAACCCGGTGAACGTAGGCGTGGCGAACAACAGCATCATGATCGTGCCGTGAATGGTGAACAGCTCGTTGTACTGCTGCTCGTTGACGATCTGCAGTCCAGGGCGTGCCAGTTCGGCGCGCATCAGCATGGCCAGAAGCCCGCCGACCAGGAAGAAGCCGAAGGACGTGACCAGGTACAGGTTCCCGATCTTCTTGTGGTCGGTGGTCGTGAGGTAGTCCCTGATCCGGTCACCCGTCTGGACGCGGGGCCGGGAACGGGTGCCCTCCTCCTGTCCGGGCCCCGGGTACGTCTTCGACATGAGCGCTCCCCGTGCGGTGCACCGACGTGTCGGCATCCGTGACGAACGCAGGGGGATTAGCCCTCGTGCTCTCTTCGTAAACCTGGATGCCGCCAGGCTTCCGGCCGGCCGGGAGCGCCCTACCGCCCCCCCGGCCCGACGCGCCGGCGAAGCCGTGGGCGGACATGCGCGGCATCTCCGCGGCGACCGAGGGGCCGCGCACCCTTGTGCGGACGACGTCGACCGTCCGGGGCGTCGTCCCCGCGCATGGACGCGGCCTTGTCCCGAGTCGATTCGATCGCAGGGGCCCGTGCGAGGGAAATCGGGGTGCCGCGGCACCGATCGCCGTGTCTACGCGGTCCTCGGACGATGCCGGCTGTCAGGGTGGAGTCGTGCCGTGTCCCCGCCATGAGTCGAATGAGGGTGCGCCATGGGGCGGCTTCCGCTGATCCGCGACGCACTCCGAACCCAGCTGTGGCCGCTGCCGGCTCTGGGCGTCGTGCTCGCCGTCACCGTCGGTGTGGGACTGCCCCGGCTGGACATGCGGATCCTGCACAAGGTGCCGCCCGCCCTCGCCGGATATCTCTTCACGGGCGGTCCCGCGGCCGCGCGGGCCGTGCTGCAGGCGATCGCCGGATCGCTGATCAGTGTCACGGCCCTGACCTTCTCGCTCACGGTGGTGACCCTGCAGCTGGCGAGCAGCCAGTTCTCCCCTCGTCTGCTGCGGACGTTCAGCCAGGACCGCTACGTGCAGACGACACTGGCACTGTTCCTGGCGACCTTCACCTACGCACTCACCGTGCTGCGCACGGTGCGCGCCCGGACCGGCGGGCAGCCTCCGTTCGTTCCGCAGTTGTCGGTCACCGTGGCCTTCCTCCTCGCCCTGGTGAGCGTGTTCACGCTTGTGGTGTTCCTGTCCCACCTGGCACGCGAGATCCGGGTCGAAGCCATGCTGCGCGACGTCCACGGCGCCGCCGACGCCACCATCCGCAGGCTCCTCACGGAATCCGGCCCCGCCACCGCGGAGCGCGCAGGCGTGCCGCGGCCTCCCGCCGACGCGCTGCCACTGCCTGCCCGGTCCTCGGGCTTCCTGGCCGCGGTGAACGAGGAGGCGCTCCTCGCGGCAGCCGTCGAGGCGAACGCCGTCGTCCTGATCGACCGCTGTCCCGGAAGCTCACTCATCGCCGGCACCCCGACCGGAGCCGCCTGGCCCCTCGACGGCGAGCCGTTCGCCCGGAACACACGGAACCGCCTGGTCGAGCGGGCGGCCGGCGCTCTCACCAACGAGTTCGAGCTGACCCCCGAGCAGGACATCGCCTTCGGGCTGCGCCAGCTCACCGATGTGGCCGTCAAGGCGCTCTCGCCCGGCATCAACGACCCCACCACGGCGGTGCACGCGCTCTCCCATTCCTCCGCGCTGCTGTGCGAGCTGGCGCGGCGTGACCTCTCCCCCCGACTCCTGCACGACGACCAGGGCCGGACTCGCGTCGTGCTGCGCCGCCCCACCCTGGCGGAGCTGCTTCACCTCGCGGTGGCCCAGCCGTTGCGATACGGCGCCGCGGAGCCGGCGGTCCTGGCCCGCCTCTGCATGCTGCTGCGCGAACTGGCCTGGCACAGCACGACCGAGCAGCGCCCCACCATCGCCGGCCACCTCGTGCGGGTACGTTCGACCGCCGCCGCCCAGGACTTCCACCCCGACGACAGAGCCGGCCTGGCCGGCCTCGCCGACGGCGTCGAGCAAGCCCTGACCGGCCGATGGCCCCCCACCGTATCCTGACGTGCACCCCATCTCCCCGGCCACCGCGTGCACTTACCGATCTGCCCGACCACGGGGCATCCTGCCCTCGGGCGACGTGACGGCGACGCCCGCCCGAGAACAAGCCACGTCCGAGGCGGGCGTGACGCTGCGAACACGCTTGCGATGAGCCATCTATGCTGGTCCGCAGGAGAACAGGGGGACAGCGGATGGACTGGTTCTGGTGGGTGCTCATCGTCTTCTGGACAGGTGGCTTCGCGTGGGTGGCCGACAACGTCCGCACCGCGCTGCGCAATCGACATGAGCGCAAGTTGCAGCTGCTGGAGGCGGCGAGAGGGGAACGGTCCGCGGTCGAAGCGGCGCACAGACCTCCGGAGCCCGTGTGCGGATGCACGCATCATCTCGCCAAGCATGACAAGCAGGGCCGATGCCACGAGCGCGTCGAGGTGCCGACGGCCTGGGACGAGAACAAGAAGCCACTGCGTTTCGAGGCCGGTCAGTGCAACTGCCAGCAGTACGTGGGACCGCAGCCCCTGTCGCAGGTGTTCGCGGAGGACCTGACAGACCTCGCGTGACCAGGGCGGCGAGGCAGCGTCCATGTCCCCACCGTGACGGGCAGTGGGGGACCCGGACACGGATTCCCCCGCGGCGACGAAGGTGGACGCGGGCTGTCAGTCGGCTTGCTTCGCCACGTGCAGAGAGCCGCTGAGGGTGCCCTCCTGCTGCTCGTAGTGGGAGAGCGCGAGGCCGAGGCCGATGAACGTCGGCGCCCATTCACCGACGAAGATGCCCCACCTGTCGGCGCGCTCCACGCCGGCCTTCTCGGCCTGCAGGCTCGTGAACCAGGAGGCGAAGCTCAGGCCGATCGAGGCGAGGCCGGCGATGTAGGCGTGCTCGCTGCGGATGCCCATGTCGTGCATCTTCTTGATCACCATGGGACTGTCTCCGTTCCGTGGGGGTTGCCTGTCGGAGTAACCAATCCCTTTTCCTTCCATTCATCTCATGCGGATGCAGCGATGCGTTGCCCTGCCTTCCTCGAAGGCCTCGACGTGTTCTTCGGTTGCTGGGGCGGCCGGCTCATGCCCCGGCATGCCCCTCGTAAACAAAGGCGAAGCCGAGGAATGCCCTCCATGATGGGGGGCACACGGCGGGTCAGGAGGTTGATAAACATGGTTCCCCTTTTGCTCGTCCTGCTTCTCGCGCTCGTCCTGTTCGGCGCCGGTTTCGCCCTCAAGATTCTGTGGTGGGTGGCGCTGATCGTCCTGGTGGTGTGGCTGCTCGGGTTCGTCATGCGTTCCACGAACGCCGGCGGCGGCCGTGGCCGCTGGTACCGATGGTGACCTGACAGATCAGACACCCGCTGTTCCACAGGGCTCGGCCGACCACACCGCCGGGCCCTGCGGGCACGTCCGGGCACCGGCCAGGAATCGCACCGGGAGAACGCGTCCCGAACCGGAACCGGGGCAGGCGCGTCGCAGCCGGGGGCGGGACGGACACGCGCGCCAGGAACCCGCGCGACCTCCTTGTCACGTCCCCGCCCCCGGCGTCACGGGAGCGGGCCCATCGACGCGGCGGGGAGAGCGCCATGACGTCGCGGTTCGTCGGGATCGCCCGGACGCCGGAGGCCGGCTCGGCTCCCCGGCCCGCCGCGAGAGTCATGGAGACCGGAAGCCGGCCGTAGCCTGCCTCGGACCGCCCGAACGCCGACCGGATCGAGCGCGGTCCGAGACCGGCGTGACCGCGCGGGTCAGTTCGCGCCGGTCTCCAGCTCGCGCTTGAGGTTGCGCAGCGTCACGTTGATGTTGCGGGCCTGAAAGGCGGCGAAGGTGTGTCCCGCGGTGGCGATTCGATCGAAGGCGTTGGCCACGAAGGCGGGCCAGGCGCGCCGGTCGTCCGTCCAGGTCTCGGTGACCCGCGTACCGCCGTCGGCGGGCTCGAAACGATACTCCCAGCTGGCGATCGGGCCGCGCAGGCGCGGTCGGCCGATGCCGATGGCGTGAACACGGAAGGCGAAGCGATGGCCGGGCTCGGCCGCCGTGACCGTGCACCGGGTCACCCAGCGGAACCGGCCACGCTTGTTCCGTCCGACGAACGTGGTGCCGAGCCCCGCCGGTGCCTGCCCCGTCCCCTCCGCGGTGCCGAGATTCTCCGGACTCCAGCGGCCCATGTCACCGGGACGGCATATGGCCCGGTAGGCCACATCGGGCGGTACGTCGATACGGATGCTGCCGCTCACCGTGAACACGCGGGCCATGGGGCACCTTTCCTCGACTCTTCGACATCCTGGGAGTTACTCCTCGGTAGGGATTGTGGCATGCCGTCACCGCCGGCCGTCGCGGACCACCGGCGACGCTGCATCTGCTCGATCACGGGCAGAGGGGGAACCGGGGCGAGAGCTTGCAGAGCTTGCGACAGGCAGCGGCCGGCGCACCCGTGGGGCAGGCCCCCGCCGCCCGGAGCGAGAACCGCGCACCGCGGCGTCGTCGCCTCGGCCCGGCGCACCCGCCGTCGCGCGATGTGCGTCCTGATGGCGGTCTTCCGCGGCATTCCGGTCTCAGCGGGGCGCCGTGACAGCAACGGTGCGCCAGGCCCGCTCGATCTCGGCGGCCGGGAACGGCGTCTGTTTGCTCTCGGTCAGAAACTGGCGCTGGAATTCGCCCAAGGCCAGGGCGGCCCGGGAATGCCGGTCGATGATCGCGGCGATCTCGCGCGGGACGCCGTCGGGCCGGTGACCGTTGATCCACTGGCGCAGGAACGCGTCGTGTTCCATACCGCCACGCAGGCCCTCGGGCAGGTGGTGGCGGAGCAGATGGCTCACGGTGTGGCAGCGGTCGTACACGAGGTGGTCGGAGAGGAACTCCGCCTCCGCCGCGGACAGTTCGAACCCGGAACTCAAGGCGAGTCCGAAGTCCGCGAAATAGAGCAGCCGGCCGTCGGTCAGAACATTGGCGAAGTGAGCATCGAAGTGGACGAGTCCGCGCGAGCTCATGAAGCCGATCCCGCGCGCCAGAGTCTCCTCCACCCATGGGTACGGCGAACCCTCGCTGCCTTCCGGCGCCGCGGTCCGGTGGTCGTGCAGCCAGTCGGCGAGTGTCCGCGGAACATGTTCCAGAAAGAGCACCAGGCTGAACGAGGAACTCCCGATGGCCTCCAGCCGCTCGCGCACGGCCGGTGACCCCTCCCAGTGCGCGACCGCCCCGTCGACGCCCCCGAACGCGTCGGTGAAGCCCTCGGGCGGGGAGTCGGGCAGGATCCGCCAGTGGTACATCAGAGGAAAGCCCTCGTACTCGTTCCCGAGGACCCAGTTGGTGGTCATGACGTGCACGGCCAGCTCCCGCCAGGCTCCGAAACCCGCCGAGCCCGCACCGTACTGGTAGAACATCGGCAGTCCGAAGAGGTTCGCCGTCGACCGCGCGTTCTCCGGCCGCAACTCGGTGTCCGTGAGAGGGACCCGCTTGACGAACACCCGCGTGCCTGCGACGTCCAGCTCCGCCGATCTGCCGCCGATGCCGGCTCCGAGCGGGTCGGCGGCGGCCACGACCTCGCCGAGCCGGCGGTCGCTCAGCAGGGACAGGCGCGTGGCCACGGTCCCATGAGTGGCGAGCCGTGCGGCATGCCGCGGGTCCAGCTGACGCATCGACGACTCCTCGGTGCCCGGAACCAGAGTGCCGATGATCTCGTGCACGCCGCCGAGCCTATTCGCTGTCGCCCGGTTCCCGGCCGGAGACCACGAGATCCGCGAGGAGGACGACGCCCGGCGCTCCCCGCTGAAGCACCGCGATCCGAACCCGCCCGGCCGCTGCGGCTGCACCGCCGGCGTCCCGGCCGGCCGGCGCCCCGCGCCCGCTGAGCGACCCGGACACGATCGAGTCGGACGAGGACGACGACGAGCGCGGTCGTTCCTCCCGTGGCCGGGAGCGAGGCCGGCGGGGGCCGTTCGCCGCGGGACGCCTCGGAGCGCTCAGTGGCCGCCGGTGTTGTCTCCGTGGCTGCGTACGACCTCCTTCACCTTGGCCACCGCGAATCCCCAGCCCTGTTCGACGGTCGGCTTGGCCGGAACGGCGACCTCGTCGGGGTTGGTCAGGACGTCGAGCAGGACCGGGCCCGGACTGCGGAATGCCCGTCGCACCGCGTTCTCCACTTCCGACGGGTCCGTCACGCGGATGCCCGTGATGCCCATGGCCTCCGCCACGGCGGCGAAGTCGGGGTTGTCGAGCACGGTGCCGAACTCGGGCAGACCGGCCTGCTCCTGTTCGAGTTTCACCATCCCCAGACGGCGGTTGTCGAAGACGACGAGCTTGACGGGCAGGCGGTGGGTCTTGAGGGTCATGAGGTCGCCGAGGAGCATGCTCAGCCCGCCGTCGCCGCAGAAGGCCACGACCTGGCGCTCACGGTCCAGGCACTGGGCGCCCAGGGCCTGCGGCATGGCGTTGGCCATCGAACCGAGGTTGTACGAACCGATGAGGCGCCGCTCACCGCGCATCTCGACGAAGCGGGAGAGGCACACCGTGGCCATGCCCGTGTCGGAGGTGAAGACGGCGTCGTCGGCGGCGGCCCGGTCCACCGCTGCGGCCAGCACCTCGGGCCTGATGTCGTGGGCGCGGTTGTCCAGCGCGGAGCGGAGCCGCCCCACGATGCCTTCGTCATGAGCGGGGTCGGCGAGCCGGGCCTGGCCGGCGCGCCACTGGTCGAAGCGTTCGCGCGCCTTGTCCAGGTGCGAACGGTCACGTTCGCCTCCGGGCGCGGTGGCAAGGTGGTCCAGGAGGTCGCGTACGGTGGCGCCGGTGTCGCCCACGAGCCCGACGTCGACCGGCACCCGGCGTCCGATGTGAGTGGCCTCGGTGTCGACCTGGATCACCGTCCTGCCCTCGGGGTACCAGTCCCGGTAGGGGAAGTCGGTGCCGAGCAGCAGAAGGGTGTCCGCGTCCTGGAGGGCCGCCGCTGCGGCGGGGTTGCCGATCAGGCCGGTCTGACCGACCTGGAAGGGGTTGTGGTCGCCCTCGAAACCCGCCTTCGCCTTCAGCGTGAGCACCATCGGCGCCGCCAGACGGTCGGCGAGGGCGAGGACGTCCTCGCGGGCGGCACGCGCTCCTTCCCCCACGAGCAGGGTGACGCGCTCGGACCGGTCGAGGAGTTCCGCGGCGCGCCGGCCGGCCGAACCCTCCGGCCGGCTCACCGCAGGGGTCAGGGAGAACCGGGCGGGCCGGTCGTCCGTCAGCTCGCGCTCTCCCATGTCGCCCGGCACGCTGAGGACGGCGACTCCCTTGCGGCCGAGGGCGTTGCGCACCGCCGTCTCCAGCATCTGCGGCAGTTGGTCGGGCGAGGTGATGGTGGCGCGGAAGACGGCCACGTCGCTGAAGAGGGCGTCGTTGTCGACCTCCTGGAAGTAGTCGCTGCCGAGTTCGGCGAGCGGCACCTGACCGGCGATGGCCAGGACCGGGGCGTGGCTCTTGGCGGCGTCGTACAGCCCGTTGAGGAGATGGACGGAACCAGGTCCGACGGTGCCCATGCACACGCCGAGGTTTCCGGTGAGCTGGGACTGGGCGCCGGCGGCGAAGGCCGCCGCCTCCTCGTGCCGGCAGCCCACCCACTCCAGGCTCTCGGTGCTGCGGATGGCGTCGGTCAGGGGATTGAGCGCGTCTCCGACGACGCCGAACACCTGGCGCACGCCGAGTTCGCTCAGCGCGTCCACGATGGCGCGGGCAACGGTACGGGACATGTGGGTCCTCCGGGTCTCAGACGGTGAATCGGTCGGGGTCGGCGCTCTTCCAGTCCGCCGCCCACGAGGCCGGCGGCTCGGCGAGCAACTGGCCGGGCTCCAGCCACTCGTACAGCTCCGCGTAGGAGCGCTGGGTGAGCGGGTCGACGCGTCGACGGAGCATGTGCGGACGCAGTTGGGCGGGATCCGTGACACCCATGGATGCCATGAGCTGCAGCGCGCCGGCCACGGTCGCTTCCTGGAAGCGCTGGACGCGTGCCGTCTTGTCAGGGACGTCGAGGGCGCGGGCCCGGCGGGGGTCCTGGGTGGCGACGCCGGTGGGGCAGGCGTTGGTGTGGCACCTCTGCGCCTGGATGCAGCCCACGGCGAACATCATCGCGCGCGCCGCGTTGCCGTAGTCGGCGCCCTGGACCATGCGCTTGACGAGATCGGTACCCGTGGCGATCTTGCCGCTCGCCCCGATCCTGATCCGGTCGCGCAGGCCCGCCCCCACGAGGGCGTTGTGCACCGTGAGCAGTCCCTCGGTGAGTGGGGTGCCCATGTGGTCGGCGAACTCGAGCGGCGCCGCGCCGGTGCCGCCTTCCGCGCCGTCCACCACGATGAAGTCGGGCGCCGTGCCCTCCTCCAGCATGGCCTTGCACACGGCCAGGAACTGCCGGCGCGAGCCCACGCACAGCTTGAACCCGGCGGGTTTGCCACCGGACAGCTCGCGCATGCGGGCGACGAAGCGCACGAGTTCACGCGGGGTGGAGAACACCCGGTGGTACGGCGGGGAAACGACCGTCCGGCCCTGGGGCACGCCCCGGACACGGGCGATCTCGGCGTTCACCTTGGCCCCCGGGAGCACCCCGCCGATGCCGGGCTTCGCGCCCTGGGACAGCTTCAGCGACACGCACTTGACCTGGTCGTGCGCCGCCTTGCCGGCGAACTCCGCCGCGTCGAAGTCCCCGTCCGGGGTGCGGCAGCCGAAGTACCCGGTGCCGATCTCCCACACCAGGTCGCCGCCGGGACGCAGGTGGTACTCCGACAGCCCGCCCTCGCCGGTGTCCTGGGCGAAATTCCCCGCCGCGGCGCCGCCGTTGAGCGCCAGGACCGCGTTGGCCGACAGCGAGCCGAAGCTCATCGCCGACACGTTCAGCAGGGCCATGTCGTAGGGCCGGGCGCAGTCCGGCCCGCCGATCCGCACGCGCGGCGCGGTCGTCGGCACCGGGCACGGCGCCATCGACGGAACCAGGAACTCGTAGCCCGGCCGGTACACGTCGCGCTCGGTGCCGTACGGCTCCTCCGCGTCCGTGCCCTTGGCGCGCTCGTAGACGATGCTGCGCACGTCCCGGTCGAAGGGGCGGCCGTCGAAGTTCCGCTCGATGAAGTACTGCTGGAGCTCCGGCCGTATTCGCTCCAGCAGGAAGCGGGCATGGCCGAGGACGGGGTAGTTGCGCAGCACCGAGTGCTTTCGCTGGACCAGGTCCCAGCCGCCCAGCACGCCCAGGAACATCAGGGGAACGGCCACGAACCACCAATAGGGCGAGCTTCCGACGGCCATCGCGGCGCTCACGGTCGCGGCGATCAGAGTAAGGAAGACGATCACAATGCGTGTCACGACTCGCGCATTGCCCGATGACCGGCCTCTATGCGCCCCGGCCGGCCAAGAACCTGTCATTTCCTCGCGCGGCGGCCGGCACGACCCCCTCGGCGGCGTGCTCCTTGCCCGCCGGCCCGCCGTGGCGGATCGGGCCGGCGGGGAACGCGCTCGGACGGCCCCGGCAGAAGTGGACGGGGAGAGCGTCCGAGCGGCCCTGCGAGCGGAGGACCGCCACCGGACCGGCGCTTCGACCATGAGGGCCCTGCCGGACGACCGGCAGGGCCCTCATGAACGTGTACGTGAACGGAGACGCTCACGCCGTCGGCATGACCGGGTTCGGCGAACGCCACTCCGGTTCGCGGACCACCGGGGCGGCCGTCCCGGGTACGCGTGCGGCATCGGCTACGACCGGCCCGAGCCGGCCGGATCCGCTACTGAGCCCCGGCCAGCACGGACCGGTGGCGGTGGCGTGAGCGCCTGACCGAGCCACCGGCCCACTGGTCGACCTTCGGGAGGCCACCCCGCGGCGGGACACCGGCAGCCGTTCGCGGACACCGGTTCCCTCCGGGATCCTGGTCCCGTGCACCAGGCGTTCAGGCGAACGCCTGGACCTCCTTGGGGTTCGGGCCGTACTTGTTGGCGCCCGCGTCGCCGTCCGTGCAGAAGAAGACCAGCAGGGTGATACCGCCGACGAGCGGGACCATCCCGAACAGGATCCACCAGCCGGAGCGCCCCGTGTCGTGCAGTCGACGCACGCTCACGCCCCAGGTCGGCAGCAGGAAGCCGAGGTAGGCGACGCCCATGAGGGCGAAGACGGCCGACGCGTGGCTCGCACCGGCGACGATGCCCAGCACGGCGAAGATGATGTACATGAACAGCACGTACAGCCAGTACTCCTTGCGGCGCGCACGTCCGCTGAAGACCGCGTACTTCTTGAGCGCGGCAATGAACCAGCTCATGAGAACCCCCCTGGGATCGATGTTCGGACCGTCCGTGAACCGGATCCGGCCAGCGCAGAGATTAGAGGCTTGTCACGACCGCGTCATTCCGGTTGAGGAGCCCAGGTCAACACCCCGACCGCGGCTTGAGGGCGCGAATCACCCTGCCTCAAACATCGATTCCAGGACAGATCTCCCCATGAGCAGGGCTCTTCCGCCGGATGGCGGCACGTCACCCGGAACATCGAGTTCGTTCCGTGATCCAACCGAAGGTGAACCGAGGCCGGTCCGCGACCGCTTCGGTACCGGAACGAACTCCGTCCGTGTCCGACACCGCGGCCTGTGCGTCGCCTCGGTCGTCGGCCGGGACCGAGGGGAAGAAGACCGCGCTCTCCAGTGGTGCCTGCCCCGGGTGCGGTCGGCGGGGGCGGATCCCGGCGAGCCGGCGGTGCGGACAAAGACAGCGCGGGTCGTCCGCGCGGCGGCGAGATACCGAAGGGCCGCACCGGTCGAGGTGCGGCCCTTCGACGCCCCCTGTCGCGTTTCAGGCAGGATCGCGCGTGCTCACGCCGGCGAGAACTTCTGGGCGGCGGAGCCGTTGCAGTCCCAGATCTGCAGGCGTGTGCCGTTCGCGGTGGCACCCGACGGCGAGTCGATGCATCGGCCGGTGGTCGGATTGGACATCGATCCGTCGGCGTTGACGACCCAGTTCTGGTAGCCGCCGCCGTTGCAGTTGGCCAGCTGGAGCTTTGTGCCGGCCGCGTTCACACCGCCCGCGATGTCCAGGCACTTGCCGAGCGTCCGCAGGGTCTGGCCGTTCCAGGTCCACTTCTGGTCGAGCGACGTGGCCTGCTGGCAGTCCCAGAGCTGGACCGCGGTGCCGTCGCCGCCGGTGTCGTCGCCCGCCACGTCCACGCACTTGCCGCCCGGTCCGTAGATCGGGGTACCGATGGCGAACTTCTGGGCGGCGGAGCCGTTGCAGTCCCAGATCTGCAGGCGTGTGCCGTTCGCGGTGGCACCCGACGGCGAGTCGACGCACCGGCCGCTCGTCGGGTTCCGCAGCGAGCCGTCGGATTGCCGCACCCAGGACTGGTAGCCCCCGCTGTTGCACGTGGCGAGCTGCAGCTTCGTACCGGCGGCGCTGTTGCCACCGGCGATGTCCAGACACTTGCCGAGCGTCTGCAGGGTCTGTCCGCTCCAGGTCCAGTGCTGGTCCTTGGCCGCCGACTGGCAGTCCCAGAGCTGGACCGCGGTGCCGTCGCCGCCGGTGTCGTCACCCGAGACATCAACGCACTTGCCGCCGGGGCCGGTGATCGTCTGGCCGCTCACCGAACCGCCGCCGCCACCGCCTCCCGAGCCGGGCGCCTTGTTGTAGACGGCCACCGAGTCGATGACCAGCTTGCCGCCGGAGACCGTGGACGCGTTCGGGCCCCCGCCGAAGGCGTCCGGGAAGCCGCCGCCGATCGCCAGGTCGTAGATGATGAAGAAGGGATGGTCGACCGCGTCGGACCAGGTCGTGGCGTCCACCTGGTTGGCGCTGACGGTGTAGAAGTTGTTCCCGTCGAGGTAGAACCTGATCTGCTCCGGTGACACCGAGCGGTCGATCTCCGCCGCGTAGTCGTGGAAGCCGGCCTGGCAGCCCGGACAGGCGCGTTCACCCGAGCCGATGCCGGTCGACTCGTTGCACGGTCCGCCCGGGTTCACACCGCAGTGCAGGGTGCTGAAGACGGAACTGCGGCCGTTGATGTCCTCCATGATGTCGACCTCGCCGGACTTCGGCCAGGTCACACCGGAGCGCAGGGGCGCGCCGAGCATCCAGAACGCCGGCCAGTAGCCCGCCCCGTTGGCGGTGGAGACATTGGGCTGCTGGAGGACGGACTCGATGCGTACGACACCACCCGCCGGGGCGCCGAAGCCCGCCGACTGGGTCTCCACGCGCCCGGAGGTCCACCCGCCGCGGGGGTCGGAACCCGAGTGCAGGGCCTGGAGCACCAGATGACCCTGACCGTCGTAGTAGACGTTCGAGGTGCTGTTGGTCATCGTCTCGATCTCGCCGGTGCCGAAGTTGCCGCCCGGCCCGGTGTCGTACTTCCACAGGTTCTGATCGATGCCGGTGCCGGACGCACCGTTGAAGTCGTCGCTCCAGGTGAGTGTGAAGCCCGGCGGTGCCGAGGGCACTGCCGCCTGGGCGTTCAGCGTCGTGGTGACGCTGAACGCCACCGTCAGCACGACGACGGGAATCAAAGAGAGCGCTCTCTTCCACCCGCCGCGCTGTGCCCCTGCGGGGAGTGATTGCATAGGTCTGACCTCCGGGGAAGGACATGATCGCGTCTGTTCGCCGCACCGCCTCTGGTGGTCGCCATCGGCGGTCGGCAGTGCACGCGCCCTTGCGGATCTGGATGACGACGACGGGTGGCGACGGCCGGCGTCCGGGCTGCCGTCGCCGGACATGCCCACGGCGGACGGCCGGGGCTCTCGTCCCCCGACCAGCGGATGCGTCGTCAACTCCGATGAAGATGAATGGTGTTGTGCCGTGTGGAGTTCTGTGCGAGGCAGACGGTATTGGCCCAGACCAACACCGTCAAGGCTGCGCGACATGGCCGTCCACCGCCGACGGATCGGCCCGCCGGGATTGCCCCGGGCGCTGGGTCCGTTCCGGCGCGCGGTGCTGATGCTCCGCTGGTTCCGCGAGCGAGGCCGCGTGTCGTGTCGGCTGCTTCCGGGCCATTCGCCGGTGCGGTCCCTCCGCTCTTCGCACACGGCCGGGAAGCCGTGTGCGAAGAGCGGAGGTCCCTGGACCCACGAAGCCGTACCGGTCAGGTCGCCCGCGAGGTCAGTGACGCAGGTGGGGCCGACCGGTGCCGGTCCTCTGACCGGGTACCGTGCCCGTCCTCACGAGGCGCTGGTCCCAGCGGACCGACGGCACCTCACCCGTCGGCTTGCCGCGGCGTGCGCCACCGTGCTCGCCCCAGTACAGGACGCTGCCGGCGGCCAGGGCGAAGCCGATTCCCGCGCCCACCAGGGCACCGAAGACTCCTCCCGACGCGAAGCCGACCAAAGCTCCGGTCAGTAGTCCCATCAGCGAGGCGCGGGTGAAATACCTGCGGATCCTCTCGTCCATGAAATCACCGCCTTTCACCGGCCCCTCTGCCCCGCTGTGCGGAAACAAACCGGCCATTCGTCTCATCAGGTGACTGATCGCAGCGGGCGGCGGGTCTGCCGAACGAACGGTGAAACCGGGGCGACGGTTGCCGGCGGGCCGCGGAGCGGCGGCCGTCGAAGGTGACATCGGAGCCATTTCAGAGCGGTCTGCCCGATCGCGCGCCGTGCAGCAGGTAGAACACCGGATACCGCTGATCAGAGTGGTCCTGGCAGCCGCCGGGCAGCAGGACGCGGATGTGGTGCTCGCCCGCCACCTCGTTCGTGGCCACGGGGATCACGAAGTTCGTGGCGGTACCGGTGGCAGGGGCGACCTGAGTGAGCCCGAACCGATCGGCCGGAACCGGTGGTGCCCCTTCGCCTGCCGCCGCGCTGACTTGCGGCGCGGCGCAGACCAGGGCCGCGACCACCATGCCGGCCGCCGCGGCGACGACGCCCCTGACCCGAGGCCGACCGTGCCGCACCGGCACTCTCGACACCTGCCCCTCGTGGAGCCGACGTGGCTATGCCCGCACGCCTGACGAGCCGCACATGCCCTGGTGCTCCATCCCGGCCCGGCACTCCCACCTGCACGAGCGAGCCTTCGGCCAGTGCCGGTCGTTCGGGCCCCTGTCAGGGAACCTGGTCGCTCTTCGGCCCGATGCCCTTGATCCCGGCCGGAGTTCCGTCCGGGGCGAACGAGTGGTGGAAGGTGAAGGCCTGCGGAGCGGCAGGGCCGTTGCGTGCTCGCGAGTTGGGCGGTTGATTCGCTGATGGGCCGGCATGTCGGTTGTAGGTAGGTCCGGATGCGGCTGCAGGCACGGTCTGCGTGATCATGTGAGTGTCGAAGTCCCATGATCACAAGTGAAGACCGTGCCTGCCCTCTTATCTTCTCCCATGCCGCCGGGGCTGGATCAACTGGCCCGCACCGATATGCCGCAACCGTT
>NZ_LBDA02000169.1 GCF_000980885.2 Streptomyces malaysiense | reverse complement strand
CACCGGCAACGGGTACTACGGCGGCCTCCAGTTCTCCGCCTCGACCTGGGCCGCCTATGGCGGCACCGCCTACGCGGCCACCGCCGACAAGGCCAGCAAGTCTCAGCAGATCTCCGTCGCCGAGAAGGTTCTCGCCGCGCAGGGCAAGGGCGCCTGGCCGGTCTGCGGTACGGGTCTGACCAGCACCCCGTACAGCGGCTCCGCCTCGACGACCACCTCGTCGGGCAGCACCGCCACCCGCTCCACGGACGAGCAGGCCGCCACCCGCTCCACGCAGCGCACCACCCCGGCGCCGGCCAAGTCCACGAGCACCTCCGCCGGCTCGTCCGCGAGCAAGACCGTCACCACCCCGACCGGCAAGAAGGTCAAGAAGGGCGACGGCGAGTACAAGGTGGTCAAGGGTGACACCCTCAGCTCCATCGCGGTCCGGCATCACGTGGCCGGCGGCTGGAAGAAGCTCTTCGACCTGAACAAGGACATCGTCGAGGACGCCAACCTGATCTACCCGGGCCAGCAGCTCCACCTGAAGTAACCCGGCCAGGGCCGCCGCGGGCTCCTCGAAGGGGGCGGCCCGTGATGCCCCACCCCCCAAGGGCCCACCCCGTCCCCTACGGGCCCACCCTGTCGGGCACCCCGTCCCACGGACCCCAGGAGTCCTCCCCCCCCACGGCTCCTGGGGGCCCGGCGGCCCCCGGCCCCCGGCGGCCCCCCCCGGGGAACCCGGCTCTTGTGGCCGCCACCCCCAACCGC
>NZ_LBDA02000168.1 GCF_000980885.2 Streptomyces malaysiense | reverse complement strand
CCGCGCCCACGCCGACCACCTCGCCGCCCTGGACGACGCCGCGTGGGGAAGACTGCGACTCGCCCCCGGCTGGACGCAGACCGCGTGGGCCCCCGAGGAGGCCAACACCCCATGAGTCAGACCGTCGACCGCGCCCTGAGCATCCTGCCGCTGCTCGCCGAGGGCCCCGCCGACCTCGGCCGGGTCGCCGACCGGCTCGGCGTCCACAAGTCCACCGCCCTGCGCCTCCTGCGCACCCTGCACGAACACGGCCTGGTCTACCGCCAGTCCGACCAGCGCTACCGCCTCGGCGCGCGCCTCTTCGCCCTCGCCCAGGAGGCCATGGAGAACCTGGACGTCCGCGAGATCGCCCACCCCCACCTCGTACGGCTGAACGAACAGTGCGGCCACACCGTCCACCTCGCCGTGTACGACGACCCCGAGGTCCTCTACATCGACAAGGTCGACAGCCGCTACCCGGTCCGCATGTACTCCCGCATCGGCAGACCGGTCGCCCTCACCGTGGCCGCCGTCGCGAAACTCCTCCTCGCAGACCTCCCCGAACCCGAACGCCGCGCCCTCGCGGAGAAGCTCGACTACCCCTCCTACACACCCCGTTCCACCCCGAACGCCGACGCCTTCCTGCAGGAACTGGCCAAGGTCCGCGAACAGGGGTGGGCCACCGATCTCGGCGGCCACGAGGAGTCCATCAACTGCGTCGCCGCGCCCATCCGGGGCGCCGAGGGCCGGGTGGCCGCCGCGATGTCGGTGTCCGCCCCGAACGTGGTCGTCACGGCCGACGAACTCCTCGCCCTCCTCCCGCTGGTCCGCCGCACGGCGGACGCGATCAGCGCGGAGTACTCCGGCAGGACACCGGTGACGGAACGCCCCTGACACCTGCGAAGGACCCGCCCGATGGAAAAGACCGCCCTCACCCCGAAGACCCACACCACCCCGCCCGCGCGGTTCTCGCACGGCGTGCGCAAGGGCAACATCCTCCAGGTCGCCGGCCAGGTCGGCTTCCTGCCCGCCGAGGAGGGCGAGCCCCCGACCCCGGCCGGCCCCACCCTGCGTGAGCAGACGCTCCAGACGCTCGACAACGTCAGGTCGGTCCTGGAAGAGGGCGGCGCCCGCTGGGACGACGTGATGATGCTCCGCGTCCACCTCACGGACGTGGACCACTTCGCCGAGATGAACGACCTCTACAACGCCTACTTCGAGGGCCAGTCCCTCACCGGGCCGCCCGCCGCCCGTACGACGGTCTACGTCGGCCTTCCGCCCGGTCTGCTGATCGAGATCGACGCGCTCGCCGTGCTCGACTCCCCTCGAGTGGCCTGAGTTGCCGGCGCGACGCGCGGGCTGACTGGTTCCGGCACAGGGAAGTCGTCCATACTGCCGCCGTGGAGCAGCGCATAGGATCAGGCAGCAGTCCGTTGAACACCGAAGCGTTGAAGGCGGAAGCGGTCAAGGCCGAGCCCGTGGCGGGCGCCGGCTTCGACCCGGCCTTCATCCCGGGCATCACGGCCCCGGCGACGCCCCTGGCGAAGCAGCAGGAGCCGGGGGAGCCGGAGGAACCGGAGGCCGAGGCACCGGACGGGTCCACCGAGCCGTCACGGTCGGCCGTATCCGCGGAGCCGGAGGCGACCGGGGAGGCCGCGGAGGCGGAGGAAGGCGACTCGGACGAGGACGAGCCCGCGGCGCCCGCCGGCGCTTCTGACGGTCCGGCCTTCGAGGCCGCCGACCGCCGCGCCAAGATAGTGGCCGACCACAAGGGCGTCCGCCTCAGCCTGGACGAGGAGGCCTGCGACTTCCAGTGGGCCGAGATCGCCGCGGTGGAGTCGGAGGCCCCGCGCTTCGGCAAGCGCTACACCGTCACGGTGCACACCCCGGACCGCCGCTGGTACCCGATCGAGATCGAGGCCACGTCCCGCTCCCGCTTCAAGGAATGGGACGACCAGCTGGACGCGGTCCTGGACGCCTACTTCGAGGACGGCGACTGACCGACCCCTCGCTCTCCCCGGCGGGGGTGCGCGGGGGCGGTCAGAAGCCCCGAGAACTTCTGATAAAGTTTGGTTCGCCGCAAGGGAAACGCGAGAGCGAGAACCGGAAGGCACCGAGGAAATCGGATCGGAAAGATCTGATAGAGTCGGAAACACCGAAGGGAAGCCCGGAGGAAAGCCCGAGAGGGTGAGTACAAAGGAAGCGACCGTTCCTTGAGAACTCAACAGCGTGCCAAAAGTCAACGCCAGATATGTTGATACCCCGTCTCCGGTCGTTATGACCGGGACGTGGTTCCTTTGA
>NZ_LBDA02000167.1 GCF_000980885.2 Streptomyces malaysiense | reverse complement strand
CCTATGTAACGGGTTCTGCGGCTCCCGGCGGCCGTGACGGCCTGGTGAATCGTGCCTTCCACGCCGGATCGGATGGCATAGACGGCCTTCCATTCCTCGGTTGACTGCTCGGCGCGGACGCGTTCGAGGACGGCGTCTTGATCTTGCGGGCGGACGGTGAGCTGTCGGCCGTAACGTGTCGGGTTGGTGCATTGCCCGCGGGAGGGGCAGAGCGCGCAGGTCTCGGTGGCGAAGCGGATCCGGATCGCGGGCCGCTGGTTGTTGTCGAGTCCCTCGGTCCAGTAGCGGCTGTGGGCGCCGTCTGGGCAGGTTGCCCGACGGGCGTCCCGGTCGATGGTGAAGGACGCCTTGCCGTAGCCGGCGGTCTGGACGGTGCGGCGGGTGTGCGGCCGGACCGGGCCGATGACGCGGACACCGTGTTGGCTTGGCGCGGTGAGCAGGAGTTCCGCAGAGATGTAGCCAGCGTCCATCAGGTGTTCGCCCGGCAGCAGGTGCTTGGCGTGGAGCCGGTCGTGGATCTCGTCGACGACGACCGGGTCGCCGACCGTGGCGTCTGTGGTGACCACGTGGGTGATCAGGTGGGGTCGGCCGCTGTCCCGGGCGTCGCAGGTCTCAGTGAAGTGGACCTTGTAGCCGTCCCACGCCGAGCCGCGCTTGACGGCGTTGCGGGCATCCGGGTCGTAAGGCGAGGTGATCCTCGCTCTGCTGGGCGGGAGTTCGTTCTTGCCCCGCCAGGCTACCTCCTGCATCCCGTCCGCGATCGTCCGCTGAAACTGCTGCAGCCACACCGCCCGCAGGGTGCCGATAGCCGGCACCTGTCTCAGCCAGTGAGGGGCGTCCGATGCGAAGGCCGCCTCGAGGAACGAGTAGCCGTCTGCCGCAATGCGCCAGGTCAGCTCGGTCCGCTCGTTCTCATCACTTGGTAGCCGGTAGGAGTCCACCCGGGCCCCGTACTGTTCCTGCCAGACCGGGGGCATCCAGGAGGCGAGCCACCCGGGTGCGGCAACGGCGACCGCCTCCAGCGCGGCCCGCAGTGTCTCGCCGACGAACTCCAGGCGATTGAGGTCCCTCACTGCGGCGAGCACGTGGGTGGAGTCCGTGCGCTGGCGACCCCGGCCAGACACAAGCCTCAGCTCGATGAGTCGTTCCAGCATCAGATCCAGGACCTTCTCCTCCAGACCGTGGTCCAGGAGACGGTCACGGAAGCCCGTCAGCACGGTGAAGTCAAAACCAGAGTCGGTCAGTTGGAGGCCGAGCAGGTACTTCCAGTCGATTCTCGCGCGCACCGCGTGGGCGGCTTGGCGGTCGGTCAGATTCTCCGCGAACTGCAGCACGCTGACCAGCGCAAGCTGACCTGGAGCGACTCCGGGGCGACCACGCACGCCAAACGCGGACCGGAAGATCTCGTCGTCGAACAGCGGGCCAAGCGCGTCCCGCACCCGCATCGCCAGACACCCCTTGGGAAACGCAGCCCGGGCCACCGCCCGTGT
>NZ_LBDA02000166.1 GCF_000980885.2 Streptomyces malaysiense | reverse complement strand
TCCAGAGACAGCCCCGGAGCGGAGATGTGGGGACCGGCCCAGGCCGTGAGCTGCCCGCGCTCTTCCGCGCTCAGGATCTCCAGTCGCCCGAAGGGCAGGTCGGGGGCCTCGGCGGCGGCGCCGAGCAGCCGGACCAGGCGCGCCACGGCGGCCCGGACGGTGCCGGCGTCGTACAGGTCGGTGGCGTACTCCACACAGATGTCGAAGCCGGCCGGACCGCCGTCCTCGGTCCGGTGCTCCTCGAAGCCGAAGGTCAGGTCGAACTTCGCGATCCGCAGCTCCGGGACGACGAACTCGGTCGCCAGTGAGCCCAGTTCGGGACCGGTGCCGAGGGACTCGCCGACGGTGAGCATGACCTGGAACAGCGGGTGCCGGGAGGCCGAGCGCTCCGGGTTGAGGGCCTCGACCAGCCGGTCGAACGGCACGTCCTGATGGGCCCAGGCCGCGAGGTCCGTGTCCCGGGCGCGGCGGAGCAGTTCGCGGAAGGACGGGGCACCACTGGTGTCCGTGCGCAGGACCAGGGTGTTGACGAAGAAGCCGACCAGGTCGTCGAGTGCCTGGTCCGCGCGTCCGGCCACGGGCGAACCGATGACGATGTCGGTGCCGGCGCCCGAGCGGGTCAGCAGCGCGGCCACCGCAGCCTGGGCCACCATCAGGAACGTGCTGCCGGTCTCCCGGGCCAGGGCGGTGAGCGCCCGGTGCGTCCCGGCCGGGCAGGACACGGTGTGCGTGGCACCCCGGTAGGAGGCCACCACCGGGCGCGGCCGGTCCGCGGGCAGCGTCACCTCGTCCGGTACGGCCTCCAGGGTGCCGCGCCAGTGGCCGAGCTGGGCGGCGATCAGGCTGTCCGGGTCGTCGGCGTCCCCCAGGAGTCCCTGCTGCCACAGGGTGTAGTCGGCGTACTGCGCCGGCAGCGCCTCCCAGCCGGGCGCCTCGCCCTCGATCCGGGCGCCGTACGCGATCCCCAGGTCTCGCGTCAGCGGGGTGTTGGACCAGCCGTCCGAGACGATGTGGTGCACCACCAGCAGCAGCACGTGGTGATCGGGTGCGAGCTCGAACAGGACGCTCCGGACGGGTAGTTCGGAGTCAAGGGCGAAGGGGCGGCCGGCCTGCTCGCTGATCCTGGCCGCCAGGGTGTCCTCGTCGGCGCCGAGGACGGTGAAGGGTACCTCCGCCCCGTCCGCCGGGACGATCGACTGGCGGGGTTCGCCGTCCTCGGCGGGGAACACGGTGCGCAGTGCCTCGTGCCTGCCCGCGACGTCCGACAGCGCGCCGCGCAGCGCCGCATGGTCGAGGTCACCGGTCAGCCGGATGGCCATCGGGATGTTGTAGGTCGCCGACGGGCCCTCCATCTGGTCCAGGAACCAGAGCCGGCGCTGGGCCGGGGAGAGCGGCAGCCGCTCCGGACGGGGCCCGGTCACCAGGGCGGGACGGGCCGGTTCCGCCCGGTCGCCCGCGATGCGCTCGGCCAGCGCGGCGACCGTGGGGTACCGGAACAAGTCCCGTACCAGCAGCCGTACTCCGAAGATCTCCCGCACCCTGGACACCAGGCGGGTGGCGAGCAGGGAGTGGCCGCCGCGGCGGAAGAAGTCGTCGTCCGCGGAGGCCGAGGGCAGGCCCAGGACCTCGGCGAAGACGGTGCAGAGGACCTCTTCGGCGGGAGTGCGGGGGGCCCGGCCGTCGGTGGGACGGCCGTGCGGGCCGGGCTGGGGAAGGGCCCGCTGGTCGAGCTTGCCGTTGACGGTCAGCGGAAGGGCGTCCAGGGCCACGAAGGCGGCCGGGACCATGTAGTCGGCCAGCGCGCTCTCGGTGTGCCGGCGCAGCGTCTCCGGCTCGATCCGGCTCCCGGCGACCGGGACGACGTACGCGACGAGCCGCTTGTCCCCCGGGCGGACCTCGCGCACGGCGACCGCCGCCTGGGCCACGCAGTCGTGC
>NZ_LBDA02000165.1 GCF_000980885.2 Streptomyces malaysiense | reverse complement strand
TCCGCATGCGGTGCCGCTGAGGTTGAAAGGGTGGGGTGACAGGGCTACGGAGGTTCCGGCCTGAGTCCGGTCTCGGCGATGAAGCCGTCGAGGATCTCGGGTCTCCGTTGGATGCCGCGCAGGCGGTTCTTCACGAGCGGGGTGAGGTCGTCGATCGTGCGGGGTGCGAGGTTGGCCAGGGACTTCTTCAGGTGGGCCCAGACACCTTCGACGGGGTTCAGGTCGGGTGCGTACGGAGGCAGCTTGACGATGGTGAGCCAGTCGCTGTTGCGGTCGCAGAAGTCCCGCAGGGCCTTGGCGTGGTGGGTGCTGGCGTTGTCCCACACCACGATCAGCGGGGCACCGCCGAGCTGCCGACGGGCGGAGGTCAGCAGGTCGGAGAACTCGCGGGCCCGGAAGCCCTTCTTCTCACCGGTACGGCCCCGGTACGTCTGGGTCCGGTAGATCAGCCTGGTCTCCCGGCCCGGTCTGACGCAGACCATCCCGGCCATCAGCACCCGGCCCGAGCCTTTCCCGGTCACCCTGATCAGCGGAGTCCGCCCGCGTGGCGACCAGGTACGGCCCTTGCCGGGCTTCAGGTCCTGCCCGGCCTCGTCCTCGAAGACTATCCACGCGCCCAGGAGCCGGGCCGTCCTCTT
>NZ_LBDA02000164.1 GCF_000980885.2 Streptomyces malaysiense | reverse complement strand
CAGGGCCGTTGCGTGCTCGCGAGTTGGGCGGTTGATTCGCTGATGGGCCGGCATGTCGGTTGTAGGTAGGTCCGGATGCGGCTGCAGGCACGGTCTGCGTGATCATGTGAGTGTCGAAGTCCCATGATCACAAGTGAAGACCGTGCCTGCCCTCTTATCTTCTCCCATGCCGCCGGGGCTGGATCAACTGGCCCGCACCGATATGCCGCAACCGTTGCCGGACGCAGTCTGCCTGGCCCGCTATCTCGCCGGTCTGCCGGATCCCCGGGCCCGGCGTGGACGCCGTTTCCCGCTGGTGCCCGTGGTCGCGGCCGCGGCGGCAGGCGTGCTGGCCGGTGCGCGCTCGCTGGCGGCGGTGGCCGAGTGGATCGCGGACGCCCCACGCTGGGTACTGCTCACGCTCGGCTTCACTTGCGACCCGTTCAGTAAACAGGTCGTTCTCCCGCACCCGACGACGGTAATGCGGCTGCTGTCCCGCCTGGACGGGAATGCCTTCGATGCTGCAGTGAGCGAGTTTCTGCAGGCCAGAGCCACTGATCAG
>NZ_LBDA02000163.1 GCF_000980885.2 Streptomyces malaysiense | reverse complement strand
TCCAGAGACAGCCCCGGAGCGGAGGTGTGGGGACCGGCCCACTCGTCCAGTCGCCGGCGCTCGTCGGCCGCCAGCAGCTCCAGCTCACCGACGGGCGTGTCCGGGGTCTCGGCCGCCGCGGTGAGCAGTCGCGCCAGACGGTCGAGGACCGCCCGTGCCGTCCGGTCGTCGTACAGATCGGTGGCGTACTCGGCGACGATGTCGAAGCCGGCCGGACCGCCGTCACGGCGGGGGCGCTCCTGGAAGCCGAAGGTCATGTCGAACTTCGCGATCCGCAGTTCCGGGATCACCAACGACGTCTCCAGGCAGCCGAGTTCGGGCCCGGACTCGTCGAGGGACTGGCCGACGGTGAGCATGACCTGGAACAGCGGGTGCCGGGAGGCCGAGCGCTCCGGGTTGAGGGCCTCGACCAGCCGGTCGAACGGCACGTCCTGGTGCGCCCAGGCCGCCAGATCGGTCTTCCGCGCCCGGGTGAGCAGTTCACGGAAGGACGGATCCCCGCCGGTGTCCGTGCGCAGGACGAGCGTGTTCACGAAGAAGCCGACCAGGTCGTCGAGGGCTTCGTCCCCGCGTCCGGTGACCGGGGAGCCGATGACGATGTCGGTGCCGGCGCCCGAGCGGGTCAGCAGCGCGGCCACCGCAGCCTGGGCCACCATCAGGAACGTGCTGCCGGTCTCCCGGGCCAGGGCGGTGAGCGCCCGGTGCGTACCGGCCGGGCAGGACACGGTGTGCGTGGCACCCCGGTAGGAGGCCACCACCGGGCGCGGCCGGTCCGCGGGCAGCGTCACCTCGTCCGGCAGCCCCGCCAACGCCTCCTTCCAGAAAGCCAGTTGCGAGCAGAGCACGCTGTCCGGGTCGTCCGCGTCACCCAGCACCTCCTGCTGCCACAGCGTGTAGTCGGCGTACTGGACCGGCAGCGGCTCCCAGTCCGGCAGCCGCCCGTCGACCCGGGCCCCGTACGCGAGCCCCAGGTCCCGCATCAGCGGGGCGTTGGACCAGCCGTCCGAGGCGATGTGGTGCACCACCAGCAGCAGCACGTGGTGATCGGGGGCGAGTTCCAGCAAGGTCCCGCGCACCGGCAGGTCATGGGCGAGGTCGAAGGTCTTCGCCGCCAGCTCGCCGAGGGTGTCCCCGAGGGCGTCCTCGGTCACCGGCAGCACCGGCAGTGCGAGGTCGACGTCCTCCTCCGCGACGATCGACTGGTACGGCGTCCCCTCCCTCGCGGGGAACAGGGTCCGCAGCACCTCGTGCCGGGCCAGCACGTCCGACAGGGCGCCCCGCAGGGCCGTACGGTCGAGAGCGCCCCGCAGCCGGACGGCCAGCGGGATGTGGTAGGTCGCGGAGGGGCCTTCCATCTGGTCCAGGAACCACAGCCGCTGCTGGGCGAAGGACAAGGGGATCATTTGGACGCTCCCATCCGGCGCATGGGCCGAAGCTTGGGCCGGGCGCCGCCGATACGGTCGAGCTGCTCGACCAGCGTGGCCACCATCGGGTTGTTGAAGAGGGCGCCGACCGGCAGGTCGGCCCCCATGACGCTGTTGATCCGGCGCACGAGCCGGGTGGCGAGCAGCGAATGCCCGCCCAGGTGGAAGAAGTTGTCGTCGATGGACACCGACGGGCGGCCGAGCATCTCGGCGAACAGCCCGCAGAGCATCTCCTCGTTGGGGGTGCGCGGGGCCCGGCCCTCGGCCGCCGCTCCCGTGCCGGCCGGCTCGGGAGCGGGCAGGGCCCGCCGGTCGAGCTTGCCGTTGGCGGTGAGCGGCAGGGCGTCCAGCTGGACGAAGGCCGACGGCACCATGTAGTCAGGCAGGGTCGCGGACACCCGCGCGCGCAGTTCGGGGACGTCCACCCGGGTGCCCTCGGCGGAGGTCACGTAGGCGATGAGGCACTTGTCGCCCGCCCTGATCTCCCCGAGCACCACGGCGGCCTGCGCCACCGAGGGGTGCCGGCACAGGACCGTCTCGATCTCGCCGGGTTCGATCCTAAAGCCCCGGAGTTTCACCTGCTGGTCGGCGCGGCCGAGGAACTCGATCTCACCCCGGTGGTTCCAGCGGGCCAGGTCGCCCGTGCGGTACATACGGTTGCCGGGCGGACCGTACGGGTCGGCGGTGAACCGCTCGGCGGTCAGCGCGGACCGGTTCGGGTAGCCGGCGGCCAGTCCGGAGCCCGCCAGGTAGAGCTCGCCCGGCGTCATGGGCGGGACCAGGCGCATGCGGCTGTCCAGGACGTACATCCGGGTGTTCTCCAGCGGGGTGCCGATCGGTACCGCGCCCGGGTGGTCGTGGGGCCTGCGGACGGTGTGCGCGGCGACCAGGACGGTCGTCTCGGTCGGGCCGTAGCCGTTGAGCACGGTGGTGCCGGGGCAGTGCTGGTGGATACGGCGGACCGCCTCGACGGACATGACGTCGCCGCCGGTCAGGACGGTGCGCACGCCCGCCAGCGCCGCCGGGTCGTCCTCGGCGAGCATCTGGAACAGTCCCGACGACAGGACCAGTCCCGTGATCCGGCCCTCGGACAGCACGCGGCCCAGCGCGGTGGTGTCCAGCAGTCCGGGCGGTGCGACGACGAGCGTGCCGCCGCTCAGCAGCGGCATCCAGAACTCGAACGTCGAGGCGTCGAAGGCCATCGGCGAGTGCAGCAGCATCCGGGCGCGCGAGGCGAGGGGGAACCGTTCGTCGGCGGCCAGAGCGGTGATGTTGCGATGGGTGACCGCGACGCCCTTCGGGACACCGGTCGAGCCGGAGGTGAACATGGCGTAGGCCGGCTGCTCGGGGTGGACCGGGGGCAGGGGGTCCGCTCCCGAGGGTGTGCCCTGCGGGCGGTCCGCCACACCGGTGACCGGGATGACGCGGGCGTGCTCGGGGAGGCCGAGGCCCGCCGGCTCCCGGTCGGTGAGGAAGACGGTGGCCTTCGAGTCGCGGATGATCAGGGCGATGCGGTCGGCGGGGTAGCGGACGTCCAGCGGGACGTAGACCGCTCCGGCCTTCACGACCGCGAGCACGGCGACCACCGCTTCCAGCGAGCGTTCCAGGAAGAGGACCACGGGGTCCCCGGCGCGGATGCCCGCGCCGACGAGCCGACGGGCCAGCCGGTCGGCGCGTTCGTCCAACTCGGCGTAGGTGAGGACGCGTTCGCCCATCACCGCGGCCGGCGCGTCCGGCTCACGGGCGACCCGCGCGGCGAACGCCTCAGGGAGCGAGGTCCCGGCACGGGGGACCACGTCGCCGTTCCAGGTGACGAGCAGCTGCCGGCGCTCCGCGTCGCCGAGCACGTCCAGCTCGCCGGACGGCAGGTCGGGGGCGCCGGCCGCCGCGGTCAGCAGCCGGATCAGGCGCGCCGCCGCGGCCTCCACGGTGTCCGCGTCGTACAGGTCGGTGGAGTACTCCACGCTCAGGTCGAAGCCGGCCGGCTCGCCTCCCGGGGTGCGGTGCTCCTGGAAGGTGAAGGTGAGATCGAACTTGGCGATCTCAAGAGGCGTGAACTCCGACTCGGCGGTCACATCCGGCAGTTCCGGCACCGGTACGACGGCGTCCGTGACCGAGAGCATGACCTGGGCGAGCGGCTGGCGGGAGGTGGAGCGTTCGGGGTTGAGGGCCTCGACGAGCCGGTCGAACGGCACGTCCTGGTGCGCCCAGGCCGCGAGGTCCGTGTCCCGGGCGCGGCGCAGGAGTTCGCGGAAGGACGGGTCCCCGCCCGTGTCGGTCCGCAGCACGAGGGTGTTGACGAAGAAGCCGACCAGTCCGTCCAGTGCCTGGTCCGCCCGCCCGGCCACGGGCGAGCCGATGGCGATGTCGGTGCCGGCGCCCGAGCGGGTCAGCAGCGCGGCCACCGCCGCCTGGGCCACCATGAAGAAGGTGCTGCCGGTCTCCCGGGCCAGGGCGGTGAGCGCCCGGTGCGTCCCGGCCGGGCAGGACACGGTGTGCGTGGCACCGCGATACGAGGCCACCACCGGACGGGACCGGTCCGCGGGCAGCGTCACCTCGTCCGGCAGCCCCGCCAACGCCTCCTTCCAGAAAGCCAGTTGCGAGCAGAGCACGCTGTCCGGGTCGTCCGCGTCACCCAGCACCTCCTGCTGCCACAGCGTGTAGTCGGCGTACTGGACCGGCAGCGGCTCCCAGTCCGGCAGCCGCCCGTCGACCCGGGCCCCGTACGCGAGCCCCAGGTCCCGCATCAGCGGGGTGTTCGACCAGCCGTCCGAAGCGATGTGGTGCACCACCAGCAGCAGCACATGCTCATCCGGTGAGAGCTCGAACAGCATTCCACGGAGGGGGAGTTCGGAGTCGAGGACGAAAGGACGGCCCGCCTCCTCGCCGATCCGGGCCGCCAGGGTGCCCTCGTCGGCGGTGACGACGGCGAAGGGGACCTCAGCCTGTTCGGCCGGGACGATCCGCTGGCGGGGTTCACCGTTGTCGGCGGGGAACAGGGTGCGCAGTGCCTCGTGCCGGCCCACGACGTCCGACAGGGCACCGCGCAGCGCGTCCCGGTCTAGGCTGCCCGTGAGGCGGATGACCAGCGGGATGTTGTACGTCGCCGACGGGCCCTCCATCTGGTCCAGGAACCAGAGCCGGCGCTGGGCCGGGGAGAGCGGCAGCCGCTCCGGACGTGGTCCTGCGGTCGGGGCGGGACGGGTGGTGTCGGTGGTGTCGCCCTGGTCGCGCGCGACATGACCGGCCAGCGCGGCCGCCGTCGGGTGCCGGAACAGGTCCCGCACCAGCACCTGTGCCCCGAAGATCTCCCGTACCCGCGCGACCAGCCGGGTGGCGAGCAGCGAGTGGCCGCCGAGCCGGAAGAAGTCGTCGTCCACCGAGACCGCCGGCAGGCCCAGCGCCTCGGCGAACAGGGTGCACAGAACCTCCTCGGCGGGCGTGCGGGCGGCACGGTTGCCCGCACCGCCGTCCCGCACCGGTTCGGGCAGGGCCCGCCGGTCGAGCT
>NZ_LBDA02000162.1 GCF_000980885.2 Streptomyces malaysiense | reverse complement strand
GGGCAGGGCCCGCCGGTCGAGCTTGCCGTTGGCGGTGAGCGGCAGGGCGTCCAGAGCCACGAAGGCCGACGGCACCATGTACTCGGGCAACGCACCCCCGGCATGCCGGCGCAACGCCTCCGGGTCGACGTCACCCCCGGCGACCGGCACCACATAAGCGACCAGCCGCTTGTCACCAGGACGATCCTCCCGCACCACCACCACCGCCCGAGCCACCTCCGGGACCCGGCTCAACACCGTCTCCACCTCACCGAGTTCGATCCGGAAGCCCCGCAGCTTGACCTGCTGGTCGGCACGGCCCAGGAACTCGATCCCACCGTGCTGGTTCCAGCGGGCCAGATCACCCGTGCGATACATACGACTCCCAGGAGGACCGTACGGATTCGCGGTGAAACGCTCCGCCGTCAGCCCCGCACGCCCCAGATAACCGCCCGCGAGATGCGACCCCGCGACGTACAGCTCACCCGTGACACCCGAAGGCGCCGGGCGCAGCCCCTCGTCCAGGACGTACATGGCCGTGTTGGCCATCGGAACACCCAGGTGCAGCCGCTCCACGGTCCGGGTATCCGGCGTGAATGCCTGGTAGCTGCAGAACACGGTCGCCTCGGTCGGACCGTAGGCGTGCACGACGGTGGTGTCCGGACACCGGTCCAGGACCGTCCGCAGGGCCGTGGCCGACAGGACGTCGCCGCCGGTCCAGATCTCCTCCAGGTGCCCCAGGCTGCCGACGGCCTCGTGCGCCATCGCGTCGAAGAGGGCGGTGGTGAAGTAGGCGGCCGTGACACCGTGTCGCACGATGGCCTCGCCGACCTCGCCGAGGTCGATCTCGGCCGCGGGCAGGATCACCGCCAGCCCACCGCTCAGCAACGGCACCCACAACTCGTAGGTCGAGGAATCGAAGGCCAACGGCGAATAAGCGAGCACCCGCCGGTGCCGGCCACTCCCCCACCACGGATCCAGAGCCAGCTCCACCACATTGCGGTGCGTGTTCACCACACCCTTCGGAGTCCCGCTCGACCCCGACGTGTACATCACATACGCCGCCTGATCCGCACCCACCGACAACCCCGACGGCGCCACCACCCCCACCCCCCCGACAACCTCCGCACCCACACGCACCACCGGCAGACCACCCGCGAACCCCACCCCACCCACACCACGATCGGTCACCAACAGCACCGCACCCGTGTCCCGCAACATCCACCCCAACCGCTCCCCCGGCTGACGCGCATCCAACGGCACATAGACACCACCCGCCTTCAACACCCCCAACAACGCCACGACATACTCCACCGACCGGTCGAAGAACAGCCCCACCCGGTCACCCGGACACACCCCGGCCCCGACCAGCCGACGAGCGAACCCGTCGGACGCCGCATCCAACTCCCGGTACGTCACCTCCACCTCCCCGCACACCAGAGCGACCGCACCCGGCGTACGCCCCGCCTGCGCGGAGAACAG
>NZ_LBDA02000161.1 GCF_000980885.2 Streptomyces malaysiense | reverse complement strand
CGCCGGCCATATCCCCCAGGCCCTGCTCACCACCGCCTTCTCCGTCATCGCGGCACTCGCCGCGCTGCGCATGCTGCGCCCCGCCCGCACCACCGCCGACCCCACCGCCCCGGTGAGCCCGCTCAAGGCGGGCGCCGCCGGCGCCGGACTCGGCGCCGTGACCGGCTTCCTCGGCGTCGGCGGCGGCTTCCTCGCCGTACCCGCCCTGGTCAGCGTGCTCCGGCTGCCCATGCGCCGCGCCGTCGGCACCAGCCTGCTGGTCATCACCATCAACTCGCTCGCCGCGCTCGCCGCCCGCGCCGGCACCGGGACGCACCTGGACTGGGCGGTCGTCGCCCCCTTCACCGCCGCGGCCATGCTCGGCGCCTGGGACGGCAAACGCCTCTCCAGGAAGCTCAAGGGCAACACCCTGCAACGCGTCTTCGCCTGGGTACTCCTCGCCGTCGCGGCCTTCATGCTCGCCGACACCCTCCTCTGACCCCTCCCCCCCACCCGCCGCACACGCCGCACACGCCGC
>NZ_LBDA02000160.1 GCF_000980885.2 Streptomyces malaysiense | reverse complement strand
CCGCCCCGCCACCACCGACACCGACACCGACACCGATGACGGGCACTGGACCCGGCATGCCACCGCGTCCTTGATGGCTTGCGAGGCGAAGAGCGATGAGGCAGACGCGGGTACCGCATGGCCTCCGGTGGGGGCCGAGCCCCTTGACATGAGCGAGCACTACCAGCAGTTCGCCGACATGGGCTTCGACTACGGCCCCGTTTTCCAGGGCCTCACGGCCGCATGGCGCGCCGGCGACACGGTCCATGCCGAGGTCGTCCTCCCGGAGGGAGTGAGCACTGAGGGCTTCGGAGTGCACCCGGCCCTCCTGGATGCCGCTCTGCAGGCATCGGCCAAGGCCGATGTGCCAGGTGTCGACAGCGGGGGAGACAACGCGGGACCGGTCATGCCGTTCTCCCTGTCCGGCATCACCCTCCACAGCCACGGTGCTTCCTCCCTGCGGGTGACACTGAAGCCTTCGGGCGAGCGGACACTCAAGGTCGTCACTTCTGACGAGACCGGCCGACCGGTCATGTCCGTGGAAGCCGTCACGGTGCGCCCCGTCGACCTCGATCGCCTCGCGCTTGCCGCTTCCACGGCGCGCGACTCCCTCCACCGCGTTGACTGGAAGCAGCTCACTCCCGCGCAGGGAGCCGAAAAGCCCGCCGGAACATGGGTGAGTATCGGAGCACCTGCCGTAGCGGTTCCGGGGGACGTCTGCCACGACAGTCTGGCCACCCTGTGCCAGGCCATCGCCGAGGGGGGATCCGCCCCCGACACCGTCGTCGCGCTTGCGGCGCCCGCCACGGCTGAGCCCGCCCTCGAAACTCTGCGTGCGGCAGCCCACCAGACCCTGGTCACCCTGCAGGACTTCCTGGCGGACGAACAACTCGGCGATTCCCAGCTGCTGTTGCTGACTCAGCACGCTGTGGCCCTTGCGTCCGCGGACGACGTCCAGGAGCTGTCGGGCGCACCCGTATGGGGACTGGCTCGCAGTGCCGAGGCGGAGCACCCCGGCCGCGTCCTCGTGGCAGACCTCGACGGTACGGAGGAGTCCTGGCAGGCGCTGCCCACGGCGCTCGCGGCGGTGCGGGCAGCCGGCGAGACCCAGTTCGCACTGCGCGCGGGAGTAACCTACGTACCGCGCCTGGTCAGGGTCGAGTCCACGCAGGTCGCTGCCGCGGACGCCACGCAGCACGCGGCCTTCCCGGACGACGGCACAGTCCTGATCACCGGCGGCACGGGCACCCTCGGCGCGCACCTCGCCCGCCATCTCGTCACGCGCCACGGTGCGCGCCACCTGATGCTGGTCAGCCGCCGGGGCTCCGAGGCCCCCGGTGCGCTTGAGCTGGAGGCCGAACTCACCGCGCACGGCGTCGACGTCACCATCGCCGCCTGTGACATCAGCGAGGCCGACGCCGTCGCAGACCTGGTCGGGTCCGTGCCTGCCGACCACCCGCTGGTCGCCGTCGTACACGCCGCCGGTGCTCTCGATGACGCGGTCATCGAGAACCTCACACCCGCGCAGCTCGACACCATCCTGCGTTCCAAGGCGGAGGCGGCCTGGCACCTGCACCGCGCGACCAGGGATCTCGGTCTCTCCGCGTTCGTGCTGTACTCATCGATCGCTGCCACGCTGGGTGACGCGGGTGCCGCCAGTTACGCCGCGGCCAACAGTTACCTGGACGCCCTGGCGGTGCACCGGCGCGCCGAGGGGCTGCCCGCCTTGTCGCTCGGCTGGGGGGTGTGGGAACAGGACAGTGGCATGGCGGCCGCTCTCAGCCGCACACAACGCGGTCGACTGGCGCACAGCGGAATCACGCCGATGACAGTGGAACAGGCCCTCGCCATGTTCGACTCGGCTCTCGTCGGCTCCCATCCCGTGCTGCTTCCCACACGGTTCAGTCAGACCACTCTGCGCGGTCAGGCATCGAGTGGCACGCTGCCCGCGATCCTCAGTGACCTGGTCCCGGTGCGGGCAAGGCGAGGGCGGCGGGGCGCCGGAGCCACCGGTCTGCAGAGGCGGCTGTCGCAGCTGACCGAGAACGAGCAGTACGAGCTGCTCCTCGACCTGGTGTGCAGCCAGGTGGCAGACATCCTCGGCCACGCAGACCCCGACGACATCGACTCCGAGCGGGCCTTCCAGGAGCTCGGGTTCGACTCCCTCACCGCCGTCGAGCTCCGGAACCGGCTCAGTGCCGGCACGGGCCTGCGGCTTCCCGCGACCCTCATCTTCGACCGACCGAACGCGTCGGCCCTCGCCCACTTCATACACGCCGAGATACTCGGGGCGGTCAACCGTGTTCCGGCCCCTGTCCCTGCGGCCGCCATCGGCGTCGACGAGCCCGTCGCAGTCGTCTCCATGGCCTGCCGGTTCCCCGGTGGGGTCGTCTCCCCGGAGGACTTGTGGAAGCTGCTGCTCACCGGTGACGACGCCATCGGCGACTTCCCCGAGGGCCGCGGTTGGGACACGGCGAACCTCTACGACCCCGACCCCGGCAAAATCGGCAAGAGCTACACCCGCCACGGCGGCTTTCTCCATGACGCGGCTGAGTTCGACGCCGACTTCTTCGGTATCTCGCCGCGCGAGGCACTGGCTACCGACCCGCAGCAACGGTTGCTGCTGGAAGCGAGCTGGGAAGCGCTCGAACGTGCCGGGATAACCCCCGGAACACTGCGCGGCAGCAACACCGGCGTCTTCACCGGCATCAGTGCTCAGTACTACGGGGGCGCCGCGACCACACACACCTCACAGGACATCCAGGGGTACCTCGTCACCGGTGCCGCAACGAGCGTCGCCTCGGGGCGTATCGCGTACACGCTGGGCCTGGAGGGTCCCGCGGTCACGATCGACACGGCGTGTTCTTCGTCGTTGGTGGCGATGCACCTGGCCGCGCAGGCCCTGCGCAACGGCGAGTGCTCCATGGCACTGGCCGGCGGTGTCACCGTCATGGCCTCCCCGACGGTCTTCGTGGAGTTCTCCCGGCAACAGGGTCTCGCTCAGGACGGCCGGTGCAAGGCGTTCGCCGACGGCGCCGACGGCACCGGCTTCTCC
>NZ_LBDA02000016.1 GCF_000980885.2 Streptomyces malaysiense | reverse complement strand
TGCGCGACGTCGCCGAGAACCGCCAACTCGGAGACGTCACCACCCTCACCGACTCCAGCGTCATGGACCTCATCCAGGCCGAACTCCCCACCACCCCCAGCGAGGACTGATCCCGTTCGGCTCACGAGGGGCGCCCGGCACCGCCGGGCGCCCCTTCCGTACGCCAGGGCCCACCGGCCGCGCTCGCCTTTCCCTCGTCCGAGAACTTAGGTAAAGTAACCAAAGAGTCAAGAAACCAAAAAGATCTACATGAGGTGCGCCGGGAAGTCTGGTCGGCAGGTTCGCAGTCCTGCCCGCTCCCGGAGGTCCCCCATCGTGACCGCGCCCCGCACCCCGCACCCCGCCCGCAAGGTCCTCGGACGCCTGTCCCTGCCCGAGCGGACCTATGTCGCGGACGCCCTGCGCACGGAGACCGTCGGCGGGGTACTCCTGCTCCTCGCCGCCATGACCGCCCTGATCTGGGCGAACGTCCCGGCGCTGCGCCACAGCTACGAGGCGGTCAGCCACTTCAGCTTCGGCCCCGCCGCCCTCGGCCTGAACCTGTCGGTCGCCCACTGGGCCGCCGACGGCGTCCTCGCGATCTTCTTCTTCGTCGCCGGTATCGAGCTCAAACGCGAACTGGTCGCCGGAGACCTGCGCGACCCCAAGGCGGCCGTGCTCCCCGTGGTGGCCGCGCTGTGCGGCATGGCCGTACCCGCGCTCGTCTACACCGTCACCAACCTCGTCGGACACGGTTCGACGCGGGGCTGGGCGGTGCCCACCGCCACCGACATCGCGTTCGCGCTCGCCGTCCTCGCGGTGATCGGCACCTCGCTGCCCAGCGCCCTGCGCGCCTTCCTGCTCACCCTCGCCGTCGTCGACGACCTCTTCGCGATCCTGATCATCGCGATCTTCTTCACCGAACGGCTGAACTTCGCCGCGCTCGGCGGCGCGTTCCTCGGCCTCGCCGTCTTCTGGCTGCTGCTGCGCAAGGGGGTGCGCGGCTGGTACGTGTACCTGCCGCTCGCGGTCGTCAACTGGGCGCTGATGTACAACAGCGGCGTGCACGCCACCATCGCCGGCGTGGCCATGGGCCTGATGCTGCGCTGCACCACCCGCGAGGGCGAGCGGCACTCGCTGGGCGAGCGCGTCGAGCACCTGGTGCGGCCCCTGTCGGCCGGATTCGCGGTGCCGGTGTTCGCGCTGTTCAGCGCCGGTGTGGTGGTGTCCGGGCGGGCACTCGGCGACCTGTTCACCCGGCCGGAGGCGCTGGGCGTGGTGCTGGGCCTGGTCGTCGGCAAGGCCATCGGCATATTCGGCGGCACCTGGCTGACCGTCCGCTTCACCCGCGCCTCCCTGAGCGATGAGCTCGCCTGGGCGGACGTCTTCGCGGTGTCCTCGCTCGCCGGCATCGGATTCACCGTCTCGCTGCTCATCGGCGAGCTGGCCTACGACGGCGACGCGTTCCTCACCGACGAGACCAAGGCCGCCGTCCTCGCCGGGTCCCTGATCGCCGCGGTCTTCGCCTCCGTGCTGCTGAAGATACGCAACGCCAAGTACCGCCGGCTGTGCGAGGCGGAGGAGCGCGACGAGGACCTCGACGGCGTCCCCGACATCTACGAGGAGGACGACCCGGCGTACCACTTGCGAATGGCCCGGATCCTGGAGAGCCGGGCCGCCGAACACCGGAGGATCGCCGCCGAACGGACGGCCGTGACGGGCGACGGGCGTGCGGAAGTACCGGGCGGGGCAGGCGACGGGGGCGGCCGTCCGGCATGATCTGACGGGACGGTACAGATCAAGACGGTGACCCGGGGCAGGGTGGCGGCCCGCCCGGAAGGCCCAGGGGCACGAGAGAACTCGTAAGGGAGAACGCGATGAGCGCACCCGACGGCAGCCCGGTCGGCGCCGAACGCAGCATCGGCCAGCTGTTCGCCTCGGCGACGACCGATTTGTCGGCGCTGGTGCACGACGAGATCGCGCTGGCCAAGGCGCAGCTCAAGCAGGACGTGAAGCGCGGCGCGACCAGCGGTGGCGCGTTCTCGATGGCGGGCGCGGTCCTGGTCTTCTCCCTGCCGATGCTCAACTTCGCCCTCGCCTACGGCATCCGCACCTGGAGCCACTGGAATCTCGCCCTCTGCTTCCTGCTCTCCTTCCTGGCGAACGTGATCGTCGCCGGTCTGCTCGCGCTGATCGGCGTGGTGTTCGCGAAGAAGGCCAAGAAGGGCCGGGGCCCGCAGAAGGTCGCCGCCTCCGTGAAGGAGACCGCGAACGTCCTCGGCAAGGCGAAGCCGCACCCGCGCCCGGAACTTCCCGAGGATCGCAGCCCCGCGGCCATCGAGGCTGTGGCACGCTCGTCGTCATGACGGACCCCGCTCATCCCTCGCTGGTACGGATCGGCCTGCCCGGACACCAGGTGATCCACCGGGACGTCGCCGCGAACGGCGCCCGCTTCCACATCGCGGAACTCGGCGACGGCCCCCTGGTGCTGCTGCTCCACGGCTTCCCGCAGTTCTGGTGGGCCTGGCGGCACCAGATGGCCGCCCTCGCGGAGGCCGGCTACCGGGCGGTGGCCATGGACCTGCGGGGCGTCGGCGGCAGCGACCGCACACCGCGCGGCTACGACCCGGCCAATCTCGCCCTGGACGTCACCGGCGTCATCCGCTCCCTCGGCGAGCCGGACGCCGCACTGGTCGGGCACGACCTCGGCGGCTATCTGGCGTGGACCGCGGCGGCCATGCGCCCCAAGCTGGTGCGCCGGCTCGCGGTGGTGTCGATGCCGCACCCGAGGCGCTGGCGCGCGGCGATGCTGCGCGACGCCCGGCAGACGGCCGCCAACTCCTACATCTGGGGTTTCCAGCGGCCGTGGATCCCGGAGCGTCAACTCACCGCGGAAGACGGGGAGCTGGTGGGCCGTCTGATCCGGGACTGGTCCGGGCCGCGCCCGCCGGAGGAGGAGGCGGTGCGCACGTACCGGCGCGCCATGTGCATCCCCTCCACCGCGCACTGCTCCGTCGAGCCGTACCGCTGGCTGGTGCGCTCCCTGGCGCGCCCGGACGGCGTGCAGTTCTACCGCAGGATGAAGCGGCCGGTGCGGGTGCCCACGCTCCATCTGCACGGTTCACTCGATCCGGTGAGCCGTACGCGTAGCGCGGCCGGTTCCGGGGAGTATGTCGAAGCGCCGTACCGCTGGCGGCTGTTCGACGGGCTCGGGCATTTCCCGCACGAGGAGGACCCGGTGGCGTTCTCGACGGAGCTGATCAACTGGCTGAAGGACCCCGAGCCCGACCGGTGACGACGCGGTGACGGAGCCGATGCGTGACGTACCCGGTTCCCCGCCACTCGTCCCCCGTTCGGCCACATGCCTGCCGCATACGCCAATTGGCCGCCCTCCAAGCGGTTATCGACCTTGGGGCTGGGGCACACGCAGGGGTATGGGCTGGACGCACGACTACAGTGACGCACCCCGCAACCGCCGCTCGGCCACGGGTCTGAGCACGCCTCAGCGAGGCACCCCGCAACTCGCGGAAGGCGAACTGCGGGTGGGGATTCCGCGCATCCTGCGCCGCCGGGCCCGCTGGGTCTCGGTGCGCCTGCGTCACCCGCGCAACTGAGCGGCCCCGCGGCTCACAGCGCGCAGTTGTCCGTACCCACCTGTTCGTTCGCCGTACGGCCGCGGGCGATGTCCGGCCGGATCTCGTCCGCCGTCAGCGCGTAGCCGGTCTCGGCGTCGTCCAGGGACTTGGCGAACACCACCCCGTAGACCCTGCCGTCAGGGGTGAGCAGGGGTCCGCCGGAGTTTCCCTGGCGGACGGTCGCGTACAGCGAGTAGACATCTCGGCGCACGCTGCCGCGGTGGTAGATGTCCGGGCCGTTGACCGAGATGCGCCCGCGCACCCGGGCCGCGCGCACGTCGTACGAGCCGTTCTCCGGGAACCCCGCCACGATCGCGCCGTCGCCCCCGGCCGCGTCCGGTGCGGAGAACTTCAGCGCGTCCGCCTTCAGGTCCGGCACGTCGAGTACGGCGATGTCGCGCTTCCAGTCGTACAGCACCACCTTGGCGTCGTACCGCCGGCCCGTCCCGCCTATCTGCACGGTGGGCGCGTCCACGCCGCCGACGACATGCGCGTTGGTCATCACACGGCGGTCGGCGAAGACGAAGCCGGTGCCCTCAAGGACCTTGCCGCAGCTCGACGCGGTGCCGGTGACCTTGACGATGGAGCGCTGGGCGCGGGTGGCGACCGGGCTGCCGGCCAGCGCCGGGTCCGGCGGCTGGACGTCCTTGATCGGCTCGTCGGAGAACGGGCTGAAGACCTGCGGGAAGCCGTTCTGCGCGAGGACGGAGGAGAAGTCCGCGAACCATCCGTCGGCCTGGGCGGGCAGCGCCCGGGAGACCCCGAGCAGCACCTTGGAGCCGCGCACCTGCTTGCCGAGGGTCGGCAGGGTGGTGCCGGCCAGGGCGGAGCCGATCAGCCAGGCGACCAGCAGCATCGCCACCACGTTGACCAGCGCGCCACCGGTGGCGTCCAGGGCACGGGCCGGGGACCAGGTGATGTGCTTGCGCAGTTTGTTGCCCAGGTGGGTGGTCAGGGCCTGGCCGACGGAGGCGCAGACGATGACGACGACCACGGCCACGACGGCGGCGGTGGTGCCCACCTCCGCGTTGTCGGTCACCGCGTCCCAGACGACGGGCAGCGCGTACACCGCCGCGAGGCCGCCGCCGAGGAACCCGATCACCGACAGGATTCCCACGACGAAGCCCTGGCGGTAGCCCACGACCGCGAACCACACGGCAGCGACCAGCAACAGGATGTCCAGCACGTTCACCGCTTCAGGTCCTCGCCTACTCCGTTCCGCTTCCCGCGGCTCGGACGAGGCGTCCGGCCCGTCCCCATGGGGACGGAGGGACCCTGCGTCCCCGGGAAAGAGACAGCACGGGGATCACCCTGTCATGAGCTCCAGTCGAGCGGGGACAGCTTCTCCCGGTCCCAGGGGCGCTCCCAGCCCGCGTAATGCAGCAGCCGGTCGATCACCCCGGCCGTGAAACCCCACACAAGGGCCGATTCGACCTGGAATGCCGGGCCTCTGAATCCGCTGGGGTGGACGACGGTGGTGCGGTTGGCGGGGTCCGTGAGATCCGCCACGGGGACCGTGAACACCCGCGCCGTCTCGTTCGGGTCCACCGCGCCGACCGGGCTGGGCTCGCGCCACCAGCCGAGGACGGGCGTGACGACGAAGCGGCTGACCGGGATGTACAGCCGGGGCAGCACGGCGAACGGCTGCACGCCGCGGGGGTCGAGCCCGGTCTCCTCCTCGGCCTCGCGCAGGGCGGCGCGCAGCGGGCCCGCGCCCAGCGGATCGCCGTCCTCGGGGTCGAGGGAGCCGCCCGGGAAGGACGGCTGGCCCGCGTGCGAACGCAGCGAGCCGGAGCGCTCCATGAGCAGCAGTTCGGGGCCGCGGATCCCCTCGCCGAACAGGATCAGCACGGCCGACTGGCGGCCCGAGCCGTTCTCCGGCGGCAGGAAGCGGCTGAGCTGGAGGGGCTCGATGGTCTCGGCCGCCCGCGCCACCGGGGCCAGCCAGTCCGGCAGTCCCCGGCCGTTCAGCACCACGGCGTCGCCCCGCGCCTCACTGGCCCACGTCATCGCCCACCCCCGTCATTCCTTGTCGTCCAACGCCGAGGGCGCCGGGATCGTTCCGTCACGCGGCCCCCAGCGGCGGCGCGGGCCTGCCGCCCGCGTCGAGATAGGCCTGCGGGGGGTTGAGCCGCTGCCCCGGCAGACCGCCCTTCTCGTACTTCAGCAGCTTCTTCGCCTTCTCCGGGTCGGTCTCGCCCTCGCCGTAGGCCGGGCAGAGCGGGGCGATCGGGCAGGCGCCGCAGGCGGGTTTGCGGGCGTGGCAGATGCGGCGGCCGTGCCAGATGACGTGGTGGGACAGGTCCGTCCAGTCGCTCTTGGGGAACAGCGCGCCGACCGCGGCCTCGATCTTGTCCGGGTCGGTCTCCTCGGTCCAGCGCCAGCGGCGCACCAGCCGCTGGAAGTGCGTGTCCACGGTGATCCCGGGCCGTCCGAAGGCGTTGCCGAGCACGACGAAGGCGGTCTTGCGGCCGACGCCGGGCAGCTTGACCAGGTCCCCCAGCTTCCCCGGCACCTCGCCGCCGAAGTCCTCCACGAGCGCCTTGGAGAGCCCTATGACGGACCTGGTCTTGGCCCGGAAGAACCCGCAGGGGCGCAGGATCTCCTCGACCTCCTCCGGGTTGGCGGCGGCCAGGTCCTCGGGCGCGGGGTAGCGGGCGAAGAGGCCGGGGGTCGTCTGGTTGACGCGCAGGTCGGTGGTCTGGGCCGACAGGACGGTCGCGACCAGCAGCTGGAAGGGGTTCTCGAAGTCCAGCTCCGGGTGCGCGTAGGGGTACACCTCGGCCAGCTCGCGGTTGATCCGGCGGGCCCGGCGGACCAGGGCGGTCCGGGACTCCCCGCCCGGCGGTTCGACGGCGGTCCTCCGGGCGGGCGCGGCCTTCTTCACCGGGACCGACCCGTCGGCGGCCACGGCCTTCTTCGCCGGGGTGACCTTCCTGCCCGAGACCGGCTTCCCGGCCGGGGTGGCCTTCCGGACGGAAGCGGACTTCCCGGCCGGGGTGACCTTCTCCGCGGAGGGTGCCTTCGAGGCAGATACGGCCTTTCCGGCAGAACCTGCCTTCCCTGCCGAACCGGCCTCTTCCGCTGTATCAGCCTTTTTTCTACTTTTCCTACTGCCCCCGGGGCCCTGTTCGCCCACAGCGGAATCGCGACGTACAACCACCCGCTAAGCCCCCTTGGCCTGTGCTCTCACCGGCGATTTGGACACCCGGCCAGCCTAGAGCCCGGCGCCGACATCCGCCCCGGACCCCGAAGATCGGCGCCCGATTGGACCCCTGACGCTTACCCCGGCACACCGGTGCGGCATCCTTGTGACAGATCACACTGTTTGGACCGTCCGGCAAAATGAGAACACGGTCCCTGGCACACAGGGGAGAAAGATCCCCTGAGCAGGTCGACAAGGAGAGAACTCGTGGACGACGTTCTGCGGCGCAACCCGCTCTTCGCGGCGCTCGACGATGAGCAGGCCGCGGAGCTTCGCGCCTCGATGAGCGAGGTGACCCTCGCTCGCGGCGACTCCCTGTTCCACGAGGGCGACCCGGGCGACCGCCTGTACGTCGTCACCGAGGGCAAGGTCAAACTGCACCGCACCTCCCCCGACGGCCGCGAGAACATGCTCGCCGTCGTCGGTCCCGGCGAGCTGATCGGCGAGCTGTCGCTGTTCGACCCGGGCCCGCGCACGGCCACCGCGACCGCGCTGACCGAGGTCAAGCTGCTCGGCCTCGGCCACGGCGACCTCCAGCCCTGGCTGAACGCCCGTCCCGAGGTGGCCGGCGCCCTGCTGCGCGCCGTCGCCCGCCGGCTGCGCAAGACCAACGACGCCATGTCCGACCTGGTCTTCTCCGACGTCCCCGGCCGTGTGGCGCGCGCCCTGCTCGACCTGTCGCGCCGCTTCGGCGTGCAGTCCGAAGAGGGCATCCACGTCGTGCACGACCTCACCCAGGAGGAGCTGGCCCAGCTGGTCGGCGCCTCCCGCGAGACCGTCAACAAGGCCCTGGCGGACTTCGCCCAGCGCGGCTGGCTGCGCCTGGAGGCGCGCGCGGTCATCCTGCTGGACGTGGAGCGACTGGCCAAGCGGTCCCGCTGACGCGCTCCCCCCGTACGACGACTCGGCGCGGTTCCTCCGGGAGCCGCGCCCGAGTCGTCTCCCCCGCCGGGATCCGGCCTGCTCGTCCCTCCCGCCGAAAACCGGCTGCCCCGGCGCGGCCCGCACGGCACAGTGGCCCCATGCCCGTACCGCCCGCCCCACCGCGTCCCCACGGCCTCGGCCCCGACGGCTTCTTCGTCCGTGAGGGCTCCCTCGCGCGCGTGCCCACCGCCTTCCGGCCGGTCGTGGCCGCCGTACGGGAGCGCCTGCCGGAGGTCTTCGGAGCGCGGCTGGACGGGGCGTACCTCTACGGGTCGGTCCCCCGGGGCACCGCCGAGGTGGGCCGCAGCGACCTGGACCTGCTGGTCGTCCTGCGCGCGGAACCGGCCGACGCCGACCGTGCCGCCGTACGAGTCCTCGGCGAGGCCCTGGACCGGGAGTTCCCGGAGATCGACGGGGTCGGATCGCTGCTGTACGGCCGGGAGCGGCTGCTGAGCGAGCCGGAGCGGTACGACATGGGCTGGTTCCTGGCCTGCCTGTGCACACCGCTGCTGGGGGACGACCTGGCCGGGCTGCTGCCCCGGTACCGCCCCGACTCCACGCTGGCCCGCGAGACCAACGGCGACCTCGCCCGGCTGCTGCCCCGCTGGCGCGAGCGGATCGCGGCAGCGGAGGGCGACGAGGCGGCCCGGCGGCGCCTGGTGCGCTTCATGTCCCGCCATCTCGTCCGCACGGGCTTCACGCTCGTCATGACCCGCTGGAACGGCTGGACGAGCGATCTGCGCGAGATGGCCGAGGTCTGCGGGGCGTACCACCCCGAGCGGGCCGCCCAGCTGCTCACGGCGGCCGGGTACGGCCGGGAACCCGTGGGCGACCCCCGGGTGCTGCGCGGGTACGTCGACGACCTGGGCCCCTGGCTCGCCGCCGAGTACGCGCGCGTGCACGGCGTGAAGAGTCCGCGCCCCGAGGACGCGGCCTGAGGGCGCCCGTCCGGATCACGCCGGGCCGAGCCGGGCGGAGGAGCCTAGATCAGGCCGTGCTCACCGAGGTACTCCAGCTGGGCCCGGACCGAGAGTTCCGCCGCCGGCCACAGGGAGCGGTCGACGTCGGCGTAGACGTGGGCGACCACGTCGGCCGCGGTGCGGTGGCCGTCCTCGACGGCGGTCTCCACCTGGGCGAGCCGGTGGGCGCGGTGGGCGAGGTAGAACTCCACGGCGCCCTGGGCGTCCTCCAGGACCGGACCGTGCCCCGGCAGGACGGTGTGCACGCCGTCGTCCACCGTGAGGGAGCGCAGCCGGCGCAGGGAGTCCAGGTAGTCGCCGAGCCGCCCGTCGGGGTGCGCCACCATCGTCGTACCGCGCCCGAGGACGGTGTCCCCGGTCAGCACCGCCCGGTCGGCCGGGATGTGGAAGGACAGCGAGTCCGAGGTGTGCCCGGGGGTCGCTACGACCCTCAGCTCCAGGCCGCCGGTGGTGATCACCTCGCCCGCGGCCAGACCCTCGTCGCCGAGGCGGAGCGCCGGGTCCAGGGCCCGCACCCGGGTGCCGGTCAGCTCGGCGAAGCGGCCCGCGCCCTCGGCGTGGTCCGCGTGCCCGTGCGTGAGCAGGGTCAGGGCTATCCGGCGGCCGGCCTTCTCCGCCGTGTCCACGACCGCGCGCAGATGGCCCTCGTCCAGCGGGCCCGGGTCGATCACCACGGCCAGATCGGAGTCCGGCTCGGCGACGATCCAGGTGTTGGTGCCGTCCAGGGTCATCGCGGAGGGGTTGGGCGCGAGGACGTTGACGGCCCGCGCGGTGGCGGGCCCGGAGCCGACGGTGCCCCTGGGCCGGCCGGGCAGCGCGCTCGCGGCGGTCATGCGCGGCCTCCCCCGCTCGCGTCGGCGGGCGCCGGACTCGACGGAACGTGCTTGGTGAACTCCTCGTGCCCCGGCCAGGACAGCACGATCTCGCCGTCCTGGAGCCGGGCGGTGGCCTGTACCGGGGTCAGGTCGCGCGCGGCGGCGGCCGCGAGGGCCGCCGCGGCGGTGTCGTAGGGCAGCAGCTCGCGCAGCGCGGCGATGGTCGGCGGCATCATCAGCAGCTCGCCCCGGTCGTAACCGGCGGCGGCCTCGGCGGGGCGGATCCACACCGTGCGGTCGGCCTCCGTGGAGGCGTTCCGGGTGCGCTGCCCCGTGGGCAGGACCGCCGCGAAGAACCAGGTGTCGTAGCGGCGCGACTCGAACTCCGGGGTGATCCAGCGCGCCCAGGCGCCCAGCAGGTCCGAACGCAGCACCAGGCCGCGCCGGTGCAGGAACTCGGCGAAGGACTGCTCGCGCGCGACCAGGGCGGCGCGGTCCGCCTCCCAGTCGTCGCCCGTGGTGTCCCCGACGACCGTGCCCGGGTCGGGCCCGGCGAGCAGGACGCCCGCCTCCTCGTACGTCTCCCGGACCGCCGCGCAGACCACGGCCTGGGCGCCGGCCTCGTCCGTCCCGAGCCGCTGGGCCCAGGAGGCGCGCGGGGGCCCCGCCCAGCGGATCCGGGTGTCGTCGTCGCGCGGGTCGACGCCGCCCCCCGGATACGCGTACGCGCCCCCGGCGAATGCCATGGAGGCGCGTCTGCGCAGCATGTGGACGGCCGGTCCGGCCTCGGTGTCCTTCAGCAGGAGCACCGTCGCCGCGCGCTTGGGGGACACCGGGGTGAGGGTGCCGTCCGCGAGCGCGCGGATGCGGTCCGGCCACTCCGGGGGGTACCACTGACCGTTCGCCATGGCCGGAGGCTATCCCGTGTAGGGCGAATGTTCGAGAGGTACCCGAGGTGCCGGGCGGTGCGGGCGGGCTACGGAACCAGCTCGACCTGGATCTCGACCTCGACCGGCGCGTCCATCGGGAGCACCGCGACGCCGACCGCGCTGCGGGCGTGCACGCCCTTGTCGCCGAGGGCCTCGGCGAGCAGTTCGCTGGCGCCGTTGATCACGCCGGGCTGGCCGGTGAAGTCGGACGCGGAGGCGACGAACCCGGTGACCTTCACCACGCGCGCGATCCGGTCCAGGTCACCGGCCACGGACTTCACGGCCGCCAGCGCGTTCAGCGCGCAGATGCGGGCCAGGTCCTTGGCCTCGTCGGCCGTGACCTCGGCGCCCACCTTGCCGGTGACGGGCAGCTTGCCCTCGACCATCGGCAGCTGGCCCGCGGTGTACACGTAGACACCGGACCGCACGGCCGGCTGGTAGGCGGCCAGCGGCGGTACGACCTCCGGCAGGCTCAGGCCCAGGGTGGCCAGCTTCTCCTCGACCGCGCTCATGCCTGCTTCTCCCGCTTCAGGTAGGCGACCAGCTGCTCGGGGTTCGGCCCGGGGACGACCTGGACGAGCTCCCAGCCGTCCTCGCCCCAGTTGTCCAGAATCTGCTTCGTGGCATGGACGAGCAGCGGCACGGTTGAGTATTCCCACTTGGTCATGGGCCGACTGTATCCGCTGTGACCGATCACTCCCTCGTCGTCTCCCCGTTATCCACAGCCTCCCGCGTGACGGTCGGCCGGACTGGTTAGTCTCGAAGACGTGAGCAGGCTCCAGGTCGTCAGCGGCAAGGGCGGGACCGGAAAGACGACGGTCGCCGCCGCACTCGCGCTGGCCCTCGCGACCGAGGGGAAGCGGACGCTTCTCGTGGAGGTCGAGGGCCGGCAGGGCATCGCACAGCTCTTCGAGACGGAGGCGTTGCCGTACGAGGAGCGGAAGATCGCGGTCGCTCCCGGGGGCGGGGAGGTGTACGCCCTGGCCATAGACCCCGAACTGGCCCTTCTGGACTACCTCCAGATGTTCTACAAACTGGGCGGGGCGGGCAGGGCCCTGAAGAAGCTCGGCGCCATCGACTTCGCCACCACCATCGCGCCCGGCATCCGGGATGTCCTGCTCACCGGCAAGGCGTGCGAGGCGGTGCGCCGCAAGGACCGCACCGGCCGGTTCGTCTACGACTACGTGGTCATGGACGCGCCTCCGACCGGCCGCGTCACCCGCTTCCTCAACGTCAACGACGAGGTGGCGGGCCTGGCGAAGATCGGCCCGATACACAACCAGGCGCAGGCCGTGATGCGGGTCCTCAAGTCGCCGGAGACGGCGGTGCACCTGGTGACGCTGCTGGAGGAGATGCCGGTCCAGGAGACCGCCGACGGCATCGCCGAACTGCGGGCGGCACGGCTGCCGGTGGGCCGGGTCATCGTGAACATGGTGCGGCCCGAGGTGTTGGACGCCGCGGACCTGGAACTCGTACGGACGGTGGACCACTCCGCCGTGGCCCGGTCCCTGTCGGCCGCCGGCCTCGGCGGCGCGCGGCGCGGCGGGAACGCGGAGAAACTGGTGGACCCGCTGCTGGCCCAGGCCGCGGAGTACGCCGAGCGCCACGCCCTGGAGCAGGAGCAACGCGACGTACTCGGCGAGCTGGGTCTGCCGCTGCACGAACTGCCGCTGCTCGCCGAGGGAATGGACCTGGCCGGCCTGTACGAACTCGCCGCCGAGCTGCGCGACCAGGAGGTGTCATGACAGCCGAGGAGCAGGACGCGGCCGCGGGGCGCGAGGCGGCGGCCGAGGACCGGCGTGCGGGCCGCGACGGGAGCGAGGGCCCCGGCGCGGCCCAGGGACGGGAGGCGGCGGCCCGGCGGCTGACCTCCTCCCGGGTGCTCGACGTGGACGCGCTGCTGGACGACCCGAAGACACGCATCGTGGTGTGCTGCGGCTCCGGCGGCGTCGGCAAGACGACCACCGCGGCCGCCCTCGGCCTGCGGGCGGCCGAGCGGGGCCGCAAGGTGGTCGTGCTCACCATCGACCCGGCCCGCAGGCTGGCCCAGTCGATGGGCATCGACTCCCTCGACAACGTGCCCCGCCGGGTCAAGGGCACCGAAGATCGAAGGGGATCGCGCGGCGACTCGTTCAAGGGCGGTGGCGGGAGCCGGGCGGGCGAGCTGCACGCCATGATGCTCGACATGAAGCGCACCTTCGACGAGGTCGTGGAGGCGCACGCGGACCGCGAGCGGGCGGCCGCGATCCTGGCGAACCCCTTCTACCAGTCGCTCTCGGCGGGCTTCGCGGGCACGCAGGAGTACATGGCGATGGAGAAGCTCGGCCAGTTGCGGGCACGGGACGAGTGGGACCTGATCGTGGTCGACACCCCGCCCTCCCGCTCGGCCCTGGACTTCCTGGACGCCCCCAAGCGGCTCGGGTCCTTCCTGGACGGCCGACTGATCCGTCTGCTCACCGCCCCCGCCAAGCTGGGCGGCCGCGCGGGCATGGCGTTCCTGAACGTGGGCATGTCGATGATGACCGGCACCCTGGGCAAGCTCCTCGGGGGCCAACTCCTCAAGGACGTCCAGACGTTCGTCTCGGCGATGGACACCACCTTCGGCGGCTTCCGCACCCGCGCGGACGCCACGTACAAGCTGCTCCAGGCGCCCGGCACCGCGTTCCTGGTGGTGGCGGCCCCGGAGCGGGACGCGCTGCGCGAGGCCGCGTACTTCGTGGAGCGGCTGGCCGCGGAGGACATGCCGCTGGTGGGTCTGGTGCTCAACCGGGTGCACGGCAGCGGCGCCGGCCGGCTGTCGGCCGAGCGGGCCCTGGACGCCGCGGAAAATCTTGCGGACCCCGGCATTGTGGATCAGGGGGACGGGAAAGCTGGACTTCGTAACTCTCCCGACACGTACGACAGTTCACAACCTCACGCATCCGAGGCCGCAACCGGTACCGACACATCCGGCGCTTCCCACGACGGCTCCCCCGCCGACGAGGAACGTTCCGTCGACCGGCTCGCCGAGGGCCTGCTGAGGCTGCACGCCGAACGCATGCACCTCCTGGCGCGCGAGCAGCGCACGCGCGACCGCTTCACCGCCCGCCACCCCGAGGTGGCGGTGGTCGACGTACCCGCCCTGCCCGGCGACGTGCACGACCTCACGGGCCTGCGCGACATCGGCGACCGCCTCGCGGCGGGCGCGCCCACGGAGCGCCCGGAACCGTCGTAGCGGACACGGCTGCCCGGGGCTCTCGGCCGAACCCGAACAGCGCCGGACCGCGGTCCTCAGCTCACCGCCGCGTAGTTCTCGTAGACCTCGTCGCTGTCGAGGCTCACGAACCCGGTGCCGCGCTCGTACTCCGAGCGGGCGGTCTCCAGCAGCCTGCGCCAGGAGGTCACCGTGGGCCGGCGGCGCAGCAGTGCGCGGCGCTCCCGCTCGGTCATGCCTCCCCACACGCCGAACTCGACGCGATTGTCCAGCGCGTCCGCCAGGCACTCGGTGCGTACCGGACATCCGGTGCACACCGCCTTGGCTCTGTTCTGCGCTGCTCCTTGAACGAACAGTTCATCCGGATCGGTAGTGCGGCAGGCAGCCTGCGCACTCCAGTCGGTTACCCAGCCCATACCGGCGCCGTCCTCTCCCGAATCGAGGCTCCCCCACGGCGGCAGCGGCATATTCACCGCCGCCAGTTGAGGACGTTACGGAAGGTGGGCACAGCGCAACACCCCCGTCGGGCCCAATCTTGAATGGCCCGAACGGACTATGGGTAAGCGGCAGATCACCCGCGGGAGTGAGCTGGCGACATGTGCGACCATCCCGGCAAACCAGGACAGCTACGGTGTGCCACAGCGGGCACCAGGTGACACACGAGGCGCAATCGGACACGCCTCCGCACACCACTCGGGTGGTTCGCAACGATTCGGGACGCCGGACGGAGTGGTACGGGGCCGCACCGCTGTGACAGTTGGGAGCAGCTTAGGCCAAGGGCTGCGCGCCTGTCCGGGAAATGGAAACGTAGGCAGGTCAGGCGGTGCGCGGGGTCTCGAACCGGTTCCGGAACATCCCGAAGGCAAGCCGCTCCCTCAAAACGCTCAGGAGTACGGATTAGGCTGCCCCCATGCCAAAGAAGCGCTCGGGCGGTGGTCTGTCGCCGTTGCAGCAGGCCGCGAAGTTCCTCGGTGTCAGTGTGCTCGCGGGAGCTGTGATGGCCGGCATCGCACTGCCCGCGGCCGGTGCCCTGGGCCTCGCGGCCAAGGGCTCGGTCAAGAGCTTCGACGAGATCCCGGCCAACCTGAAGAGTCCCCAGCTCAGTCAGCGCACGACGATCCTGGACGCCAAGGGCGCGCAGATCGCGAGCGTGTACAGCAGGGACCGCACGGTGGTCGATCTCAAGGACATCTCGCCGTACATGCAGAAGGCGATCGTCGCGATCGAGGACTCGCGCTTCTACCAGCACGGCGCGATCGACCTCAAGGGCGTGCTGCGCGCCCTGAACAAGAACGCGCAGGAGGGCGGAGTCGCGCAGGGCGCCTCCACGCTCACCCAGCAGCTGGTGAAGAACTACTTCATCGAGGAGGCCGGCGACGACCCGACGAAGGTCGCCGAGGCCACCCAGCAGACCCTGGGCCGCAAGGTCCGCGAGCTGAAGTACGCGATCCAGATCGAGGAACAGCTCGGCAAGAAGAAGATCCTCGAGAACTACCTGAACATCACCTTCTTCGGCGAGCAGGCGTACGGCGTGGAGGCCGCCTCCGAGCGGTACTTCTCCAAGCACGCCAAGGACCTGAACCTCCAGGAGTCCGCGCTGCTGGCCGGCATCGTGCAGTCCCCGAGCCGCTACGACCCGGTCAACGACGAGGCGGAGGCCACCAAGCGCCGCAACGTCGTGCTCCAGCGCATGGCGGAACTGGGCGACATCTCCCCGCAGGAGGCCGCCCAGGCCAAGCGCGAGCCGCTCGGGCTCAAGCCCAGCCGGCCCAAGAACGGCTGCATCACCGCGGTCCAGGGCGCCGGCTTCTTCTGCGACTACGTGCGCGAGGTCTTCCTCACCGACCCGGTCTTCGGCAAGACCAGGGAGGCGCGCGCGAAGCTGTGGAACCAGGGCGGTCTGACGATCCGTACGACGCTCGACCCGCAGGCCCAGCAGTCCGTGCAGAAGTCCATCAAGGAGCACGTCTACAAGTCCGACCAGGTGGCGACGGCCGCGACGATCGTCGAGCCCGGCACCGGCAAGATCCTCGCCATGGGCCAGTCCCGGCCGTACGGCTTCGGCACGAACGAGACCCAGATCAACCTGTCGGTGAACCAGGGCATGGGCGGCGGCGCGGGCTACCAGCCCGGTTCCACGTTCAAACCGATCGTCGCGGCGGCCGCGATCGAGGGCGGCAAGTCCCCGACACAGCAGTACTCGTCGCCGTACGAGATGCCGTACCCGAGCCCGGTGGCCGCCTGCGACGGCAAGTCCTGGCGCAACGACCCGGCCAAGCCGGCCAAGCTGACCAACGAGAGCGAGTCGGAGCACGGGCCGTACGGCATGAAAGAGGCGACCGCCAAGTCGGTCAACACCTACTACGTGCAGCTGATCAGCGACATCGGCATCTGCCCGGTGATCGACATGGCGAAGAAGATGGGCGTGGCGCGCGCCGACGGCCGCCAGATCGACCAGGCCCCCTCGATCGCGCTCGGCACCCAGGAGATGTCCCCGCTGACGATGGCGAACGCGTACGCCACCTTCGCCTCGCGCGGCATGTACTGCACCCCGGTCGCCATCGATTCGGTCACCCAGACGACCGGCAGCCGGGTGAAGTCCCTGCCGGTGCCGCGTTCGACCTGCTCGCGCGCGATGTCCGAGAAGACGGCGGACACCGTCAGCACGCTCCTCAAGGGCGTGGTCGAGGACGGCACCGGCCAGGAGGCGGGCCTCGGCGACCGCCCGAGCGCGGGCAAGACCGGTACGACGGACGAGCGCTACGCCGCCTGGTTCGTCGGCTACACCCCGAACATGGCGGGCGCGGTCTGGGTCGGCGACCCGCAGCACCGGCGCCACATGATCAACATCACCATCGGCGGTATCCCGCACGCCAAGGTCTACGGCGGTGAGGTCCCCGGCCCGATCTGGCGCGACATGATGAACGGCGCCCTGGAGGGCAAGCCGGTGCAGGACTTCCACCTGGTCGACATCCCGGACGACAACGGCTCCGGCGACAACCACCAGGGACAGGGCAACGGCCGTCAGCACGGCGCCACGGGGGGCGCCAACGGCGGCGGCCCCGGACAGCTGATCGGCGGCCTGCTCGGCGGCACGACGGGCGGCGGCACCGGTGACATCGGCGGCGCGGTGCCGACCCCGCCCGCCGGCATCATCCAGGGGCAGACGAACGGCGGGCCGAACGGCCGGGCGGTCGGAGGGACCGGCGGCCGCCGCTAGGAGTCCCCGAGAGACACGCGCACCGGCGGTACGAACGACGACGGGGCCGCACCCTCGACCGGGGGTGCGGCCCCTTCCTCGTACCACTACCGGCTCGGTCCGCCGGCTCGGTCCGTCCACGGGGCCCGTCCAGGTGATCCGACCTGCGACGACCTGCGACTCTCGGGCCAGCCCTGGAACCTCGGGGTCAGCCCTGGAGGAGCTTCTTCACCGCGGCGGCGACACGGCCGCCCTCGGCCTGCCCGGCCACCTTGGGGTTCACGATCTTCATGACGGCACCCATGGCCCGCGGCCCCTCGGCACCCGCCGCCCTGGCCTCCGCGACGGCCTGGGCGACGATCGCGTCCAGCTCCTCGTCGGACAGCTGCTGGGGCAGGTACTCGGCGAGCACCTCGCCCTCCGCCTTCTCGCGCTCGGCCGACTCGGCACGGCCGCCCTTCGCGAAGGCGTCGGCCGCCTCGCGGCGCTTCTTCGCCTCGCGGGTGATCACCTTGAGGACCTCGTCGTCGGACAGCTCCCGCTTCTCCTTGCCCGCGACCTCCTCATTGGTGATCGCCGAGAGGGTCAGCCGGAGCGTCGAGGAGCGGAGCTCGTTGCGCTCCTTGATCGCGGCGTTGAGGTCGTCCTGGAGCTTCGACTTGAGCGTGGTGGTCATGTGGTCGATTGTCTCAGGTGCGGGGCGTCGGACGCCCGCCGATTTAGCGGGCGGGCGTTCTCGGTGTGCGGCCGCGGTCTGACACGATGGTCATATGCGCGCGCGATACGGAATTCCCCTGGGAATCATGGCGGCAGGCGCCGCCGGCCTGGCGTACTCGGTGGGCTTCGAGGCCCGCTCCTTCCGCCTGCGACGGGTGACCGTCCCCGTCCTGCCGCCGGGCATGCATCCGCTGCGCGTGCTCCAGGTCTCCGACATCCACATGGTCGGCGGCCAGCGCAAGAAGCAGTGCTGGCTGCGCTCGCTGGCGGGCCTGCGCCCGGACTTCGTGATCAACACGGGCGACAACCTGTCGGACCCGGAGGGCGTCCCGGAGGTCCTGGACGCGCTGGGCCCGCTGATGGAGTTCCCGGGGGCGTACGTCTTCGGCTCCAACGACTACTACGGCCCCAAACTCCGCAACCCCGCCCGCTACTTGATGGAGAAGGCGAGCGGCCGCCACGGACTGAACGGCAACGCGCCTGCGGTCGGCGCGATCCACAACCCGTGGGAGGACCTGCGGGACGGCTTCGACGAGGCGGGCTGGGTGAATCTGACCAACACCCGCGGCGCCCTGAAGATCGACGGCGTGTCGATCGGGCTGACCGGCCTGGACGACCCCCACATCAAGCGCGACCGCTACGCCGAGGTGGCCGGCGGTCCGACGGCGTCGTACGACTTCTCGCTCGGCGTGGTCCACGCTCCCTACCTGCGCGTCCTGGACGCCTTCGCGGCGGACGACTACCCGCTGATCCTGGCCGGCCACACGCACGGCGGACAGCTGTGCATCCCCTTCTACGGCGCCCTGGTCACCAACTGCGACCTGGACACCGACCGGGTGAAGGGCCTGTCCACGCACACGGCGGAGGGCCGCACCTCCTACCTGCACGTCTCGGCGGGCTGCGGCACCAACCGCTACACCCCGGTCCGCTTCGCCTGCCCCCCGGAGGCGACGCTGCTGACGCTGGTGCCGAGGTCGTAACTCACCTGGCGTAGCCCACATGGCCCTCACGGTCGACCCTTCCTAGCGTGAGGGCATGACCGCCCAGATACCCAGGGAGATCCCGGGCCTGCCCCCGGTCCCGGCATCCCCCCTGTTCTCGCGTTCCCCGGCGCCGGCCAGGGCGGTGCTGGCCCCGTTCCACCGCCCCCGGGCCGCGGTGTTCCGCCTGCTGACGGCGCTGGTCGCGGCGGCGGGCGTGGCTCTCGCCGCGCTGCGGAGCACCCCGGCACACGCGCTGAGCTACTTCGGCACGCAGGCGAGCGCGATCCTGGCCGTGACCATGTTCCTGGCGGCGTCCCGCGCCTGGCGGGCCCACCGCGCCCTCCCGTCGTGGCTGACCGGCGCGGCCCTGCTGTACGCCCTGGTGTCCGCGCTGACGTACCACCTGCTCCTGGCCCGGACCCCGTTCTCCATGACGACTCTCTCGACGCCCCCGGAGCGCTGGCACACGCAGTGGATCACCCTCCAGCTCCTGCACACGGTGGCCCCCGCGGCGGCCCTGCTGGACTGGCTGTTCCTGACCCCGGCGCCCCGGCTGCACCTGCACCAGGCCACCACCTGGCTCCTCTACCCCCTGGCCTACCTGGCCTTCTACCTCACCCGCGGCGCCCCCTACCTCTACCCCTTCCTGAACCCCGCCGCCCACGGCTACCGCCTCACCCTGGCCAACGCCCTCCTCCTGGGCCTCGCGACCTACGCCCTGGCCACCCTCCTCGTCGCCCTCGACCACACCCGCCCGACCCCGATCCGCCGCCACCTCTGAATCGGATTTCGTTTCCTGGCCCCCAGTGGGCTAAAGTAAACGACGTCGCCGCGACAAGCAGTGACATCGGGGTGTAGCGCAGCTTGGCAGCGCGCTTCGTTCGGGACGAAGAGGTCGTGGGTTCAAATCCCGCCACCCCGACAGCCGTAACACCAGGTCAGGCCCGGTGCTGAGAGATCAGCACCGGGCCTGATTTGCTTTGCGGGCCCGTCTTGGGAGCCGTTTGGGGGCCGACTTCGGGGAACGGCTCCCCGGGGGCTCCCAGCGAGAAGGACTCGCCCTCCAGCAGCGGTGCGCCGCACGCGCCCAGCGAGAGTCACCCCATGGCTTGTGCCGAGGAGACCTCAGACAGTACGACGATCGACATGCACCGATGGTCTCCGTTAAACGACCGGCAACTCGCACTCCTCACCCGTATCGGGGACGGTACCGACCCAGTCACGTCGGAGAGCCCCGAGCTCGCTCTCACCGCCCGCGCGCTCAAGGAGCGGCACCTGATCACCATGCCCAAGCAGGACGGGAAGTGGCAGGCGGAGATCACTGACGCGGGGCACTTCTACCTGGAACACGACCATCACCCGGACCGGCCGAAACCGGCTCCGCGCAAGCAGCGGTCGGCGGGTTCCGAGCAACGGACACGACCGGCCCCTCCTCCGCAGAAGCGAGAAACAGCTCCGTCCAAGACGAAGCCGGCGCCGCAACGCGCCGCCAAGCCCCCGCAGGCGTCGTCGGCGGAAATCGGGGGCGCCTTGATCGCGGAGGTGCAGCAGGCTGGGCGGTTCCTCCGGATCCCGAACCCCAGCGACCAGGAGCGAGCCCGCTATCGCAGGGCCTTCGACGCAGCCCGGCAGTGTGCGCCCGACGGGTACCACCTGAAGTACAGCGGCCGGGCGAAGGGGGACTTCTTCCTCGGTCTGCTCAGGGTGTCGGGTGAGGACGACACCGAGTGGAACCGGATCCGGCTGGCGCGCAGCCGGGTGATCAGCGATGTCGAGGACGTGATCGCCGCTGTCACTGCGGACCACAGCGCCTTCGAGATCTCGGAGGAGGTCCTGCCGCGAGTCCTCTCGCTGCTCCGGCTCCTCGCCGAGCAGGCACTCGCCCGCCACGGCGAGATCACTGTGTCCAAGAAGCCCAAGCAGCCCAGGCCCCTGCTCACCATTCACGGCAGGACGTACGAGGTCGGCTTCCGCGAACGGCAGAAGCAGGTCCGGTACGTGCCCAAGCAGCCGGGCCGCCGCACGTACGACTGGCAGCGGGTGACGCCAGCGCACAGGTTCGAGCCATCCGGCGAGCTTGAACTGCTGATCAGCCAGCACTCGGGCTACGGCTACGGCCACAGCTACGGCTGGAAGAAGGAATGGGCCGACACCGCCACGAAGCCGTTGGAGGAGCAGGTCGGTTCGGTCTTCCGGGCGCTGAAGGCGCGCGCGGAGGAGCAGGAGCGGGCTCGGCTGGAACGGGAGGCGGAGCAGCGGCGCCTGCGCGAGGAGCGGGAGCGGCAGGAGGCGGAGCGTCGTCGTCTGGAAGCGGAGCGGCAGGAGCGCCAGCAGCGGGAGTGGGAATCGGCCATCAGTGCCGCGTCGATCAAGGCGGTTCACGCCGTACGGGCGGAGAGCTTCGGCACAGCTCTGGAGCAGTGGAAGGTGGCCGGAGAAATCCGGGTGTTCTGCGGCGCTCTGGACGAAGCCGCCGCGACATCGGACGACGCCGTCGAAGCCGAGAGGCTGCGAGAGTGGTCGGCTTGGGGGAAGGCGGAGGCCGACCGGCTGGACCCCACCATGAACGGCAAGGGCCTGGCCGCTCTCGACTTCCACGTGGAGCCGACCGGAGATCAACTACGGCCCTTTCTCGATGGCTGGCACCCGCACCGGCCGGAGAAGGAGAAGCCTTCGGCACTGAGGGGCCACGCGTTTCCCGGACAGGCTTCTGGCCGTTCGTTTCACGCGGCGATTCGCAACTTCTCGTACTCGGCGTGGACTTCGCGCGGAGGGCGGTAACCCACCGCCGAATGGAGACGTTTGCGATTGTACCAGAATTCGATGTAGCGAGTGATGTCCTGCCGGGCGGCTTCGCGGGTCAGGTAAGCCACCCTCGATACACGCTCGTTCTTCAGGGCGCCGAAGAATGATTCGGCCATGGCGTTGTCGAAACAGATCCCGGTGCGACCGGAAGACCTGCGGAGTCCGAACCGGTCGAGCGTCTTCCCGAACTCGGCTGACATGTAGTTACTTCCGCGGTCGGAGTGAAATATGGCACCGGCCGAGAGCTGCCGGTTCCGTGCCGCGTTGCGGATTTCCCTGGATATCAGTGGAGTTTGATAGTTGTCGTCCATCGCATAGCCGATTACTTCCTTCGTGCAGCAGTCGATGACCGTTGCGAGGTACAGCCAGCCTTCCCCGGTCGCGATATAAGTAATGTCGCCGACGAGTTTTTTTCCGGGCGCGTCCGCAGTGAAGTCGCGGCCGACGAGGTCCGGCACCTCGCCGGCCGCAGCCCGAGTGAGGCTGAACCTCTTCGGCCGTGGCAGGCAGGGCACCAGGCCCTGTTCGCGCATGAGGCGGCGGACCAGCTCCACGCCCGCGGCGACGCCCCAGCGGTGCAGCTGAGCCTGGATGCGCCGGTGCCCGTAGGTACTGTCGGACATGTCGAAGGCTTTCTCGATGAGCAATTTGAGTTCTTCACGCCGCTGAGCTGTCGCGGATTCCGGGCGAGATCGCCAGTCGTAGTAGCCGGATCTGGAGACGCCGAGCCGACCGCACATGAACTCGACGCTGTATGCGTACTTCTCGGTGTCGAGCCGCATCTCGTCGATGAACTCGTACTTGCTTGCTACCGGGGATCCTTCGCGAAGTACGCTGCGGCTTTTTTCAGGAAGGTAACTTCCATCTCCAGCTCACGGTTACGTCGTTCGAGTTCCTTCAGGCGCGCCCGCTCGTTCATCGTCAGTTCCGCATCGGGGGCCGGTTTGTGCTGCTTCTGATACTTCTTCACCCAGCCGCGTAGCGTCTCCGAGTTCAGTTCAAGCTCCCGGGCGACTTCGGAGATCGTCTTGCTGGACCTCAATGCGATCTGGACGGCTTCCTCACGGAACTCCGACGAGTACTTACTGGGTGGCGCCACTTCTTCCTCGTTTCCTTGTTCAGGACAACCCTATTGGATGCCTGTCCGGAAACTTCGTGGCCCCTCATCGACCTTGTCCTTCGGCTCGACCAGGTAAGGCCCCCACATCGCCCCAGCCGCCGACGACGTGGCCCCCGGCACCTGCTCGGCGATCACGTGCACCGAAGCCCCGGCCTCTGCGAGAACGACGGCAGTGGTGAGCCCAGCCACCCCAGCCCCGACAACGACAACGCGCTCCCCTGCGGTCACGAGGCCGATCCTAAGCACCGGGTGACTTCGACAGGGCATGTTGGCGAGTCCATGATTGCCCCTGTTCCAAAGCACCTCTCGTGCTGTCGCACTCACCTCCCGCTCCGCCGCCCGAAGCGGATCAGGAACTCGCACGGTAGTAGCTGGCGGTCCCAGCGAACAGGCTCATGTGATCTCCTCCCGTGAGGTACTGGGTGTAACCGAACGTAGTGGTTGGTTTCTCGTGTTTGACTACCTCGCGCTGCTCCGCTGCTACGGTCGCCTGTATGACGCTCTCGGTCTCCGCGAGTCAGACTGTTGACCTACGCACGCAGCCAGTTGACGAGGTTCTGGATCGCGTGGCCCGGTCTCTGCAGGTGCGTTTCCTACCGGAATCGGTGGTGCGCAAGCGTCGGTCCGTAGGAGCACGGACCGACCGCGAGACCTGGGTCCGCATCGAGCGACGCTTGCTCGACAAGATCACCGATCAAGGGTGGAACGGCGCGGAGTGCGCCGCCCGCTTGGACGGCGTCGCCCAGCCGGCCTGGCGGGGGTGCCTGGTCTGGCGGGACACGAACGAACAGGTGATGTGGCGGGCCGACGAAACCGACCTCCTTCCCGCCGCTCCGGTCGGAAACGCCATTCTGAGTAAGGCCCCCGAACTCTCTGTCGAGTGGTGGGATCGGTTGAACGCCTCTCTGGACGCGCTAGCAGAGCATCAGACGAGGCGGGTCGCCACACCCGATACCGAAACCATCACCCAGGCGTCGGTCACCGAGGCCATCCAAGCCGTCTTTCCCGGCGATTTCGATACGACGGTCCAGCGCTGGGTGCCCGCTCACGCCGACCTGAACTGGGCCAACGTCACATCCCCGGTGTTCAGTCTGTTCGACTGGGAGGACTGGGGTAACGCCCCGCAGGGTCTGGACTCGGCCTCGCTGTGGGCGAGCTCGCTTGCCGTCCCGTCTCTGGCCGATCGCGTACGGCATGAGCGTAGGCGGGACTTCGAGAGTCGGGACGGCAAGCTGATGACGCTTTTCGTCTGCTCGAAGATCCTCGGACCGTACGCACATCCGGAGGATCCTCGGTTGGAGCGCGCGCGGCGCATGGCCGAGCAGGTCATCGAGGAGCTTCAGGCTGACTGATCACGCGAGCGGTCACGGAGGAGCTTCCGGTACTCCTGGACGGTCCGCTCCTCCACCTGGCCCGCCAGGGCTCCGACGAGTTCCCCCAGGTGGGCCGGCTCGTCGGTGCCCACGGCGATCGAGTCGACCCGCGGGAGGTGGTAGGCGGCTCTGAACGCTGCCTGGATACGGGAGAGCCGACCGCCGTCCTGGAGGAAAAGGCGCGGGTCCAGCCTGTCCCACACCGAGGCACTCGTGCTGCCCCCAAAGGGGCTCATCCCCCAGACCTCGCCACAACCCAGACTCCACGCATCAATGAGGGTGTCCGCCGCGTCCAGCGTCCTGGCGCCGACCAGCAAACCGGCGCGCACCATGAGCGCCGATGGCCTCGGCACGGTCACGTCGACCAGGCTCAGCAGCGGGGACGGATCCCACGACGCGACCCCCCAGGTGCCGCACAGCCCCTTCTCCTTGGCGTCATCCAGGACGGCGCACGCCGCTGCAAGCAGATCCCTGTGGTGCGGGACGGCTTTCCGCAGTGAGTGTTCCGGGTTGTGCAGGAACACCATGTCCGGCTCCCGCCCGAGGTCCTTGGCCGCCTTTTCCACGGCCGAGGTCAGCCGCGTGGGAGCCAGGGAGTGCACCGCCCCGTCGGCCGCCGGGAAGTAGCCGACCTTCGTGGAGACCGTGAACTTCGGCAACAGATCACCGGCTGTCCGAGCCAGGACCTGGTGCGAGCGGAAGCCGAGGTAGTTGGTGCTGGTGTCGAGCGTGGTGACGCCCAGATCCAGCGCCGCGGTCAGGAGCCGGCGTTCGTGACGAGACCGGTGTAGCCCGAGGACAACTCGGGGGTCAGTACCGCGCACATCTCCTCCTCCACCAGGATCTCGGCGACCTCTGCCACCTCGGCCCCGACGACGGCCGCAGCCTGTTCCAGCACGACCGGCCTACCGCTCAGGAGCAGACGCAGCGCCGGCAGGGCCTTGGCCGCGAGGGTCAGCTTCTTCCCCGAGGCCAGGACATCGACGGTCTCTCCGCTCTCCTGGATCCGGGGAGGGAAGTGAGTGGTGCACACCACGGCGTCGAGCGGCCCGAGGATGTCGAGGAACGGCACATGCCGAGGCAGGGTCGTGTCCTGCTCGTACGCGGCCAGGTAGTCGGCCGGGGAGCGCTCGCCGAGCAGTGCCGTGGCGGCCTCGGTCAGAGCCGCGCTGTCGAGAACGTGCCAGCGGTCCAGATCGTGCCTGAAGATCTCGCGCTCGCGGCACCAGTCTGCAAGCCAGGTGAGCCAGCTGGCGCCGGTGCGTTTGGTGATGCCGAACGTGACGTGGAGGCTCTTCCCCGAGCCGCTGCCGGTCCGGGTCGCCTGGTGCCAGTGGCCTCGGGGGATGTGCATGACGTCGCCGGTCCTCATCACGCCGGACCAGATGATCTCGTCGCTCGGGGTGTTGTTGGGGTCGGAGTCCCGGTACATGGGGACCTTGCGGGAAGCCGCGCGCACCTCCCACTCCTTCTCGCCCGCGAGCTGCACGATCACGACGTCGTGATCGTCCCAGTGCAGGGGGAAGCCGGCGGCGTCGTTCGTCGTCAGGTATGCGTTGACCTGCACGCGCTCATGGGACCACCACTGCAACGCTCGGCACGCGACCTCCATCGTCGGGTCGAAGACGTTGGCCTGGTCGAGGATGAGCGTCGCGCCTTCTCGAAGGAGGTTCCCGAGGCTGCGCATGTTGACCATGGGGATGCTCTGGCCCCGAGGGCTGACGCTGTCTGTGTAGTAGACGGCCGGGTGCACCTCCACACCTTTCTGGAAGCACCGGAACTGCGGGCGGTTCAGGCTCCTGCGCATAGCGATGTCGAGCAGCCGGTTGGGCGTCAGGAGGCGGGAGAGGAGCGCGGGGTCGTCCAGACCGCCCCGCGCGAAGCCCTTGCCCAGCTCCTCGGCTCCGCTCCACCCGAGTGCCGTCTCGATCGCACTGATCAACTGATGTTCCATCGCTGTGCCTCCAAGAGGGTGGTCACCTGATGCGGACACGGCGGGGCCGACACGAGCAGTCGTGCCGACCCCAGCCGCTTGGTGCGTGCCTACTCGCTGTCGTGCAGGTTGCCGTCGCCGCCCGGCCACGGCGCGTCGCCGGAGCTTCCGGCGTTGTCGGACCGGAGGCTGTCGTACCGGTCGTGGACGGCGGTCAGCTCCTCGACCGCCATCAGCAGGCTGCTACGGGCCGGAGGCGGTACCGTGCGCTCTTCCACCTCGTGCTCCTTCCTTTTCGGGTCTCCCGCCGGGGTCCCGGCGGGGGGTCATGGCCGCCTCACGGCCGTGGGAGAGATGGATTTCCGTGAGGCGGCGGTCATTGGGCGGCCCAGTGAGCCGCAGCTCCGTGCCTACGGCGGCATGGACCGGCCGCTCATCGGCAGAACGGCCGCGTCCTGGCGCATGTTGGCCTCCAGGACGCGCTGGTCCAGTTCGTACAGGCACGCGCGGCATGCGAAGAGAGCCGCGTGCATGCCGCTCGACCGGACGGGCCCGATCCACGTCACCTCGACGTCTTCACGGCCGCACCACAGCCAGCACTCACCATGCGCCTGCCACTCATGCCTGTCCCACAGCGCATAGGCCGTCGGCTCGCCGGTGACTGGGTCGATGTCGCGGCGGGTGGGGCGGAAGACCACATCGCGCTCCGGAGACAGAGCCGCTCCTACTGCGTGCCTCCCCATCAGGCGACCGCCATTGTCAGCGACTTGGGCTCGACACCATCCCGGTGCTTGGCCCACATCGCGAATAAGCCACGCGGTCCAGCGGCAGCCGTGCTCGTCTCCACCGCCATGGGCATCGCCATCTCGGCCCATACCCGCTTACCGGCGCCGGCGGGCTCCCAGGCACAGCGCGCCGAGAGCAGTCGGACCAACGCCAAGCCGCGCCCGTTCTCGTCGTCCGGTTGGGCACCCCGTGTCCGCGGAACCGACGGGTCGCCGTCCAGGACATCGATCACCAAGCGACCGGGCCGGTTGAACAGGGTGACGGTGATCGGCCCCGCCCCGTGGACCACGGCGTTGGTGATGAGCTCCGAGGCGACGAGTCGGATGGCGTCGGCAGTCTCCTCCTCCAGCGGCACACCCCATGCGCGTACCTTGTCGACGATCTCGCGCCGAGCCGGGGGCACCTCGGATTCGATACCCGCGAGGACGAACCGATGGACGAGCTTGGGCATGTCGGACGCCTCCGAAGAACTGGAGAGCGGCTTCATCCCCGACGGGGGGCACAGGAATGAAGCCGCCGATCTGAGGAGCCGCTCCGCGAGCGTTCAACTGAACTCGCTCGCCGGCGGCTGATACTCAGTCAACGGCGGTGCCCTGGTGCACCGGAACGTTTCTAGGGGGTTTCTCCTGGGGACGCCCTCCCCGAACTCGGGCACGCGAAGTAGCCTTCCAACTACGTCTTGAGCGGACGACAGGAGTGATGACGTGCCTACCGAGCCGTTAGCAGTCCACCCGCTGACCTTCCTCCTCCAGACGCGAGGATGGGGCAAGGCCGAGTTCGCCCGGCTCATGCAAGACCACGGGAGGAAGCTCGGGATCGCGCTCGCGACCAACCGGACGACTGTATGGAAGTGGGCACAGGGCCAGGAGCCGGACGCGGACGCCCAGCGTGTCCTCGCCGACCTGCTGGGCGTCCCATACGAGCAGGCGCGTGCGGAGGGATGGCCCCGCTGGCTTCCCGTCTGGGAGGTGACTGGACTCACCGCTCCGTGGACAGAGGCCGGTACCGTCGAGGCATTGTCCGATCTGGTGGGGAGTGGACGGATGGACCGCAGAGGCTTCCTCACCATCACAGGAGCCGCCCTGACCGGTCTCGCGGCGAGCTGGGTGGACGCGCCCTCCGCCATGGCCGCGGCGCTCAACGGCGACCGGGTCACGGATACGATGGTTTCGACGATCGAGCAACGCATCAGCACCCTCCGCACGCTCGACGACCAGCTTGGCGGTGCTCGACTACTGGAACAGGCCCGAGGCGACCTGGCTCTGGTCACCGGTCTCCTCGGCGGTGGCCGCTACACCGACAAAGTCAGGCTCCGGCTGTACGCGCTCGCGGCACGCGTGTCGCACCTGACCGGATGGATGGCCTACGACGCTGGCCTACGATCCGCAGGCCAGCGCTATTACGTCGGTGCCCTGCGCAGCGCCCGCACCGCCGGCGACGACGCCTTCGGCGCCTTCATCCTCGCGGAGATGGGGGTGCACGTCTCCGAGGCGGGGCGCACCGCCGAGCGTGTCGACCTCATCTCGACCGCCATCGACAACGCGCCACGCTCTCTGTCGCTCTGCACCCAGTCATTCCTCTACCTGCACAAGGCAGAGGCCCTCTCACGCGATGGCGACCACCGCGAGGCTGGCACGGCTCTCAACCGTGCCACCTCCTTGTGGGAGCGCCAGGTGACGGACGACAACCCTGACTGGCTCGACTGGTTCGGCGAGGCACAACTACGGTCGACCGAGGGGAAGGTCCTGTTGCGCTCGGGGCAGGTGGAACGCGCGACCAGTTCCCTGGAGACTTCCGTGACGAGAGCCGCCCCCCGGGACAAGGCCGTGCGGTCAAGCCGTCTGGCCGAGGCGCGGCTCGCGGGCGATGACCTGGAGGGTGCGTTGGACGCCGCGAACTACGGCGCCGAACTTCTGGAGGACAGCGTCAGCTCCATTCGGGCCCTGAACCGCCTCAAGGAGTTCTCCACACGGCTGGAGCCGCACAAGTCCATTCCCTCCGTCCGCGAGTTCAGGGAGCGCCTGCAGGAACTGTCCGTCGCCGTTTGACGTCGACCGTCTGACCACCGGGGACGAGCCCGTCTCCGTGAAGAGGGCTGCAAGACTGCCAGGATGGCCGACATGACGATGATCTACGGTGAGGTGGCATCCGGGTTCGAGCCGGTACGGGCGGCGTTCACGGAAAACTTTACCCGGCACGGCGACCTCGGCTCGGCGGTGTGCGTGTACCGGAACGGCCGACCGGTGGTCGACCTGTGGGGCGGCGTGGCCGTTGCCGAAACCGGGCGTCCCTGGACGCGGGACACGCTGCAACTGGTCTACTCGGCGACCAAAGGCGCGACCGCGACCATGGCGCACATGCTGGTCGAGCGCGGAGAGCTCGACCTGGACGCGCCCGTCTCGAAGTACTGGCCGGAGTTCGCCGCGAACGGCAAGGCGGACATCCCAGTGCGCTGGCTCCTGTCCCACCAGGCCGGCCTGGTCGCGCTGGATCAGCCGGTGCCGTTGAAGGAGGCGCTGGCCTGGCACCCGATGGCAGCAGCACTGGCCTTTCAACGCCCCCTCTGGACTCCGGGCACAGCACACGGCTACCACGGGCGGACCTGGGGCTGGCTGGTCGGCGAGGTCATCCGCCGGGTGTCCGGCCGCTCACCCGGCCGCTTCTTCGCCGACGAGATCGCTGCCCCACTGGGCTTGGATTTCTTTATCGGCCTGCCCGCCGGCGAACGCGACCGAGTCAGCCGCATGGTGTACCAGCGGCCGGACGTCGACCTCACCACCCTGCCCACCGAGTCGGTCCCCGAGGAACTCCGCGAGCAGGTCGCCGCTTGGCGGGACCCGAACTCATTCAGCAACAGGGCATACGCCGTCACCGACCCGCCCGAGATCGACTTCGACTCACCGGAGGTGCAGGCTGCGGAGCTCCCGGCCTCCAACGGCATCGGCACCGCACGCGCTCTTGCCCGCATGTACGCCGCGCTGATCGGCGAGGTGGACGGCGTGCGCCTGCTCTCCCCGGACGCCCTGGCGTCAGCGACCGAGGAGCAGGCCAGCGGGAAGGACCAGGTCATGCTGATCCCCAGCCGCTTCAGCGCCGGGTACATGCTGCCCACCGAGAGCAACCCGATGATCGGGCCAAGCTCTTTCGGCCACACCGGCCGAGGAGGGTCGCTCGCCTTCGCCGATCCGGAGCACGGTGTTGCCTTTGGGTACGCGATGAACAACATCATTGGGGGCACGGACGACGCCCGCGCGGCATCTCTGGTCGACGCGGTGCGAAGGTCGCTCGTGTAAGGGCAAGATCCGGGATGGCTCCGCCGGAGCGCCCGGAACACGGTCCCGGCGGCTGCGCCGCCAACCGCCGGTGCCCAGTCGAGGTGGAAACCGCCCCTGGAGCGGAGGTGATGCCATCTGTCGAAGTCGCATCGGCGGGGACTTCTCGGCTTTCCCCACGTAGACGAAATCGTCGTGCAGGTAGGGCTGGTAGACACCGGGGCGCTGCAACAGCTGCTTGATGCTCACGTCGCTCAAGGGGCTCTGGTCAGCTTGGCGAGATCCGCCGCGAGCTGAACGTCGAGTGCCTTCGAGTGAAGCTTCGGTGGAATGTCGACTCCTGCGGCCCCCTGCTGACGCCGTCATGGCCCCCGTCGCCCTCCCCGTGCTTGCCGCTATGGAGCGTACGACCTCACACGAGTTTCTGCGGCTCATGGGTCGCAAATAAGCGCTACTCCGCGGTATGGTTCTGGCTGCACTGAACTGCTAGGAGTGAAAAATGCAACGGACGTCGGTGGAGCTCTTCGCGGGCGGGGGCGGGCTGGTCCAAGCCAGCACGAACACCGGCTTCCGGCACCTGCTGCTGAACGAGTTCGCGAAGAGGGCGTGCGAGACACTCGAGAGCAATCGCTTCGAGGCGTTTCCGGCGGACGTCGATTCCGATGTGCTGGCCAAGTGGCTGGACCAGATCGATGAGCAACGCGCGGAGGGCCTCGAAGCCGGGGGCACCATTGAGCGGCCCCTGTACCCTCCCCTGGTCACCGGCGACGTCCGAGGGTTGGACATGCGCTTCCTCAGGGATCGAGATGTCGACCTTCTGGCCGGCGGGCCACCATGCCAGCCGTTCAGCCTTGGTGGAATCGCGAAGGGTGACGAGGACGAGCGGAACATGTTCCCGGAGATGTTCCGGGCGGTTCGTGAGATCCGTCCCAAGGCCGTCATCTGCGAGAACGTTCGGGGGCTCCTTCGTCCGTCCTTCAATCCCTACTTCGAGTACATCAAGCGCGAGCTGTCCCTTCCGTTCGTGAAGCGCCGAAAGGGTGCCACGTGGCAGAAGCACGACCACGCGTTGCGGGAGCGGCTCGACGCGAAGGACACCGATCCGGCGGAGACCTACGAGGTCACGCAACATGCCGTGAACGCCGCCGACTACGGGGTGCCGCAGATCCGTAACCGGGTGATCCTCCTGGCGTTCCGCGCTGACCTGGGCGTGGACCCGGATCTGGTCAAGCGCGCTGTCGCGCGCACCCACTCCCATGCGGCCCTCGCGCGGACGATCCTCGAAGGCTCCTACTGGGACCGCCACAAGCAGGCGGGCGCCAAGATCCCGAAGCGCGTCATCGATCTGGTGACCTCGCGCTACGCGAATGAGCAGCTGTCGTTCGAGAGCGGGGATGAGGAGCTCCAGCCATGGCTCACCCTTCGAGACGCGGTAATGGGACTCCCCAAGATCAACACCAGCATGTTGGACAAGACGACGGAACAGGGCGGATTCCCCGACCACATCGGGTGGCCCGGAGCCAGGATCTACGACGGGCACACGCCCAACGAACTCGACCGACCGGCCAAGACCGTCAAGGCCGGGGTGCACGGTGTGCCAGGTGGCGAGTCGGTCATGCAGCTCGACAACTTGGTGCGTGACGATAAGACCGGCCAGTTGCGCCCCGAGCACCGCTACATGACCGTGCGCGAGACTGCCCGGGTCATGACATTCGGCGATGACTGGAGCATGGCGGGCCCGCGTGGTGAACGCATGAGGCAGCTGGGCAACGCGGTTCCCGTGAAGCTGGGCGAGGTGTTCACCAGCGCCGTCGCGAAAGCCCTCGACGACGCGGAACGGCGCTCATGAACGACGCCGCCGAATCCCGGCAAATGGGCTGGAGGGACAAGCCGCCGCCCGAGAGGGCCTGGCGGGGACGGCAGGGACGGACAAGGAAGGCGATCGTCGCCGAACAGGATCGTGCCGCGGGCGGTCGGGAGGGCCGCTATGTCAAGCGCAAAGACGGCGACTACGCGCTGGCCTCGATCACGCTGAAATTGTTGCCCAGGACTCGTCGGATCAGGGCCTATCTCCGCTGGTCGGAGGACGGGCGTTCGCCCGCCCTGTATGTCGGGGAAGTGGAGCACCTGACGCGGGCGGCGAATCTCGAACAGGCTTGGCGGATCGCCAAGGACCGGGGATTGGTTGGAGAGCGTCCTCTCCCGGAAGGGTCGTGGGCGTCGTCCCCTGCCACGCGGTCAACAATGCGCGGGAACCGAGGCCGCGACACGGCACCGGAACTACGTATCCGCTCACTGCTGCACCGCGAGGGTCTGCGCTACCGAGTATCGGCGCGGCCGCTTCCCGGGGTGCGGCGAACCGCCGACCTCGTGTTCACCCGCGCCCGTGTCGCCGTCTTCGTGGACGGGTGCTTCTGGCACGGGTGCCCCGATCACTGCCGCCCGGCACGCACGAACAGTGACTTCTGGCGCGCCAAGATCGACGCAAACCGGGCCAGGGATGCCCAGACCGACCAGTTCCTGGCAGAGGCGGGATGGCGCGCCATCAGAATTTGGGAGCACGAGGATCCCGTACAAGCGGCGGGCCGGGTCGCCGCGGCCGTTCGCGACTTTGCGGCACGGAGTGATCACAACGTTCCGTGATTCAGAAGATCGTCGATGGCGTCGGAGGCCCGGCGCAGGACGATACGCCCGTCGCCATCGCTGAACGCGAGCAGGTCGTCCCCAACGTTGATGCCAGCCTCGGCCAACAGCCCCAACGGTAGTTCGACGCGTCCATCGGGCTCTACGGATACCTCGGCAGGTTCACGGATCACGGGAGGAGTCTCCCAAGGACCGCCGGCGTCTGCCACCGACGCTGCGGATCGTCGGGGGACCTTGCGATCGCGACGGTTGGCGGTTGGATCCCGCAACGTGCCGTAGACCCCTCAAGTGGATGGAGTGGCAGGGAACTTACCGCCGATTGTCAGTGGCGCCCTCTACCCTCTTCATCACGCGTACGGCTCTACCCGAGCCGCGCGCCGAAACGCTGCCCGCGGCAGAGCTTCCTTCGGCGTGCCCACGCGAGACGAGGACAGGGGGTCCACCTATGAAGATCACTCCTTCCGCGCGTGTGCTGCGCATGCTCGGTGAGATCGAGTTCGACGAGTGGCAGTGCATCGCGGAGCTGATCGACAACGCCTTCGACGACTTCACGGAGATCCATCGATCCGGGGCCCCCTGGGCGGGCGGGTATCGCGTCAGCGTCGAGCTCCCCGACTCCGCGCAGGGCCAGCTCGTGATCACCGACACCGGTCGCGGCATGACGTACGACCGGCTGGAGCGGGCCGTGCGGGCAGGCTGGTCGGGAAACGACATGCACGACAAGCTCGGCCTCTTCGGCATGGGGTTCAACGTCTCGACAGCGCGGCTCGGCAAGCGCACGCGCGTCCTTACCACGCGCCAGGGCGACACCGAGTGGATCGGTGTGGAGATCGACCTGGACCGCATCGGGGACGACTTCGAGGCCGAGGACATCACGGAGCCGAAAGCCGATCCCAACGAGCATGGCACGCGTATCGTCATCAGCCGCCTGCATCCCACGCGCGCTCGATGGCTGCAGAAGAACGGCTCGGCCCTGCGTAACATCCTGGGACAGGTCTACTCCTGGATTTTCCTGAACCGTCCGTTCGAGCTGTGGGTCGGCGGCTTCCAGGTGAAGCCTGTCCGGCACTGCCGTTGGGGAGACGACCGCTCGGTCCTCTACAACAACAAGGAGCGCATTCCCGCCTACATCGAGATCGACCAGAAGCTGGAGAACGGTCTCGCCTGTGGTGACTGCGGACAGTGGCAGCTGACTGATCGCGACGCCTGCGAGGACTGCGGCAGCGATCGGCTCACCGTTCGTGAGCGCCGGGTGCACGGGTGGCTCGGCATCCAGCGTTACATGCACAAGCACGATTACGGGATCGACTTCCTGCGCAACGGCCGCAAGATCCTCCGCTGGGACAAGCAGCTGTTCACCTGGCGCAACCCTGACGGAGCGGTGGGCAACGAGGAGCCGGAGTATCCGGTGGACCTCGCCCACCAGGGCGGCCGCATCATCGGGGAGATCCACCTCGATCACGTCCCGGTCACGTACCAGAAGGACGCCTTCGAGTACGGCGACCGCAGCTGGCGCTCGGCCGTCGAGATTGTGAGGGGGGTCGCGCCGCTGCTGCCCCAGCGCGCGGCGAACCTTGAGTACGAGGAGAACACCAGCCCGCTCGCGCTCCTTTTCAAGGGATACCGTCGTAACGACGCCGGTCTGCGCTACCTGGTCCCGGGAGACGGTCGCAAGCCGATCCACGACGACACCCGTCGGTGGGGACATGAGTTCCACCGGGGCAACCCCGACTACCAGACCGATGAGCGCTGGTGGCAGGCGGTCGAGGACCACGAGGCGACCAAGAGCAGGGGCAAGAACGCGAAGGCGGCCGCCGTCACCCCGGGAAAGCCCGACGAGGCGGCCGTGATGGAGGCGCTTGGTTTCGACGACGCGGAGATCGGCAGTCCGAGTTCCCCCGCGACCGGTCCGGACGAGACGAAGCCCGGCGCCCAGGCGCAGCCCCCGAAGGACGGCGAGTCCGCTCCCGCCGCGCCGACCCCGGAGAAGCGTAAGGAGACGCGGCAGGAACGCGTCACGCGCTACATGGAGAACTCGACCACCTACCCGGGCTTGAGTCGTTCCTTCGGCCACCCGCGCGTCGGCTTCGTCGAGGTCGAGGCGCGTCGGCTCACGGTGGGAAGCCTGACCGACGAGAACCTCCACCCCACTCCCGTCCTGCTGGACCAGCGCGGCGGCAACACTCTCGTGGCGTTCCTCGACCTCGATCATCCGATCTTCCAGAGGTTCGGAGCCGACCCGGCGGATCTGCTGCTCGCGGAGATCGCCGTGCTGCTCAGGGTGCAGACGAGTTCGGAGTGGAGCCACTCGGAGCTCATCGCGGCGATCCGGGCGGAGTCGCTGCCCGCCAGCGCTCTGGACGCCGAGATGATCAGCGCCGAGGCCAAGGAACTGCTGACTGAGGTCCGTCGCCGGATGGCGTCCGAGCTGGACCGCGCCGGCGAGCCGGAGAAGGCGTTTCAGTTTCTCTCGCCCGATGAACTCACCCACACCGAGCACACCATGATCGCCAACGGCAAAGTCACCCGTACGACCGACCTCGGTGCAAGCGGTGAGTTCCTGCTGCACGTGCCCGCCCTTTTCCTGGTTCGTCTCGTCGAGTCGCTGCCGTCGCTGTTCATGGACAACCGCGTCTTCCAGGGTGTCTACGAGGGTGTCGCCTCCGCGTCCGCGCGGCGGCTCAGCCTCGCGCGCACGGTCGGCTACCTCTCCGATGTCGCGACGCAGGCGACCTACGCCGGGGCCAGCCTTCCGGACCAGCTGCTGCGGACGAGGCTGAGTATTCGTCTGCTGGCCGACGACCTCGCGGAGGAGAAGTGAGCGCCGTCTTCCTCTCGGCGGACGAGTTGCTGAGGGGAGGGCCAGCGGGTCTCACGCATGCCGTCGAACGGGCCCTCTGGTACCTCGGCTTCAACGACGTGCGTGTTATCGACGGCGCCGGCGACCAGGGCGCGGATCTCTTGGCGGTACGCGGTCAGGAGCAGTGGGTCTTCCAGTGCAAGTGGAAGGCTGGAGGGAAGGTCGACCGGAGCGGTGTCGACGACCTTGAGCGCGCGCGTACGCGCTACCGCGCGGACAAGGCGATCCTGGTCACCAACACCGACATCAACGCGGCGGCGGAGGCCCGCCGCGTGGCGCTCAACGGAGTCGGCGTGCCGATCACCGTCTGGCACGGGGCGACCCTGCGGTCGATCGGAGACCGCATGCCCGAGACCGTTCCCGCGAAGTACGCCCTACGCCCGTATCAGGCCGAGGCGGCGGACGCGGTAGTCCGGGACCTCGACGCCAACGGCACCGCGCTGCTCGTCCTCGCGACGGGTCTGGGGAAGACCGTCGTGGGCGGGGAGATCATCAGCCGTCACCTCAAGACCAATCCGAACGCCAGGATTCTCGTCGTCGCGCACATGAAGGACCTCGTCGCGCAGCTCGAGAAGGCGATGTGGCGGCACATCCCCAAGTACGTTCCCACGCGCCTGCTCACGGGAGAAAGCCGACCCGAAAGCCTCGACGGAGTCGTGGTCGGAACGGTCGAATCCGTTCTCAGTGCCGTACGCGTGGGCTACCGACCCGACCTCATCATGATCGATGAGACGCATCACGTGGCCGAGACCGGCAGGTTTGCGGAATTGCTCGACCTGTGTGGGAATGCTGAGCAGTTCGGCGTGACGGCGACACCCTGGCGCGGCGACAAGTTCGACATCACCTCCCGCTTCGGATATCCGAGCTTCAAGATGGGCATCGCGGAGGGCATGGCCGCCGGCTTCCTCTCCGCTGTCGACTACCGGCTGTACGTCGACAACGTCGACTGGAACGTGGTCCGGGACGCCAGCGTGCACGGTCAGTCGATCAAGGACCTCAACAAGTCCCTGTTCCTGCCGCAGCGCGACGAGGAGATCATCGAGCACTTCCGTGAGGCGTGGCGGACCACGACGGAACCGAGGGCCATCGTCTTCTGTCAGACCATCGAGCACGCCGAGCACATGGCCCGGTTGTTCGCCTCGTCCGACGCGGCGTGGGCCAACGCGTCCTTCCTGCACAGCGCACTCCCGCGGCAGCGACGCCAGATCCTGCTAAACGAGTTCCGGCTCGGCCGGGTGCCGGTGATCACATGTGTCGACGTCTTCAACGAGGGCGTCGACGTCCCGGACGTGAACCTCATCGCCTTCCTGCGGGTCACACACAGTCGGCGGATCTTCGTCCAGCAACTCGGGCGCGGACTCCGACTCAGCCCTGGCAAGGAGGCCCTGAGGGTCCTCGACTTCGTGACCGACATCCGCAGGGTGGCGGCGACCTTGGACCTCCGGCGATCGCTGGAGGCCCAGGAGAGCGAGCACCTGCGCGTACGGATGCCGCATGCCTCCCGTATCCAATTCAGCGACGAGACCGTCGGGTCGCTGATGGACCACTGGATCCAGGACGCGGCGGACCTTGAGACCAAGGCGGACGAGGTTCGCCTTCAGTTCCCTCTGACGAATGGAATCGAATGACCAAGTACGCGATCCCCTCGGACCTCGAAGAAGAAGTCGTGCGTCTCCTCTACAGGCGGGCCGCCGACCTCAACTGGACCTATCTCACGGACACCGAGCGCACCCGTCACTACCAGGCGTGGACCTCCGACCCCGAGGTGGGAGGACGGCTCCTCCCGTTCATCGGGAAGCCGGAGAACGTCCGGCCGTGGCTCAAGGACAGGCCCATGAAGGAGTACATCCGGGCGACTTACGGGGTGGGCAAGTGGGCTCCGCTTGTGGTCAAGCCGGCCACTCCGGTCAGCGCTCTCGTCGACAAGGCCCTCGGTCACGGCTGGAACGTCGACCTTGAGACGCTCGACATCAAGCCGCTCTGCGTGACGATTCGCCACGAGGACGACGAGGAGATGGAGCGGCGCTTCGCCTGGGCGCCCATGCGCGACTTCAAGCATCTCGCGTGGGCGGCCATCGCGTCGCAGGCCGGCGGCGACCCTCTGCCGTGGGTCATCTGCACGGTGGACTCGTTCGTTCGGAAGATCACCCCGGAGCAGAAGGCGACCAACGAGCGGATCGCGAAGCGGCTTGGTCTGATCAGCGCGCACGTCACCGATGGCTGAACGGGGCTCCGCCATGGCGAGGGACGACGACTGGCTTCAAGCTGCTTTCGGTGCGCTTCCTGCCCGGTCACGTCGCATGATCGAGGATCGTGCCGACGGGAAGACCCTCGGAAGTATCGGGCAGGAGCATGAGGTGAGCCGCGAACGGGTCCGCCAGTTGCTCCTGAAGGCGCAGGAGCATCTCTGTCTGGTCGCCGACGCCTTCGTGGATGACTGGCGTGATCGGCTCACCACCCTCACCGAGCGCTCGGCCGCGCCCCAGTCCGAGGTGTCGGCGTTGTTGGGCGTACGTAACCAGGTGGCCGTGGAGCCTCTTGTCGAAGCGGTCGGGGCTGAGCACCCATTGACGTGGGCTGGTCGTCTGCGCGGCTGGTGGACCCGCAGCCCTGGCGCACTGGAAGTGCTGCTTCGGCGAGGAGTGGAGGAGGCGCCGCTGCGTGGGGAGGACGTAGCGGTGACCTTTGCGGCTGCCGGAGTACCGGACGAGGTCCCCTTGCTAGATCTGCTCGGACATCCGGATAGCCCTCTGGTGCCTGGCTTCGGGGGAACTTGGCTGCGCCGTCGCGCCCGCGGAAGGGACGCGGCCTACCTCTTCCTCCTGGCGAATGGCGAACCCTGCCGCGCGGAGGAGTTGCTGGCGCCGACTGGGATCAGGCGGAAGTCCGCCGTCGCCGAGGCGCTCAGGCGGGACGAGAGGTTCGTGCAGCTCCGTCTGGAGGGTAAGTGGGCGCTGGCCGAATGGCCTCACCTGAATGTCACTCCGTACCCGAACGCCATGGAGGCCCTCGTCGCTGTGCTGACCGAACTGGGGCCGCTGCCCAAGGACGCTCTCTTCGTGAAGGTCGGCGAGCGCTACCCGGTGACCCTGTGGCGCCTGCACCAATGCCTGCTGGACGACAGGGTGGGCATCACGGAGGACGGCTTGATCGAGTTGGTCGCGCGAGGTGCTACCCCGATCGAGGAGAGCGAGCCAGCACGGCCGGCGAGGATGGCCGTCGATCCTGCGGGAAACGTCTTTGGCGTCCGGCTCACGGTGGACAAGGACATCCTTCGGGGTAGCGGCGTCGTCGTCAGCAGCTGGCTCACATGGCAGCTCGGAATGCGACAGGCCCCTATGGTCAGGTCCTTCTCCATCGCCGGTCACCCCACACCGATCGTCCTCAAGCGGGCGACGAGTGCGGCCCAGATCTCCAGTCTGCGGGTGCTGGTGAAGGAGAACGGAATGGTGGGCGGCTGCGAATTCGTCCTCTTCCTCCGCACGGACGACTCGACGGCCCGCATCGAGCACGCCTGCACCCCACACATCTGCCCTGCGGCGATCGAGTCTGCCAGGACAGATGTGAGACCGCCGGGCGCCTCCGCTCTTGAGCTGTCACCGTAGGAGTTCGGTGAACCCCTTACGAGGGGCCGCATGGGGCAACGGGAGAAACGATGATGGCGGCCGTGCGGGTTAGGCTCTTCCTCTCGGGAGCCCGGACGGTCGGGCTCTGCTGCAACAGGCTGTCAAACGTCCAGCGCGTCAGCGGACAGGATGGCACGGACCAGGTCTGGCTGGCACTTAGGCAGTCGACGGGACTCACCCTGGGAGCCATCTGGGAGCCGACCCGCTCCCCGAGTACCCTCTAAGCCACGTGGCACCAACCGATGCCACCCTTCCGACCTGCGGAAACGCCATCGAAGCTGGCAGCCTCACCAACCGAACCTCATTTCGGGACGAAGAGATCGTGGGTTCAAATCCCGCCACCCCGACAGCCGTAACACCAGGTCAGGCCCGGTGCTGAGAGATCAGCACCGGGCCTGATTTGCTTTGCGGGCCCGTCTTGGGAGCCGTTTGGGGGCCGACTTCGGGGAACGGCTCCCCGGGGGCTCCCAGCGAGAAGGACTCGCCCTCCAGCAGCGGTGCGCCGCACGCGCCCAGCGAGAGTCACCCCATGGCTTGTGCCGAGGAGACCTCAGACAGTACGACGATCGACATGCACCGATGGTCTCCCTTAGTGGCTGTTGTCGTTCCGAATCTGAGGGCGGCGTTTTCGCTGGTCAGGCATAGCGTGGGTGACTCGGTGGGAGTGGTGGCTTGTCGTGTTGTCGCTCCTCGGGAGGTTGCGGATGCCGTCGGTCGTCGGACTGTTGGAAGAGCACGAGCTCGCTGCTCGGCGTCGAGTCGACGGGCTGCGGGAGGAAGCCGATCGCATCCAGGCCGAGCAGGCCGCGGCCGAGCAGGAATGGCAGGAGTGGGCGATTGCCCGCAGACGAGTGGGCACCGTCCTAGCTCCGGACGACGGCAACATCGCTGATCAGAAGGCGGCTCCCGGCCCGCAGAACACGGACACGCTCTCAGGGGCCAGGCAGGCGGCAAAACCGAAGTCGCAGGTGCCGGTATGGCGTGAGGGGCTGGACTGGTCGGTGCTGTCGGTGGACTATCAGCGCATCCTCGCGGCCCTCGCGGACCGGCACCGGCTCCATCAAGGACCCTTGAGCTGCCAGGAGTTGGCCGTGATGTTCGGCCTGGACGCGGCGCCGGCCAAGGTAGAAGCGCTGCGGTCGAAGGCGAAGCGCCTGGTCGCGCGGGGCTGGCTGGCCGAGCGGCAGCCGGGCCGGTTCACCCTCGCCCAGGGCCCGGCCGGGCAAGGCGGCGCGTCATGAGCAGGGTCATCGACCAGTAGACCATCGCCTCGGCGCTGGCGGTGCGGCGTTCGAAGTCGCGCACCAGACGTCGGGTTCGCATCAGGGGGAACCTCAATCGCCGTCCTCGCCCGCGCCCAGCAAGACTCTTTATGGAACCGGCAGCAGCTGGCCAACCAGCTTCGCTCCCTGCTGCGCGAGTACTACCCAGCCGCCCTGGAAGCCTTCGCCAAGTGGACCAACGGCCTGTGCCGCCCTGAGGCTCGCGAACTCCTGAAGGCCGCACCGACGCCCTCCCAGGCCGCCCGGCTGACACGTGCCCAGCTCCAGGCCGCCCTCAGGAGAGCCGGACGTCAACGCGGCATCGAAGCCGAAGCCGACCGCATCCGCGACGTCTTCCGCGCCGACTGGGCCCACCAGCCGCCGCTGGTGGAAGACGCCATGGGCAAGCAGATGCTCGCCCTCCTCCTCCAGTTGGAAGCCTCCTGCATCGCCGCCGACGACCTCGCGACGGCAGTGGAAGAGGCGTTCCCTCAGCATCCGGACGCTGAGATCCTGCTGAGCTTCCCCGGGCTCGGTATCCAGCTAGCCGCCCGGATCCTGGCTGAAATCGGGGACGACCGCACCCGCTTCGCCGATGCCCGCGGACTGAAGGCGTATGCGGGCTCTTCACCCGTCACCAGGGCCTCCGGCAAGAAGTCGTCCATCATGCGGCGCTGGGTGAAGAACGATCGACTCAACCATGCCGGCTACCTCTGGGCCTTCGCCTCGCTCCGGGCCTCCGCCCGGGCGAACACCCACTACCGACGACGACGCGAGCACGGAGACTGGCACGCGGCCGCCCAGAGGAACCTCTTCAACCGCATGATCGGCCAGCTCTACCACTGCCTCCAGAAGCGCGAGCTCTTCGACGAACAGTCTGCGTTCCCGACAGCTTCGCTTACGGAGGCAACAGCAGCCTGAGCAGCCGAGATACCTTGCCCACAGTGACCAAGGCGGCCGATCATTCGCCCATGAGACCCGAAGTGCAAACTTTCGTCGCCGACGGCCCGCTCCCCGACTGGGACGCGAGTGAAGAAGAGATCGACAGGCGTTACGACCAGCTTTGCGCGATCGTCAGGCCGGTCACGAGAGAGGAAGCGAAGGCGCTCGTCTCCTGCTTCGGCCCGGACGACTGCTTCGGCGTCGCATGGACGCTCCTACACCTCATCGAGACCGGCCCCAACCCCGTCCTCGCGACTGATCCCGGACCGGACGCCAACGAGTGGCACCAGCGCCTCTTCCTCCGCGCCGTGAACGGAGGACTCATCCCCTGAACTTGACGGCATAGCAACGTGAGGTGTCTGCCTTCATGCCCACGGCCAGCAGCGATCACCCGATCGAGACTCCCGTTCGAGGGCCGGCCCTCAAGATCGGAACGACAACAGCCACTTAAACGACCGGCAACTCGCACTCCTCACCCGTATCGGGGACGGTACCGACCCAGTCACGTCGGAGAGCCCCGAGTTCGCTCTCACCGCCCGCGCGCTCAAGGAGCGGCACCTGATCACCATGCCCAAGCAGGACGGGAAGTGGCAGGCGGAGATCACTGACGCGGGGCACTTCTACCTGGAACACGACCATCACCCGGACCGGCCGAAACCGGCTCCGCGCAAGCAGCGGCCAGCAAGTCCCGGCCAACGGACCCGACCGGCCCCTCCACCGCAGAAGCAAGCCGCAGCGCCGTCCACGACGAAGCCAGTGCCGAGGCGCGCCGCCAAGCCCCCGCAGCCGTCGCCGGCGGAAGTCGGAGCCGCGTTGATCGCGGAAGTGCAGCAGGCTGGACGGTTCCTCCGGATCCCGAACCCGACGACGCTGAGCGAGCCCGCTGCCGCAGGGCGTTCGACGCGGCCCGGCAGTGCGCCCCCGAGGGTTACAGCCTGAAGTACAGCGGGCGGACGAAGGGGGACTTCTTCCTCGGACTGCTCAGGGTGAGCGGCGAGGACGAGACCGAGTGGAACGGGATCCGGCCGACGCGCAGCCGTGTGATCACCGATGTCGAGGATGTGATCGCCGCGGTCACCGCTGACCACAGCGCCTTCGAGATCTCGGAGAAGATCCTCCCCAGAACCTTCCCGGTCACAGCACAAGCCGCGGTCCGGAACGTGACGGAGCCCGGGAGCATGTCCAGCTCCCGGGCTCCAGCTTGCCGCCCATTTGCGCACACCGGCGGCGTTTAAGAACCGCGGGTCATGTTGAGATCGACGTGTTCTGCCTTTGAACTACAGCGCCACGAGAGAGGCGCCGAGGGGACTTGAACCCCCATCCGTCGATGTTCGCCCACGCTCGGTCGATCCGGTGTTCGGCGGCGAATACTGAGACTGGAGCGAGAATCTGAGTTTCATGGGGCCGCCTCTGCCAGGCTTGGGCCACCCCCGCACGTGGTGCGGGGAGAGGGATTCGAACCCCCAACTGACACCCCTTCATCAGCTTCAACATCAGTTTCAGCTTGCGCTCATCGCGCACCCTCCGCTCGCGACGGAGGGCGTATGTGGCGGCTACCGGAAGAGGTAGCCGAATACCGCGTCGCCGACCCGCTGGTCGGTCACCTCGGTGTTGTTCGCCTCCTCGCGGGCGAACTTGACGGACTGCTGGAGCTTCTCGACGCGGTCGAGGAGCTCGTTGACCCGCCGGGCAGGCAGCGCACCGGAGAACTTCACCGTGGTCCAGTAACCGACCGGGACGTCCTCGTAGTACACCTCGACCTGCGCCGGGTGCTTCTCCGTGGCCTCGGCCTTCACATGGTTGCGCGGAACCTTCTTCGTGCGGATAGTCCGCACCGGGTCCGTCTTCCACGAGTCCGTCGAAGGGTCCAGGTTCCACGACTCGGAGGCGTCGAGCACCGGCAGCTTGCGCACGAAGGTGTGCAGGTCGGTGAGTTGCTTCTCCAGAAACAACAGGTACGGGACGGGCACCTGGGGCAACAGCACCGTACCGTCGACCACCACGTCTGCGACTGCGGACCGGTTCGCCCAGTCCTTCGTCGCGGTCACGTCGAAGAGCCTCGTCAGCGTCCCGGCGGTCGCCCGCAGAGCGTCCTCGGCCTTGATCTGCACCCGCGTGGACTCGGGCGGCAGCTGCTCGCCCTCCTCGTCCTTGGGCTGGTAGGTCCGGGAGATGCCAGCCAGCAGTGCGGGCTTCTGCACGTCCTGGTGAGCCTGGGTGAGCTCCTGGAGAGCCTTGGACTTGACGCCCTTTTCGACTGCGATGATCTGATTCAGCTTCGGCACACAGCGAACCTAACAACCCGGCGCCGCACGCACATCCGATTAAACGCCTGCCCTGTCCCTTCCGGCCGGGAGTGCGGGGCGGCGAGTCTGAGCCCGGCCCGGGGCGAGAAGGCCACCAGTCAGGTGGGAACCGGTACACCACTTCTCAGGACGCAACCCGACAACGATCCGTCGTGAACCTTGCGGACCGATGTCATGGCTCCCCCTCCAACAGCGAAAATGCCAGTAGTAGACCAGGCGCTACTAGCCGCCCGCGATCAACTCCAGCATCGCCGCCGTCCGCTCGGGCTCGGCCAGTATGGCGTCATGTCCGCAGGCGATCTCCCGGATGTCCCAACCCGCCCGCACCGCACGGCCGTAGGACCGGTCGAGACTCTCCAGCGGTGGCTGGGTGTGCCGGATGTAGGTGGTGGGAAGGGCCGAGAGCGGCGCGGGGTCGTAGTGCGCGGCATCGGTCTGGCACCGCAGCGGAAAGGCCGTCAGCCGCTCGCCTACGTGGGAACGCCGGTCGTCCGGGATGCCCCACTGTTCCAGGAACGCCGGTGCCGGAGGGAGGTACCACCCTTCGCCGAGCTCCCGGGCCATCTGCCGGTAGCCGGCGGCGACCTCGGGCGGCTCCACGTCCAGCAGGCACTCCCCCGGCTCCACGAGAAAGGCCGCGAGGAAGGTAAGCGAGGCCAGCCGTTCACCTACGGCTTCGGCGAGCGGACCCGCGAGCACACCGGCGTAGCTGTGCAGCACCAGATGCACATCAGTGAGGTCCTCGAACCACAACAGTTCGGTGAGGTCACGTACATGGGTCGACAGACCGATCTCAGGAGTGAGCGCGTCACGCCGTTCGCCCTGTCCGGTGAGGCTGGGTGTGAACACCTCGTGCCCGGCCGCGGTGAGTCTCCGGCGCACCGGGGACCAGCACCAGCCTCCGTGCATCGCCCCGTGCACCAGCACAAATGTCGCCACCGACCGCACCGCCCGCCCGTCCGTCCCGCGCCACCGCGGGTCAGCATACGAACGCTCGGCTCCGAGTACACCGCGCCTCCACCGACCGAGCCCCTACGGTGCCCCGAACGCACCCGTAGCTCCTGCCGTCCGTCTCGGTCCGCGTCTCGTTCAGAGCCGTTCGTGGCCGTTCATGGCTTTCAGACAAGACCGGGGGCCCATGAACGCCACCCTGACCTGCTTTGCGTGGGCGCCGGTCAGTCGACGGTCTCCGCATGACCTCGACGGACGGGTTGATCGTCTTGAGGGTCGCGGCGTGATCCCCTCTTCGTGATGACCGCTCTCCTCCCCCAGCAACGCATGACCGTCGACGACCGTCTCGTAAACCGTGGCCGCATCGGGCAAACACAGGGGGAGGCGTATCGGATGCGTGGCGACGACGGGCGGTCGGTGGCCGGGGTCGGGGGGAGGCAGGGCGCGGCGGAGGTTCTGTACCGGTTTCTGACCGTCGGGGCCGAGGAACGGGAGCGCATGGCGCCCCGGGTGGTCGCCGCCGTGGGGCGGGAGCGGCTCGACGGGATTCTGGAGGTCACGTTCGGCCGGGTCGGCAGGATCACCGGGGTGCGGGACAGTCCCGACGGGCTGGTGATCCAGGGGAGCGAGGGGAACGTCCTCGCGTTCGCGGTCACGCGGGACGGCCAGGAGCTGGACGCGCTGCTGATCGCCCCCGGCGTCCACCGTCCGCCGCGGCTGCGGGTCCCCCGGTGGATGCCGGCGGCGTCGGCCTGGGTGGTGCTCGCGGTGCTGTTCGCCGTGCGTATCGACGCGTGCTGGACGGCTCCCGGCCGGGTCGCCTGGTGCGGTCGGGTGCTCGTCGTCGCGGCCGGTTACCTGGTCGTGCACGGCTGGTTTGCCCCCGCGGAGTTCCCCCGGTGGATACGCCGGCCGCTGCAGGCCGGCGCGCTGGTCGCCCTCGCCTCCGGCTGGCGGCTGCCGCGGCTTCCCTCGTCGGGCGGCGCCGCCGAACTGGTCGTGGGCGTCGGCCTGTGCGCGGGCTTCGGGCTGCTCCTGGTGCGGGCCCGGCGGCACCGCTGGGGGACGGCCGTGTCCCGGCCGCTCGACTTCCCTCTGCGCGGCGGCCGTTGGCTCGTGGCGCAGGGCGGCGGGCGGGGCCTGAACCATCATGCCGCCTTCCCCGAACAGCGCGGTGCGCTGGACATCATCCAGGTCGGGCCGGGCGGCTCCCGGGTCAGGGGCCCGCGCGGCGGGAACGAGAGCTATCTGGTGTACGGGCAGCCCGTGCTCGCCCCGTGCGACGGCACGGTCGTCTCGGCCGCCGGCGTCGTGGAGGACCAGGAGCCCGGTGCCATCCGCTACCAGCCCACCTACGGCAACCACGTGTGGATCGACACGGGCGACGAGGTCGTCAAGCTCGCCCACCTTCGGCCGGGCACCGTGACCGTGGCCGCGGGCGACGTCGTACGGGCCGGGCAGCCGCTCGGTGAGGTCGGCAACTCCGGGAACAGCAGCGAGCCGCATCTGCACGTCCACGCCGAACGGGATGGTCTCGGACTCGATCTGCAGTTCCGGGGAGTCCGGGGTCCGCTGTACCGGGGGCGGATCGTACGCACCTGAGCGCCTCGCGCCGGGAACGCGTGAACGGGCGGGGCGCACGTGTGGATGAGGGAGTGCGCCCCGCCCGGGTCGGGGACGGGGGCGGCCGGTGAGGGTGGTGGCGGTCAGTGAGGGTGGTGGCGGCGGTGGTGCGTGTGGGTGGCGGCCAGGGTGATGAAGAGGGCGAGGACGGCGGCGGGGGCGGTGATGGTGGTCAGCCAGGCGGTCGGGGTGTCGGGGCCCTCGGCCAGGCGGAGGGCCCCGATGACCGCGGCAGCGGTCAGGCCGGTGGCGAGGAGGACGGCGACCACGTGGCGGGTGCGGTCGGGGGCCGGTGGGGACTGGGCGGGGGCCAGCTCCGTCCAGTGGGTGGCGGCTTCCCGGGCCTCGTGGGAGTGGTGGACGAGGGAGCGGACGAGGAGGGCCGCGGCCAGGGAGGTGCCGGCCGCGGCGGCGGTGGCCGGCCACTTCCAGGAATCCGTCGTGAGCAGGAGTACGGCGACGGCCGCCGCCGTCGACCACGCGGTCACGCAGGACGCCGCCCGCACGCGGCGGGACACCGGGCGGTCGGCGCCGGCGCGGAGGTCGGCGAGGGCCGGGAGGTACCAGACTCCGCCGGCGGCGGTCACCGCGGTGGTGGCCAGGGCCAGTAGGGGATGAGCCACGGCTAACTCGCCGCCTCTGCCCCGAGGGCCGCGATCTCCGGGTGGTGCAGGTCGAACGCCGGGGACTCGCTGCGGATGCGCGGCAGGGTGGTGAAGTTGTGCCGCGGGGGCGGGCAGGAGGTCGCCCACTCCAGCGAACGGCCGTAGCCCCAGGGGTCGTCCACGCCGACCGGCTCGGCGTACTTGGCGGTCTTCCAGACGTTGTAGAAGAACGGCAGGATGGACAGGCCGAGGAGGAACGAGCCGATGGTGGAGATGGTGTTGAGGGCCGTGAAGCCGTCGGTGGCCAGGTAGTCGGCGTACCGGCGCGGCATGCCTTCGGCGCCCAGCCAGTGCTGGACGAGGAAGGTGAGGTGGAAACCCGCGGTCAGCGTCCAGAAGGTGATCTTGCCGAGGCGTTCGTCCAGCATCTTGCCGGTGAACTTCGGCCACCAGAAGTGGAATCCGGCGAACATCGCGTACACGACCGTACCGAAGATCGTGTAGTGGAAGTGGGCCACCACGAAGTACGAGTCGGAGACGTGGAAGTCCAGCGGCGGAGCGGCCAGGATCACTCCCGTCAGGCCGCCGAAGACGAAGGTGACGAGGAAGCCGGTCGTCCACAGCATCGGGGTCTCGAAGCTGAGCGAGCCCTTCCACATCGTGCCGATCCAGTTGAAGAACTTCACCCCCGTCGGCACCGCGATCAGGAACGTCATGAAGGAGAAGAAGGGCAGGAGGACGCCGCCGGTGACGTACATGTGGTGTGCCCACACCGTGACCGACAGGCCCGCGATGGAGATGGTCGCGGCGATCAGGCCCATGTAGCCGAACATCGGCTTGCGGGAGAACACCGGGATCACCTCGGAGACGATGCCGAAGAACGGCAACGCCAGGATGTAGACCTCCGGATGGCCGAAGAACCAGAAGAGGTGCTGCCACAGCAGGGCGCCGCCGTTGGCCGCGTCGAAGATGTGGCTGCCGAACTTGCGGTCGCACTCCAGCGCGAACAGGGCGGCGGCCAGGACCGGGAAGACGAGCAGGACCAGGAGCGCGGTCAGCAGCACGTTCCACACGAAGATCGGCATGCGGAACATGGTCATGCCGGGCGCGCGCATGCAGATGATCGTGGTGATGAAGTTGACCGCGCCCGCGATCGAACCGAAGCCGGACAGCGCCACGCCCATGATCCACAGGTCGGAGCCGAGCCCCGGCGAGTGCACCGCGTCGGACAGCGGGGCGTACAGGAACCACCCGAAGTCCGCCGCGCCGTCGGGCGTCAGGAAGCCGCCCGCCGCGATCAGCGAACCGAACAGGAACAGCCAGAAGGCCAGCATGTTCAGCCGGGGGAACGCCACGTCGGGCGCGCCTATCTGGAGCGGCATGATCCAGTTCGCGAAGCCGGTGAACAGCGGCATCGCGAACAGCAGCAGCATGACCGAGCCGTGCATGGTGAACGCCTGGTTGAACTGCTCGTTCGTCATGATCTGGAGTCCGGGGCGGGCCAGTTCGGCGCGCATCAGCAACGCCAGCACGCCACCGACCAGGAAGAACGCGAACGCGCTGACCAGGTACATCGTCCCGATCTGTTTGTGGTCCGTGGTCGTCAGCCACTGGATCCAGGTGGGCCGTGCGCGTCGGTGGGCCGGCTGCCGTGCGCCGGCCGCGGTGGCCTCGGCGCTCGGCCGTTCGGTCATCACCCTGTGTATCTGTGCCTCGTCCACCGGACGGCGTCCCTCCCAGCTGTGCGTGTCGGAGCCGGGCCGGGAAGCGCCACGCGTGGGGGTCGTGGACCCGGCGCTTCCCGGCCCGCCACATGATCGGCCCGGGGACACCCCTCGCCGATAGGGCCCAACAGGCCCGGGTACGGCCGTCGGCAGGGCCGGGCGGCCCCTCTTGGTCCGGCGCCCGCGGTGTGCCCGCGGCACAGCGGGGTGCCGAGGACCGCCCTGTCCCCGGGTACGACCGCGAGGTCCGGCCGCGGTCCAGGCGCACCCGCAGCAGGGGGTCGCCGGCCAGGTCGGCGGCCGGCCAGGTGGCGCACGGCCGCGGCCAGTGGCGGGTGGCGGCGGGCCGGGACCGGTGCGGGGCGGGCGTCGGGGCGGCAGAGCGGGTCGGCGAGCCCCGCCGGCCCCCGGACCCTCCGGCCCCTCGGCCCCTCAGCCCCTGAGCCCCTGAGCCCCTCGGCCTTTTGGCCTTTCGGCCCCCGGCCCCTCGGCCTTTCGGCCCGGCCTCCTTGAGCGCCGTCGTGGTGAGGGCCTCAGGGACGTTCCGTCACAGCAGCGACACCCAGTAGTCCCACCACCGCGTGGCGATCAGCATCACGATGCCCAGGCACCAGGTGAGCGGCACCGCCCAGTGGAACTCCAGCACGCCGGCCACCACGGCGCGGGGCGCGCGGATGACGCCGTGCATCAGGTTGTGCGCGGTGGTGTACCAGAACATCGCGATGGTGGCCGCCCAGGCCAGGCAGCACCACAGGCACAACGCGCCGATGTCGTACAGGGCCTGGCTCATCAGCCACATGCAGAAGCCCGCGCCGAACGACGTGCCCGCGTTCAGGCCGAGCCAGAACCAGCGCCGGAAGCGGGCACCGGACAGCAGGGCGAAGCCGGTGGTGACCACGACGGGGTAGGCGGCGAGGCCCAGCAGGGGGTTGGGGAAGCCGAAGACGGACGCCTGGGCGCTGCGCATCACGTCGGAGCAGGACACCACCGGGCTGAGGTTGCAGGACGGGGTGAAGTGCGGGTCCTGGACCAGCTGGATCTTGTCGATCGTGATCACGAAGGAGGCCAGGATGCCGAGCGCGCCGGTCACGATCAGCAGCCAGGCGAAGGCACGGGAAGCGGTGGCCGTGGCCTCGGGCGGGATCGGCCGGCTGCCGCGCCGGTCCCGCTGCCGAGGGGTGGCGCCGGTGGTCGTGTCACTGGTCATCGGGCGTTCCGCCTTGCCGGAGGTGGTCGGGGGCCGGCGGACCAGTGAAGTGCGGGCGGACGGGCGCGGACAAGGGCCGAACGGCCCGCACGCGGGTGTGCGAGGGCCTCCGGCGCTGCGGAGGGAGTGCTGGGGGGACCTACGCCAGCGACAGGAAGAGCCGCTCCATCCGCGCCTTCATCTCCTGTGCGTCCTCCCCGTTCTTGCGCCCCGACTCGATGTCGGCCACGCACTGCTGGAGCCCGGTGGCGATGATCGCGAATCCGGCGCGGTCCAGCGCCCGCGAGGCGGCGGCCAGTTGGGTGACGACATCCTCGCAGTCCCGGCCCTCCTCGATCATCCGGATCACCCCGGAGATCTGGCCCTGCGCACGCCGCAGCCGGTTCAGCACGGCCTTCAGGGACGCACCCTCAAGCTCCAGTTCCACGCTCACTCCTCAAGAAATACCCCTAGGGGTACTGTACGTCCCCGTTCGGGGCAAAGGCGAGCGCCCGCGACCGCCGTGGAGCAGAAGTTCTAGGCTTCCCCCTGTGAACTTCTGGTCGATCTATCAGCATGGCTTCGCGCGCGTCGCCGCGTGCACGGGCCACACCGTCATCGCCGACCCGGGCGCCAACGCCGAATCGGTCCTGCGCCAGGCGCGCCGGTGCGCCGAGGAGGGCGTCGCCGTCGCCGTCTTCCCCGAGATGGTGCTGTGCGGCTACTCGATCGAGGACCTGCTGCTCCAGGACCCGCTGCTGGACGCGGTCGAGGCGGCCCTGGCGGAGGTGGTCGCCGGGTCGGCGGACCTGCTGCCGGTACTGGTGGTCGGCGCCCCGCTGCGCCACCGCAACCGGATCTACAACTGCGCGGTCGTGGTGCACCGCGGCAAGATCCTCGGCGTGGCCCCGAAGTCGTACCCGCCGAACTACCGGGAGTTCTACGAGCGCCGCCAGATCGCCGCGGGCGACGACGAGCGCGGCGGCACCGTCCGGGTCGGCGGCGCGGACGTGCCGTTCGGCGTGGATCTGCTGTTCGCGGCGGACGACGTGCCGGGCCTGGTGCTGCACGCGGAGATCTGCGAGGACATGTGGGTGCCGGTGCCGCCGAGCGCCGAGGCCGCGCTGGCCGGGGCGACCGTGCTGGCGAACCTCTCCGGCAGCCCGATCACCGTCGGCCGGGCCGAGGACCGCAAGCTGCTGTGCCGCTCGGCGTCCGCCCGCTGCCTCGCCGCGTACGTCTACGCGGCGGCCGGTCTCGGCGAGTCGACCACCGACCTGTCATGGGACGGCCAGACGATGATCTACGAGAACGGGGCGCTGCTGGCCGAGTCCGAGCGCTTCCCGCTCGGCGAGCAGTTCGCGGCGGCCGACGTCGACCTCGACCTGCTGCGGCAGGAGCGGAGCCGGATGGGCAGCTTCGACGACAACCGCCGCACCCATGCCGCGCGCACCGGCGGCTTCCGCACGGTGTCCTTCCTGCTGGACCCGCCGGTCGCCACCGACCTGGGGCTGCGGCGCCGCGTGGAGCGCTTCCCGTTCGTGCCCGCCGACCCCGAGCGGCTCGCCCTGGACTGCTACGAGGCGTACAACATCCAGGTCGAGGGGCTCCAGCAGCGGCTCGGGGCGATCGGCGGCCCCAAGGTGGTCATCGGCGTCTCCGGCGGTCTGGACTCCACGCACGCGCTGATCGTCGCCGCCCGCGCGATGGACCGCGCCGGACGCCCGCGCAGCGACATCCTGGGCTTCACCCTGCCCGGCTTCGCCACCAGCGACCACACCAAGGACAACGCGCACCGGCTGATGCGGGCGCTCGGCATCACCGCGGCCGAGCTGGACATCACGCCGACCGCGCGGCTGATGCTCGAGGAGATGGGCCACCCCTTCGCCGCCGGCGAGCCGGTGTACGACGTCACGTTCGAGAACGTCCAGGCGGGCCTGCGCACCGACTACCTGTTCCGGCTGGCCAACCAGCGCGGCGGCATCGTGCTCGGCACCGGCGACCTCTCCGAGCTGGCGCTCGGCTGGTCGACGTACGGCGTCGGCGACCAGATGAGCCACTACAACGTCAACTCCGGTGTGCCCAAGACGCTGATCCAGCACCTGATCCGCTGGGTGATCAGCAGCGAGCAGTTCGACGCGGAGACCGGCGAGATCCTGGCCGCGATCCTGGACACCGAGATCAGCCCGGAGCTGGTGCCGGGCGAGGAGATGCAGTCCACCGAGTCGAAGATCGGCCCGTACGCGCTGCACGACTTCACCCTCTTCCACGTGCTGCGTCATGGCCTGCGGCCCTCGAAGATCGCCTTCCTGGCCTGGCACGCCTGGCAGGACGCGGAGTCGGGCGCGTGGCCGCCCGGCTTCCCCGCGGCCAAGCGGGTGGCGTACGACCTCCCGGAGATCGTGCGCTGGCTGGAGGTCTTCTGCCGCCGCTTCTTCGCGTTCGCGCAGTTCAAGCGCTCGGCCATGCCGAACGGGCCCAAGGTCTCGGCCGGTGGTTCGCTCTCCCCGCGCGGCGACTGGCGGGCCCCCTCGGACGGCAACGCCCGGGTGTGGCTGGCGGATCTGGCGCGCTTCGACTTCGAGAAGGCGGCGGCCGAGCGCTGACGGCTCCCGGCACGTCCTGCGCGGACCGAACGCCGGTGAACGACACGAGCGTTCGGTCCGCCTGGAACCAGGCTTCCTTCTGAGGCAGTCTTTCCCCTCGTGGCGAGCGTTCCGTTTCAAGGGGGACCCGGCGCACCCCACATGGTGGTGTGCGGGGACGACGGGCTGGCGCACCGGCTGGCGGCCGAGTTGCGCGGGGTGTACGGCGAGCAGGTGACCCTCGTGGTGCCGCCGGCCGAGCGCGCGGCGAGAGGGCCGGTGGTCGGCCGGGCGCGGGCCGCGTCGGCGGCGCTGCTCGACCGGGTGGTCAGCGCGGCGGTCGGAGGCCGGCCCGCCGTGGCGGGCACGGCGGCCGCGCCGGCCGCGGCGGCCGGTGAACCCGTTCTAGAAGCATTCGAGTTGACCGAGGCGGTGCTCGCGGCGGCCGGGGTGGAGCGGGCCACCGCGCTCGCGCTGGTGCACGACGACGACGAGACCAACATCCGCGCCGCGCTCACCGCCCGCCGGCTCAACCCCCGGCTGCGGCTCGTACTGCGGCTCTACAACCGGCGGTTGGGCCAGCACATCGAGGAACTCCTGGACCAGGCGGCCGCGTTGGCCTACGACGGCGGAGACGACTCCGGCGCGGAGGCGTCGACGACCGTGCTGTCCGACGCCGACACCGCCGCGCCGGCGCTGGCCGCGACCGCGCTCGCGGGCACCAGCAAGGTCGTGCAGACCGAGGGGCTGCTGCTGCGGGCGGTGGAACGGCCGCTGCCCGCCGACTCGGGCCCGCACACCCTCGCCCTGCTCTCGGTCGGCGACCCCACCGGAACGGCCGGCGGGGACCAGGAGCCGCGGCTGCTGCCGGCCGACGAGGAGGTGCGGGGCGCCGCCGGGCGGACCGCGATCGTGCTGGAGCAGGTGTCGACCGCGGGCGGGCCGGAGTCGGCGGCACGCGGGGCGGGGGTCGTCCCCTGGCTCAACTCGCTGTTCTCGCGGCGGCTGCGGTGGTCGCTGGCCGGCCTGGTCGGCTGTGTGCTCGCGATGGCCGTCGCCCTGTGGGTGGTGACCGGGATCCATCCGGTGCGGGCCTTCTACCTCACCCTGCTCGACATGTTCGCCATCGACGACCCGGCGCTCGGCGCGCCGCTCGGCCGCCAGCTGCTCCAGCTCCTGTCCGCGCTGGTGGGGCTGCTGCTGCTGCCGGTGCTGCTGGCCGCCGTCCTGGAGGCGCTGGGCACCTTCCGCACCGCCACCTCGCTGCGCAGGCCGCCGCGCGGGCTCGGCGGGCATGTGGTGCTGCTGGGGCTCGGCAAGATCGGCACCCGGGTGCTGACCCGGCTGCGGGAGCTGAACGTGCCGGTGGTGTGCGTCGAGTCCGACCCCGAGGCGCGCGGGCTCGCCACGGCGCGACGGCTGCGGGTACCGGTGGTGCTCGGGGACGTCACGCAGGAGGGCGTCCTGGAGTCCGCGAAGATCAACCGGGCGCAGGCGCTGCTCGCGGTGACCAGCTCGGACACCACGAACCTGGAGGCGGTGCTGTACGCGCGGACGGTGCGGCCGGATCTGCGGGTGGTGCTGCGGCTGTACGACGACGACTTCGCCACGGCGGTCTACCGGACCCTGCGCGCCGCCTATCCGCACGCCCTGACCCGGAGCCGGAGCGTGACGCATCTGGCGGCGCCGGCGTTCGCGGGGGCGATGCTCGGCCGGCAGGTGCTCGGCGCGGTGGCGGTGGAGCGGCAGGTGCTGCTGTTCGCCGCGGTCGACGTGGACGGTCATCCGATGCTGGAGGGCCGGACGGTGGACCAGGCCTTCCGTCCCGGTTCCTGGCGGGTGCTGGCGCTCGCGGGCCGCAGCGACACCCCCGCCGACCATGTGCTGGCGAAGGGGGACCGCGTGGTGGTCGCCGTCACCCGCAGGGGCCTGGCCGCCCTGCGCTGACCCCCGCGGCGAGGTGCCGCGGGGGCCGGGCGGCCGGGCGGGGCGGCTACGCCGGGAGGTGCCGCCGTGCGAAGTCCAGCTCCAGCGCCACCTGCTTGATCCGCTCGTCGACGACCAGGGAGCCGTGGCCGGCGTCGTAGCGGTAGACCTCGTGGGTGGCGCCGAGGGACTGGAGGCGATGGATGTAGTTGTCGATCTGGCGGATGGGGCAGCGGGGGTCGTTGACACCGGCCGAGATGTAGACCGGGGCCTTGACCCGGTCGACGTAGGTGAGGGGGGAGGACGCCTCGAAGCGCTCCGGGACCTCCTCGGGGGTGCCGCCGAGGAGGGTGCGGTCCATGGCCTTCAGGGCCTCCATCTCGTCGTGGTACGCCGTGACGTAGTCCGCGACCGGGACGACCGCGATACCCACCGTCCACGCCTCGGGCTGGGTGCCGATGCCGAGGAGGGTGAGGTAGCCGCCCCAGGAGCCGCCGGTGAGGACCAGGCGGTCGGGGTCGGCCAGGCCCGAGGAGACCGCCCAGTCGCGGACCGCCGCCACGTCCTCCAGCTCGATCAGGCCGACCCGGTGCTTGAGGGCGTCGGTCCACGCGCGGCCGTACCCGGTGGAGCCGCGGTAGTTGACCCGGACCACCGCGTACCCGTGGTCGACCCAGGCGGCCGGGCCGGAGGCGAAGGAGTCGCTGTCGTGCCAGGTCGGGCCGCCGTGCAGGTCGAAGACGGTGGGCAGGGGGCCGCTCGCGCCCGCCGGCTTCTGGATCAGGGCGTGGATGCGGCCGCCGGGCCCCTCCACCCAGACGTCCTCCACCGGCACCGACGGCGGGCACTTCATGCCGGGCGGGTCCAGGACCACACCGCCGGCGGTGGACCGCACCACCGACGGCTCGGCGGAGGAGGACCACAGGTACTCCACGCTGCCGTCCGGGCGGGCGGTCGCCCCGGAGACGGTACCGGGCGGGGTGGGGACCCTGGTCAGCTCGCGGCTCGCCAGGTCGTACCGGAACAGTTCGCTGCGGGCCTCGAAGCTGTGCGCGATCAGCAGGCCCGAGCCGTCCGGATACCACTCGGCGCTGACGTCGCCGGGCAGCTCCAGGGCGAGGTCCGCCTCCTCCCCCGTGGACACGTCCCACACGAGCGGCTCCCAGCGGCCCCGGCGCTGGTGCCCGATGAGCAGCCGGGTGTCGCCGTCGACCGGGGCGAAGCCCAGCACCTCCAGGCCCAGCTCCTCGGCGCCGCCCTTGGTGTCGTCCAGTTCGGCGACCGTCGAGCCGTCCGGGCGCAGCACGCGCAGCGCCGCGTGCATGGCGTCGCCGTGCTCGGTGTGCTCGATGGCGATCAGGGAGCCGTCGTGGGAGAGGTCGCCGACGCCCGCGGACTCGCGGTGCCGGTAGATCTCCACCGGGTCCGCGCCCGTGCGGGCCAGGTGGATCGTCGTGCCCTCCTCGTCCGTGGAGCGGCCGACGACCGCGGTGTGTCCGTCGCGGGCCAGGGCGAGGCCGGCCGGGTAGGAGGGGGCGAGGCCCGGGACGGCCGGCTCGTCGGCACCGCCGGTGAAGGGCTGGCGGCGCCAGACGCCGAACTCGTCGCCGTCCTTGTCGTCGAACCACCAGATCCAGGCGCCGTCCGGGGAGAGCGTGCCGTCCGTCGTGCCGTTCGGCCGGTCGGTGGCCTGGCGCTGCTCGCCCGTCGCGCGGTCCCACGCGTACAGCTCGTACGTCCCCGTCGCGTTCGACACGAACAGGGAGCGGTCCGGCGCGTCCTCGGCCCAGTCGGGCAGGGACACCCGCGGCGCCCGGAACCGCTTCTCCCAGTCCGGCATGTCCGCGCTGCCCGGCGTCTGCGGTGCGCTCGGCGTCGTGCTCTCAGTCTTGGCCCCAGTCATGCGCCCATACTGCCTGGCCGCCGCGACAATTGTGCGGCGGGTGAGCGCGGCCTGTGGACGACTTTCCCGCCACGGGCTCCCCGGACGCGGGCAGCGGCGTGCCGGCGGGCCGCGCCGTCGGCCCCCCTGGTCCAGCGCGCCCGGGGCCCGCAAGGGCTGACCCGCGGGCGGGACGATGCGGCGGGCGCCGTACCGTGGGAGGCGTGTACCGGTTTCTGCTGACTCCGCGCTGGTGGGGCATCAACGTTTTCGTGCTGCTCGCCATCCCTTTCTGCATCTTCATGGGGTCCTGGCAGCTGAGCCGGTTCGAGGGGCGGGTGCACGAGGAACACGCCGCGAACCGGCAGGCCGCGTCCGACGCCACGCAGGCGGCCCGCCCGCTGGACTCGATGCTGCCGGTCGACAAGGCGACGTCCGGGCGGCGGGTGTCCGCGCACGGACGGTACGGGACGCAGCTGCTCGTGCCCGGCCGGCAACTGGACGACAAGAACGGGTTCTACGTCCTGACACTGCTGCGGACCGACAGCGGGAAGTCGCTCCCCGTGGTGCGGGGGTGGCTGCCCGGGACGGCGACCGCGGCGAAGGCGCCGACCGCGCCGCGCGGCGAGGTGACGGTCGTCGGTGCGTTGCAGGCGTCCGAGACGCCGGGGGACAACGGGGTCAGCGCCCAGGGCGGGCTGCCCGCGGGGCAGACGGCGGCGATCAGTTCGGCGGCGCTGGTCAATCTGGTGCCGGACCACCTGTACGACGCGTGGGTGACGCTGGACCGGGCGGACGCCGGGATGAAGGCGGTGCCGGCGTCGGCGCCGGACGGTACGGGACTGGACCTGAAGGCGTTCCAGAACCTCGGGTACACCGGGGAGTGGTTCGTCTTCGCCGGGTTCACGGTGTTCATGTGGTTCCGGCTGCTGCGGCGGGAGGTCGAGGCCGCACGGGACGCCGCGCTGGGCCTGGCGCCGGAGGAGTCCGTGCCGGTCTCCGTGTCCGGCGGCTGACCGGGGTCCGGGCCGGCCGGGCGCGGGGACCGCTCACCGCAGCGCGCCGGGTGCCTCCCCCGGCGGGGTCCCCGGCGCCCGCCCGTGCCGGCCTCCTACGAGACCGCCAGTACCCCCGTGTAGTACACCGTCCCCGCGCACTCCCCCGGCACCTTCGCCGAAGCCGTGGCGCCGCCGGCGGCCGGGGTGTGGGTGACCAGGACACTGCCGTCGGCGGTGGCGCCCGTGCCCAGCTGGGGGGCGGGGCCGGCGGAGCTGCCGGTGTCGGCCGCCGTGCCGTCGCTGGGGGTGGGGGACGGATCGGGGCTCGCCCCGCTGTCCGTGCCGCCGGTCGGGCCGCCCGCGGTGGGGCAGGTCTCGGAGGGGACGAAGGCGAACTTCTCCTGGTAGGCGGCACCGGGCTGGAGGACCAGGCCCGCGGCCTCCTGGGAGGGGTCGGGAAGGCCCGCCGCCGCGTCGCCCGCCGCATGCCGCACCACGGCGATCTTCGCGGGGTCCGCCGCGCCCTGCGCGCTCGCGCCCACCGTGCCCGCACCGCTCACGGAGCAGGGGCCGGAGGAGGTGTTGGTGACGCGGAACGCGCCGTACACGATCCCCGTGGAGTCCGGCGCGGCCGCGCTGCCCGTGACGGAGCCCAGCTGGGCCGGCGTACACACCGGGACGCCCGCGGCCAGGGTGGCCGAGGGGTTCGCGCCGCCGGCGGCACCGGCGGCGCCCGCGCCCCCGCCGCCCTGCTCCCCGGGCTTCCCGGGCCCCGTGCCGGGCCGGACCGGTCTGCCGGCCGTGCCCCTGCCGTCGCTCGCCGAGCCGCCCTTGTCCTTGTCGTGTCCCGTGCCGGACCGCGCCTGCGAGGACTGGCCGGCCATCGCGGTGTCCGGGTCGGAGCCGCCGGAGTCGGAGACGTGCACCAGGGCCGGGATCGCCGTACCGAAGAACAGGGCCGCCGCCGCCATGCCCACGGCTGCCTGCCGCTTGCGGGCCCGGCGCGCGGGGACCGCCCGGCGCAGCCGCTCCAGCGTGCCCGCGCCCGGCTCGATGCCGTCGACCGCGGAGTGCAGCAGCCGCCGCACCGACGCCTCGTCCGAGCCGAGCCCGCCGAGCGTCTGGGCGAGCCATTCGCCCTCGACCCCCGGACGCGTGTTCGGGTCCGCCGAGCCCGGCTCCCCGCCGTCGGGGGAGCCGAAGAAGTCGGCGCGCCGGCGGTCGCGTTCGGGTTCGAGCCCCTCGGTGCTCCGGTCGTCGGGGCCGTGGTTCACAGTTTCGTTCCCAGCGTGCGGTGAGGTGTGGTGGTGGCGTCGTGGTGCGGGCCGTAGGTCATGACGATTGCTCCATGGCCACCCGCAGCGCGGCGATGCCGCGCGAACCGTACGCCTTCACCGAGCCCAGGGAGATGCCGAGCGTCTCGGCGACCTGGGCCTCGGTCATGTCCGCGAAGTAGCGCAGGACCAGGACCTCCCGCTGGCGGCGCTGGAGCCCCTTCATCGCCTTGATGAGGTCACGGCGCTCCAGCCGGTCGTACGCGCCCTCCTCCGCGCTCGCCATGTCCGGCATCGGCTTGGCCAGCAGCTTGAGGCCGAGGATGCGGCGGCGCAGCGTGGAGCGGGAGAGGTTGACGACCGTCTGCCGGAGGTAGGCGAGGGTCTTCTGCGGGTCGCGGACGCGTTTGCGGGCCGAGTGGACCCGGATGAAGGCCTCCTGGACGACGTCCTCGCAGGAGGCGGTGTCGTCGAGGAGGAGGGCGGCGAGACCCAGCAGCGAGCGGTAGTGCGCCCGGTAGGTCTCGGTGAGATGGTCCACGGTGGTGCCGGCGACGGCATCCGCGGCCACGGGATCGTCGGCGCCGTCACGCTGACCGGGTATGCGGGCGGGCCGCGCGGCTGGCATGGGCGCGATCACCGGCATGCCGCCGGGCGTGCGGGGACGCAACGCCGCGCGCGGCGGCCGAAGGGCCGCGGCGCCGCGGCCCCCTGTGAGTTCCAGTACCTCTGCCACGCCTGTTGGACACGTCTGCCCCCGCCAGGGTTGTACGCGCCGGGCGTCACATGTGCGACAGCCGGCGGTGCCTCAAGTGCCGTCATGCGTCCCGCTCTTCCCCTATGTCCGATGTGGACGGGCATCCCCGCGCCCGGTCCGCTCACGGCGCCCCCACGCCCCGAAGAGTGACCGCAAAGACGCTCCCCGCCCTCCACGTGGTTGCGGAGGGCGGGGAGGCACATCCTCTGTCGCCGAGAGGGCCGGCTCAAGCGGTTTCGACCATGCCGCCGGACACACTTCGCGCACAGATCCTACAAAGCGGCCACACGGCTCACCCGGCGGACTCCTGGACGACCAGCTCCGCGATCTGCACGAGGTTCAATGCGGCACCTTTGCGCAAATTGTCGCCGCAGACGAAGAGTTCGAGCGCGGTCGGGTCGTCCGGCGACTGCCGCAGCCGCCCCACCCAGGCGGGGTCGGTGCCCACCACGTCGGCGGGGGTGGGGAACTCCCCGGCCGCCGGGTCGTCGCACAGCACCACACCGGGCGCGGTGGCGAGGATCTCGCGGGCGCCGTCCACCGCGGCCGCCCCCTGGAAGCGGGCGTGGACCGTGAGGGAGTGGGCGGTGACCACGGGGACCCGGACACAGGTGACGGCGACCGGCAGACCGGGCAGCGAGAGGATCCGGCGGGCCTCGTCGCGCACCCGCAGCTCCTCCGAGGACCAGCCGTCCTCGGCCGCGGTGCCGGCCCACGGCACGACGTTCAGCGCGACCGGGTCCGGGAACGGGCCGGTGGCGTCGCCGACGAGGCGCCGTACGTCCCCGGGCGCGGTGCCCAGTTCGGTGCCGGCGACCTGGGAAAGCTGGGCGCGCAGCGTGTCCACGCCGGCCCGGCCGGCGCCGCTCACCGCCTGGTAGGAGGAGACCACCAGCTCGCGCAGCCCGTACTCGGCGTGCAGCGCGCCGAGGGCGACGATCATCGTGAGGGTGGTGGCGCCGGGGTTGGCGATGATGCCGCGCGGACGGTTGCGCGCCCGGTGGGCGTTGACCTCGGGCACCACCAGGGGGACGTCCGGATCGGCGCGGAAGGCACCGGAGTTGTCCACGACCACCGCCCCGGCCGCGGCGGCGACCGGAGCCCACTCGGCGGCGACCGGCTCCGGCACGTCGAACAGGGCGATGTCGACCCCGTCGAAGGAGTCCTCGGCCAGGGCCGAGACCTCGGCCTCCGCCCCGCGCACGGCCAGCTTGCGGCCGGCCGGGCGGGGAGAGGCGAACAGACGGATCTCGCCCCAGATGTCCTTGCGCTGGGAAAGGATCTGGAGCATGACCCGGCCGACCACCCCGGTCGCTCCCACGACCGCGAGCGTCGGCTTGGCGTTCATCGGCCGGTGCCCCCGTAGACGACGGCCTCGTCGGTGTCGGAGTCGAGCCCGAAGGCGGTGTGCACGGCGCGCACGGCCTCCGACACGTCGTCCTTGCGGGTGACCACCGAGATACGGATCTCGGAGGTCGAGATCAGCTCGATGTTCACACCCGCGTCGGACAGCGCCTCGAAGAAGGCCGCGGTGACGCCCGGGTTGGTCTTCATACCGGCGCCGACCAGGGAGATCTTGCCGATCTGGTCGTCGTAGCGCAGCGAGTCGAAGCCGATGCCGGGGCGGTTGCGCTCCAGGGCGTCGATGGCCTTGCGGCCCTCGGTCTTCGGCAGCGTGAAGGAGATGTCCGTCAGGCCGGTGGAGGCGGCGGACACGTTCTGCACGACCATGTCGATGTTGATCTGCGCGTCGGCGATGGCCCGGAAGATCGCGGCGGCCTCACCCGGCTTGTCCGGCACGCCGACGACCGTGATCTTGGCCTCGGAGGTGTCGTGCGCGACACCGGAGATGATGGCCTGCTCCACCTTCTTGTCCCCAATCGGCTCACTGCTGACCCACGTGCCCTGCAATCCGCTGAAGCTGGAGCGTACGTGGATCGGGATGTTGTAGCGGCGGGCGTACTCCACACAGCGGTGGAGCAGCACCTTGGAACCGGAGGCCGCGAGCTCCAGCATGTCCTCGAAGGAGATCCAGTCGATCTTCTTCGCCTTCTTGACCACCCGCGGGTCGGCCGTGAACACACCGTCGACGTCGGTGTAGATCTCGCAGACCTCGGCGTCGAGGGCGGCGGCGAGGGCCACGGCGGTGGTGTCCGAGCCACCGCGGCCGAGCGTGGTGATGTCCTTCTTGTCGGCGCTGACGCCCTGGAAACCGGCGACGATCGCGATGTTGCCCTCGTCCAGCGCGGTCCGGATGCGGCCCGGCGTGACATCGATGATCCGGGCCTTGTTGTGGACCGAGTCGGTGATGACGCCGGCCTGGCTGCCGGTGAAGGACTGGGCCTCGTGGCCCAGGTTTTTGATCGCCATGGCCAGCAGCGCCATGGAGATCCGCTCTCCGGCGGTCAGCAGCATGTCGAATTCGCGCCCGGCAGGCATCGGAGAAACCTGCGCGGCGAGATCGATCAACTCGTCCGTCGTGTCGCCCATCGCGGAAACGACGACGACAACCTGGTTGCCGTTCTTCTTCGCTTCCACGATCCGCTTGGCGACGCGCTTGATGCCCTCGGCATCGGCTACGGAGGAGCCTCCGTACTTCTGCACGACAAGGCCCACGTGCGCTCCTCGCTCGGTTCGTTTGTGTCGGCTCAGTTTAACGAGCGTCCAAAATCCACCACCCTGCTCCCGCATGGTGAGACATCTGCCCATGGGACCTCGGACGCCCGCTTCGGAGGGCCTCCTGCCCAGCCGGGGCCGACCCACGCGGAACGTGCCCCGGGTCACACCGGGCGCCGTAATCCGCGGGACACGACTACGGCGTCACGGGCCGGGCCGCATCCCCAGCGGTCCGCCGATCTCCTCGGCCATCACCCGGCCCGCCTCGAACTCCAGGGTCTCGTCGCCCATGGGGGGCTGGTCGGTGTCCAGGCCGTCCAGTTCCTCCAGCGGCTGGTTGAGGCGGACGTGGATGAGCACCGACTGGAGGGCGCGCAGCACGGCCGAGGCCGTCGGGCCCCAGTTGGAGAAGTAGGAGAACTGCCACCACCACAGGGCCTCGGTGGTGCGGCCCGCGCGGTAGTGGGCCATGCCGTGGCGCAGGTCCGTGATGATGTCGGCGAGGTCGTCGGAGATCCGGGCAGGCACCGGGGCCCTGCGGGGCTCGTAGGGGTCGAAGACCTCGGAGTAGACGTCGACGGGCTCCAGCAGCCGGGCGAAGTTCTCCCGCAGCCCGTCCACGTCCGGCTCCGGACCCGGGTCGGGCTCGTAGCGCTCGTCGGGGAGGATGTCCTCGTGGGCGCCCAGCCGGCCGCCGGCCAGCAGCAGCTGGGAGATCTCCAGGAGGAGGAAGGGGACGGTCGAGCCGGGCTCGTCGCCCCGCGCCACCTCGGTGACGGCCACCAGGAAGCTCTCGACCTGGTCCGCGACCTGTACCGCGAAGTCGTCGGGATTCTGCGACGTGGCGTGCAGCGTGGCGTCAGACATCTAGGAGTCTTCTCCCCTCGAAGGCGCGGCCGAGGGTGACCTCGTCCGCGTATTCCAGGTCGCCACCCACCGGGAGGCCGCTGGCCAGGCGGGTGACCTTCAGGCCCATGGGCTTGATCATGCGCGCGAGGTACGTGGCCGTGGCCTCGCCCTCCAGGTTGGGATCGGTGGCCAGGATCAGCTCCGTGACCGTCCCGTCGGCCAACCGCGCGAGAAGTTCCCGTATACGCAGGTCGTCGGGGCCGACCCCCTCGATGGGGCTGATCGCCCCGCCGAGCACGTGGTAGCGGCCGCGGAACTCGCGGGTCCGCTCGATCGCGACGACGTCCTTCGGCTCCTCCACGACGCAGATCACGGAGGGGTCGCGGCGCGGGTCACGGCAGATGTTGCACAGTTCCTCCTGCGCGACATTGCCGCAGGTCGCGCAGAAGCGGACCTTCGCCTTGACCTCCAGGAGCGCCTGCGCGAGCCGCTTCACGTCCGTCGGCTCGGCCTGGAGCACGTGGAAGGCGATCCGCTGCGCGCTCTTGGGACCGACGCCGGGCAGCCGCCCCAGCTCGTCGATGAGGTCCTGGACCACGCCTTCGTACAACGGACCGCCCTTCCTGGAGACCTTTCGGTACGTACGCTAGTTGGACCGGAGTCAGAACGGCAGACCGGGGATGCCCGTGCCGCCGCCCAGGCCCTGGGCCAGCGGACCGAGCTTCTGCTGCTGGAGCGCCTGCGCGTTCTCGTTCGCCGCCTGCACGGCGGCCACGATCAGGTCGGCGAGGGTCTCGGTGTCCTCCGGGTCCACCGCCTTGGGGTCGATCTTCAGGCCGCGCAGCTCGCCGGCGCCGGTCACGGTGGCCCTGACCAGGCCGCCGCCCGCCTGCCCGTCGACGTCCGTGTTCGCCAGTTCCTCCTGGGCCCGCTGCAGATCCTGCTGCATCTGCTGGGCCTGCTGGAGCAACTGCTGCATGTTGGGCTGGCCACCACCGGGGATCACGATCAGCTCCTCTGTGTCTTTCTCCTTGGCACGAGCCTACGTGGTCCGGGCGGCCATCACACCGCCACTCTTTCGGGTGAGAGAGACGGCGGATCCACAGCTGATCAAGGCCCTCTTCCGGGCGGAAAAGGGAGGGAAGCCACGACCGGGCCACCCATGGGGCGGTAGGAAGGGTGGCGCACGTCGGCAGGGGATGTCACGCTACGTGACCGGTCGTGATCAGTAGGGAGTGCCGGGTGGGTCAGCCGGAGATGCAGCCCGAGGGGCCGCCTCAGGACGGGCGGGGCGAGGGCTCGGCCGGACCCCGGCCGGGTGATCTGACCGGGCGGGCGCTGCCGCCCGGCGACTGGGGCGAGCCCGGCGAGCGGCTGGACGAGCTGTACCGGTGGGTGGAGCACGGGGCGCTGCGGACGGCGGACTGGTATCTGCGGGACCGGGTGTGGAAGCGGCGCGGGGCCCGGGTGCTGCGGGCCGGGGCGGCGGTGGGGGCGGTGACCGGGGCGGCGCTGCCGCTACTGGATCTGACGAAGCTGGCGGGGGGCGTGGCGCCGTGGGGATGCCTGGCCCTGCTCCTCGCGGCCGCGTGCGCCGGCGCGGACCGGTACTTCGGGGTGACCTCCGGCTGGATGCGGGACGTGGCCACGGCACAGGCCGTGCAGCGGCGCCTCCAGGCGCTCCAGTTCGACTGGGCGGTGGAGGGCGTGCGGGAGGTGCTGGGCCCCACGGAGGGCACGGCGAGCGAGGCGGCCGAGCGGTGCGTGGTCCTGCTGCGCCGCTTCTCGGAGGACATGACGGAGCTGGTCCGGGCGGAGACGGCGGACTGGATGGTGGCGTTCCGGGCGGGCGCGGCACCGCTGGGGGTGCAGTCGGCGGCGTACGTGCCGCGGCAGGAGGCGGTGGGGCAGGTGGCCAGGTTCGCCCTGCCGCCGGCGGGGGGCACGCGCCCGAACATGCCGAGGCAGCGGCCGCCGGAGCCCCGCTGAGCGCGAGAGCCCCGCGGGGCCGGGGACTGCCGCGCGGGCCACGACGGCCGTCGTCACCCGTGGCGTCGTAGGTCGCACGCGGCGGCCGGTCCCCTCCCGTGCCGCGCCGAGGTTCCCCGCGCGCGTCCGGCGGACCCGCGGGCCGCGGGAGCCGGCCGCTCACTGCCGGGTGTACGTCAGGCTCTCCCCGCTCCCCTGCTGCGCCCGCCGCAACCGCCCGTCCGGCAGCAGGCTGACCTCCGTCGGATCGCCCGGAGTGCACGAGGAGGCGGGCTCACCACTGGTCACGGTGGACGGCCCGATCTCCAACGGCCCACCGGAGTGGGGCGGTTGGCTGAGTTCGGCCGCGAAGACGCAGTGGTACGAGCCGCCGCCGTCCGCCGGGCCCTCCGCGACCAGGGTCAGCACGTCCTCCCCCACCCCGCCCTGCCGGATGATGAGCCGGCGGGTGTTGATGCCGCTCGCGTTGTCGATGGTCGCCGCCCAGGTCCCGAGGTAGGCGTCCGGGACGGCACCCGCGCCCGAGGAGGAGGGCGGGGCGGAGGGCAGCGCCGGGTCCGCGGCGCGCTCCCCGGAACCGGTGGGCGACGCGGACCGCGACGCCGGCGCCGGTCCGGCCGCGCCGCTCCCCGTACCCTCGGCCCCGCTGTTCAGCAGCGCGTACACCGACCCGCCCGCGCCCACCGCGACGATCACCGCGATCACGACCAGCAGGGCCGTGGACCGCCCGCTGCGCCGCTCCGGCTCGGGCTCCGCGCCGTAGGGCGGGTACGGCGGGTACGACTGCCGGGGATACCCGTACCCGGGGGACCGGGGGGTCCCCGGCGGCGGCGCGGACGCGGCGCCCTGCCCGAAGTACGGCTGGGCAGAGCCCTGTTGGGGGTGCGGGTGGGCCTCCTGCCGAGGGTCCCCGTACACCCCGGGGACCGTCACCGGCAGCGGCGCGCCCTCCCCGGCCGCCGGCGGCCGCCGCCCGGCGGCGGCCGCGCCTCCCTGCGCCGCGCCCTCCCCTCCCCCGTCCGAGACGGCGGAGTGCTCGGGCGAACCGCCGCCCCGCGCCGCGGTGTCCTCGTCGGCCCCCGCACCCGCCTCCGGCTCCTCGACCTCCAGCAACCCCACCGCGTGCCGCCCCAGTTGGGCCACCAGCGCGCCCGGCAGCCAGGGGTCCCGGGAGCGGCCGCCGGACACCGTGTCCTGCGCGCCCGTACGGTCCAGCAGCACGTCCAGGGACGGCCGGGCCGCCGGGTCCTTGCGCAGGCACTGCCGCACCAGATCGGCGATCCCCTCCGGCACCCCGGACAGATCCGGCTCCTCCTGGGCGATCCGGAACATCAGCGCGTGCACCCCGCTGCCGACGTCCCCGAACGGCATCCGCCCGGTCGCCGCGTACGTCAGCACCGACCCGAGCGCGAAGACGTCGCACGCCGGGGTGACCCGGTCCCCGCGCACCTGCTCCGGCGCCATGAACCCCGGCGAGCCGACCAGCGACCCGGTCACGGTGAGCCCCTCCCCGCCCGCGGCGCCGGCCTCCAGGGCACGGGCGATGCCGAAGTCGATCACGCGCGGCCCGTCGATGGTCACCAGCACGTTGGACGGCTTGAGGTCCCGGTGCACGATCCCGGCCGCGTGGACGTCCTGCAGCGCGTGCGCGAGCCCCGCCGCCAGGATTCGTACCGACCGCTCCGGCAGCGCCCCGTGATCGTGCCCCACGACCTGCTGGAGGCTGGGCCCGGCCACATATCCGGTGGCCACCCACGGCACCGCCGCCTCGGTGTCCGCGTCCAGCACCGGCGCCGTCCAGTACCCGCCGACCCGCCGCGCGGCGCCCACCTCGCGCCGGAACCGCGCCCGGAACTCCTCCCGCGCGGCCAGCTCCTCGCGCACCAGCTTCACGGCGACCGTACGGCCCCGGTCCGAGCGGGCCAGGTACACCATGCCCATGCCGCCCGCGCCCAGCCGCGCCAGCAGCCGGTACCCCCCGATCCTCTGCGGGTCCCCCGGACCGAGTTCCTCCATGACCGCCTGCCCTTCCCGCCCCGTCAGCTGTGGCAACGGCCCGAGAATAATCCGGTCCCACGAGGTGCCGGAGGCCCAGCCGTCCACGGTTCCGTAACAGGCCGCCCGCCCCCGCCGGACACGATGTCGACAACCTGTCGCGGATTGGGCCCGCCCACGGAACAGGACGCCGATACCCCGTCCGCATCCCGGACACCTACGCTCGCCCGCATGACCCCTCAGACCGACCCCGGAGCCGGCGCCGCAGTGAAGGCCGCGGACCGTGCGCACGTCTTCCACTCCTGGTCCGCCCAGGACCTCATCGACCCGCTCGCCGTCGCCGGCGCCGAAGGGTCGTACTTCTGGGACTACGACGGCACGCGGTACCTGGACTTCACCAGCGGGCTCGTCTACACCAACATCGGCTATCAGCACCCCAAGGTCGTCGCGGCCATCCAGGAGCAGGCGGCGACGATGACCACGTTCGCCCCGGCGTTCGCGATCGAGGCCCGCTCGGAGGCGGCCCGGCTGATCGCCGAGCGGACCCCCGGCGACCTGGACAAGATCTTCTTCACCAACGGCGGCGCCGACGCGGTGGAGCACGCGGTGCGCATGGCCCGGCTGCACACGGGCCGCCCGAAGGTGCTCTCGGCGTACCGCTCGTACCACGGCGGCACCCAGCAGGCCGTGAACCTCACCGGTGACCCCCGCCGCTGGCCCTCCGACAGCGGCACCAACGGTGTGGTGCACTTCTGGGCGCCGTTCCTGTACCGCTCCCGCTTCTACGCCGAGACGGAGGAGCAGGAGACCGCGCGGGCGCTGGAGCACCTGGAGACGACGATCGCCTTCGAGGGTCCCGGCACCATCGCCGCGATCATCCTGGAGACCGTCCCCGGCACCGCCGGGATCATGCTGCCCCCGCCGGGCTACCTCGCCGGGGTGCGCGAGCTGTGTGACAAGTACGGGATCGTCTTCGTCCTGGACGAGGTCATGGCCGGATTCGGCCGTACCGGCGAGTGGTTCGCCGCCGATCTGTTCGATGTCGTACCGGACCTGATGACCTTCGCCAAGGGCGTGAACTCCGGTTACGTGCCGCTGGGCGGCGTGGCGATCTCGGGGAGGATCGCGGAGACCTTCGGCAAGCGCCCCTACCCGGGCGGTCTGACCTACTCCGGGCACCCGCTGGCCTGTGCCGCCGCCGTCGCCACGATCAACGTGATGGCCGAGGAGGGTGTGGTCGAGAACGCCAAGCGGCTCGGCGAGAGCGTGCTGGCGCCGGGTCTGGCGGAGCTGGCCGCGCGCCACAGAAGCGTCGGCGAGGTCCGCGGCGTGGGCATGTTCTGGGCGTTGGAGCTGGTCAAGGACCAGGAGACGCGGGAGCCCCTGGTGCCGTACAACGCGGCCGGCGAGGCGAACGCGCCGATGGCGGCCTTCGCGGCGGCGGCCAAGAAGCAGGGCCTGTGGCCGTTCGTGAACATGAACCGCACCCATGTGGTGCCGCCGTGCAACACGAGCGAGGCGGAGCTGAAGGAGGGCCTGGCCGCCCTCGACGCCGCACTGTCCGTGGCGGACGAGTACACGGCGTAACCGGTCCGGCCGCTGCCGTCGGCAGCGGCCGAACGCGTAAGGTGACGTGCTCGTAAGGCTCTGAGGAGTTGGCCATACGTGCGAGCACGTCACCCATACGCGTGAGGAGAGACCGGCCATGTCCGGCAACGGCATCGTCACCCGCAGCACGCTGCGCCAGCAGATCGCGGACGCGCTCCGTGACGAGGTGCTGGCGGGGCGGCTGCGGCCGGGCCGGGCGTTCACCGTGAAGGAGATCGCCGAGCAGTACGGCGTCTCCGCCACCCCGGTGCGCGAGGCGCTGGTCGACCTGTCCGCGCAGGGCATCCTGGAGGCCGACCAGCATCGCGGCTTCAGCGTGCCCGAGTACTCGCTCGCCGACTACCGGCACATGATCGAGGCCCGCAGCCTGGTCACGGACGGCATGTTCCAGGCCCTCGCCGCCGGGCACCCGGCCTTCCGCACCCCGCCCGGGGATCCGCGCACCGTCGCAGCACTGGCCACCGTCCGCCGCCGCGGCGAGGAGGCCCAGCGCGCCGCCGGCGCGGGCGACCTCACCGTTCTGATCGGCTACGACCTCCGCTTCTGGCGCGAGTTGAGCGTCCTGTTCGGCAACCCCTACCTCGGCGACTTCCTGCACCGGCTGCGCGTGCAGTCCTGGGTCTGCGCGGTCCAGCACCTGCGCCGGCTCCCCGATCTGCGCGGCCGCCTGTGGGCCGGCCACACGGACCTGGTCGAGGCGCTGGCCCGGCGCGACACCGAGGCCGCCCGCACCCTGGTGGCCGCGGCCAACGCCCACTCGCTGGCCCTGCTGGAAGACCTGTCCGACAGCTGAGCGGACGTGGGGGTATGGGACCGCGCGCGCACCGATTACGCTTCCCGGACCACCTCTTTGTGTGAGGAGCTCTCCTTGGCCTGTGACCTGTGGCTGGTACCGCTCGTCGACGTGTTGTGCCACACGCCGGACAACCCGTTCGCCGAGGAACTCGCGCACTACAACCACGCGCTGGCCGCGGCGGGGCTGCCGCCGGTGCCGGTGTACCAGTACATGCCGGGTCTGTCCGGCGAGGTCGCGCCGGTCGCCGGGTTCGACTACGACGCCCTGCACTTCCTGCGTCGCGCCTACCTGCTCCAGGTCTGTGGCCTCCCGGTGACCCCGGTGGACGAACTCGGCGGTGACTACGAGCAGTTGCTGGAGATGTTCGAGTCAACGGCCCAGCAGTCGCACCTGGTCTGGCACTACGACCACGCGGGCGCCTACGTCCCGGTCGACTTCCCGCACCCGCTGTCCGACGAGCAGCTCCTCGCGGGCGGCGGCCCCCTGGGCTCCGCCCAGGCGCTGCTGCGCGAGCTCCAGTGCGTCGCCCCGGTCATCGGCATCGACCCGGCCAACCCGCCGGCGCCCCCCGCCCCGCCCGTGGCCCCCACCGAACTGGAGGAGCCGGCCGCCCCCACTCCCTACGACCCGAACCCCTTCTCCCGCGAACGCCACGTGTGGCTGGGCCTGCACGCCGCCGCGACCCGCTCGCTCGCCCAGGGCTCGATGATCGTCTTCAGCTGACCGGTGGTGGCCGGCGCGCGAGGCGCCCCGGTGCCCGGCACCCGCCCGCCCGCGCCGGGCGAGCGGACGGGCGCCTCGGACCGAGGACTAGAAGACCGGCGTGCCCGCCTGCGTCAGCTTCCAGTTGGTGACCGCGAAGTCGGCCGGGTCGAGGGACTTCGTCGCGGTGACGTAGTCGATCATCAGCTGGCGGATCTCGTTGGTGGAGCTGTAGGCGATCTCCGCCGAGGCGATGTGCGGGTAGCCCGAACCGCCGTTGGCGCGGTAGTTGTTGACGGCGACGACGAAGACCTGGTCGTCGGCGACGGGGGCGCCGTCGTAGCTGAGGTTCTTGATCCGGGAGCCCTCCGGCTGGGCGATGTCGATGTCGTAGTCGACGCCGGCCGCCGTGTCGTACATGTAGTCCCAGAAGCTGTTGGCGTTGGTCAGCGTCGCGGTGTCGACCTTCGTGCCCGCCGGGACCTGGTGGTAGTACTTGGCCGCGTACTCCAGGTAGTCCTTCAGCTGGGCGCCCGTGAGCTTCTTGCCGTAGAGGGTGTTGTCGTAGATGTAGAGCCCGGCGATGTCCTTGATGGTGACGTTGCCCTGCGGGATGTCGGCGGTGCGGCTGAAGGGCGCGGCGACCGAGATCAGCGGGAGGGCGGCGTCCGCCGCGGACAGGCCGGCCTTGACCGTCTCGGTCTGGACCTTGTGGATGAAGTCCATGATCGGCACGTCCTTCCAGCAGGAGTCCGCCGCCGAGAGGTCCGCCGTGCAGGTGCCGACCGGGGTGTTGACGTACTTCACCACCAGCTCGTGGTCGGCCTCCAGGAGCTTCTTGATCTGCGGGTCCTCGGCCACCCCGTTGGGGTTGAGGGTCTGCGCCTTCTTGCCCGTCACCTTCCACTGGCCGTGGTGCAGTTCGAGCTCGAAGTCGAAGACGCTGAGCCGGTAGCCCCAGCAGTACGGCTCGGACAGCAGCACGTCCTCGCCGGTCTGCTCGTTCTTGACGGTGTACGAGGACACCTCGACGTGGGTGTGGCCCACCAGGATCGCGTCGATGCCCGGGACCTGCTCGGCGACCAGGTTGGACGCGTTCTCGACGTAGGGGAGTTCGTCACCCCACGAGGAGGAGCCGTCCAGCCCGGAGTGGTCGGTCAGGAAGACGACGTCGCAGCCGAGGGCGCGCAGCCGGGGCACGTACTTCTTCGCCTGCTCGACCAGGCCCGGGAAGACCAGCTTGCCGCCGACGTTGTCCTTGTCCCAGATCGCGATGCCGGGGTTGGTCAGGCCGAGGATGCCGACCTTGATGTCGGGGGCGCCGGGGACCTTGATGCGCTTGACGGTGTACGGCTCGAAGGCCGGACGCAGCGTCTTGGCGTGCAGGGCGTTCGCGCCGAGCAGCGGGAAGTCGCACTGGTCCTCGAACTTGCGCAGCGTGTCGATGCCGTAGTTGAACTCGTGGTTGCCGAGGGCGGCGGCGTCGTAGCGCATGTGGTTCATGGCGATGGCCATGGGGTGCCTGGGACCGCGCTTGCCGTCGGTGCCGGTGATCGGGTCGACCCGGGCGAAGTAGTAGGCGAGCGAGGTGCCCTGGATGATGTCACCGGCGTCGACGAGCAGCACGCGGTGCTCGCCCTTGGCCTCGCGCTGCTGCTTGATGAGGGTGGCGACGCGGGCCACGCCGACCGAGTTGCCGGCCTTGTCGGTGTAGGGCGCGTCCGCGTAGTAGTCCCAGTCGAAGACGTGGCCGTGCAGGTCGGTGGTGCCCAGGATGGAGAACGACCAGGTGCGCGGCGCCCGTTCGTGGCCGTGACCCCTCTCGGCCGCCTCGGCGGTGCCGCTGCCCATCGCGCCCGCCGCGGCGACGGTGGCGCCGGTGACGGCCGACTTCTTCACGAACTCCCGGCGGTTCATGGGACTGTGGGTCATTCAAGGCTCCTGAGGGTGGAGTTGGCGCGTGCAGGGGTCGTTCCGTGCGGAGGCTACCCGCGTAGATCGTGCTCGCGCCCCTCATCACCGCAAACCAGGAAATGGCCATGTCCAGGTCAAGGATGAGCCAGGTGGGGCGAAATGCGAGAGCGCCCGCCCGGTACGCCTCGGGGCGTACCGGGCGGGCGCTGCCGCACGGTGAAGCCGGACCGAACTCCGGCTTACGGGAAGGGACGAGGAGGCCCCTCCTAGAGGAAGGAGTTGACCTCGATCGTCTCGTCCCGGCCCGGACCGACGCCGATCGCGGAGATCGGGGCCCCGGACATCTCCTCCAGTGCCTTGACGTAGTTCTGCGCGTTCTTCGGCAGGTCGGCGAAGGTCTTCGCCTTGGTGATGTCCTCGGACCAGCCCGGCAGGTTCTCGTAGACCGGCTTCGCGTGGTGGAAGTCGCTCTGGGAGTAGGGCAGCTCCTCGACGCGCTTGCCGTCGATCTCGTAGGCCACGCAGACCGGGATCTGCTCCCAGCCGGTGAGCACGTCCAGCTTGGTGAGGAAGAAGTCGGTCAGGCCGTTCACCCGGGTCGCGTAGCGCGCGATCACCGCGTCGAACCAGCCGCAGCGGCGGTCGCGGCCGGTGGTCACACCGCGCTCGCCGCCGATCCGGCGCAGCGCCTCGCCGTCCTCGTCGAACAGCTCGGTCGGGAACGGGCCGGCGCCGACCCGGGTGGTGTACGCCTTGAGGATGCCGATGACCCGGCTGATCTTCGTCGGACCCACGCCCGCGCCGGTGCAGGCGCCGCCGGCGGTCGGGTTGGACGAGGTGACGAAGGGGTACGTGCCGTGGTCGATGTCGAGCAGCGTGCCCTGGCCGCCCTCGAACAGCACGACCTTGTCCTCCTCCAGGGCCTGGTTGAGGATCAGCACGGTGTCGGCGACGTACGGCTTGATCTGCTCGGCGTAGCCCAGCAGCTCCTCGACCACCTGGTCGACGGCGATGGCGCGGCGGTTGTAGAGCTTGGTGAGGACCTGGTTCTTGACGTCGAGCGCGGCCTCCACCTTCTGCTGGAGGATCGACTCGTCGTACAGGTCCTGGACCCGGATGCCCACGCGGTTGATCTTGTCCGCGTAGGTGGGACCGATGCCGCGCCCGGTCGTGCCGATCTTCCGCTTTCCGAGGAAGCGTTCCGTCACCTTGTCGACCGTGACGTTGTACGGCGTGATGACGTGCGCGTTGCCGCTGATGAGCAGCTTGGAGGTGTCGACGCCACGCTCGTTCAGACCGCTCAGCTCGGAGAGCAGGACCGAGGGGTCGACGACGACACCGTTGCCGATGACCGGCGTGCATCCGGGAGAGAGGATGCCGGAGGGCAGGAGGTGGAGGGCGTACTTCTGGTCGCCGACGACCACGGTGTGGCCGGCGTTGTTGCCGCCCTGGTACCGCACCACATAATCCACCGATCCACCGAGCAGGTCGGTGGCCTTCCCCTTGCCCTCGTCACCCCACTGAGCACCGAGCAGCACAAGTGCGGGCACGCGCGTACACCCCTTCCGGGCGGGGCATGTCCAAGGTCAGGGACACGGGCGTAAGGTTCACCGCCGCGTGCCACCGCGACCGTCGTTGGCCGCACAACCGTCGGACCGGATGCCCCGGAATAGACGAAGCCCCTGGCGCAATAGCGCAAGGGGCTCTTGCACAAAGATGCTACCCGAGGAAGCGAGGCAGGACCGAGGTGGCGACTTTCGCGATGTCCGATCAGCTGCTGGTGATCATCGATCCGGGGGCCCGGCAGACGGACGGGGAGTCCGTACGGATCGCGAAAGACGTGCTCAGCGCGGGTGCGGCGGCCAAGGTGTGCCTTCCTCAGGGGCCGGAGGAATTCGCCCGCGCACTGGGCCGTAGGGGTTCGCGCCGGCCCGTGGTGGTGGGCGACGACACCGCCCTGCTGCGCGCGGTGAGCCTGCTGCACCGGGAGCGGGAACTGGCCGGATGTGCGCTGTCGGTGGTGCCGGTGGGCGAGACGCTCACCCTGGCGGCGTCCCTGGGCCTGCCGACCGGGGCGGTGGCGGCGGCGCGGGCGGTGCTGGACGGCGCCGAGCGGCGCCTGGACCTGCTGGCCGACGACAGCGGCGGCCTGGTGCTCGGCGGGCTCGCCATCCCCCCGGCCCCGGTGCGGGTGCCCACGCCCGCGCCGATGGCGGGCGCCGCCCGCCCCTGGTACCGGTCCCTGGTGCGCACCCTGGCCCCGCGCCCCACCCGGCTGAGCGCGATACCCACCCCCGGCCCCACCCGGCTGCGGGTGGAGGTGGACGGTGAGGCGCTGGTGGACCTCGACCAGCCGGTGGAGTCGCTCTCCCTGGCCCCGGCCACCGGCGGCCTCGCCGAACTGGAGGTCCACCCGCTGTCCGTGGGGGCGCAGGCCGGCCCCCTGCGGGCCTCGGGACGCACGGTCACGGTCACCGGCCCCGACTTCCGCTACCGGGCCGACGCAGCGGTGTCCGGCCCCGTCCGGCGCCGGACCTGGCGGGTGGCCGAGCGGGCGTGGGGACTGGTGCTGCCCGCCCACGGGTGACCCCGCACGCCTCGCTCTAATGGTCTAGTGACAAATATTTAACCGCGCCGACCCCTTCCCGCACCCCCTTCTCATCCAGCATCCTGCTCCATCAGGACCCAGGGACCGGACCCGGAGGGGGTCGCTCATGGCAGTGGACGAGGGTGTCGTACCGGCGGCGGAGACCGACGGGGGCGAAACGATTCACCGGCTGAAACCCAATGCCGTCGGGCTGCTCGGCGTGGTCTTCATGGCCGTGGCGACGGCCGCGCCGATCACCGCGATGACCGGGAACGTGCCCTTCATGGTGTCGTCGGGCAATGGCATCGGGGCACCTGCGAGCTATCTCGTCGCAATGGTCGTACTGGCAATCTTTTCCGTCGGATTCACCTCGATGGCGAAGCACATCACATCGACGGGCGCCTTCTACGGATTCATCTCCTACGGACTCGGCCGCACGATCGGGCTCGCCTCCGGGCTGCTCGCCACCTTCGCCTACGCCGTCTTCGAGCCCGCGCTCATCGGGATCTTCTCCACCTTCGCCACGACCACCCTGCGGGACCAGACCGGGGTGCAGCTGCCCTGGTGGTCCTTCGCCGTCCTGATGCTGGCGATCAACGCCACCGGGACCTGGTTCGGGGTCAGCGTCGCCGAGAAACTGCTGGTGGTGCTGCTGGCGACCGAGGTCACGGTGCTCGCCGCGATGGCCGTGTCCGTCGCCCTGCACGGCGGCGGGCCGCACGGCTTCAGCCTCGCGCCGGTCGACCCGGTCAACGCGTTCAAGGGCACGTCGGCCGGGCTCGGCCTCTTCTTCGCCTTCTGGTCCTGGGTCGGCTTCGAGTCCACGGCGATGTACGGCGAGGAGTCCCGCGACCCGAAGCGGATCATCCCGAAGGCCACGATGGTCAGCGTCCTGGGCGTCGGGATCTTCTACGTCCTCGTCTCCTGGATGGCAATCTGCGGCAACGGCGAGACGGAGGCCGTGAAGGCGGCGTCCTCCGCGAACCCCCTCTCGATGTTCTTCGTCCCCACCGAGCGGTACGTCGGCCACTGGGCCGTCGACGTCATGCAGTGGCTGATGATCACCGGGTCGCTGGCCTGCGGGATGGCCTTCCACAACTGCGCCGCGCGCTACCTCTACGCCCTCGGCCGCGAGGGCGTCCTCCCCTCGCTCCGGCGCACCGTCGGCCGCACCCACGCGCGGCACGGCTCGCCGCACATCGCCGGACTGGTGCAGACGGGGGTGGCGGCGGTGCTGATCGGCGCGTTCTGGATCGCCGGGAAGGACCCGTACACCGGTACGTACGTGCTGCTCGCGATCCTCGGGACGATGGCGATCCTCGTCGTCCAGGCCGTGTGCTCGTTCGCCGTGCTGGTGTACTTCCGCTCGCACCACCCCGAGAGCCGGCACTGGTTCCGCACGTTCCTCGCGCCGCTGGTGGGCGGTGTGGCGATGCTCGGGGTCGTGGTGCTGCTGGTGTCCAACATGGGGGCGGCGGCGGGGAGCGAGTCGGGTTCGCTGGTGCTCAGGGCCACCCCGTGGCTGGTGGGGGCGGTCGCGGTGGCGGGGCTGGGGTACGCGCGGTACCTCAAGCGGCGGGCGCCGGAGCGGTACGCGCTGGTGGGCAGGACGGTGCTGGAGGAGACGAAGGAGCGGTAGGCGCCCCCGGCGGGCGTACCGATTCGCGCTCCGGGGGTCAGCGCACCTCCACGCTCAGCCCCTCCAGCCCCCGGATCACGAAGTTCGGCTTGCGGGTCGGTTCCTTCGCCAGGGCGAGGGTGGGGGCCCGGTCCAGGAGGGCGGTCATGGAGGCGGCCAGTTCGAGGCGGGCCAGGGGGGCACCGATGCAGTAGTGGATGCCGGCGCTGAAGGAGATGTGCGGGTTGTCGGCGCGGGCGAGGTCCAGGCGGGCGGGGTCGCGGAAGACGGCCGGGTCGTGGTTGGCGGAGCCGAAGAGCATGGCGATCTCGGCGCCGCGCGGGATCACCGTGCCGTCGATCTCGATGTCGTCCAGGACCCAGCGTTCGAAGAGCTGGAGCGGGGTGTCGTAGCGCATCAGCTCCTCGATCGCGGTCGGGACCAGGGAGCGGTCGGCGCGCAGGGCGGCCAGCCGGCCGGGGTTGCGGAAGAGCGCCCACCAGCCGTTGACCGTGGCGTTGACGGTGGCCTCGTGGCCCGCGTTGAGCAGCAGGACGGCGGTGGAGATCATCTCCTGCCCGGTCAGCCGGTCGTCGTCCTCGTCGTGCGCGGCGATCAGCCCGGAGATCAGGTCGTCCCCGGGGCGTTCGCGCCGCTCGGCGATCAGCTCCCGCAGATACTCGGAGAATTCGGCCGACGCGCGTACCGCCCGCGCGGCCGTGTCCTCGGACGGGTTCAGCTCGTACATCCCGCAGATCGCCGCCGACCAGGGCCGCAGCCGCCCCCGGTCCGCCTCCGGGATGCCCAGCATCTCGGCGATCACCGCCACCGGCAGCGGCTCGGCGACGTCCGTCAGCAGATCGCCGCCGCCGTCCCGGACGAGACCGTCGACCAGTTCGCCGGCCAGGCCGTGCACATACGGCTTCAGCCGCTCCACCGTGCGCGGGGTGAACGCCTTGGACACCAGCCGCCGGATCCGGGTGTGGTCCGGCGGCTCCAGGTCCAGCATCCCGTGGTCGTTGAGCGTGTGGAACGGCTCGTGCGCGGCGGGCGGCGCGCTCCTGCCGAACTCCTCGTGCGAGAAGCGGTGCTGGTACGTCCGCCCGAGCCGCCGGTCCCGCAGCAGCGCAGAGACGTCCGCGTGGTGCGGCACCAGCCACTGGTCCGTGGGCTCGTACCAAACCACCCGCCCGCGCGCCCGCAACTCGGCGTACGCCGGGTACGGGTCGGCCACGAACGCCGGGTCCCAGGGGTCGAAAGCGAGGTCTGCAGGCCCTGACATGGGCCGACGCTAACCCGCCGGACCGGATCTGACCAGGCCGTGGGCTCAGCCCGGTGTCACCAGCCGCGCCTCGTACGCGAACACCGCCGCCTGGGTGCGGTCGCGCAGGCCCAGTTTGACCAGGATGCGGCTGACATGGGTCTTGGTGGTGGACTCGGCCACCACCAGGCGTTCGGCGATCTCCGCGTTGGACAGGCCCTGGGCGATGAGGACGAGGACCTCGGTCTCGCGGTCGGTGAGGTCGCCGTAGGCGCCCTGGGCGGCGGGCAGCGGGCGGCGGACCTCCGGGAGGCGGGAGAACTCGGCGATCAGGCGTTTGGTCACGGACGGGGCGAGCAGTGCCTCACCGGCGGCCACCACCCGCACCCCGTCGGCGAGTCGGCGGGCCGAGGCGTCCTTGAGCAGGAAGCCGGAGGCGCCCGCGCGCAGGGCCTGGTAGACGTACTCGTCCAGGTCGAAGGTGGTCAGCACGAGGACCTTCGCCGCGGTGTCGGCCGCGACGATCTCGCGGGTGGCCTCGATGCCGTTCAGCACGGGCATGCGGATGTCCATCAGGACGACGTCCGGGGCGAGCCGCCGTACCCGCTCCACCGCCTCGCGGCCGTTGACGGCCTCGCCGACGACCTCGATGTCGGGCATCGCGTTCAGCAGGACGGAGAAGCCCTCGCGGACCATCATCTGGTCGTCCGCTATCAGGACACGGATCGTCATGCGCCGCCCTCGGGTCCGGCCGCCGGGGTCGCCACGGGGAGGAACACCGTCACCTCGTAGCCTCCCTCCGCCGTGCGGGCCGCCGTCATCTCGCCGTCCAGCATGGTGACACGCTCCCGCATGCCCGTGATGCCGTGCCCCGCGCCCGGTGACGGCTTCAGCAGGCTCGGCGCGGGCGGCGGGCCGTTGACCACGCGCAGGCCGAGCCCGCCGAGGACGTAGGAGACCTCCACCCGGGCGCTCGCCCCCGGTGCGTGCCGCAGGGTGTTGCTCAGCGCCTCCTGCACGATCCGGTACGCCGACAGCTCCACGCCCTGCGGCAGTTCACGCACCGCGCCGGTCACCGCCTTGTCCACGCCGAGCCCGGCCTCGCGCACATTGGCGAGCAGCCGGTCCAGATCCGCGAGCGTGGGCTGCGGGGCGTCCGGTGCCTCGTAGTCCTCCGCGCGGACGACGCCGAGGACCCGGCGCAGCTCGGTCAGGGCCGCGACCGCGTTCTCCCGGATGGTGACGAACGCCTTCTCCAGCTCCGGCGGCGGGTTCTCCACCCGGTACGGCGCCGCCTCCGCCTGGATGGCGACCACCGACATGTGGTGGGCGACCACGTCGTGCAGCTCCCGCGCGATGGTGGTGCGCTCCTCCAGCAGGGTGCGCCGCGAACGCTCGTGCTCGGTCACCGTCTGCTGCGCGGTCACCTCCAGCGCGGCCTGCCTGCGGACGTGCCGCACGGCGACCACCAGCAGGATCAGCGCGGACAGGAACATCATCTGGGCCGTGTCGTCGCGGCCGTACCCGTGGCCGAACAGGCTCGCGTCGAAGACGCCGTACACACCGGTCAGCACCCACATCCAGGCCGCCGTGCGCGGCCGGGTGCGGATCGCCACGACGGTGATCACCACCAGGTGGGAGAAGAAGCTGCTCGGTGTCCAGGTGCCGCTCGTCCAGTCACCGCCGCTGACGATCCCGGTGACCGTGCACGCGGCGAGGGACAGCCAGAACGCTCCGGCGGGGCGGACCAGGGTCAGCAGGACCGGTGCCAGGGCCAGCAGTCCGCAGATCATGGCCGGCCCCAGGGAGGTGTCGGCACGGAACAGGGCGCTCCACATCGCCAGCATGCCGAAGAGGGCCACGACGGCGTGCCGGGCCCAGGGGGCGTACTCCCGCAGCCGGCCCGAACGGCGGCGCACGAAGCGGCTGTCGGGCCCCAGCGGGGACAGCGGCCGGTAGGCGAAGGCGTCGTGGAACAGGTCCTGCCGGAGCCCGGCGAGGGCATCCGCGGCCAGCCGGAACTCCGGGCTGCGCGGGCGGCCGGACCCGAACGGTGCTGTCGGGTGCGGGGGCGTCGTCTCGGTCACACGGGAAACGGTAGGCGGCGGGCGGCGGCCGGTCGTCAGCTTGGAGTCGGGTTCCCCGGCATCCGTCTCAGGTACTACGCGGGACGCACGGCCCTCATCGTGTCCCGGGCCGTATCAGCCCCGACTCGTACGCGAAGATCGCCGCCTGGGTGCGGTCCCGCAGGCCCAGCTTCACCAGGATGCGGCCCACATGGGTCTTCACCGTCTGCTCGGCCACCACCAGCCGCGCCGCTATCTCCGCGTTGCTCAGCCCCTGCGCGATCAGCGCCAGTACCTCCGTCTCCCGTTCCGTGAGGTCGCCGACGCGCCGGTGCTGCGGGGCGCGGCGGCCGCCGTCCAGGCGGGAGAACTCGGCGATGAGGCGCCGGGTGACACCGGGGGCGAGCAAGGCGTCACCGCCGGCCACCACCCGTACCGCCTCGGCGAGTTTGTCGGCGGAGGCGTCCTTGAGCAGGAACCCGGAGGCGCCGGCGCGCAACGCGTCGTACACGTACTCGTCCAGGTCGAAGGTGGTCAGCACCAGGACCTTGACCTCGGGTTGGGCGACGGCGATGTGCTCCGTCGCCTGGATGCCGCCGAGTTCGGGCATGCGGATGTCCATCAGGACGACGTCCGGGGCCAGTTCGGCGGACCTCGCGATCGCGTCCCGGCCGTCCACCGCCTGGCCGACCACCTCGATGCCGGGCTGGGCGTCGAGCAGCACGGTGAAGCCCTGCCGGACCATCTCCTGGTCGTCGGCGATGAGTACGCGGATGGAGCCGGCACCGCTCGTCATGGGGTCTGTTCTCCTGTGGTGGGCACGGGCGGGGGAGTCGGGAGGGAGCCGTCGGGCGGGGTGCCGTCACCGGGGAGGAAGGCCGTGACCGTGAAGCCGCCCGGCGCGGTCGCGGCCGCGGTGACCCGGCCGCCGAGCATCGCCGCGCGCTCGCGCATGCCGAGCAGCCCGTGCCCGGCGCCCGGAGAGGGCAAGACCTTGCGCCGGGGGCGGGAGTTGGCGACCTCCAGGTGGAGGCCGTCCGGGCGGTGGACGACCTCGACACGCACCCGGGACCCCGGCGCGTGCCGCAGCGCGTTGCTCAGCGCCTCCTGCACGATCCGGTACGCCGACAGCTCCACGCCCGGGGTGTACGGCCGAACCGCGCCCCGCACCTCCGCGCTCACGTCCAGTCCCGCGGCCCGGGTGTTCTCGATCAGGGTGCCGAGCCGGGCCAGGTTGGGCTGGGGGGCGTCGGGGGCGGCGCCGGTGCCGGGCGCGCCGAGCCCGTAGGGGCCCTCCGGGTCCTCCGGGTCCTCGGAGCGCAGCACCCCGAGGACCCGGCGCAGTTCGGTCAGGGCCTCCAGCGCGTTCTGCCGGATGCCCGCGAGGTTCTCGACCAGCTCGGGCGAGGGCCGTTCCACGAGGTGGGGGGCCACCTGGGCCTGGATGGAGATGACCGACATGTGGTGGGCGACCACGTCGTGCAGTTCCCGGGCGATGCGGCTGCGCTCCTCCAGGAGGGTGCGCCGGGCCCGCTCCTCCGCGGTGAGGCTGGTCTGCTCCACGAGTTCGGCGCGCGCCTGCCGACGGCCGTGCAGGGCGATGCCGAGCACCGTGACCACCGCGGACAGGACCACCGCGGCGACCCCGGTCGGCTGGTAGCCGCTCCCGCCCCAGCCGCCCTCCAGGGCCCAGGTGAGCAGCGCGGTCAGGACCAGGGCCTCGACCGCCACCCGGGCGCGCACCCGCAGCGCGAGCAGCAGCATGACCAGCAGGTGCGCGATGATCCCGGCGGCCGTCCAGGGCCAGGGGAGCATCACCCCGGGTATCTGCCCCAGGTGTTCGCGCACCACGGCGGCGCACACCGCGGTCGCCGCCGTGGACAGCCACCAGGCCGCGACGGGCCGGCGCAGCGCGAGCAGGACCGCGCCCGCCGGCGCGAGGCCGATCGCGAACGAGGCGCCCGGGTTCAGCCGCACCCCGCCGTCGTTCGCGAGCTGTGCCACTCCGCCGAGCCCGATCCCCAGCGCGGCCAGGCACAGCAGTCCGTGCGGCAGCCAGCGCAGCCAGACGAACACGGGCAGCGGATCGCTGCGCGCCGTCCACAGATCGTCGCGCAGCACCCGCAGTCCCCGCCGCCCCCGGTCCGCGAGCAGCGCGAACCCCCGACGACCCCCCGTCTCCGTCACGCCGTCCACCTTAGACACGACGGCCTCGCGGAACACGGGGGGCAGCCCCCGCGTCCCCGGCACCCGCCGCGCCCCCGGCACGCCCGGACCGGCCGGCCCGCTCGGTGCCCGGGTGCACCCGGACCACCCGGCCACCGCGCCCCCGCGCGCGCCGCCGGCCGCCGATCTGCTCGTACGACCGGAACGCGCCCCAGCACAGCGCGAGGACCAGCGCGAACACCGGGAGCCAGCCGAGCCGGGCGGCGATCCAGGTCAGGCCGTCGGGGGCGGTGTGCAGGCCGGGCAGGCGGCCGGCCGGGAGGGTCGCGGCGGTGGTGGTCATCAAGGCGGTCTGGTGCCACAGGAAGATCGTCATCGCGGAGAGGTTGACCGTGGCAACGGCCGCCCACGGCAGCGGGCGGCGCATAGCGCGGCGCAGCCGGTCACGCAGCAGCAGCGCGAGGCCGCACTGGGCGAGGCCGAAGGTGACGACGGCGAGGGTCGGCGGGTCCAGGTTGGAGACCGCCGCGCCGGGGACGCCGACCATGGCGGCCGGATAGCCCGCCCAGTGGACGAGACCCGCCGTGGCCGCAGTGCCGAAGGCCAGCAGCACCCAGCCGGCGCGGCGGGTGTCCAGTTCGCCGCGGGTCCAGGCGGCGCCGAGGGCGTAGGGGACCAGCCAGCCGGCGGGGAGGTCGGCCCAGCCGAGCCAGGCGGGGCCGAGGTGGAGCCCGAAGCGCAGCACGTCCACGTGCAGGACGACGGCGAGCGGCCACAGGGGGTGGAGGCGGGCGACGAGGGGGGTCGCGGCGGTCAGCGCGGCGAGGACCAGCAGGAACCACAGCGGGGAGAGGGCGAGTTTGACCAGGGTGTGCACGGTGTCCGCCGGGGCGCCGGAGAGCAGCAGACCGGCGGTGACCACGGCCCACAGGCCGAGCAGGGCGAGGACCGGACGGGCGAGCCGGCCGAGGCGGGCGCGCAGCCACTGTCCGTACGTCAGGCCGCGACCGCGCGCGGAGGCGAGACTCCTGGTGGCCACGTGCCCGCTGACCAGGAAGAACACCGCGAGGGTCTGGAAGATCCAGGAGATCGGGGCCAGCCAGGGCATACGCCCCAGGGGGCTGGCGGTGTAGAGCCCGCCGTCGTGCGCGACCAGGGCGGTGACCAGCCAGTGGCCGAGGACGACCCCGAGGATCGCGCAGGCCCGCAGGGCGTCCACGGCACGGTCACGGGAGGCGGGCGTGGCCTCGTCGACACGGCGCGCGCCGTGCCGCACGGCCTGCCACATGCCGCGCGCCCCGGCGCTGTCGCGGTCAGGCACGGGTGACCTCCGAGATCTCGCCGCGCACGATCCGCGCCAGGTTGGCGAGGGAGACCGAGCCCGGGGTGAAGTAGCCGCTGTGGCCGGCCGGGCCCGCGTCGAAGACCCGGGCGCCGAACGCCCCGGAGACGGGGTCGGCGCCCAGTCCGACGGTGGCGAGGAGCAGGTCGGCCCGTACGTGCGGCACCTCGGCCACCCAGTCGTCGGTGCCGCGCGCCGCCCAGACGCGGGCGCGGGTGCCGAGGGCGGACACGTCGCCCGCGCCGGTGCCGGGGCTGCCGACCAGGGCGATGTCGGCCACGTCGAGACCGCGCGCGGCACGGCCGCAGACGACGGAGCCGTAGGAGTGGCAGACGAGGGAGAGGTGCGCTCCGGCGGGGGCGACGGCGCGCAACTGCCGTATCAGGGAGTGGAGACGGGGAGCCGCCTCGTCGGCGCGGGTGGTGGTGGCGACCGCGGTGCTGACCGTGGCGGGGGTTCGGTAGCCGAGCCAGGCGACGACGGCGGTACGGGGCCCGGGGGCGCGGTTCGCCGCCTCGTGGAGGGCCTCGGCCGCGCGGTGGAGGCGGGGGTAGGTGTCGAGGGAGGTGTCCGAGCCGGGGACCAGGACCGCGATGTGCCCGGCGTGGGCGAGATCGCCGAACACCTCGGTGGCCAGGCCCGCGCCCCGGCCGTCGAAGGCGAGCAGCCGGCGGTGCGGGGAGGCGAGGGCCCGGTCGGCCGCGGCACGGCGGGAGTCGCCGTGGGCGGCCGCCATCCGGGCGGCGCGGGTGGCGTCGGCTCGGTTGGCGGCGTACGCGCCGGCGAGGCTGTCCGGGGTGAGCGGCAAGAGGGCCGCGGGGGCGGGGGCCGGGACGCGGGGGCGGGCGGCCGCGGAGAGCGGGACGGTGAGCGCCGCGGCGAGCAGGGCGGCGACGAGGGTACGGCGGGTGCGGTGCGCGGGGCGCCCCATGGCGGCTTCCTTCCAGCCGGCCCGGCCATCGGGCGCGGCTGGTAGGGAAGTTAGGAAGCGGGGGCCGTCGTCGGCGTCCCGCGGGGGAGCTGTCCTCGCGGGTAGTTCTCAGGTACTACGGGTATGACCGGCGGGCTTCGCGGGGCCGCTCGCGCCGAAAGGCTCGCCGGGGCCCGGCAGGCGGACCGCTGCCGCGGGGTGCGGCCGCGTCGGGAACGTCCTTCCCTACCAGGCGAGTTGGGCTATCTCCTCCGCGACCACGGCACAGGCGTCCGCCGCCGGGTCGATCAGCGGGAAGTGGCCCACGTCCGCCAGCATGGTCAGGCCCGCCGTCTCCCCCGCTCTCGCGGCGGCGTCGGCGTACGCCTCGGCGACCGCCGCCGGCACGACGAGGTCCGCACGCCCCTGTACGAGGGTGGTGGCGATGCCGGTCGGAAGGAGGCGGGCGGGGTCGGCGTACGGCAGCCTCTCCTCGAAGTGCTCTTTTCCGCCCAGGAGTTGGAGGGAAGCGTGCTCGCAGACGGCCAGCCGCTCCGCGGCCGTGAAATCGGCGATCGGGGCGAGGGCGACGACGCCGCGCAGGGGGGCGGCCTCGGGCAGGCGCCAGGGCGAGCCGGCGGGCAGGACGTGCCGGGCGGCGGCCCACAGCGCGAGGTGGCCGCCGGCGGAGTGGCCGGTGAGGACGGTACGACGGGCGTCGGCCCCCGGGAGCGCCGTACGCACCAGCCCGGGGAGGGCGTCCAGGGCGGCGGCGACGTCCTGGAAGGTGTCGGGCCAGCGGCCGGCGGGCGGGGTGCCGCCCCCGGTCCCGGTGTCACCGCCGCGGCGGTACTCGACGTTGGCCACGGCGAAGCCCCTACGGGCCAGGAAGCCGGCGAAGGGGGTGACGTGCCGGCGGTCGTAGCGGGCCCGCCAGGCTCCGCCGTGCAGGACGACGACCAGCGGGGCCGGGGTGCCGCCCACCCCGCGGGGGGCGTAGAAGTCGATCACCTGGTCGGGGTGGGTGCCGTAGGAGGCGGTGGCGTCGGGATCGACCGGTTCGTGCGAGAAGGCCGACTCCTCTTCGGCGGCGGCGCGGGCTGCTGCGGCGTCGTCCGGCATGCTCCAACCTCTCGACGACGGAACGTTCTCGGATCGGCGGACCGGCGGACCAGGTGGAGGGTCTTCGCCGGCCATCGGCGGGGAACGGTACCAGGCACGTGACGTGCGGGTACGCGAGGAGGGCCGGGTACGGGCACCGGCGCTCCGCGGGTGCCGTCCGCGGCCGGCGGAGCCGTGGTTCCCCGAAGGCGCGGGGAACCACGCGAGAAGCCACCGCCGGCCGGCGGACGGAACCGCGGGGTGTCACCCCTTCAGTACCGCCCCCAGCACCCTCGCCGCCCGCTCCGCCTCCGCGAAGCTCGTGTACAGCGGGGTGAAGCCGAAGCGGAGGACGTCCGGCGGGCGGAAGTCGCCCACGACACCCGACTCGATCAGCCGCTTCATGACGTCACCGGCGTTCTCGCAGCGCAGGGACACCTGGCTGCCGCGCTCGCCGTGCGCGGTGGGTGTCACGGACTCCACCAGCCCCCCGGCGTACTCCGCCACGCACGACAGGAAGAAGTCCGTCAGGGCGAGCGACTTCGCGCGGACCGCGTCGATGTCCACGCCCTCCCAGACCTCCAGCGCCGCCTCCAGCGACAGCATGGAGAGGATGTCCGGCGTACCGACCCGGCCGCGCACCGCGCCCGGCGCCGGATCGTAGGACGGCCTCATCCCGAAGGGCTCGGCGTGGGAGTTCCAGCCGGGCAGCGGCGAGTCGAAGCGGGGCTGGAGCTCCCGGCGGACGTACAGGAACGCCGGTGAACCGGGGCCGCCGTTCAGGTACTTGTACGTACAGCCGACCGCGAGGTCGACCCCGTGCCGGTCGAGCCCCACCGGCAGCGCGCCCGCGCTGTGGCACAGGTCCCACACCGCGAGCGCGCCCGCCGCATGGATCGCCGCGGTGAGCGCGGGCAGGTCGTGCAGCCGGCCGGTGCGGTAGTCGACGTGGTTGAGCAGCACCGCCGCCGTACGGGGCCCGAGCGCGTCCGGCACCTCGGCGGGTGTCACCGCGCGCAGCGTACGGCCGGTCAGCCGGGCCGCCGACTCCGCGATGTAGCCGTCCGTGGGGAAGGTGGTGGCGTCCACCAGGATCTCGGTGCGCTCCTCCCCCGCCAGCCGTGCCGCGGCCACGACCGCCTTGAACACGTTGACGCTGGTGGAGTCGCCGACCACGACCTGCCCCGGCGCCGCCCCGACCAGCGGAGCGATCCGGTCGCCGATCCGCTCGGGCGCGGTCCACCAGCCGCTCTCCTCCCAGGAGCGGATGCGCAGCTCGCCCCACTCGCGGCGCACGACGTCCGCGATCCGGTCCGGGACGTGCGCGGGCAGCGCGCCGAGCGAGTTGCCGTCGAGGTAGACGACGTCGTCCAGGACGAAGCGGGAACGCACCGGCGCCAGCGCGTCCGCCGCGTCCAGCTCCTCAGCCCTCAAGATGAGTTCAGACATAGGACCGGGCCGTCCACAGCTCGGGGAACACGTTCTTGCGGGCGCGCTTCTCCAGCCAGGCCACCCCGGCGGAGCCGCCGGTGCCGGTCTTGGCACCCATCGCGCGGCGGGTGGCGACCAGATGGTCGTTGCGCCAGCGCCACACCAGTTCGGCCACGTCGGTCAACGCCTCGCCGAGGCGGACGAGTTCGCCGTCCTGGTCGCCGGAGTAGACCTCGGCCCAGACCTGTTCGACGGCCGCGACGGGCTCGTGGCGCACGGAGACGTCGCGGTCCAGGACCTCGTCCGGGACGGCGTGGCCCCGGCGGGCCAGCAGCCGCAGCACCTCGTCGTAGAGGCTGGGCTCGTGCAGCGCCTTCTCCAGTTCCGCGTGGGCGCGGTGGACACCGCGGTGCGGGACGAGCATGGACGCGGACTTCTCGCCGAGCAGGAACTCCATGCGCCGGTACATCGCCGACTGGAAGCCGGAGCCCTCACCGAGGGCGGCGCGGTAGGAGTTGAACTGGGCGGGGGTGAGACCGGCGAGCGGGGTCCAGGAGGCGTTCAGGGCCTCCAGCTCGCGCACCGAACGCTTCAGCGCGGCGACCGCCGTGGGGACGTCGTCCGAGCGCAGCGCCTTCGCGGCGGTCTCCCACTCGTGCACGAGCACCGTGAACCACAGCTCCATCACCTGGGTGGTCACCAGGAACACCATCTCGCCGGGGTCGTCGGAGAGGGTGTGCTGGAGGTGGGTGAGCAGGTCCGCGCGGACGTAGTCCTCGTACGGCGTCGTGCCGTCGAAGTCGAGATGCGGGGTCTCGGGCTCAGCGGCCTCGCGGGGGTGAGCCTGTTGGGACATCGCTGTCTCCTGTTGTTGCTACGGGTGGCGGTCCGCCCCTGCCGATGCCGGCACGGGGGCCCCGGTCCCCACTCGCATCCTCCGCAATCACCCCGGTTACGGCAAGGCCCGCCTGTTGCCAGACGGGCCACACAGGTGACGCACCGGGTGTCAGCCGAGGGTCGACGCCGCGGTGGGCGAGGAGTCCTTCAGGAACTGGCTGCAGCGCTCGTACTCCTCCTGCTCGCCGATGGCCTGGGCGGCGCGGGCGAGGGCGTGCAGGGCGCGCAGGAAGCCGCGGTTGGGCTCGTGCTCCCAGGGGACGGGGCCATGGCCCTTCCAGCCGCTGCGGCGCAGGGAGTCGAGGCCGCGGTGGTAGCCCGTACGGGCGTAGGCGTACGACTCGACGACGGAGCCGCGCTCGAAGGCGTCGTCGGCGAGCTGCGCCCACGCGAGGGAGGAGGTCGGGTGCTGCGCGGCGACGTCCGCCGGCGCGGTCCCCCGGGCCAGCTGCTCACGGGGTTCCGGGTCATCGGGAAGGTGGGTCGGGGGCGGTCCGCCGAGCAGGTTCTCGTGAATGGTCATGGGTTCAGTCTCGCGCACCGGCGCCCCCGTCCGGCAGAACCCCCCGGGGCAGCTCGGGCCTGTCCCCCGGATCAGGGACCGCCGCGCTCGCCCTCCAGCGGAGGCGCCGTGAGCGAGCAGTGCGTGTGCCGCTCGGGATGCCGGCATCCTGGCGTCGGGCGCCCTGTGACCAGGAAGAACGCGAGAACCGCGCCCAGCACCAGCACCCCCGCGCAGATCGGCATCGCCCGGTCGAACGAGGCGTCGAAGGCCGACGCGGAACGGTACGCGTCCGCCCCCATCCCGGCCAGCAGCGGCAGCGCCGCCACCGCCACCAGGCCCGCCGCCCGTGCCGCCGCGTTGTTGATGCCGCTGGCGACGCCCGCGCGGGCGGTGTCGACGGAGGCGAGGACCGTGGCGGTGAGGGGGGCGACGAGGGTGACCATGCCGGCCCCCATGACCAGCAGCGCGGGAAGGACGTCGGCCGGATAGCTCGCCCCGGGCCCCACGCGCAGCATCAGCAGCATCCCGGCCGCGCACAGCAGCGGACCGACGGTGAGCGGCAGCCGCGGGCCCGTGCGGTCGGACAGCGCGCCCGACGAGGAGGAGAACAGCAGCATCAGCACGGTGGTCGGCAGCAGCGCCGTCCCCGCGGCCAGCGGCGACCAGCCGACCGCCACCTGCAGCTGGAGCGCGGTGAGGAAGAAGAAGCCGCCGAAGGCCGCGTACACGCACAGCGTGACCAGGTTGACCGCCGTGAACTGCCGTGAGGCGAAGACGTCCGGCGGCAGCATGGGGTCGGGCCGGTGCCGCTCGACGTACACGAACGCGGCCGCGGCTGCGAGGCCGAGCACCGCGCTCACCACCACCCTCGCCGTGCCGCCCCGCGCCTCGATGAGCGCGTACGTCAGCAGCGCCAGCGACAGCGCGCCCAGCACCGCGCCGAGGACGTCGAAACGGCCGTGCGCGCCCTCGTCCGCCGACTCCGGGACATGCCGCATGGCCACCGGCACGCACAGCAGGGCGAGCGGCACATTGAGCAGGAACACCCAGCGCCAGCCGGGCCCGGAGACCAGCCAGCCCCCCAGGAAGGGGCCGACCGCCGCGCCGATCCCGCCGAACCCGGACCACAGGCCGACGGCCCGGCTGCGGTCGTCGGGGTGGAAGGACGCCTGGATCAGCGCGAGCGAGCCGGGGGTGAGCAGCGCCCCGCCGACGCCCTGGAGGGCGCGCGCCGCGATCAGCAGCGCGGAGTCGGGCGCGATGCCGCACAGCAGGGAGGCGGTGGCGAACCAGACCACCCCGAGCACGAAGATCCGCCGGCGGCCGTAGCGGTCACCGAGGGAGCCGCCGAGCAGGATCAGCCCGGCCAGCGTGACCATGTACGCGTTCACGGTCCACTGAAGGGCGCCGAGGCTCGCGTTCAGATCGCGGCCGATGCGGGGCAGCGCCACATTGACGACGGTCGAGTCCAGCATGGCCATGCTGGAGCCGAGCACCGTGGTGAGCAGGATCCAGGTACCCCGGGGCGTGCCGAGCCGGACTTCGGGCATGCCCCAGGTATAACCGGCGCGGCCCGGTGGTACGCCCGGACGCGGCGGTACGCCGGGCCCGGCGGCGTCGGGGCGACGGCCGCCGGACCCGGCGCGGACGGCGTCAGAGCGCCTACTTGATCCTGTTGCCCGCGGAGCGCAGGTTCTGCGTGGCCTCCACGACGCGCGCGGCCATGCCCGCCTCGGCGAGCTTGCCCCAGGTGCGCGGGTCGTAGGACTTCTTGTCGCCGACCTCGCCGTCGACCTTCAGGACTCCGTCGTAGTTGGCGAACATGTGGCCGGCGACGGGGCGGGTGAAGGCGTACTGGGTGTCGGTGTCCAGGTTCATCTTCACCACGCCGTTCTCCAGCGCGGTCCGGATCTCCTCCTCGCTGGAGCCGGAGCCGCCGTGGAAGACGAAGTCGAACGGGGACTCCTTGCCGAACCGCGCGGCCACGCCCTCGTTCAGCTCCTTCAGCAGCTCGGGGCGGAGCACGACGTTGCCCGGCTTGTACACACCGTGCACGTTGCCGAAGGAGGCGGCCAGCAGGTAGCGGCCCTTCTCGCCGAGGCCGAGCGCCTCCGCCGTACGGATCGCGTCGTCGACCGTGGTGTACAGGGAGTCGTTGATCTCGTGCGAGACGCCGTCCTCCTCACCGCCGGTCGGAGTGATCTCCACCTCCAGGATGATCCTGGCGGCGCGGGCCTGCTCCAGCAGCTCCTGGGCGATCTCCAGGTTGTCCGCGAGGGTCTCGGCGGAGCCGTCCCACATGTGCGACTGGAACAGCGGGGTGAGACCGGCCTCGACGCGCTTCTTGGACAGGGCGATCAGCGGACGGACGTACCCGTCGAGCTTGTCCTTCGGGCAGTGGTCGGTGTGCAGCGCGATGTTGACCGGGTACTTCTCCGCGACGATGTGCGCGAACTCGGCGAGCGCGACCGCGCCGGTCACCATGTCCTTGCTGTACTGGCCGCCGAGGAACTCGGCGCCACCGGTCGAGATCTGGACGATGCCGTCGCTCTCCGCCTCCGCGAAGCCGCGCAGCGCCGCGTGCAGGGTCTGGCTGGAGGTGACGTTGATGGCCGGGTAGGCGAACTTGCCTGCCTTCGCCCGGTCGAGCATCTCGGCGTAGACCTCGGGAGTTGCGATGGGCATCTGTCCGCTCCTTGTGTTGCGGGTGGGTTCTGCGTACGGCCCTGACCTAGACCTGGTGGGTGACGTCGTCGTCGGCCCCCCATCCTTCCAGACGGGGGGCGTCGCACGACGCCCCCCAAGTCCAGGTCAAAGGGGCGTGTCAGTCCAGACCCAGTTCATCCTTCGAGAAGGCGAAACGGTACGGCACCCCCGCGCCGGCCTCGATCTTCTCGGCGGCGCCGGTCGCCCGGTCCACGATGGTCGCGACGGCGACGACCTCGGCACCGGCCTCGCGCACGGCCTCCACGGCGGTCAGCGGGGACCCGCCGGTGGTGGAGGTGTCCTCGACCACCAGGACCCGGCGGCCCTTGATCTCCGGGCCCTCGACCCTGCGCTGCATCCCGTGCGCCTTGGCCGCCTTGCGGACCACGAAGGCGTCCAGCCGGCGCCCGCGCGCGGCCGCGGCGTGCAGCATGGCGGCCGCGACCGGGTCGGCGCCCATCGTGAGCCCGCCCACCGCGTCGAACTCCAGGTCCTCGGTGAGGTCCAGCAGCACCTGGCCGACCAGCGGCGCGGCCTCGCCGTCCAGGGTGACGCGGCGCAGGTCGACGTAGTAGTCGGCCTCCAGACCCGAGGAGAGGGTCACCTTGCCGTGCACCACGGCCTTGTCCTTGATCTGCTGAAGCAGCTCAGCGCGTACGTCCGTCATGCCGCCCAGCTTAAAGGCGCCGCCAGCTCCAGGTCGTGGTCGCCTCCAGCGGCTCCAGGGGCGTGACCAGGCGCGGGCTGGTGTTCAGTCCGTTGGGCGGCCCGGTCTGGGGCTCCACGCACACGGCCTCGGCCTGCTCGTCGTAGACCACCACCCACTCCTCGCGGCTGGTCACCCTCAGCTCCAGCCGCCCCGGCCAGGTGAGGGTGACGTCGACGCCGCCGGGCATCCCGAAGCAGTCGTCCCACGGGCCCGGCCTCACCTCGACGCGGTTGCCGGTGGGCAGGTGGTCGGCGCCGCGCTCCTCCTGCCAGGCGGGCGCGAAGTCCAGGGCCACGTCCACGCCGTCGAGGGTGCGGTGGAACCAGGGGTGCCAGCCGATCTGCGCCGGGAACGAGTCGTCGTACGTCTCCACGGCCATCGACAGCGTCAGGCTGTCCTCGGCGAGCGCCGCGATCTGGGTGACGCGGCCGGGGTGCGGCCAGGGGTCGGTCAGCTCGTGCGTGATCACCGCCTCGTGCTCGGTGACCCGCGCGGTGCGCCAGGCGCCGTCGCGGGCGGTGCCGTGGATGGCGTGCGGCGGGGAGTTGAGGGGCATCTGCCGGACGACGCCGCCGTCCAGGAAACGGCCGTCGCGGACGCGGCCGGCCCAGGGCACCATCGGGAAGCAGCCGAAACGGTCGCCCTGCCGCAGCAGTTCCGTACCGCCGATCCTCAGTCCACCGATGCGGCCGCCGCTCCCGGGCCGCACGATCACCTCCGCGTCGCCCGCGGTCAGCGTGATGTCTTCGTTACTCACGGGACGACAGTACTGGGACAGCGCCCCGAAGGCCGCGTGCCGTGACTGATATGCGGCTCCACCCCGCGGGCGGGACCGGAATCGGCGAAGGCCGCACGAGCCGGACGCCTCAACGGCGCCTGCGAAGCGCCCGTCCCACCACGATGGCCGACGCCACCGCCAACGCCGCCGCCGGAGCCGCCCACTTGAGCGCCTGGTTCGCGGAAACGGCCTGCGGGGGCGGTACCGGGGCATAACGGCCGCGCGGCGGGGCGTGATCGACCTCCTCGGCGCTGCGGCCGATCATCGTGCGGCGGGCGTGGGCCGCCTCGGCGGGCGGGACGCCGGTGTCGGTGAAGTCGTCCGCGGGCCCCTCCCCGTCCTCGGCCGTCTCCTTCCCGTCCTCGGCCGTCTCCTCCGCGTCCTCGGCCGTCTCCTGCGCGTCGTCCGCGTCGTCCGCGTCGGGGTCGAGCGAGGATGGCGGAATCTCGGTGTCGAAAACGGACGCGCGCCCGGCCCGCGGCGCCTCCGCCTCCGCCCCGGGCTCCCGCGACCGCTCCCCCAGCCCCTCCAGGAAGCGGGTCAGCAGCCTGGTCGCCGCCGCGGAGACCGTGTCCGCGGGAAGCTCCGCGATCCTGCCGGAGGCGTCCGCGCCGCCCTCGACGGTGACCGCCGTACCGCCCTCGGTGTCCGCGAGACGCAGGGTGAGGGCGAGCTTGACCGCGCCGGTGCCGCGTGACTCGGTGGCGTCGCCCTCGACGGCATAGGTGCCGTCCTCCCGGGCGAGCACCCGTGCGGTGCCCCGATAGGTGACGGAGTGTCCGCCGACACGCAGCTTGAGCCGGCCCGCCACGGGTGGGGCGCCGGCGTCCTGCTGAAGCCCGGGGACGGCCCCGGCGACGCGCGCGGGGTCGGCGAGTGCCGCGGCGAGACGGTCGGCCGGGACCGGGACGAAGACCTGGTGCTCCATGTCGGCTGAGCCTACCCAGGAGCGGGCGGATCGTACCCTCGCCGGAACCGGCACCTGCGCGGGCGCACCCTCAGTACCGCGGGTGGATCAGGGTGGAGGCGGGCAGCCCCTCGATCCTCGTGCGCTCGGCCGCCCGCCGGTCCGCCGCGAGGGCGGCCGGGGTGAGGGTGGCGGCGGGGACCGCCGGGTCCAGGCGCAGCGGCGGGGCGGCGCGGCCGGGGGCGGCGAGCAGGAAGCCCCAGTCCCGCGGGGTCCCGGGCGCGCCCGCCGGGCGGCCGGGGTCCCGGCCGGGCACCCGGTAGGGGGTGGCGGCGAGTCCGGCCGCGCGCAGGGTGGCGGCGACCGTCCAGAAGACGCGGGGGCGGGTGGTGACGGAACCGGCGTGCACGGCGAGGCGCCCGCCGGGGGCGAGCACCCGCCGGGTGAGGCCGTAGAACTCCTGGGAGTACAGCTTGGTGCCGGCGGTGATGCCGGCGTCGGGGAGGTCGGCGATCACGACGTCGTACGAGGCGCCCGGCGCGGTGCGCAGCCAGCCGAGGGCGTCGGCGGTGACGAGGTGGACGCGGGGGTCGGCGTAGACATGGCCGTTGGCGGCGGCGAGGCCGGGGTCGCTACGGGCCAACCGGGCGAGCACGGGGTCGAGTTCGACGATGTCGACGCGGCGCACCCCCCGGTCGCGCAGCACCTCGCGCGCGGCGAGGCCGTCGCCGCCGCCGAGGATCAGGACGCGGGCGTGCGGTCCGGCGAGGGCGGGACGGACCAGGGCCTCGTGGTAGCGGCGGGCGTCCTGGCCGTCGACGCTCAGCCGGCCGTCGAGGTAGAGGTCGAGGGGACGGCCGTCGGTGCCGCCCGCGAGGACGACCTCCTGCACCCCGCTCCGCACGGCGACCCGGACGTCCGTGCCGTACACCGCCCGGCGCGCGGCGCGTTCGAAGTCGGTGGAGAGGACGGCGGCCGAGGCGAGGACGCCGAGGACGGTGAGGCCGGCGAGGAGCAGGGTCCAGCGGGCTCGGCGGGTCAGGTCGCGCCGGAAGAGGCCGAGGACGAGGGCGCCGCCCGCGAGCAGGTTGACCGTGCCGGTGAGCAGCGCGCCGGTCAACTGCCCGAAGAACGGCAGGAGCACGAACGGGAAGGCGAGGCCGCCGACGAGGGCGCCGACGTAGTCCGCGGCGAACAGGTCGGCCACGGCTGTGGGCGCGTCCTGCCGGCGGATGCGCTGGATCAGCTCCATCAGCAGCGGGATCTCGGCGCCGATGAGCAGGCCGATGGCGAGCGAGAAGGCGACCAGCAGGCAGCGCGGGCCCTCGGCCCACAGCCCGCCCCAGCCGGCGGTCCAGGCGAACACGGCGTACAGGGCCATCGCGCTGCACCCGCCGACCAGGGCGAGCAGGGTCTCGACCGCGCCGAAGCCGAGGGCGGTGTGCCGGCGCAGCCGTTTGGCGCCGAGGGAGCCGATGCCCATCGCGAACACCATCACGGACAGCACGACGGACGCCTGGGTGACCGTGTCGCCTATCAAGTACGAGGTGAAGGCGACGAGTTCGAGTTCGTACACGAGTCCGCAGGCCGCGCAGACGAAGACGCACGCGAGGACCAGGAACCGCCCGGTGCCGGGCCGGACGGGCAGCCCGGCGGGGCCGGTCCGGGAGGGCGGGGCGCCCGGGGGCGCGGGGGCGTGCGGTTCGATCACGCTGCGACGTTACGTCACATGAAGGGCACGCTTCGTCACCCACACGTGTGGATCTGGGGCCGTCCGACCCCGTCCGGGTTTATGCGGCGGACACCCCCGCGCTACGCGGCGCGGGCGCCCCGTTCCCGCCGGCCGCCGCTCGCCCGCGCCCCCACCCGGGTCCGGGTGGCGACGAGTTGGCCGTCCTGCGGGTAGGCGTGCCAGGTGCGCCAGTGCACATGGTCCTCGTGCCGCTGGGCCAGCATCGCGGTGAACGCGTGCGGGCTGCCCGGGAAGACGCCGGCGAGTCCGTGCGGGTGCTCGGAGACGAGGGCGAGCAACTCCTGGGCGCGGCCCTCGAAGGAGCCCGGGGTGAGCATCTCGACGCGCGCCGCGAACTCGTACTCCCAGTCGCCGACGCGCTTGGCGACGCCCAGCGGCAGCGGTGTGCTGGAGCCGGGGAGGCAGGCCACGGTCTCGGAGCACAGGCCGCGCTCCTCCTCCAGGAGGACCTGGTGGGAAGCGCCGAGCAGTCTCAACTGGAGTTTCGCACCGGTCAGTTCGAGGTCGAGGGTGGCCAGGGCGGGAAGCGCTTCGCGTCCCAGGGCCCAGGCGAGGTCGGCAGCGCGCGTATCGCTGTAACTGGTGTTCAGGGTCGTGAGCATGGGCAGGCTCCGCTAACACGCAAATGAGGGAGTTGGCCGTGTCAGCCCAGCCGGCCCGGCCGGTACGAGGCGTCCGCGAGACGTCCTGGGGGCTGCGTTGGCTGTATTGGCGTTTTAGAGGGAATCATGAACAGAGGCCCTGCCACAGCGTTTTTACCCAACTTCGGGGGCTTTCCATCCCTCGGGGGGCTCACAGCTCAACTGTTCCACCACGGCGCGCGCGCCGGGCGCGGACGCCGAGGCCCGCCCCCCTCGTCCCGGCGGCCGCCGCCGGCCCCGTTCGCCTCGGCCCGCTCCCCCGCCTCAGCTGCTCCCGCAGCCACCGCCACCACCGCAGGACGACCCGCCCCCGCAGGACGACCCGCCGCCACAGGAGGAGTGCCCCCCGCAGGAGGAGTGGCCGCCGCCGCAAGAGTGCCCGCCGTGGTGGCCCCCGTGGCTCCCGTGATGCCCGTGATGCCCGTGGTGGCCGCCGGACGAGGAGCCGGAGTCCCCGGCCCACCAGCTGCCGCCCGCGGTGCCGGCCGCCCCGCCCCGGCCCCCGGTCCTGCCCTTGCCGCCGCCCCGCCCGCCCCCGCCGGACACCCGCGCGATGACGACGAACAGGACGAACACTCCCACCAGCCCGACGACGAACGGATCCATGGCGCCACCCTCTTCCGGTCCCCCGAAGCCACCCCCCGTGGGCGCCTCGTCCCCTCCCGCGCCGCGCGCGGTGCCCCTGGGATGCCCGCCCGGAACGGACGCCAAAGCGGAGTTGAGGAACTCCAGAGCTTGGGCGCAGGATGGCCGCCATGACCTCCACCGCGCGCCCCCTCCTCAACCGCAGGCTCGCCGAGTTCGGTACCACGATCTTCGCGGAGATGTCCGCCCTCGCCGTGGCCACCGGGTCGATCAACCTGGGCCAGGGCTTCCCCGACACCGACGGCCCCGAGGAGATCAGGGAGGCCGCCGTACGGGCGCTGCGCGACGGGCGCGGCAACCAGTACCCGCCGGGCCCCGGCGTCCCCGAGCTGCGCACCGCGATCGCCGCGCACCAGCTGCGCCGGTACGGGCTGTCGTACGACCCCGACACCGAGGTGCTGGTGACGGCGGGCGCCACCGAGGCCATCGCTGCCGCGCTGCTCGCGCTGCTGGAGCCGGGCGACGAGGTGGTGGCCCTGGAGCCGTACTACGACTCCTACGCGGCGAGCATCGCGCTGGCGGGCGGCCGCCGGGTGCCGGTGACCCTGCGCCCGCACGAGGGCAGCTTCCGGCTCGACCTGGACGAACTGCGCGCCGCCGTCACCGACCGCACCCGCCTGCTGCTGGTCAACACCCCGCACAACCCCACCGGGACCGTCCTCACCCGCGCCGAACTGGCCGCGATCGCCGAGCTGGCGGTGGAGCGGGACCTGCTGGTGGTGACGGACGAGGTGTACGAGCACCTGGTGTTCGACGACGCCGAGCACCTCCCCCTCGCCGCCTTCCCGGGTATGCGCGAGCGCACGGTGACCATCGGCTCGGCCGGCAAGACGTTCTCGTTCACCGGCTGGAAGGTCGGCTGGGTGACGGCCGCGCCCGCCCTGGTCAGCGCGGTCCGCGCGGCCAAGCAGTTCCTCACCTACGTCTCCTCGGGCCCCTTCCAGTACGCGGTGGCCGAGGCCCTCGCCCTGCCCGAGTCCTACTACGACGACTTCCGGAACTCGATGCGGGAGCGCCGGGACATCCTGTCGGCGGGGCTCACGGCGGCGGGCTTCGAGGTGTTCAGGCCGGCGGGCACCTACTTCGTCACCACCGACATCCGCCCCCTCGGCGAGAAGGACGGCTTCGCCTTCTGCCGGGCCCTGCCCGAACGCGCCGGTGTCGTGGCCATCCCCAACGCGGTCTTCTACGACGACCGCGAGGCGGGCGCCCCGTTCGTGCGGTTCGCGTTCTGCAAGCGCGCGGACGTGCTGCGCGAGGCGGCGGAGCGCCTGCGGGCCATGTGAGGGACGGCCGGCCACCGGTCGGCCGCGCCCCGCTCGCGTCCGGGGGCGGATACCTGCACAGTGCGGAACTGTGACCCATGCAGGCACCGTTCTCGTCCCGCCCGTCACCGCGCCCGAACCCGCGCCCGGGGAACGCGCCCGCGCCTCCCTGCTCAAGGCGAGCGGCGCGGCCGTAGGACTGTTCCTCGGCGCGCGGCTCGCCGGTGTCGTCGTCCTCGCCCTGCTCGCCGAGGCCACGGGCCGGCCGGTCCTGGGCCTGCTGGGCCGCTCCTGGGACTCGGTCTGGTACCTGGGCATCGCGGCGCACGGGTACGGCCATGCCCTGGGCCGGCACGGCTACAGCGACCTGGCGTTCTTCCCGCTGTACCCGGCGCTGGTGCGGGCGGTGAGCGAGGTGAGCACGCTGGGCGGGGGCGCGGCCGGGCTGCTGGTGTCCTGGTCGGCGGCGCTGGTGGCCGCGGCGGGCCTGTACGCGGTCGGGACACTGCTGTACGGGCGGCCCGTGGGGACCGCGCTGGTGCTGCTGTGGGGGCTGCTGCCGCACTCGGTGGTGCTGTCGATGGCCTACACCGAGCCGGTGCTCGCCGCGTGCGCTGCCTGGTCGCTGTACGCGGTGCTGACCGGGCGCTGGCTGTGGGCGGGAAGCCTGGCGGCGCTCGCGGGGCTCGCCCGTCCGAACGGCTTCGCGGTGGCGGCCGCCGTGCTCGCCGCGGCCGGCTGCGAGGTGTGGCGGCGGCGCGGCCGGGTTTCCCACAGACTGTGGACGGGCGCGGCGCTCGCCCCGCTGGGCTGGACCGCGTTCCTGCTGTGGGTGGGCCGTCGCCGGGGCGATCCGCTGGGCGGCTATTTCGACGTCCAGGCGCGCTGGGGCTCGCGGTTCGACCTCGGGCGCGGCTCGCTGCGCTTCGTGCGCACCCTGCTGCTGCACGGTGGCCGGGTGGTGTTCCCCGTGGCGCTGATGGTGGTGGCCGTGGGAGTGGTGCTGTTCGTGCTGCTGCTGCTCGACCGGCCGCCGCTGCCACTGCTGGTCTACAGCGGGGTGCTGCTGCTGGTCGTGCTCGGCGGGTCGGGCATCTTCGAGTCCAAGCCGCGCTTCCTGCTGCCGGCCTTCCCGCTGCTGCTGCCGCCGGCCCGCGCGCTGGTCCGCACGGCGAGAGCCCGGCCCTGGCACGCGGCCGTGGTGGTCGCGGCCCTGGCCGGGCTGTCGTACCTCTACGGCGCGTACCTGCTGGTGCTGGGGAACGCGCCGCTGTAGCGGTCCGGGCCGGTCACTCGCCGGAGTCGGCCTCGCCGTCCTGCGGCTTCTCCGCGCCGTCGGCCTCCTGCTCCAGGCCCAGCTGCTCGACCAGCCACTTGTCGAACTCGATCGCGGCGCGCACCCAGCTGACCGTGGAGGAGACGAAGTGGTTGAGGTCGACCCCGGTGCCGATCAGCATCTGGGCCTCGCCGATGAGGCGGACCGTGCCGTCGTCGTGGGTGTGGGTGTAGACCTTGGGCCACAGGGTGCGGCGGTTCCAGTCGTCGACCGACTCGAGGAGCTGGGCCTTGTCCTCGATCTGGTGCGGGCGGTCGTAGAAGGTCCGCACCGAGAAGACCGCGTGCTCGTCCTCCCCGCGGAACATGAAGTAGGTGCGGAACTGCTCCCAGGGCGCCGCGAGGTCGCCCTCCTCGTCGATGACGTACTTCAGCTCCATCTGCTCCAGGAGCTGCTTCACGAGGTCCTGGTCCGGGAGGACGGGGCCGCCCGGTCCCTGGGGCTGCGGCTCGGGCTGGCCCCCGAAGTTCGGAATCGAGGACGGGTCGATGCTCACCGTGATTTTCCCTTCGTACGGATGCCGCCATCCTCCCCCATGCGGGGAGGGGGGTGGCAAGCCCGAGCGGCCGGAACACACCGACCTTTCGGAACAGGCCGAGGCCATGGGGGCGGCCCGAGCCGGAGGAGGACGGTCCGGCTCGGGCGCGCCCACGCGGGTTACAGCGTCTTGCCCGTCGCCGGCCCCACCAGCAGGCCCTCGCCGAAGCGGTCCACACGGACCGTGTCGCCGTCCTGGATCTCGCCAGACAGGATCTCCCGGGCGAGCCGGTCACCGATGGCGGTCTGCACCAGGCGGCGCAGCGGCCGGGCGCCGTACGCCGGGTCCATCCCCTCCTCCGCGAGCCAGGACAGCGCCTCGGGCGTGACGTCCAGGGTGAGCCGGCGCTCGGCGAGCCGCCTGCCCAGCCGCTCGATCTGGAGCCCCGCGATCCGCTCCAGCTCGGGCTTAATCAGCGCGGAGAACACCACGAGGTCGTCCAGGCGGTTGAGGAACTCGGGCTTGAAGGACGCCCGTACGACCTCCAGCACCTGCTCCTTCTTCTGCTCCTCGCTCGCGACCGGGTCGACCAGGAACTGGCTGCCCAGGTTGGAGGTGAGCACCAGGATGGTGTTGCGGAAGTCGACCGTACGGCCCTGCCCGTCCGTCAGGCGGCCGTCGTCCAGCACCTGGAGCAGGACGTCGAAGACCTCCGGGTGGGCCTTCTCCACCTCGTCCAGGAGCACCACGGTGTACGGGCGCCTGCGCACCGCCTCGGTCAGCTGGCCGCCCTCCTCGTAGCCCACGTACCCGGGGGGCGCGCCGACCAGCCGGGCCACGCTGTGCTTCTCGCCGTACTCCGACATGTCGATGCGGACCATGGCCCGCTCGTCGTCGAAGAGGAAGTCCGCGAGCGCCTTGGCGAGTTCGGTCTTCCCGACGCCGGTCGGGCCGAGGAAGAGGAACGATCCGGTGGGCCGGTCGGGGTCGGCGATGCCGGCCCGGGAGCGCCGTACCGCGTCGCTGACGGCGCGCACGGCCTCGCCCTGGCCGATGAGCCGCCTGCCCAGCTCGTCCTCCATGCGCAGCAGCTTCTGGGTCTCGCCCTCCAGCAGCCGGCCGGCCGGGATGCCGGTCCAGGCACCGACGACGTCGGCGATGTCGTCGGCGCCGACCTCGTCCTTGACCATGGTGTCCCGGGCGGCCTCCTCCTCGGCCTCGGAGGCGGCCTCCAGCTCCTTCTCCAGCTGCGGGATCTCGCCGTAGAGCAGCTCGGCGGCCTTGTCGAAGTCGCCGTCGCGCTGGGCGCGTTCGGCCTGGCCGCGCAGGTCGTCCAGCCGCTCCTTGAGTTCGCCGACCCGGTTGAGGGACTGCTTCTCCTTCTCCCAGCGGGCGGTCAGGCCCCGCAGCTCCTCCTCCCTGTCGGCGAGGTCGCGGCGCAGCTTCTCCAGACGGGCCAGCGAGGCGGGGTCGGTCTCCTTGCCGATCGCCAGCTCCTCCATCTTCAGCCGGTCGACGGAGCGCTGGAGTTCGTCGATCTCCACCGGCGAGGAGTCGATCTCCATGCGCAGCCGGGAGGCCGCCTCGTCCACCAGGTCGATGGCCTTGTCCGGCAGGAAGCGGGAGGTGATGTAGCGGTCGGAGAGGGTGGCCGCGGCGACCAGTGCGCTGTCCGCGATCTGCACCTTGTGGTGGGCCTCGTACCGGCCCTTGAGGCCGCGCAGGATCGCGATGGTGTCCTCGACGGTGGGCTCGGCGACCAGCACCTGCTGGAAGCGCCGCTCAAGGGCGGGGTCCTTCTCGATCCGCTCCCGGTACTCGTCCAGCGTGGTGGCGCCGACCATGCGCAGCTCACCGCGGGCGAGCATGGGCTTGAGCATGTTGCCGGCGTCCATCGCGGAGTCGCCGCCCGCGCCCGCGCCGACGACGGTGTGCAGCTCGTCGATGAAGGTGATGATCTGCCCGTCGGAGTCCTTGATCTCGGCGAGGACGGCCTTGAGGCGTTCCTCGAACTCGCCGCGGTACTTGGCACCGGCGACCATCGCGCCGAGGTCCAGCGCGACCAGGCGCTTGTCCTTCAGCGACTCGGGCACGTCGCCCTTGACGATCCGCTGGGCGAGCCCCTCCACGACGGCGGTCTTGCCGACGCCCGGCTCTCCGATGAGGACCGGGTTGTTCTTCGTGCGACGGCTCAGCACCTGCACGACCCGCCGGATCTCCTGGTCCCGTCCGATGACCGGGTCGAGCCGGCCCTCGCGGGCGGCGGCGGTGAAGTCGGTGCCGAACTTCTCCAGGGCCTTGTACTGGCCCTCCGGGTCGGCGGTGGTCACGCGGCGTCCTCCCCTGGCCTTCCTGAAGGCCTCCAGCAGCTTCTTCGCCTCGGCGCCCTGCCGCCTCAGCAGCTCACCGGCGGCCCCGCCCTTGGCGGCGATGCCGATCAGCAGGTGTTCGGTCGACAGGTACTCGTCGCCGAGGTCCTTCGCCCGCTCGCCCGCGTCCGCGAGCACGGCCAGCAGGTCCCGGCTCGGCTGCGGGGGCGCCACGGTGGAGCCGGCCACACTGGGCAGCCCGGCGAGGAGCTTCTCCGCGCCGGCGCGCACGGCGGCCTGGTCGGCCTCGACGGCGGCGAGCAGGTCGGTGATGTTCTCGTTGTCCTGCCCCGCAAGCAGCGCCAGCAGCAGATGCGCGGGGGTCAGGTCCGGGTGCCCCTCGGTCACGGCCCGGTTGCTGGCCGCGTTGATCGCGTCCCGGCTCTTGTTGGTCAGCTCGGCGTCCACCTTCGCGTTCTCCTCCTCGACGTACCTTCACGACCCGACGTTCCCGACGTTCCCGCGGGGCAGGGGCGGGCGCACCCTCAGACGTGCCCCCACATCCTCTGCTGACTTAACCAGCGTACATAAAGTTGAGTCTATTCCACTCAAGGCTGCTCGCGCACCGCTCTACGGCTAGGTTTCCGGGCATGGCGAAACACTCCGTGGATCCGGGTTCCCCGGACGACGCGTACCTCGGCTTCTGGCGCGAGCGGCACCTGTGCACACTGACCACCGTCCGGCCGGACGGCAGCCCGCACGTCGTGCCGGTCGGGGTGACGTACGACCCCGAGGCGCGTCTCGCCCGGGTGATCTGCGACGGCGGCAGCGCGAAGGCGGCCCACGTCCGCGCGGCCGGCCCGGACGGCGCCCGCGCAGCCGTCTGCCAGGTCGACGGGCGCCGCTGGGCCACGCTGGAGGGGCGGGCACGGCTGTCCGCGGACCCGGAGCGGATCAGGGACGCGGAGCGCCGCTACGCCGAGCGCTACGGGCACGCCCCCCGGCCGAACCCGACCCGCGTGGTGATCGAGATCTCACTGGAGAGGGGGCTGGGGCGAGGGTGAAAGGGATGTGGAGGACCAGTGACTCCACGGCGGCCGCGTTCGATTCGATTCGGCCACTGTGGAAGACGGGGCATACCCCGAAATGTCGGCACGAACAACAGCGGCGTCACCGTGTTCAGGTCACGGTGACGCCGCTGCGGGGGGAAGCGCCTGAGCGATCTTTTACGACGGGGGAATCGCGTCAGGCACTGCGGGGGGTGGCCGAGATTGTTCTCAGGTCGGACTCCACCGGCTCGGTGAGCCGGTGATCCCGCTGGTCCAGGTTCACAAAGATCATTCCGTACCGTATGGCACACCGCACCGGCTTGGGCGCCCCACGCGGCTTGCGCAGGCACCGGTAGGCCCGGACGTCCTCCTCGTCGTCGCGCGTGACGACGACCGGCTCGCCGAAGACGGTCACCATCAGCGAGTCCCCCGGGTGGGGGATCGCGGTCACCAGGTCGATGAAGTGCCAGCCGGAGCGGTAGGCGGTGGCCATCTCACGGCGGAAGGAGCGGTCGTCGGGTGGCGTGGTCACATCAGCTCCCTGAACCGTCTGCCGTGTCCACCGTCGTCGTGGTCACCGCGGGCGCGGGCGCCGAGGGCCACCGGGTGTCCGAGGGCCACCGGGTGTCGGCGCGCACATCGGTCTTCGCGTCGAACGTGGCCACCGCGGGCCACCTGGTGTCCGCGCGAGTGTCGCTCTTCGCACCGAAGGGGCCACTCAGCACTCCAAGGGCCACAACGGCGGAGAAGGTGGCGACCAGCACCGAGCGAATCATCTTCTTGCCCATGGTCGACTTCGTCCTCACTTGAAGGTCCCCTTCTTCCCCCGTCGGATAAGACGATGGCTCATTCAGGCACATCATGACCACACAATCAGTGCATCATGTTCCTGCATGTTCAGGACCCTGGGGGGTGGAGATTTGACTTCAAATCGGCACAACACGGTACATCCCCATGCGGTCACCGAACTGTGCGAGGAAGGGGGCCGACTTTACGCCAACGCCCTGCGTACCGGACACGTCTCCCGCGCTGACGTGGCGTCGGCTCCCTGCCTGATGGAATTCGCCCTGCTCCACCCGGACCCGGACGACCCCGACTGGCTGCGCCCGGTGCCGCCGGCGGTGGCGCTGGCCCAGCGGCTGTCGCCAGTCGAACAGGAGATAGCCGACCGCCGACGCTGGGCGGTGCAACTCTCCGACGTGTTCGAGCCGTTCCTCGCGCTGAGCACCCGGACCGGGTCCGCGACCCACTCGATCACGGTCCTGGAGGGCAGCGACCGCATCAACGCCGCCCTCGACCTGGCCACCGCCCAGTGCCAGTCCGCCGTGCTCACCGTGCAGCCGAGCAACCGCTTCACCGAACACACCATCACCCAGGGCCTGGAGCGGGACACCGCCCTGGTGGAACGGGGCGTGCACATCCGCACCCTCTACCAGCACACGGCCCGCTACAACCTCGGCCATCTCGGCTACGTCGCCCAGCTCACCAGCGGCAAGGTGGAGTACCGCACCATCGACGAACTGGTCGAACGGCTCATCATCTGCGACGAGTCGGTCGCCTTCATCCCCACCCGCGACGACCAGCAGGTGGCGCTGGAACTGCGCAACCCCGGGCTCATCCGCTACCTCATCAAGGTCTTCGAGTTCATGTGGAACCGCGCGGTCCCGCTGACCGCGGGCGCCCCGTACGAGACCGCGCCCGACGGCATCACCGAGATCCAGCACTCCATCGCCAAGCTCCTGGTGGAGGGCCATGTGGACGAGGCCATCGCTCGCCGGCTCGGGATGAACGTGCGCACCTGCCGCGCCCACATCGCCCGGCTCGCCCAGGCGCTCGGCAGCGGCAGCCGCGCCCAACTCGGCTATCTCATCGCCCAGTCCGGCATCCTGGACAAGTGAGCCGCCCGTACCGGCCCCGTGCGGGCCCGTACGGGGCCTTCTGGGGGAAGGTCACCGCGAGGCGTCCCGGGCGGCCGGCAGACCCCTGCCGCTGCCGTCCAGGCCCGCCTGGGCGATACGCACGCCGAGCTGGGTACGGCTCGCCGCGCCCAGCGTCTCCGAGAGGCGCGCGATGTGCGCGCGGCAGGTCCGCACGCTGATGCCGAGCCGCTCGGCGATCACCGCGTCCTGATGCCCCTCGGCGAGCAGCGCCGCGATGGACTGCTCGCGGTGCGAGATGCCCTCGATGCCGGTCTCCGGCAGCGGCGCGGTGAGCGGGATGGCGAGCCGCCACAGCCGCTCGAAGACGGTCACCAGGTACTCCACCAGCGCCGGGTGGCGCAGCTCCAGGGCCATGGTGCGGTCCGCGTTCGCCGGGATGAAGGCCACGGTGCGGTCGAAGAGGATGAGCCGGTCGATGACCTCGTCCAGGGTGCGGGCCTCCACCGTGTCGCCCATCAGCTCCAGGTAGTTGAGCAGCCCCTGCCCGTGCCGGGCCACATGCGTGTACAGGTCCCGCATGCGCACCCCCCGCCCGCGCAGCGCCAGTGCCCGGTGCAGGCCCTCGGTCAGCTCCGCCTCCCGCCGGATGCCGCCCGGCTGCACGGTGAGCACCTCGGTGGTGCACGCCTCGGTCGCCTCGTCCATCGCGGCCTGGATCCGGGACAGCCCGTCCAGCACCCGCACCGCGCTGCCCCCGGCCGGCGCCGCGAGCGCCCGCAACCGGCCGAGCCCGGCGTACCACTCGAAGGCGGCCACCGCCGAGCCCACCCGGCGCTGGCTCTCGCTGACCTCGTCGTAGACCCCGCGCAGCAGCCGGGTCATGACCTCCTGCGGGGAGGTGGGGACCAGCCAGTCCATGTCGTCGGGGTCCGGGTGCAGCAGGGCCAGTTCCAGCAGGCAGGGCACCGCCTCGGCCTCGACGCGCGGCACCCGGCCCCGGCGCACCGCCCGTGAGTACACGCGGTCCCCGGCCTCGCACAGCCGGTCGGCACCGTGAGGATGCTGCTCCGCCCTCCGCCCGGCCATCGCGCATTCCACCCCCGGTGTGCTGCCACTTCCGCAGCGCAACTATGCGTGGCGCCGACCGGGTCCGCAACACGGCTCCCCGCGGCACGGCGGCCGTTGACAGCCGCCTTGCGGGGGTATCTCCCGGGCTCCGCGCCTCGCACTGCAACAAGCTGGTGGCGGCCCCGGACACCCGCCCGGGGCCCGGCCGCCGTACCCCGCCGGCCGGTTACTTCAGGCCGATCGCGTCGCACCGCGCCTTGAACTTGGCGGTGCAGATGTCGCCCACGGTGTAGATGCCGTCCGCGACGACCGTGTCCTTGATGGTCTTGCGCGTCAGGGCGCTCACCTGGACCAGCTTGGACGGGATGTTCTTGGTGGTGGGGCTGTCCACCTTGTCCTGGGTGAGGGCGTCGAACTGGATGTCCTTGCCCTGGACCTTTGAGACCGCCATCTGCGCGGCGGCCTCGGCCTCGTCCGGGTAGGACTTGTAGACGCTCATGTACTGCTCGCCCGCCACGACCCGCTGCACGGCGTCCAGCTCGGCGTCCTGGCCGGTGACCGGCGGCAGGCTGGTGACACCCGCGGCCTTCAGGGCCTTGATGACACCGCCCGCCATGCCGTCGTTGGCGGCGTAGACGCCGGCGATGTTGCCCGCGCCGATCTGGCTGATCGCCTTCGCCATGTTGGCCTGGGCGTTCTCCGGCTTCCAGTCCGTGGTGTCGTAGCTGGCCGCGATGGTCACCTTGCCGTTCAGCTCGGAGAGCGCGCCCTCCTTGAACTGCTTGGCGTTCGGGTCGGTGGGCGAGCCGTTCATCATCACGATCTTCGTGGCGGTGCTCGCGCCGCTGCCCAGCGCCTCCAGCAGCGAACGGCCCTGCACCTCGCCGACGAGCTCGTTGTCGAAGGAGATGTACGCGCTGATCGGGCCCTCGGCCAGGCGGTCGTAGGCGATGACCGGGATGCCGGCGTCCTTGGCCTTCCTCACCTCGCCCGCGATGGCGTGCGAGTCGACGGCGTCGAGCAGGATCACGTCGACCTTGTCGTCGATCATCTTCTGCATCTGGCCGGACTGCTTGGCCGCGTCCGCGTCCGCGTTCTCGTACTCGACCTTGCCCTGCTTCGCGGTCAGGTCGGAGACCTTGCTCTTGATGATGGGGTAGTCGAACTTGTCGTAGCGCGAGTTGGTCTTCTCCGGCAGCAGCAGGCCCACGGTGAGGTCGTCGCCCTTGGCCGGGCTCGCGCTCGTGCTGTCCCCCGTCGCGTTCAGGACGCCGCATCCGGCCAGCGAGAGGGTCGCCGCGGAGGCGGCCACGGACAGGGCGATACGGCGCATACGAGGGCTCACTTCACGTGTGTTTCGGACGTGGGTGCTGCTTTAGGACCCAGGTGTCTGAAAAGACAACGCGGAGCCGACAGTCGGCGTCAAGAAGCCTTGCTTAACGAGTACGCAACACTACGCGCCGTCCAACCTGTGAAAGCAATGGGGAAACCTCTCCAAACGCTCTTTACGGACCGTCCATCCAAGGGGAGTTCACGGGGCGGCAAAAAATGGGTTGTGCCCGCCGCCGTGCCGCACGGGGTCCGAGGACGGCGAAGGGACGGCGAAGGGCCCGCGGACGGGATGCGTCCGCGGGCCCTTGGCCGTACGTGGTGGTGCGGGGGTCAGTCGCCCTGCTGCGGGGACCGCTTGGGCCGCCACACGACCAGCGCGCTGGTCTGCTGGACCTCCTGATACGGGACCAGGTCCCGCCGGTAGGAGGCGTGCACGGCGGCCTCGCGCTGGCGCATGGCGGCCGCCGCCCCGTCCAGGGCCGCCTCCATTTCCGCGACGCGGGACTGGAGCGCGGCGACCTGGTTCTCCAGTTCGATGATGCGCTTGATGCCGGCCAGGTTGATGCCCTCGTCCTGCGACAACTGCTGCACCTGGCGGAGCAGTTCGATGTCACGGGCCGAGTAGCGCCGGCCCCGGCCCGCGGTGCGGTCCGGGGAGACCAGGCCCAGGCGGTCGTACTGGCGCAGCGTCTGCGGGTGGAGTCCGGAGAGCTGGGCCGCCACCGAGATGACGTAGACCGGGGTCTCCTCGGTCAGTTCGTACGGATTGCGCCGGCGGCCTTCCATCACTCTCAAGCTCCCTTCGCGGCCTCGAACAGCTCCGCCCGCGGGTCCTCGCCCGCGGTCGCCTCGCGATACGCCTGCAGTGCGTCACGAGCCTTCCCCGACAGGTCCTCCGGGACACTCACCTCGACGGTGACCAGGAGGTCGCCTCGGGTGCCGTCCTTGCGGACCGCTCCCTTGCCGCGGGCCCGCATGGTCCTGCCGTTCGGAGTGCCCGGGGGCAGCTTCAGGGTGACCGGCGGGCCGCCGAGAGTCGGCACCCGCACCTCGCCGCCGAGCGCGGCCTCCGCGAAGGTGACCGGGACGGTCACCGTGAGGTTGTCGCCCTTGCGGCCGAACACCGGGTGCTCGCCCACATGCACGGTCACGTACAGATCGCCCGCCGGACCGCCCCGCTCGCCGGGAGCGCCCTTGCCGCGCAGCCGGATCCGCTGCCCGTCGGTGACGCCCGCCGGGATGCGGACCTGCATGGTGCGCGAGGACTTGGCGCGTCCGCTGCCCTTGCAGTCCGGACAGGGGTTCTCCGCGATCAGACCGCGGCCCTTGCAGTCGGGGCAGGGATCGGTCAGGGAGAAGCCGCCGCCCGAGCCCCGGGCGATCTGGCCGGTGCCGACGCAGGTCGGGCACACCCGGGGCGTGCCGTTCTTGTCGCCGGTGCCGGAACAGGCCTTGCAGGGCTGCTGGGAGGTCATCCGCAGCGGCACCGTGGCCCCCTCGATCGCCTCGGTGAAGCTGAGGGTGACCTCGGTGTCCACGTCCTGGCCGCGGCGCGGCTGCGTACGGGTCGCCCCGCCCGCGCCGCCCCGGTTGAACAGGCCCCCGAAGACATCGCCGAGCCCGCCGCCGAAGCCGCCGCTCTGGGCGGTGCCGCCGCCTCCGAAGAGGTCGCCCAGGTCGAAGTTGAAGTTTCCGCCGCCGGCGCCCGGACCGGGGCGGAAGCCGCCGTTGCCGAACAGGGCGCGCGCCTCGTCGTACTCCTTGCGCTTCTTGGGGTCGCCGAGGACGTCGTTCGCCTCGGAGATCTCCTTGAAGCGCTCCTCGGCCTTGGCGTTGCCCTTGTTGGCGTCCGGGTGGAACTCACGCGCGAGCTTCCGGTACGCCTTCTTGATCTCGGCCTCGGTGGCGTCCTTGGGGACGCCGAGGACCTTGTAGAAGTCCTTCTCGATGAAGTCCTTGGTGCTCATCCCCGACGTCCCTCCTTCCCGTCCGCTGTGATTACGTCAGCCCTCCTCCGGGCCACCGTTCTCCTTGTCGTCGGCCGCCTCGGACTTCTCCTCGGCACCCTCGGCCTTGCCCGCCTTCTCCGGCTTCCCGGCCTGCGCGCCCGGCTGCGGCTCGGCCACGGCCACCCGCGCGGGGCGGATGGTGCGCTCGCCGATGCGGTACCCGGGCTGCAGGATCGCCACGCAGGTCGTCTCGGAGACGTCCGGAGCGTAGCTGTGCATCAGGGCCTCGTGGATGGTCGGGTCGAAGGGCTCGCCCTCCTTGCCGAACTGCTGGAGGCCCAGCTTGGCCGCGATGGTCTCCGTCGACTCGGCCACCGACTTGAAGCCGCCGACCAGTTCGCCGTGTTCCCGCGCGCGGCCGATGTCGTCGAGCACGGGCAGCAGCTCGGTCAGGAGGTTCGCGACGGCGACCTCCTTGACCGTGACCCGGTCCCGCTCGACCCGGCGGCGGTAGTTCTGGTACTCGGCCTGGAGCCGCTGGAGGTCCCCGGTGCGCTCGCTCAGGGCGGTGCGCACCTGGTCCAGCTGGGCGACCAGACCGGCGTCTGCGTTCGCGTCCCCGGCCGGGGCCGCCCCCTCCTTGGGGGCGGCCTTCGACTCGGCGTCGTCAGGGGTGGCGCCGGAGGGGACGTCGGGCTTCTCGTCAAAGCCCGGGGTCTCCTCCGTCACGCGGCACCGTCCTTGCGCTCTTCGTCCACGATCTCGGCGTCCACGACGTCGTCGTCGGCCTTGGCCTGGCCGTCGGCGGCCGCGTCACCGGCACCCGCGGCCTGAGCGCCCTGGGCGTCGGCGTACATCGCCTGGCCGAGCTTCTGCGAGACGGCCGCGACCTTCTCGGTGGCGGTGCGGATCTCGGCGGTGTCCTCGCCCTTGAGCTTCTCCTTCAGCTCGGCGACGGCGGACTCCACCTCGGTCTTCACCTCGCCCGGCACCTTGTCCTCGTTGTCCTTGAGGAACTTCTCGGTCTGGTAGACGAGCTGCTCGCCCTGGTTCCGGCTCTCGGCGGCCTCGCGGCGCTTGTGGTCCTCCTCCGCGTAGCGCTCGGCCTCCTCGCGCATGCGGTCGACCTCGTCCTTCGGCAGCGAGGAGCCGCCGGTGACGGTCATCTTCTGCTCCTTGCCGGTGCCGAGGTCCTTCGCCGTGACGTGCATGATGCCGTTGGCGTCGATGTCGAAGGAGACCTCGATCTGCGGGACGCCGCGGGGCGCCGGCGGCAGACCGGTCAGCTCGAACATGCCGAGCTTCTTGTTGTACGCCGCGATCTCGCGCTCGCCCTGGTAGACCTGGATCTGCACGGACGGCTGGTTGTCCTCGGCCGTGGTGAAGATCTCCGAGCGCTTGGTCGGGATCGTGGTGTTGCGCTCGATCAGCTTGGTCATGATGCCGCCCTTGGTCTCGATGCCGAGGGACAGCGGGGTGACGTCGAGCAGCAGGACGTCCTTGACCTCGCCCTTGAGGACACCGGCCTGGAGCGAGGCGCCGATGGCGACGACCTCGTCCGGGTTGACGCCCTTGTTGGCCTCCTTGCCGCCGGTCAGCTCCTTGACGAGCTCGGCCACGGCGGGCATACGGGTGGAGCCACCGACGAGGACGACGTGGTCGATCTCGTTGATGGAGATGCCGGCGTCCTTGATGACGTTGTGGAACGGCGTCTTGCAGCGCTCCAGCAGGTCGGCGGTCAGCTGCTGGAACTGGGCGCGGGTGAGCTTCTCGTCCAGGTGCAGCGGGCCCTCGGCGGACGCCGTGATGTAGGGCAGGTTGATCGAGGTCTCGGTGGAGGAGGACAGCTCGATCTTGGCCTTCTCGGCGGCCTCGCGGAGGCGCTGGAGGGCCATCTTGTCCTTGGACAGGTCCACGCCGTGACCGGACTGGAACTGCTTTACCAGGTAGTCGACGACACGCTGGTCCCAGTCGTCACCACCGAGGTGGTTGTCACCGTTGGTGGCCTTCACCTCGACGACGCCGTCGCCGATCTCCAGCAAGGACACGTCGAAGGTGCCGCCGCCGAGGTCGAAGACGAGGATCGTCTGGTCGTCCTTGTCGAGGCCGTAGGCCAGCGCGGCGGCCGTCGGCTCGTTGACGATGCGCAGGACGTTCAGGCCCGCGATCTCGCCGGCCTCCTTCGTCGCCTGGCGCTCCGAGTCGTTGAAGTACGCCGGGACGGTGATGACCGCGTCGGTCACCTTCTCGCCCAGGTACGCCTCGGCGTCCCGCTTCAGCTTCTGCAGGATGAACGCGCTCATCTGCTGCGGGTTGAACTGCTTCCCGTCGAGCTCGATCTTCCAGTCCGTGCCCATGTGGCGCTTCACGGAGCGGATGGTCCGGTCCACGTTCGTGACCGCCTGGCGCTTGGCGACCTCGCCGACCAGCACCTCACCGTTCTTCGCGAAGGCGACGACGGACGGCGTGGTCCTGGCACCCTCGGCGTTGGTGATGACGGTGGGCTCGCCGCCCTCCAGAACGCTGACGACGGAGTTAGTCGTGCCCAGGTCGATGCCGACCGCACGTGCCATGGTTGATTCCTCCAGCTGACTTGAGTGCAACAGGCTCAAGTGTGCACGAGCGGGCCGCTGGGGTCAACAGACATGAGTCAGACAGACTCAAGTCTTATCCGTTCCTTACACGCAACCGCTCGCTGACCTGCGTCGATGCCATACGACGGGGGCGCTGGACCGGAATCCGCACGGGCGCCCGCAGGAGTACGAGCACCAGGACGGCCGCCCCTCCCGCCACCCACAGCACGGGGTCCTCCCCCGCCCACCCGGCGTGCACGAGCACTCCGGCGAGCACCGCGGCGAAGGCGCACATCCCGAGCACCACCACGGCCCCCGGCTGCGTGAGCCCGAACCGCCGCAGCCGGTGCACCAGGTGGTCCGGGCCGCGCCGCAGCAGCGGCCGGCGCCCGAGCAGCCGTACGAGGACCACCAGGGCGGCGTCCGCGAGGGCGACGGCGCCGAGGCAGAACAGCACGGCCGCGCTCGGCCCGATCGCGTACCCCGCACGAGTGAAGACGACCCCGGAGGACAGCAGGAACCCGGTGAACAGCGAGCCGCAGGCGCCGAGTCCGACCCGGGCGGGATACCAGTTGTGCATCAGGAAGCCGGTGAGAGCGGCGGCGAGCACGCTGAGCAGGACGGCGAGCCCGTCCATCACCTCGATGGCGGCGCAGACACCGGACCCGAAGGCGGTGACCACCCCGACGGTCCCGGCCAGCCCGTCCGCGTGGTCGAGTCCGCGGAAGGCGAGCGAGACGACGACGATCCCGGCCACGGCGAGCGCGCCCCCGGCCACCCCCGTCTCGTCGTAGGGCACCACGCAGGCCGCCGCCACCGCCGTACCGGCGGCGATCACCCGGCCGCGCAGCCGCCAGACGTCGGCGACCAGGCCGAGCAGTCCGACCACCACGGCGGCCAGGAGCAGCCCGCCGACCCCGTCACCCAGAGGGGCGACCCGGGTCCATTCACCCGTCCAGGCGACCAGCGAGGTGACGGTGACGACGGCGAGGCCGCCGAGCAGGGGCAGCGGCCGTCCTCGGCGCCGGTCGACGACCCCGGCCCGCAGGGCGGGCAGCCGGAGCAGCGCCGCGAGGACGGCGGTGAGCAGCAGGGCGGCGGAGGCCGCGGCGATCCCGTAGAGCACGGCTCTAAGGTAGGGGTGAAAGTAGCAATTCGGGATGAATAACACGATCAGATTGCCCTTGAGGTGATCAGCACGCCACCATGGGCGACCCCTCAGCGACCCATATCACCCCGCGCTCCCCTGCAGCGCGAAGGAAGATAGGGGTAGTCTCAGAGGACTACATAAGTTACCGCTTAGTAATGTCGCTCGGTCAATTCGAGGCCGCCCTCAGGAGCCCCAATGCAACTCGCCGCGATCATCGTGTCGCTGGTCCTGATCGTGGTCGGCGTGGCACTGTTCGGCCGCGCCCTCCTCCAGATCTTCAACTACATGCGTCTCGGCCAGCCCGTACCGGCCGGGACCAGGACCAATGACCCCGCCCAGCGCACCGTCACGGTGGCCAAGGAATTCCTCGGCCACACCCGGATGAACCGCTGGGGCATCATCGGCGTGGCGCACTGGTTCGTGGCGGTGGGCTTCTTCTCCCTGCTGCTGACGATCGTCAACGCGATCGGCCAGCTCTTCAAGGCGGACTGGATCCTGCCGATCATCGGCAACTGGACGCCGTACAACATCTTCGTCGAGTTCGTCGGCACCATGACCACGATCGGCATCCTGGTGCTGATCGCGATCCGCCAGCTGAGCAGGCCGGACAAGCCGGGCCGCAAGTCCCGCTTCGCCGGCTCGAACTTCGGCCAGGCGTACTTCGTCGAGGCCGTCATCCTGATCGTCGGCGTCTGCATCTTCATGCTGCACGCCCTGGAGGGCGCCCAGCACCACGTCGACAGCTACGAGGCGTCGTTCTTCATCTCGTATCCGGTCGTCGCCTGGTTCAAGGGCATGAGCGTCGGCACGCTCCAGAACCTCACCTACTTCTTCGCCGCCCTGAAGATCGCGACCTCGTTCATCTGGATGATCACGGTCGCCCTGAAGACCGACATGGGTGTGGCCTGGCACCGCTTCCTCGCCTTCCCGAACATCTGGTTCAAGCGCAACGCCGACGGCGGCACCGCGCTCGGCGCGCTGCTGCCGATGACCTCGGGCGGCAAGGCGATCGACTTCACCGACCCCGGCGAGGACGACGTCTTCGGCGTCTCCCAGGTCGAGCAGTTCTCCTGGAAGGGCCTGCTGGACTTCTCCACCTGCACCGAGTGCGGCCGCTGCCAGTCGCAGTGCCCCGCCTGGAACACCGGCAAGCCGCTGTCCCCGAAGCTGCTGATCATGTCGCTGCGCGACAACGCGCACGCCAAGGCGCCCTACCTGCTGGCCGGCGGCGGCAAGACGGCGGAGGGCGAGGAGAAGGCCTCCGAGGAGCAGCTGGCAGGCGTGCCGGCCGCCGCGCTGGCCGAGGCCGAGCGCCCGCTGATCGGCACCGCCGAGGAGAACGGCGTCATCGACCCGGACGTGCTGTGGTCCTGCACCACCTGCGGCGCCTGCGTCGAGCAGTGCCCGGTGGACATCGAGCACGTCGACCACATCGTCGACATGCGCCGCTACCAGGTCATGATCGAGTCGGCCTTCCCCTCCGAGGCGGGCACGATGCTCAAGAACCTGGAGAAGAAGGGCAACCCCTGGGGCCTGGCCAAGAAGCAGCGCCTGGAGTGGACCAAGGAGGTCGACTTCGAGGTCCCGGTCGTCGGCAAGGACATCGAGGACCTCACCGACGTCGAGTACCTCTACTGGGTCGGCTGCGCCGGCGCCCTGGAGGACCGCGCCAAGAAGACCACCAAGGCGTTCGCCGAACTCCTCCACATCGCGGGCGTCAAGTTCGCGATCATGGGCGGTGACGAGAAGTGCACCGGTGACTCCGCCCGCCGCCTGGGCAACGAGCCCCTGTTCCAGGAGCTCGGCATGGAGAACGTGATGGCCCTGAACACGGCGTTCGGCGAGGAGCTGGACGACGACGGCAAGGTCACCGCGGAATCCCGCAAGCCCAAGTCGGCGAAGAAGATCGTCGCCACCTGCCCGCACTGCCTCAACACGCTCGGCAACGAGTACCCGCAGCTCGGCGGCGACTACGAGGTCATCCACCACACCCAGCTGCTCCAGCACCTGGTGGACGAGGGCAAGCTGATCCCGGTCACCCCGGTCGAAGGCATCATCACCTACCACGACCCGTGCTACCTGGGCCGCCACAACAAGATCTACACGCCACCGCGCGAGATCATCGGCAAGGTCCCCGGCCTGCGCAACGAGGAGATGCACCGCCACAAGGAGCGCGGCTTCTGCTGCGGCGCCGGCGGCGCGCGCATGTGGATGGAGGAGCGCATCGGCAAGCGCATCAACAACGAGCGCGTGGACGAGGCCCTCTCCCTCGACCCGGACATCGTCTCCACGGCCTGCCCCTTCTGCCTCGTCATGCTGACCGACTCGGTCAACGGCAAGAAGAACGACGGCAAGGCCAAGGAATCCATCCAGGTCGTCGACGTCGCCCAGCTCCTGCTGGACTCCGTCAAGACCCCGGCGGACCCGACGGACGAGTCCGAGTCCGAGACCGCCCCGGAGCCCGAGCCGGTCAAGTGACGGCCCCCACGGCCCGCTGAGACACGGCAACGCCCCCTGCTTCGCACAGGCAGGGGGCGCTGTCGTGTCCGGGGGCGGGACGCTCGGGGGACGGCATCGCCGCGCCGCGGCGCGACCCCGGCGGCCGTCGGAACCCGCACACCCGCCGAGCGGGGGCGGGAGGGGCCGGGCGCACGGGGAACCGCGGGCATCCGGCCGGGGCCGGGCAGGCGACCGGGAGGCGGGCCGCCCGGCGGGACCCGCCCGCGGGCGTCTCTCATGGCGGGCCCGAGGCCGGCCCCGCCTCCCGCACGGCGGGCGCGCGGCGCAGGCATGGCGCCGGACCTCGTGAGCACCACCGAGGCCCGGCGCCGGGCGGTCACGCGTTCTTCGGGGCCGCCTGCTGGACCACGTCGAAGGACCACAGGGTGGAGCCGGAGGCGGCCGGCTTGGGACGGTCGCCCTCCGTGGCACCGCCCTGGTGCGCGGCCTTCATCGGGCCCTCCATCCACGCCTGGAAGGAGGCCTCGTCACGCCAGCGGGTGTAGACGAGGTACTGGTCGGTGCCCTCGACCGGGCGCAGCAGCTCGAACCACTCGAAGCCGTCGGAGTTCTCCACCGCGTGGGCCCGCGAGGCGAACCGCTTCTCCAGGATTTCCCGCTGCTCGGCAGGCACGGTCAGCACATTGATTTTTACTACGCTAGGCACATGACACCTCTCGTCAAACGGGGCCCCGACTGGACCCCTGATCTGGACCATGTGCGCGCAGTGTCCTACATCCGACAGTCAAGGAAGCGTGAGGACGACTCCGCGTCGTCCCCCGAAGCACAGCGGACCAAGTGCGAGGCGCTGATCACAGCCAAGGGTTGGGACAACGCCGGTCACTTCGCTGACGTGGGCAAATCCGGCTGGGACCCCAAAGTGGTCCGCCCCGCGTTCGAAGAGATGATGTCCGCCGTTCGCGCCGGACACGTAGACGCAGGTCGCGCCTGAGTACGCTGGACCCCGAGGACCGTGAAGACCTGGAATGGCTTGGTGAGGCAGCGCGCCGATTTGCCGCCCAGGCAGACACGGGCGAGCGGCATGCAGAACTAGCCGCCGCGCGGGCTGAGTTGGAGCACGTACGGGAAGCCCTCCGCACGCTGTACGCCGACCGGCAGGCAGGGCTGTACGCCGGGGCGACCGGCACGGCCATGTTCGCTGAATCCGTCGAGCGGCTGACTGCCCATGAGGCTCGGGTGAGTGAGCGCGTAGCTGAGCTGGGGCGGGATGAGAGCGGCACCGTGGTCATCCCCTCGGAGTGGACGGCCCCGGAGGGCGACCCCATCGGGCCGGAGTCGACGTGGGGCAGTTGGGACCTGGAGCAGCGACGTAGCTTCCTGGCTTTCTCCCTCGACCGCATCACCATCGCCAAGTCCATCGGCCGTGGCCGGAACGCGAACACGGAGGATCGGGTGACTGTGCACTGGGCAGAAGCACCAGCCCAGTAGGCGCCTGAGCGCCCTCTGAGCCCAGTTCGGGGACGTCGATTGGGATTTCGCCTTTGTGGTCTCGATGCCATGATCGCGTCGTGATGGATCCGGAGGGCGATTTCGGTCATCCGGCACCCAGGTTCGGTGTTGAAGCCGAACGTGTCGTGCGCCTGGCGGTACCGCCGCCCGTTGCGGGCCGCCACGCAGGTAGTGGGGGTAGGTCAATCTCTGGCGACACGCGTCCCACGGACCCGGCCTCCGGGGTTACGCGCATTTCCGCGAAATGGCCACCCGGGGGGTCTGGGGCAAAGCGGGTCGCGTGGCTTGCATCGCCGCAGGTCAGAGCATGTCACTTACCGGCGTTCACCGGGACTCCCGTACGGCCCTCGTCCACCACGGCGTGTCCCCCGGCCGCCGGCCCGGCGGTGAACCCTGCGGTCCGGCTCCGCCCTCGCGGACCGAGACGGTTCAAACCCGGAACCATCCCTGGTGAAACGGCTGACGGCCCCTTAGGGGATGTCACAGGTCGGCCGCAAAGCCCGGCCCGGACCGCCGGGCCCGGCACGTGGCCCTCCGGGACCAGGTACGTTCGATGACGTGGCTGGATTCAGGATCGGACGTGGGGGCCGGGACGACCGCACCCCCCAGGGACAGCAGGCGCCGCAGGGACCGTCGTACGGCCGCCCCGGCCCCTCGGGCGGGCGGCGCGGCCCGTCGTCGTACGGGCAGCAGGGGCCCCAGGCGCCCGGACAGGGCGCGGGACGGCCGTCGTACGGCTACCCGTCGCCGCAGTCGCCGCAGCCGTCGTACGGGCAGCCGCCGCAGGCACCGCAGTCGTACGGACAGCAGTCGTACCCGCGGCAGGGCCGGCCGTACGACCGGCAGGGCCCGGCGGACGACGGCCCGGAGTACTTCGACGACGGCTACGGGAGCGGCACGCCCGACCCGTACGCGGCCAACAACCCGGGCCACACCCAGGCGTTCTCGATCGACGAGGCCGCCGGCTACACCCAGGGCGCGACCTACCAGGCCGGCTCCGTCGCCGCACCCGCCCCGCCGGTGGGCCCGCCACTGCACTGGAAGGAACTGCTGCGGGGGATCATCCTCTCCCCCGACCCGACCTTCCTGCGGATGCGGGACTACACGATGTGGGGTCCGGCCCTGGTCGTGACCTTCCTCTACGGTCTGCTGGCCGTCTTCGGCTTCGACGACGCGCGCAAGGAGGCCATCGGCGCCACGCTGTCCAACGCGGTGCCGATCGTGCTGATCACCGCGGTCGTGATGGTGCTCGCCCTGTTCGTGCTGGGCGTGGTCACCCACACCCTGGCCCGCCAGCTCGGCGGCGACGGCGCCTGGCAGCCGACGGTGGGCCTGTCCATGCTGATCTCCGCCCTCACGGACGCGCCCCGCCTGGTCTTCGCCATGTTCTTCGGCGGTGACGCGGGCTTCGTCCAGATACTCGGCTGGGCCACCTGGCTCGGCGCGGGCGCCCTGCTCACCATGATGGTGTCCCGCTCGCACGACCTGCCGTGGCCGAAGGCGCTGGGCGCGTCGGCGATCCAGCTGATCGCGCTGCTGTCGATCGTGAAGCTGGGCACGTTCTAGCCCCGGACACGGAGAAGGGCCCCCGGCGCGGTTTCCGCCGCCGGGGGCCCTTCTCCGTGTTCTGTCTCCCTCAGGCGTCGAGCACCTGGTCGTCCCGCCGCACGACGGGCCCTTCCACGCTCCACGGGAAGTTGATCCAGTCGTCGGTGCGCTTCCAGACGTACTCGCACTTCACGAGGGAGTGGGACTTCTCATAGATCACCGCGGAGCGCACCTCGGCCACGGTGTCGAGGCAGAAGTCGCGGACCAGCTTCAGCGTCTTGCCGGTGTCGGCGACGTCGTCGGTGATCAGGACCTTCTTGTCGGAGAAGTCGATCACGTTCGGGACGGGCGCGAGCATGACGGGCATCTCGAGCGTCGTCCCCACGCCAGTGTAGAACTCGACGTTCACCAGGTGGATGTTCTTGCAGTCGAGGGCGTAGGCGAGCCCGCCGGCCACGAACACGCCGCCCCGGGCGATGCTGAGCACGATGTCCGGCTCGTACCCGTCGTCCGCGATGGTCCGCGCCAGCTCGCGGATGGCGCCGCCGAACGCCTCGTAGGTCAGATTCTCCCGCACGTCACTCATGTTCCGGCCGCCCTCACACCTGGGTCCGATGGAAATTGACGTAGGACCGCGAGGCGGTCGGCCCGCGCTGACCCTGGTACCGCGAGCCGTAGCGCTCACTGCCGTACGGGAACTCCGCGGGCGAGGACAGCCGGAAGAGGCACAGCTGGCCGATCTTCATCCCCGGCCAGAGCTTGATGGGCAGGGTGGCGAGGTTCGACAGTTCGAGGGTGACGTGACCGCTGAAGCCCGGGTCGATGAACCCGGCGGTGGAGTGGGTGACCAGGCCGAGGCGGCCCAGCGAGCTCTTGCCCTCCAGCCGCGAGGCGAGGTCGTCGGGCAGCGAGATGACCTCGTAGGTCGACGCGAGCACGAACTCCCCGGGGTGCAGGATGAACGGCTCGTCCCCTTCCGGCTCCACCAGCCGGGTCAGATCGGGCTGTTCGACGGAGGGGTCGATGTGCGGGTACCGGTGGTTCTCGAACACCCGGAAGTAGCGGTCCAGCCGGACATCGACGCTCGACGGCTGCACCATGGATTCGTCAAAGGGATCGACCCGTACCCGCCCGGCGTCGATCTCGGCCCGGATGTCCTTGTCTGAGAGAAGCACGTAGCGAGGATACGCAAGGCGCGCGGAGCCATGACAATCGCGACGACTCCGCGCGCCGGTGGTGACGACGCGGCTACACCGCGTACGTACCGACTTCGCCGCTCACCCCTTGCTTCCGCCGGGCGACCGGCACGACGCTGCGCAGCCGCGCGCATCGAGGGCACCGCATGAGCCGACCGGGGCCGAGCCGCTCGGCCTGCTGCATCGGGAACGAAGCGGTGCTGAAGACGTGCCCATCGGCACAGCGGACGACGGTGTGTTCCATCAAGTCCCTTAAGTCCCTTCCCCAAGAGCCTCGTCGGGCTGACCAACCCGACGACAAAAGCCACATTACGGGATCAAAGAGACGACCCTCCAGGCGGCACTCCGGCCTCACCCGGCCCCTCTCCCGGGCCCCCACCGTACGCCCCAACTCCCGCCCCCCGCAGCCGGATCCCACCCCTGAAACACACTCAGACCCCCGGCCATGAGCACCGGGAGCCTGCGATGAGGTACAGTGAGCGAGCGTCGGACAGGGACCGTCTCGGGAACTTTGTCCGTAGTTACGCGGGTGTAGTTTAATGGTAGAACATCAGCTTCCCAAGCTGAGAGCGCGAGTTCGATTCTCGTCACCCGCTCCACACTAAACCCCCAGGTCAGAGACCCGGGGGTTCTTTGTTGTCTAGACCGGCGCGCGGAGCGCGCACCACAACCGCACCACAAGGGCGTGGCTAGCTGCCCGTGGGCTTCTCGTCGTGGTGCGTGGGGCCGCCGTGTTCCTTGCCGTTGTGGTGCTTCGCACGTTCGGCGCGGACCAGGTCGTCGAGGCCGGCCGCGAGGTCGCGCTGCCGCTCCTCGTCGGAGTGCTGGTAGATCAGCGCGGCCTTCTCGGACGACTGGCCGGCGCGGACCATCGTGTCCTTGAGGGTGGCACCCGAACGGGTCGAGAGCGTGTGTCCGGTGTGACGAAGGTCGTAGAAGCGGAAGCCGTCCGGGAGCCCGGCGGCCACGCGAGCACGCCGCCACTTCCGGCCGAACGAGGTACGCCGGAAGGGAGCGCCCTTCTCACCCACGAACACCAGCCCGTCGGGCCCCTTCTCGGCGAACCAGGCGAGGTGCTGCCGCACCTCCTTGTGGAGGAAGGCCGGGAGGACGACGGCCCGGACACCCGCGTCGGACTTCGTCTCACCGGGAGCACGCTTGCCGTTGGTCCGCTCCGGTTCGGCGACGCGGACGCGCATCACCATGTGGTCGAGGTCGACGTCCCGGCGCCGCAGGCCGGCCAACTCCTCCGGCCGCATCGGGCCGTAGGCGCCGAGATAGACCATGAGGCGCCAGCGGATACCGATCGCCTCGGCGAGGGCGTCGACCTGGGTGACGGTGGCGATGCGCCGCTCAGCGGCCGACTCCTTGCCCGCTCCCTTGATCCGGCACGGATTGCGGCTGATCAGGTCGTCGTCCACGGCCGTCTCAAGGATGCCTTTGAGGAGGCGGTACGCCTTGGCGACGGTGGTCTTGGCCTGGGTGGTGCGGAGCCGCTCGGCCCGCCATTCGCGCACGCGGGGAGCGGTGATCTCGTCCAGGTCGAGCGTGCCGAAGGTCGGGAAGATGTGCAGCCGCAGGAGGTGCCGGTACAGGTCCTCGGTCCGAACGGCCAGCTCCCGTTCCTCGACCCACTTCTCGGCGTAGAAACGGAAGTTGACCGCCCCGGCATCGGGATCGCGCCAGTCCCCCCGGCTGAGGTCCGCCTCGACCTGTGACAGCCAGATCTCCGCGTCCTTCTTGGTGTCGAAGGTCTCGTCCGCACGGATGCGCTCACCGTCGGGCGCGAGATACGACGCCGTCCACTTGCCGGACCGGTACTGCCGCACTGCGCCGAAGCGCCGGCGCCTGCCCTTCTTGTTGGCCATCAGGCAGCCCTCCGGAATCGGGAGCGAGGACGCCTCAGCGGCTCCACCGTGCGCGACTTGATGAACTCCTCGACCGCGCTCTCAGGGATGCGCACATGCCGGCCGACCTTCACGTACCGGATGCGCCGCTCCTCGATCAGCCGCCGGGGGAAGCGGGCGGTTGTGCCGAGCAGCTCGGCGACCTGGTCGACGGACAGATAGCGGTCGGTCGTCATGTGGCCGGTTCTCCTTCCGTTCCGGAGGCGGGTTCGAGAGTTGCGGCGAGCCAGGCTTCGCCGTCGGTGAGACCGGTTCCGGCGAACACCCAGTGGGCGAGGACGAGGGTGGTTTCGCCGTCCTGCGGGACCGGTGGAGCCGTCTGGGCGCGGCGCCATTCGGCGCGGGCGTCGCGGAGGGCGCCGAGGGTTGTGGAGTAGCGGCGGGACTTGGTGGAGAAGTGGCCGCGGAAGCCGAGCATGTGCGCCCAGGCGCGCAGGCGGAGGTGTTCGAGGTCCTTGCGTGCGCCGAGGGTCCAGGCGGTGCGGATGAGGCGGCGGGCGTGGTCGCTGATGTCGAGCTGGGCGAGTTCGGCGGCGAACTTCAGCGGCCGGTCGAGGGTGCCGATCGCGGTTTCGGCGCCCTTGGTGGCGTACTTGGCGATGTACGCGGCTACGGCCCGCTCGGTCAGCTCCTGGCCGCCGTCGAAGTCGGCGGAGCGGATCGGCCGGACGTCGAGCTGGCGGCCGAAGGCGAAGGTGTGGGCGCGGCCATCGACAACAGGGCCGTCAACGCGCGCGGCGGTTGCTGCCGCGCGGATGGCATCGGACAGCAGGTCGGCGGTGGCCCACGGCGGGGGCGGGGTGTCGCCGCCGTCGGGACCGTCGAGGCGGATGACCGCATGGAAGTGGACGGCGCCGCGCTTCTGGTACTCGGCGACCTTGGCGAACGCGACGCGGGCGTGGTCGCGGAAGGCGCGTTGGGTGAGGCCGGCGCGCTTGGCGATCTCCCGGCGGAGGTAGATCGAGAAGCGCCGCCAGAGGTCGCCCGCATGAGCGTTCCAGAGGATGGCCGCTTCGTAGTCGTAGGTGTCCGCGTCGAGGGGTGTGCCGAGGGCGGGGTCGTCCTGGTCGTGGTGGGTGCCGCAGCGGCAGGGGCGGCCGTCGGTGCGGCGGTTGTGGACCGGGCCGAAGCCGGGAGCGGTGACGGTGGCGAACACGCGCGGGTGTGCGGCGACCCGGTCGGGGGTGCCCTTGCCGCCGCGCAGGCCAGCGGTGATCAGTTGGTAGGTGTCGCGGCGGTAGACCTCGGCGCAGGCCGGGCAGCGGGTTGCCCGTCGGTTGTTGCAGCGGACCAGCAGCTGTCCGGCGGGCAGGGTGGCGGAGTCGAGGTGGTGAAGGGTGTTGCCGATCTCGCCCGTACGGGTGTCGACGGCGTATTCGGTGCGGTGGCCGTCGAGGCGGATGGGGTGGGTGCAGCCGCCCAGGCCGGAGAGTTGGCGGGCAAGCTCGGGCAGGGTGCCGAGCGACGCCAGGGTGGAGAGTTCCGCCAGCGGGGGCGGAGTCTGCCGGGTGATGATGGGACTTCCTTTCGGCTGTTTCGGCGGTGGGAAGGGACGGCCCCGGGGCGGCGGGATGCTTGGCGGCGTTTGCCGCCCCGGTGGCCGGTCAGCGCCTGTCGGCGCCGTTGACGAGGGAGCGCAGGACCACGGCGGCGACGGCCACGGACACGGCCGTGACGGCGACCGCCGCGAGAAGTGCGGTGAGGACGATGCCGACGACGACCACCGCGGCGACCGCACCCGCGTAAGGCGCGAGCGGGCGGCCGGCGAACGCCAGTGGAGCGCGGTCCTGGTGCCCGTGGACCGTGGTGGGCGGGTGCGGGATGTCGGGCGGCCGGGGGCGGAACAGCATGGCGGGCCTTCTTGTCATTTGTCGGTGCCGTTGACGACGTCGACCCCGGAGCGGGTGCCGGTCTCGATGGCGGGGGCGAGGAAGGTGTGGGAGAGCCAGAAGCCGAACAGGGCGATCACGACGGCGACCCAGAGGCGGACGCCGAGGAACTTGATCGCGGCCCAGGCGATGACGCCCAGGACGAAGACGAGCGGCAGCGAGACGGTCACGGGATCTCCTCAGCGGATCAGCAGATCAGCGGACGCGGCAGCGGTGGGTGCGGGCGGCCAGCTCGGCGGCGGTGCGGCTGTCGTAGTCGTTCGAGAAGCCGCAGCGCGGAGCCGTGCAGACGGCGGCGTGCTTCTCACGGCCCCGGCCGTCGTAGTACGTGCCGACCTGCACGGGACCGATGCGGACGACTCGGCGGAAGCGAGGGTTGGCGGGCATCAGGGCAGTTCCTTCGAGTCCGGGTGGTTCTCGCCGGTGAAGTCGGCGACGTGGTCGAGGAGCCACTGCCGGATCTCCTCGCCCTCGTACTCGTCGGCGGTGAGGATCACGGGTTCGGCGATGAGCATGGCTTCGGTAAGGCGGTTCTGGCGGGTCAGCTCGGCGGCGCGGTTCAGCGCGCGGAGCGTGGACGGGCGCATGGGCGGAAGTTCTCCTGAGTTCAGGTGAGTTGGGCAGCGATGGCTTCGGCGAGCGGCAGCGGGACGCCGAGTCGGGCGCGAAGCGTCGAGGTGTCGATGGGGGTTCCGGTCCGGGCCCGGTGTTCGTCGGCGACCTTGCGGGCGTGAGCGACGAGGGCGGGCGGGACAGGCGTTGTGGACGGCGGAGCCGGTTCGGGTTCGAGGGCCGGTGGTTCAGGGACCGGCGGAGCCGGAGTCGCCGTGGCGTTGGACGCGGGTTCAGGTGATCCGTGGGCGAGGAGGGTGCTGCCGAGGAAGGCGACGGCGGGCCATCCGGCGACGAGGATGCGCAGCCAGGCCGGTACGGCGTTCAGGTCGAGGAGGCCGGCGGTGGCGACGTTGGCACCGAGCGAGGCGGTCAGCGCAACCAGGAACCAGCACCACCCGGCCGCTTTCGACCCGCCGGACCGCAGGCGCCGCCAGGCCGCCACCAACAGCAGGTCGACGGAGACCGGATAGGCCCACGCCTTCCAGCCGTCCTGCCCGGCGGCCGAGGCCAGGTCGTGCAGGTGGGCGAAGGACAGTGCGGCGGCGATCAGCGCTTGGACGAGTACGGCGTCGAGGCGGACGGGCAGCGAGCGCACGGCGTCACTCCTTCCGGTTCCGGGCATGGCGGGGTAGGGAGTCGGCGCGGTACGGCCACGCCGGCCGATGCTTCGGGTGGGTTACTCGGTGACCGGGCGAGAGGTGGTCACGGGCCCGGAGGCTTCTACGGGCGCGGGTGGGACGTACGGCCGGAAGCCGGCGAGCGCCGGTACGTCCGGGACGAGGTGAGCCGATTTCCGGCAGGTCTCGGCGGCGGCGCCGAGGGAGAGGTACGGGGTGCGGATGCGGGACCAGCCGCCGGAGGTGTCGCCGACGACGGCCAGGCCGGGCAGCTCGGCAGCGATGGAGCAGGCGGCGAGTACGGCTTCGGGTGCGATGTCGCCGAGCGCCATCTTGGCGGATGCTTCGTCGTTGACGCGGTGGCAGACGCGGCCGGTGAGCTGGGCGCGGAGCATGGTGGCGCCCTTGCCGAGTTCGGCGCCGAACCGCTGTCCGCACACTTCCAGGTAGATGCCGGCCGCGCGGCCGAGCTGGGCGAGCCGGATGAGCTGGGTGACCATCTCGTCCCGCCGCTCTTCGTCCTTGCGGGTGGCGACCAGGAACAGCTCGGCTACCTCGTCGACGAACACCACGACGGGCACGGGCCGTTCGCAGTCGGGCAGGCCCCAGATGTCCGAGGTGATCTCCTCGTCCGGGGTGCCTGGTGCGATGCCCTGCCGGGCCTTGATCAGGTCGTATCGGTCCTCCATTTCCTTGACCAGGACGGGCAGCAGCTCCGCCGCTTCAGTGGGGTCGGTCGCCAGTGCCGACAGGCGCGAGGCGAACGGCGCCAGCTCGACCCCGCGCTTGCAGTCGATGCCGACCAGGGCCACGGGTTGGAGCGCGAGGCCGGAGATGAGATGGCGCAGGTACATGGACTTGCCGGACAGCGTGGCGCCGAGGACGAGTCCGTGAGGTACGGCGCGGTAGTCGCGGACGAACGCGGTCGCGTCCTCCCGCAGCGCCACCGGAACCCGCAGAAGCCCGCTGTCGACACGGCGCGGCATGCGCACCTTGCGCAGGACGTCGAAGCCGACGAGCCGGAGTTCGACGACACCAGGCTTGACGTCCCGTACGTGCACGGCGTGAACGCCCCAGGCGTGCCGGAGGCGTTCCGCCGAGGCGGCCACGTCCGCCGGTTCCTGCCCCGGCGCCAGCCGCAGCCGGAGCCGCAGTCCGGTCGAGGTGGGCCGGATGACGCCCCGGCGGGGTGGCACCGGCCGCACCTCACGACGTGTGGTCGCTCGGACGGCCAGGGCCCGCAGCCGGGACGGCTCCATGGTTAGGCCGCAGGCGTCCATGGTCGAGGAGTACGAGGCCAGCAGCCGGGCCACCGAGAGCGGCAGCCCGACCGTGGACCAGTACGCCGCCGGGTGGGCGTGCCGGGCGTAGACCGCACCGCCCACGGCGGCGAGCGAACCGCCCAGCTCGGCCAACGTCACGAGGTCGGTCACGTCGATCAGCCCGCCTGAGCCATCTGGAAGGCGCCGGGCATGACGGCGGTGGCGCGGTAGGCGATGCCGTGCCGCTGCTGCCCGTTGAACACCGACTCCCACGGCCGGGCAACCAGCCCCGGCAGCGAGACCGGCGAGCCGAGGGCCAGCCCCTCGGCGACGCCGCCCTCGGGGACGGTGACCTTGATGAGCGAGGACTCGCCGTCCTCGATGTAGACGACGCCGATCGTCATCAGCGCCTCACCGCTCACGGCGTCCTTGGCGATCTCACCGGTCTGCCGGTCGCGCACCTTCGGCGCCGGCGCTTCGGTCAGCAGGATCGTGGCGGTCGAGGCGTCAACGCGGATCACACGCACAGGAATGTCTCCTTCTGGGATCGATCAACCCGCCACCTGACAGGTTGACTTAGCAAGTTCGAGCTAGAGATGCCAGGTTGACTTGTCAAGTGAGAACGAGGCGTGTGCCGCCACCCTCCTTGACCGGCCCGAGCCGTCTCAGAATTCGGTTTGCCGGAGCTGCGCGATCAGCCAACCTGAGGCCATGCCTCGCAGAATCATGTTCATCCAGCTCAAGACGGGTTACGACATCGACCGCGGACCCTCGTGGATCGGTTGGGTGGACTTCTCCAAGACCTGGAAGACCGCCTACTTCCAGGGCCGGACGCTACGGCGCGCCACGCGGCGCGGCATGTCCGACGCGAACTTCTACGACGTCGAGACCGACGAGGAGTTCTGGATTTCCGGCCCGAAGCGCGACCGGAGCGACACGCGGTACGGACCGGAGGCACCGACCGTGGAGGCGACGCCGCCGACGCCTACCGGTCGTTTCTCCAGGGCGTGCCCCTCCCCGGCAGGGAGGACGGTTAGCCACACCCGGAGCGGACTCAGCTCAGGCGGTAGGTGTCTTCAAGCTCCTGCCGGTCGGCAGGAAGCAGCACGTCGGACACTTGCAGGGCTTGTCCAGAAGCGTCGCAGGCGATGATCAGGACGCTCAGGACAGGAACGCCGTCGGGCAACCCCAGCAGCTCGGCGTCACCGCTGTCCGGGATCCGGACCGACACCCGTTCCGTCACATGGTCGAAGCGGATCTTCTTCCGCGCCTCCAAGTGCGCACGCGTGCTGCCGCTCAGGGGTACGGCGCTCTCCAGCTCGGTGCCCTCGACCAGGCCGGCGGGGAAGTAGGACGAGATCAGCTCGACCGGTTCGCCGTCGTCCTCGACCAGGAGCCGCCGCATGAGGACCTTGGCGCGCTTCGGCACCCCGAGCGCGGAAGCCACACGCGCCGGAACGGGAACGTAGCCGACCTTGACCAGCGCCCCCGACCCCTGCGACTCGTCGCGGGCGAGCACTTTCCTGCCCCGGCGGTCCCTCTGCTCGACGCCGGCCGGACGACCGCGCACGATGGTGCCGTACCCCTGCCGGGACTCCAGCCAGCCGTCCCGCTTCAACAGCTCCAGCGCCCGGACGACCGTCGGGCGGGACATCCCGAAGGCTTGCACCAGTTGGTTCTCACTCGGCACACGGGTGCCCGGCGCGTACGTCCCGTCCTCGATGCGACCCTGAATGGTCTGAGCGAGGCGTACGTACTTCGGTGCCTCCACTTCATACGCCATGAGTGCTGCCGCCTGTCGAGAATGGCCAAGTCAACTGGTCAACCAGACTAGCGACCAATCCGCCGGCGCAGTACCAGCGGAACGTATTCCCGTCATGACGGCCAGGCATCATCGACCATGAAGAAGACCACTGTCCCGCCGAATCGGCTGGGCCCGGAGTGCCACGAGTCGGCGATGGAGTCGACCAGGAGCAGTCCGCGTCCGTGAGCGTCGTTGGCATCGGGTCGGCGCAGTCGCACGTTCGCCGGGAAGCCAGGGTTGTGCACCTCGACCCGGAGCGAGTCCCCCTCGCGGAACCACTCGACCCGTACAAGCCACGGATCCTCCGACCGCCCGAAGACGATGGCGTTGGTCACCAGCTCCGAGATCATCAGCACGCAGTCGTCGACCGAGCAGGCCGGGTCGTATGGGGCGATGAACTTCCGGAACCAGCGCCGCGCCCGAGGGATGGACTCCGCGACGGGGTGCAAGGTCATCGCCCCGAGCCGAGGCGAGTCCTCAGAGGGATAGCGGTCGATCATGTAGGCCATCCGCGCTCACTCCTTGCCGCTGCCGTCGCAGTCGAGGCAGCGCCGCTTCGATGTGGCACGGGTGCGGTCGGCGGCGGTGGCCAGTGCCAGGGTCGTACGCGAACCGACACGCTTCCATCCGCGCCCCCGGCACCCTCGGCACACTGGGCGCGTGCCCCGATCCGGCCGCTGACTCGTCACGCCATGCCCCCTTCCGATCAAGTGGCCTTAGCCACTTACTGGATAGTGGCATTGGCCACTTGGGCTGTGCAAGCGGTTCGCCATGATTGGCGAGTCGTCAGGAGAGCGGGTAGCCCTGCTCGAACGCCCAGCGGTGCGGCGGGTAGGTGGCTTCGGCGAACTCCAGCGGCCGGTCCTGGAGGTCGAAGACGACGTGATGCACGATCAGGACCGGCGAGTTGGGCTCCAGATGCAGGTCGGCGGCTTCCTCGTTCGTTGCCGTACGGGCGCACATCCGATCTTCGGCGTAACTGCCCTGGCGACCGGTCATGTTCTCGACGTACATGAGGGTCCCTTCCTGGATCCGCCCCGGATCCGTCAGCTTGGGCGCCCGCCGGCCCACATCTGCCCCGAACCACGAGGTGGACAGAGTGATGGGTCCGTCCTGGTTGTTGGTGACCCGCCGCCGGTGCACGGCTCGACGGTCCTTGACCAGGCCGAGCGCCTCAGCGACGTGATCCGGGGCGTCGAGCCAGCCCGCCGAGGTGATGACGGCGTACTCGCCGGGGGTGTAGATCTTCCCGGTCTGCCGGGCACGCCCGTACAACTCGCGGGCCCGCCGGTTCACTTCGAGGCTGCGTACGTAGGTGCCGGACCCCTGCCGCTTCTCGACAAGCCCCTGATGACTCAGCGCCTCCAAGGCCCGCGCGGCCGTCGGCCGGGACACCTTCCAGTCGGCCGCGAGTTGCCGTTCCGAGGGAACCTCGTCTCCCGGTCGCAGGTCACCCCGAAGAATCTGATCGCGGATGAAGTGCGCGATCTGGAGATACTTCGGCTGAGCCTCCTCGATCTGGGGCATGTGCCCTCCTCGTCCCGTGCCGCATGGTCGGCAAGTGGCTATGGCCTCTAGCCACTATAGGGTGAGTGGTCAACGCCGGAACCCGTACTCTTGGGCCCATGACGCGGTTGATCGTCGCAGCAGGAGGAGGGGGCGACGCAGTCGCCGCCGCCATGCTCCACGCCGCCCTGTATGGCAACGACAGCGATCCGGCGGTGATCCTCACCTACGCGTGGGACCGCTTGCTGATCGACCCGGTACCGGGCCCGCGAGGAGCCGACGACTTCACCGGCCTGGAGCCGATCACCCCGGCCGTCTGGAAGGTGCCGGCGCAGGCCCGCCCCATCGCACCGGCGGGATCCACTCTCCCCCGACTCGCGGCAGAACTCCCGCACACGTTCGCACTGCTCGACCCGAAGCAGGGTGCCGAGGGCGTGACCCGCCAGCTCGAAGAGTTGGTGACCCACCTGGCGCCCGAGTCGATCGACCTCCTGGACGTCGGCGGCGATGTGCTGGCCCGGGGCGATGAACCGACACTCAAGAGCCCACTCGCGGACGCCCTCACACTGGCCGCGTGCTGCCAGACGAACGCACCGATCCGGCTGCTGATCGCCGGTCCGGGCCTGGACGGCGAACTACCGCTCGACGACCTGCGCGGCTTGCTCGGCCCAGTCGTCCACACCTTCACCGCGAAGGACGTGGAGCCCATCAGCCCGGTCCTGGAGTGGCACCCCTCCGAGGCCACCGGCATGCTCGCGGCAACCGCCCGAGGAGTGCGCGGCACGTGCGAAGTCCGGGACGCAGGAGTCCCCATCCCACTCACCGACGAAGGGCCGGCCGTCCACGCAGTCGACCTGGACGAGGCCCTGAGCCGCAACGAATTGGCCCGCGCGGTCCTGGCAACGACCACCCTGGACGAGGCAGAGACCCTGTGCCGTGAAATCTGCGGCTTCTCGGAGATCGACTACGAGCGCAACAAGGCCCTCTGGCTCAAGGACCAGCAGGCGGCGAAGCTCGACCCCCAAGCGGTACTGGCCGGCGTCGAGCAGTTCGAGGCGGAAGCCCGAAGCCGCGGAGTCACCCACACGACGTTCCGCCACCTCACCGAGGCCCTGAACATCAACGGCTCGCAGCGGGACGCCCTCCGCACCCTGCTCATCAACAGCCGACCGGAGCAGTACACGGCCCCACTGTGGCACGTACCAGCCGAAGCCTGAGTAACAACTTTCTTCACGGGTTCAAGTGCGGCTCGCTCCGCTCCCCGCGCGCGGCCCGGCCCCCGGCCGGGCCTGCGCTCCAGTCTCCGCCCCGCTCCAGCCCGGCCGGCGCCCGTGCCGCGCGCACAGCAATCAGCCGCATGAGGCCAGAGAAGGGGTGCGTCGTGGCTGGGGCGGTCGGCTCCGCGATTTTAGGCAGCCACTTTGGCGCGAGCCTCGAAGATCATGGCCCCAACGTCGTGCTTTACCGGGCAGGTCCACAGACTGCCCGACGCGCCGGAAGCTTACGGGGCCATGATCACTCGCGCCAAAGCAGCTCCAGCCCAAAATCGCTACGCCGCCCGCTCGGTCTCCGCACCAGGCTCGACCATGCTTCGGACTATCAGGCCAAGCGCGTCGGCCTGTTCCGGGGTGAGCTGGTCGAGGAGCGGTGCAAGGTTCATCACTCTCGGAGAGACACCGCCGTGCGGCTCCTGCCCGTACCAATCGGCGGCGACCATGGCGGCAACCTGCTCTACTGTCGTACCGAAGAGCTTGGCGATGCCGGGGAACTCATCGGGTGTGGGAGGCCCCACACGCGCGCCGCCGGAAGTCACCCCCCATGCTCCGCACTCCACGATGTTCTTCCACCACGAGTGCGAGCGGGCTCGATCGCACTCCACCGACATGGAGATGTAGTCCTTCTTGCGCGCGATGCTCCGCGCGGTGTCCCTGAATGGAGTACTGGCCATATTGCGACCATGCCAGATGTGCGCGAGTTTCACACTAGCTTTCAAAAACCTTTGAATGATGGACACTTCGCTGCCCGGACCTTGAGGGGCGTGCCGACTGGGCGCTGTTGTTCAGTTGCAAGTGGCACTGGATCCGCGTGGGGCATGAAGCGAGCCCTGCGCAGCGGGACCGCGCAGGGCTCAGACTCAACCCATCACTTGGACTGAGTCCACTCCTTGTCGAACCACTCAAGGAACGGCACGACGCCGCCGACCTTGGCGATCCGCTCGTGAATCGCCCTCTGGTCGTGCCCGGCCACGAAGTTGCGGCCCGACGGTGTCTCTGTGCCGCATCCGCAGGCGCAGACAGTCCTGTCGAACGGGGCGTCGAAGTACTGGACCGGGTTCTGGCTCTTACCCACAGGTGCCTCGCCGCCCACGTACTTGTCGTACACCGGGTGGCCCGGCTTGAGGATCACGCCGCTGACAGTGCGTCGGCCGTCGGGGTCCGGGTTCGAGATGCTGTCGATCTCGACGGCCAGGACGACGATGCCCATGGCGGTAAACAGCACGTACCGCTCACGGTCAGCGCGGGCGCCGAGCTTCCAGCGCCCGCGAGCCGCCTCGTACGCCTCCTCGTCGGTCAGCCCAGGTCGCCAGCCTGCGGACGACTGCCCGTACTCATTGAGCTGAAACGTCCGGTAAGTGCCGAGTGTGATGGCGAGCATGTCTTACCCCCTCCTTCTAGCCAGGGATACTGCATCCCGGGGTTACGGCAAGAGGTTAGAACCTGTGTCGCTCTCGACGCAATCCCGGGATGCAAAGTCTCTTTGCTGACCTATGCGCGATCAACGCGATCCCGGGAATCAAAGTATTTGGAGGGCGTTCCAATGATCCGAACGTCGAGTGGTTCTCCCCGACCGGCAACCGCTGCCGTACAGCAGCGAAGTACAGCAACCCCAGCAACCGGCCATGACCGACAGCCGCTCTGAGGAACCGCGCGGCGGCCTCTATGGCCCCCGTTGACCGATCTCTCTAGAGCTACGGATCAGGTGCTCCCGTCGCCGGCGTCAGCAGGACGCAGTACCAGTGCGTGTCTAACTGCGTGACAACGCAGACGTACGACGGCGGACGAGCACGGACACCTGCGGACCATCAGCGCAGGTTAGAGGTACACCAGCCCCAGGTACAGCCCCCACCCAAGTTGCTTCGGGACGAAGAAGTCCTTACCCAATGCCTCGCTGCCACAGTTCCGCCGTCGCCGGTTGCTCTGGCTGATGTCACCGGCCAACGCGGCTGAGGCCGGTGCAGGTGGAGCGAGGCACACGCGTGCCTGGTCGGTCAGCGCAACCGCCGTCGTGGCTGACTGTCGTCGGCTGAGGCCCAACCGGGCCCGGTACCGGGCCCCTGAGCGGACGAGGCCAGCGCGAGTTGTAAGCGCCGTCCTGCTGGCAGGATGCTGCCATGCCCGAGTACACGATCAGCACCCGGAGCGGCGCTGACTGGCCTGACATACCTGCTGGCAAGCTCTCCAGCCACCTCGCGCCGAAGTCTCAGCCATGCGAGATCGTGGAGGACGGCAGCGTCCTCGTCCTCCGCATCGGTGACGCCACCATCCACGTCTCCTGGGAGATCCTCGGGACCTGGTACGTCGACATCGAAGGCTCCGCATCTCTTGAGCAGGCGGACACGATCGCGTCCGAGATCGCACGCCAGCTTGGGGACGCGACCGCCGAACAGGCTGCCTGGTACCGAGTCACCGACTGAGGAAACTCACCATCCTGATCTCACGTCCCCGCCCGACGGGCTCACACCAGGGGCCGACACCAAGAGCGGCGGACGAGCGCGAATCAAAGCAGCCGCCGCGGCCACCACACTGCTATGAGGTCGTGCCAGACCCGTGCCAGATGGTGCGGGGAACCGCGGGGAACACCGGGGAACCAGCCAGCCTCGCTCCAGGCACCGATACGGCTCAGCGGCAGGTCAACAGCGGAGTACGCCCCGATTCACCTCAGCTTCCCAAGCTGAGCGCGTCCGGCACTTGTCCGCGTACCCCCGAGGAGTCAGAGAAGGTCCCGCCAGAAGGGGACCGTCGCTCGCGGGTTCCAGCTCTCGCCGGCCTCGCCCCGAGCCTCGTCGAACTCCTGGTGCATGTAGTCCACCAGGTCCAGCCCGTAGTAGATGACATCGGTCTGCCACATCGAGAGCACCGGATGCCCGAAGCTGCCACGGCCGGCAGGCAAGTACCGGTGGGCGTACACGGGCACGAGCACCGGTACCTCCGCAAGATGCCGTCGCGCCGTATCCAGTGCCGCCGTCTCGTCGGCTGGACGCTCACCCCAGCCCTCGTACCAGAACCCGTTGTGCTCAACATCGAGCAGAACACCCTCGACCGGCCAGTCGAGCTGTCTGCGCAAGCTGTCCAGGTCACCGCCCCGCCACTCCGGCCAGGGCCTGGACCAGGTCTGCCCCTCTTCCGGAGGGACGTTAACCGGAAGACCAGTTGCAAGAAACGCTCGGTGATCGTCTGCGAACTCGAAGCCATACTCCTGCTCGATGCGCGCGAACTCGACGTCCGTCAGCCCCGACTCAAACTCATAGAGACCCGTCGCTGCCAGACGGCATGCGGCCTCCGCACCCAGGCGTACTCCCTCACAGCTGATCACTGCTGCACGCTAGCGCCAACCGGCGCCCGCGGTCACCCGAGTTGTGCGCGGGCCCCGTCTCAGTTTCCGTCTCATTCAGCATGGTTCACGGCCGTTCAGGGGAGACCGGACGCCGAGAGTGAGTGAGCGTCCATCCGCCGATGAACCCAGGTGAACCCTCCTGCACGCGCGCCGACGACCCACCACCACAGTTGGAAAGCGTGCGTCTGCTCTACCGACAGTCGCCAGGCTCGGTGCGCGGCTGGCGCTGGCAGGTCTCTCCTTAGCCATCGACGAAGCCCGACCGTCGGTTAGGTCCCGGGCCGTACCCGGTCCGCCCCCAGACAGAGCCGGGGATGCAACTGCTCTACAGATCTGGACACCTCGGAGCCAGCCGCGCGTCTGAGACCCTAGCCGCGCCCACTGACAACGCGTCCCACCAGTACGACCTCTGACTCCCTACGGCCTGCACCACAAGCGCACCAGATCGAGCGGGGAACAGCGGGGAACAGCGGGGAACCACGGTGAAAGCAGTCGAGCCCGACGAGGACCCTGCACGGCCCTTTGCGCAGGTCAGCGCCCGAACCGCCCACAAATGCCCGCAGCTTCCCAAGCTGAGAGCGCGAGTTCGATTCTCGTCACCCGCTCCATGCGAAGCCCCCAGGTCAGTGACCCGGGGGTTCTTTGTCGTCTGGATCGGTGGGCGGGTTGTGCACCACGACCGCACCACTGAGGCCCGCCTCCTTGCCGGCCTCCAGGGTCGCCGCTCCTTGCGGTACTGATGATGCTCCGCGTATGACTGCGCGAGGACACGAAGTGCGTACGCGAGACCGGCGGCGCGCGGGTCCGTGGGATCCATCACCTTGAAGTCCCGCGCCAGCATATGCGTGGTCGTCCTCCTCGTTGCGCGTGCGGAGGAACTTGAGAAGGTGGTCCATCGGCGTCGCTGCCGTCCGGCCGAGTGGACGCAGAGAGTGACCCGCAGATCACGCCGGCACCCGAGCCTCAGGGTGGACCGGCAAGCCCCTGGCGCGGTGCCTGCGATCCGGTTCCGGTCACCGCTTCGGCTCGGAGCCACGCGGCTTGGTGCCCGCCGGAGGAGTGCGGCCGCGCGCCCGGATGACGGCCTCGGCCAGCACGGCGACGCCGAGCATGGCGCCGAACACGGCGAGCTGCCGCGGGATGGTGGTGGCGGCGTAAGCGGTCAGCGCGGCAAGGCATCCGACGCACGCTGCCACGCCGCATCCGGCGGCGGCCCTTGCGGCGAGGCGGGCGTCCGGGACCCGGGAGGCGGCGAGGTTCACGGCGGCGAAGACGATCAGAAAGCCGGCCGATCCCATCAGGCTGATGCCTTCGATGTCGACCAGGTTGACGATCAGGAGTGTGCCGAGGGTGGTGGCGATGAGCCCGCCGATCGGGCGGTTCCAGACCGGCTCGGCAAGGTGCTCGGGCAGTTCACCGTGGCGGGCCATCAGGTAGGTGAACTTGGCGGTGCCGTAGAGGGTGGCGTTGATGGCGCTCGCAGTGGAGACGACGGCGGCGATCGCGACGAGGGAGAACCCCGCCTGGCCCAGCAGCGGCCGTGCCGCGATCGCCAGGGCGTAATCCCGGTCATGTGCGATCTGCCACGGGGTGAGGTTGCCGACCGCGACGAAGGCCACCAGCACGTACAGAACGATCACGCCGCCGATGGAGACGAGATACGCCCGCGGAAGAGTGCGCTCCGGATCCACGGCGTCCTCCGCGGCGTTGGCGATCAGTTCGAAACCCTCGTAGCCGAGGAAGATCAGGGTGCCGGCGTAGACGACGGCACTGCCGTGCGGATACGCCGACGGAGCGACCCGGGCCGTGTCCACGAACGCCAGCCCGCCGATGCAGAAGACCAGCAGGACGGCCACCTTGAAGTACACGAGCACCGACTCCGCCCGGCCGACCACCTGGGCACCGGCCAGATTGAGCCCCGCGAAGCAGATCACGACGACACTGCCGAACAGTCGGTGCCAGCCGCCGGACAGGCCCAGCAGCGCGGTCAGATAGGAACCGAAAGCGACGGCGTAGAGCCCGAGCATCACGAAGTAGCTCAGCCACAACAGCAGGTTGAGCGGTCCGGCCACCCGCGTTCCGAAGGACTGGTCGAGGAACGCGGCCGTGCCCCCGCGGCTGCGGACCCGTACCGACAACAGCGCGTAGGAGACACCCGTCAGAGCCGCCACGATGCCACCGACGAGGAAAGAGACATAGGCGCCCGCGCCCGCCACCTGCACGGTCAGCCCCAGGACCGAAAAGATCCCCCCACCCACCATGCCGCCGACACCGATCGACACGAGAGCCGGCACACCCAGCCCTGTCGGCTGTTCCCGCACACCTGATGCCCTCACCCGGCCTCCTCGCCTCGGGGCCCGCCACGCAGTGACTCGTTCCCGGGCACCGGCCGTCATCACGCACCAGTGAACGGGAGAGGCAGGTCGCCGGCACTGACATCGGCTTCCGGCTCGTAGCAGCTGGTGGAGCCGGTGGAGTCACCGTAGGCGGCGGCATGGTCGCCGACACGCTTATCCGCCGGGTGAACACCCGTGTAGACGGCGACGGACTGAACGGCCTGATCGCCCATCCGGACCTTGTCTCGCGACGTCATACTTCTCCCACCCCGATCTACGTCTGCGGGCATCCTCCCGCAGCGGCTGGATCTGCCTGCACACGCCCAACCGCTCGCTCATGTGCTTCCGCAACAGAGGTCATCCGACCGGTGCCCGTTCCCAGGCTCGAGTGCTCTGCCGTCAATCGCGAGGTGCCTGCACCGCCCCCGCCCAGCGGCGTGCCCATGTCGTGCCCATGTCGTGCCCATAAGACCGGACACCCACGGTGAACACCGGTGCCTCGCCCCGTTCCCGCGAGCCGCGCATGAGCACAAAAGCCCAGTTCAGGCACCCTCTGATGAGCCAAGCGCCGTCGCGTCCCAAGCTGAGAGCGCGAGTTCGATTCCCGTCACCCGCGCCGATCCCGACCGTACCGACAGGCAGGGGCCGGCAAGGAGATGCCCGAGCGGGCCTGCCGGAAGCACTCCGCAGGAACGGGCCGAGGGCCACCTCCTGCGCGACTGGCAGTCATCGACGCCCCGGCCCCCGCCCTGGAAGCCGTCAGCCACTGATCCGGCGTGACCGCCACACCGCGAACTAGCCTGCCACCGCTGCCACTCGCCCGCGTCAGCACCACTGCCCCCAGGTCGGAGCCGGCTGGAGCACCACCCGAGTCAGAGCGGGAGTCCGAGGGCGCTCACCGTCCCGCAGGGATTTTCATACGGCAGCCTGGAGGACAATATCTGTGGTCGTGACATAAGAAATCGACGCGGCGCACAGTGACTATTCCTGCGATCACATTCGGTGCGGAATTATTTACCCAGCAGAGCCGGCGCCGACGTGCTACTGTCGCCATCAGTTGCAGGTGTGGTTGCCAGAAGGTTTTTCCGACGGCCGATCATCACGGCGACACGGAATGCGCACAGGGCGTGTTCCTGACACCGTCCCGAAGGAGAAACGAAATGGCTACCGGTACCGTGAAGTGGTTCAACGCGGAAAAGGGATTCGGCTTCATCGAGCAGGACGGCGGCGGCGCCGACGTCTTCGCCCACTACTCGAACATCGCCACTCAGGGCTTCCGCGAGCTCCTGGAGGGCCAGAAGGTGTCGTTCGACATCGCGCAGGGACAGAAGGGCCCGACGGCCGAGAACATCGTTCCCGCCTGACGATGCGGCATTGACGCATACTTCGCAGCTGGGGCCCGCACCTTGGGGTGCGGGCCCCAGCTCGCTTTTTTCAGGGTTGTCCGACCCGGATTTTTCGGCTCGTTCTCGCGATTCTCTGCGCCGCTCATTCCGCTGCGGAATTCCTTGATACGCGCCCATCGAGGAAGGTTCCGCATGAACCGCACGCGTTCCACTCGCACACGTTCCACTCACGTACGCACCGCTCGCACATACGACCGCTTCGACGGTCGTTCCGCCGAGGACCGTTCCCGTGTTCCGCGCCGCTCCGACGGTTACGGAAAACCGCAACCCGCGCGAGGCGAATTCGCGCCGCCGAAGACGGTCACGCCCGCGTTGCCCGCCGCCGAGTCGTTCGCCGATCTCGCCATGCCGACACCACTGCTGACCACGCTCGCCCACGAGGGCGTGACCGTGCCGTTCCCCATCCAGGCGGCGACCCTGCCGAACTCCCTGGCCGGCCGTGACGTACTCGGTCGCGGCCGCACCGGGTCGGGCAAGACCCTGGCCTTCGGCCTGGCGGTACTGGCCCGTACCGCCGGCCGGCGCGCCGAGCCGTGCCGACCACTGGCCCTGATCCTCGTGCCCACCCGCGAGTTGGCCCAGCAGGTCACCGACGCGCTCGCTCCCTACGCCCGCTCGGTGAGGCTGCGGCTCGCCACCGTCGTCGGTGGCATGCCCATCGGCAGGCAGGCCGGCGCCCTGCGCGGTGGCGCGGAGGTGGTGGTCGCGACGCCCGGTCGGCTCCGTGACCTCGTCGACCGGGGCGACTGCCGGCTCGACGACGTCGGCATCACGGTTCTCGACGAGGCCGACCAGATGACCGACATGGGCTTCATGCCCCAGGTCGCCGCCCTGCTCGACCTGGTACGCCCGGAGGGCCAGCGCATGCTGTTCTCGGCCACCCTGGACCGCAACGTGGACCTGCTGGTCCGCCGCTACCTGACCGATCCGGTGGTCCACTCCGTCGACCCGTCGGCCGGTGCCGTCACCACGATGGAGCACCACGTGCTCCACGTGCACGACGCCGACAAGCACCGCACGACCACCGAGATCGCGGCCAGGGACGGCCGGGTCATCATGTTCCTGGACACCAAGCACGCCGTGGACAGGCTGACCGAGCACCTGCTGGACAGCGGTGTCCGCGCCGCGGCCCTGCACGGTGGCAGGACCCAGCCGCAGCGCACCCGGACCCTGGCCCAGTTCAAGGACGGACACGTCACCGTCCTGGTGGCCACCAACGTCGCGGCCCGCGGCATCCACATCGACAGCCTCGACCTGGTCGTCAACGTGGATCCGCCGAGCGACCACAAGGACTACCTGCACCGCGGCGGCCGCACAGCCCGCGCCGGCGAGTCCGGCAGCGTCGTCACCCTCGTGACACCCGGTCAGCGCCGTGGCGTCACCCGGCTGATGGCGTCGGCCGGCATCACCCCGCGCGTCACTCCGGTCCGCTCCGGCGAGGCGGAGTTGAGCCGCATCACGGGCGCGCAGGCACCCTCCGGCGTCCCGGTGGTCATCGCCGCGCCGGCCGTGGAACGCCCCCGCCGCACGTCCTCGCCGTCCCGGAGTCGCCGGGGCCGCACAGGCCGGGGCCGGCCCGTGGGCGCGCGGGCGCGCCGCGGGGCTCGGCCGGAGCCCGGCGGCAACTCGGCCGCCTAGACCGACCTCAGTCCCCGGCAGTCCCGGGACCGCGCGGTGACCCCTCCTTCGGTCTTCGGGGAAGCCGCCGAACGCCGAAGCGAGCAGCCACGACCGAAGGAGAAACACTTGACGCCAACGCGGATGCGGTACCGCGGACCTGACCCGGCCCCCGTCGTCGTGGTCGGCGGCATCGCAGGGCACGGTCTCCGGGTGTGCGACGACATGACCGTCGAGGTGGCTCTGGCCGTCATGGCGGGCGCCCGGGTCGAGTACCTGACCGTGTGCGACGGGGACGACCAGAGCACGGGCTCGATCACGAAAGGCCGGCTCGCTGTTCTCCGTGACAGCGCCGCGTACACGGACCGCATCCGGCTGCGCGACGTCCTCGCAGAAGCGCTGCCCTCGCCCAGCACCCGCACCGAGGGGGCCGGCGAGTACGGCCGGCTTCCGGACGTACTCGTCTCCTCGGGCTGATCCGCCTTCCCCGACCGGCTCGTCCGTCTTCTCCCGCGATTCCCCTGTGAGGCATCATGCGCTGTGTCATCGCCCGGTATCCCTTCGAGCTGACCAAGGCCGGGGTGCTGGCTTCGATGGAGGGCGTCAGGCCCGAGGCCGTCACCGCCGAGTCCGTGACCATCGGCCGCCACCGCTACCCCGTCAAGCAAGTGGGCCAGGTCATCACACGGCAGGACCGGCGTGACTTCACTTCGGTCGAAGTCACGCGGGCCCTGACGCGCCTCGGCTTCACCTGTCACGACCGTCCCGAGACCGCGTCCGTGGACACGGGCGTGAGCGGCCACTCTCCGCTCCGAGCGGCGTCCACGCTCCTCGGAGGCACCGGCTACGGTTCCGGCTCCATGACTGTCTGAGGACCGGCGGAAGCCGCCCTCGGACCCCGGTGGGGGCCCTGTCGACACGCGTCGGCAGGGCCCCCACCGCCGTGCCGCCGGCCGCTCGGGGAACGCCGCCCGGAAGAGGGGTGCGCGGGTGGCGTCTCAGCGATCGGAGTAGCTGAGATCGCCCACCGTCCACGCGCTGACGTCCTTGATCGCGACCCGGTACATCCCGCCCGTCTCCGGGAGCCCGAGGCTGCCTTGCAGGATCCGGGCGAGATGGAAGTGCAGATGCGTGGGCGGCTCACCGCGGCCGGGCCGGTATCCCCGCGGGCCGCGGGCGAAGACGTCGGAGAACACGCCGAGACGATCCGAGTCCCTCAGGACCTCCGCCACCCGCTCCCTCCATACCGCCTCCGGAGCCAGCCGGCCGGTGAGGACGGCGCCGCCGACGACCACGGTCAGCGACATCTGATTGCTTCGCTCGGACTCCACCGCGGCGGAAATGGCGACGAGCAGCTCATCAGGGTTCGACATGCAGCAGAGCCTATGCGCCCGCCCGTGGAGCCCGTTCGCCCATTCGCCCGCGGGAGGACCGGCCGCGCGTGCCAGGAGGCAGCTCCGGCCCGGCAGCCAGGGCTGACCGCGGGAAGTCCTCCTCCACCTGAAGAGTGAAATCTATAGTTGCCAGTAGACATTTTTTCTCTGTAGTGGATAGACTTCCTCTCGTAGAGATGATCGAACGAGGCCGGCCAGACATGAACTGGCAGGTGACTGAAGACGAAGTACGCAAGTCGGTGCGGCTCCCGAACCTCGAAGCCAAGGCGTTGCCAGAGCGGCGACGAGGCTGGGGGCCGCACCGGGTGGCTCGCAGGTCGCGAAGCCACCACCGGCGGTACCGGTTCACACACAGTGGCTGGTTCAAAGAGAAGAGGAGGAGCAGACACCATCAGGATCGCCCGGACCGAGAACCACTCGGCCGGGTACCGCAAGACCCCGGAATGGATGGTGGTCCCCGGTCACGCAGCTGCGATCCCCCGCTCCGCCCTGCCGGGCCGGACAGCGGAAAAGAGAAGGTCGGCCCAGCAGTAGTGCCGACAGATGGTGTTGAATTTCCTTCGGGGCCCTGGTGCCGTACGGCACCAGGGCCCCTCGACGCGTTGCACAGCGAGGTGACATGACATCGGACAACCCACTGAATGATCGTCTGGACGACGACGACTACCCCGCATACACGATGGGCCGGGCAGCCGAGATGCTCGGTACCACCCCGGCCTTCCTCCGGGCCATCGGCGAGGCTCGGCTGATCACTCCCCTCCGCTCGGAGGGAGGACACCGCCGGTACTCCCGCTACCAGCTGCGGATCGCCGCTCGCGCTCGCGAACTCGTCGACAAGGGAACCCCGATCGAGGCCGCATGCCGCATCGTCATCCTCGAGGACCAGCTCGAGGAAGCACAGCGCATCAACGCCGAGTACCGCCGCTCCGCAGCCAAGGCAGCGGACGGCTCCGGCTGAGAACCCGGGCTCGGGCCGACGGCCTGAGGAGAGACACGGCCCGAAGAATCGCCGGCAGACCGAGAAACAGCGGTCGGTTTCGTGCCGGCGACGGGATCAGGTCGGCCCGGATCCCGCGCGGCCGGTGCACCGGACCTCCCCGTCCGAGAAGGCCAGGACAAGCTCTACGCCGGTCCGGGGGGTGAGCATCTGGTCCGCCTCGGCAAGAAGCATGTGACGTCTCCGTCGAGCGTCGTATCCTCGGCGTGCCCACCAGAGCGGCCAGGCACGGCAACAGGGGGGCGATCCGCACCGCCGCGGCCGGACCGCCCGGCAGAACTGCACAGGCTGTCCGCGCGCTGGTGCCGCAAGCGCCGTCGCTCGCGGCATGTCCAAACGGACACCCGCGCGGGCCATGGGCTTCGACGCCTCCTCCGTCAGCCACATGGATTCCGGCCGCCACAGTCCCACCGAGAAGTTCGCCCGCATCGCCGACGAGGTCCTCAACACCGGCAAGGCGATCCGGCGCCGGTGGTGCGCCTACGAGCAAGCCCAGGTACGCGAGACGCAGGCCAAGCGCCCCTCGGCGGCACTGCCCGTGCCGTGCCGCGCAGGTCCTCCCCGGGAGCGATCCGCCGGCCGTTCGTGCGCTCCGGGTCGGCGCGGCGAATCGTGGTCTTCGGTGTGCCGGTGTCGACACCTCCGTGGCGCTCGTCGCCGGGTGGGTGGGAGGTGAGTCCGTACGTGGGCGGCGTCGGCCGCCACGCCACCGGCTGCGGCAGGTACGGCCGTGTGACCGCGCCCGTCAGGTGCGCGCGGAGTCCGGGCCGACGGTCCCCGGAAAAAGTTCCGACGCGATGCAACCCGGCGCCGAGCCCGTGCGTAGAGGAGTCGACAACCACACCTCACAGGAGTTTTCATGCACTCGAACCGTTCGACGAGGCGGGCCGTCGGCCGTCTCGGGGCCGCTGTCGCGGCCTGTGTCGCTCTGCTCTCGGCCGTCGGCTGCTCGGCGAACGCGGGCACCGGCGTTCGGACGGCCGCCGGCACACCGGATGCCGAGGCGTCCCCCTCGAAGGCCGTGGGCGGCGACAAGGACGGCGGGGGCGACGCGTCCAACGCCCGCCCGGCGCCGTCCGTGCCGGAGCCCGCCGTGCTCGCGCGGGCGCGGGTGCACATATCCGACGGAGACACGGTCGGTGTGGGCATGCCGATTTCCGTCACCTTTCCCCGGCCGGTCCCCACCGCCGAGCGCAAGGCCGTGGAGAGCTGGCTGCGCGTGCAGACCTCGTCCGGCACGACCGGTGCGTGGAGTTGGGTGCGGGACCGGAACCTCCTGGACGGGCAGCGTGTGGACTTCCGCCCCAGCAGCACGTATTGGAAGCCGGGCACCAAGATCACTCTCCACCGCGGCTCGCACGGCGTGAGCCGCTTCACCATCGGCCGCTCGCTGGTCGCCACCGTCGACACGAAGACGGACATGATGACCGTCGACACCGGCGGGAAGACGAACCGCATCCCGATCACCGCGGGGAGGCCGGGACTGGACACCTGGAAGGGGACGATGGTCGTGATGGACAAGCAGCCCAAGGTGTTCATGGACTCCCGCACCGTGGGCATGGGCCCGAACGACACGTACCGCGGCTACTACTACTGGGCCCTGCACCTGACGGCGTCCGGTACCTACGTGCACCAGAACGCGCACGCCGACGTCGCGGCCGGACACAGCAACGTCACACACGGCTGTGTCGGCCTCGCCACCAGCACCGCCAAGGGCTTCTACGACCAGGTCATGGTCGGCGACGTCATCAAGGTCACCGGGGCGAACAAGGACACGGTCGCCACCGGGAACGGCTACGGTGACTGGAACCTGACCTGGGATCAGTGGCTCGCCCACAGCGCCGCCGGCGCCACCACGACCGCATGACCCCCGCCGCAACGGCGGCGGTACACCCCGCGCCGCGCGTCGTAGGAAGAAAGCACCACCAGTTGACCGAAGCCGAGTTCGACCTCTTCTACACGGCTGCCTACCCGCGTCTGGTGGGCCAGCTGTACGCCCTGACGGGCGACCAGGCCGAGGCTCAGGACGTGGTCCAGGAGGCGTTCATACGTGCCTGGGACCGGCGTTCGTCCGTCCTGGACGGTGACCGGGATCCCGAGGCGTGGATCCGCACGGTGGCACACCGTCTGGCGATGAGCCGATGGCGGCGAGCACGCCACTGGTGGCAGCTGGTGCGGGGCGAGCACGCCCCGCGACCGGTGTCCGAACCGAGCCCGGACCACGTGGCGTTGGTCGCCGCTCTGCGGCGCCTGCCGGAAGCCCAGCGGACCGCGGTCGTGCTGCACCACCTGTGCGATCTGAGCGTGGCGCAGATCGCCGCCGAGACCGGCGCGGCTCCCGGCACCATAAAGGCGCGTCTGTCACGCGGCCGCACCGCACTCGCCGCTCACCTCGTGAGCGAAGCACCGCACCCGACGGAGGAAGCCTGTGCCTGAGCAGCAGCCCCCGCAGCCGCTGACCGAGTCGGAGCTGTCCGCCCGCCTCCACCACCTGGCCTCAGGAGTCATGGCACCGGTCCCGGCCTCGGGCGCACAGGTCAGAGGCCAGGCGGTACGCCGACGCCGCAACCGGCGCGCCGCGCTCTCCGCCACCGTCCTCGCGGCGGCGGCCCTCACCATCGTCGCCACCGGCGTCCCCGGCTCCCCCACCGCGCCGGCCACGCCTCCCGCGACGTCCGTGTCCCGCACCCCCCGGCCCGCCCCGTCGCCCGCGCCCGTCCGGCGAATAACGATCGACCTGAACTCCAGGTTCTTGGCCGTCGAGGGCGAGGAGTACGGCATCGCCGGGCCCGTACCCGTCTGCCCGATCGGCGAGACGATGGTCACGGTCACCGCCAAGTACCCCACGCTGACCGTGCCCGGCCCGGCCGGCGTCGGCGGGGCCCCGACGGTCAGGCGGTGGGCGGTCACCTTCACCGACCGCCGGCACCACGAACGGCTGCTGTTCTGGGCCCTGGACAGATCCGAGGGTCTCGACAGCGTCGGCCACGGCACCTCCGGCTCCATCGCCCTCCCGTACGACACCGGCAAGGAGGTGTACGACGTCGTCGGGCCGGGCACGCGGGTGGAGATCAAGGGCTGGCAGGCCGCGAACGCGCAGCCGGACTCCGTCTGCTCCGACCGTCGGCCGATCACCGACGCCCGCTGACACAGGATCGCCGGATCACCGGATCACCGGGGGGGAGCCCCGTCCAGGAAGGAGGAACCGGTCGCACCGCGGTCGTCGCACCGTCGACCGGAGGAGCACGAACGAGCGTCATCGCGGGTGTGCCGCCGCATACCGACGACGAGGAGAGGCGCGCCGGCGAGGCACGGAACGCAGGCACTCTGCAACGACCTTGACGCGTCCTTGACGAGATCTTGATGGTGTGATGGCGACTTCCTGACGTACCGTTGTCGGCGGTGTGCCGGGAAGTCTGGTCGGCGAGGTTCTCTTCATCGTTTCCTTCCGACAGGTCCGAGAGGTCTTCGCATGCCCGCCACCACCCATGCCGCCGTCACATCGGAGGCCCCCGGCGCCCCGCGCGGCCGTGCCCCGCGCCGTTCCGTCCTCTTCTTCGCGTTCGCCTTCGCGGTGATCGCCGATCCGGTTTCCTCCGTGGCGTACGCGATCGAGGCGGCGCTGCGTGCTCTGCACGGCGACCTGGCGCTGCTGCTGCCCACGATGAGCCTGGTGATCGGGCTGGTCGTCGTGGTCACCGCCAACTACTGGCAACTGGTGCGCCGCTTCCCCAAGGGCGGCGGCGCGGCCGCGGCGGCGGCACGGGCGTTCGGTCCGAGGTGGACGTTTCTGCCCATCGGGGCGCTGGTGGTCGACTTCGTGCTCACCATCGGCATCTCGATCGCGGCAGCGTCGAGCGCGGTGATCGCCCTCTTCCCGGGTCTGTCGGCCTTCCGTGTCCCGCTGGCCTTGGTGCTGCTGCTCGTGGTGGCCGGGCTGACCTGGTTCGGGCACGGTGGACGGCTGCTGTTCGCCGTCATGACCGTGGCCTTCGTGGTGATCTCCGTGGCCGTGCTGGTCCTCGGATTCGCCGCACCCCACGCCACCGGCCACGCGGTCACCACGCACGACGCCGGCCACCCGGCGATGCTCGCCGTGGTGCTGGCCTTCCCGGTCGCCATGGCACTGGCCACCGGGGTCGAGGCGCCGTCGACCGCGATCGCGCAGCTCGGCCAGCTCGACGACACCCACCGCCGCCGTTTCGGCCGGGGCACCCTGGCCCTGCTGGTGGTGATCGTCGGCGGTCTGACGCTCGCACTGACCGCGCTCGCCGTCCGGCTGCACATCGGTATCCCGGGCGCCGACTCGACGCAGATCGCCGACATCGCCCACGCCGCCGCCGGACCGGGCTGGCTCTACGACGCCTTCCAGCTGACCAGCTCGCTGCTGCTGCTCGCCGCCGCCAGCTCCTCCTTCCAGGCCGGCCCCGGCCTGCTCAAGGCCCTGTCCGGCACACCCGAGCGGCCGGGCGTGCTGCCGCCGGTGCTCGGCCGGACCAACCACCACCACACCCCGTACTGGTCCGTGGTGGTCTACATGGCCGCGGCGGCGCTCATCATCGTCGCGGCGGCCGGCCAGGAACAGGAACTCGTCCTCTTCTACGCCGTCGCCGTCTTCGTCAGCTTCCTGGTGGGTCTGCTCGCCATGACCCGCTTCGCCCGCAGCGAGGACAAGCCCGTACTGGCCTGGGTCAACGGTGTCGCAGCCACCGCGGTGGCGTTCACCCTGGTGGTGAACCTGCTCCGCGGGTGGCCGATGCTGTCGATGGTGGCCACGCTCCTGATAGCCGCCGGTCTGTACGTCCGCTGGAACCGGGCCGGCCGGCCCAGCGGCATCGAGGACGTCGAGGCCCAGGCCGAGGCGGACTGAACCGACGGGTGGGACCCGCGCGGGGCGGCGGTCAGGCGGTCCTGCCGCCCCATCGGGGGTCGGCGCGCTCCCACTCCAGCGCCCACTGCCTCATCCGGCGCCGGTCCAGCAGAGCACGTACGGCTCGCGCGGAGCCCCAGACGGTTCCTCCCACGGCCATGGCCGCGCCCGCGCCGATGAGCGAGGACCTCAGCAGCGCGTCGGACCGGTCCGGAGGCCGGGGCACCAGGTCCCCGCGGGAAGTGATCCATACCGGCACGCGAGTCCCCTCAGGGGTGTGAGCGGGCACCGCGGCCCGCCCGGTCCGCGGGCGGCCGTCGGGAGTCGTCCACCGGACCGTCGCGCCGGCGTTGTCGCCCACGTCCGCGTGTGTGGGCGCCGCTTCCCTGACGCGCCCCAGGAGGACCGCCACGACCTGTCGGCGGGCGGAGCGGTCCTCCTCGAAACCCCGGTCCGCGGCCGCTGCGGCCACCGTGCCCGCGGCCGCGCCGCCCAGCACGCCCAAGGTCCACGCGGCGAGCAGCAGCCACGCCTCGACGACATCGCTGGTCCGCCGGAGCGGACTGCGTCGCCACCGCCAAAGCCTCGTACGGAACTCCTCGCACCGGCTAGGCGTCATCGCCATGGGCCGACACCCCCTTACGAGCACCAGCGCCTCTCCGTGGTGTTGTCCGGAACCGTAAGGAATGCTCCCGCCGAGCGAAAGACCCGGGAAGCGGTTATTGCCGCGGGCTGCCCATCTCCGCGGTGAAGAGCACCGGGTCGCTGTCGAAACCCCGGATCATCTCGTGCGGCTTCCAGGTTCCCGCGGAGTCTCTGGTGAACTCGACCACCGTCGCGGCAGTGGCATCGGCGACCTCCTGGAAGTCGTCCGCGATCAGCTGCCGGTACCCCTGGACGACGACCACCCCGGCGTTGGAGATGTCTCCGAACGTCCGGGGCCCGCTGTTCTGGTGGATGGCCACCCCGACCACCACACGCTGGTACTCGGGCGCCAGCCGGTCGGGCTCCAGCACCATCACCTCGACGAACCCGAAGCCCATACCGGTCTGGCTGTGCCGGCTCATGTTGATGGTGCCGTCCGGCGACCGGCTGTCGTAGTGCACGACGTACACCGGCCGCCCGTAGGGATCGTCCGACGAGTAGGTCGCGGCGATGATGTCGAGATGCCGGGGTGCTTCCCCGAGAGGGCTCGGATCCCACTTGAGCCGCACCTCGACCTTGCCCAGCTCCTTGCCGCCACCGCTCACCCTGCCGCTCCCCACTCAGCACCGCCGCGAACACCTCTGGTCAAGTATGTGTTCTGGACGCGGCTTTGACGCCTCCTTAGCGGTTTCTCACCGACGCCGAGATCGTGTCGCTCATGGTGCCCGGCTCGGCGCGCCGGCCGCTCAGGGGCTCCCGTGACCGCGGGCGCAGGCGGCGGGTCACGGCCGCGGCGCTCCGGGCTTGTGGCGGGCTTGTGGGGAGGGGGGTGGTGTCGAAGCTTCACGAGTTCCCGGACCGACGTGGCTCGGGGATCTCTTCTGAGCCACCCCCCTTGGTCGCGCGCTCTTCGTAGAGACAGCAGACCGACCCGACGTTCCGCAGCGTACTTGCAGCCGCTTCGGTTCTCGTCGTCCGCTCCGTGCGAAAATCCCAGGTCGGGTCACGTGACGACGGGGCTTCGGCGCTCGATGAGGAGGACGTCTCGCCAGAGGCCGTGAAGCTTCCCGATGCGTTCCCGGGTGCCGATGACGCGGAATCCCGCTCGCCCGTGCAGCGCGAGGCTGGCGGTGTTCTCGGGGAAGATTCCCGATTGGATCGTCCAGATCCCGGCGGCCTCGGTGGAGCCGATCAGTTCCTCCAGCAGTGCGGCGCCGATGCCGTGCCCGCGACTGGCGGGGTGGACGTACACCGAGTGCTCGACGACGCCGGCGTACGCGCATCGGTCCGAGACCGGTGCGGCGGCGACCCAGCCCAGGACGCCGCCCGCGTCGTCGAGGGCGACGTACCGGTGCCGCGGCAGCTTGGTCGTGTCGAACGCTTCCCAGCTGGGGGCGGTGGTCTCGAAGGTGGCGTCGCCCTCGTCGATGCCGAGCCGGTAGATCGTCAGGACCTGCCGGGCGTGCTCGGGGAGCATCGCGGCGACACGGTAGGTGCCGGCCGTGGCCATGTCAGCTCGTCGGGGCGATCTCTTCGATCAGGCCGCGGATGCGCCCTTCGATCTCGTCGCGGATCGGGCGGACCGCCGCCACGCCCTGCCCGGCCGGGTCGGGGAGCTGCCAGTCGAGGTAGCGCTTGCCGGGGAAGACGGGGCAGGTGTCGCCGCAGCCCATCGTGATGACCACGTCGGACGCCTGGACGGCCTCCACCGTGAGCACCTTGGGCACCTCGGCCGCGATGTCGATGCCCGCCTCCGCCATGGCCTCCACGACGGCCGGGTTGACGGTGTCGGCGGGGGCGGAGCCGGCGGAGCGGACCTGGACGCGGTCGCCGGCGAGGTGGGTGAGGAAGGCGGCGGCCATCTGGGAGCGTCCGGCGTTGTGGACGCAGACGAAGAGCACGGACGGCGCGGCGGTGTCAGGCATGGGCGGGGTCCTCCTGGGGCGTGGGGACGGCGGGGGCGGTGAAGTAGCGGCGGGCGTACAGGGCGACGTACACCAGGCCGATGAGGGCGGGCACTTCGATGAGGGGGCCGACGACGCCGGCGAGGGCCTGGCCGGAGGTGGCGCCAAAGGTGGCGATGGCGACGGCGATGGCCAGCTCGAAGTTGTTGCCCGCGGCGGTGAAGGCCAGAGTGGTGGCCCGCGAGTGGTCGAGCCCGACCGCACGGCCCAGGGCCATGGAACCGGCCCACATGACCGCGAAGTAGACCAGCAGTGGCAGGGCGATGCGGGCGACGTCCAGGGGCTGCGAGGTGATCGCGTCGCCCTGCAGGGCGAAGAGGACGACGATCGTGAACAGCAGGCCGTAGAGGGCGAACGGACCGATGCGGGGGATGAGCCGGGACTCGTACCAGGTGCGGCCCTTGGCCCGCTCGCCGATCCGGCGGGTGAGGTAGCCGGCCGCCAGGGGGACGCCGAGGAAGATGAGGACGCTGCGGGCGATCTGCCACACCGACACGTCGAGGCCGGTCCGTTGCAGGCCCAGCCAGCCGGGCAGCACGGACAGGTAGAACCAGCCGAGCGCCGCGAACGCGATCACCTGGAAGACGGAGTTCAGGGCGACCAGGACGGCGGCGGCCTCGCGGTGGCCGCAGGCGAGGTCGTTCCAGATGATGACCATGGCGATGCAGCGGGCCAGTCCGACGATGATCAGGCCGGTGCGGTAGGCGGGCAGGTCCGGCAGGAACAGCCACGCCAGGGCGAACATGAGCGCCGGGCCGACGATCCAGTTGAGCAGCAGGGACGGCAGCAGCAGGCGGCGGTCGCGGGTCACGGTGCCGAGGCGGTCGTAGCGCACCTTGGCCAGCACCGGGTACATCATCACGAGCAGGCCGAGCGCGATGGGCAGGGACACTCCGGTCACGGTCACCCTGGCCAGTACGTCGCCCAGGCCCGGGACGAGGCGGCCGAGGCCGAGCCCCACGGCCATGGCCGCGAGGATCCAGACGGCCAGGTAGCGGTCGACGAAGGACAGGCGTCCGGCCACGTTCCCCTCGGGGGCGGCAGTGCTCACGAGGCGGCTCCGGCCGGTGCGGTGCGCGCGGGCAGAGGCTCGCCGGCGGGGCGGGTCAGGATGCCGGCGAGACGGTCGGTCATCTCCGGCACGAGCCAGTAGTAGACCCAGGTGCCGCGCCGCTCGCAGTCGATCAGGCCCGCCTGCCGCAGCAGCTTCAGGTGATGGGAGATGGTCGGCTGGGACAGGTCGAAGGCCGGGGTCAGGTCGCAGACGCAGACCTCGCCGCCCGCCCGCGAGGCGATCATCGAGAGCAGGCGCAGCCGCACCGGATCGCCCAGCGCCTTGAACACCTTCGCCAGCTCCGCGGCCTGGTCCTCGTCCAGGGGAGCGGTCAGCAGCCCGGAGCAGCACGCTCCGACGTCATCGCTGCGGCCGAGCACCTTCAGCTCTTGTTTCGACATGCCTCTATGTTGACAGTTTTCGATCCAACGCGCAATCTTGCATCGACAGTCATCAATGCAAGTGGATGGGAGCCCGTCATGTCCCGCGCTCAGCTCGCCCTGCGTGTCAGTGACCTGGAAGCGTCGATCACCTTCTACTCGAAGCTGTTCGGCACCGCACCGGCCAAGCGGCGCGAGGGGTACGCCAACTTCGCCGTCACCGAGCCCCCGCTCAAGCTCGTACTCATCGAGGGCCGGCCCGGCGAGGAGACCCGTCTGGACCACCTCGGCATCGAGGTCGACTCCACCGACCAGGTGGACGCCGCCACCACCCGGCTCAAGGACGCCGGCCTGGCCACCTTCGAGGAGAACGACACCTCCTGCTGCTACGCCCTCCAGGACAAGGTCTGGGTCCACGGCCCCGGCAAGGAGCCCTGGGAGGTCTACGTCGTCAAGGCCGACGCGGACACCCTCGGCAAGAACGCCGGCCCCGGCACGGCCGGCGACGGCTGCTGCACCGGCCGGACCACCGAGGAGAACCCGGCGGCGGCCGGCGGCGCCTGCGGCTAGGCACCGGCGCCCTGCCCGCGGCGGCGCCGCGGGCAGGGCACGGCCGGCCGTCGGCGGCCGGACCGGTGGCCCGCGCGGGGCCGGGAGCCGGGTACGCCGGGTCGGTCAGGTGCGGGTGATCGTCCCGCATCCCGTGCCGTCGGACTTGGAGCCGTCGCTCAACGGGTGGCTGCGGTCGTAGGGGTCCTCGGCCGGGCCGGTGGCCGGGGCGCCCGAGGGGGCTTCGAGGGGGAAGGTGGGGTGGAAGTAGCCGTCGTAGATGCCGCACTCGTCGTTGTAGAACTCGGCGTTCCAGTGCTCCAGCATCAGCTTGCCCGGGGTGACGTCCCACCGGTTCGGGTCGGACAGCACCAGGGTGAGCTTGCGGCGGATGATCGTACGGGCCACGAAGTCGCTGTCTCCGCCGGCCTTCACCAGCGGATAGACGAAGGTGTAGTCGGCCTGCACACGGACCTGGCCCGCCCGTTCGGCGGCGAACGTCATGTGGCCGCGCACCTTGACGACGTCACCGGCCAGGCGCACCTCGTGCGGGTCGAAGCGGCTGAAGAGCGAGACGGGCTGGTTGTCCCGCGTGGGCTTGTCCAGTGCCCGGCGCAGCCGGGACAGCACAGCGGGCTCCTTCGGGTCGATGAGGGCGAACGCCTCGTCGGGCTGACCGCCACGCAGGACGTCCGGGTTCAGATTGGCCGCGACCAGGAAGTCCTTGGTGCGGCGCAACGCGAGCGACACGTCCTCCCGGCTCAGCCCGGCCACCGCCTTCGCCGCCGGCGGCTCGATGGCGGCCGCCCCGTCCGCCCATCGCGCCGCGGGCGAACCGCGGAACGGGTGCTCGAGGGTGGGCAGCGCCGTCTGGTCGGTCTCGTCCGGAGCGCTGGACGGCGCGGCCGTCTCGGCGGGCAGCCGCGACGGGGAGGCATCGACGGCGGACGCCGCCGAGTCGTGGCCGGGGAGCCGGTCCAGCAGCAGCGACGGCCGGACGGCGACCAGGGCGACCGCCACGGCCAGCAGCACACCGACGGCCGACCACGCCTGACGGCGGCGGGCACGGGTGCCGTTGATCTCCTGCCAGGCCGGGCCGGTGCGCCAGCCCGGCGGTGTCCACGGCTGCGGCTCCGCCGCCGGCTTACGCCGCCACCTCCGGCGTCCGCCGCCCTCGGAGTCCGTCGCCCCGTCCCGCTCGCGCAGCCGTCGGGTCACCATGCGCGCCCGCGCCGACGGCTCCTCCGGTCCGGCGCCGCCACCGCCCTCCGCGGCGTCCCGAAGAAACGCCTCCCACTGCTCGTCGGATATGGATGACTGATGGTCAGGTCGGTTGTCGGGCTGCTCGGGAGGTGGGGCGGTGGTCACTGGCTCGCTCTCGTCGTACCGTGCGAAAGATCTTCACAGCAGTGTTTCCGCTGCTCACGATGGGTGCACAGGGTCGTTTGAAAGCCGTGATCAAACCGGTGCGCGGCCGAGGCAACCGGAGGTGGCGGGGAGGCGTCGGTCGGCCGCGGGGCGCCGGTCACGCGGCGTGGCCGAAGACGGTCAGGCGGCGTACGTCCACGGCCGGCCGCGATGGTCCACCGCGCCGGGGCCGGCACCTCGGTCTCGCCCCCTCGGCACGGCATCGGCCCGGCCCCCTTCCGGTCCCTCACCGTCCGGCGGCCGACCGGTGGATCACCTGGCGGGCGTCGCTCCGCTCACCCGCGTCGTGCTCTTCCGCGAGCCAGGAGTGCGGCGGCGGCGCCCGTGAGCAGAGCGAGGCTCAGTCCGAGAACGACCGCGTCGACGAGTGACGGCCCCTGCGTCCGGGCCCATACGCAGCCGAGCGCGAAGGCCGCGGTCACCGCGACGCGTCCGGCGGCTCCCCCGGACGCGATCAGAGGAGCCCTTCCGGCCATGCGGCGGCGGTACTTCACCACGAGGATCACCGCGGCGGCCAGTATCAGTACGTCCGGTCCGGCAAAGGCGCCCATAGCCCGCGAATACCCCTCACGTTCCGGAGGCCGCCGTCCGTCGCCGGCCGCGCGCCGGCTTCTCGGAAGGCCCCCGCCCAACCTTCACGATCAAGGGGCGCAACCTAGCACGGGCGGCCGGGCCCGGACAGCGGGCGGGGCGGCCATGGGCCGGTTCGAGCCGGACCACCACCGCCGCCGCTCAGACCGAGTCGTCGAGAAGGGGCATGTGGCGTTCCGCGAGCGGGCCGACGCCGAGGTCCTCGCGCATGAGCCCGCGCATCTCGGCCGCCGCCCGGCCGCGCGCCTCCCAGCGGGCGCGGTCCTCCGGGCCGCCGACCGCGGTGCCGTAGGCGTAGCCGTCGCAGATGCGTCGCAGGCAGTGGAACACGCCGTTGGACGCCCTGACGACGGGCTGGGGCGCGATGAGCCACATCCGTTCGGACGCGATGGCTATGCCCGAGTCCCGGAAGGCCTCGCGCAACGCGAGGGCCCGCTCGTCGTCGGACGGGTGCTCCCGCCGGGCCAAGGCCCGCAGGGTCTCGCCGAGGACCTTCACGGTGGTGGTGTACTGCGTGTAGACGTCGAGCCGCAGCCGGAGGGCCTCCTTGGCGTCGTCGTGCTTCCACCGGTTCCGGTCGGCGATGACGGTCGCGACGATGCCGATCGCGGCACCGGCCAGGGTGGAGAGCAGCGGCAGCGAGTCCATGCGGGCCAGCTTGGGGCATCGTGTGGCGGCGGCACCAGGGGTGGGGCGGCGCCCGGACACCGCCCTTCAGCCGATGGTGACGACCCGTGCCCAGGACGGCGGGATGTCCGGCACGTAGTCGGGGTCCTCCTCGTCGGCGGCGCGGGCGGGGCGGGGGAAGAGTCCGACGACGGTACGACAGGGTGGTGGCGCGGAGGGCCAGGGGGTCTGGCCGTCGGTGAGGGCGACGATCACATCGGGGCGGGGCCGGGAACACAGGGCCCGAGCGAACCCGGAGCGCAGGTCCGTGCCCCCGCCGCCGACCAGCGGGATGTTCTCCGCGCGGCACAGCGGTACGGCGATCCCGGCCGCCGCGTCGCAGGAGAGCACCGAGACCAGGTCCCGCCGCCCGCCCACCGCCCGGGAGATCGCCGCCACCTCCAGCAGCGCGCTGCCCAGCTCGGCGTCGCTCACCGAGCCGGAGGTGTCGATCACCACGCACACCCGGGGCGGCGTGCGGCGCAGGCTCGGCAGCAGCACCCCGTGGACACCGGCCGAGCGGCGGGAGGGGCGCCGGTAGCTGTGGTTCTCGCCCGCCCCCGGCGCGCCGGCCGCCGAGCGGACCGCCGCGCCGAGCAACTGCCGCCATGGCTGGGGCGGATGGAACGCCTCGTCGGCCCACCGCCGCCATCCCTCGGGCGCGTCGCCGGGCCGGCCCTTGATGCCCTCCGCGACCCGGAAGCGGACCGCGTCGCGCTGCTGCCGGCTCAGTCCGTCCGCCCCGTCGGGCCCCAGTTCCCAGGGCCGCTGACGTCCGTCGGCGCCGCTGCCGCAGTCCAGCCAGGCCAGGTCCCCGCTGATCCCGGACATCGACGCCGTCCGCAGGTATTCCTCCATCAGGAGCCCACCGGGCAGCCCCAGCAGGGACGGCAGGACCGCCCCGGCCGGCATGGGCAGACCGTCGCCGTAGATGTCGTCGTTGATCTCGAAGTCGGCGGCGATGTTCTGCCGCAGCCGCAGCCACGCCCGGTCCTCGGCCGTCGCGCCGCGCCGCCCCGGCCCGGGGTCCTCGTGTTCGCACGCGTACCGCTCGCCGCGTCCGTGATGGTTCCGCAGGAGGTGGGAGACCTCGTGCACCCAGACGCCCGCCAGTTCCTCCAGCGGGGTGCGGGCCACGAAGCCGGGCGAGACGTAGCAGCGCCAGTGCGCGTCCACCGCCATCGTCGGCACCGAGCGGTCCTCGACCACGTGCAGCGCGAAGAGGGCGGCGGCGAGGTAGGGGCGGACCTTCACCGCGTGGAGGCGGGCGGCGAGCAACTTCTCCAGATCCAGGGGCGGTCCGGGGCGGGAGCCGCTGTTCCGTCCGGCGGGGGTGGCCGGGGAGGGTGAGGCGGTGGTTCGCGCCGGACGGAGCGGCGGGGGTGCGGGCACCGGGCGGGGCGAAGGGCGCGGCGCCGGGCGGTTCGCGGGAATCGGCGTCATCGGCGTGTGCCCGTCGCAGGCGCGGGGCCGGCGGGACGGGACGGAGGGGCCGGCCACGGCCGGGCCCGCCGCGCCGATACGAACGCCGCCGGTGCCGGCTCCGACTTGGCGGAGCCGGTGGCCGAGTCCACCGACCGGTCGGCCCGTTGGGCGAGTCCGATCACTCCGGCCAGGCGTTCCACCGCCTCCGGCACCTCCCACTCGTCGCGCCGCAGCGCGGCCAGCGCCGTCGCCGGGGCGACCAGCAGGTCCGGTGCGCCGGTCTCCAGCGCGCGGACGAGCACGGCCCAGCCCGCCTCCCACCGCTCCCGCCGCGGCCGCGCGCCGACGGCGGCCACCACCGCCTCCAGCGCCGCCTGCCGCAGATCGCCCCGCTCCGGCAGTTCGGCGGAGGCCGGGTCCGCGAGCAGCGATTCCGGGTCGGGGAGGTCCATCCGGTCGAGGTGGGCGAGGAGTTCGAACCCCGGTCCGTCCCCCACCGCCCCCCGCACCAGCAGCGCCAGCACCTCCTTGGAGACGCCGGCCGCCGTGCCGAAGGCGAGCAGGGTCAGCGCGGCCTCCCAGCTGCGCGGCGAGGGCCAGGCGCCGCCGCGCCGCGTCTCGGTGCTCGGCAGCCGGTGGATCAGCGTCGGCCTGGCCTCCAGGAACCCGCACACCGCGCGCCGGGCGTACGCCACCGCCGCCGGCAGCCGCTCCGGCACCAGCCGGGGCAGTTCGGCCCGGGGCCAGACCCCGCCGAGGCCGCGCACCACCACCTCCCGGTCGTGCACCCAGTACAGATGCACGAACCGGTTGGCGAGCGGCGGGCTCAGCTCCCACCCGTCCGCCGCCGAAGCGCGTGGATTGGCGGCGGCCACGATCCTTACGCCGGGCGGCAGTTGGAGCGCGCCGACCCGCCGCTCCAGGACGACCCGGAGCAGCGCGGCCTGGACCGCCGGCGTCGCGGTGGAGAGTTCGTCGAGGAAGAGCAGGCCCCGCCCGGCCCGTACCAGCTCCACGGCCCACTGCGGGGGCGCCATCGGTACGCCCTGTACCGCGGGGTCGTCGCCCACGATGGGCAGCCCGGAGAAGTCGGACGGCTCGTGGACGCTCGCGATGACGGTGGTCAGCGGCAGGTCGAGGGTGGTGGCGAGCTGCGTCAGCGCGGCGGTCTTGCCGATGCCCGGCTCGCCCCAGAGCAGCACGGGCAGATCGGCCGCGACGGCCAGGGTGAGCGCTTCGAGCTGTTCGTCGGGGCGCGGTTCCGTGACGCTCGCGCGCAGGAGGGTCAAAAGCTCTCCCGCTATGGCGAGTTGGGGGTCCGTGGGGGCGGACACCGGGCTGGGGAGGAGAGTGGCGGAGGTCATGGGCATCACCTGGGTGGAAGGGGGACGGGAACGGCCGTCCCGGATGACGGAGGGTCCTGCGGCGCGGGCGCGCGGTGCGAGCCGCCGGTGCGAGCCGCCGGTACGGCCGAGCGTGGCGGGGCCGAGCGTGGCGGGGCCGAGCAGGCGGGAGCGGATCGGGCCGGGCGGAGCAGGCGGGATCGGACAGGACGGGAGCGGACAGGGCCGGGTCAGATCTGGCCGGTGCGCGGCCGGGGACGGCTGGTTCGCTTGCGCCGCAGCGCGATCGGCGTACGGCGGTCGAGCCGGGGGCGGTGGTCCGCCTCGGCGGGCCCGGCTCCCGGGGCGCGCCGGGCCGCGGGGTGCGCGGCGACCAGCCCCGAGCGGAAGAGCCCGTGGTCGACTCGGCGGGCCGCCGCCGACTCCAGTTCCCTTCGCAGGGGTCCCGCGCGCAGCACCGCGGCGGGGCCGAGCAGGCCCTCGACGACGGCCAGCGCGCCGGCGACGTCGCCGTGCCCGAGCCGCTCCCGCACGGCGGGCAGCGCCTCCGGATCGCGGTGCACCGCGTCGATCGCCCGCAGGCACGGCAGCGCGGGGCCGCCGAGCGCCACGAGCAGTTCCTCGCGGCGCAGTTCGACGGGGTGGTGGTCGACCGCCGTGAGCACCCCGTCCCGCAGCGCGATCCGGTGGATCTCGCCCCGGCATTCCACGCGGTGCGGATCGTGGGGTTCGGGGACGGGACCGGACGGCTCCGGGCCCCGCGCGAGCGGGCCGACGGCCGTCAGCGCCTCGGCGACGAGCGGATGCAGCCGTTCGGCCCGGGTCAGCCCGTGCCGCAGCAGCTCCAGATCCGGGAGGACCCGGGCCGCGGCCTCCGGGAGCACCGGGAGCGCGGCGACTTCCTGGGGCGGCAGCCCGTGGCGCAGCGGCCGGCAGGTCGGGACGTGGCTGTCGTCGGGGGCGACGAGTTCGAGTACGGCGCGGGTGCGCGCGCCGAGCCGTACGGTGAAGGCGCCGCGCGGACGTCGGTCGGCCCGTAGGAGCAGCTCCGCCTCGGCGGCCCACCTGCCCGTCGCCCAGGGGGAGCCCTGGTCGCCCGGACCGCACCGCCGCGCCAGTTCGCCGCCACGCGCGACGTCCCAGAGGTGCCGGTGCAGGTCGAGCCGGAAGCGCCGGTCTGGGTGCGGGTGGGGATGGTGTCCGGCGGTGCCGTCGCCGGGCCCCTCCCAAAGGGTCAGGGACATCCGTTGTCCGGCGTCCGCGCGGGCCGGTGGCGTCCGCACCACCAATTGGGCGGCTGGGGCGCCGTCGTGACCGGTGTACCGGGCGAGGGAGATGGTGAGCCCGGGACGCAGGCGTCCGTCGGGGGCGATCCGGGGCATGTGCCAGCGCAGCAGATCGGGGGCCAGCCGGCGCAGGTCCGCACGCAGGCGGGTGGCGAGTTCGGTGCCGTGGCGGTGGCGCACGGCGCGCAGATCGAGATCGGCGTCGATCCGGGCGGCGGCGCAGGCCCCCGCCCAGTCGCCGGCCGCACGGCGCGCGGTCGCGGTCTCGATCATGGACGGTGGCACGGCGTACTCGCGCACGCGCTGCCACATCAGCAGGTGGGGCGGAAGGTCGTTCGCGATGTGAGATGCCATCAGCACTCACCCTGAGCGAACGATTCCCCCAATCCGTACGAGGAGAAGTTCTTCATCGCGAGCATCATAAGCACCGCTCCGGCGGTCTGTCAGTCGCGATTCCGGCGTCCGCGGGGGCCGCTCCCGGGAGCCGGGGCGTGGTGACTGCGGCGGGAGATACCTTGACGGCGCGCGGAGTTGCACGCGACGTACGCAGCCGGACCTGCTCGGGGCGCGCGTGGGCAAGCAGCGGAACGAGGAGTCCCCGCGGCAGGCGACGCTCGCCGCCGCCGACATCGTGACCGTCTCCCCCGCACCGCGAGGAGGCCGTGGCCCGGCCGCCGGAGCCGGCCCCGCACCACAGCGCCGCCCGCCCGGGGCGGGCCAGGGCCCGGCGGAGTGATCGCGGTCGGCCTGTGCCGGGCCGCCGGTGTCCGTCTCCCGGGAGTGGCTCCGCCGCCGTCACCCCGGCCACCGCGGGCACCACCGCGTCCGACGCCCCCGCACGGGTCCGGACCTCGGCGGCGGGGCCGTACGCCCCGCCTGGGCCGCCACGCCCGGAAATTTGCCACGGCCGGGATACATGTCCTCGACCGGCGGCACTAATGTGGTGCCACGAGGTGGACGGCACCGCACCCGCGCGGGACGGGCGCCGGGCTCCTCGCCGCAGTCCCCGGAACGAAGGTGTCATGCCCGCTGAGAGCGCCCCCGGCGTCGGTCACCTGGACGACGACGACTACCCCGCCTACACCATGGGGCGGGCCGCCGCCGTCCTGGGCATCACCCCGGCCTTCCTGCGGGCCGTGGGCAGGGCCGGGCTGATCGACCCGCTGCGTTCGGAGGGCGGCCACCGCCGGTACTCCCGCCGGCAGCTGCGCATCGCCGCCCGCGCCCGGGAACTGGTCGACCAGGGCACCCCCGTCGAGGCCGCGTGCCGCATCGTCTCGCTGGAGGACCAGCTCGCGGACGCCCACCGGCTGAACCGGGAAATGCGCCGGAAGCTGAACGGGCGCGACCCCGATACCTAGTCCCGCCGATACAGAATCTCCGGGCACAGTGGGACGAGAATCGGCCGGACGGCCGGAAAACCCCACGGCGCGGCCAAGCGACGTGTGTTAGCGTGATAGGCGTTGCAGTTTTGGTTGCCAGAGAAATTTTTTTCTTTGCAGAGCTTTCCGGATCTTTCCGGAGGGGTGATCACAGCGGCGACTCGGCTTCGCAAGGTGCGGAGTCCGGCACTGCCCCCCAAGGGAGATTCACATGGCAACTGGCACCGTGAAGTGGTTCAACTCGGAAAAGGGTTTCGGCTTCATCGAGCAGGACGGCGGCGGCGCTGACGTGTTCGCCCACTACTCGAACATCGCCACCTCCGGCTTCCGTGAGCTGCTCGAAGGCCAGAAGGTCAGCTTCGACGTCACGCAGGGCCAGAAGGGCCCGCAGGCCGAGAACATCGTTCCGGTCGCCTGACGCCGACACGCGTCGTCGCGGGCCGAGCGGCTCGCACATCATGAGGCTGGGGCCCGCGCTCTCGGGGTGCGGGCCCCAGCTCGTTGTCTTTTTCCGGGCCCTCGCCTTTTCCTGGACGACTCCAGCGCCAAGAGCGGCCCGGCTCTTCACCATTTCTTCGGCTCATTCTTGCGAATCCTCACGCGGTCGGCACCGCCGGACGGAATTCCTCGATACGCCGCATCGAGGAGGGTTCCCCCATGAACCGCACCCGCCGCACCAACGGCACCACCGGTGACCTCCGCGCCCCCCGCAGGTCCGCGCGTCCCCGTCCCGGCGCCGGTCGCCGGACCGGCCAGAACGCCCGGCCCGCCGCGCGCCGGCAGGAGTTCGCCCTGCCCACCACGGTCACCGAACCGCTGCCCGCGATCGAGGCGTTCGCCGAGCTCGACATGTCCGAGCGGCTGCTGACCGCGCTGGTCAACGAGGGCGTGACCGCGCCCTTCCCGATCCAGGCGGCCACCCTGCCGAACGCGCTCGCGGGCCGGGACGTCCTGGGCCGGGGCCGTACCGGCTCGGGCAAGACGCTCGCCTTCGGCCTGCCGGTACTGGCCCGGCTGGAGGGGCAGCGGGCCCAGCCCAAGCAGCCCCTCGCCCTGGTCCTCGTACCGACCCGGGAACTGGCCACGCAGGTCACCGACTCGCTCGCCCCGTACGCCCGCGCCCTGCACGTGCGGTTCGCCACCGTGGTGGGCGGTGTGTCGATCGGCCGCCAGACCAGCGCGCTGCGCGGTGGCGCGGAGGTCGTGGTCGCCACGCCCGGCCGCCTCAAGGACCTGATCGACCGCGGCGCCTGCCGCCTCGACCACGTCGCCGTCACCGTCCTCGACGAGGCGGACCAGATGGCCGACATGGGCTTCATGCCGCAGGTGACCGCGCTGCTCGACCAGGTCCCGGCCCGTGGCCAGCGGTTGCTGTTCTCGGCCACCCTGGACCGCAACATCGACCTCCTGGTGCGGCGTTACCTCCACGACCCGGTCGTGCACTCGGTCGACCCGTCCGCCGGTGCGGTCACCACGATGGAGCACCACCTGCTCCAGGTGCGGGACACCGAGAAGCACGACGCCGTGACCGAGATCGCCGCCCGCGACGGGCGCGTGATCATGTTCCTGGACACCAAGCACGCGGCGGACCGACTGGCCAAGCACCTGCTGTCCGTCGGGGTGCGCGCCGCGGCCCTGCACGGCGGCAAGTCCCAGCCGCAGCGCGACCGTACGCTGGCGCAGTTCAAGAACGGCCAGGTCTCGGCCCTGGTGGCGACCAACGTCGCCGCCCGAGGCATCCATGTCGAGGGTCTCGACCTCGTCGTGAACGTCGATCCCCCGGCCGACCACAAGGACTACCTGCACCGCGGCGGCCGTACCGCCCGCGCGGGCGAGTCCGGCACCGTCGTCACCCTCGTGCTGCCGCACCAGCGGCGCGCGATGGACCGGCTGCTGGCCGACGCCGACATCACCCCGCGCACCGCGCGGGTGCGCCCCGGCGAGGACGAGCTCCAGCGCATCACCGGTGCCCGGACGCCCTCCGGCATACCGGTCGTCCTCGCCCCACCGGCCGACGACCGCCGCGAGAACGGCGAGGGCTCCGGCCGCCGCCGGGGCCGTGGCAGGGGCCGCGGCGCGGGCGGCCAGGGCGGCGCCGGGCGCGCTGCCGGCCAGGGCGCCGGTCGCGGCGGGGCGAACGGGCAGGGCGCGGGCCGGGGCAGGAGCGGCCAGGGTGTCGCGGTGCGCGGCGAGGGCGGCGGCCAGGGTTCTGGTGGCCGTGGTGGAAGCGGCCGGGGCGGGGCGCAGGCGCGTCGGCCCCGCAGGGCCACCTCCTGACCCGGACACGCCGACGGGGAGCGCGGAGCGGGCTCTGACCCGCCTCCGCCCCGGCGGTGACGAGGACGCCGGGCCGGGCAGCGCCGTGACGCCGTCGCACCCGCCCGCGGACCCGTACCCCGGCCCTTTTCGGTCCGCCCCCTCCCCGGCCCTCTTCCTCCGCGGCTCTCCCCCGAGGGTGCTCACCGGCCGGCCGGGTCCCGGCAGGCGCCCGGCCTCCGGAATGCCGTCAGGCGCGGGCGTAGGACGCCAGCCGTTCGGTGAACTCAGCCATCAGGACGCGCAGTTCGTCCGGGCCCTCGATCGCGAAGGGCCGGTCCAGGGAGGCGAGGAGCGGGGGGAGCCAGTCGAGGTGTTCCGCGTGCAGGCGGACCCGCAGCCAGCGTTCGGCCGTCGGGTCCGAGTCCGCCGCGGGGTCGTCCAGGCCGGCGACGGTGACCGGGAGGCGGGTGCGGACCCGGGCCGGGGTGCCGTGGATCCGCAGGGTGACCTCGTGGCGGTACCCGGCCGCGGCGAAGCCGGACAGGACGCGCTCGGCCGGGTCGGGGCCGGAGGGCGGTTCGAACGTGCCGGGCAGGGTCCGCGCGGCGGTGATGCGGTCCAGTCGGAAGGTGCGGTCCTCGCGGAGTCCGGCGTCCTCGCCGGTGACGTACCAGCGGCCGCGGTGCGCGACGATCCCGTACGGGTACAGGGTGCGTTCGCTGCGCCGGTCCTCGCGGTCGGCGTAGCGGATCGAGACCGGCCGGCGGTGGCGCACCGCGTCGGCGAGGGCGAGGAGGACGGCACCGTCCGGGGCGTCGGGCGCGCCGGGCTCGTCCGTGACCGCCAGGGCGTCCAGGAGGGCGTCCAGGCGGGCGGCGATGTGCCGGGGCAGGACGCGCCGGATCTTCGCCGAGGCGGTCTCGTTCGCCGTGCGCTGCGCGGTCGTCAGCCCCGCCCGCCGGCCGGCGATCAGCCCGAGCAGGACGGCCAGCGCCTCGTCGTCGCCGAGCATGAGCGGCGGCAGGCGGTACCCGGGGGCGAGCCGGTAGCCGCCGTAGCGGCCGCGCACCGACTCCACGGGCACGTCCAGGTCGATCAGCTGGTCCACGTACCGGCGCACGGTCCGGCCCTCGACGCCGAGACGGTCGGCCAGCTCGGCCACCGTCCGGGTGCCGCCCGACTGCAGCAGTTCGAGGAGGGTCAGGACGCGGCCGGTGGGTCGGGACATGGGCACAATCTAAGCCGCTGAACGCCGATAGTGGACCGTTTCTGTCCACTATTTCTCCTAGCCTGCGGGACGACCAGCCTCCGGCACAGCCAGGGAGATCCCATGGACTTCGTCTCGATCCGCGTCATCACCGCCGACGTGGCACGCCTTGTCCGGTTCTACGAGCGCGCCCTGGGGGTGCGGGCGGAGTGGGCCACCGAGGACTTCGCCGAACTCCGGCCCGCGGGCGCCACGCTCGCGATCGCCGGCACCCGCACCGTCCCGCTGTTCGCGCCGGGCTCCGCCCGCCCGGCGGACAACCAGAGCGTGATCACCGAGTTCCTGGTCGACGACGTGGACCGCGTCCACCGGGAACTGACCGGCTTCGTCACCGAGTTCGTCACCGAGCCGACCACGATGCCCTGGGGCAACCGGTCGCTGCTGCTGCGCGACCCCGACGGCAACCTGGTCAACTTCTTCACGCCCGTCACCCCGGCGGCCGTCGAGAAGTTCGCGGGCCGAGGAGCCACGCCGCCGGTCACGCACGCCCCCGACCACGCCCGATAGCCTCCGGCAGGCGGCTCCCGGCGGGATTCGGGCAGCCCATGGAATCACCTGGACCGGCCGCGCGGGCCACCCCGCCGCGCGCCGGAACGGCCATGGCGCGGACAGGAGTCGTACGGGGTGACCGGCGGGGCGCACGCCACGAGGAACGGACACCGGCCCGCAGCCCGGCCGGCAGGCCCTGGTGACCGCGCCCGCCGTCGCGGCCCTCGGCGGCCGCGCCGGACCGGTCTCCGGCGCCGGGCAGGCTCGCGCCGCACCTGGTGCCCGCGGCGGTCGGCGAGGGCCACGGCCGGCAGCCGCGCGGCGCCGGCGGCCCGGTCGCCGGGCCCAAACCGCCGCTCGACCGGCTCCGCGTCCGGGGCGTCGCGGTCGCGGACGACGCCGTCCGCGACCTCCGCGGCCCGCCCGCCGGCACCGGCGCCGAGCCGACGGCCTCAGGAGGGCAGCACTCCCGCCCGGAACGGCTCCACCCCCACCACGTGCCGCACCCTCTCCGGCTCGACCAGCACATGCACCCGCTGCTCCCCCTCCAGCAGCCATGGGTAGCTGTCCAGCCCCAGGTACTTCCGCGCCAGCCGGTCCATCCCGCGCTCGGCCTCCTCGCCCGTCAGGAGGCGCACCGCGCGGCCGGCGATCAGCACCCGGTCGTAGGGGTCCTCGGCGGCGGCGTGGGAGAGGTGCACCCGGGCGTCATGGCGCAGGTTCTCCTCCTTGATCCGTCCGACCGACGTGTTGAAGACGATCAGCCCGTCCTCCAGCCCCACCCACATCGGCGTCGCGTGCGGCGCCCCGTCCGGCGTCACCGTGGCCACGGACCAGAAGTTCGTCCCCGCCAGCCGCTCCCGCACCAGCTCCGTCAGCTCCGCCGCCATGACAGCCCCTTTCCTTGATCATCATCGGTCCCGACCACCGTGCCACGGACGGCCGCCCGGCCGAAACCGTGCCCGCGGAAAGGCCGTGGGGAGACCGGCGACCGGCCGCACGGGCCGGTTCCGGCCGCCCGGCGCGGCCCCAGAGCCCTCGTGCGGGCCCCGTCCCCTCACCCTCCCCAGCCCGGGGCGACGGACCGGGGGAAAATATCTTGTTTATCGGTCAAATTGGGAATGGCACGGCGTGCGCATAGCCAGCGTCATCAGGGCCATGACACCCTCGTAGGCCCGGCCCGTACAGGTCCTACCGGCGGGAGGACGCTGGTGGAGTTCGAGATCCGGCTCTCAGGTTCGGTCGAGGTGCGCCTCGACGGGCGGCGCGGACCGCTGGGCCCCACGAAGACCCGTCTGCTCCTCGCCTCCCTCGCCTGGGACGCGGGGCGTTCCGTGAGCGTGGACAGCCTGGTCCACCGCATCTGGGACGAGCATCCGCCGGCCACCGCCCGCGAGACCCTGCACACCCACATCTCCCGGGTGCGCCGCGCCCTGCGGACGGCCGGCCCCGACGCGCCGGCCATCACCAGCCGGACGAACTCCTACGTCCTGCACGTCGATCCCGACCGGGTGGACCTGCGCGCCTACACCGGCCGCGTCGAACAGGCCCGCGCGCTCAAGGGCAGCGACGGCGAGGCGGCCCTCCGGCTGCTGGAGCGGGCGGACGCCCACCGGTACGGCGAGCCGCTCGCCGGGATCTCCGGCTCCTGGCCGGACCACCTGCGCGCCACGGTGGGCGAGACCACCCTCATGGCGGCCATGACCCGCGCCGAACTCCTCGTGAACGCCCAGAAGTTCACCGAGGCGGTACCGGTCCTCGCCCCCCTGGTGTCCGAACACCCGGTGGACGAGGCCCTGGTGGGACTGCTGGCCGTCGCGCTGCACGGCGGCGGGCGCACGGCGGAGGCGACCAGGCTGCTGCAACGCACCCGGCAGCGCGTCATCCGGGACGTCGGCCTGGACGGGGGCCGGCGCCTCCACCGCATCCAGGAGGGAATCCTGGCCGGCACCCCGGCAGGCGCGCTGTACGGCGAGGGTCCCCGCCGCCGGCCCTCCGCGCGGCCCGGCCGTCCCGTGCCGGACAACCTGCCGCGGGACGTCCCCTGGACCGGCCGCCGCGAGGAGTCGCGGCGGATCACCACGGCCTTGCGCGAGGGCGGGGGCGAAGGCGGTCCGGGCGCCGTGGTGACGATCGAGGGGATGGGGGGCGTCGGCAAGACCGCGCTGGCCGTGCACTGCGGGCACGAGGTGGCGGACCGCCATCCCGACGGCCGCTGCTTCGTACGGCTCGGCGGCCACGCGGCGGACCGGACGGCCGGCACCCCGAACCGCGCGCTCACCACGCTGCTGCGGGTGCTCGGCCCGGAGGGCAAGGAGCTGCCGCGGGACACCGAGGAACTCACCTCGATGTGGCGGTCGCTGGCGCGGGACCGGCGGATGCTGGTGATCCTGGACGACGCCGTCTGCTCGGAACAGGTACGGCAGTTGCTCCCCGGAGCCTCGCCGACGGCGGTCGTGGTGACCAGCCGCCGCCGGCTCACCGGCCTGCCGGGCGCGCGACCGGTCCCGCTCGACGTGCTGCCCCGTGCCGACGCGATCGCCCTCTTCGAACAACGCCTCGGGCCGGGCAGGCCGTCACGGGAGGCGGAGGTGGCGGACATCGTGCGGTTCTGCGGCCACCTGCCGCTGGCCGTGGAGATCGCGGCGAGCCGGCTGCTGGCCAGGTCGTCGTGGACCGCGGCGGATCTGTTGCGGCAGCTGACCGCCGGTGCGGGCGGGCTGGACGAACTCCGCGACGGGGAGAGGACATTGGAGCACGTCTTCGCCCTGTCCTATCGCGCGCTGAGCGCCGATCAGCAACTGGTGTTCCGGCGGATCAGCCTCCACACCGGAATGGAGTTCGGACCGCATGCGGTGGCCGCGCTGACGGGACTGTCCCTCGCGGCGACGGAACGGGCGCTGGAACAGCTGCTCACCCGGCATCTGGTTTCCGAACCGGCTCCGCACCGCTTCACCCTGCACGATCTTCTGCGCAAGTACGCCCGCTCGCTGAGCGAGGCGGAAGGCACGAAGTCACGGGCGGCGACGGCACGACTGGCGACGTTCTATATGGCGGCGGCGGATCGCGCGGACCGTCTGGTGCACCCCTACCGTTCTCGTACCGGTGTGGACACCGACGAGTTCATCACCCTCCCCGAGATCAATGACGTACACACGGCCGAACAATGGGTGATCAGCGAAAGCGGAAACCTCTCGGACACGCTGGAGTGGATCAGTGGGCACGGTTCCGAACATCAACTCGCCCTATGCGTTCATGTATTGACAGGACTGCTCGACATGCGCGGGCATCCGGCCACCACGGAGCCGCTGCTACGGCGGGCCGTGGACCACTGGGCCGCGGCGGGGAACAGCGGGGCGCGGGCACGGGCCCTGCTCGACCTCGGCGTCGCGCACAGCCATCACTCCCGTTACGAGGAGGCGATCTCGGCGGCGGGCGCGGCACGGGAGCTGGCGCGCGCGCTGGGGGATGCGGAACTGGAGATCGAATGTGTCGACCAGATGTGCATATCGCTGTGGCAGGCGGGCCGGTACAGGGCAATCCAATCCCTGCAAGAAGGGATACTTGATTCCCTGCTGCAAACCGGAAATTCCCTCCAAATTGCACGCAGCTACAACATACTTGGCGTCACCCATCTTCATCTCTCGGAATTCGACTCGGCCCGTGCTCACTTCGACTCCGCCCTCGGGCAATTCACGGCCATCGATCATGAGCGAGGAATCTTCAGCACGCTCAACAACATGGCCGAACTCGCCACAAGAACAGGGGACCCGGAGGGAGCCGAGAACGCTTACCGGAAAGCCATCTCCCTGGCCCTGAAAAGGTCCGACAGAAGAGAGCTGGCCACTCTGAGGATGAACTTGGCCAATGCCCTGATCGACCTGGGGAAAGCCGACGAGGCGCTGACTCTCTCGCATCACAGCCTGGACTTCTTCCGAAGCGTGGGCGACCGGCGCAGGGAGGCCATCGCCCTCAACCGGATCGGCCGGGCGCATCGCACGGCCGGCCGCGGCGAGCAGGCCATACCGCTGCATGTCGCCGCCCTCGCACTGGCCAGGCGCATCGGCGCGGCGGGCGAGGTGGTCGACGCGACCCACGAAGCCGCCCTGTCCCACATGGCCACCGGTCGCACGGCCCAGGCATTGACATATGCCGAAGAAAGTTTCAATTTGAGTATGCAGATCGGCGCTCACGCCGAAGCGGACCGGGCCTCGCACACTCTCGCCGCCCTGCGCGACATTCCGCGGACAACCGCGGGGTGACCAGCCTTTTCCCGTACCGCACGCGCTCGTTGATCCAGAGGGCTCCAGTGGGATATGAATGGCGCACCCGTTACCGCCGAGCGTTCGATCCAGACGCTCTTATGTAGCGCGGTCCGTACTGCCCCACCACTTGGAAAGCAGCTCCAGTGAGATCGATTCTTTACGTGGCCATGACATGCATGCTCTTTGCAATAGCATGCCATCCGCCGACATTCCCCTTCTCCTGAACACCCATAGCAGCGCGAAGGCCGCCCTCCCCCTCCCGTGGAGGCGGGGCGGCCCTCCTGCGCCCTGGGACGACCCCTGAAGTGACCCCCTAGGGCGACCCCCCTGGGGTGACTCCCTCAGGTGGACCCCTCAGGGCCGCACCATGTGCAGCCGCCCCGGATCCGCCTCCATCCGCAGCGGTGCCCGCACCTCGCGCACCGGGACTCCGTCCACGTCCAACCGGTGCGCACCCCAGGCCCGTTCGAAGCGCAGGCGTCGCACCCTGCGCATCCCGAAGGACTCCCCCCGCACCTCCAGCAGCCCCGACCCGGTCGCCCTGACGCCGAGGCGGCGGCCGTCCGGCATGGTGATCTTCTCGTTGTCGAGGATGAGGCGGATGGGGCCCGGATCGGCATTCAGGGACACCAAATCGGCCTGAAGCAGCGCGAGTTCGTAGCCGCGATCCGCGAGGTGGATGCCGATGACGTCCTTGTGGCAGGCCCCCGCGCCCGTCGTCCCGTCGGGCCGGTCGATCAGCAGCGGCAGGCGCCATAACGCCGCCGCCCGCATCGCCTGCTCCGGCCGCAGCCCCGGCGTGTGCACCAGCAGCCCCACCGACCGCGGCGGCAGACCGTACTGCGCGCCGCCCCGCTCGCCCGGCTCCGGCGCCGGGCTCAACTCCGCGCTGGATACCCCCCGTTCGGCCAACCGGGTCCGCAGCGCGGCCGCGCGTTCGCGCTCCGACCCGTGACGGCCCCGGACCACCCCGAGGGTTGAGCGGGTCGCCGGCAGGGTGGCCGACAGTCGCACGGCGGCGGTCAGCAGTCGGTCGACGCACATGACATGACGGGCGGTCGGTGGCGAGGACGAGGGCAGCATGCGGCTCCTTGCGCGCTCGGGACGGAACGCACGTGGCCGCCTGCACGGCTCGGCCCACGGCGGCACCGGTCGTTCAATCTCTAACGTAGTGCGAGAGTGCGGCCGGTGTGAAGCCGCGCCAGGAGGGGGTGAACACGGGCCGGCTCCCGTGTGTCGGGAGCCTTTCCCTGCGCCCCCGGTACGGCCCGGTCCGCCACCACCGCCACCCAGGCCCGGCCTCGCCGACGCCACCGACTGGTCGCGTGCACAGCCTGGTTCACCGACCCGGCGCGGTCAGACCGCCCCACCCGCCACCGGATCCGCCGACCGCTCCGCCGACCGCTCCGCCACCCGCCCCGGCCCCCGCTCCCCCCGCGGCACCACCCCGCGCGCCCTGACCGGCACCAGCAGCGGGTGGGCGACGCCCCACGCGGCGCCCTTGCAGATCGCCTCCTTGTAGCGGGCGGCGAGGCGGCCGGTCAGGGCACGGTCGACGGCGCGGTCGTCCGCGGTGACGAACTGGATCAGGCCGTCCCGGCGGCCCAGGGAGACGCACTGCTGGTAGTACCGCACGGAGGTCACCGGCACCTTCCTCCCGCCGAGCCGCGCCGCGATCGCGTCGGCCGCCTGCCAGGCGGCGGGCACCCCCGAGGCGCAGGACATCCGCAGCGGCTTGTCGCCGGGGCCCATGGCGAGGGCCGCGTCACCGATGGCGTACACCTGCGGGTGCGAGACCGAGCGCATCGACCGGTCGACCACGATCTGACCGCTCTCCCCGGTCTCCAGCGTGGTGGCCCGCGCGATCGGGTGGACGGCGAAGCCGGCGGTCCACACGGTGGCCGCGGACGGGAGCGTGGTGCCGTCCGCGGTGGTGACATGGCCCGCGGCCACCGCGGCCACCGCGGTGTGCTCGTGCACGGTGATGCCGAGCCGGTCACAGACCGCGCGCAGATGGCGGCGGCCCTTGGGCGAGAACCGCTCGCCCAGGGCGCCGCGCACGGCGAGGGCGACGTCCAGGTCCGGGCGGCTCTCGGCGAGTTCGGTGGCGGCCTCCACACCGGTGAGTCCGCCGCCGACCACGACCACGGGCGCACCGGCCGTCAGCTCGGCCAGGCGGGCGCGCAGCCGCAACGCGCCGGGGCGGCCCGCGATGTCGTGGGCGTGCTCGGCGACGCCCCGGACGCCCTGGTCGTGCCATCCGCTGCCGAGGGCGTAGACGAGGGTGTCGTAGGGCAGTTCCTCCGCCGTGCCCTGTTCCCCGGTGACGGTCACGGTCCTGCGGTCGGCGTCCACGGCGGTGACCCGCGCGAGCTTCAGGGTGACGCCGGTGCCCGCGAACATGGCACCGAGGGGCCGCGGCGGGAGTTCCTGTCCGGCGGCGAGCTGGTGCATCCGGACGCGCTCGACGAAGTCGGCCTCGGCGTTGACGAGGGTGATGGCGACGTCCTCGCGGCGCAGCCGCCGGGCGAGGCGCCCGGCGGCGATGGCTCCGGTGTATCCGGCGCCGAGGACGATGACGCGGTGCTGCATGGCCTGCTCCTGTCGCTCATGGGATGGGTCCCGGGCGGTTCCGCCCCTTGAACCGGGCGGCCCGCCGTTTCCTGACAGGAGCGGTCCGTGACGCGCGTCACACGTCACACGTCACGCGTCTCGCGCGGGCGCGTCAGAAGACCTTGAGCACGGGGTCGCCGTGCTCGCCGGCCGCCCAGCGCCGGGTCGCGCGCGCGAGCTTGTCCGGGTTGACCTGGCTGCGGAAGGCGGCGATGCCCTGCTGGGTGATCTCCAGGCAGGTGATGCCGATGACCCGGCCGTCGAGCACCACCACGAGCGCGGGAGCGCCGTTGACCGGCGCGACATGGAGGTCGGGCGAGCCGCCGACCAGGTTGCGCTTGGCCTTGCCGGGCTTGAACAGGCCCCGCATGAAGGTCGCGACCGCGCGGGCACCCTCGAACGCCCTGGCACGGGCCGGGACCTTCCCGCCGCCGTCACCGATCGCGATGGCGTTCTCCGTGAGCAGTCGTACCAGCGGTTCGGTGTGGCCGCTGGTGGCGGCGGCGAGGAACTCGTCCACGATCCGCCGCGCGGCCGCCTCGTCGATCTCGGCGCGCGTCCGGCCGGCGGCGACATGCCTCTTCGCGCGGTGGAAGATCTGCTGGCTGGCGGTCTCGGTGAGGTCGAGGATCCCCGCGATCTCCCGGTGCGGGTAGTCGAACGCCTCGCGCAGCACGTACACCGCGCGCTCGTTCGGGGTGAGGCGCTCCAGCAGGGTGAGGACGGCGTACGACACCGACTCGCGCTGTTCGGCGGTGTCGGCGGGGCCCAGCATCGGGTCCCCGGCGAGCAGCGGCTCGGGCAGCCAGGCGCCGACGTAGGTCTCGCGGCGGGCGCGGGCTGAGGCGAGCTGGTTGAGGCACAGGTTGGTGAGCACCTTGGTCAGCCACGCCTCGGGGACCTCGACGCGCCCGGTGTCGGCACCCTGCCAGCGCAGAAACGTCTCCTGCACCGCGTCCTCCGCCTCGCTCGCCGAGCCGAGCAGGCGATAGGCGATGGCTTCCAGACGGTGCCTGGACGCCTCGAACCGGTCCACGTCGTCCACGGTCAGGGCCATGACCGGGATCCTAGCCCGCACAACCGGTCGACCGCCCCGGATATGGAGAGGCCCGTGGCCTCCGGCCCGAGGCCGGCCAGGGGGATCAGCGGCGGCGCGGCCGGCGGGGCACCGCCGGATCAGGGATGCGCCGCGTGGCCCTCCCGCGGGGTCCGGTGCGGGGGCTCCGCCGCCAGGAACTCCACCACCGCCAGCGCGAACAGCAGGCACAGGGCGATCCCGAGGACCACCCAGCCCGTGGGGTACGGCCACAGCAGGCAGACCAGCACCGCCACGGCGACCAGGATCCAGGTGAACCAGGGGCGGTGCCGGCGCACGAAGGGTCCGACCGGGCCGGTGCGCAGGCCCGCGTGGTCGGCGGTGCCGCGGGCCGCGCCGATGCCGTCGGTCCACAGGCCCCGCACCAGGCCGGCCCGCCGCCCGGGGCCGCTGAGCCAGGCGCCCAGGGCGATCACGACGCCGAGCACGATCACCGTCCGCACGGCGGTCTCCAGGAAGCGGGTCAGGGTGTCGTAGACCGCGCCGGCCGCGCCCGGGGAGACGTCGGCGGGCAGCCGGTCCAGGTAGAACACGCGGAAGACACGCAGTCCGATGCCGAGCAGGGCGGTGGCGACCGCCGCGCCGAGGCAGCCGGCGACGAGGGCGCGGCGGCGGCGCAGCGAGAGCAGGACGCCGGCGGCGATCAGCAGGACGGCGAGCACCGGCAGCCAGTTGCCGGCGATGCGCAGCAGCCGTACGTACGTCTTCACCTTGCCCACCTGCTGGGACTCCACGAGCGTGAACTGGGCGTGGACGGCGGGGATATGACTCGCGAAGGTCATTCCCGCGTCGACCATGCGCTTCTTCACGTCGTCGATGAGCGGGGCGAGGTCGAGGGTGACGGTGTCGTCGTTCAGCTGCACCGCGCCGCCGCCCGTACCGGTCAGCGCCTTGTCCAGGGAGGCGTGGATCCTTCGGTTGGCGTCGGTCCACACCGTGGCGAAGGCCGAGGACGCGACGACCTTGCGGGCCTGGTCGTGCACGAACCCCCGTACGGCGTTCTCCAGTCCCCCGCCCAGCGCGCCCAGCGCCTTCTCCAGCAGGGGCCGGTCCTTGGGGGCCACGTCGGAGAGCAGCGTGGGCAGGTGGATCCGGTCCATCAGCGCGTCCGTGGCCCGGTTCGCGGCGGCGTCCTGCACGGCGGGGTCCGAGGCGAGCGGGGCGACGGTGGCCACATAGCGGTCGGTGTCGCCGACCAGGTCGGCGGCCCAGGTGGCGACGACGGCGAGCGGGGCGAGCAGGCAGCCGATCACGAGGAGGACGGCGGCGAGCGCGGAGGCGGGCCGGTGCCGGGTCCGCGTCCCCTCCCCCTGCCGGGCGTGCCGCTCGGCTTCGAGGGCGGCGAGCCGGGCCCGCAGGTCGTCCAGCTCGGACCGGTCGGGGCGGCCGGAGTCGCCAGGGCGGTCGGAGCGGTCCGGGTCGCCGGGGTGGTCCGGGGTCGCACCGTTCATCACTGGCACCTCCTCGCCGTACAGATCACCAGCGCACCGCCCCGGGCCCGCGGGCGCGAGCAGGGCGGGGCCGTTCGGGTCAGGCGGACCGCACGGGCGGGGCGGCACCCCGCGTCGGGACCTGATATCGTCTACATACTTGTAGACGTTTACCTCGGAGACGTCCGCTCTTCATCCGTACGTCCGATCGGTGCCCGCGCCCGTTCCCCGGAGTCCGCGGCACACGCAGCACGGCCCCCGGAGACCCATCTGATGACGACTTCCCCCCTGACCACCCAGGCGCTCGACGGAGCGGCGATAGACGGCGGGCTGTACACCGACGTCACCGACTTCGCCCGGCACACGCACTGGCTGAACGAACCGGTGTCGGTGTTCAGCGCCTTCGGCATCGGCCTGTTCGCGGTGTATCTGCTGGTGGCGTGGTGGCGGGCCAGAGGCCAGGGCAGCACCGCGATGGCCGCCGTGCTGGCGACGCCCATCGCCGTCGTCCTCGCCTATGTGGTCAACAGCGGGATCAAGGACGTCTTCGACGAGCCCCGGCCGTGCCGCGCGCTCCCCCACGACTTCCTCCTGGAGGCGTGCCCCGCACCAGACGACTACGCCTTCCCCAGCAACCACACCACCGTCGCCTTCGCCTTCGCGGTGGCCCTCCTGCTGATCAGCCGCCGCCTCGGCGCCCTCGCCCTGGTCACCGCGATCGCGATGGGCGCCTCCCGGGTGTACGTCGGCGCGCACTACCCGCACGACGTCGCCGTGGGCGCACTGGTCGGCAGTGCCGTCTCCCTCGTCACCGTCCTCGTGCTGCGCCGGATCGCCCCACCGCTGGTGGAGCGGCTGCGCGCGGGCGCCCTGCGTCCGCTGCTGACGTCACAGCCCTCCTGATCCCCGCCGGCGCGCCCCGCGGTCGCGGCCGCGGCCGTCCCCGCGGGGTGCCCGACGGCGCCGAACCCACCGCGGACCCGCTCCTCGGCCTCCCGCGCGCCGCGACCGGCTCCCCGCCCGTCCCAGCCCCGCCCCGGTGCCCCCGCGGCGGGGCTTCTGCTGTCTTGGACCGTCACCGCGCGGCGCGCGGCCCGGAGGGGTCCGAGACGCGCTCGTCGGCGAGGCGGGCCGCCGCGGCCGCACCGGACGCGGGCCGAGCCGGGTCCCGCCGGCCCGCACGGCGCCGCACCGGACCGTGCCGCCTCCCCGAAGCGGCGGGTCCACCCGCACCGCGACGGCCGGGGTCTACTCGTCGAGCCGGAACACGGTGGACTCCCTCGGCCGGAAGCCGATCCGCTCGTACAGCCGGTTCGCGGAGGCCCGGTCCGGCCGGGAGGTGAGGTCGAGCGTGCGCACCCCCGCCTTGCGGGCGAGCCGCACCGCCTCCTCGATCAGCAGCCCCGCGACACCCCGGCCGCGCGCCGCGCCGTCGACCACCACGTCCTCGATCCGGCCGCGCAGCCCGGACGGCAGGGGCAGCAGCACCAGGACCAGGGTGCCGACGATCGCCTCGGGGGTGCGGGCCACCAGCACCGTGTTGGCGTCATGGGCCACCAGCCGGTCGACAGCGGCGCGGTCCAGGGGCGCGGCGGCCCCGGACAGCTGCGGAAGCAGCCTGCCGAAGGCGTCGGCCAGTTCCCGGGACGGCTCCCGTACGACCTCCACACGGATATCCATGCGGGGAGGATACCGATCGCCCGACGGGACCTTCCCGGCGTTTCGAAATACCCCATGGGGGTACTGAGGCCGGGGTGGCGGAACCGCAGCACCGTGAAGGGAGTGCGCTGCATGCACGCGATAGGACACGCCTTGTTCATCACCGGATCGATGACGTGGGAGATCACCTGGGCGCTGATCCTCGGCTTCACCCTCTCGGCCGTCGTCCAGGCGGTGGTACGCCGCGAGACGGTCGTGCGACTGCTCGGTGACGACCGCCCGCGCACCCTGGCCCTGGCCGCGGGCCTCGGCGCCTCGTCGTCCTCCTGCTCGTACGCCGCCGTCGCCCTCGCCCGCTCCCTGTTCCGCAAGGGCGCCGACTTCACCGCGGCGATGGCCTTCGAGATCGCCTCGACCAACCTCGTCATCGAACTCGGCGTGATCCTGGCCCTGCTGATGGGCTGGCAGTTCACCGCGGCGGAGTTCGTCGGCGGGCCGATCATGATCGTCGTACTCGCGGTGCTGTTCCGCGTCTTCCTGCGCGAGCGTCTGCTGCGCGGGGCCCGGGAGCAGGCCGAACGCGGCGTCGCCGGGTCGATGGAGGGTCACGCGGCGATGGACATGTCGGTCCAGGGGGAGGGCGGCTTCCTGCGCCGGCTGCTCTCGCGCGCGGGGCTCACCTCCGTGTCGCACATCTTCGTCATGGAGTGGGCCGCGATCCTGCGCGACCTGGTGGCCGGGCTGCTGATCGCCGGCGCCATCGCCGCCTGGGTGCCCGACACCTTCTGGCACACCTTCTTCCTGGCCGGCCACCCCCTCGCGGCCAAGCTGATCGGCCCTCTGATCGGCCCGGTCGTCGCCGTCGCCACGTTCGTCTGCTCCATCGGCAACGTGCCGCTGGCGGTGGTCCTGTGGAAGGGCGGCATCAGCTTCGGCGGTGTGATCGCCTTCATCTACGCCGACCTGCTGATCCTGCCGATCCTCAACATCTACCGGAAGTACTACGGCCCCCGGATGGCCGGCTTCCTGCTCGCCACCTTCTTCGCCGCCATCGCGGTGGCCGGCTACGTGGTGGAGTTCCTCTTCGGCGGACTCGGCCTCGTCCCCGACCAGGCCGTCGCCAGGCTCCCCGAGGAGGGCGTCCGCTGGAACTACACGACCTGGCTCAACATCGCCTTCCTGCTCCTCGCCGCGTCCCTCGTCATCCGCTTCCTGCGCACGGGCGGCGGGGCGATGCTGCGGACGATGGGCCGGGCACCGGAGAACGGCGCGGAGCACGGGCACGGGGAGCACGCGCACGGGGCGCACGGCGACCCCCACCACGGGTGAGGCGCGAGCCGCCCCGCCGGTCAGCCCGTCGCGGCGCCGGCCGGGCACCCGGTGTTCCGGCGGCAGCCCCTTCTCCTCCGTCTCCCGGAGGACGGGCGCGGCGCGGCTCCGGCGACCACGCCCGGACTCCGCGCACGAGCACGGGGACGGCCCTCAGCGGGAGGTGCCCCGGTCCTCGGTCGCGGTGGCCCGGCTGATGGCCGACTCCACCGCCGCCACCCGGTCCGCGAGGAGGGTGAGGGCGGCGACCGCCCGGGTCAGCGGGTCCTCCTCGGGGCCGCCGAGGGTGCGGGTGCGGACGTGGGCGGCCTTGATCTCCGTCCAGCGGGCCGACCGGACCGGGTCCAGAACGCCCCGCAGTTCGGCGAGTTTGAGGAGGTTGGCCTCCGCGCCCGTGGTCAGGGTCTGGGCCTCGGCCGTGTAGTGGTCCTGGACGACGGCCTCGCGCTCGGCGGTGTTCATGACCGGGCGCAGCCGCTGGACGATCTTGTTCATGTCGCGGTAGGAGCCCTGCAGCCGGAACGGCGGCTCGGTGCGGGCGTCGGCGGACTGGGCGGCGGAGGCGATGTAGGCCGCGTTGACCGTGAGGAGCGTGTCCCGGACGGCGAGGACATGGCGCAACAGGGCCAGGACACCGTCGAGTTCGGTGGGCGCCGGCGCGGTGGACAGCCGGTCGGCGCGGGCTGTCGGGTCGCCCGCGGCCAGGCGGACCAGCAGGTCCAGGTCGGCGCGCTCGCGGGCGGCGAGCGGAGCGAGGACCGGGTTGGCGGTCAGGGCGTTCTCCACGAAGCTCAGCGCGAACACGTCCTCCTTGCCGGTCAGGACGTCGCCCAGGTTCCACACGTCGGCACGGTTGGCGAGCATGTCGGGGATGCGGAACCGATCCCCCGACTCCGTGTACGGGTTGCCCGCCATGCACACCGCGAACCGCTTGCCGCGCAGGTCGTAGGTGCGCGGCTCGCCGTCCCACACGCCGTCCACCCGCCGCGTCGCATCGCACAACGGGATGAACTTCTGCAGGAGTTCGGGCGAGGTGTGCTGGATGTCGTCCAGGTAGAGCAGCGTGTTGTTGCCCGCCGCGAGCGCGAAGTTGATCTTCTCGACCTCGCGGCGCGCGGTGGCGTTCGGCGCGTCGGCCGGGTCCAGCGAGGTGACGTGGTGGCCGAGCGCCGGGCCGCTGATCTTGACCAGCATCAGGCCGAGCCGGTCGGCGACGTACTCCATGAGCGTCGTCTTGCCGTAGCCGGGCGGCGAGACCAGCAGGAGCAGGCCGCCGGTGTCGGTGCGCTTGCCGGCGCCGGTGGTGCCCAGCTGGCGGGCGAGGCTGTCGCCGATCAGCGGCAGATAGACCTCGTCCACGAGGCGGTTTCGGACGAACGCCGGCATCACCCGGGGGCGGTGGTCGTCCATGCGCAGCCGTTCGCGCTCGCCGGTGAGCAGCGCGCCGCGGCGGCGCTGGTAGGCGCGGAAGCCGGGCACGTCGTGCGCGGTGTGCCGGGCGGTACGGGCCAGGAACTCGTCCAGGCGCAGCTCCAGCCGCCCGCCCGGCACCCGGGGGTGAGCGCCGAGCAGGCCCTCGACGGTCGTGCCGAGCCGGGCGTCGCCGTCGTAGCGCGGCAGCGCCGGGCACAGTTCGGCGGCGACCGCCTCCGCCAGCTCGCCGGGGGCGGCGTCGCTGCCGCTCGCGGTGGCGTACGCGGTCAGCCAGGCCTCGACCACCTGGCGGCGGGCGCGCAGCTCGGTCAGCCCCTCCAGGTCACGGCCGTAGTCCGAACCGGCCAGCGCCTGCCGGAACTTGTCCAGCAGCGCGCGGGCCACCCCGCCGAGCACGAAGTCCTCGGGGCCGGTGCCGCCGGTCAGTTCGTCGAAGAGATAGGCGGCGGCCGCCTCGGCGGACCACCGGCCTTGGCCGGCGTCCGCGCGGTCGTCGGCGGCGGACGGCTCTCCGCCCGCCTCGGTCCGCGCCCACCGGCCGATGGCCGCCGCCAGCTCCGCCACCAGGTCCCCCAGTGCGGCCGTCGGCCCGAAGGCGTCCCGGGCGCGGGCCAGGGAGACGGCGCGGCGGGTCCATGCGGCGCGGGCCGCCTCCGTGGTGCCGTGGGTCCAGAAGAGCTGCGCCCCGGCGCGGGCGGCGGGCTCGTGCCGCAGGGGTCCCGCGGCGTCGTACAGGGGCAGGAGCGCGGCCAGGATCAGGGTCGCGTCATGGTCGTGGACACCGCGCTCGTAGCCCTCGTCGTACGACTCCTGCGCGGCCCGGCGCACCAGTCCCGCCAGGTCGTCGGCGGCGGCGAGGGCGGCGGGGCCGTGTGCCGTGAGGAGGCGGGCGGCGAGGTACTCGGCGCGGTAGACCTCGGGCGACTCGGAGGGCAGGTGCCGGTCCCAGTAGGGGCGGGTGGAGGCGAAGCCGGGATCGGTGACCGGGGCGCGGTAGTCGGTGCCGGTGACCGCGAGGGCGAGGCCGTCGGCGGCCGGGACGAGGGCGAGGTCGAGCGGCTGGGTGTTGACGGCGAAGCGGTGGCCGCCGAGCAGCAGGGTGCGGCCGTCGTCGGCGTACAGGTCGCCGCGGTCGCGCAGGGCGCGGGCGGCCTCCTGCCGGGCGGCCTTCAGCCGCCCGTCGAGTTCCTCCGCGCGCACGCTGTCGCCCAGCTCGCGCAGCTCACCGGCGACGCGGGCGATCTTGGCGACCAGTGGGTCGGAGGCGAAGTACGCGGTGACCGCGTCCGCGTCGGCGAGCCCCGCCGCGCGCCGGGCCACCGTCTCCAGCATCCGCCCGGCCGACACGGCGAGTTGCTCGGCCCGGCGGGCCCGGACGTCGGCGAGTGACTGCTTGCGGGCGGCGAACGCCTCGTAGATCTCGGTGCGCTTGTCGGCGAGCTCGGCCAGGAAGTCGTCGAACTCGGCGAACCGTCCGTCCAGATCCTCCAGCCGCGCGAGCACGGAGGCGAGTTGGTCGTCGCAGGCCTCGGGGGTGGTGGCCCCGGCGAGCGCGGCGGTGACGGCCTGGGCGAGCAGGGCGGTCTCGGCGGCGAACTCCGCGCGCCCCTCCTGGTCCTGGAGGGAGCGGCGGCGGGCGTCGAGGGTGGCACGCGCCCGGTTGACGCCGCCCAGGACGTCCGCGATCCGTTCCAGCACGGCGGTGCGCACGGTGGCGTCGGCGATGTCGAGGCCGGTGACCACCTCGGTGACGGTGCGCAGCCCGTCCGCCAGCTCGTCCAGGCGCTCGGTGACGGGCCCGGCGCCGGCGACCGTGCGGATCGCGTCCGCGTCGGCCACCAGTCCTTCCACCTCGGCGCGCTGGGCGGTGAAGGCGTCCTCGCGGGACAGGAAGGTCACCGCCCGTCTGCCGAACGCGGCCAGGTCGGACTCCGCCTCGGCGGCGAGCGCGGCCACCCGCTCGGCGTCCACGTACCGCAGCTCGCGCAGGGTGAGGAGGTGGCCGTGCGCGTGCCGGAGTTCGGTCAGCCCGCGCACCCAGGCGGCTGCCTCGCGCGGGGCCTCGCCGCGCAGCCGGCGCACCACGGCCGCGATCCGTTCCGCGGCCTCCTCCAGCGCCTCGGCGGCGCCCCGGGTCAGCTCGCGCACGGTCTCGAACTCGGCCAGCACCTGTTCGGCGGTCTCCCGCACGTCCGCCAACGGCACCTGGATCGCACCGAGTTCGGGGTCGGCGAGCCAGTGGTGGGTGTCGGCCGCGCGGACGCAGGCGACGGTCAGCGCGCGGTAGCCCTCGCCGGTGGTGATGCCGTCGGCCACCAGCCGGGCCACGGAGAGGCAGTCGGCGAGGCCGCGCACCAGGTCCGCGTTGCCTACGCGGGCGAGCGGGCCGCTGCCGGTGCGCAGCGCGGCGGCGTGGGTGTCGGAGACGTACGGCGAGGTCCACCACTGGAGGGGGTGGGTGTGCGCGGGCTCGCCGCCCCCGGCGCGCAGCACGGCGAGCGACCCGTCCTCGAACAGCGCCCAGCCCTGGCAGGGCAGCGGGGTCGCCACCTCTTTGCGCAGGGTGTTGTACGACAGCAGGAGCGTGCCGCCACCGGCACGGTCCCGGAACGCGTACAGCACGTCCTCGCCGTTGGGCGCGCGGACCTCCTGCTCGAACTCCAGCCCCGTCACGTCGAGTTCGTACGACTTGTGCTGCCCGCTCGCCAGGCAGAACCCGCCCGGGAAGACGACGCCCTGCTCCTCGGGGAGCCGCCGGCACGCCTGGCCGAGGCCGTCGAGGCGGACGACCGTCCGGGTCAGGGCGTTGAAGACCAGGTATCGGTCGGTGTCCTCCTTGTACGGCCGCACGCGCAGCAGCGTCAGGGGGCCGACCCCCGCGTACGCCACGGCGGCGTCGGCGAGCGACTGGAGGGGTTCCGCGACGGGCTCGGAGTACAGCTGTGCGCCGTCCTCGGCGCGGACGGTGAGGGTGCCGCCGAGGGCCGCGACGCCGAGCCCGCCGGGTACGGCGACGTACGGCTCCCGGCCCAGCACGTGGTCCGCGCGGCCGGTGTCGGTCCAGGTGACGTCCTGGGCCGGCGGTACGACGTCGTCGCGGTCGCCGCGCGCGTCCAGGAACTCGGCGCGGCCGTCCTCGGTCAGGTTCCAGCGCAGGGCGCGGACGTCGTCGGCCTTCTCGCCGGTGCGGAACACCGCGAGCAGACGGCCCTCGGTCCGGCGCAGGCGCAGCAGGCGGGCGTCGCGGTAGTAGCGGGTCAGGGCGGTGAACTCGCGGACGAACGCGGGTTCACCGAGGAAACCGGCGTCCGCGGGGAGGCGGTTCCCGTCGCGGTCGTAGAGGGCGAGGACGTCCTCGACGGACGGGATGTCGCCGCCGCGCGCGGTGCCGAGGAGGAGTCTGTCGCCGACGGCCACGACGTCCTGCCGGAGGGCGGCGTGGGGGGTCCTGAGGCTGGTGGTGGAGGAGAGGCCGAGCCTGGTCGAGCCGAACTCCCGCGCGCGGCGGGTGTTCAGTTCCTCGGCCCGTCGCGCCAGCTCGGCGGCGTGCGCGGCCAGCCGGTCGCGGAGGACGTCGTAGGTGCCGGCGTCGACGGTCTCGGTGGCCATGGTCGCCTTTCGTGGTTCAGCGGGGTTCGGATCGGCCGCGGGGGGTGCGGGGTTCGTCGCGGAGCGCGGGTGCGCCGGGCCGCTCGCGCGGTTCCCCGTGCCCCTTCGGGGCGCCCCGGCCCGCGGGCCGGGGCGCCGCCGGGGCGACGGGGGTCCCCGCCCCCGTCGCCCCGGCCGGCCTCAGTTCCGGGCCGCTCCGTTCAAGGACGCGACCGGCACCTCCGCCAGCCCCAGCTCCCCCGCCCTGTCCAGCAGCTGGCGGAACCGGGAGGCCTCCGCGCCGCCGCCGTTCATCAGTTTCATCAGCAGCGCCGACACCGTGAGGTTCTGGACGTCCGCCGTGCTCACGGACCCGAGCACCCGGCTCAGGTCCTCCGTGAAGCTCCCCGACCCGTCCAGCCACGGCTTCGCCAGGGTCTGCGCGGTGCGGGAGTTGGCCACGAAGCCGTCGACTCCCTTGCCGAAGGACACCGCCGAGACGAGACGGTCGAAGAAGACCGACTCCCCGCCGACGATGTCGATGTCGGCGTTCTCCAGCCCCGTCGCCAGCACCTTCGCCTGCGCCTCGGCCACCTGCCGCTGCGTCTCCAGGCCGGCCAGCCGGATCTCCTTCTCGGCCTGGAGCCGCAGCCGGTACTCCTCGTGCCCGCGCGACGCCTCGTCCAGCGCGGCCATCGCCGCCGCCTTCTCGGTGAGCCCCGCCGCCTCGGCCTTCAGCTTCTCGCCGACGCCGGCGGCCTCCGCGAGCGCCGCCGCCTTCGTCCCCTCGGCCTCGGCAAGGGCCTTCGCCCGCGCGCCCTCCGCCTCGGCCCGCAGCCGCGCCTCCGTCGCCGCGGCCGCCGCCTGCGCGCCCTCGGCCTCCGCGAGCCCCCTGGCCCGCGTGCCCTCGGCCTCCGCCAGCGCCTTCGCCTGCGTGCCCTCGGCCTCCGCCCGCAGCCGCGCCTCGGTGGCCTCCGCCTCCGCGCGCCCGGCCTTGACCGTGACCTCGGCCTCCTTGTCGCGGACCTGCACCGCGGCGAGACCCTCGGCGGCCGACTCGGCCTGCACGCCCTCGGCGAGCCGCAGCTTGGCCCGCGCGTCGAGGTCGGCGGTCTTCAGCCTGGCCTCGGCCAGCGTGAGTTCCTCGGCGGCCCGGTGCGTCGCGGCCTGCTCGGCTGCCTCCGCGGCCTTGATGTCCTTGACCAGCTTCTCCTGCGCCTCCGCCTCGGCGGCGATGACGAGGGCCTGCCGCTCGCGCTCGGCCTCCTCGACCACGCGCAGCTTCTTGATGGACTCCTCCTGCTCGGCGACCGTACGGTCCACCGCGACCCGCTCCCGGATGACCTCGGCGATCTCCCGCTTCTCCGCCTCGACCTCCTTCTCCGCGGAGATCTGGGTCAGCTGCGTCTCCCGCTCCCGGGCGATGACCTCCAGCAGGCGGTCCTTCTCGATGCGCTCGTTCTCCACGGCGATGACCCGCTCGCGGTTCTTCGAGGCGACCGCGATCTCCCGGGCCTGGTTCTCCCGCTGCACACCGAGCTGCTCCTCGGTGCGCAGGAAGGCGGTCTGCGCGCGCAGCCGCTCCTCCTCCATCACCCGCGCGGTCTCGGCCTCCTCGCGGGCGCGGGACGTCTCGATCTCCCGCTTCTGCTTGATCTCGGCGTCCGCCTGCCGGCGCTCCAGCTCCAGGATGGCCTCGCGGGCGTCGACGTCCTGCCGGGTGATCTCCTTCTGCTCCGTGCGCTTGGCCTCGTTGGTGCGCACGTGCTCGACGGCGGTCAGCTCGGTGATCTTGCGGATGCCCTGCGCGTCCAGCACGTTGGCCGGGTCCAGCTGGGTCAGCGGCGTCTGCTCCAGATAGTCGATCGCCGCGTCCTCCAGGTGGTAGCCGTTGAGGTCGACACCGATCAACTCGATGATGTGGTAACGCAGTTCCTCGCGCTTGGTGTACAGGTCGGTGAAGTCCATCTGCTTGCCGACGGTCTTCAGCGCCTCGGAGAACTTGGCGTGGAACAGCTCCTGGAGCGTGTCCTGGTGGCTGGCCCGCTCGGTGCCCACGGACTGGGCGACCTTGATGACGTCCTGGACGGTCTTGTTGACCTTGACGAAGAACAGGATCCGGATGTCGGCACGGATGTTGTCCCGGCAGATCAGCCCGTCCCGGCCGGAGCGGCTGATCTCGATGGTCTTCACCGAGATGTCCATGACCTCGGCCTTGTGCAGGATCGGCAGCACGACCTGTCCGGTGAAGGACACGTCCACGCGCCGCGTCCTGGAGACGATCAGGGCCTGGCTCTGGTCGACCTTGCGGTACAGCCGGGACAACCCGAGCAGCAACAGCACGGCGAGGATCACACAGGCGGCGACGAGCACGCCGAGGGCTTCCATGGCATACGTCCTTGTGTCAGACGGCGGACCGGAGCTCCCCCGAGGCCCCGGCGCCGGGCATCCCCCCGCGATGTCCGGCACCGGAGCCCTCCGCAGTGCTCCCCGCAGAGGATGGTGCGTCCCCGGGGACCGTTTCCGCATTGCCGGTTTCCGGCAGTGTTCACTACTGTCTGCATGCCGAAATCGCGCTAAGAAAGCGTCACCGGCACGTCAAGATCACGGGGGAACGGGGCAGGGTGGGCGACCAGGAGATATCCGAGCGCTATCTGGACGGCTTCGCGGGGGTGCTGGCCGAGGTCGCGACCACCGGCCGGCGGCTGACCCGGGAGGAGCTGAAGTCCCGTCGGTCGCTGGGCGAACAGGCCGCCGAGGCGGGGTTCGGGCTGCGCGCCCTGGTCGTCGCCCACCTGGCCGCCGCCCGCGCCGCCTGGCCGCTCGGACCCGGTTCGGCCGAGAGCACCCTCGCGGCGCTGGCCGCCGTGGAGCAGGCCGTCGACGTGTTCGCGGAAGGCTACGAGCGCGCCCAGCGGCTGACGGTACGCCGGGAGGAGGCGGCCCGCCGGGAGTTCATCGACGATCTGCTCTACGGCCGCAGCGACCTGGGCCGGCTCGCCGAGCGCGCCGAACGGTTCGGGCTGCGGCTCTCGCGCGCCCACGCCGTCGCGGTCGCCGAGGGCCCCCAGGCCTACGGCGAGGGCGGCGCCGTCGCCCGGCGGGTGGAGACCGCGGTGCTCGCCCGCTTCGACTCCCACAGCATCCTGCTCACCACCAAGAACGGCCGGCTGCTGTGCGTCGCGCCCGGCGACACCGACGAGGTCCTCAGCTACTTCGCCCGGCAGGCGTCCGCCGCCACCGAGGGCGGCCGGGTGGCCATCGGGCGCCCGCAGACCGGTCCCGGCGGTGTCGTGCACTCGTACGAGGAGGCCCTGGCGGCGCTGGAGATGGCCGACCGGCTCGGGCTGCCCGGCCCGGTGCTGCGCGCCGCCGACCTGCTGGTCTATCCGGTGCTCGCGCGCGACCGGCAGGCGATGGCCGACCTGGTGCAGCACACTCTGGGCCCGCTGACCGCGGCCCGGGGCGGCGCGGTCCCGCTGCTGGAGACGCTGGTCGCCTACTTCGACTCCGGCTGCGTGGCCGCCGAGGCCGCCCGCCGGCTCTCGCTGAGCGTGCGGGCGCTCACCTACCGCCTGGAGCGCATCCACCAGCTCACCGGCGCCGACCCGGCCGATCCCGCGCACCGGTACATGCTCCAGACCGCGGTGATCGGCGCCCGCCTGCTGGACTGGCCCGACCAGTCGCTGTGAGGGGTCCGGGACCGGAGTACGGGAGGACGACGCCGTGAGCCGCGCCGCCGAGGGGAGCAACCGCCGCATGCTGCGCGCGCGGGACACCATGGACCGGGACTACGCGCGGCCGCTGGACGTGCCGGCGCTCGCCCGCGTCGCGCATGTGTCACCGGCGCACTTCGCGCGCACCTTCCGGGCCACCTTCGGCGAGACGCCGCACCGCTATCTGCAACGCCGCCGGGTGGAACGGGCGATGTACCTGCTGCGCGAGAGCGACCGGAGCGTGACGGACATCGCCTTCGAGGTCGGCTTCGGCAGTCCGGGCACCTTCAGCCGCACGTTCCGCGGCATCGTCGGCAGCTCGCCGCGCGCGTACCGCAAGGAGGCGGTGGCCGCGGCCGTGCCGACATGCTTCACGATGGCCTGGACCCGGCCGGGTTGAGCAGTTTCGGATAAGTTCCGGCGCCGCCCGGCGGATAGCGTGGACGTCATGTTCAACGCGATCACACAGTCCCAGATATACGTCCTCGACCAGGACGAGGCCCTCGACTTCTACGTCGGCAAGCTCGGCCTGGAGGTCGTCGCCGACGTCCCCCTCGGCTTCATGCGCTGGCTGACCGTCGGTGTCCCCGGGCACCCCGAGCGGCAGATCCTGCTGGAGAGGCCGGGCGCCCCCGCGATGTCCGAGGAGACCGCGGAGCAGGTGCGCGAGCTGGTCACCAAGGGCGTCATGGGCGGCTGGCTCATCTTCACCACGGACGACTGCCGGGGCACCTACAAGACACTGCTGGACAAGGGCGTGGAGTTCACCGAGGAGCCCACCGAGCGCCCCTACGGGATCGACTGCGGCCTGCGCGACCCCTTCGGCAACCGCATCCGCTTCACCCAGCCGAAGGCCTGAGGACCCGGACGTCCCGGCCGGCTACCGCGGTCGGTCCGGGCGCGCCCGGCCCGGCTCCGGGGGCTGGTGCTGGACGGCGCGTACCACCAGGACGTCACCGATGAACAGGTCGTACACCAGGACCCCGATGACGCCGCCGACCAGCGGGCCCACGATGGGGATCCACCAGTAGTCGCTGAACGCCCCGGCCAGGCTGCCCGGGAAGGCGAGGCTTCCCCAGCCCTCCGCGTAGGTGAGCAGGCGGGGGCCGAAGTCGCGGGCCGGGTTGATGGCGTAGCCCGCGTTGGCTCCGAAGGACATTCCGATGGCGGCCACGACGAAGCCGATGATCAGTGGGGTGAGGTTGGACTGGACGGCCTGGTTGCGCAGGTCGATGACGGCCACGACGAACATCACCAGGAACGCCGTACCGACGATCTGGTCGATCAGCGGGCCCCAGATTCCCCCGTGGAAGTACTGCGCGGGGAAGGTCGCGAAGATGGAGAACGAGGCGTTCGTGTGGCCGTTCACCTTGGGCCCGGTGGCGGCGGCGTCGTAGGCGCCGATCGCCTGGTGGTAGACCAGGTACACCAGCGCCGCGCCGGTGAAGGCGCCGACCACCTGCGCGAACCAGTACGGCAGCACCTTGACCCAGGGGAAGCCCCGGCGCACCGCCATCGCGAGCGTCACGGCGGGGTTGATGTGGGCGCCGCTCACGCCGCCGGCCACGTACACGCCGAAGGTGACGGCCATCGCCCAGCCCCAGGTGATCAGCAGCCAGTCGCCGGCGGCGAGGAAGATCGTGGTGGGCGTGGCGGCGCGGCCCGAGCCGGGCAGCGCCGCGACGGCCATCGCGACCACACCGCAGCCGAAGCAGATGAGGACGAACGTCCCGAGGAACTCCGCCAGGCACTCGCCCAGCAGGCCGCCTCGCGCCCTCAGCCTGGAGGGTTTGATGAGCGACGGAATCTCGACAGCCATGAAAGGCCCCCTTGGAGAGGAGCGAAACGGCCAACGTCCCCATATTGACCCACAAATGCTCTTCACGCAGGGGGAGCCGAAGGGTCGTCACCCCTTCGCGCGATCCGTCATCGGCCGTCGAGGTCGTCCGCGAAGTGCCGGAACCCGTGCCGCTCCCGGTGCATGCCCCACAGCATCTCGGCGAGCACGGCTGGGTCCTTGCGGGCGTGGCCCGGGACGATGGCGCCGGGGACGACGAGTTGCGCGACGTGGATGCCCTCGGCGGCGAGGCGTTCGTGCAGCAGGTGCCCGTACGCGCTCTGCGCGGCGAACGCGACCGACGTACCGGCCCGCTCGACATGGGGCACGGCGGCGGTGCCCCCGTTCACGAACAGTATGGTTCCGCGGCCCAGGGCCCGCATCCCGGGCAGTACCTGCTGTACGGCGGCGACGGGACCGTACACCGAGAACTCGATGGGCCCGGTCAACTGCCGGTGGCCGGTCTCCAGGACGGGCCGCATGAAGTCCCGCTGCGGCACCGGGCTGTACTGGAGCACCTCGACGGTGCCCAGCTCCCGCGCGGCGTCGGCGAGGGCGCGGGCCAGCCGGTCCGGCTCGCGGACGTCGGCGGGGTAGGCGCGCGCGGTGACGCCCTCCTCGGCCAGCTCCCGGACCAGCGCGTCCAGCCGGTCGTGGTCGCGGGCGACGAGGGCGACGGCGTACCCCTCGTGCCCGAACCTCCGGGCGACCGCGGCGCCGAGTCCGGGACCTGCGCCCACTACGGCGACAACGCTCACGCCCACCATCCGTACCGCACGCCGGGCCGCCCCGCACCGCGGACCGGCGACCCGCCCGTCAGGCCATCCAGAAGAAGACGGCCGTCATGCGCTTCTCCTCCAGCGTGCCGCCGGTGTAACCGGTGGCGCTGTGCACGAGGTTGGCGTTGTAGAGCAGCAGGCGGTTGTACCTGTGGGGGACGCGGACGTCCTCCTCGAAGGCGTCCGGGGCGACGAAGCGGGTGCCGAGGGCCTCGACCAGGTTGTTGTGCGGGGCCTGGACGACATTGCCGCCGAGCCGGCCGCCGGGCAGGTGCTGGCGGTAGAAGCTGGTGCCGCAGTCCTTGGGGACGCCCGGGTTGAGGTAGAGCACGGCCGCGTACCGGCACAGCGCGCGCGAGTCGGTGTGCGGCCGCGGCTCGCTCTCGCCCGCGCCGACGACCTGGACGCAGTTGTGGTTGAGCGTGCCGCCGCCGGGCGCCTTCTGCACCCACAGCTCCCCGGCGCCGGTCGCCTTGCGCACCTGCCGCTCGATGACCGCGAGTTCGGCGGGTTCGAGGCCCGGCATGGCACGCAGGCCCGGCCAGGTCTCGGAGGTGTACGGGTAGCCCTCGACCCAGTCGTCCTTGGCCAGGCACCGCGCGCGTACGGCGTCCACGTCCGGCAGGACGTCGTCCAGGACCCAGTAGTCGCGGCCCTTGGTGGGCTTGCGGTACGGCAGCACGGGCAGCGCGCCCGGGGCGCGGGCCGCGGGCATCCTGGGAGGTGGCTGTGGGGGCATGCGGCGAATCTAGGCCCGCGTTCTCCCCGCCTTCTCCCGAGGACCGGTCAACGTTTCCCCAACCATGTGTCATGTACACCAACAGGCGGCAATGAGGCCGGTCCCGCCGCCCACCGGCCCCTTCGGCCCGCAGATCAGCCGAGCCAGACCGTCGTGTCCGGCGGCAGCTCCCCGCCTCCGGGCAGGGGCCCGCTGCTCAGGAGCACCTCCCCGGCCGGCACCGCCACCGCCTCCGCTCCCAGGTTGGCGACACACCGCCACCCCTCGCGGCGGCTGAAGTCCAGTACTCCTTCAGGGGAATCGGTCGACCACCTGAGCGACTCCCCGTCGATCAGCTTGCGGCGCAGGCGCAGCGCGGTGCGGTACAGCTCCAGCGTCGAGCCCTCGACCCCGCGCTGTGCCTCGACGGCGTACGCCGCGAACCCGGCCGGCTGCGGCAGCCAGGAACCGCCGGGCCCGAAGCCGTACGACGCCCCGTCCGCCGTCCACGGCAGCGGCACCCGGCATCCGTCGCGGCCCTTGCGGACATGCCCGGTCTGCTCCCAGACCGGGTCCTGGAGCACCTCGGTGGGCAGGTCGGCGACCTCGGGCAGGCCCAGCTCCTCCCCCTGGTAGAGGTACGACGCCCCGGGCAGCGCCAGCATCAGCAGGGTCGCGGCACGGCCCCGGCGCAGGCCCGCCTCCCGGTCGACCGCGGGCGCGTGACCGCCGGACAGCAGCCAGGCACCGGGGTCGGTGCCGGGCGGGAGCATCAGCCGGGAGTGGTGCCGTACGACGTCGTGGTTGGAGAGCACCCAGGTCGCGGCGGCGCCCGCGGCCCGCGCGGTGGTCAGTTCCTCACTGATGACCCGGCGCAGTTCCTCCGCGCTCCAGCCGGCCTCCAGGTACTCGAAGTTGAACGCCTGGCCGAGTTCGTCGGGGCGGGCGTACAGGGCGCGGCGGGGGCCGGGGACCCAGGCCTCGGCGACGGCGCTGCGCGGTGGCCGGTAGGCGTCGAGGACCTTGCGCCAGTCGCGGTAGATCTCGTGCACCTCGTCGCGGTCCCAGTAGGGGTGGTCGCCGGGCGGGACGCGGAGCAGGGCGCTCTCCCCGGTGGCGCCGATGCCGCCGATGTCGCGCAGCGGCTCGGTCAGCTCCTTGGCCAGGCCGTGCGCCACGTCCACGCGGAAGCCGTCCACGCCCCGGTCGGACCAGAACCGCAGGGTGGTGCGGAAGTCGGCGCGCACCTCCCCGTTGTCCCAGTTGAGGTCGGGCTGTTCGGCGGCGAACAGATGCAGATACCACTCGCCGTCGGACACCCGCCGCCAGGCGCTGCCCCCGAAGACGGACTGCCAGTCGGAGGGCGGGAGTTCACCCCGGGCACCCCGGCCGGGCCTGAAGACGTACCGCTCGCGGGCGGCCGACCCGGGCCCGGCCCGCAGCGCCTCCTGGAACCACGGGTGCTGGTGGGAGGTGTGGTTGGGCACGAGGTCCACCACGACCTTCAGGCCCAGCCGGTGCGCCTCGGCGACCAGGGTGTCGAAGTCGTCCAGGCTGCCCAGGCGCGGGTCCACGTCCCGGTGGTCGGCGACGTCGTACCCCCCGTCGGCGAGTTCGGACGGATAGAACGGGCTCAGCCACAGGGCGTCCACGCCGAGCGCACCGAGATGGTGCAGGCGCTGGGTGACGCCCCTGAGGTCCCCGAGCCCGTCCCCGTCGGCGTCCGCGAAGCTGCGCGGGTACACCTGGTAGACGACGGCCTGCCGCCACCAGTCGGGGTTCCTGGAGGAGAGGTCTGCCATACGGGTTCCCTTCGGTACGACGGACGAAGCGGACACGACATGGAGAATCTGTCCACATTGCCCGGAAAGGGAACCCCGGAAACCGGACCCGGCCTCAGGGCCGCCCGACCGTCTCCAGGTACAGCCGCGCGTACCGGTCCGCGTCGACCGCCAACCCGACGTCGACCAGGGCCCGTTCGCGCTCCCCGTGGTGGATCTCGGCCTCGCCCGGCCGGGACCGCCGGTCGACGATCGTCTGCCCGCGTCCCGGCCCCGGCGCGAGGCTGACCTCGACCGGCAGCAGCCGGGTGGTCAGTCCGCCCGGATCGGCGACCGCGCACACCGCGCCCGCGTCGCCGAGTCCGCCCGCCTCCTGCGCCTCGGGCGGTTCGCCCTGGGCCGCCGGACGGTGCGCGAGCAACTCCCCGGCCAACCGCGCCCCGCGGTCCCCGCTCGCCCGCAGCCGGCGCACCTCCGCGGCCCCCACGACCACCTGCCGGAACACGTCCAGGCCGTACATCGTGATCGGCACACCGGCGGTGAGCAGCACGGCGGCCGCCTCCGGGTCGTGCCAGACGTTGAACTCGGCGACGGGCGTGGCGTTCCCGACCTCGACCGCGCCGCCCATGAAGACGATCCGCTCGATGTTGCGGGTCACCTCGGGGTGGGTGCGCAGCAGCAGCGCGATGTTGGTCAGCGGCGCCGTGGGGACCAGGGTGACCGGGCGGGGCGAGGCGAGGATCTCGCGGCGCAGCAGGGTGACCGCGTCCACGTCGGCGGCCCGCCGGGCCGGGGCGGGCAGCCCCAGGTCCCCCATGCCGTCCGTCCCGTGCACATGCGTGGCCGGTCGCGCCGGCTCCACCAGCGGCCGCTCGGCCCCCCGCCCCACCGGTATCTCCGGCGCCCCGGCCTGCTCCAGCACGGTCAGCGTGTTCCGCACCACCCCGTCGACATCGGTGTTCCCGGCCACGCAGCTCACCGCCCGCAACTCGATGCCGGGATGCCGCACGGCGAACAGCAGCGCGAGGGCGTCGTCGACCCCGGTGTCACAGTCCATGATCACGGGCACGGGACGGCCGGGCATGGAGGCTCCTTCGTCACGGACGATCGCGGCTCGGCCCGCCGGGGCACGAGGGGGCTCACACACTAGTTCAGGCCGGCGGGACCGGCTCCGGTCCGGTACACCCTCCGGGCGGCCCGGCCCGGTGGACGCCGCCGGACTCGGCGAGGAGCCCCTCACCCGGGGGTCCGCCGCTCACCCGTCCGGCCTTCCGCGCTGGTGGGGCGCCCGGGGTGGTGGTGCCGTGGGAGCAGGCACCAGGACCGGGAGGCACCGTGATGTACGAGGGGATACGCCCGCGCGGACGCCTGCCGAGGTTCCTGACCGGGCTCGGGCTGCTCGGGATCGGGGGGTGCGCCGCGCTGACGTTCAAGCAGCCGGAGACGGCGCCGCAGCCGTTGCCGACGATCGACAGGCCGGCCCAGAGTTCCAGGGCTCCCGCCCGGCCCGACGGCTCCTCGCTCACCGACGCGCAGGCGCGGGCCGCGCTCATCGGCCAGAGCGATCTCGGCGCCCCGTGGACCGCGACACGCGGCGCGGCGACCTGGCGGGACGGGATGCTGAAGGCGAGCACCTCGGCCGGCGGGTGCCAGAAACTCCTCGACGTCCTCTACAGCGACCAGCTCCTCGGCGGCCCGGCCCGCGTCGCCGTGGGCCTGGACGACGCCGACACCGACGCGCAGCTCCGCTACCAGATCGGCGCCCGCCGCCCGTCCGACGTGGACGCCGCGCTGAAGTGGCTGCGCACCATGCCGGTGGACTGCGCCCGCTTCACCGCCACCACCGGGCAGAACCTCCAGGAGGACGTCCGGGTCTCGGAACTCGCCCTCCCCGAGGTCGGCGACGCCCGCCAGGGCCTGCACATCACCGTCTCCGCCACCACCGAGGACGAGCAGGACGTCCGCCTCACCCTCGACGTCGCCACGGTCCGCGTCGGTGACGACGCCTTCGCCTTCACCAACGGCGGCCTGGGCGACGTCCCCAACGACGCCACCCAGGCGGCCGTGCAGGTGGGCGCGCTGCGGCTGGCGGACGTGCGCAGGCAGGGGCGGGTGAACGTCTAGGGATCGGCGGGTCAGGGCTCAGTTGGTCAGGGATCAACTGGTCGGCGGGTCAGAGGGGTGGCGGGTCAGAGGGGTGGCTGGGCGGGGGCCGGGCCCAGCGTGGTGGTGCCCGGGGCGGTCCGGTGGCCCAGGCCCGTGCGATAGGCGTCCAGGGCGGCCTCCGTACGGCCGGTGCGGCGCAGCAGGTCGCCCAGGAGACGGCAGAGGTCGGCCAGATCGCCCGCGGCGCCCGCGCGCTCCAGGAGGCTGAGGGCACGGACGTAGTGCTCCTCGGCGGACTCGGTGTCGCGGGTGTCCTCGGCGATGATGCCGAGGAGGCGGTGCGCGGCGGCGGCGTGCACCGCGCCCCGTTCGGAGGAGAAGTCGCCCAGCACTCCCTCCAGGAGGTCGGCGGCCTCCGCCGGGCGGCCCAGGCGGTGCAGCACATCGGCCAGTTCCACCGCGGCCTGGCTGCGGTAGAGGGCGGCGCTGGTCTCCGAGAGCATGTCGAGCGCCTGCCGCAACTCAGCTTCCGCCGCCTCCAGTTGCCCGTTCTGCGCGTGCACGTACCCGCGCATCCAGTGGCAGTTGGCCAGCTCGGTGCGCAGCTGGAGCTGGCGGTACAGCTCGGCGGCCTTGGCGAGGGAGGCGTCGGCCTCGGCGGGGCGGCCCTCGGCGAGCAGGGTGCGGGCCACCGAGCGGTGCATCCGGGCGATCAGCGCCGGGTCACCGGCCCGCGGGGCGAGCGCGAGCGCGAACTCGGCGGCCTGGGCGGCGCGCGCGTGGGCACCCATGTCCATGTAGGGGCCGATGACGCTGGCGTACAGGAGCAGCAACGCGTCCGGGTCGTGCAGGCCGCCCCGGTTGAGCTCGTCGAGGGTGGACTCCAGCAGGTAGACGGCGTAACGGAGTTCGCCCGCCAGGTAGTGGGCGACCGCCCGGCCGCGCACGGCGGGGGCGCGGGCCGCGGGGGAGGCGTCCGCGAGGTGTTCCTCGGCGCACTCGAAGTGGGCGTGGGCACTCGCCAGCTCCCCGGTCTCCAGGGCGCATTCGCCCAGCCCCAGCAGCGCGGTCGCCTGCTCGCCCGGCAGGCCGTGCGACCGCGCCTCGGCCAGCAGTTCGGTGTACCGTCCCGCCGCCGCCTCGGCCCGCCCGTCCGCGAGCATCCGCCGGGCCTCGGTCAGCCGCAGCCGCAGCTCCGTGGCGAGATGGGCGGGCCGGCCCAGGGCCAGTTCCTCGAAGCTCACGCCGAGCCGCCGCGCGATGTGCCGCAGCGCCTCGTCCGAGGCGCGCACCCGGCCCGCCTCCAGGGTGGAGATGTACGCCGGTGTGTAGGCCGGCTCGGCCAGCTGCCGCTGGGTCAGCCCGCGCTCGCCGCGCAACCGCTGCACCCGCCGCCCCACCGTCTCCGGATCGTCCCGCTCAGGCACCGCAGCAACCCCCAACTGGCCCGCCGGACCTTGCCGTTCGGCTTGGAATGCCTCTAGGTTAAACGGCGGATCAAGCCTGCTTGATACGCCGCTGTCGTGTTGCGAGGTAGCCGTGTACGGACGTCCATCCGCTCCCTACGGATACTCCACCGCGCGCAGGGCCCTCGCCGCCGCCGTGACAGCCGCGGCGTCCCTGATACTCGCGGCCAACGCGGGCCCCGCCCGCGCCACGGCACCGGCGGCCCCCGACATCCGGGTCACCGCCTCGGCTCCGGCGGCGGCCGCCCGCTGACCGTCCGGTCGCACCGGCCGGCCGGGCGACCGGAACTCAGGAACCTCAGGAACCGACGGTGCCGGAATCCCCGCCACCCGCCTAACCTGCCCGCATGACCTCTGCCGCCGCCCGCACCGCGCGGGACCTCACCGCCGACCTCCCGCTCCCCGGCCTGGAGGACCTCTACCGGGACCTGCACCGGCACCCGGAGCTGTCCCTGCGCGAGCACCGCACCGCCGGGAAGCTGGCCGGGCGGCTGACGGACGCCGGGTTCGAGACGGCGGAGGGCGTCGGCGGCACCGGCGTCGTCGGGCGGCTGGCCAACGGCGACGGCCCCACCGTGCTGGTGCGCGCCGACATGGACGCGCTGCCCGTCGCCGAGGCCACCGGGCTGCCGTACGCCTCCGCCACCGACGGCGTGATGCACGCCTGCGGGCACGACCTCCACGTCACCTGGCTGGCCGGGGCCGCCGCCGCGCTCGCCGCGGGCCGGGACACCTGGCGCGGCACCCTGCTGGTGGTGGGGCAGCCCGCCGAGGAGAGCGGCCAGGGCGCCCGGCGGATGCTCGCCGACGGCCTGTACGAGCGCTTCGGGCGGCCCGACGTCCTGCTCGGCCAGCATGCCGCGCCCGGCCCCGCGGGCCTGTACCCGCACGCGCCGGGGCTGATCATGTCCGCCGCGACGGACGTGGACATCGTGGTGCACGGCCTGGGCGGCCACGGCTCGCGCCCCGAGGCCACCGTGGACCCGGTGGTCACCGCCGCCTACCTCGTCACCCGGCTGCAGACCGTGGTCTCGCGCGAGGTCGCCGCGGGCGAGTCCGCCGTCCTCACGGTGGGCCGCATCGAGGCGGGCACCCGGCACAACATCATCCCCGGCGAGGCGCGCATCGCCCTGAACCTGCGCACCCAGTCCGAGGCGGTACTACAGCGGATGCTGGCCGCCGTCCGCCGCATCGCCCGGGGCGAGTGCCTGGCCGCCGGCTGCCCCCGCGAGCCGGAGGTGACCGTCGGCGCCACCTTCCCGGTGACCGTGAACGACGCGGCCACCGACACCGCCGTGGCCGCCGTGCACGGTGAACTCTTCGGCGCCGCGACGGTGTTCGACCCCGGCCCGGCGATGGGCAGCGAGGACTTCCCCGAACTCGCCCTGGACGGCGCCATCCCCTACTCGTACTGGTTCGTCACCACCACGCCCCACGACACCTGGGACGAGGCCCCCGGCGACACCCTCCCGGAGAAGCTCGCCGCCGTCCCCAGCAACCACAGCCCGCACTTCGCCCCCGACACGGCCACCGTCGCCCCGGGCGTGCGCACCCTGGTGTCGGGGGCGCTGGCCCTGTTGTCGGAGGCGTGACCCGCTCTTCGGACACTCGCCACGCGGGGCACACGGGCCCACCGGCGGCGGTTCAGATCTGCTGAAGCTCCCTGAGCTGCCGCCGTACGTCCTCCAGCGCGCCGCGCCGCCGTCCCGGCACCCGGGCGCGCAACTCGGCGAGCGCGGAACCGAGTTCACGGGCCCGCGTCGCTGCGTCGATCCGGCCCCACTGGTGGTGCGCCCGGTCCACCGCGGCCTCCACCGCCGGCGCGTCCGCCTCCTGCCCGGCCGCGAGCCGGCTCTCGGCGACCCGCATCCACCCCTCGCAGCTGCGCGCCGCGTCCCCGGCGAACATCGCGAGATCGGCGCGCACCTCGGCCCAGTGCAGGGCGTCCTCGGAGGCCGGCCCGTGCTCGTCCGCGGCGGCCTCCTGGTGCCGGGCCGCGATCTCGTCCGCTTCCTCGTGCCGCCCGGCCTGTACGGCGGTGCTGATGGCGGCATGGGGGTCGGGGGCCGAGGTGCCGGGGGCGGGGTCGTCCTCGGGCCGCGGGGGGACATCGAGGGGGGCGCCCGGTTCCGGGGCCGCGCCCGCGCCCGCGCCGACGGGAGCGCCGTACGTCCGCTGCGCGCCCACGACCGGCCCGAGCCCGGGGGGCCCGCCGGGTGCCGGGTACGGGATCGGCGGGTACGGCTGCGGGACCGGAACCTGGGCCGGGGCCAGCAGGATGTTGGTCGGGATCTCCTCCGGGATGCGGGCGAGGGCCTGCTGGTGCAGGTCGTCCAGCGGAGGGCGGTGGCCGCTGCGCAGCAGGGTGGCCACCGTCTTCATGTACGACGGCTCGGCCAGGCCGCGGCGGCCGTGCGGCGGGGCGATCCGGCCGTAGACCGCGGTGGCGCGGCCGCAGTCCAGCGGGTGTTCGTGCAGGTGCCGCCAGACCTCCGGGTCCGCGTGCAGGTCGACCACCAGGGCCGTCTGCCCGGGGGCGCGCAGCCGCAGTTCCTCGCGGATCCAGTGCCAGGGCACCGCGGTGTAGCGGACCGTGGCGGGGGTGGTGCGGGCCAGCGCCAGATGCGGCAGCCGCTGCCGGCGGTCCAGGTGCAGCTGGCCGGTGAGATACACGGTGAGCGGTCCCGGCGCGGCCGCGGCGCCACGCAGCCGGGTGAGGACGCCCTGGGGCTCCACCGGGTCCGCGAGCTCCACGACGTTGGCGGTGTCGGTGCCGGACAGCACGGCGGGGGCGACGGCGGCCAGCACCGGCAGCACGGCGGCCGCGTCCACCAGGCGTCCCCGGCCCAGCGGCGAGGCCGCGAGCAGCAGCACGGTTCCGGGCATGGTCCCTCCCCCTGTAGGCCCAGCGGTCCCTGTGGATCCGCTCTCTCCCGTCAGCACCGTAACCGCTGTGACCCCCGCCCCGCGCCTCAGCCCGGGGAACCTCCCCCTTCGGGCGCTTCCGGCTGCCCCCCGGTCCCCTCGGGGCCGCCCTCACGGGGAATCCCGGCCGCCGGCAGCGGCCGCGTTCCCGGGCATTCACTTGTCGCCGGGAGGCGGCGGACCGCGAAGGCCGTGGTGTCGTCGGCCAGCCGGCCCCCGCTGTGCCGGAGCACCCCGTCGCGGACGTGCCGGACCAGCCGGCCGGGGTCGGCGCAGCGGGGATCGGCGGCGACCGCGCGGGTGACGTCGCCGATCAGGTCGTAGAACTCACCCTCGCCGTCGCGGGCCTCGGTCACCCCGTCGGTGACCACCAGCAGCGTCTCCTCCGCGGCGAGCGGCACCCGGCGCACCGGCGGCAGCCCGCCGACCAGGTCGCACAGGCCGAGCGGCAGGCCGTCCCCGCAGGGCAGCTCGCGCACCCCGTGCGGTCCGACCGCGAGCGGCGCCCCGTGCCCGAAGTTGATGACGTCGATCGTTCCGGGCCCGTCCCGGGAGAACGCGGCCAGCACGGCCGTGGCGAACCGGTCCCCGTCCCGGCGGCCGATCGCGCTGGTGTGCAGCCGGTGCCGCAGTATCCGGATCTCCAGGCGCTCGCCGACGGTCCCGAGGTCCTCCTCGTGGTACCCGGCCTCCCGGAAGGTGCCGAGCAGCGCGGCCGCCGCGTCCACCGCGCCCAGCCCCTTGCCCTGCACGTCGCCGAGGAGCAGGCGGGTGCCGTGCGGGCCGGGCTGGATGTCGTAGAAGTCGCCCCCGACCTGCGCCTCCACGTCCGCGGCGAGGTACACGCCTGCCTGCTCCAGACCGGCCCAGTACTTGGGCAGGGGCCGCAGTACGGCCCGTACCGTGGTCTCGGCGACGTCCTGCATGCGCAGCATGTGCCGCTCCTGCCGCATCCGCAGCGCCGCCGTCAGCGTGGCCAGCACGCCACCGAGGGCGACGAGGACGAAGTCGGGCAGGCCCGCCTGGTACTGGTCGGGCCAGGCGTTGTCCACGAGGACGTACGTCACCAGGGACGTCACGGCGAAGCAGGCCGTCGTGCGCACCCCGCAGACCGCGGCGGCGAGCCCCGGCACCAGGACGATCCAGGAGACGATCCGGAACTCCGCGGCGGTGTTGAGGTCCAGCAGCGCGATGCCGATGAGCAGCAGCGACGGCAGCAGCCAGCCGTAGCCGCGCCCGCAGGGTCGCGGCGGGCGCCACCTCTGGTACCTCGTCCCGGTCACGGCGTCCGAGTCTCCACGTTCCTCCGGGAAACACGGGGAACCACGCCGCGGCGTGCGCCCGCGCCCGGCAGGAGCGGGCGTCCGGCGCCCCCTGGTCCCCGTGGTCGCGGGCCCGGGGTCCTGCCGACTTGCCGGAGCCCGCACCCAGGTGTGCATTGGATAGCGGAACGGGGGCGAGGAGAGAGGAGTGCTCTCATGGCTCATGCGGCACCCGCACCCGGCGGAATCCCCCGGCGCGCACCGGCGCCAGAGGTGCAGGCCGGCACCTCCCCCGAGCAGCACCCGACACCCGACGTGCTCGACGCCCGCACCCATCGCATCGCCCGGATCGCGGTCCCCGTCGCCCTGGCCCTGGTCTACGGCTACTGGGTCGCGGCCGACAACCGCGCCGGAGGCCCCATCACCGGCTGGAACCTGCTGCTCGGCTTCGCCAGCGCCCTCGTCTTCGCCGTGGTCTGCATCGCGCTGCTGGCGCTGGCCCCCCGGATGATCCGGGAGGTGCACGCGCTGCTGTGGACGGCGTTCGTCGGCATCGCCTTCGGCTTCCTCTACAGCCAGAGCGACCACTCGATCGTGCGGTCCCTCCTGATCTCCCTGCTCGTCGCCGGGGCCACCTTCCTCGCCTTCTTCTACCGGTACTACACACGCGAGGACGCCTTCGGACGGCGGATCCGCTGAGGCGGACGCGATCCACCGGGATCCCCCGAGCGGACGCACTCCGGTCGCGTGCCGGGCCCGCGGGCCGTTGCCTGAAAGGGTGCCGCCACGTCTGAGGAGCTCCCTGTCGGCCGTACTGATCACCCTGTCCTGCCTGCTCGTGCCGTTCGGCACGCTGGCACTCTGGGCGGCGTACGGGCTCACCGACACGGGCCGGTACGTCACCACGATGGCCCCGCTCGCCGCCGACCCCGACGTGCGGGAGGCCGTCGCGGACGCCGTCGGGGACAGCCTGCTCCGCGAGGCCGGCCGACGGCTGGACACCGGTCCGCTGCGGGGCTCCGTACGCCCCTTCCTGCACGACGCCGTGCGCTCCTTCACCCACACCGAGGCCTTCCGGCTCGCCTGGGACGCCGGTAACCGGGTCACCCACGACGCGGTGCTGCGGGCCCTGCGCGACGACCGCGACGAAGCGGCCGCCGAGCCGGTCACCGTGGACTTCGCCCCCGTCACCGCCCAGGTGAAACAGCAGCTCCGCGACGAGCACATACCGCTCGCCGCCCGCATCCCGGTGCAGCACACCGCGGTCGCCGTGCTCCCGGCCGACGAACTGACCTCGCTACGAAAGGGGTTCCACGTGCTCGAAGTCGCCGGATTCTGGCTTCCGCTCGCGGCCGTGGCTTTCGCCGCCGCGGGGATCGCCCTGGCCGTGCGCCGCCGCCGGGCCATCGCCGCGACCGCCCTCGGCACCGCCCTCGGGGGCGCGCTGCTCGCTCTCGCGATCGCCGTCGGCCGCTCCATGACCCTCGCCGGCCTGCCCTCCGACGTGCCCCGTCCGGCCGCCGGCGCCGTCTACGACGCCCTGACCGGGACCCTGCGCACCGTCTCCTGGCTGCTGCTCGGCCTCGGCCTCACGGTGGCCCTCACCACCTGGCTGACCCGGAACCTGCGGCCCGCCCGTCTCGTGCGACGGCTGCGAGGACCGAAAGAGCCCGCGCCAGCTCCGGCTCAGGAGCCGACCCGAGTCCAAGCCTGACCGCGTCCGGCGCCCCGCCGGGCCCCACCGAGAACGCCGTTCCCGGCGTGACGGCGATCCCGCGCTCCCGCGCCGCCGCCGCGAAGGTGTCGGCCCGCCACGGCGCCGGCAGCTCCCACCAGGCGAAATAGGCGGACGGGTCCGACCGCACGGCGAACCCGTCCAGTTCCTCGGCCACCAGCCGCCGGCGCCGGGCGGCATCCCGCCGCTTGGCCGCCACCAGCCGTTCCACGGTCCCGTCGCCGATCCACCGCACCGCCGCCTCCAGCGCGAAGGCGCCCGCGCTCCACCCCCCGGACCGGATCGCCCGCGCCACGGCCTCGGTCCGGTCCCCCGGTACCACCACGAAGCCCACTGTGAGTCCGGGAGCGACACGTTTGGAGAGGCCGTCGACGAGGTGGACGAGATCGGGGGCGAGGGCCGCGAGCGGAGGCGCGCCGCCCTCGGCCGACGGGCGCAGGAAGGACCAGATCCGGTCCTCGACCACCGGTATCCCCAGCCTGTGGACGACGTCCGCCAGCTCGGCCCGGCGGCTCGCGCTCATGGTCAGCGTGGTCGGGTTGTGCAGGGTCGGCTGGAGGTAGAGGGCGGACAGGGGCGCGGCGCGGTGCGCGGCGGCGAGCGCCTCCGGCCGGGGGCCCTGCTCGTCCATGGCGAGCGGCACCAGGGTCCGGCCGAGCCGGGCACCGATCTCCTTGACGAGGGGATACGTCAGCTGTTCGACGCCCACGCGGCCACCGGGCCGGACGAGGGAGACGAGCGTGGCGGCGATGGCCTGCCGGGCGTTGCCGGTGAAGAGGATGCGCTCCGGATCGACGCGCGCACCCCCCTGCGCCAGCATCCCGGCGACCGCCTCCCGCGCGGCCGGCGTCCCCGAGACCGAGGCCGGCCGCAGCGCGCCCCCGAGCGCGTCCGACCGCGCCAGCGACGCGAGGGCCGGACTCAGCAGCTCCGACTGCCCCGGCAGGTAGGGGTAGTTCAGCTCCAGGTTCACGGGTTCGTCGCCCACCGCCTCGGTCAGGGCGCGCCCCGGCTGCCCGTCCGGTGCCCCGGCCCGTACGAACGTCCCGCGCCCGACCTCCCCCACCACCAGCCCCCGGCGCACGAGTTCCGCGTACACACGGCCCGCGGTGGAGGGCGCCAGTCCGTGCCGTCGCGCGAACGCCCGCTGCGGCGGCAGCCGCTGCCCGGCCCGCAGCCGGCCGCTCGCGATGTCGGCGGCTATCCGGTCGGCGATACGCCGGTAGTCGTTCACAGATCCCCCTGATGTCTTCCGCTCTCGACGCGGCCACACATTGCACCGAGGGCAAAGATCTTATTGCACCGAGGAGTTGAGCCCCCTAGGGTCACTCACATGCCCCCTTACCTCTCCTACACCGACAAAGGCCCTGAAATATCCCACCGGGTCCCCCTCCTCCTCCTCCACGGCCACCCCTTCGACCGCACGATGTGGGACCCGCAGGTGGCGCGGTTCTCGTCCGAGCGCCGGGTGATCGCCCCGGACCTGCGCGGCTACGGCGCCTCGCCGGTGACCCCGGGTACCGTCCCGTTCGCCCGCCATGCCGACGACCTGGCCGAACTCCTGGACTTCCTGGGGGTGGACACGTTCGTGACGGCGGGACTGTCGATGGGCGGCCAGATCGCGATGGAGTGCCAGGACCGCTTCGGCGACCGGGTCCGGGGCCTGGTCCTCGCGGACACCTTCGCCGCGCCGGAGACACCCGAGGGGAAGCGGGGCCGGCGCGCGATGGCGGACCGGCTGCTCGCGGAGGGCATGCGGGGGTACGCCGACGAGGTGTTGGAGCGGATGGTCGCGCCGTACGCCGACGCCCGGGTGAAGGCCCACGTCCACGGGATGATGACGGCCACACCTCCGGAGGGCGCCGCGGCCTCGCTGCGCGGCCGCGCCGAACGCCCCGACTACCGGCCCGTGTTGTCCCGGGTCACGGTCCCGGCGCTGATCGTGGTCGGCGCCGACGACACCTACACGCCCGTCTCGGACGCCGAGTCCCTGGGCGCCGCGGTGCCGGACTCGGTCGTCGAGGTGGTCGAGGGCGCGGCCCATCTGCCGAATCTGGAACGTCCCGAGGAGTTCAACCACGCGCTGCGGGACTTCCTGCTGCGCGTGGACGGCACCGCGTAGGCACGGACGCGGAGCGGGCACCGGGTCCAGGGCCGCTAACCTTACGTGTCCGTCCTGGCCAGCGATTGACGGTGTCACCTCAGCGAAGGGTTGCACACATGGGCATTCTCACTCTCCTGCGAAACGCATTCGGCCGCTCACGCAAGCCCCGAGCCGCCGAGGCAGAGGGTGCGACGACCCAACCGGAACCGGCCGCCCCCGAGGCGACCCCGCCCCTCCCGGACCCGGCCCCCACCGAGGCGACCCCGACGATCCCGGAACCCCGCGAGTCCCCCTCGCTCGAACAGGAGACAGCGGACGCCGAGGAACACGACCTGGTGACGGCCGCGTTCGACAAGGTGCGGGTCCCACGGCAGGCGGGAGAGGCCGAGGGCGCGGCCGGGGCCGACTCCGAGGGTGAGGCCGGGCTCGTCGCGGCCGAGGAGGAGGCGACCGTCGCGGCCGAGACCGAGACCGAGGCTGACGGGGCGGCGGCGGAAGCCGAGCCCGAGCCGGCGGCCCGGGAGAACCCCGAGCCCGTCGCGGAGGCGAAGGCCGAGACCGAGCCCGAGGCAGCGGCGACGAAAGCCCGGCCCGAGCCTGCCGCAGAAACCCAGACCGACGCCGAACCTGCCACGACGGTCGCAACCGAAGCCGCTCCGGAGACCGAGACCGCGGTAGCGACGGACGCCGAGGCCGAGAAGCAGACCGCGCCCAACCCGACGGCCGAGCCCGAGCCGGCGGCGGAAGCCTCGATCGAAACGCCGGTCGAGGCCGAGGAAGAGTCCAAGACCCCGACCGGACCGCAGGCCGGACCCGAGACGGACGTCGAGCCGCGGGCCGAGGCCGAGGCGGAGCCCGCGACCGAGCCCGGCGCCGGGCACGCGACGGAGGCCGGGGCGGTCCCCCAGCCGGAGGCCGCGGCTCGGCCCGAGACGGCGGTCGAGTCCGGGGCGGCAGCGCGCGAAGAGGCTGAGGCTGAGGCCGAGACCGGGGAGCAGGCGGAACCGGCGCCCGAGCCGGCTTCAGACCCGGAACCGACGGCGGAGACGGCGGAGGCCGAAGCCTCCCCGGAGCCGGCGGCGGAAGAGACGTACGAAGCCGCCGCCACGTCCACGGTGCCCACGGACGAGGAACCCTCGAACCCGTCGGCACCCGTCTCGGACGAGCCGGCGACGGCAGCGGACACGGCCACGGGGACCACTGCCGACGAGGCCCTGCCCGAGGACCCGAGGGCCACCCCCGAATCCGAGCTGATCGAGGCCACGCCGGACGCCGAGCCCGCCGAGGCCGCCGAGCCCGCCGAGGCCGAGCCGCAGGCACCCGTCGCCCCCGCCCCCGCCCGCGTCGCCGAAACCCCCCACGCCCCGCAGCCCGCCGACGCCGAGTCCGCCCCCCAGGCTGCGCCCGCCTCCGAACCCCTCCGGGC
>NZ_LBDA02000159.1 GCF_000980885.2 Streptomyces malaysiense | reverse complement strand
TGACCCGCACCCACCTCTCCTCCTGCCGGGGCGGTGTCTGCTTCGGCCCGACGTGGATCTCCACCCTGGACGAGTGTCTTCAGATCGACGGTGAGGGTGTCGTCTTCGCGGCGGCGGACGGCATGCGTCTGGTGTACCCGGTGCCAGAACCGGGCGTCGCCACGATGCCGATCAAGGGTGCCCGCTGGCCGCTGGAGTGGGACGGCAGGCCGGACGGTGCGATGACGGTCACCGACCCGTCGACGGGCGTGGTCCGCACCTTCGCCGCCCCCGTCCCCTCACCCTCCTTCGGCGTGTTCCACCTGGCCTTGGACTCCTGGAGCGACCGCAACGGCAACCGCATCGACGTCGAACGCGACGACGAAGGCATTCCGTTCGGCATCCGCCACTCCGGCGGCTACTACGTCGCCGTTGACACCCAGGGCTCCCGCATCACGGCCCTGCGCCTCCTGGGCGAACCGCCGTCCCGCTACCGTCCGGGCACCGCACCCGACAAGCGCACGGTCGTGATGCGCTACGGCTACGACCCGTCGGGCAACCTGACCGAGGTCATCAACTCCAGCGGCGAGCCACTGCGCTTCACCTACGACTCCGAAGGTCGCGTCACCCGCTGGACCGACCGCAACGGCACGTGGTTCTCGTACGTGTATGACGAGCGCGGCCGGGTGGTGCGCACCGAGGGCGTCGACGGCATCCTCTCCGGCACCCTGACCTACGACGACACCGCCCGCACGACGACGTACACGGACTCGCAGGGCCGCGTCTCGGTCCACCGGTACAACGCCGACGGCCTCGTCGTGGAGGAGACGGACCCACTGGGGCACCTCACGCGCACGGAGTGGGACGAGTATGGTGACAAGCCATTGACGGTCACCGACGCCCTCGGCCACACCACCAGGTACGCCTACGACGACGCCGGTAATCTCACTGAACTTGCCCTGCCCGACGGTTCGGTGGCACGGGCCGCCTACAACGTGCTCGGCCTGCCGACCGAGGTGGTGGAGCCGGGCGGCGCGGTGTGGAGACACACGTATGACGAGCGGGGCAACCTGCAGACGGTGCTCGATCCGATCGGCGCAGAGACACGGTACTCGTACGACGCGGCGGGGCGGCCGACGGCAATCACGGACGCGCTAGGCCGTACTCGTACAGTCGCCTACAACGACGCCGGGCTACCTCTTGCTCTCACTGACGAACTGGGTCACACAACGACCATCCGCCGGGACTCTTTCGGCCGGGTGATCCAAGTGACAGACCCACTCGAGAATCAAACTCGGCTGGGCTGGACAACGGAGGGCAAACCCGCCTGGCGCGAACACCCGGACAACACTCGTGAGTCCTGGACGTGGGACGCAGAGGGCAACCTGCGCTCCCACACAGACGTCGCCGGCAACACCACGCAGCACGCACCCGGCCATTTCGACGTACCTGAGGTTCCCCCGGCGTGCG
>NZ_LBDA02000158.1 GCF_000980885.2 Streptomyces malaysiense | reverse complement strand
GTCGGGTCGTCCGGATCCGACGGGGCGGGACCCGGCACGAAACCCGGCGAGGACTCCCCTGCGACCGCGGCGTCACCCGGCCCCCCCTCGGCACGAGCCACCGCACGGCCCGCCACCGGCCCGACGGGGGACCCCGCACCCGCCACCGGCCCGGCGAATACCGTCGCACCTGGCCCCGGCTCGGCACGAGCCGGGGCACGGCCCGCCACCGACCCGGCACAGACCCCCGCGCCCGCCACCTGCCCGCAGGCAACCCCCGCACCACCCGGCACCGGCCCGCGCTCCCCCGCCGCGGCGTCCCGCGCCCCCTCCAGAACCACCCCCCGCACGCTCCTCGCCCCGCTCTCGCCCCGCGCCGCCACCTCCCTCACTTCCCCGTGAGCGAACCGAAGTCGACGCCCGAGCCCAGCACCAGTCCGGCCCCGAGGAGCAGCATCGTCGCCGGGACCATGAAGGTGGTGATCATCAGCGTGGCCTTGGGTACCGCGCGAGCGGCCTTGCGGCGGGCGTTCTGGGCGTCCGTGCGGCGCATGTCCTTGGCCAGGGAGACGAGGGTGTCGACGATCGGCGCGCCCAGTTCCTCACCCTGCTGGAGCGCGGTGACGAACATGGCGACCTGCTCGGAGTCGTTGCGCCGGCGCAGTTCCGCGAAGGCCTGGCGGCGGCTCATGCCGAGGTCCATCTGGCGCAGGGTGATGCGGAGTTCGTGGGCCCAGGGCCCCTCGTAGCGGGAGGCCACCCGGTCCAGGGCCTGCCGGAAGCCGAGCCCGGCGCTGACCACGACCGCCAGCACGTCGAGGAAGTCCGGCAGGGTCCGCTCGATGACATCACGGCGGACCCGGATCGCCGACCAGATCCCGACCTCCGTCCAGAACGCGCCGAACAGCAGGAGCAGGACCGCCACGAACCACTGGCCGCGCAGCAGGAACACCAGGAAGCCCACACCGCCCAGCGCGCCGTACACCGCGCGGCGGGCGGCGTAGCGGTCGATGGTCAGGCCCCCGGGGTTGCCCGCGAGGTCGATCCGGCGCCGGTACCGGGCGACCAGCCGGGGCCCCATCAGCCGGAGCACCAGCGGCGCGTACCGCATGCCCATGCGGTCGACGACGGAGCCCACCGCCCCGGTGCGGGTGGCGCCGACCTCCAGGGCGACGGCGAGGTCGCCGGGGAGCTTGGCGTCGGCGCGGTACACGCGCACGCCGGTGAGGATCCCCCACACGGCGACGCCCGTCAGCAGGGCGAGCAGCAAGGCCATCGGATGCTCCTTCCGTCACACGTCGATGCGGCTGAGCCGCCGGATGAGGACGAAACCGACCGCGTACAGCCCGAACGCGACGAGCACGCAGCCCTGGCCCACCGGGGAGCCGGTCATCCGGGCCAGGGCGCCGTCCCTGACGCCGTTCATCAGGAACAACGCGCCGACCCCGAGAACGGGCACGGCGTACGACGTCATGGTCACCTGGGAGAGCTGGGTGCGGATCTCGCGCCGGGTCTCCTTGCGCTCCTCCAGCGTCTCGGTGAGGTTGCGCAGCGCGGAGACGACCTGGCCGCCGGCCCGGTTGGACAGCACCAGCGTCGTCACCAGCACCACCAGTTCGCGCGACGGGAGCCGGTCGGCGAGCTCCCCGAGGGCGTCGTCCAGCGAATGGCCGATCGCCAACTGGTCGGAGACCTTGACCAGTTCCTCCCCCGCCGGGGCCTCCAGCTCCTCCGCGGCCATGCCGATCGCGGTACGGAGAGCCAGACCGGCCTGGGTGGCATTGGCCAGGATGCGTGCGAGTTCCGGGAGTTGGCCGATGAACCGCTCGATGCGCCGGCGCCGCTGCCAGTTGAGGAACTGCACGGCCACCCAGATGCCCAGCAGACCGGCGATCGGCCCGAAGAAGGGCGCGAGCGCGGCCTGGCCGATCAGCCAGAGCGCGGCGACCGTGCCGAGCATGGCGACGAAGAACTCGCCCGGGGTGATGTCCAGCCCGGTCGTGGCGAGGCGCCGTTCGAGCCAGCGGCCGAAACGAGTACGGCGCAGCCGCCGGTCGAGGTCGCGGAAGTGCCGCCCGCGTCCGGAGTCCGGGGCCGGCCCGGTGTGCGAGAGGCGGTCCACCAGCTCGGCGCGCCGGGCCCGGCCCCGGGCGTAGCTGTGCACGCCGATCACCGCGAGCACGCAGGTCAGCAGCGCCGCTCCGAGGGTGAGCTGGACGAGGGTGTGGAGTTCCATGTGGGGGCCTACCTGGCTTCTCGGATGGCGAGCTGGTCGGCGGTGCGGGCGACGCCGAAGGCGGCCGGGACGGGCTGGCTCGCCATGTGCAGGCGGTCGGCGGTGCGGCGCGGCAGCGGGAAGCAGGCGAAGGCGCCGGGCACCCGGCCGTCCGCCGTCATCGGCTCCGCCTCGAAGCGGGCGACGCTGGCCAGCCGGTACGGCTCCCCGCCGTGGCTGTCCAGCAGCGCGATCTCGGTGATCCGGCGGGCGCCGTCGGCGAATCGGGTGAGCTGGACGATGACGTCGACCGCGCTGTTGATCTGGTCGTGCAGCGCGACGAACGGCACTTCCACGTCGGACATGGAGGCCAGCGTCTGGAGCCGGGTCAGGGCGTCCTCGGCGCTGTTGGCGTGCACGGTGGCCAGCGAGCCGTCGTGGCCGGTGGACATCGCCTGGAGCATGTCGAGCGACTCGCCGCCGCGGACCTCGCCCACCACGATCCGGTCGGGCCGCATCCGCAGCGAGTTGCGCACCAGGTCGCGGATGGTGACCTGGCCCTTGCCCTCGACGTTCGGCGGCCGGGACTCCAGCCGGACCACATGGCTCTGCTGGAGCTGGAGTTCGGCGGAGTCCTCGATGGTGATGATGCGCTCGTGGGGCGGGATGAGCCCGGACAGCGCGTTGAGCAGGGTCGTCTTGCCGGTGCCGGTCGCGCCCGAGACGATGATGTTGAACTTAGCCTGTACCAGCCCTGCCAGCAGGTACACCATGGGCTCGTCGAGCGAGCCGAGCCCGATCAGCTCCCGGAGGGTGAAGGAGCGCGGGAAGCGGCGGATGGTGAGGATGGGCCCGGTCAGCGACAGCGGCGGGATGATGACGTTGACGCGCTCGCCGGACGGCAGCCGGGCGTCCACCATCGGATTCGACTCGTCCACCCGGCGGTTGACGGTCGACACGATCCGCTCGATGGTCTGCATCAGCTGGTCCGCGGAGGCGAACCGCAGCGGCAACTGCTCGACCCGGCCACCGCGTTCCACGAAGATCGCGTCCGCCCCGTTCACCATGATCTCGGTGATCGAGGTGTCCTCCAGGAGGGGTTCGAGGATGCCGAGGCCCAGCGCCTCGTCCACCACCCGCCGGATCAGCTGGGCGCGCTCCACCGTGGAGAGCACCGGACCCTCGCGGCTGATGATGTGACCGAGCACCCGTTCGAGGCGGCTGCGGCGCTCCGCGGCGGCCAGCGCGCCCATCTCCGCGAGGTCGATCTCCTCCAGCAGCTTGGCCCGGTAGGCGGCCACCAGATGCCCGTCCTCGCCCCGGCTGCCGTGCTCCTCCGGAGTGCTGATACGTGCCCGCAGGCTCATGGTCCCCGGCTCCTCAGTGGTCGAGCGGCATGGTCGCCGACTTGGTGGCGTCCCCGAAGCTCCACACGATCCTCGGGATGCGGACGGTCGCGGTCACGGTCACGGAGTCGCCGCCGCCGCCCTCCGCGCAGCTCACCCGCATCCCCCCGCCGACCGCCGCCGCGCACGCCCGCTGGGCGTCCTGCCGCAGCGAGGCGGCCCGCGCCCCGGCACGGGCGGCCGTACCGGCCTGTTCGGCGGCGTAGGCGACGGCGCCGAGCTGGATGCCGGCGAGGGCGACGATCAGCAGTACGGGCAGGAACCCCAGGTATTCGATGGCGACCTGGCCGCGCTCACGGCGGCCGCTCGGGTACCGCATCTCAGTCCTTCGCCTCCTCCACCGCGCCGGCGTGGCCGCGCACCCGCGCCGGGAAGGCGATCAGGCCCGGGAAGAGCACCGGGACCTTGAGGGAGACGTCGGCCGTGACATAGCCGGAACCGCCGCAGCTCACCGTCGCGTCCCCCCGCCACGCCGCCGACAGGTCCTTCAGCCCCGCCGCCGAGCAGGCCGCCTGGCGCGCACCGCCCGGCGGCGCCGCCGTGCCGGCTCGTACCGCCTCGTCCGCGGCGTTCCCGGCGAGCGTGAAGGTGTACCCCACGAGTACGGCCTGCCACACGAGCACCAGGGTGAGCAGGATCAGCGGCGTCATGCCGAGAAACTCGATGCTCACCTGGCCCGCGTCCGCGCTCTTCCTCGTCACCGGCTCAGTCCTTCCGCCGCCGGAGGCCCACGGCACGTGCCCCGCCGCGCACCCCACCCCGTGTACCGCCCCGCGCGCCGCCCCGGTGCGCGCCCTCGGCAGCCCGCACGAGCCCCAGTTCCCCCGCGAGCGCCCACAGCGCCTGCTTCACCGTGCTGCGGGCGTCGAGTTCATGGACCCGCCCGGCGTCCACAACCGCCTGCAGCTCCTTGAAGTTGGCGGGTACGGAGGTCCGCGCGAGCGCCGTACCGGTGATCCGCTGCACCAGCGCGGGCTGGATCTCGGTGTGCCGGCTCTGCCGGTTGACGACGACCGTGGTCTCCTCGGCCTTGCGGATCTGGAGCCGGTCCCACATCCGCACGGTCCGCTTGGCGGCGCGTACGGCGATCACGTCCGGGGTCGTCACCAGCAGCGCCGTGTCGGCCGTCTCGATCGCGGCCGCGCCCGCCGCGCCGAGCTGGGCGCCGCAGTCGATGACGACGACCTCGTGGCGCGAGCGCAGGGCGCGCACGACCTGCCGGGCGGCGCGGTCGGTGACCTCCTCGCCCCGCTCCCCCTCGCCGGGCGCGAGCAGCAGGGCGAGCCCGGTGTCATGGCGGAAGAGGGCGTCGGCGAGGACGCGCGGCGAGATGTCGCTGATGGCGGCCAGGTCGGCGACCGAGCGCCGGAACTGGATGTCCAGGTAGGAGGCGACGTCCCCGCACTGGAGGTCGAGGTCGACCAGCGCGGTGGAACGCCCGGAGGCCTGCGCGGCGAGCGCGAGCTGTACTGCCGTGAGCGTCGCGCCGACACCCCCCTTGGCGCCGCTGACCGTGACGACCGTACCGCCGGGGCCGCCCGGTGCCTCGCCGCCCTGGCCGAGGTGGCGGCGCACCTCCGTCGACCACTGGGCGACCGCCTGCACCCGGCCGGCCAGTTCGTCGTACGTCAGCGGGAGCGCGACCAGGCCGCGGGCGCCGGAGTCCATGGCGGCGGCGAACAGGCCGGGGCTCGCGTCGGCGGTGACGAGGATGACGCCGACGGCCGGGAAGCGCAGGGCGATCTCGCGGATCAGCTCCAACGCCGGTGCGGGCCCGATGCGTTCATGGACGACGAGCACCTCGGGCAGTTCGTCCACGGACTCGGCGGCCAGCCGGGCGAGGGAGTCCACCAGCTGGGTGGACTCGGTGACCGGCGGCTGCGGCTCGGCGTCGGGCAGCTGGCTGAGCAGGGTGACGAGGGAACGGACGGCGTCCGGGTCGGCACCCGCCGGGAGGATCCTGGTCGGCATGCGGGCCGCCTCTCACTTGTCCGTCGCGAGTTCGTAGGTGCGGTCCTTGTCCGGGACGCCGGTCTCGCCGCCGGGGCCCACCAGGGCGAGCCGGACGCGCTGGGCGAAGGACTCGGCGTAGGTGATGCGCTGGGCGTCGAGGGTGGACAGCGCGAAGGTGATCGGGACGGCCTCGCCGGGCTGCCGGCCGTTCTTGCCGCCGTCCGGGTCGAGCGCGGTGATCCGGCCGACGTCGAGGACGCGCGCGTCGGTCACGATGATCTTCGACTGGTCGGGGTCGCCCTCCTTCTTGCCCGCGAAGGTGGCGTACACGTTGACCCGGGAGCCCGGGGTGATCTTCCCCGCCACGCCCGTCGCCGCGTCGATCATGATGGCGACCTCCTGCTGTCCGGGCTGGAGGGCGGGCTGGTCCACGATCATGTCGCTCTGGAGCAGGGACCCGGCGCGCAGCGTGGTGACGGCGATCTTGCCCTGGAGCTGGCGCAGATCGGTGACCGCGGTCCCGGACAGCCATCGCTTGGGCATCCTGATCTTCTCGAACTGGCCCGCGTCCAGGGTGGTGTACGGCTTGACGTCGGAGCGGACCCGGTAGGCGGTGACCTCGGGGCCGACCTTGGAGTCGACGTCGTGGACGACGGAGAGCACGCCGGCGAACGCGAGGAGAGCGCACAGGACGGACAGGAGCAGGAGTATCACGCCGCGGCGCTGACGGGAGTTCATGAACCGTGCAACCTCATTGGGGGAATCGGTCGTTCGGGATATGGACGTACAGGTCGTGGGCGTCTTCCCGGTCTCAGGCGGGCGTGCGGGGTTCCAGGGCCCGTGGGGCGGGCGGTTCATGGACGGGCGGGGCGGCGGAGCAGAAGACGCAGCGGTCGCCGATGACGTCGAGTCCGCACCAGTGGCAGCTGGACTGCCGTACGGACGTGACCAGTTGGTACAGCACGGACAGGTCGTCGAGGTGGGCGCAGAACTCGACCACGCGCCCGGTCCCCCACCACGCGCGGGACTCGGCGGGCAGCGCGGTCTCGCGCACGCCCTGCGCCTGCCACGCGGTCCCGAGCCCGGCGGCCCAGTCGCCGGGCAGCTGTCCCTTGGCGAGCAGCAGCCAGGTGGGGAACTCGGGCCCCTTGAGGGTGGCTTCGGGGGAGATCCTGACGAGCTGCGGCTCGGGGTGGGCGAGTACGGCGAACTGGCTGCCCGGCACCCAGGACCTGGCGTGCGACTTCAGCCCGACCGGCACCCGGTCGAGCCGGGCGACGGAACCGAGGACGGCGCCGGCGTGGATGTAGTGGGCGAGCAGCCGCCCGGCGGAGGCGAGCACCCCTGGACCGAGGTCGCAGGAGGCTAGCTGCCGTAACTGGCGCCCCAGTACGGCGACTCCGAGGGGTGGCAGCTCGGGCCGCAGCAGGGCGACCCGGTCGCTCTCCAGCAGCGAGCGCAGGGTGTACAGGCGTCGCACGACCGGCTCCGGGGTGGTCGCCGAGCACACGACGACGACATGGCCGTAACCCTCGATGAGGTCGTTCAGTTCGGTGAGCGCGTGGTCGAGCGGATGCCGGTCGAGTCCGGTCAGCACGACGGCGGGCATGGTGCGTTCGTCCTGTGGCGGCAGCGCCAGGTCGGCGCTGGTCACGGCAATGGCAGTTGGCACGCCCCGCTCCCCGGTGACTTCACTGCGTGACTACCCGAGCACTGTATCCACGCGCGCGGGGCGGGAGAACAGCGTTTGTGGAGCACATGTGGAACTTGCTGGGGGCAAGTCCGCGCAAACCGGGGCAGGTTGCCAAACCCACCGATCCCCACTTTGGTCTGGACCTCTTGACAGTCGGATTGGTCTGGACCAACTTGTCTGTGCACCGGTGGCCACCGGCTCCACCCCCTGGATTCCGGCGCGTCGGATTCCACCCCCCTGGGATCCACCCGCCGCACCCCTGCCCCACTCCGACTCCCCCGGAGGTCCTCGTGGACCGAGCACCAGGCACCCCCAGACCACCCCGACGCCGGCTCGCGGCATGGTCCGCCGCCGTCACCCTCGCCCTCGCCGCCGCCGGCCTCGCCGCGACCGCCGCCCCGGCGGCCGCGGCCGACGTCAACAACGTCGTCAACTCCGGCTTCGAAGCGGGCCTGTCCGACTGGACCTGCTCGGCGGGCAGCGGCACGACCGTCTCCTCCCCGGTCCACTCCGGCAGCAGTGCGCTCATGGCGACCCCCGCGGGTCAGGACGACGCCCAGTGCACCCAGACGGTCGCCGTGCAACCCAACTCCTCGTACACGCTGAGTTCCTGGGTCCAGGGCGGCTACACCTACCTGGGCGTGACGGGCACGGGCACCACGGACGTCTCCACCTGGACGCCGGACACGGCCGCCTGGAAGCAGCTGTCGACGTCGTTCACGACGGGCCCGTCCACCACCTCGGTCACCGTCTACACCCACGGGTGGTACGGCCAGGCCGCCTACTACGCCGACGACGTCTCCCTCTACGGCCCCGACGGCGGCGGCACGGGCGGCGGCACCCCGCCCCCCACCGTCCCGGCCGCCCCCACCGGCCTCGCGGTCTCCGCCACGACCTCGTCCTCCGCCTCGCTCGCCTGGTCCACGTCCTCGGGCGCGACGGGCTACAACGTGTACGAGAACGGCGCGAAGGTCTCCTCGACCACCGGCACCTCCACCACCGTCACGGGCCTGTCCGCCTCCACCTCGTACTCCTTCCAGGTGACGGCGACCAACGCGGCGGGCGAGTCGCAGAAGTCGTCGGCGGTGACGGCGACCACCGACTCGGCCGGCACCGGCGGCAACACCGGGGGCTCGCTCCCGAAGCACGCGGTGACGGGCTACTGGCAGAACTTCGACAACGGCGCCGAGGTCCAGAAGATCTCCGACGTCCCCGCGGCCTACGACATCATCGCGGTGGCCTTCGCGGACGCCTCCACGACGCCGGGCGCGGTGACCTTCACCCTGGACTCGGCCGACCTCGGCGGCTACACGGTCGACCAGTTCAAGGCCGACATCAAGGCCAAGCAGGCGGCCGGCAAGAAGGTCATCGTCTCGATCGGCGGCCAGAACGGCACGATCTCGGTCAGCGACTCCGCCTCGGCCGCGAACTTCGCGAACTCCGTCTACTCCCTGATGCAGACATACGGCTTCGACGGCGTCGACATCGACCTGGAGAACGGTCTGAACGCGACGTACATGACCCAGGCGCTGCGCGCCCTGTCCGCGAAGGCGGGCCCGTCCCTGATCATCACGATGGCCCCGCAGACGATCGACATGCAGTCGACGTCCGCCTCCTACTTCCAGACGGCCCTGAACGTGAAGGACATCCTCACCGTCGTCAACACCCAGTACTACAACAGCGGTTCCATGCTGGGCTGCGACGGCAAGGTCTACAGCCAGGGCACGGTCGACTTCCTCACCGCCCTCGCCTGCATCCAGCTCCAGGGCGGCCTCTCCCCCTCCCAGATCGGCCTCGGCCTCCCCGCTTCCACCAGCGCGGCCGGCAGCGGCTACGTCTCCCCCTCGGTGGTGGACAACGCCCTCGACTGCCTGACCGCGGGCACCAACTGCGGCACCTTCAAGCCCGCCAAGACCTACCCGGACCTGCGCGGCGCGATGACCTGGTCCACCAACTGGGACGCCTCCGCGGGCAACACCTGGTCCACCACGGTGGGCACCCACGTCCACGCCATGCCGTGACCTGACCCGCCCCCACCGCGCGGCGCCCGGCCTCCTCCCCGGAGTCCGGGCGCCCCACGCGTTTCCGGCCAGTCCCGCCCGACGCGCGTTGCGAGCGCCGACAGGTCGATGTGATGCTCCCCGGCGTGGCCTCAGGGGACGGAACGAACTCGACGGCTGGGGCGCGCCGATCACGCCTCACCGAATACGCGGAGACGGCGGCACCAGCCGAACGGGGAAACCCGGAGAACCACCGGCAGGGCGACAGCCTTTCTCCGCCGTCGAACACGAATTCCTCCACCCGCCCTCTCGTCGACGAGTTGGCACGCGCACGCCGTGATTTCGCCGTCCGGGTCGGTGAGTTCCGCCGTACGGCGGTGCTCGTGCCCGTCGACGAGCACGATGTGCCCCTGACGGGCGACTACGGCGGTGTCCGCTGGATCTACGCCTTCTCCGACGAGGCCGCCCTGGCCCGTTACGCGCTGGCGCGGGCCGAGGGCGGCCGGGTATGGGCGTACCAGAGGTGGCTGGGCGCACGGCTGCTGGATGCCGCGGTGCCCGCCGTGGGGGTGCCCTGCGGGGTGGCACTGGACGTGGGCGGCGCGGGTGCGCTGTTCCCGCCGGTCGCGGGGATCGTGCCGGACCGGGTGGCGGTGGACGTGAGCGGGGAACGGGGGGACGACAGGTGAGTGGCAGCGGCGACGACGAGGACTTGAAGACCGAGGGCCTGGCCCTGGTGGCCAAGGGGCTGAACGACGCCCTCGGCGAGTTGAAGGAACTCGGCATGCTGTACGCGGCGGACGCCGGCCGGGGCTTCGACAAAGTCGGCCTGACCGGGCTCCAGCTGGGTCATGACGGGCTGACCGGCGAGTTCAAGTCGTTCTGTGAGCGCTGGGAGTGGGGCGTGCGCGCGCTGATCGACGAGGGCAGCGGATTCGCGACGAAGACGGGTCTGGCGGCGGGCACGTACTACGACACCGAGAACTACGTGGTCGGCACGTTCAAGGATGTCACCAACGCGGCGATCGGCAATCCCGACGCCTCCGACGCGGACGTGGAGAAGATGGGCTGGGGGACATCTTCACGTCCACTCCGTACGACGGGAACGTGGACTACAGCCAGAAGTCCTTCGCCGAGGCGTACACGAACAGCAAGCAGGGCTGGGACGACGACGCCCGTGACTTCATGGACTCGCCGGCCGCGACGACCATGGGGATCAGGCCGAGCGGCATGTCGGACGCGGACTACCACAAGCTGCTCGACAAGGCGTTCGGCCCCTCGCCCGGGGAACGGGCCCAGGCCGCCCGGCAGCAGGGCGGTGCGGGCTGATGGGACTGGGCGAGCTCGGCAAGGTCACCAACACCGTTCTCGGCGCCGGCGAGGAGACCTGGGACGCGGGCAAGAAGAAGCTCGGCGAGGGCGTCGACTGGGCCGCGCACAAGGTGGGCGGTGAGCTGGACCACGTCGGCCTGCACAAGTGGGCCGACAAGGTCGAGAAGGCGGGCGACGGGCTCGCCTCCTACCTCGGTGCCACTCCCGGCGAGAAACAGCTCGGCGAGAGCGACGACCCGGACGAGCTCTTGCACGGCGCCCCGGAGCGGATCCGGGAGAGCGCCAAGCACCTGCGGGACTTCAACGGTGCCTTCGACAAGGTCGGCCAGGGGATGCGCAAGGTCGACTCCTCCGGCTGGGAGGGCGAGGGCGGGGACGCCTTCCGCGAGAAGTTCGGCGTCCACCCGGCCAAGTGGACCACCGCGGCCGAGGCGTGCCTCGGGACGGCGAAGGCGCTGGAGTCGTACGCGGACACCGTCACATGGGCCCAGGGCCAGGCCAAGGAGGCCGTCGAGCTCTACAAGAAGGGCACCAAGGCGTCCGAAGACGCGGTCGCGGCGTACGACAAGAAGGCCGACGCCTACAACGCGAAGGTCAAGGCGCACGAGGATCCCGGCCCGAAGCCCGAGCCGTTCCACGACCCCGGCAAGGCCGACATCGACTCGGCCGTCCACAAACTGGCCGCCGCCCGCAAGCAGCGCAACACCGCCGCGACAGAAGCCCAGGACAAGATCAAGGCGGCCCTCGTCCACGCCCCGGCCGAGCCCCCGCCGCTGACCCGGCTGCGTCACGAGCTCAAAGACGGCTACATGGAGGTCGACACCGCGGCCGTCCACTTCCTCGGCGGTGTCGTCAAGGGCACGGCGGGCCTGGTCACCTTCGTCCGCGGCCTCGACCCGCTCGACGTCTACAACGTCACGCACCCGGCCAACTACCTCCAGCACGTCAGCATGACCCTCAGCGGTCTGGTGGCCCTCGATGAGCACCCCGACCGCGCGCTGAAGGGGATGTGGTCCGACTTCAAGAAGGACCCCTCCGAATTCGGCGGGAAGCTGGTCCCCCAGCTCTTCGTCGGCGACGGCATCGGGCTGGAGGCGAACCTGACGCGCGACGCGGCACAGGTGGGGCTGCGCTCGGCGGCCGAGAACACGTTGAAGGACGGTGCACGAGCGGGCGCGGAGGACGCGGGGAGGGCGACCGCCCGGGACACCGTGCGCGACGATCCCCACCAGCCCTCCCGTGAGCAGAATTCGGTGGAGAGCAAGGGCACCGACCCCATCGACCTCGCCACCGGCAAGATGTACCTGCCGCAGACGGACGTCGTCCTCCCCGGCGCACTCCCCCTGGTCCTCAAGCGCAGGGTGGAGTCCGGCTACCGCCTGGGCCGCTGGTTCGGCCCGTCCTGGGCCTCCACGGTGGACCAGCGCCTGGAGATCGACGCGGAGGGAGTCGTCTTCGTCACCGAGGACGGCCTCCTCCTGTCGTATCCCCACCCCGCACCGGGCCTGCCGACCCTCCCCAGCCACGGCCCCCGCCGGCCGCTGGACCGCGTGGCCGGCGGGTACACGGTCAACGACCCGGAGACCCTTCGCACGTGGCACTTCGCCGACCGGACCGAGAACCTGGCGGTCCTGGAGCAGGTGGACGACCGCAACGGCAACTGGCTCGTCTACGAGCACGATGCCGAGGGCACCCCCGTGGCCGTCTTCACGAGCGCCGGCCAGGGCGTCCGCATCAGCACGGACTCGGGCCGCGTCACGTCGTACCACCTGGCGACGACGGGCGAGGAGCTCAGGCGCTTCGCCTACACGGACGGCGACCTCACCGAGGTCACCGACTCCTCGGGGCTGCCGCTTCGTTTCACGTACGACGCCGCGGGCCGTGTGACGTCCTGGACGGACACGAACGACCGCTCCTACACCTACGAGTACGACGACCGGGACCGCTGTGTGGCGGAGGGCGGCACCGCCGGCCACATGGCGCTCCGTCTGGCCTACGGAGACCCGGACCCGGCCACGGGCCTGCGCACCACGACGGCGACGACCGGCGAGGGCCACACCCGCCGGTACCTGGTCAACGACGCCTGGCAGGTGGTCGCGGAGAACGACCCCCTGGGCGCGACCACCAGCTACGTCCGCGACCGCTACAACCGCCTGCTCTCCACGACGGACCCGCTCGGCCGCACGACGTCCTTCCGCTACGACGAGACGGGCAACCTCACCGCGATCGTCCGCCCGGACGGCCGGGTATCGAGGGCGGAGTACAACGGATCGGGCCTCCCGGTGAAGCTGGTGCACCCGGACGGCACGGCCGTCCGGCAGGCTTTCGACGCCCGGGGCAACCGCACCTCGGTGACGGACCCGGCGGGCCGGACGACCCGTTTCGCCTACAACGCGTCCGGCCACCTGACCTCGGTGACCGACCCCCTGGGCCATACGACGACGATCACCTGCGACCCCGCGGGCCTCCCCCTGACCGTGACCGACCCCCTGGGCGCGACCACCCACTACACCCGGGACTCCTTCGGCCGCCCGACCACGATCAAGGACCCGACCGGCGCGACGACCCTGCTGGAATGGTCGATCGAGGGCCACCTGACACGTCGCACGGCTCCGGACGGCACGACGGAGACATGGACGTACGACGGCGAGGGCAACTGCACGACCCACACCGACCCCCTGGGCGGCGTCACCCGCTTCGAGTACACCCACTTCGACCTGCTCACGGCCCGCACGGGACCGGACGGCGTGCGCTACGAGTTCACCCACGACGCCGAACTGCGCCTGACACGGGTCACGAACCCACAGGACCTGACCTGGGACTACACGTACGACGCGGCCGGCCACCTGCGGACGGAGACGGACTTCGACAACCGCACCCTGACCTACGAGTACGACGCCGTCGGCCGCCTGGTATCCCGGCGCAACGCCCTCGGCGAGAAGACTTCCTTCGAGCGAAGCGAAATCGGCCAGATCCTCCGTAAGGACGCCGCGGGCCGGGTGACGACGTACGCCTACGACCTCACCGACCAACTCGCCCAGGCGACCGGCCCCGACGGCACGACGCTGACGCTGCTGCGCGACCGCTTCGGCCGGCTGCGCTCGGAGACGGTGGACGGCCGGACGCTGACGTACACGTACGACCGGCTGGGCCGCCGCACGGGTCGGACGACTCCGACGGGCGCTGTCTCCACCTGGTCGTACGACGCGGCGGGCCGCCGCACCGGCATGGTGGCATCAGGCCGCCCGATCGACTTCACCTACGACGAGGCGGGCCGCGAACTGACCCGCCGGATCGGCGATTTGGTCTCCCTGGCCCACACCTTCGACCCCCTGGGCCGCCTCACGACCCAGTCGGTGACAGGCACGGACGATGCCCTGCTCCAGCACCGCTCCTACACCTACCGGGCCGACGGCAACCTGACCGGCATCGACGACCACCTCTGCGGCCCCCGCCACTTCGACCTCGACCCGACCGGCAGGGTCACCGCGGTCCACGCGACCGGTTGGACCGAACGCTACGCCTACGACGAGGCCGGCAACCAGACCACCGCGTCCTGGCCCTCCGGCCACCCGGGCACGGAAGCGACCGGCCCCCGCACCTACGACGGCACCCGCATCCTCCGCGCCGGCGACGTCCGCTACGAGCACGACGCCCTGGGCCGCATCACCCTCCGCCAGAAGACCCGTCTGTCGCGGAAGCCGGACACCTGGCGCTACGAATGGGACGCCGAGGACCGCCTGATCTCGGTCACCACCCCCGACGGCACCCACTGGCACTACACCTACGACCCCCTGGGCCGCCGCACCGCCAAACAACGCCTGGCCGACGACGGAGAAACCGTCCTGGAACAGGTGATCTTCACCTGGGACGGCACCACCCTCTGCGAACAGACCACGACCTCTCCGTCCCTCCCCAACCCGGTCACCCTCACCTGGGATCACCAAGGCCTGCACCCCCTGTCCCAGACCGAACGCATCACCGCGGCCGACGCCCCACAGGAGGAGATCGACTCCCGCTTCTTCACCATCGTCACCGACCTCGTCGGCACCCCCAACGAACTCGTCGACGAACAAGGCAACATCGCCTGGCGCACCCGGAGCACCCTCTGGGGAACCACGGCGTGGGCGACAAACAGCACCACGTACACGCCCCTACGCTTCCCAGGCCAGTACTACGACCCCGAAACCGGCCTGCACTACAACTACTTCCGCCACTACGATCCGGAAACAGCCAGGTATCTCACTGCGGATCCGCTGGGCTTGTCACCCGCACCCAATCCCGGAGCATATGTCGGGAATCCGCACACATGGGCTGACCCGCTCGGCCTCTCCCCCTGTAGTACCGGGGGACGTCTGGATTACATGAGCGATAGCGGAATTCCATCAGGGGATCCGGTAACGCACGGGAAGACGGCCACGCTGGTAGGCGAGGATGGGCCCAGCTTAAGGAACTTCCAGAACGTTCTGAACCAAGGCGAACACGACCTGGTAGCCCACGGGTCACGGGACGGTTTCCTGGATATGCCGGACGGCCCGGTAAACGGAGGCCAGCTGGTGGACGCCGTCCGTAACAATCCGAGCTACAACGGCGGACCGTTGCGTCTCATGGTGTGTCATTCTGGATCAGACAGCTCAGTGACCGCTCAGCAGATCGCCAACGAAATGGGCGTCACCGTCAGAGCCCCTACGGATAGGGTGGGAACCAATCCACTGCTCGGGTCGGGACAGGTTCCACAGATCGACAACGGCGGATATTGGCGGATCTTTCTTCCCATACTCGGAGGCTAAGATGAAGATGATCGGATTCTTCCAGGAAATGGATTCAGGATATCCAAAATCCTGGGGCGGCAACATTCTTCACCCTGGACCCAATACAGAAAAGTATCCGGTCTGCGATGTCGTCGGCTACCTGAAATCCGGATATCCGATCCTTGACGTAATGGAACTGACGATCGATGTCATCGGAGGCTCTTTCCGTGTTCCGGGCGGCTCTTCAGTACTCACTGACGGGATTTTTGTCTGGCGGGAGGACCTGTCCTCATATGTCGAGAAATACCACATCAACCTCCCGCAAGATTTTCTAGCAGCCATCCAGAAGAACGAATTTAACATTCCACCGATTAGTCGGGAGGTGCTACTCCAAATCTCGGTAGAAGCGAGCCGAGCATTGGGTTTTCAGCCCAGGCCGTGATAAAAAGAGCACACCACCACGCCTCGAAGTCGTACTCCAGGACGTACCGCTACGAGAGATCTCGGTAGGCGCCTTTGGGTACGGGCCTTGGTACCCGTCCTGTTCAGTAGTGCGTGAGCATGGCGGGCCGTACGGCTGGGGCTACGAGAAACTGGTGGTCTTCTGGATCCGCCGCACAGTGTCGTAGTTCGCCTCGCCGGCGAAGGTGTGACTCTGTTGAAAAAGCGGGCGTTTTGTCTGTGAACGCAGAAAGCCCCCGCACC
>NZ_LBDA02000157.1 GCF_000980885.2 Streptomyces malaysiense | reverse complement strand
CATGCCCTACGCCGTCCGCCTCACGGGAACCGTCGACGAGACGGCCCTGGCGGCAGCGCTCAAGGACGTCATGGACCGCCACGACGTCCTGCGCACCCTGATCACCACGGACGACGGCAGGCCCTCCCAGTACGTCGACGCCGACGCGACCGCGGACCTCACCGTCCACACCGTCACCGAAGCCGGCCTGCCCGCCGAACTGGCCGCGGCCGCCTCCGCATCCTTCGACCTGTCGGTCCAGGTCCCGCTGCGGGCGCGTCTGTTCCACACCGGCGCCGAGTCGCACGTCCTGTTGCTGGTGGTGCATCACATCGCGGCGGACGGCTGGTCGATGGCGCCGTTGCTGGGGGATCTGTCGCGGGCTTACGCGGCGCGGTGTGCGGGTGGTGTCCCGGGGTGGGACGCGTTGCCGGTGCAGTACGCGGATTACGCGGTGTGGCAGCGTGAGGTGCTGGGGTCGGAGGAGGATCCGGCCAGTGTGATGAGCGGGCAGTTGGCTTACTGGCGTGGGGTGTTGGAGGGGTCTCCGGCGGAGTTGGTGCTGCCGGTGGACCGGGCGCGGCCGGCGGTGGCGTCGGGCCGGGGTGGCAGTGTGCCGTTCGCGGTGGATGCCGTGGTGGGGGAGGGGCTGGCGCGTCTGGCGCGTGAGCGCGGGGTGTCGTTGTTCATGGTGTTGCACGCGGCGTTGCTGGTGGTGTTGTCGCGGGTGGGTGCGGGTGAGGATCTGCCGGTCGGTGCCGCGGTGGCGGGGCGTTCGGACGAGGGTCTGGACGATCTGGTCGGGTTCTTCGTGAACACTGTGGTGCTGCGGACGGACGTGTCGGGGGACCCGGTGTTCACGGAGCTCCTGGAGCGGGTGCGGGAGGTCCATCTGGGTGCGCACGCGCACGCGGACGTTCCGTTCGACCGGCTGGTCGACGCGCTGGGCGTCGAGCGGTCCGCGGCTCGTCAGCCGCTGTTCCAGGTGATGCTCGTCCTGCAGAACAACACCCAGGGCCGGCTCGGCCTCCCCGGCATCGAGAGCGCACCGGAACCGCTTGAGATAGACACGGCCAAGTTCGACCTCACCGTCCACTTCGAGGAGAACCAACCCGCCGGCGGCGGGCAGCCCCTCAACGGCGGGCTGGTCTACGCACGCGACCTCTTCGACCACGAGACCGCCGGCAGGCTCGCCGAGCGCATCACCCAGGTCCTGCGGCACATCGCCGCGGACCCGGCCGGCCGGCTCTCGCAGCTGGAGGTGTTGTTGCCGGGT
>NZ_LBDA02000156.1 GCF_000980885.2 Streptomyces malaysiense | reverse complement strand
ATCCTTGCCGATGCCCTCGAAGGTGTGGCTCGGGTCCGACAGGTACAGCGCGACAGCGTCAGCCTCGAACTCGGGCGAGTAGACCTTCATCACCATAAAAGATGCCTCCTACCCGGCCCCCGGCGGGGCCGGGCTCAGAGGTGTCCACCACTCGGGGACAGGTCCCCTTCGGCGATCCGGGATCCCAGCTCTCGGGCACGAACAGCCGCCAGCCGACGGCCGCCGAGGCGCCGTCGGATGCCAGGTGCAGCGAGACGCCCGCCTGGCAGTTGGTGACCTTGCCGACGGTGCCGGTGCACTGCCTGGCCACGCAGGCCGAGGCGTCCCCGTCCTTGAGGAAGCCGGTGTCACCGATGATCAGCGCGGTCGGCTTGATCACCTGCTGCATCCACCAGGCGAGACGGGCCCGCACATGCGCTGCGTCCCACGGGCTGGTGGTGATGAAGTGGGCCAGGGCCTGCCGGTAGCCGTCCGCACCCAGCCGGGCGGCCATCGGTTCCACCGACTTACGCCGCCCGTCCAGCAACAGCCCCCGCGCTGGGAGGAGCGAAGGGCGTAGCGGGCGGCGATCCGGTCGCCGTCCGCGAGAGCCTCGTGCACCAGCACCCGGACGGCGGGCCGGTTCTCGCGGACGGGGCGGGTGCGCGCGATGAGCTTGTCGCGGTCGACCCGGTGTCCACGGCGAACTGGACGATGTCCGGGTCGTTGCGGCCGGCGGGACGGACGGCCCGACGGAGCCCGGGTGAGCGCGGAAGGCAGCGGGCGACGTCGGGCGGCGGCCTGCCGCTGCTCCGGCTACCTGGTTCGCGTACGGTTGCGCGTCCTGAGCCGGAAGACGGCCAGCCCGACAGTGCCGAACGCCGCGGCCCAGACCAGACCGAGTGCGAGGTGCCCCCACAGGGCTGTATGGCCGAAGGCGCCGCCGACGGCGAACTGCATGGGCCCGAAGGAGGGGAACCACTGCAGGACGGGCTTGTTGGCGAGCGGGTTGCCCAGGGGGTTCTGGAGGAAGGTGTCCATCAGGCCGCCCATGATGATCAGGAAGAAGCCCTCGAGGTCCCGTTTGACCAGGACACCGAGGAGCAGTCCGAGGGCGCCGTAGGCGAGGGCGATGGCCGCGAATCCAGCGAGCACGGCGAACCAGCCGGCGGCTGTCGGCCGCCAGAAGAGCAGGATGGCCAGCGCTGTGTAGAGAGCGATCGCGGCGGCGACGGCTGCGATGGCGAGGGCCTTGGCGCTGATGAGGACGGTCTGCCGGTATCCGGCGTAGACGAGGCGCCGGTCGAAGGCGACTGCCTTGCGGACGGCGTCGAAGACGACGAAACCGGCGATCATCGTGACGGAGTTGAGGCCGGCGGAGATCAGGGTGAGGTGGGCGCCGTCGACGTGCAGGACCTCGCCGGTGGCGTACAGCTTGAAGTCCAGCACCTGGCCCGAGGCCATGGCGTCCATCACCAGGTACCAGACGGGCACGAAGAGGCCGAGCAGCAGGCCGGCGAGGCGGTTGCGGGTCTGGTCGCGCACCGAGAAGCGCAGCGCGGTGGGGAACTGGCCGTGCAGCGGACGGGCTCGCGCGGTGTCAGGCGCCGACATGGTGGTCCTCCAGGGAAGCGGTGCGCGGTATGAGGCGGCCGTCGGTGAGGTCGGCCAGCAGGTCGAAGCGGTCCTGCTCGAATATGAGATGGGTGATGATCACAACGGCCTTGCCGCGGGCGCGCAGATCCTCGACCAGGTCCCAGAACCGCAGATACGTCTCCCAGTCGAAGCCCTGGTACGGCTCGTCGAGGAGCAGGACGTCGGGGTCGTGGAGCAGGGCCAGGGTGAGGTTGAGTTTCTGTCGGGTGCCGCCGGACAGGTCCGCGGCGGCCGACTGCTCGTACCGCTCGTAGCCGAGGAGGCGGACGAGTTCGTGGCCGCGCTCCACGTCGGGCAGGCGGCGGGCGGCGGCGAAGTAGCGCAGATGCTGTGCGACGGTGAGAGCCCCGTTCAGGACCGGGTCCTGCGGACAGTATCCGAAGGCCCCGGACAGGGCTACCTCGCCGCGGTCCGCGGGCAGAGTGCCGGCCAGGACTTTCAGCAGGGTCGACTTGCCGGCGCCGTTCTCGCCGACGACGGCGACGAGTTGCCCAGGGGCGACCGTCAGGTCGGCCCCGCGCAGGACGGGGTGTCTGCCGTAGGACTTGTGGATGCCGGTGGCCTGAAGGGCAGGCGTGAGGTCGGATGTCGAGCCGGGCGTCATGCGCGGCCTCCCTAAGGGTTGTCTCCTTGTGGTCGGGGTGGTGCCGCGTTCAGCCCGCCCGCGTAGATGCTGAGCATCTCCGGGGCCCAGCGGGTCATGCCGTCGGCCGACAGCGGGTCCGTGCCGAGGACTTCGGCGAGGCGGTCACGGAGCAGGAACAGGGCCAGGTCGTTGGCGAGAAGCAGGGCCGCGCGCACCTCCGGGTCACGCCCCGGGGCGGCCAGGCCGGCCGCGGCCAGGCCGTCCAGCGTGGCCCTGCTCAGGTCGTACAGCTGCCGGAACAGCAGCCGGCCGGCGCCGGTGTCCGAGAGCAGGAGCCGGCGCAGGTAACCAGGCAGGGGGGAGTCGTCCGGAAGATGCCGGGCGAACGCCTCGCTCAGCGAACTCGCCCCGGCGCCGGGATCGAACAGCTCCGCTCCGCCCTCGCCCGTCAGCTCGCCGAGCATCGCCTCGAAGACGTCCAGCACGTACTGGTCGACCTCCCGGCGCAGCCCGTCCTTCGACCCGAAGTGGTGCACGACCAAGCCGGGCGACACACCCGCGGCGGAGGCGATCTGCCGCACGGTGACCGCCTCCGGTCCGTGGGCGGCGAACAGGCGCAATGCCTCGTCGCGGATGACGGCACGGGTGGTCCGGTCATCACCGATTGAACGCATGTCCAGCATGCTAAACGATTGTTCAGTCCAGGTCCAGGCAGTGCGGACGCCGTCCGGGGCCTCACCCCATGGGCGCTGGTCAACCGTGACACCGACTCGGTCCCCCGCGCGTTTCAGGCAGTGCGGACACTGGCCGTAGTTGAACCCTGGAGGGCGATCACGACCCGGTACGGTGCGGCGGCCTGCGGCGAGCAGCCCATCTCCTGCGCTCGACGGGCCGCCCCAAGGGTCAGTCGCATGCCGGGTGTGTCAATTTAACGGCCCTGTCTCACTCTCGGTGGTGACCGAGTGTGCGGCTATCCGAGGAGGATGCGGTGGCGAAGGAGGTCGAATCCGGCTCGTCCGTGCATCTGGCGCGCGATCCGCTTGGTCTTGGTGTTGACGCCCTCAGTGGGTCCGTTGCTGTACGGAAGCGTGATCGCGGCGGTCACGGCTTCGCGGTCTCGCTCCAGGCCCCGGATGAAGGCGTGCAGATGGGGCAGGTCGGCTGCGCGGACCTGAGCAATCCATTGCACGAGCGCGTCGGTATCTCCTGGGCGGGGCGTCAGGAGTTCGGCGAAGCCCCCGATGCTGGCGGCCAGTTGGGTCATCTCGGGGCAGGCGGCGGTGAGCTGGGCTAGAAGATCGCGATGTTCGGTCTTGAGGTTGTCGGGCCTGGTGAGGATCATCCTGGCGAGCCTGCGTGGCGAGATGTGGCTGCGGTCGGCGTCTGCGCGGCCTTGGTTGATGTACTTGTGCAGGAGGTTCAGGCAGCCGGTGAAGCCAAGGGCCTTGATCTCTTCGAAGAGGTGCTGGATAGGGACGGCGGGGTCCTCGGTGCGGCGTTTGCGCAGGTGTTCGCGGTAGGGGTCGACGAGGCTGGTGCGGTATTTGGGGACGCGGAGCATCCGCTCGGGCCGGTCGGCTCGGGCGTAGCGTTTGACGGTGTTCAGGGCCAGTTGCAGTCGGCGGGCGCATTCGAGCAGGCCTACGCCCTGGCCGAGCAGACCGTGGACCTGGTGCCAGCGTTCCAGGGACGTCTGTGCGCGGGGCCCGTCATACAGGGGCGCATCCAGCACGGCCGCCCAGCAGGTGCTGTGCGCCTTCACCTCGCTCAGAGCGGCTTCGCACAGGTTGTGCCAGACATGCCAGCGGTCGCTGACCTGCACCGCGTCGGGCAGGGCACGACGGATGGCCTCGGCGTAGGTGGTCGAGCCGTCCCGGCACACGACCTCGACGCCCGGATGCTCACGCAGCCACGCCTCCAGCGTGTCGGCCGTGCGGTCGGGCAGCACGTCGATCCGCTCATGCGTCTCGGCGTCGATCGCCACGGTGGCACAGCGGTGCCGCCGGCGCAGAGCAAAATCATCGACGCCGATCACACGAGGCGTCCGCGCGACGGGCAAAGGGATGCGTAACAGGGTGCGCAGGGCCGTGTGACGCGACAGGCCCACCGCGAGTATCGCCAGCAATCGTGCCCCTGCCCGGCCCGCTAACTCCTTGACCACAGCCATGACGTGCCTGGTCAGACGGGCCGTGCGGCGCTGGTATCGCTCCAGAACCCCGCGCACCTGTTCGCGGAAGGTATGGCAGCAGCCGAGCGTGGGACACACCAGGCGCCGTACTCGTACACGGATTACTACCCGGCGGTCACCGACCGGCACGTCCGCCACCGTCCGCAGGTAATAGCCGTGCACCCGCCCCGACGACGCTCCACACACCGGACAAACCGCAGCGTCCTGCGGAGTCCGTGCCTGCACCACGATCCGCAAACCCTCGTCGGCCACACCCTCTATGACCAGCGGGGACAGACCCGAAAACACCGCATGCACAAGCTCATTGACATCCTTCACGCGAGTGTCAACGAACCTCACGACTCTCCGCCACCACCGAGAGTGAGACAGCGCCGTTGATATTAGACACTCCCGATCCTGGTCGCGACCCCTGCCCGGGCCACCACGCAACGCGAGCCGGTGGGCCTCCCCTACTACCAGCCCCGTCCCCACCAGTCCGCTCTGGCAACCGAGCCAGAGCCGCTTGCCGGATCTGCGGCAGGATGGCTGCCGCGTCCGTCCCGCGACGAAAACGCGGCGGAACCGCCCCCCGTCATGTTTTTCGCGGTCCTGCAAGAGGACCGCTGGCCTCCGGGCCCGGCATGACTGTTCCCCCCTGTCGAACGGATGACCTGGGGGGTGGTGTCACCGGGCCTGGGAGGCGCCGTTGGAGACGCTGATGAGAGGTCCGACTACCGCCTGGCCTGGCGCAATGCCTGGCCGCTTGCGGGCGGCAGGTCTGCATAACGTGGATGCGCGCATACGACGCCAACGCCCTGGCCAGCACCGCATCGAACCCCGCTCGGGAGGATGGGTTGGACGACATCGACGACGTGGGCGTCTTCCTCGGCCTGGACGTCGGCAAGAGCGCCCATCACGGGCACGGCCTCACCCCGGCCGGGAAGAAGGTCTTCGACAAGCAGCTGCCCAACAGCGAGCCGAAACTGCGGGCCGTCTTCGACAAGCTGGCCGCGAAGTTCGGCACCGTGCTGGTCATCGTGGACCAGCCCGCCTCCATCGGAGCCCTGCCCCTGACCGTCGCCCGGGACGCCGGCTGCAAGGTCGCCTACCTGCCCGGTCTGTCCATGCGGCGGATTGCGGATCTCTACCCGGGCGAGGCGAAGACCCACGCGAAGGACGCCGCGGTGATCGCGGACGCCGCCCGGACCATGCCGCACACCCTGCGCTCGCTGGAACTGACCGACGAGATCACCGCCGAACTGACCGTGCTGGTGGGCTTCGACCAGGACCTGGCGGCCGAGGCGACCCGCACCTCGAACCGGATACGCGGCCTGCTCACCCAGTTCCACCCCAGCCTGGAGCGCGTCCTGGGCCCGCGCCTGGACCACGCCGCCGTGACCTGGCTGCTGGAACGCTACGGATCCCCAGCCGCCCTGCGGAAAGCCGGACGCCGCAAGCTGGTCGAGGTGATCCGGCCAAAGGCTCCGCGCATGGCCCAGCGACTGATCGACGAGGTGTTCGATGCGCTCGACGAGCAGAGCGTCGTGGTCCCGGGCACCGGCACCCTCGACCTCGTGGTCCCGTCCCTGGCTCGTTCGCTCGCGGCCGTCCACGAACAGCGACGAGCCCTGGAAGCGCAGATCGGACAGCTGCTGGAGGCTCACCCTCTTTCTGCGGTCCTGACCTCGATTCCGGGGATCGCGGTCAGGACCGCCGCCACCTTGCTGGTCACCGTCGGTGACGGCACCAGCTTCCCCACCGCCGCCCATCTGGCCTCCTACGCCGACCTTGCCCCGACGACCAAGTCGTCGGGGACCTCGATCCACGGTGAACATGCGCCACGAGGCGGCAATCGGCAGCTGAAACGCGCGATGTTCCTGTCCGCGTTCGCCGCCCTGCACGATCCCGCCTCCCGCACCTACTACGACCGATGCCGGGCCCGCGGGAAGACCCACACCCAGGCACTTCTCCGCCTGGCCCGCCAGCGGATCAACGTACTGTTCGCGATGCTCCGCGACGGCACCTTCTACGAACCCAGAACCCCACGCCTCGCTTGACGAAAGACATAGAGGCACCCCCCGGCTTGGACAGCATGCCCCGTCCAGCACCCGTCTCAGACGGGTGGCCAGTTCCGCAACGCCGCGTCGGCCACCTCCTGGAGTTCGGAGCGGGTGGCGCCGCCGGCGGCCTGGACGGCGATGCCGTTCGCCACGGTCATGATGTATCGGGCGAGCAGTTCCGGGTCCGCGCCGGGGGGCAGATCACCCTCGTCGACGGCCCGCTGGAACCGGTGGCGGAGGCGATCACGGCCGTCGTCGCGCCAGGCGATCAGGGCGTCCCGAGCCGCCCGTCCGGAGTCGCCGGCGGCCAGCGAACCCTGCACGCCCAAGCACCCGGCGGGGCAGCCGGGGCGGGTGGTCGTGCTGACCGAGCCGGCGAGGAACGCCGTGGCCACCTCCCGGGCGCTCGGCTTCTCCAGCGCGCGGGCCGCGTAGGCGGCGGGACCTTCGGTGTAGCGCTCCAGGGCCTTGCGGAACAGTTCCTCCTTGTTGCCGAAGGCCGCGTACATGCTCTTGCGGGTGATGCCCATGGCGCCGGTCAGGGCGGTCAGGCTGGCGCCTTCGTAGCCCTGCTCCCAGAAGACCATCATCGCCTGCTCCAGGGCTTCGTCGGCATCGAAGCCTCTCGGCCGGCCGATCGGCGCTTTCCGGGTGATCTCCACGGCCCCATCCTACTACCTCGATACCGATCGGTGCAGAAGTGCTACGGTTTTGTTTTGCACCGATCGGTATCTAAGTTTCGGGAGTTCAAGTAATGGGACAGCTGGAAGGCAAGACCGCCGCCGTCACCGGCGGGAGCACAGGAATCGGCCTGGCCACCGCCGCACGGCTGGCGTCCGAGGGCGCCCATGTGTTCATCACCGGCCGACGCAAGGACGCGCTCGACAGGGCCGTCGAGTCGATCGGTTCCGCGGTCACCGCGGTGCCGGGCGACATATCGGAGCCGGCCGACCTGGACCGGCTGTACGAGGCGATCCGTGACCGCGGCCGGGGCCTGGACGTGCTGTTCGCCAACGCGGGCATGGCCACGCTCGTACCGCTGGCGCAGGCCGCCGGGGAACAGTTCGACCAGATCTTCGGCGTCAACGTCCGGGGCACGCTGCTCACCGTGCAGAAGGCGCTGCCGCTGCTCAACGACGGCGCCTCGGTGATCTTCAACGACTCCATCCGCGCCGACGACGGCCGGGAGACCTTCGGCCTGTACGCGGCGTCGAAGGCCGCGGTCCGGTCCCTCGCGCGGACCTGGGCCAACGAGCTGAAGGGCAGGGGTATCCGGGTCAACACGGTAGCGCCGGGCGCGATCGACACCCCCGGAGTCGACATCGCCATCGGCGAGGAGAACGCGGCAGCCGTCAAGGCGGGACTCGCGGCGGGAGTGCCGATCGGCCGCAGGGGGCGCCCGGAGGAGGTCGCCGCCGCGGTGGCCTTCCTCGCCTCCGCGGACAGCAGCTTCGTGCTCGGCACCACCCTGCACGTCAACGGCGGCGAGAACCAGTTCTGACCCCGCCACACGGAGTCCCGGACTGTCGCGGGCGAGTCGTCGCCCGCGACAGTCCGCCTGGCCGGCACGAGCATCCGCCCAGCACCCCCAGCGTCACCTCGTAGGGCTCAGGTTCGCTGGCAAGGAAGCCGAGACGACTGGGTTCACTGTCAAAGGCCATCGTGGTTCTGGCACTCGAACAGGTCATTCCCTTCGACCTGTCCCCCTGGAAGTGTTCGCCCGAGTCCGGCTGCCGGACGGGCGCCGCCCCTACAGGTGCGCGTGTGCGGACCCACCGCCCAGATCCCGGCGGCCGGATTCGCGATCACCACCGCCTGGGGCCCGGCGCGTCCGTTCGGTGCACGGCCGCGCTCATCATTCGGGCAACTACGCGTCGGCGACCACCGGCAGGTACGTGATGTACGAGAGTCTGCTGGACCTGGCGCGGCTGTTGCAGGCGGACATCGATCCGGCGGTCGAGGGGATCTTCGCGCAGCCGTGTCGGCTGACGGCCGGGGTCGCGGGCTGGATGCGGCGTCACGTGCCGGACTTCCTGCTGGTCATGCGTTCAGGCACGGTGCGGGTGGTCAACGTGAAGCGTACGGAGGGCCGGACGGATCCGAAGATCGCGGAAGCCTTGGCGTGGCCGGGCGAAGGCCATGCACGCCGGCATTCGCAGCCGGAGCGTTGCGGGGCTCACCCGCATCGATGACCGCGACCGACCGGCGGGCCGAGCCAAGGTCAAAGCAGCCGACAAAACGGCCGCTCCACCTCCGACCACACGACAACCCACACCTGGCCATCCGCTCGCAACCGCGCGTTCTCACTCATACCGCCACCGTTCAGCCCCCGCGTCAGCACGACAAACACTCATGTCGTTTCAGCAAAGAGGAAAGGAGGAAGAAGCGTGGAGCCTTCCGATGGTGGCCCAGCCAGGGCGGACAAGAGCCGCGGCGCGGTTGGGTCCGGCCTCTCCCTGCTCCAGGCCACCCGTCCGGCGACCTGGTGCAGGGGGTGCGCACCGGCATACGCCCCGAGGTCGTCCCTGATCAGGGACGACCTCGGGGTCATCCTCAGGCACACGCAGGACGTCGCCTCCGAGGCCGCCCCGGGCGGAGTGTCTCCGTCGTGCGAACAGACCTGCTAAAGACGGCGGGCGAGAGGTCAAGGGCTCGGTCGGCTTGTCCTGGCGCGTTGGTGGGGCCCGTGGTCTTCGGTGTCCCCCCGGTCCAGGCTTCGCAGGGCCAGCATGCCGCCGATGCCGGGGATGGCCGACAGGAGGATGCGCTGCCCGCTGGAGCGGGCGTCCCGCCAGGTGGCGATGACACCGTAGAGCCAGGCGAAGCCGTGGACCGGGCCGGTCATGGCGGCCACCGCATGCGCGTTGGCGGTGGCCATGTTGGTCAAGAGCGCAGCGAGGGTGATCAGTTCGATCGTGGCGGAGATACGCAGCGGCTTACGGGTGGTCATGCCGGTTACGCTCCGGTGGCCGAGCCGGGACGAACGATCATCAGCACCGTGACCGTGGCCCACAGAAGGTTGAAGCATCCGGTGAGCATCGCCAGTCGAGCGGTAGCTGCTCGGTCGAGCCGGGGCTCCGCCGTCGATTCGACCAAGGCGGTGAGGAGAGCATGCTGGCGGGGTAGCACCAGCTGGCCCAGCAGAAGGGCGGCGACGGCCGTCAGGATGATGGAGGTGATCAGCCAGGGGCTGTTCAGGACGTGCATCAGGCTTGCGGTGGCGAACCCGAACACCGGGACAGCGAGTCCGACCTCCGCGTAGACGCGGCAGATCCGGTTCAGGATCCGCACCCCCGCGAAGACCTCGTCGCCGGGGGACGAGGCGGCACGGCGGGCCGCCGCGGGGAACATGCTGGCGGCGACGGTCACGGGCCCGACGGCGATGATGGCCGCCAGGACGTGGAGAGCGAGCACGAGCTTGGTCATCGGGCCACGCCCCCACCGCGGTGCTCGGGAACGCCAGGCAGGCAACAAACGGGCAGGGTTGGCATCTCGGTACGCCTTCTCACATGCTGGGGGCCGGAAACGGTGGAGTCCGCAGGGAGGAACCACCGACGTCGGAGCCTAGGAACCGCAAACCACAGGCTCCCAGCGGCTGGAACGACAGAATCCAACGGGTTCTCGCCAACCCTTTGACCTGCGCCGACGTGAACCGTAGGACAGAAGGTCTGAGCGTGGTTCCGTCCAGAAGTCGAGGAGTCGAAGGTGCACACCATCGCGGTTCTGGCACTCGAACAGGTCATCCCCTTCGACCTGTCCACACCCCTGGAAGTGTTCGCCCGAGTCCGGCTGCCGGACGGGCGCCGCCCCTACCAGGTGCGCGTGTGCGGACCCACCGCCCAGATCCCGGCGGCCGGATTCGCGATCACCACCGCCTGGGGCCTGGAAGCACTCGCAGACGCCGACACCGTGATCGTGCCCGGCCGCGCGGAAGGCGCGCCCCCACCGAGCGAGGAAGTACTGCAGGCGCTGCGCGTCGCGGCGGCCCGAGGCACCAGGATCGCGTCGATCTGCGTCGGCGCCTTCGACCTCGCCCTGACCGGACTGCTCGACGGACTGGCCGCGACCACGCACTGGGTCGCCGCCCCCGACCTCGCCCGCCGCTTCCCCAAGGTCGAGGTGCGCCCCGACGTCCTCTACGTCGACAACGGGCAACTGCTCACTTCCGCGGGAGCCTCGGCGGGACTCGACCTGTGCCTGCACATGATCCGCCGCGACTTCGGCTCCGCGGTGGCCGCCGACGCGGCCCGACTGGCGGTCACCCCGCTGGAACGCGAAGGCGGCCAGGCCCAGTTCATCGTCCACCCCCAGCCACCGGTCCCCCAGGGGTCCACGCTCGAACCGGTACTCGCCTGGATGGAGGAACACCTCGGCGAAGAGCTGACGCTCGACCTCCTGGCTCAGCGAAGCTCCATGAGCGGACGCACCTTCAGCCGCCGGTTCCGTGAACAGACCGGCACCACACCGCTGCAGTGGCTGCTGCGCGCTCGGGTCAGGCGGGCCCAGTACCTCCTGGAGAACACCGACCACACGATCGACCGCATCGCCGACCAGGCCGGCTTCGGTTCCCCGACCGCTTTCCGCGAGCGTTTCAAAAAGGTCGCCGGCACCACCCCGCAGAGCTACCGTTCCACCTTCCGCAGCAGCGAACACGCCTGACCGGGAGTGAACAGCCTTAGCTTGGCGTTTAACCTCGCG
>NZ_LBDA02000155.1 GCF_000980885.2 Streptomyces malaysiense | reverse complement strand
GACGGCCGAGCCGCGCAGCACGGCGAGGACCTGGTGACCGTTGGCCTCGGCGTCCGACAGTTTCTCCAGTAGGACGAGCCCGACACCCTCGCCCCAGCCGGTGCCGTCGGCGCCGTCGGCGAACGCCTTGCACCGGCCGTCGGGTGAGAGTCCCCGCTGCCGGGAGAACTCCACGAAAGCCCCGGGTGTCGCCATGACGGTGACACCACCGGCCAGTGCCAGCGTGCACTCGCCGTTGCGCAGGGCCTGCGCGGCCAGGTGCATCGCCACCAACGACGACGAACACGCCGTGTCGATCGTGACGGCCGGGCCCTCCAGACCGAAGGTGTAGGACAGGCGGCCCGAGGCGATGCTGGCGGCGCTGCCACTGCCCAAGTGGCCCTCGAAGCCGGGCGGCGGCTGGGTGTGGCGGGCCGAGTAGTCGCCGTACATCACACCGGTGAAGACGCCGGTACGGCTCCCGCGCAGTGTCGTCGGGACCAGGCCGGCGCGCTCGAAGACCTCCCAGCCGGCTTCCAGCAGCAACCGCTGCTGCGGGTCGATGGCGAGCGCCTCGCGCGGCGAGATGCCGAAGAAGTCGGCGTCGAAGTCGGCGGCGTCGTGGAGGAAACCGCCTTCCCGGGTGTACGACTTCCCCGGGGCGTCGGGATCGGGGTCGTACAGGTCCTCCGGGTCCCAGTCGCGTCCTTCGGGGAAGCCCGAGACGGCGTCCGTGCCGGCGGCGACCAGCTCCCACAGGTCCTCCGGGGAGGTGACGCCTCCGGGGTACCGGCAGGTCATGGAGATGATCGCGACGGGCTCGTCACCGACCGCGCCGAGGCCGGGCAGGCCGGCGGAGTCGTCCGCGACTCCCAGCAGCTCCGCGGCCAGGTGGCGGGCGAGCGCACTCGGCGTCGGGTGGTCGAACACCAACGTCGCCGGGAGGCGCAACCCGGTCGCCGTCGTCAGGCGGTTGCGCAACTCCACGGCGGTCAGCGAGTCGAAGCCGAGGTCCTGGAAGGCCCGCTGCGGATCGACCGCCTGCGGCCCGCTGTGTCCCAGAACGGTGGCGATGTGCGTGCGTGTCAGGTCGAGCAGCAACTGTTCCTGTTGCTCCGGGGGCAGTGCCGCCAGGCGAGCGGTGAGGCTGCTCCGTCCGGTGTCCCGGCGCGCCTGTGCGGGCACCAGGGAGCTGAGCAGCGGAGGGAGCGTGCCCGCCGTCGCATGGCTGCGCAGCGCGGGCCGGCTGAGCCGCACGGGCAGCAGGGTGGCGGACCCGGAGGCGAGCGCGGCGTCGAAGAGGGAAAGGGCGTCCTCGGTCGCCAGCGGCATGATCCCGGTGCGATTGATGCGAGCCATGTCCGCGTCCGACAACGTGCCCGTGAGCCCGCTGGTCTCGGCCCACAGGCCCCAGGCCAGCGACTGGGCCGGAAGGCCGGCGGCGTGGCGATGGGCGGCCAGGGCGTCGAGGAAGGCGTTGGCGGCGGCGTAGCCGCCCTGGCCGGGGCTGCCGAGGGTGCCAGCCGCGGACGAGAAGAGAACGAAGGCCCTGAGGCCGAGGTCCCTGGTCAGCTCGTGCAGATGCCAGGCCACGTCCGCCTTCGGGCGGAGCACGGCGTCGATCTGCTCGGGGGCGAGAGCGCTGATCACCGCGTCATCGAGCACGCCCGCGGTGTGCACGACGGCTGTCAGCGGACGGTCGGACGGTATCGACTCCAGCAGCGCCGCCAGCGCCCGCGGGTCGCCGGCGTCGCAGGAGGCGATGGTGACCTCGGCCCCCAGCGAGGTCAGCTCGGCCTCCAGCTCCGCCGCACCGGCGGCGGCCCTGCCGCTGCGGCTGACCAGCAGCAGGTGCCGCACCTGGTGGCTGCCGGCGAGGTGACGGGCGACGAGGCCGCCGAGCGTTCCGGTGCCACCGGTGACGAGCACGGTGCCCTCAAGGTCGATCGGTTCGGGCGCGTCGTCGGCCGGAGTCGCCGGTACCCGGGTCACGCGGGGCACCAGCACCCGGTCGCCCCGCACCGCGGCCTGCGGCTCGTCGACGGCGGCGACGGAAGGCAGCACTCCGCGCCCCGCGCCCGCGTCCAGGTCGACGAGGAGGAAACGCCCCGGGTGCTCCAGCTGTGCCGACCGCACCAGCCCCCACACCGCCGCCGCGGCGACATCCGTCACCGTGTCGGTCTCGGCCGTGGCGACAGCGCCTCGTGTGACCACCAGGAGACGACTGGACCGCAGGCTCTCGTCACCGAGGAACTGCTGGACGGTGCGCAGTGCGGCCTTGGCCAGCGTGCGTGCGGCGTCCGGAGCAGCCGTGGCGCCGTCACCCGTGAACTCGGCGACGACGGTGCCCGGCCCCTCGTCGTCCGATTCGCGGCCCCTGCCCAGGGCCGTCACGTCGGAGAGGTCGCCGCCCTCGCCGAGGTGTACCCAGCCGTCGGGCGTCTGCGTCTCGTCGAGGGACACGTCCGTCGCCTGCCGCCACGTCAACGAGTGGAGGGGGTTGCCGTGGTGCGCGCCGTGCAGCGCGGCCACATCCAGGCTCCGTACCTTCAGGGCCCCCACGCTGAGCAGCGGAGTGTCCGTGGCGTCCGTGACGCGCACCGTATAGGTGTCGGAGCCCGTGGGACGCAGTCGGACACGCAGCGACGTGGGGGCGGACGCGTCGGCGACGGGGTGCAGAGTGACATCGCTCCAGGTGAACGGCAGACGCATCCGCCGGTCGCCGTCACCGTCCTGCGATCCCGGGGCCGGCAGACCGGGGTGGTCGGCGGCGGCGAGCGCGTGCAGGGCGCAGTCGAGCAGGGCAGGGTGGAGGACGTACCCGTCCGTGCTGACGCCCTCCTCGGGCAGCGACACCTCGGCACAGATGCTGCCGTCCGTGCCGGCACGCCAGGCGGCGGTGAGACCCCGGAAGGCCGGCCCGTAGTGGTAGCCGGACTGGGCGGCCATCTCGTAGAAGTCGTCCACGGCGACGCGCTCGTGCCCGGGAGAGGGCCACGCTCCGGTGGGTCCCTCCGGCACACCGGCTGACGCGCTGGGGCCCGACAAGGTGCCCGTGGCGTGCCGCACCCAGAGGTCCTGGCTGTCCGCGGCGTTCGTGTCCTCGTCGTCCGAGGGGTTTCCCGGGCGGGTGTGCACCGACAGCGAACGACGACCGCTCTCGTCGGGTGGGTCGATCGTCACCTGGAGGTGGGTACTGCCGCGCTCGGGGAGGACCAGGGGGGCCTGAAGGGTGAGTTCCTCGACGCGGGCGAGGCCGACGTGGCGTGCCGCGTGGAGGGCGAGTTCGACGTATGCGGTCCCGGGCAGGACGAGGACGCCGGTGAGGGCGTGGTCCGCGAGCCAGGGGTGGTCGTCGGTGTGGAGGCGGCCGGTGTAGGTGACACGGCCGTCGGTGGCCGACTCGATGGTGGCTGCCAGCAGGGGGTGCGTGGTGGCTGACTGTCCGAGGTGGGTGGGGTCGTTGTG
>NZ_LBDA02000154.1 GCF_000980885.2 Streptomyces malaysiense | reverse complement strand
TCGCGAGCACGCAACGGCCCTGGCCCAGTACTCGCCTTGGTCGTATACGGGTGACCAGACGGCCTGCTACTTCTATTACGACGCTTCCGTGCCGAAGGCCCCGGCGATCTCCTCAGGTGACTATCCCGCCTCGGATCCGGAGAATCCGGACGATCCGTGGTACGACGGGGTGGGCAAGTACGGGTCGTTCGAGCTCAAGGCCGCGGACAGCGATGTCACCAAGTACTGGTTCGGTATCAACACGGACCCCACGGCGGCCAACACAATCACCACGTCCCAAGGCGCGGCGAGGATCACGAAGATGCTGCCGGCCAAGGAGGGCTTGAACTTCGTCACCGCCAAGGCGTTCGACCAGGCGGGCAACGGCTCTGAGGTGCGTACCTACCAGTTCCGGGTGAAGGCCGGACAGCCCGAGCGGTCCATGTGGTCGCTGGACGAGGCAGCCGGTGCTGCCACCGCCGCGTCCACTACCCCTGCGCGGACCGTGCGCCTGCACGGCGGCGCCGCCCTCGGCGCCGAGGGTAAGAAGGGCACCGGGCTGCACTTCGACGGCACGACCGGATACGCGGACTCCGATCTGACCGTCGTGGACACATCGGACAGCTTCTCCGTCGAGGCATGGGTGCGCATGGACCAGACGCCGACGACCACAGCGATCATCGCCGCACAGCCAGGCAACTACTCTCCGGGTTTCGAGCTGTACTACTCCCAGGCGTACGACCGATGGGTGTTCAACCAGTACACCTCCGACGCGCCCGGAGCCTCCATAGCACGGGTCATGGCCGGCACACCCGGAGACGCCAAGGTCGGTGAGTGGGCCCATCTGATAGGCGTGTACGACGGCGACGCCAAGCAGTTGCGGCTGTATGTGAACGGCAAGCAGGCGGGCGCCACCGCCTACACCACCGCCTGGGACGCCCGTCGCGGGCTCCAGCTGGGCGCCGGTATCTACAGCGGTGTCCACAAGTCCTTCTTCCCTGGCACCATCGACGATCTGCGCATCTTCGACCGGGCGGTCGGCGCGGCCGAGGCCGGGCGCCTGTACCAGGACCAACCGCTCACCAGTGGCCGTCCGGCCCGAGCTGTCTTCCCGCTGGACGAAGGGGCAGACGCCAAGGAGACGGTCGGCAGAGCCGCCGAACAGCCGCTCACCCCGCATGGCGGCGCGGACCTCGGAGCGAGCGGCATCGCGGGCAACTCCCTGCGGCTGAACGGGAGCACCGGCTACGCGGCCACGGACCTGCCCGTGCTCGACACCAGCCGCTCGTACAGCGTCTCCGCCTGGGTGAAGCCGGCCGAAGGAGCCACCAGCGGCAATCGCACGGTGCTCAGCCAGAGCGGCACGTACTACAGCCCGTTCTACCTCTCCTACGAAGCGGCCGCGAACACCTGGTCGCTGCGTACCTCGCTGGAAGACGTCGAGGCGGGCAACATCCGCGACCAGCGGGTCCAGGCCAACCAGCCGGCCCGGACCGGCGAGTGGACCCACCTGATGGCCGTCTACGACGCCGATGTCCAGCAGATCCGCCTGTACGTCAACGGGCAACTGCAAGGCAGCGCCGCGGCGCCCAGGACCTGGGAGGCCCAAGGCCCGCTCCAAGTCGGCCGCGCCATCTGGACGGGCCAGTACGTCGACCAGTTCCAGGGAGACATCGACGACGTAAGAGCGTTTGACCGGCCGGTGGCCGACAACGAGGTCCGCCAGATCTTCCAGCGACGACCGCTGGTCAAGGCCCGCTGGACCTTCGAGAGCGCGTCGGGTTCTCCACTGGTGACGCCGGACGCGTCCGCGTCGGGCAATGCGATGACGCTGTCCGGCGGCGCGCAGATCGACTCCGGCTGGGTCGACGGCGGCGTCACGCTCGACGGCGTCGACGACTACGGCGTGACCTCCAAGGCGCCCGTGGACACCAGCGCCAGCTTCACCGTCAGCGCATGGGTTCAGGCTGCCGCCGTCCCGCAGAAGGGCGTCGTCCTGCTCAGCATGCCCGGCACGGCACAGAGCGCCTTGACGGTGCGCTACGAGCCAAGTGCCACCCCGGACACGGATCCTGGACGATGGCGCATCGCCATGGCGTCCGCGGACAGCGCCGAAGCCTCCGTCCAGCAGGTCGACAACGGGAAGTTCTTCAGCGCGACGGACTGGACGCATGTGGCCGTGGCCTACGACGGCTTCGCCAAGCGCCTGTCGCTGTATGTGAACGGCGAACTGGAGGAGACCGCTTGCCCGGACTCGAACGGAGACGGCGCAGCGGACGACACAGACTGCACCGACAGGTTCTCCTGGGCGGACGACGTACTGGCCTTCAAGGCAACCCAGCCCATGCAGCTCGGCCGGGCCAGGACAGGGACGAGCACATGGGGCCAGTACTGGCCCGGCACGGTGTCCGACCTGTGGGCCTTCCAGGGCGCGTTGAGCAACGCCCAGATCGAGCAGCTGGCCGTGGGCTGGCCGGGCATGCCCACCGAGGTCCCCGGCGACGACTGATCCGGCAAGACCTCGACTCGGCAATCCACTTGCGCCCCGGCCCGCGCTCAGCACGCGGGCCGGGCTTGCAGCGAAGGATCAAAGACAGGATATGAACGAGAGATCCAGCAAACGGTTCAGAAGGCTGCGACGACGCGTCGCACTGACTTCGGCCGCGGTCATGGTCGGCGCGCTCTTGCAGGGAGCGACCCAACCGGCCCTCGCGGCGGACGACGGCAAAGGTCGTCCAGCGGTGCCCCACTCCGGGAAACCGGTCGCCGTGACGCCGGTCAAGGTCAAGCCGCGCACCCTGATGAAGGGACCCCGCACCCCGCGGACGGCGCCGAAGATCGCGTGGCCGAGGGCGGTGACGGCGGTCGTCGAACTGCCCGCGACTGCGGGGAAGAGCGCCGCGTCCCCCGCTGTCCGCGTCAAGGGAACGCCCCTGAGCCTGGACACCCGGGGCAGCGCCGCCAAGAAGCCGGCGAGCGGTGCGGTCGAGGCACGCGTCCTCGACCGCGCGGCCGCCAAGAAGGCAGCCGTGGACGGGCTGTTCATGTCCCTGCGCCTGAAGGACGACGCCGGAGGCAAGGCTGAAGCCAAGGGCGAGACCAAGGCAGGCAAGACGGGCCGGTCCGGCCGCGTCCGCGCGGCACTGGACTACTCCGCCTTCGCCGACGCCTACGGCGGTGGCTACGCCTCCCGCCTCACCCTGGTCCAACTGCCCGAGTGCGCGCTGACCACCCCTGGCGAGGCACACTGCCGCGCCGGCAAGCCGGTGACGACGGTCAACGACACCGAGAAGCAGATCCTCACCGCGCAGAACGTCTCCCTCAGCGCCGCTGCTCCCACCCTGCTCGCCGCCGTCGCGGACACGCAGAGCGCGGGCGGGGACTACAAAGCCACCCCGCTGTCCCCGTCCGCGGCCTGGAACACCAGCCTGAACACCGGTGACTTCACCTGGTCGTACGACATGCCGGTGCCCGATGTCCCGGGCGGTCTCGCTCCCAAGGTCGGGCTGGCCTACTCCTCGGGCTCCGTGGACGGCCGTACGGGCAACACCAACAACCAGGCGTCCTGGGCGGGCGACGGCTTCGACCTGGGGTCCGGGTTCATCGAGCGCAAGTACAAGCCGTGTGCCGACGACGGTGTGAAGAACGCCGACGGCAGCAAGCCCGGAGACCTGTGCTGGGCGTACGACAACGCGTTCCTCACGTTCAACGGCAAGGGCGGCGAACTAGTGCCGAACGGCGCCGACTCGTGGAAGCTGAAGAACGACGACGGCACCAAGATCGACCGCCTCACCTCCAGTAACCGAGGCAACGGCGACAACGACGGCGAATACTGGCGGCTGACCGACCCAGACGGTACCCGCTACTACTTCGGCTACAACCGGCTGCCCAACTGGGCAGACGGCAAGCTGACCACCAACTCCACCTGGACCGTCCCCGTCTTCGGCAACGGCACCGGCGAGCCCTGCCACGCCTCCGCCTTCGCGGACTCCTGGTGCCAGCAGGCATGGCGCTGGAACCTCGACTACGCCGTCGACGTGCACGGCAACGCCATCGCCTACTACTACAACCAGGAGACCAACTCCTACGGCCGCAACCTCAAGGCCAAGGACAACACCCGCTACGTGCGCGGCGGCACCCTCGACCACATCGAGTACGGCCTGAAGTCCTCCGCCCTCTACGACACCAAGGCACTGGCCAAGGTCGGCTTCACCAGCGCCGAGCGCTGCCTGTCCAGCACCGCCTGCTCGGACATCGACAAGGACGCCGCCTCCTGGTACGACACCCCCTGGGACCTGAACTGCGAGTCCGGCAAGGACTGCGACAACGGTCGCTTCTCGCCGGCGTTCTTCACCCGCAAACGTCTAACCCAGGTGACCACACAGGTCTGGAACGGCAGCACCTACAGCGACGTCGACTCCTGGGCACTGAGCCATCGCTGGGGCACGGCCGACACCGACTACCAGCTGCTGCTCGACTCCATCCAGCACACCGGGCACACCGCCACCCCGTCGATCACCCTTCCGAAGACGACGTTCGCCTACACCCAGCTGGTCAACCGGCTCGACAAGACCGGCGACGGCTACGCACCCTTCGTCAAGGACCGCCTGTCCACCGTCGCCGACGAGACCGGCGGCCAGATCGACGTCAACTACTCGGACCAGGCCTGCGACTTCGGCACACTGCCCACTGCCGAGAGCAACACCACACGCTGCTTTCCGCAGTACATCGGCGGCAGCACCTCGGACGACCCCGAGCTCCAGTGGTTCAACAAGTACGTGGTCACCTCCGTGACCTCGACCGACCGCACAGGCGGGTCACCGGACCAGGTCACCGGCTACCAGTACCTGGGCGGCGCGGCCTGGCACTACGACGATGACGACGGCCTGACCAAGGAGAAGTTCAAGACCTGGGCGCAGTGGCGCGGCTACGGGCAGGTCCGTGTGCGGACCGGCGGCCAGGGCGGCCCCTCGGCGATGAAGACGCAGGCGGACACGTACTTCCTGCGCGGCATGGACGGGGACCGCAAGGCCCCCTCCGGCGGCACCAAATCCGTGACCGTCACCCTGGGCGACGGCGAAGGCGACCCGATCACCGACGAGGAACCGGCGGCGGGCTTCGCCTACAAGGCCGTCAGCTACTCGGGCCCCGACGGCAAGGTCCTGGCCAAGACGGTCAAACGGCCCTGGCACCACGAGACGGCGAAGAAGACCCGCGACTGGGGCACCGTCACCGCCAACTTCACCGGCACCTCACGCGTCAAGAGCTGGACCTCTCTCGACGACGGCGCCGGCGCTAAGTGGCGCACCATGTCCGCCGCCAACACCTACGACACGGTCGCGGGACGCATCACCCAGGCCGACGACTTCGGCGACGACAGCACCCCCGACGACGACCAGTGCACCCGCACCACCTACGCGACCAACACCGGCGACAACATCCTCACCCTCGCATCCCGCGTCGAGACGGTGTCCAAGGCCTGCGATGCGCAGGTCACCCGCCCCGACGACGTGATGTCCGACGCACGTACCGCCTACGACGGCGGCGCCTATGACGCGCCCCCGACCAAGGGCGACGCCACCGCGGCCGCGGTGCTCAAGGACTACGAAGGCACCACCGCGGTCTACCTGGAGTCCGGCGCCACCTTCGACTCCTACGGTCGTCAGCTGACCAGCACCGATCTGACCGCCGATGTGAAGGTCACCGCCGGCGGGGCGATCACGCGGACAGAACGCAAGGACGGCCGTACCACCACGACCGAACGCACCCCCGCCACAGGATTCGTCACCACGGTGAAGGTAACCACGCCGCCGGCCAAGGCCGGCGACGCGAGCACCGCGCAAACCACGACCACGACCCAGGACGTCCTGCGGGGCCTGCCGCTGACCCAGACCGACACCAACGGCGGCGCCACCAACTTCGCCTACGACGCGTTGGGCCGCTCGACCAAGGTATGGCTCGCCGACACCCTCACCGGCCAGACCCCCAACTACCAGTTCACCTACACAGTCGCCGAAAACCAGCCGGTCGTCGTGGGCACCAAGACGCTCGGCAACAACAGCGCTCAGCGCACCTCTTACACCCTCTACGACGGCTTCTTGCGCCCCCGCCAGACCCAAGACCCCGGCCCGGACGGCGGACGCCTGCTGGCCGACACCTTCTACGACGAACGCGGCCTCGTGTCCAAGGAGTTCGCGACCTACTACACGGCCGGCGCACCCAGCACCGAGCTGCTGAAACCCGCCGACGCCCTGAGTGTGGAGACCCAGAACCGCTACAAGTACGACGGCCTAGGACGCCAGACCGAAGCAAAGCAGCTGGCGGGCAACGGCGACGGCGGCCCCGTACTGGCCACGACCACGACGAGCTACGGCGGTGACCGCACCACGGTCGTCCCGCCCACCGGCGGCACCGCCACCACCACGCTGGTCGACGCCCGCGGCCGGACCACCGAGTTGCGCCAGCACCACACGCCCAGCCCGAGCAGCGCGTACGACACCACGCGGTACAAGTACACACCGCGCGGAGAGCTCAGCATGCTCACCGACCCGGCAGGCAGCGTCTGGACGTACAAGTACGACCTGCTCGGCCGGCAGAAGGAGACCACCGACCCGGACAAGGGCACGACCACGAGTACGTACGACGACCGTGGTCAGCTGACCACGGCCAAGGACGCCCGCCCGGACACCCCGGCCCTGTGGCACGGCTACGACAACCTCGGCCGCCAGACCGAACTGCGCGAAGCCTCGGCCACCGGCACGCTGCGCGCCTCCTGGACGTACGACACCATCACCAACGCCAAGGGCCAGCTGGCACAGTCCACCCGCTACGATCATGGGAACGCCTACACCACCAAGGTCGTCGCCTACGACCGCCTCTACCGCCCGCTGCGCACCTCCCTCTCCATCCCGGCCGCCGAGGGAGCCCTCAAGGGCGACTATCTGACCGCAACCACGTACAACTCCTCGGGCACGGTGCAGGGCATCGGCTACCCGAAGGCAGGCTCCCTGTCCGCGGCGACCGTGAGCTACACCTACCAGGACGCCACCCTGTGGCCAGCCTCGGTGAGCAGCAGCCAGGGTATCAAGGCCGCCACCAGCTACTACCTCACCGGCAAGCCGTACCAGTACGAGCTGTCCAAGAGCGGCGGCAAGAAGACCTGGGTCACCGACACCTACGAGTGGGGCACCCAGCGCCTGGAGTCCGCACGGGTCGACCGCGAGGACGTCGCCGGAGTCGACCAGAACAGCACCTACCACTACGACGAGGCCGGCAACGTCCGGTCCGTCTCCGACGTCTCCCGCGACGGGACCGACACCCAGTGTTTCACCTACGACTACCTCACCCGCCTCACCGAGGCCTGGACCCAGAACACCACCAGCTGCGCCGCCACCCCCAGCGGCAGCGTGCTCGGTGGTCCGGCCCCGTACTGGTCGTCCTACGGCTACGACCTGGTCGGCGACCGCACCACGGAGACGCTTCACGACATCACGGGTGACTCCCGCAAGGACACCAAGCGCACCTACGACTACCCCGAGGCGGGCAGTCCCCATCCGCATGCCGTGTCCTCCATCACGACGGCCGGCCCCACCGGAACCGCGAAGGACAGCTACGGCTACGACGAGACCGGCAACACCACCACCCGCACCCTGAGCGGCACCACCCAGACCAACGACTGGGACGTGGAAGGCCACCTGGCCACGGTGACCGAACCCGGCGCGGGCGACACCAGCACCACCACTGAGTACCTCTACGACGCCGACGGCAACCGCCTCATCGGCCGCACCCCCACCGAGACCACCCTCTACCTCGGCGCCACCGAAATCACCCTGGCCAAGGGATCCACCACACCCAAGGCCACCCGCTACTACGACCTCGGCGGCGGGCAGACGGCCGTCCAGACCGACGACGGCACCGTCTCCTTCACCCTCGCCGACCACCACGGCACCGCCCAACTCGCCGTCGACTCCGCCACCCAGAAGCTCACCCAGCGCCGCACCCTGCCCTTCGGCGGCACCCGCGGCACCGAGCCGGCCACCTGGCCCGGCAGCAAGGGGTTCGTAGGCGGCACCGACGACACCAAGACCACAGGACTCACCCACCTCGGCGCCCGCGAATACGACCCCACCACAGGCCGGTTCCTCAGCGTCGACCCCATCCTCGATTCCACCAACCCGCAGTCCCTCAATGGCTACAGCTACGCCAATGGAAGCCCCCTCACCTACACCGATCCCGGTGGGCTCCGACCCGTCACGTACTGCGACACCGGATGCAATAACAGCGGCGACACCTATCGGGACTGGATGACGCCAAACAGCGACGCTGAGGTTGAAAGGGTGGGG
>NZ_LBDA02000153.1 GCF_000980885.2 Streptomyces malaysiense | reverse complement strand
ACGGCATGCCGTTCAAGGCGGAGCAGCTCGCCGCGGCGCTGAAGGAGGCCATCGATGACTGACACCGGCAACGGACTGCTCCAGCTGGTGCCCAAGGCCGAGGCCGGGCAGTCGATGAAGGACTTCAAGTCGGACCAGGAGGTGCGCTGGTGCCCCGGCTGCGGTGACTACGCGATCCTCGCCGCCGTGCAGGGCTTCCTGCCCGAGCTGGGGCTGGCCAGGGAGAACATCGTCTTCGTCTCCGGCATCGGCTGCTCCTCCCGCTTCCCGTACTACATGAACACCTACGGGATGCACTCCATCCACGGCCGCGCCCCGGCCATCGCCACCGGCCTCGCCGCCAGCAGGCGGGACCTCAGCGTGTGGGTGGTCACCGGTGACGGCGACGCGCTCTCCATCGGCGGCAACCACCTGATCCACGCGCTGCGGCGCAACGTGAACCTGAAGATCCTGCTGTTCAACAACCGGATCTACGGCCTGACCAAGGGCCAGTACTCGCCCACCTCCGAGGTCGGCAAGATCACCAAGTCGACGCCGATGGGCTCGCTGGACACCCCGTTCAACCCGGTGTCCCTCGCGATCGGCGCGGAGGCGTCCTTCGTGGCCCGGACCATCGACTCCGACCGCAAGCACCTCACCGGGGTCCTGCGCGCGGCCGCCGAGCACCCCGGCACCGCGCTGGTCGAGATCTACCAGAACTGCAACATCTTCAACGACGGCGCCTTCGACGCCCTCAAGGACCGGCAGCGCGCCGAGGAGGCGCTGATCCGCCTGGAGCACGGGCAGCCCGTCCGGTTCGGGGCCGAGGGCGCGCGCGGCGTCGTACGCGACCGGCGCACCGGAGACCTGGAGGTGGTCACCGTGACCCCGCGCAACGAGGCGGAGCTCCTGGTCCACGACGCCCACGCCGCGTCCCCGACCACCGCCTTCGCCCTCTCCCGCCTGGCCGACCCGGACAGCCTGCACCACACCCCGATCGGTGTCTTCCGCTCGGTCGAACGCCCGGTCTACGACGAGCAGATGACCGAACAGCTGGACACCGCGATCGAGCTGAA
>NZ_LBDA02000152.1 GCF_000980885.2 Streptomyces malaysiense | reverse complement strand
GTGTGGGTGTGGGTGTGGGGGGCGGCGCGGGCTTCGCGGGTGCGGGCCTCGGCGGGGGCGTCGGCGGGGGCGTCGGGGCCGGCCTGGGCGCGGGCGCGGCGGGCACCGCCGGCCGGGGTGTCGGTTTCGGGGTGGGGGTCGGCTTCGGCCTCGGCGGGGCGGGCGTCGGGGGCGGCGTCCGCACGGCGACCGGCGGCGGCGACGCGGGCTCGGCGGCCTCCTTCGCCGGATGGCCGGCGTGCACGAGGCCGAAGGCCACCGCCGCGGCGGCGACCGCGACGACACCGGCGGCGATGCCCGCCTTGACCGGTGCCCCGATCGCCTCCGAGGCGGCCCCGCCCGCGGCACCGGCACCGCCGGAGGAACCGCTCGACGCGGCAGCCGCCCCCGCGGCACCCGCGGCCCCGGCCCCCGCGCCGCCCGCGACGAGGCCGAGCGCCTTGGCGTACCCGGCGGCCCCGAACCAGCCGATGACCGCGACCGGCACGACCGCGGGGATGCCCCCCGCGACCTCCTCGATCTGCGCCGCCGCGAGCCGGCACCTGGCGCACTCCTCCAGGTGCTTGCGCAGCCCCCGCTCGGCACGGACACGCAGCTTGCGGCGGGCGTAGCCGCCCAGCTGGTCGGCGTAGCGCGCGCACTCCGCGTCGTCGGTGAGGGTGGTGCTGACATGGGCCTGGAGGTACGCCTGCTTCAGGCCCTCGCGGGCGCGGCTGGCGAGCACGCGGGTGCCGTTGGCGTCCAGGCCGAACAGGACGGCGACCTCGCTCGGGGACTCGTCCTCCACCTCGGTGTGCCACAGCACGGCCTGCCAGCGCTCGGGCAGCGAACGGAACGCCCGCATCGCCATGGACTGCTCGGCCTCGTGCAACGCCCGTACGTCCGCGCCGAGTTCGAGGGTGCCGTCCTCGGACGCCGCAGGGGAGTGGGCGGCCTGCTGGGCGAAGGCGGCGAAGTCGTCGACGAGTTGCTCGCGCCGGGCCGAGGTGATCCAATGCGCGGCGACGCGCCGCACCGAGGTCAGCAGATAGGCCCGTACGGCGTGCTCGGGTCCGGCGCCGCCGCGTACGGCCTGGAGCATCCGGGCGAACACCTCGGCGGTCAGGTCGTCGGCGGTGTGCGCGTCCCGGCAGCAGGTGCGCGCGTACCGGCGCACCGCCGTCGCGTGCCGCCGGTACAGCTCCTCGTACGCGGAGTCGTCCCCGCCCCGCATCCGCTCGATCAGCTCGGCGTCACCGGTCGGTGTGCCCCGCTGCACCGGGATGTTCCGGCCGCCCGTCCGGCGCCCCTGGCCGGGCACCTGGGTCCCGGCACCCTCGTCCTCGCGCGCCCCGTCAACACTCATCGTGGAACGCCCCCGCCCCAGCCCGACATCACCGCCCCAGAGTCCCACATCGTCATTTCTTCAACGACCCCCTCGGCCTCCTGTCACCCGTCCGAGGGGACTCAGTGGAGAGGCCGCCGAGCGCGAGACGCGAGGAGAAGGTGCGTGGAGGGGGCGTGAGGGGGCGTGAAGGGGAGGCGTGTGAAGGAGACACGGAAAAGCCGCCCGCGTCACCCGGGCGGGAAGATCGCCCGGGTGACGCGGGCGGCCGGACGAACGGGCCGCCGGGAACACGGTCAGCCGGTCGCGGGCCGGGACCGCAGACCCTCCAGCAGGATTTCCAGCAGCCGCGCCGACGCCGCCGCCTGCTGCGCGGCGTCCGGCAGCGACGGAGCCGCCGTGGCGATCACCAGCAGCACATCGGAGACGGACACATCGGCCCGCAGCTCCCCGGCCGCCCGTGCCCGCTCCACCAACCGCCCCACCACCGCCAGCAGTTCACCGGCCCCGGAATCCTCGCCGAGGCCGGAATCCTGTCCCACGAGCCGCAGTTCACCGGGGCCGGGCTGGAGCCGCTGCTGCGGCACCCGGGCCTCCTCCACGACCGAGCGCACACCGTCGGCCGGACCCGCGGAACCCTCCTCGGAGCCGACCCGCAGCACCTGCGGCGGCAGCAGCCTGCCCGCCCCCGACGCCACCGAGGTGCGCAGGAAGCGGGACAGCGCCGACCACGGCTCGTCCTCCTGCCCGAGCGCCGCCCGCGCCTGCTCGGTGAGCCGCGCCGTCTCCTCCTCGGCTATCCGCCGGACCAGCACGTCCTTGCTGGGAAAGCGCCGGTAGACGGTACCGACCCCGACCCGTGCGCGCCGCGCGACGTCCTCCATCGGCGCGCCGTAGCCCAGCTCGCCGAACACCTCGCGCGCCGCACGCAGCACGTGCTCCAGATTGCGCTGTGCGTCCACCCGCAGCGGCGTCGTGCGCGCCCCGTCCGCGCGCCCGTTCGCCGTCGCGACCGCCGGCACCGCCGGCATCGCCGATCCTCCGGCCGCCACCGCGGTGCCGACCGACCAGTGCGTGTCCTGAATATGCATGTGTTTCCCCCGGTGCATGACGTCTCCCCCCGGAGACACTCCCCGCCACTGATGCCGGTGTGTGCGAAGGGGCACCGATCGCCGCGGGCCGGCCCGTCGCAGAGCCCGAACGACCACATCCCCTACACCCCGTCGACACGAACATAGTTGAGCAGCCGTCAATTCAGAAGGGGGAGGTTCCGCACACTGCGCCCCCCGATCGGAGTACGGGTCATATACGTCCCGATTCCCGGCGCGTCCGCCCGCGCGTCCGCCCCCGCTGACCTGCCCCCTTTCCATCACCCCGGCCACCGGGCCCGCACCACCCGCCCCAGGACCTCCGGTCACACAAATTGCCGGGCCTGTGGACAAACCACAGCGCCGGGTGCGTCATGGGATGGTGAAGGAACGTGCGCGCATTCTGGTTGTCGGCGGTGGCTACGTCGGGATGTACACGGCCCTGCGTCTCCAGCGGAAGCTGAAGGCCGAGCTCAGGCGCGGTGAGATCGAGATCACCGTCGTCACACCCGACCCGTACATGACGTACCAGCCCTTCCTGCCCGAGGCCGCCGCGGGCTCGATCTCGCCCCGTCACGTCGTCGTGCCGCTGCGCCGCGTACTCGACCAGTGCCACGTCGTCGTCGGCGAGGCGACCGCCATCGACCACGCGGCGCGCACCGCCACCGTCACCACCCTCGCCACCGCCGCCGCGGGCCGCGCCGAACTCCTCGGTTACGACGAACTGGTGCTCGCCCCCGGCTCCGTCGCCCGCACCCTGCCCATCCCCGGCCTCGCCGAGTACGGCATCGGCTTCAAGACCGTCGAGGAGGCCATCGGACTGCGCAACCACGTCCTCGAACAGATGGACATCGCCTCCTCCACCCGCGACCCCGCGATCCGCGACGCCGCCCTCACCTTCGTCTTCGTCGGCGGCGGCTACGCGGGCGTCGAGGCCCTCGGCGAACTGGAGGACATGGCCCGCTACGCCGCCCGCTACCACCACAACGTCCGCGCCGAGGACATGAGGTGGATCCTCGTCGAGGCGAGCGACCGCATCCTGCCCGAGGTCGGCGCCGAGCTGGGCCGCTACACCATCACCCAGCTGCGCCGCCGCAACATCCAGGTACTGCTCGGCACCCGCCTGGAATCCTGCGCCGGCCGGGTCGCCGTGCTCAGCGACGGCCAGCGCTTCCCGACCCGTACGGTCGTGTGGACCGCCGGCGTCAGGCCGCACCCGCTGCTCGCCGCCACCGACCTGCCGCTCACCGACCGCGGCAAGCTGAGGTGCACGGCCCAGCTGACCGTGGAGGGCGCCGGGCACGCCTGGGGCGCGGGCGACGCCGCGGCCGTTCCGGACCTCACCGCCGCCGGACCCGGGGCCCTCACCGCGCCCAACGCCCAGCACGCCGTACGCCAGGCCAGGGTCCTCGGCGACAACCTCGTCCACACCCTGCGCGGCGAGCCCCTGGACACCTACGAGCACGCCTACGCGGGTTCCGTCGCCTCGCTCGGCCTGCACAAGGGCGTCGCCCAGGTCTACGGACGGCGGCTGAAGGGCTACCCTGCCTGGTTCATGCACCGCGTCTACCACCTCAGCAGGGTGCCCACCGCCAACCGCAAGGCCCGCGTGCTCGCCGAGTGGATTCTCGCCGGGCTCTTCAAACGGGAGATCGTCTCGCTCGGTTCACTCGAACACCCGCGCGCGGAGTTCGAACTCGCGGCCAGGGGAAAGCATCCTCACGACCCGAAGGGGTCGTCCTGACCGGATCCAGGAACTCCACGGCCGGCCCCACCGTCTGACGGATGTCGCCCGCCGCGGCCCGCTCCCTGCCAGACTGCCCCACGACATCGGACGGGCACCCGCCCGCCCTAGCACCCACGAGGCCTTGCCCAAAGTGAACTTCACGCGCTGGAGCGCCCGGCTCCCCGGAACGCAGCGCCGCGCCGCCGCGCGGACCGAGACCGCGCTACCCACGGACCGGCGAGGGGAGGGCTCCGTACCCGCGGCCCGCGTCGCGGGCCCCGCCGACGGAGCCGGCCCGGTACCCGCCGTCGACGGACTTCCCGCCCGCGACGTCCTCGACCGCGTCCCGGCCCTCGTCGCCCTGGTGCACGGCACCGACCACCGCCTCGCCTACGTCAACGAGGCATATACGACGGCCTTCGGCCCGCGCGCCACCGGCGCGCCCGCCCAGGAGTCGCTGCCCGAACTCGCCGAACTGGGCCTGCTCCCGCTGCTCGACCAGGTGCTGCGCAGCGGCCGCCCGCGCACCCTGAAGTCCCGCCGCGCGGTCGACGGCCGCTCGTACACGTTCACCTGCACCCCCGTCGCCGAGGACGGCGACGGCGCGGTCCTGGTGTTCGCCACCGACGTCACCGACCACGCGGAGGCCGCCGAGCGGCTGCGCGCCAGCGAACGCCGCCAGCGCGAGACCGCCGTCACCCTCCAGCGTTCCCTGCTCCCGCAGGACCTGGAGGAGCCCGACGACCTGCGCATCGCCGCCACCTACCAGCCCGGCGGCACCGAGGCCGCGGTCGGCGGCGACTGGTACGACGTGATCACCCTCGGCGGCGGCCGCACCGCGCTCGTCATCGGCGACGTCATGGGCCGGGGTGTGCGCGCCGCCGCGGTCATGGGCCAGCTGCGCACCGCCGTACGCGCCTACGCCCGCCTCGACCTGCCCCCGCACGAGGTGCTCCAGCTCCTCGACGGCCTCGCCGCCGAGATCGACCCCAACCAGATCGCCACCTGCGTCTACGCCGTCCACGACCCCAACGAGGGCCGGCTGGTGTACGCCTCCGCCGGGCATCTGCCCATCCTGGTCCGCGACGAGCACGGCACGGTCTCCCGGGCCGACGAACCCACCGGCCCGCCGCTCGGCACCGGCGGCTGGATGCACGCCTCGGGCTCGATCGCGCTGCTCCCCGGCTCCACAGCGGTCCTCTACACCGACGGCCTGGTGGAGCGCAGGAACGAAGACCTGGACGAGGGCATCGCCGCCCTGGAACGCGCCCTGGCCGGTGCCACCGGCTCCCCCCAGGTCGTCTGCGACCGCCTGGTCCGCTCGGCCGGCGTCACCGCCGACCACGACGACGACGTGGCCGTCCTCGTCCTCCAGCACCCGGCCCGCACCGGCCCCGACGGCGAGCTGTTCCGGGGCGCGGCCCTGGAACTCCTCGGCGGCGTCGAGGCAGCCCCGCGCGCCCGTGCCTTCGCCTCCGGCGTCCTCACCAGCTGGCGCTTCCCCACCGAACTGCACGACCTCGGTGTCCTCGCCACCAGCGAACTGGTCGCCAACAGCCTCCAGCACGGCATCCCGCCGATGCGGCTGCGGCTGCGCCGCACCGACCGCCGCCTCATCGTGGAGGTCACCGACGGCGACGACCACCTCCCCCGGCGCCGCCGCGCCGAACCGGCCGACGAGTCCGGCCGGGGCATCGCCATCGTCGCCACCATTGCCTCCACCTGGGGCTGCCGCCGCACCCCGGGCGGCGGAAAGGCGGTCTGGTGCGAGTTCCTGCTGCCGAAACCGAGACCCTGAGCGGCGATCAGGGGCCGGTCGGGTTGGCCCGCACCCTGCCATAGGTGTTACAAGCACACCTATGGCAGGAAGACACCGCGGCACCGAGGGCCCCGAGGCGTACGACACCCACAGCGCGCCGATCATGAGGCCCTTCGTGGCCGCGCTGCTGGACGCCGTGGATCTCCGCCTCGGCGACAGGGTGCTGGACCTCGCCTGCGGCACCGGATTCGCCGCCCGCGCGGCCCTCGCCCTGGTCGGGCCCACGGGCCGGGTCCGCGGCGCGGACGTCGACGAGGGCATGGTCCGGGTCGCGCGTGACCGCGGTCCGCAGATCGACCTCACCGTGGCCCCCGCCGACCGCCTCCCGTACGACGACTCCAGCTTCGACGCGGTGGTCTGCCAGCAGGGCGCCCAGTTCTTCCCCGACCTGACGGCCGCCCTCACCGAGGCGGCCCGGGTCACCCGCCCCGGCGGCCGCCTCGCCGTCACCGTCTGGGCCCCGCTCGACCGCCAGCCCTACTTCCTCGCCCACGAGCGCGCGCTGCGGCGGTACGCCCCCGACGCGCTGCGCTACTTCGTCCGCGCCTACGTCCGTACGGCGGACCAGCTCACGACGGCCCTCGAAGCGGCGGGCTACCGCGACATCGCCCACCGGGAGGTCACATCCGCCGTCGCCCTGCCCTCACTGGACGCGTACGCGTACGACCACTTGGCCACCCTGTGGGGCGGTCTGCTCAGGGAGGCGGGCGGGGAGGAGGCCGTCACCGCCGCCGCCCGGCTGGTCCGCGACGAGCTCGCGGCCCGGACGGCGCCCGACGGCACGGCCACGCTCCCCTTCACCGTGCTCCTGGTGCGGGCCACCCGCTGAGCCCCGGACGTACGACGACGGCCGCCACCCGGAGGTGACGGCCGTCGTGGAACACCGCGGACTCACGCCTCCGCGGTCACTGCCTCCGCGGGAGCCCCGCCCCGGCTGACCACCCGACTCGCCCGCACCGACCACGGCTGGTCCTGTGCCGCCGTGAGCTGCCGCCCGAGCCGCAGCGCCAGATACGTGATGCCCAGCGAGAACAGCACGAAGGTCACGATGTACGGCGCGTGCAGCGACGCCCCGAGGGGGCCGCCCACCGCCGGCCCGACCGCCAGAGCCAGCTGCTTGACCAGCGCGAACGCCGAGTTGTACTGACCGGCGAGACCCTCCGGCGCCAGATCGGCGACCAGCGGCGCGACCGTCGGCGACAGCATCGCCTCGCCGAGACCGAACAGCGCGTACGTCGAGACGAACGCGGCCGTCGCCATCTCCTGGCTGCCGTGCCCGAGCCCCGCGAATCCCGCGGCCAGCCAGGCCACCGTCCAGACGAGACCGACCAGGGCGATCACCCGGGTGCGCCGGGCGCGCTCCACGAACCTGAGCACGGCGAACTGGGCGACCACGATCATCAGCGTGTTCGCGGCCAGGGCCGTACCCAGCGTGGAGGTGGATATCCCGGCGGCCTCCACGCCGTAAGCGCTCAGACCCGACTCGAACTGCCCGTAGCAGGCGAAGAACAGCACGAAGCCCAGCACGCACAGCTGCACCATCGCCCGGTTGCCGAGCAGCCGCTGCCAGCCGCCCTTCGCGGACGCGGGCGCGTCCTCCAGGCGGGGGGAGTGCGGCATCCGCACGGTCGCCATCACGCCGACCAGCAGCAGGAACATCGCCGCCTCGATCGCGAACAGCAGCGTGAACGAGGAGACGCGCGTGGTGTCGACCAGGTGACCGCCGATGAGGCCGCCGATGCCGAGGCCCAGGTTCTGGAGGAAGAACTGCATCGCGAACGCCCGGGAGCGGGTGTCGGCGCCGGAGCAGTCCACGATCATCGTGGCCAGCGCCGGCTGCATCACGGCCTGGCCCGCACCGAGCGCCGAGGCGGCGAACAGGACGGACCACGCGCTGCCCGCGAGCCCCAGGCTCAGTGCCCCGAGCGCGGCGGTGACCAGGGCGGCGAGCAGGACCGGCAGCGGGCCGCGCCGCACTATCGCGCGGCCGGCGAACGGCAGCACGATCAGCGCCGCCACGGCGAAGACGGCGAGTACCAGTCCCGCCGTCATGGCCCCCAGGCCCCGCACCTGCGCCACATAGACGTACAGGTAGGGGACCGTGAAGCCGAGTCCGAACGCACTGAGTGCGTTGCCCACGTGAATCCGGCGCATCGCTGCGCCCATCGCCCTGGTCACGTTCACCTCTCTCACTAGTTAGGAGTGAAGACTTCAAAGCTAAAGTTCGAAGCTAAAGAGTACACAGTGAAGGACTTCAAGGCAAAGCGGCCGCGTGCCATACTCGGCCCATGGCCGACACCCCCGGCGTCACAGAGCCGACCCTCGAAGAACAGATCGCCGCCTATCAGCGCGAGTTCCAGGACCTCGACCCGCAGGTCGAGAAGATCGTGTCGGCCCTGTCCCGGCTCAACCGCCGGATGAACGTCGCGTACGGCCGTCAGACCGCCGCCCTCGGCATCAGCAACGCCGAGTGGGAGGTGCTCAAGGCGCTGGTCCTCTCCGGCGCCCCGTACCGCCTGGGCCCCAGCGACCTCGCCAAGCGCCTCGGTCTCACCCCGGCCGCCATGACCCACCGGATCGACCGCATGGTCACCGAGGGGCTGGTCACCCGGGAGCGCGACGAGGCCAACCGGGTGCGGGTCATCGTCGAGCTGACCCCGGAAGGCCGGGAGAAGTGGCTGGAGGCGATGCGCCTCGCGACCGTCTTCGAGGAGGACCTGCTCCAGGACCTCACTCCCGCCGAGCGCTCGGTCCTGGGCGAGGTCCTCACCACGCTGCTGCGCCGGGTGGAGCACGCCCAGCCGGACGCCGGCGGCCGCCTCAGCGACCTCGACTGAGCAGCGGAAAAGATCTTGACAGGGCGCGGTTGACACGCCTCTGCCCCATCCGTATAGTTCTTCGGGTTGCCACGGAGCCTTAGGTCTCCACGGCGGCACCTTGGCCGCTCAGAGCGGCACCTCTCACACCACCAGCACGATCTCCTTCCCGGGTTGATTTCGGCGTGTCCGAATTCAATTCGAATAGGGATTCGGCGGCCCGATTGGGAATTGCTGAAGGGATCCGCTAAGGTTTGAGACGTCGGAACGGCCCAACGGCCGGGAGGACGAACCCCGCTGACCGGGGGTCAGACACCGAAAGGATCTGATAGAGTCGGAACCGCCGGAAAGGAAATCGCGAGAGCGAGAACCTGGAAAGCACCGAGGAAATCGGATCGGAAAGATCTGATAGAGTCGGAAACACCGAAGGGAAGCCCGGAGGAAAGCCCGAGAGGGTGAGTACAAAGGAAGCGACCGTTCCTTGAGAACTCAACAGCGTGCCAAAAGTCAACGCCAGATATGTTGATACCCCGTCTCCGGTCGTCATGACCGGGACGTGGTTCCTTTGAAATAAACACAGCGAGGACGCTGTGAACAGTCGGACTATTCCTCCGACTGTTC
>NZ_LBDA02000151.1 GCF_000980885.2 Streptomyces malaysiense | reverse complement strand
CCGCATGTCCTCGTTCTGCGCGACTGTCACCTGCGCGAGGTGCGCCTGGAGGATGGAGTTGAGTAGTTCGTCGAAGGCGGCTATCTGCTCCTTGGCCCGGGTCAGGTGGTCGAGCACATCCCGGAAGTACGCCTGTATGTCCGGGGCGACGACCCGTAGGGGGCGGGTGGCCAGGTCCTCCACGGGGCGGGCCAGCGGCATCACCGCCCGCTTCAGCTCGAGCAGTTCACGCTTCATCTGGTAGATGCGCCCCGGGTCGAGCCGTGCGCCTCCCTCCGAGAACACCTCCGTCTCCACCTGGTCGATGTCGCCCTGCACCGCGTCCGTAACGCTGAGATAGCCGTCCACGACATGGTCCGCCAGTGCGTGCAGCACCGCCGCCGGGCCCCTGGAGAGCTGGTGCGGGTGCGCCTCCAGCTCCTCGCGCAACGGCCCCAGCGAGCCGTGCCGGCCGTGCCGCACCGTGATGACGAAGTCCTCGCCGACGAAGGCCATGATCTCGCCGGTGTTCACCACCTCGCTGGTGGCCGTGAGCCGTTCGTGTTCGACGTAGCAGACGGTTTTGAACACCGCGAACAGGGTGTTGCCGTAGTGCTCCAGCTTCGGCCGCTGATG
>NZ_LBDA02000150.1 GCF_000980885.2 Streptomyces malaysiense | reverse complement strand
CCAAGATCACCTGCGGTTGAGTGCGCCTCGTCCACGATCGCGAGGTCGAAGCCTGCCATCTGCTGGCCGTAGAGCCGCTCCCCGCCCGCCAGGGCGGCCTCCAGCGGCCCACGGACGTTCCCCTGACCGAACGGGTCCTCCGGGTCCTCGCGGTCCACGAGGGAGGCGTACGTGGCGAACACGACCACCGGCCCGGACCTGGCCCACAGCGCCAGCTGGATGGGGTTGGTGGTGGTGCGCACCCCCAGCTCGTTCAGCACCCGGTCGTTCTCCAGCGAGCACACCGCAACCATCGGCGAGCGGTGCCCCACCAGGCGCCACGCCTGGGCAGTCTGCACGAGCAGGTCCAAGGTTGGCACGGTGACCAGGATCCGGCCGCCGGGGAAGCACTCCAGCGCGCACGCGGCAGCCGTGATGGTCTTACCCGATCCGGTCGCGGACACGATCGTGCCCCTCGCACCCTCCGGCGGAACAGATGATCTTGCAGGGAATCCGACCCATTTCTGGAACCGTGATTTCTGTTCCACCTGGTGTTCTCGGAGCTGGATCAAAAGAGTTCTCCCGGCTCGGGAAGGATTTGTGTGACGGAAGCGATCCGGTGTCCGCTGCGTTGGTAGAGGCCTCCGTCTCTTCCGTGGAGGGCCCAGGCTCTCGCGGCCGCTTCACCGGGTGATGCCGCCATCAGGTGGACGGCGGGGGCAGGCATGCCCGGGCTGGAACTGCCGGCGGCGGGTCGGGCATCGATCCGGTAGACGCAGTGCCGACAGATTTCCACAGCCGCGACACCTGAGCGCTCGGCCTCGGCCACGTCTGTCATCAACCGCTGCAGACGCCGCTCTTCGTAGCGAACGGCACGCGAGTCGTCGGAGGGCCGGTACGCGGCCATCCGCTCCTTCTCCATGAGACCGGCGATCCGCTCCCACTGAAGGCGCCGCAACTCCGCGATGAACACCTCGCTCAAGTGATGCGGTTCGGGCGGGGCCGTCCTCGCCCTCCCGGCGCGTTCCCGAGCCAGGCATACCTGAGCGGCTATCCGACGGTGATCGAGTCCGGCAGCTTTCGCGACCACCCCGAGCCGGGCAAGCTCATGCGGAAGATACTCGTAGATCAGCACGCAAATCACTCCCCACCGGGTGTCCCTGAATTACGCCAATTCTACATGCTGCATCACATTGAGATGCAGACGTGCGAGACTCCCCGGAAAACCTCCCGCACAAGATTCCTTCCGCCCTGATGGCCGTGACGCATCGGGGTACACGGCCCCGCATGGCACCGAAGACCGAACACATCCAGTTCCTGCGGGCCGTGCGGCAGCTGCACCGCGTCCGCTCCTTCTACGCCGTGGGCGTCCTGCTGTGGGCGGCATCCGCCGCCTGGACCGGCTGGCAGGCAGCCGGGAGCCGGCAAATGTGGGTGTCCGTCCTCCTCCTGGCCGTCTTCACCGGCCTCCTGGCCACCGCCAGCCTGTCCCTGCGACGCCTCACAGTCCCCCCCGACAGGCCGGCCCGCGCACCACGCCGCCCCGCACAAGGCGGCAACCACCCGCCACGCCCACGCCTGAGAAACCGTCAGCCTGCCTTCACGAGGCGGTCAGACCAGACTTTCCGAGGCGCCGCCCATGTCTGTGGGGGCGGCGGCCGGGCATACGGGGTTCACTTCCTATGAGAGGGGCTCGTCATGCTCGGCATAGTCGCGGCGGTGCTGTTCTTCATCGCGTTCCTCATCAACGCGGCCGAGATCAGCACCAATCACACGTTCTCGTCAGTCAACGTCATGCTCCTGGGGCTGACCGCACTGGCCCTGCACGTTGCGGGAATCGGAAGCACTTGGTCCCGTAGACACTGACCCGGCGCCAAGCCCCAGAACCCGCAGGGGCCAGCCGGATGACAGACCACCCCCACCCTTGCCGCAGCTCGGGCCGCAGGCCCGTTGGCCGCCCCGCACAGCGGGGCCGGCCTTCGTGGCGCGAAGCGCCACCCGGTGACCGGAGCGCAGCGCAGGCACCGCGTGGGGGCGTAGCCCCCACCGCTCCGGGAGCGCAGCGGACGGAGCATCACCCGGGTTGCGCAGCAACCCGGGTGTGCTGACCGCGCAGCGGTCAGCCAGCGCTCCCGCGGAGCGGGAGCGCAACCCCCGCGCGCAGCGCGGGGGTTCGCTTGCATTGCGCGCAGCGCAATGGGACCCGCTC
>NZ_LBDA02000015.1 GCF_000980885.2 Streptomyces malaysiense | reverse complement strand
ACCTCCCCCCGCCCGCCGGACCGCGTGGTCTCGAACCCGCCCGGCACGACACCCCGGCCCCGGCGGCCGCCGTGCCGCCGCAGGGGCAGGCCCGCTGGGGCGAGCCCGTTTCCGCCACCGGTGCGCGGCGGCCCGCCGGGGCGCTCGCGGCCGAGCGGGCACGGCAGGCGCGGATGGCGCTGGTGGGGCCGGTGACCGAGCGGTGGGCGCCGGAGCAGGCCGGGTCCGTGCACGAGAACTGGCAGCTGGCGGCGCCGGTCGGGCCCGCCACCGATCTGTGGGCGCTGGGCGCGCTGTTGTTCCGGGCGGTGCAGGGGCATGCGCCCTATCCCGAGGAATCCACCGCCGAACTGGTGCAGTTGGTGTGTGCCGAGCCGCCCGCGTACGCCGAGGAGTGCGGGCCGCTGCGGCCGGTGGTGGAGTCCCTGCTGCGTCAGGACTCCACCGAGCGGCCGGACTTCGAGGAGCTGGGCGGCTGGCTGCGCTCGCTGGTGCGGTCCGCGCCCGAGCCGGAGGCCGGCAGCCGGGTGGTGCCGGTGCCGCCCGACCCGAGGCGGCTGCCGATCGTCCGGCGCCGGGGCGAACTGGTACGGAGGCGCCGCGCCGGGCTTCCCGACGCGCACGCCAGACACAAGCGGGACCGGGAAGAGCGGAGTTCACCGAGCCGGCTCGGCCGGGTGCTGCTCGTGCTGATCCTCCTGCTGCTGGCCGGCGCGGTCGCCTACGCGATGCTGTTCATGCCGGGACAGCACGCGTCGCGGGGGCGGAGCGGGACCGGCACGTCCCCCTCGGCCGGCCGGCCGAGCCCCCAGCCGTCCCCCTCCCAGCACAGCCCCTCCGCCTCCGACACCCAGGCCGGCGGCACCTCCTCCGTGCCCGAGGGCTTCGCCCTGCGCAAGGACCCCGAGGGATTCGACGTCGCGGTCGCGAAGGGCTGGACGCGCACCCCGAAGAACGGCGGCGGAGAAGTCGTCTACTCCCACGGCGACTTCGAGCTGCTGGTCGTACCCGGACGGGACCGCGCGGCGACGTACGGCGGCGATCCGATGGCCTATCAGCGGGACAAGGAGCGCGAACTCCAGCCGTACCGGGACTCCAGCTGGGCCACCGCCACCGGACTGCGTACCATCGAGGTGGGCGGACGGACCATGGCCGAGGGGCAGTTCACCTGGACCGACGGACAGGGCAGGGACCTTTTCGTGCGCAACATGGCGATCCTGCTGGACGGGCGGTACCACATCCTCCAGGTCCGCGGCCCGGACGCCGACCGGGACGAGGTGACCAGACTGTACGAGGAAGCGACCGCGACGTATCGCTACACCGGTTGAGCACGGCGTACACAACGGCCCCGGCCCGGCGCGCCGGTTCCCGTTTTCGCGCGGAAATGACCATCGTCACAGTGCGGTTTCCTTGGGACCCCGCTTGTTCCCTGTGAACGGGCCGGTCCTTAGTCTGACCCTGACAAGAGCATTGCGGGGCAACGTGAATCAGATGCAGGGCCTGCTCATAGCGGGCCGCTACCGGCTTGCCGAATCCATCGGCAGCGGCGGCATGGGCCGGGTTTGGCGTGCCCACGATGAGGTGCTGCACCGGGCGGTCGCCGTCAAGGAGCTGACCGCCGCGCTCTACGTCTCCGACAGCGACCAGGCCGTGCTGCTGGCCCGCACCCGGGCCGAGGCGCGGGCCGCGGCGCGCATCAACCACTCCGCGGTCGTCACCGTGCACGACGTCCTCGACCACGACGGCCGTCCCTGGATCGTGATGGAGCTGGTCGAGGGCAACTCGCTGGCCGACGCGGTCAAGGAGCAGGGGCGCATCGAGCCGCGGGAGGCCGCGCGGATCGGGCTGTGGGTGCTGCGGGCGCTGCGCGCCGCGCACTCCGCCGGTGTGCTGCACCGTGATGTGAAGCCTGGCAACGTTCTCCTGGGCCGCGACGGGCGGGTGCTGCTCACCGACTTCGGCATCGCCCAGATCGAGGGCGACTCCACCATCACCCGCACCGGAGAGGTCGTCGGCTCGGTCGACTACCTCGCGCCCGAGCGGGTGCGCGGTCACGACCCCGGTCCCGCCTCCGACCTGTGGGCGCTCGGGGCGACGCTGTACACGGCGGTGGAGGGGCGTTCGCCGTTCCGCCGCACCTCGCCGCTGAGCACCATGCAGGCGGTGGTCGAGGAGGAGGCCGAACAGCCGCACAACGCCGGGCCGCTCGGCCCGGTCATCTCCGCGCTGCTGTGCAAGGAGACGGAGCGGCGGCCGGGCGCGGAGGAGGCCGAGCAGATGCTCGCCGAGGCCGCGGAGGGGCGCCGGCCGAACGCCGCGCAGGCGTTCGTGCCGACCCGGACCTCGGGTCTGAACGGCCCGGGGGACACCGGCGGCTACGGCACCCCGGTCAGCGCGGGCGGGCCCGCGACCGGCGCGTCCGAGGCGGGCCCGGCCGGGCCCGGCACCAGTCCGGGCGGTCCGTCGGGCGTCGGACCCACCGCGGTGGGTCCCGCGCCGGGCGCGCACGGCGACGGGCGGCCGGTCCGGCCCCGGCGCAAGCTCCGCACGCTCGCGCTCGTCGTCGCCTTCGCGGCCGTGCTCGGCGGCGGTGCCGCGGTGGGCTTCCAGGAGTGGAACAACTCGCGGCACCACACCGGGGCGCACAACCGCACGAACCCCGGCCCGGCATCCTCGGCGAGCCCCGGCGGCGGCCAGGACCGTGACACCGGCACGGTCCCGGACAGCTGGGAGACCCACCACGACCCGCTGGGCTTCAGCATCTCCCTGCCCAAGGGCTGGAAGCGCCAGGTCTACGGCATCAACGGGGCTCTGAAGCAGATCGACTACACCCCCGACGGCGGCAAGCACTTCCTACGGATATCCATCGACAGCTCACCGGACTTCGCCAACGCCTACGAACACCAGAAGGACCTGGAGCAGCAGCTCCAACGGCTGGTCGGCTACAAGCGGGTGATCATGGAGCCGAAGGTCTACCGCGACCGGGACGGCTCGCTGTGGGAGTACACCTGGACCGCGCTGAAGAAGGACCCGCCGTACGTGCCGGGTCCGCGGCACGCCATCGAGGAGACGTACTTCTCGCGCGAGGGCACCGAGTACGCCATCTACATGTCCGGGCCCGCCGCCGACTGGCCGACGACCGGCAAGCAGTTCAAATGGGTGCTCCAGAGCTGGCAGCAGCCGAGTCAGACGAGATGACCGGCACTGAGCCGGACGGGTGCTCTTTGCGACTGAAACGGCTGAAAACGAGTCACTGAACCGTGCGGCTTGGCCGATCGGAGCCCCGGAGCGGGTGGGTCCGTTGCGGCATGATGGGCGCATGGGGACCGAGGGCGCCGACTTCCGGGTGATCGCCGGCCGCTACCGCCTCCAGGCGCGTATCGGACGCGGCGGCATGGGCGTCGTATGGCGGGCGAGCGACGAGCTGCTGGGCCGGCTCGTCGCGGTCAAGGAGATCCTCGCGGACGACGCGCTCCCGGAGGACGACGCGCGCCGCCGCCGCGACCGTACGTTCCGGGAGGCGCGCGCGGTCGCCCAGCTGCGCCACCCGCACATCATCGTCGTGCACGACGTGGTCGAGCAGGACGAACGGCCCTACCTGGTCATGGAGCTGATCGACGGCTGTTCGCTCGCCGACCGGATCGCCCGGCACGGCCCGGTGACCCCGGCCGAGGCCGCGCGGATCGGCATCGCCCTGCTCAGCGCGCTGGACACCGCGCACGAGGCCGGCGTGCTGCACCGGGACATCAAGCCCGCGAACGTCCTGATCGAGTCCGGCACCGAGCGGGTCGTGCTCACCGACTTCGGCATCGCGCAGGTCGCCGGCGCCACCACGCTCACCGAGACCGGCTCCTTCGTCGGCTCGCCCGAGTACACCGCGCCCGAGCGGATGTCCGGGGTGCGCACCGGCCCGGAGTCCGACCTGTGGTCGCTGGGCGCGCTGCTGTGCACGGTGCTCAGCGGCGAGTCGCCGTTCCGGCGCGACTCGATCGGCGGGATCCTGCACGCGGTGGTCGCGGCCGAGATCCGCCCGCCCGTCGAGGCCGAGCCGCTGGAGCCCGTCGTACGGGGGCTGCTGGAACGCGACCCGGACCGGCGGCTCGGCGCGGCACAGGCCGAGCGGTTGCTGCGCGCCTATCTGGAGACCGGGCACACCCCTGAGGCGCCGGACGCGCCGGGCACCTCGCGCGGGCACCGGCTCGGGGTGGGGCGCCCGTCGCGGACCGTGCCGCAGCAGGCCACCCGGCCCGGCGGGTCCGAACCGCCGTCCGGAGGGTCCGCGGTCACGGCGGAGGCGCCGTCCGGGCGCTCCTCGACGCGCTCGGTGCTGCTGGCGGCGCTGCTGATCGCGGCGCTCGCGGCGGCGGGCGGGTCGGCCGCGACACTGCTGATCAACCGGGACGGCGGCGGGGGCGGCGGAAGTCCGGGCGGCTCGGCGACGACACCGGCGACCGGGGGCGCGAGCGGTACGAGTCGCGGCCCCTCGCCCTCGGCCACGACCCCGGCCCCGTCCCGGCCGGGCTCCCCGGGCCCCGGCACGGCGCCCTCCGGCTACCGCACGGCCCACGACCCGGCCGGGTTCTCGCTCGCCGTGCCCGCCGACTTCGTCCGCAGCCCGCAGGGGGAGCGGGTGTTCTACCTCTCGCCGGAGGGGACGTACCGCCTCGGCGTCAAGGTCGCCGTCCCCCAGCCCGGGGGTCCGCAGGCGGTGATGAAGGGGCAGGCGGCGAACGGGTCGGTGTCGAACCCCGGCTACCACGACGGCCGGGTCACCCGTACCACGCACGCCGGACACCCCGCCGCGCTCTGGGAGTTCACCTGGAACGGCTACAGCGTGAAGGAGGGGGCGCGCCACACGTACGACCTGTGCTGGGAGGAGTCCGGGCGGCTGTACGACGTGTGGGTGTCGGCGCCGGTGGGGAAGGTGCGGGAGGCGCGGGAGTACTTCGACGTCGCGCTCGACACGTTCTCGGCGTCCTGAGGCCGTTCCGAGGCGTCCTGAGGCGTCCTGACCGTTCGGCCCCCGAGCCGTTGCGCTCCGGGCCCTGAGCGACCCGCCACCGAGGGGCTGCTGCTCAGAGGCGCCGGGATCAGGAGGCCGCCGCGCGGTCCCGGTACCGGCCCGGCGTGATCCCGAACCCCCGCCGCTCGGCCGTCCAGGGCACCGCCGGTTCGCAGTGCAGGGCCCGCGACGCGCAGGCCGACGGCGGACCGGAGTTCGACATTCACCGTCGGCGATGTCGAGGTGCTGCGGATCGTGGAGCGGCAGGGGCCGCTCGTGCCGGCGGGACGCCCGGTACCAGGTGCCGGGAGGAGGTGTGGCGGGAGCGCGCGGGGGAGCTGGTGCCCGGTACCGGGAGCCGGACCGGGACATGGCGAGGCCGGCGATCCGGACCCGGGTGGTGCGCTGCGGCGGGCCGGGGTGGATCCGGCCGTGGTCGACGTCGTCGTGCACACACATACGCTGCTTCTGCCTTGATCCGTCGGAGGCGGCTTCGAGCAGGTGGCGGCTGCCCCAACAGGCAGCAGGCGAACGGGTGTTGGTCGTCCCGGCGCACTTCGCGGGCGCCGGTGTCGTCGAAGTGCGCGCGGAGAACGGCGGGTTCGGGCTGTGCCGGTGGGCCGCCCGAGCCGCCCGCTTCGACAACGGCGCGGTGCGCACGGTACTGATGGGGCATGGCTGACGACGGCGAACACCCGCTCGGCGCACATCCGGTCGACACGCGCCTGATCGGCGGGCGCTACCGGCTGGCCGGGCGACTCGGCACCGGTCCCACCGGAACCGTCTGGCGCGCCGAGGACGAGGGCGGCGAGGGGCGCGTCCAGGTCGCCGTCAAGGAGCCGTCGCTGCCCGGCGACCCGGCCGCGGACGAGGAGAGCCGGCGGCTCGCGCACCGGCTGTACCGGGAGGCCCGCGCCGCCACCCGGGTGCGGCATGCGTCCGCGGCCAGGGTGTACGACGTCGTCACCGAGGCGGGCGTCCCCTGGATCGTGACGGAGCTGGTGGAGGGCGAGTCCCTGGGCGAGGCGCTGCGCCGCGGACCCCTGGCGCCCGCCGAGGCCGCGCGCGTCGGGCTCGCCGTCCTCGGCGCCCTGCGCGCCGCGCACGCCGTAGGCATCGTGCACCGTGATCTCAAACCGGCCAACGTGCTGCTGGAATCGGGCACGGGAAGGGTCGTCCTCACCGACTTCGGGATCGGGGACGGGCCGGGTGGGGGAGGGGGCGGCGCCGGGACCGGGAGCGGCGGCGGGGCCGGGGGCTGGAGCCGGCCCGGCGGGGGCGCTCCCTTCGTCGCTCCCGAGCGCGCGGCGGGGCCCGGGGCCGGGCCCGCCTCGGACCTGTGGTCCCTGGGTGCCCTGCTGCGCGCCACCCTCGGCGACACGGCCCCCGGGCCGCTCGGCACCCTCCTCGACCGGCTGCGCGCGGAGCGGCCCGAGGCCCGCCCGGATGCGGAGCGGGTGGCGGCGGAGCTGCGGGAGTACCTGGGCGTGACGGACGTACCGGAACAGGCCGGCGGACGGGAAGGGCGGGCCCTCGGCGCCGCACCGGACGGGTGGCCGCGGCCGGACGGACGGCCGCCGGTGGGTCCCGAGTCATCGGCGGGCCTCGGGCTGTCCGCGAACCCCGAGCCACCGGCAGCCCCCGAGTCGCGGCCGGGCTCCGCGGCCCGGCCCGCGCCCCGTCGCCGTACCCCCTTCAACGCCCTCACCCTCTTCCTGGCGAAAAAACCCGCGGGCGACTGATCGGGCGGGTGTTCGAACCGGCAACCACCGGCAACGCGCTGATCAGGCCATTCGTTGCCAGTGATCACTGGCGTGATGTGGGTACTCGGTGAATCCCCGTTACCGACGGGTACACAAAGCGTTCGCCGCGGCATACCCTGCGCCTCATGACGGACACGCAGGCCCCGGACGCGCAGGCGCCGGACATCGCCGGTACCAACCCCCTCGCGCCCTCCCCCGAGGGCGTCCGCACCGCCGCCGACGTGGTCACCCCCGAACTGGTGGCCAGGCTGGCCAAGGGCGTCACCGGCTCCGGCCGGACCGCCAACCACACGCCGTTCACCGGGGAGAAGCTGGCCGACCTGCCCGAGTCCGCTCCCGAGGACGTGCTCAGGGCCTTCGAGGCGGCCCGTGCCGCGCAGGCCGTCTGGGAGCGCACCCCCGTACGGCAGCGGGCCGCCGTCCTGCTCCGCTTCCACGACCTGATCCTCGAACGCCAGGCCGAGGTCCTCGACCTGGTGCAGCTGGAGACCGGCAAGGCCCGGCTGCACGCGCACGAGGAGGTGCTGGCCGTCGCCATCGCGGCCCGCCACTACGGCCGCAAGGCCCCCGCCTATCTGCGCGCGAAGCGGCACACCGGCGCCGTGCCGACCCTGACGAAGGTCACCGAACTGCGCCACCCGCGCGGGGTCGTGGGCCAGATCGCGCCCTGGAACTACCCGCTGGAGCTGTCCGTCGGCGACGCGCTGCCCGCCTTCGTCGCGGGCAACGCGGTCGTGATGAAGCCGGACACCGAGACCTGCCTCACCGCCCTGTGGGCCCGCGACCTGCTGATCGAGGCCGGGCTTCCCGAGGGCGTCTTCCAGGTCGTCATCGGCGAGGGCCCGGTCGTCGGACCCGAGTTGGTGAAGCACGCCGACTACGTCTCCTTCACCGGCTCCACCCGGACCGGCCGTGAGGTCGCCCAGGGCGCCGCGGCCCGGCTGATCGGCGTCTCCCTCGAACTCGGCGGCAAGAACGCCATGCTGGTGCTGGACGACGCCGACATCGAGAAGGCGGCCGCCGGCGCCGTACGCGCCTGTTTCTCCTCCGCCGGCCAACTCTGCATCTCCATCGAGCGGCTGTACGTCCACGAGTCGGTCGCCGACGCCTTCCTCGAGCGTTTCGCCGCCCGCACCAGGGCCATGCGGCTCGGCAACTCCCTCGCCTACGGGGCCGACATGGGTTCCCTGGTCGGCGAGCGCCAGCTGAAGAACGTCGAACGGCATGTGCGCGAGGCCGTCGACAAGGGCGCCACGGTGCTCGCGGGCGGCGTGGCCCGGCCCGACATCGGCCCCTTCTTCTTCGAGCCCACCATCCTCGACGGTGTCGAGGGCTCCATGGCGGTCTGCGAGGAGGAGACCTTCGGCCCGGTGGTGTCCGTCTACCGCTTCGGTTCCGACGACGATGCCGTCGAGCGCGCGAACGCCACGCCGTACGGGCTCAACGCCTCCGTCTGGACGACCAGTTCCAGCCGTAGCCGGGACATCGCCGCCCGGCTGCGCACCGGCACGGTCAACGTCAACGAGGGCTACGCCCCCGCCTACGGCAGTGTCCAGTCCCCGATGGGCGGCATGAAGGACTCCGGCCTCGGCCGCCGCCACGGCTCCGAGGGCATCCTCAAGTACACCGAGGCCCAGACGGTCGCCCAGCAGCGGCTGCTGCCGATGGCGCCCTCCCTGGGCATGACGGAAGAGGGCTACGCCCGCTTCATGACCACGAGCCTGCGCCTGCTGAAGGCGCTCCGCTTCCGTTAGAAACCCCCGTTCTCGACGAGGAGAGCACGTGCCGCAGGAGAAGTCCGTCCAGACCCGGGACGAGAACGGGCGCGACGGCGACGACGCGCATGACGGGTACGACTACGACGTCGTCGTGATCGGTTCGGGGTTCGGCGGCTCCGTGTCCGCCCTGCGCCTGACCGAGAAGGGCTACCGGGTCGGTGTCCTCGAAGCCGGGCGCCGCTTCACCCGGGAGTCCCTGCCGAAGAACTCCTGGGACCTGAAGAACTACCTCTGGGCCCCGAAGCTCGGCATGTACGGCATCCAGCGCATCCATCTGCTGGGCAATGTGATGGTGCTGGCCGGCGCGGGTGTCGGCGGTGGCTCGCTCAACTACGCCAACACCCTCTACGTACCGCCGAAGGCGTTCTTCGAGGACCCCCAGTGGAAGGACATCACCGACTGGCAGGAGGAGTTGAAGCCGTACTACGACCAGGCCAAGCGCATGCTCGGCGTGCGGCTCAACCCGACGATGACCCCCTCGGACGTCCATCTGAAGGCGGCCGCCGAGCGGATGGGCGTCGGCGACACCTTCCACTTCGCGCCGGTCGGCGTCTTCTTCGGCGACGGCAAGGACGCGGACGGCGCGGCCGAGGCGTCTCCCGGACAGGCGGTGCCCGACCCGTACTTCGGCGGGGCCGGTCCGGAGCGCAACGCCTGCACCGAGTGCGGCGAGTGCATGACCGGCTGCCGGCACGGCGCCAAGAACACGCTGAACGAGAACTACCTCCACCTCGCCGAGAAGGCGGGCGCCGTGGTCCACCCCATGACCACGGTGGTCTCCGTCACCGACGACTCGCGCGGCGGGTACGCGGTGGCCACCCTGCCGACGGACCGGAGGAAGAAGGGCGCGGGACGGCTGTTCACCGCGCGCCGGGTCGTGATCGCCGCCGGTACGTACGGCACCCAGACCCTGCTGCACCGGATGAAGGCGCACGGACAGCTTCCCTACCTCTCGGCGCGGTTGGGCGTGCTCACCCGTACCAACTCGGAGGCGCTGGTCGGCGCGCAGACCGACAACCACCGCTACCGCAAGGCGCACGGCACCCCCAGGGCCGACTTCACCCGGGGCGTCGCGATCACCTCCTCGATCCACCCGGACGAGAACACCCACATCGAGCCGGTCCGCTACGGCAAGGGCTCCAACGCGATGGGCGGCCTGTCCATCCTCCAGGTGCCGTACACCGAGGGCTCCTCGCGGGCGCTGGCCTGGCTGGCGAACGCGGCCCGGCACCCCACCCTGGTGCTGCGCTCCCTGTCCAACCGCCGCTGGTCGGAGCGGAGCATCATCGGCCTGGTGATGCAGTCCCTGGACAACTCGCTGACGACGTACCTGAAGCCGGGCGGCGTCGGCAAGGGCCTGCTCACCGCGCGGCAAGGGCACGGCGCGCCCAACCCCAAGCAGATCAAGGCCGCCTCGGAGGCCGCCGCCGCCCTCGCCGCCGAGATCAACGGCTTCCCGGGCAGCAACGTCGGCGAACTGATGGGCACCCCGCTCACCGCGCACTTCCTCGGCGGCTGCCCCATCGGCGACTCGGCCGACACCGGGGTGATCGACCCGTACCACCGGCTGTACGGGCACCCCGGCATCTCGGTGGTGGACGGCGCCGCGGTCTCGGCGAACCTGGGCGTCAACCCCTCGCTGACGATCACCGCGCAGGCCGAGCGGGCCATGTCGTTCTGGCCGAACAAGGGCGAGGAGGACCCGCGGCCGACGCCGGGGGCGGCGTACGAGCGGCTCAAGCCGGTGGAGCCGCGGTCGCCCGCGGTCCCGGCGGAGGCGTTCGGCGCGCTGCGGCTGCCGTTCCTGGGGATGCCGGCGGTGCCGCCGAAGGCCGAGTAGCCCTCCGGCGGCCGGTGACCCGGACGCGACCCGGATGTGATCCGGATCACCCGGGAATCCCGGATTCCGGCACAACCCTCCTCCGCCGTCGCCGATCAAACCTGCTACCGGATCAAGAAGACGGTAAAGAGGGACCTGCCTTCGGAGGGGGATGCAGGTCCCTCTTCTCGTGCGCCTCGCGCCCGGGGCCGCGGTGTTCTGTGCGGGACGGGGACCGGTGTTCCGCCGGTCGGCTCCGGGCGTCCCCGGAGCCGACCGTTCTCTGGGTGACCGGGCTGCTGTCCCCTGCCGTCCGGTCACTTCCCTGGAGCGAGGTCCCACGGCGTACGGCACGACCCGTACGCCTCATCGCCCCAGCGAGCCACGCGTGGTTCTCTCGGGCCCGCCCCTGGCTGGCACGGACACCCCGCTAACGAAGGCGGCCGCGAGGCGGTCACGCGCCGTACGGGTGAGACGGCGGCCGAACTCACGTCGGATAATCAGCTGACTCAGATACGGCCCCGGCACAGCTCCAGCAGGGTCATGGCGAGCGCGGTGCCGGGCTTGCCCAGCGCCTCGCGGTAGTGGCCGAGGATCTCCATCTCGCGGGAGAGGCTGACCCGCCGGCCGCCCGATGAGATACGGGTCTGCTGGACCACGGCGGAGACGGCCGTCCGCTCCTGGATGAGGCCGATGATCCGGTCGTCGATCGCGTCGATGCGCTCCCGCGCGGCGGCGATGGCCGCCTCCGGCGTCGCGGCGGTCTCTTCGGGGGTGGTGGTGCTCATGTCGGGGGCTCCTGATCCTCGTACGGTTCGGATGCCCCGGAACGGCGTGACCCGGAGAAACGACAGGCGCCCCGGGCCTTGTCGGCCCGGGGCGCCTGGGATGTCGCTTAAGCGTTCGGCTAAGCAGCACGACCATGGCAGCCGGCGGGCCGGATGCCATAGGTAAAGACGAAGGTCGTGTGCTGAAGCATGGATCCAGTATGCCACGGCCGGTCCGGCGGCGGCCCGCTTCCGGGGCGGTCGCGCCGCCCTCGCGGGCCTCCGGCTCGGCGGAGTGCTCGGCGCCCGCACCGTTAGACTCGTATGACAGACCCCCGCCCGGACCACCAGAAGGCACCCCGTGTCATCAGCGACTCCCACTGCCCCCGACACCGTCCTGGTCGTCGACTTCGGTGCGCAGTACGCCCAGCTCATCGCCCGTCGCGTCCGCGAGGCGCGGGTCTACAGCGAGATCGTGCCGAGCACCATGCCGGTCAAGGAGATGCTCGCCAAGAAGCCCGCGGCGATCATCCTCTCCGGCGGCCCCTCGTCGGTGTACGAGGAGGGCGCGCCCCGACTCGACCGCGAGATCTTCGAGGCCGGCGTCCCCGTCTTCGGCATGTGCTACGGCTTCCAGCTGATGGCGCTCACCCTCGGCGGCTCCGTCGACAACAACGGCGCCCGTGAGTACGGCCGCACCGACCTGCACGTCTCCAAGTCGTCCTCCACCCTCTTCGAGGGCACACCGGACGAGCAGCAGGTCTGGATGTCGCACGGCGACGCCTGCTCCGCCGCCCCCGAGGGCTTCTCGGTCACCGCGTCCACCGACCTGGTCCCGGTCGCCGCGTTCGAGAACGACGAGAAGAAGCTCTACGGCGTCCAGCACCACCCCGAGGTCATGCACTCCACGCACGGCCAGCAGGTGCTGGAGCACTTCCTGTACCGCGGCGCGGGCCTGGAGCCGACCTGGACCACGGGCAATGTGATCGAGGAGCAGGTCGAGGCCATCCGCGAGCTGGTCGGCGACAGGCGTGCGATCTGCGGTCTGTCCGGCGGCGTGGACTCCGCCGTGGCCGCCGCGCTGGTGCAGAAGGCCATCGGCTCCCAGCTGACCTGCGTCTACGTCGACCACGGCCTGATGCGCAAGGGCGAGACCGAGCAGGTCGAGAAGGACTTCGTCGCGGCCACCGGCGTCCAGCTGAAGGTCGTCGACGCCGAGGAGCGCTTCCTGGCCGCCCTCGCCGGGGTCAGCGACCCCGAGGAGAAGCGCAAGATCATCGGCCGTGAGTTCATCCGTGTCTTCGAGCAGGCGCAGGCCGAGATCATCGCGGACGCGGGCCCGGCCGTGGAGTTCCTGGTCCAGGGCACCCTCTACCCGGACGTGGTCGAGTCCGGCGGCGGTACCGGCACCGCCAACATCAAGTCGCACCACAACGTCGGCGGCCTGCCCGAGGACCTCGAGTTCAAGCTGATCGAGCCGCTGCGCAAGCTGTTCAAGGACGAGGTCCGCATGGTCGGCCAGGAGCTGGGCCTGCCGGACGAGATCGTCCAGCGCCAGCCCTTCCCCGGTCCGGGCCTCGGTATCCGCATCGTCGGCGAGGTCACCAAGGAGCGTCTGGACCTGCTGCGCGACGCCGACGCCATCGCCCGCGAGGAGCTGACCGCGGCCGGCCTCGACCGCGAGATCTGGCAGTGCCCGGTGGTCCTGCTCGCCGACGTGCGCAGCGTGGGCGTCCAGGGCGACGGCCGCACCTACGGTCACCCGATCGTGCTGCGCCCCGTCTCCTCCGAGGACGCCATGACCGCCGACTGGTCCCGGCTGCCCTATGACGTCCTCGCCCGCATCTCGACCCGCATCACCAACGAGGTCCGGGACGTCAACCGCGTCGTCGTCGACGTCACCTCGAAGCCGCCGGGCACCATCGAGTGGGAGTAGGGCTCCCCGTAGCCCCCTGAGGCTCAGGTCCGCCTGAGAGTCCGCACCGGCTCTCCCGGCTTCCAGACCTGGACGACCAGATACCGGTCGTCCTCGACACAGGTCCGTACGACCTCCGTCAACTCGGTGCGGAAGAGGTGGAACGGCTCCGGCGGTTCCACCTCTTCCACGTACCCGGCCTTCGCCGCCCCGTCCGCGACCTCGTGGGCCCGCCCGCCGATCCGCACGTCCCCGCCGGCCATCGCGGTGCCCTCGCCCGGATTGGCCTGGAGCGCGAACCGCGGATCGCGCAGCAGATCGCGGGCCTTCAGCGAACCCGGCATCATGCCGAGCCACAGCTCGCCGCCGACGAAGCGCACCTCCAGCCCCGAGGGGCGGGGCGAGCCGTCGCGGCGGAGGGTGACGAGGACGTGGTGCCGGAAGGCGCCGAAGCGCCGCTCGGCGGCCGCCGCGAGGCCCGGTTCGGCCGTGGTGAAGTCTGCCCAGTTCATAGCGGTCGAGTGTGCTCGCCCAACCTGACATCTCCTGTCGCCTTTCCTGTCTGCGCGCCATCTTTACGGAACACCCCTGCCCTTTTGGGCTGACCGGCGGTAACTTCCGGCCCGTACCGCCCTACCAGCGCTGGAGGACCTATGTCCGGGCCCACCCCGCCGCTGCCGCTGTCCACCGACCAGCTGCAGTTCGCCATGCCGCCGACACACGACTCGGTCGAGGACGAACGCCGGCACCGCAAGGAACGGCTCGCCGGAGCCCTGCGGATCTTCGGGCGGAACGGCTTCGAGGACGGGGTCTCCGGCCACATCACCGCCCGGGACCCGGAGCTCAGCGACTGCTTCTGGGTCAACCCCTTCGGGATGCCCTTCAGGCACGTCACCGTCGGCGACCTCGTCCTCGTCAACCAGGACGGACAGGTCATCGAGGGCCGCTACCACGTCAACCAGGCCGCCTTCACGGTGCACGCCCAGGTCCACGCCGCCCGCCCGGACGTCGTCGCCGTCGCCCACTGCCACTCCGTGCACGGCCGCGCCCTCGCCGCCCTCGGCGACCTCATCGACCCGCTCACCCAGGAGAGCTGCGCCTTCTACGAGGACGCCGCCCTCTACGACGCCTACACCGGCGTCACCGTCGACGCCGAGGAGGGCCGCCGCATCGCCTCCGCGCTCGGCTCCCGCAAGGCGCTGGTGCTGCGCAACCACGGACTGCTCACCGTCGGCGGCTCCGTGGACGCCGCCGCCTGGTGGTTCCTGTCCATGGACCGCTCCTGCCAGGTGCAGCTGCTGGCCCGCGCGGCCGGCCGCCCGGTCCTCATCGAGCACCGACTCGCCGTCGCCACCCGCGAACAACTCGGCGGCGACCTCGTGGCCTGGATCAACTACCAGCCGCTCTGGCAGGAGATCACCCGCAGCGAACCCGACCTGCTCGGCTGACCCCGACGGGACGGCGGGGAACGACCGGGGGAGGCAGCGGGAGGTCGGGAGAGGTCGGGAGAGGTTGGGGGAGTTCGGGACGATCGCGACTGGTCGCGTCAACACGGCGCCCGACAGTTCACTCCACAGAATCATGTCGGTGGGCTCCGACCGGTCCCGGTAAGGCACAATTCGCTGTTGACGTAGGGGAGTTGCACGGCGGCGGGACGGCTCACCGAGGGGCCGGCGGCCGTGCCGCGAGGTCGCGGGGAAGGCGGGCGTCGGACGTGGCGGTGCAGGAGGCGAGAGGGGGCGCGGATGCCGAGGGCGTCCACGAGGGCGGCTGCGGCTGCGGGGACTGTCCGCACGGCGCCCGCGAGGGGCACCGGCGGGCCGTCGCCGCGTTCCTGCGACGCCGCGACGAGTTCGCCGCCGGCCAGGGCCTGCCCACTGCCGTGGCCCACTCTCCCTCGGCCTCCCGTCAGTGGGTCTCCGAGGAGCTGACCCAGCGCGCGGAGGCCGTCGCCGAACGCGGCCGCGCCGAGGGCGAGATGTGGCTCACCCGCCTGTGGCTGCGCACCCTGTGCACGGTGTGGGGCGCGGTCGTCGCCCTGCTGCTCGGCGAGGCGCTGACCGCGATCGGCGCCGGCTGGACCACCGCCCGCACCGCGGCTCTGCTCGCCGCCCTCGTCGTGGCCGGCGCGCTGTCCGCCGCCTGCTGGTTCCACCGGGCGCGCGGTGGCGCTCTCGCCCCGGTGATCGGCGAGGACCATCGCATGTCCACCTCTCGTTCCGTCGCCGTCTGCTGGGTCCTGTTCATCGGCTACGCCGTCCTGCTGCTGGCCGCCCGCCTGGCCGCCGCCTCCGACCACGCCGAACGCGACGCGCTCATCTCGGGCCTCGACCTCGCCCGCGGCGCCGGCGTGGTGACCGTCCTCGCCGTGGTCTGCGGCATCGCCGTCCTGGTCCGCCGGGTGGTGGGCCTGCGCATCCTCGCCCAGCGGCTCCAGAAGGTCCCGGCCCACCGCCCGCGCGCCGCCGACCTGCTCACCGACGACTCCGGCGGGGGAGCCTTCACCGACATCCAGTACGTCGCCATCAGCGCCGTCGCCCTGGTCTTCGCCGCCGTCCGGCTCGCCCGCCGCCCCGACCAACTGCCCGACCTGCCCTGGGGACTCGCCGTCGTCGTCCTGATCTCGGCCGCCACCTATCTGGCGGGCAAGTACGCGGAGGGCGGCCGTGCGGTCATCCTCTCCGTGGTCCGTGCCCGCGAACCCGGCGACCTGGACGGTCCCATCCGTACCGGCGACGACATCGAGATCCGCGGCACCGGCTTCGTCCCGCCCGGCGCCCGGACCGCCGAACGGCTCTCCCGCATGGTCGTCCGCATCGGCGCCGTCGACGTCCACGTCCCGCTGGTCCCGGTCACCGGCGGCTTCCGCAACCCCACGGACACCGTTCTGACCGCCCCCGTCCCGGCCGACGTCGAGCCCGGCTCGGTGGAGGTGCAGGTGGTGACCGCGGCCGGCGTACCGACCAATCGCTACACGGTCCAGATCACCGAGTGAGCGTCCCCCACTCGCGGTCCTCCTCTCATACGAACGCCTGAAATCCGGAAAAACCCCTGGGCGATGATTGAGCGCCCCCTCTTTGTCATACATATGGTCGGGAGAACGGGCAGGTACGGCGGGGACAACGGGCGAGAGGCGGCAGGCAGGATGACCGGTCTTCGGATGGACACACGCACCGGCAGGCTGGACAGCCGGGACGGCTGGCGGGACACCGCCGCCCACTACGCCCTGCTGCCCCTGCGTGCCTTCCTCGGCGTCACCTTCCTCTACGCGGGCCTGGACAAGCTCACCGACAGCACCTTCATGAAGGCCGCCGGCGCCGGCTCGATCGGCGACACCATGCACGCGGCCCGTGGCACCGCCGCCCTCCCCGCCCTGATCGACCTCGCCCTGAAGAGCCCGGTCGGCTTCGGCTACGCCATCGCCCTCGGTGAGCTGGCCGTCGGTCTCGCCACCCTCCTCGGACTGCTCGGCCGCCTCGCCGCACTGGGAGGCGCGCTGATCTCCCTCAGTCTGTGGCTGACCATGAGCTGGGCCACGACCCCCTACTACTACGGCAACGACCTCGCCTACCTGATGGCCTGGCTGCCGCTGGTCCTGGCCGGCGCGCCGTACCTCTCGCTGGACGCCGCATGGCGTGCCCGGGGGCGGCAGCGGTCGCTCGGATACCTGTAGGGGATCGAGCGGGCAGGACACGCCGGTGCCGGTGCCGGTGCCGGTGCTTCGGGGCTGGACGGGGGTCGCGGACCGGAAGGCCGCGGTGAGCCTCCGGCCTTCCGGAAGCCGCCGGGTGCTCGGCCTCCCGGCGGTCCCGGAGGCCGCCCGGAGCCTATCCCCGCTCGGTCCCGCCCCGCCCGCGTATCGACCGGCTGAGTGTCGCCGTGGCACCGGCCAGGCACAGTCCGCCCACCACCAGCGGGACGATCGCGAACCACGGGGTCTTCCACAGGCCGCACGCGTCCCCGGCGTACACCACCCCGGTGGCGGCGAGGAACAACCCGGCGACCAGCTTCCCCGGCCGGAACTCATGGCGCAGCACGGTTCACCTCCACCTCTCCTGCCCCTACCCCGAGGGTGAGGTCCAGGGTGCCGCCGTCCTTGCCGCCCTTGACCGGTGCCAGGGTCACGTCCCTGTGCCGTCGCGGCCGCACGTCCACGTCCTTTCCGTTCCCTCCCGGCAACTTGATGTCGCCCACGCCCACATCGATGTTCAGCCGCACGGTCGCGTCGGCCGGCACGATCACCTTCAGCAGGCCCGCCCCGATGTGGGCGTCCGTGCCGACGGTCCGTCCCTCGGCCGGGTGTACCCGGGTCAGGTCGAGAGTGCCCCGGCCCGTGCCCAGCTCGTACGCCGGCCGGACCTGAGCCGCGGCGCCGGGTGTCCAGGACGTCTCCCGCCAGCGCGTGGTGATGTCCCGGGGCATCGCCGCCGCCCCGCCGAGCAGAGCCGCCGTGACGATCGCCAGGAACACCGTCCCGGCACCGGTGCGGCCCAGGAAGGAGCTGACCGCGATGCCCAGGCCGAAGACGGCCAGCGCACAGGCGAGTCCGGTCTGAAGGCTGGCCCCCAGGGTGCGGGTGTGCCATGTCAGCCCTGAGCCGAGGCCGCCCGCCAGCACCGCCAGCAGGAACACCGGGCCGCCTATCCAGCGCGGTCCGCGCGGCTTCGGGGGCGCGGGGTGCCGCGGCTGTCGCGCCGCGCCGGGGTGGGTCCAGGGGGCGGCGATGCGGACGTCGACGACCGAGAGCAGGTCTCCGTCGCGCATCCGCGCGTCGCCCGGCCCCCACAGGTAGCCGGTGCCGCCTACATGGGTGCCGTCCTTGACGATCGGGTCCCGCCACCAGGAGGGGAAGGTGATGGCGACCGGCGGGGCCTGCGCCTCCGGCGGCGCGTCGGCGGCGGCCTGCGCGGCCAGCGGGTCGGGGTCGGGGGCGCCACGGCGCCGCGACCAGTAGCCGGCACCGGCGAGCATCAGGGAGAGCACCGCGGCGAAGGCCAGCGCCCCGCCGTTTCTCAGCATGGTGAGGAAGGTCCCGCAGCCGACCAGGGCGAACAGCACGGCGGCCAGGGCCTGGCCGTCGACCCGGCCGGTCAGCAGCTTGCGCAGCTCGTTCTCCTCCTCGTCCTCGTACGGCACCAGCAGCCACACGAAGCCGTAGAAGATGAGACCGATGCCGCCGGTCGCGGACAGGACGGCCAGGGTGATCCGGAATATCACCGGGTCCATGTCGGCCTGCTGGCCGAGCCCCGCGCACACGCCCGCGATCATCTTGTACCGGCGCCCGCGCCGGAACCGGTCGGGTGCGTCATCGACGGGACCCGGCTGCGGAGCGGGCCCCTGCGGCGGGTCCTCCTTCCGCGCCCGGCCCTGTCCCTGCGCCGGTCCGTGCCGCTGCTCCTCCTCCCGCGCGCCGGTGTGGGCGCGGGGGGCCGTGCCTGTGCGATCCGTCCTCTCCGCCTCGCCCGTCTTCCCCATGTGTTCCGCGCGGGGGGCGGAGCCGTCGGCAGCCGCGTCCGTTCCCTCCGTCGCGGCGGGCGCGGCATCCGTCGGCCCGGTGCCCGGGGCCGGGCGTGGGCCGCCGGGTCCCGGACCCGTCGCGGCGTGCTCGTGATCCGTCATGGGTCCATGGTGACGGCCGGGGCGGCGCGGCGGCAGCCGGGACAACCCTGGGCGAACCCTGAAATCGGCCCTGACGCGGGCCGGGGAAGGCGTCCGGGCGGCGCGGACCGGCCGGTACCGGTGCGGGAGCGAGGCCCCGGCCCGGCCCCGTGGAAGATCAGGGGCGTCTCGGGGACCGACCCTGATGCCCCGCCACGGCCGGCCGTGTGACCATCGATGCCATGCCGGAAGCCGCAAGCCTGCCACTCGACGACCCGCGGCCGCCGCGCAAGCTCTACCGCAGCGGCGACGGACGCTGGCTCGGCGGAGTGGCGCGGGGCCTCGCCGGGCATCTCGGGCTGCCCGTCGTCTGGGTCCGGCTCGCGTTCGCCGGTCTGTTCATGGCCAACGGCCTCGGCGCGCTGCTGTACGCGGCGTTCTGGTTCTTCGTCCCGCTCGGTGTCGGTGGCGTCGGGGGACAGAAGACGTCCCCGGTCACCGCCGAGACCACATCCGGCGGCCGCAGAAGACTCGTGGCCCGCAAGCCGGACCGCGGTCAGATGGTCGCGCTGCTCCTCATGGTCATCGTGTCCACGGTCTTCGTGGGCAGTGTCAACCCGACCGGCGCGGCCAAGGCGTATCTGGTGCCCGCCGTGCTCGTCGCGGCCGGTGTCGCCCTCGTCTGGCGCCAGGCGGACAACGCCCGCCGGGCCCGCTGGGTCGAGGTCGGCCGGCGCCGCCGCACTCTGACCCTGGTGCGCGCGGCCGCCGGTGTCCTGCTGGTCACGGCCGGCGTCTCGGCGATCTTCGTCCTGCAGGGTTCGGCCGCCCACCTCGGGGCCGTCCTCCAGGCCGCGCTCGCCGTCCTCGTCGGGATCACCCTGCTCGCCGGTCCGTATCTGGTCCGGATGACCCAGGACCTCTCCGAGGAGCGGCTGATGCGCATTCGTGCCCAGGAGCGTGCCGAGGTCGCCGCGCACGTCCATGACTCCGTGCTGCACACCCTCACCCTGATCCAGCGCAACGCGGACAACGCGGGCGAGGTCCGTCGCCTCGCCCGCGCCCAGGAGCGCGATCTGCGCACCTGGCTCTACAAGCCGGAGGGGACGGGCAAGGACGAGGCCGACGAGCCGGACACGGTCGCCGAGGCGGTGCGGCGCAACGCGGCCGAGGTCGAGGACAAGCACGGGGTGCCCATAGAGGTGGTCGTCGTCGGCGACTGCCCGTTGGACGAGCGGATCGCCGCACAGATGCAGGCCGCGCGCGAGGCGATGGTGAACGCCGCCAAGTACGGTGGCGTCGGCGGCGCCGTGCAGGTCTACGCCGAGGTCGAGGGCGGGACGGTGTTCGTGTCCGTGCGCGACCGAGGTCCGGGCTTCGATGTCGACTCGATACCCGCCGACCGCATGGGCGTCAGGGAATCGATCATCGGACGCATGGAGCGCAACGGCGGTACGGCCCGGCTACGGGCGGTTCCGGGGAGCGGCACGGAGGTCGAGCTGGAGATGGAGAGGGCGGAGAAGACGGCATGAGCGACGCGACCGAGGCGAACGGCACGGCGGAGACGGCGGACGCGGCCGCGATCGGCGGGCTCGCCGGCGGCGGTGCGGGCGGGCGGCACGTCCGGGTGGTGCTGGTGGACGACCACCGGATGTTCCGCACCGGCGTACAGGCGGAGATCGGTCAGACCGCCACCACCGGTGTGGAGGTGGTGGGCGAGGCCGCGGACGTCGACCAGGCGGTCACCGTCATCACCGCGACCCGGCCCGAGGTGGTCCTCCTCGACGTCCATCTGCCGGGCGGTGGCGGGGTCGAGGTGCTGCGCCGGTGCGCGGCGCTGATGGCGGACGCCGAGCAACCGGTCCGCTTCCTCGCGCTGTCCGTGTCGGACGCGGCGGAGGACGTGATCGGGGTGATCCGCGGCGGCGCCCGCGGCTATGTCACCAAGACGATCACCGGCACCGACCTGGTGGACTCGGTCTTCCGGGTCCAGGAGGGGGACGCGGTCTTCTCCCCGCGGCTGGCCGGGTTCGTCCTGGACGCCTTCGCGTCCACCGACGCCCCGCCCGTGGACGAGGACCTGGACCGCCTCACCCAGCGCGAACGGGAGGTGCTGCGCCTGATCGCCCGGGGCTACGCCTACAAGGAGATCGCCAAGCAGCTGTTCATCTCGGTGAAGACGGTCGAGTCCCACGTCTCGGCGGTCCTGCGCAAGCTCCAGCTGTCCAACCGGCATGAGCTGACGCGCTGGGCGACGGCACGACGTCTGGTCTGACCCCGGCGCAGCGGATCCCCGCCGGCCCCGGGCCCGCGCGCAGGGCCCTCACACCACCCGCGTCGCCCCCGCGAACGGCATCTGGTCGATCGGGGCCACGCGGACCGGGGCCGAGGGGTTGGGGGCGTGGATCATGCGGCCGTCGCCGATGTAGAGGCCGACGTGGCTGATGCCCGAGTAGAAGAACACCAGGTCGCCGGGGCGCAGTTCGGAGCGGGAGACGCGTCGGCCCGCGTCGATCTGGGCGTAGGTGGTGCGGGGGAGGGACACCCCGGCGGAGCGGTAGGCGGCCTGGACCAGGCCCGAGCAGTCGAAGGCGTGGGGGCCGGTCGCGCCCCACACGTAGGGGCTGCCGAGTTTGGTGAAGGCGTAGGCGACGGCCGCCGCAGCGCGGGAGTCGGGGGCCGCGGCGGTGCCGGCCCGCGCCAGTGCCCCCCGGGTGTCGTCTGCCGACCGGGAGGCGTGTCCCGCGGTGGTGCCGCCGCCGGTCACCCGGTCGCGCTGCGCCGGGCTCAACTCGGCCAACAGCTTTCGAGCCTCGGCCAGTTTGCCGGTGACGGACGCCTTCTGCCGCCGCAGCTCGTCCTGGTGGGACTTCAGGGACTTCAGCTCGACGCGGGCGGCGCCGCGCAGCCGCTCGATCTCCTGGAGCTGCTGGCGCACCTGGGACACCGCGGCGGCCTGCCGGGCGCCGGCGCGTTCGGCGAGGGCGGCGTCGTCCAGGTAGCGGTTCGGGTCACTGGACAGGGCGAGTTGCCAGGCGGGGGCGATGTCTCCGGAGCGGTACTGCGCGGCGGCGAAGGTACCGAGTGCGTCCCGGGCGGAGTTGAGCTTCCGCGTCCTGCGGGCGGCCTCGTCGCGCAGCGAGTTCAGCCGGCGTTCGCCCGCGTCCGCCTGCTCCTTGGCGCCGTCGTATTTCTGTGTCGCGGTCTCGGCCTCCCGGTACAAGGTCGCCACCTCGGTCCTCACCTGCGTGGCCGTCAGCCGGGGCTCGGCCTGTCCGGTGCCGTCGAAGCCCGTCGCGGTGGCCGCCCCCGCCATGGCGAGGATGGCCGCGGTCCGGGCCGTGTGGCCCCTGAACGGGTGCTGCCGTGGCCTGCGGTGCGCTGCCACCTGTGCCGTCACGTCCTTTCGTACGACTGATGCGACTGATGCGGCCGATACGGCCGGGACATCCGATGCGGGACCCGGCGGCGGGGGCCGGGTGCCCGGGGGAGGAAGCTAAGCCGGACGGTGACGAGTTGGTAACGCACTGTGCGGAAATGGCTTTGATGGGGCGGCATGTGTCCGTATGCGACCGAGCCGGAGGGTCCACGGCGTCGCCTTCGCGCAGTGTGGTGACCGAAGGGTGAGAAGTGATGGAGGGGAGAGGGGTGAGGTGCTATGGGCCGCATCCGCGCGGGATGTGTGCGCAGGTGGCGGTGACGGGCGGTGGGTGTGCCGGTCCGGAGTCGGAGCTCGGTGCCCCGGCTCGCACCGTTCGAGGGCCCGGAACGGCACCCTGCCGTCCTGGGCCCTGATGCCGACGAATTAGGCTCCCGCTCCATGGACGTACTCATCCATCTCTTCGTCGGCCTGCACATCATCGGCATCGCCGCGTTGCTCGGTGGCTTCCTTACCCAGATGAAGGCGATGGGCCGGGGCACGGCGCGGTTCGTGCCCGGGATGCTGCACGGGGCGCTGACCATGCTGGTCACCGGTGTGGCCCTGGTCGGGCTCAATCAGGCGCAGGGCGCCCACATCAACACCATAAAGATCGGCATCAAGCTGGCGCTGCTGATCGTGATCCTCGGCCTGGTCTACGTCAAGCGGGACGAGGAGCGGATCGACAAGGCGCAGTTCGGGCTGGTCGGCGCGCTGACCGCGACGAACGTCTTCATCGCGGTGCTCTGGACCTGATCTCGACGGACCCGGCGCGGGCCGTGCGCACCGCGGCGGTGACCGTGCCGGCGGCCACCCAGAGCCAGGCCGCCACCGCCACCCAGACCAGCACGTGGCCGGGCACCCTCAGCCAGGGGACACCGGCCGCGGTCGCGACGGACAGGGTCGCCGCGGCCGTCATGCCCAGGGGGAAGACCGTCGCCCACCGGTGCTGGTCGTAGCGGAGCCTGGGGCGGACCGCCTCGGCGGCCAGCAGCACGACGTAGGCCGCCAGGGACAGGGCGAGCAGCAGGACCGTCGTCGTGAGCAGGGTGCCGCGGTCGTCCTCGTTCCACAGGTACAGCCCGCTCGTGTCCCCGGCGGCGAGCAGGCCCGCCCCGGCCAGCGCCGAGATGGCGAGCGCCCCGCCCGCGATCCAGTGGTCCCCGGGCCCCTCCAGCATCTGCCGTACATCGAAGCGGGGCAGGGCGAGGGCGTAGAGCACCAACCCCAGCCAGAACAGCACCAGCGCGGTGTGCGCGAGCCAGGCCGTGCGCTCGGCCGCCGCCAGGGCCGCGGCCGACAGGACCAGCCCCTGGGTGGCCACACAGCACAGGAACACCGCGCCCGGCATACGTGACTGCCAGTGCCGTACCACGATCGGGAGCAGCACCGCCCAGAGCACCGTCGCGAGGGCCAGCAGCGCCTCGGCCGGGAGGTGCCGGCTCAGGGTCGCGAGGCGGGAGGCCAGCACGGCGGTCGCGGCGGCCGCCGTCGGCGCCCCGGGGCTGCGTGCCTCGGCCGCCCAGCGGCCCCGTTCCAGGAGCAGCCGCTGTACGAAACCGACGCTCAGCAGCGCCCAGGAGACGCCCGCCAGCGCCAGCGCCGCCAGGGAGAGGGCCTCGGCGCCGATCAGGTGCAGCCCCGTCGACACGATGCCGGTCGCCATCACGGCGGTCCCGGCGGCCGGGGACCGGCCCGCCCACCACGTACGCAGACCGGACATGCGCCCGATGCTAGGCAGAGTCCCGGGCCGGGTGGGGCGGGCACGCGCGCGGGGGCGCGAAAACACCCGGACGGGACAGCGCCGGGGGCGGGATCCGTGATTTCCCCGGCTTTACCCTCGGGTTTCCGGGTGCGGGACCGGTTGTCGGTGGGGCGCCCTAGACTCGGAAGGCGATGAGCAGCCTCTTTGACGACAGCTTCCTGGCGGATCTCCAGGCCCCGCGTGGGCACGAGGAGGAACACGCGCCACCGCCCGAGGACGATCATGCTCCGGAGCCGATCCCGGACGATCTGTTCGGCGGGAAGTTCGACGTGCCGCCGGACCGGGACACCCACTACCGCGACGGCGCCCCGCGCCCCCCGCTCGACGCGGCGGCCCTGCTGGAGGGGCTGAACGAGAACCAGCGCGCCGCGGTCGCGCACGCCGGCTCCCCGCTGCTCATCGTGGCCGGCGCCGGCTCCGGCAAGACCCGTGTGCTCACCCACCGCATCGCCCACCTGCTCGCCGAGCGCGATGTGCACCCGGGGCAGATCCTCGCGATCACCTTCACCAACAAGGCCGCGGGTGAGATGAAGGAGCGCGTCGAGGCGCTCGTCGGCCCTCGTGCGGGCGCGATGTGGGTGATGACCTTCCACAGCGCGTGCGTGCGCATCCTGCGCCGGGAGAGCAAGAAGCTCGGCTTCACGTCGTCGTTCTCGATCTACGACGCGGCCGACAGCAAGCGCCTGATGGCCCTGGTCTGCCGCGACCTGGACCTCGACCCCAAGCGCTTCCCGCCCAAGTCCTTCAGCGCCAAGATCAGCAATCTGAAGAACGAGCTGATCGACGAGGAGGACTTCGCCGCCCAGGCCGCCGACGGATTCGAGAAGACCCTCGCCCAGGCGTACGCGCTCTACCAGTCGCGGCTGCGCGAGGCCAACGCGCTCGACTTCGACGACCTGATCATGACGACGGTCAACCTGCTGCGCGCCTTCCCGGACGTCGCCGAGCACTACCGCCGCCGCTTCCGGCACGTCCTGGTGGACGAGTACCAGGACACCAACCACGCCCAGTACGCACTCGTCCGCGAACTGGTCGGCACCGCCGGGCACGACGCGGACGTACCCCCCGGCGAGTACGACGTCCCGCCCGCCGAACTCTGCGTCGTGGGTGACGCGGACCAGTCGATCTACGCCTTCCGCGGCGCGACCATCCGCAACATCCTCCAGTTCGAGGAGGACTACCCGGACGCGACGACGATCCTGCTGGAGCAGAACTACCGCTCCACGCAGACCATCCTGTCCGCCGCCAACGCGGTCATCGAGCGCAACGAGTCCCGCCGCCCGAAGAACCTGTGGACCAACGCCGGGCAGGGTGCACGGATCACGGGCTATGTCGCCGACACCGAGCACGACGAGGCCCAGTTCGTCGCCGACGAGATAGACCGCCTCACGGACGCGGGCGAGGCGCGCGCCGGTGACGTGGCCGTCTTCTACCGGACCAACGCCCAGTCCCGTGTCTTCGAAGAGATCTTCATCCGCGTCGGCCTGCCCTACAAGGTCGTCGGCGGCGTCCGCTTCTACGAGCGCAAGGAGGTCCGGGACGTCCTCGCCTACCTGCGCGTCCTCGCCAACCCCGAGGACTCGGTACCGCTGCGCCGCATCCTCAACGTGCCCAAGCGGGGCATCGGCGAGCGCGCCGAGGCGATGATCGACGCCCTCGCCCAGCGGGAGAGGATCAGCTTCCCGCAGGCGCTCAAGCGGGTGGACGAGGCGTACGGCATGGCCGCGCGCTCCACCAACGCGGTCAAGCGCTTCAACACGCTGATGGAGGACCTGCGCACCATCGTGGAGTCCGGAGCCGGACCGGCCACGGTCCTGGAGGCCATACTCGAACGCACCGGCTATCTGGCGGAGTTGCAGAACTCCACCGACCCGCAGGACGAGACCCGGATCGAGAACCTCCAGGAACTCGCCGCCGTCGCGCTGGAGTTCGAACAGGAGCGAGGTGAGGGCGAAGTGGCGCCGGACGCCCCCGTCACGGGCGGCACGCTGGCCGAGTTCCTGGAGCAGGTCGCCCTGGTCGCCGACTCCGACCAGATCCCGGACGGGGAGGACGGCGACGGCGTCATCACCCTGATGACCCTGCACACCGCCAAGGGCCTGGAGTTCCCGGTGGTGTTCCTGACCGGCATGGAGGACGGCGTCTTCCCGCACATGCGCGCCCTCGGGCAGGTCAAGGAGCTGGAGGAGGAACGGCGTCTGGCGTACGTGGGCATCACCCGCGCGCGGGAGCGGCTGTACCTCACGCGGGCCGCGATGCGCAGCGCCTGGGGGCAGCCGTCGTACAATCCGCCCTCCCGCTTCCTGGAGGAGATCCCGGCCGCACATGTGGACTGGAAGCGCACGGGCGCGACGGCGCCGCTGTCCTCCGGGCCCGCGTCCGGGGTGGCGGCCTCGCTGTCCTCCTCGCGTTCGCGTTCCTCGGCCTCGGGCGCGTCCGGCTTCGCCACGCGGCGCACCGCGGAGAAGCCGGTGGTCGGGCTGTCCGTCGGGGACCGGGTCACCCACGACCAGTTCGGGCTCGGCACGGTCGTCGGGGTCAAGGGCACGGGCGCGAACGCGGAGGCCACGATCGACTTCGGCGACACCAAGCCGAAGCGGCTGCTGCTGCGCTACGCGCCGGTGGAGAAGCTCTAGGCGGACGCGGGAAGGGGCCCTCGCCATCGGCGGGGCCCCGTCTCAGCCGGACGTTCCGGTTTCGTTCGACGTCCTGGTTACGTGGGGTCGAGCCCGTGGCTGCGCAGCCACGGCAGCGGGTCGACCGCCGCCCCGCCCCCGGGCCGTACCTCGAAGTGCAGGTGCGGGCCGGTGGAGTTGCCGGAGTTGCCGGAGTGGGCGATCGGCTGGCCCGCCTTGACGGTCGTACCGGGGGCGACGACATAGCGGGACAGGTGGCAGTACCAGGTCTGCGTGCCGTCCTTGGCGGTCAGGATCAGCATGTTGCCGTAGGCGCTGTTCCACTTGGTGGCGACGGTGCCGTCGGTCGCGGCCATCACCGTGGTGCCGTAGGCGACGGGGAAGTCGATGCCGGTGTGCACGGACATCCAGTTGACGCCGGCCTGGCCGAAGTAGGCGCTGAGGCCCTTCTGGAGGACCGGCAGCACGAACTTGGGCCGCAGCCGTTCCTTCAGGGCGGCCTCCGCGGCCGCCTTCTTCTTCTCCTGGTCCTGCTGCTGCTTGAGGTCGATCCGCTCCTGGGTGCGGCTCGCCCGGTCGGCGAAGTCGTCGGCGCCCGCCGACAGCCCCTTGAGCTGGGTGTCCAGCTTGCTGTTGGCGACCGACGGCTGGACCGCGTGCGCGTCCGAGGCGGAGGCGGTGGTCTCGGTGGATCCGTCGTCGTGCAGGGCGCCGACGGAGGCCACCGCGATCCCGGCGACACCCACCACACAGGCCGAGGGAACGGCGATGGTCAGCAGCGCGGAGCGCTTCGCGGGGGTACGGCGCCGGGAACGCGCCCCGGCCCGCGCGCCCGCGCGTCCACCCGTAGGGACCGGAGTCGGTGCGGGCTCCTGCTGATTCTCCAGCAGGTGCGGTACGGCGGCGGGTTCACCGGTGCCGTCCAGGCCGGCGAACCCCTCGAAGGTCGCGGTCTCCTGCTGGTCGAACGGTACGGTGTCCGGCTCGTACGCCACACCGTCCTGCTGGAACGGCATGCCGCCGTGCTCGTACGGCGCCGCCCCCTGCTCGTAGGGCACGGCCTCCTGTTCGGCGCCCGCCGCCGCGACCGGCCCGGCGGAGTTCCACTGCGTGGCGTCGTACGCGCCCGTGTCGAAGGTCTGGGTGCCCCACTCCCACTGCTGTGTGGCGACGGGGGTGCCGGAGTGGTCGGGGTGCAGCCAGGCGCCCGCGTCCCACTGGCCGCTCACCTCGTTGCCCGCGGCCTGCGCGGGGACGGTCCAGGCGGTGCTGTCGTAGGCACCCGTGTCGTAACCGGCCTGGTGCTGGGGCGCGTAGGCGCCGTAGGCGGGGGCCGGCACGGCGTCGGAGTACCATTGGCCGGTGGCATATTCACCCGTGGCATGAGTGCCGCCGGGGAAGTGGCCGGAGGGCGCGTCCGGGGTGAGGCCCGCGGCGGAACCACTGGTGAAACCGGTGGCGTCGTAGCCGCCGTACGTGGTGAAGTCGTCGTAGGGGACTTCCGGGGTGCCGTACGACGCCGGGGGAGCCGCGGAGGCGTCGGAAGCCGGGGCCGGGGTGGTCAGGGTCCCCGACGGGTGACGGTCGTTCACCAACTTCTCTTTCGCCTCGACAACAGGGGCTGCCAGAGCAGTGCGGCGACTGTACCCGGCGGTATGCGGGCGCGACAATCTTCGGCCGGTTTCGCTGGACCGGAAACGGGCATTCGGCGCTGTTTCGGGGAGCGCTCGACCCGAGTTTGGCTTTCTGTTCGATGTGTGTTCGATGTCAGGCGGCTGTGGGACGGCGGGATGCGCCCCTCACGGCGCGCTCGGCGGCCTCACGCCACCGTCAGACCGTTCGCGGGCCGCTCCGCGGCGTCGGCGAAGTCCAGCGCCTCGCGTATCCCGGCCGCCACGGCGGGATGCACCGGCAGGGCGAGATGGCCGATGCCGGTCACCCGGATGTTGCGCGCGTCGAGGTCGGGATGGTCCAGACAGGCCGTCTCCAGCGGGTCCATCAGCGGGTCCAGGTCGCTCCAGAAGCTGACGAACCGGGTGCGGCAGCCGGGCGCGGGACGGCCCAGCTCCTCGATGACCTGCGAACCGGGCCGCATCTGGCGCACGATGGGATGAGCGTCGGCGAGCGGCGCGACCCGGGTGCCGGAGTGCGGGGTACCGAGGGTGACCAGTGTGCGTACGCGCAGGTCACCGCCCATGCACTGCGCGTAGTACCGGGCGATCAGACCGCCGAGGCTGTGTCCCACGATGTCCACGCGGTCGCTGCCGGTGCGCTCGCAGATCCCCTCCACGTGCCGCCCGAACAGCTCGGCGGCGGTGCGGATGTCGCAGGTCAGCGGCGAGTAGTTGAGCGATTCGACGCGCTGCCCGCCGTGCTGGGCGAGGCTGCGGCGCAGCAGCACGAACACCGAGCGGTTGTCGATGAAGCCGTGCAGCAGCACGACCGGGGGGCCGGGGCGGACCGGCAGCCGGGCGGCGCCGCCGGACGGTACGTCGGGGGCCAGGCGCTCCTGGAAGAGGCCGGTCGGATACAGCAGGACGTGTCCGGCGAGGATCGCGGCGTCCAGGGCGGTCGCCTTCAGCAGTGTCACCGACAGCCCGGCCAGTTTGCCCGGCCACAGGCGGCGGCAGTACGCGTACGGGGAGAAGAGTGGCACTACTCCGGTGACCTTCATGGCCGACCTCCCGTCGGCACACCGGCGGACGGCTCCATCCCCCGTGTGCCTGCATGTCCCACTCAAATAATGCCCCGTCGCCGCGCACCGTAAAACCGCCGGGCGCGGGATGCTGGGGACAACGTCCGTTCACCTCGCGCCGGGTGGCGGGGCGTGCCGAAAGCGGGGTACTTGTCGGAAGGCGGCGGCGAGCGCCTCCGCCGGCCGCGCGCCGCCGCCGCGGTCGTATGGCGCGGCCGAGCGAGGTGCTCGCGTGACGGGGTCGTGTGAGGGAGGCAGTGATGGGTGTGGCAGCCGGTCCGATCCGTGTGGTGGTCGCCAAGCCGGGCCTCGACGGCCACGACCGGGGGGCCAAGGTCATCGCGCGCGCCCTGCGGGACGCCGGGATGGAGGTCATCTACACCGGGCTGCACCAGACGCCCGAGCAGATCGTGGACACCGCGCTCCAGGAGGACGCCGACGCGATCGGCCTGTCCATCCTCTCCGGCGCGCACAACACCCTCTTCGCCGCGGTCATCGACCTGCTCAGGGAGCGTGACGCCGAGGACATCCTGGTCTTCGGCGGCGGCATCATCCCGGAGGAGGACATCCCGCCGCTCAAGGAGAAGGGCGTCGCTGAGATCTTCACCCCGGGCGCGACGACCGCGTCGATCGTGGAGTGGGTCAGGGAGAACGCGCGTCAGCCGGCGGCGTCCGGGGGCTGAGGCGGCGCGGCGGACCGGGAGCGGGGCGGGCCGGTCCTCCGGCCGCGTGCCCGTCGGGGCCGTCGGTCCATCGGTCCGTGGTGCCCGGCGTCCGGTCCCGTGCGCGTGCCGGTGACGCCCGGCGACCGGGTCACCCCACGCCCGGAGCCGGCGCCGGTCTCAGCTCGTCGGCCATCGCCGCCCGCAGCCGCAGCGTGGTGACGAGCCGCTGGAACGCCTCGGCCCAGTAGCCGCCGGCGCCCGGCGCGGCGTCCTCGCGTTCGTCGGGTACCGCCAGCAGGGACTGGAGCCGGGCGGCCTCGGCGGGGTCCAGGCAGCGCTCCGCGAGGCCCATCACGCCGCTGAAGCTCCAGGGGTAACTCCCGGCGTCCCGCGCGATGTTCAGGGCGTCCACGACGGCCCGGCCCAGTGGTGCCGACCATGGCACCGCGCACACGCCGAGCAGCTGGAACGCCTCCGACAGGCCGTGGGCCGCGATGAACCCGGCGACCCACCCCGCCCGTTCCGCGGGATCCAGCGTGCCCAGCAGCTTGGCGCGCTCCGCCAGCGACACCGCCCCCGGGCCGCCCGCCTCCGGCGCCGACGGGGCGCCGAGCAGTGCCCGCGACCAGCGCGCGTCCCGCTGCCGCACCGCAGCCCGGCACCAGGCCGCGTGCAGCTCGCCCTGCCAGCCGTCCGCCACCGGCAGCGCCACGATCTCCCGCGCGTCGCGCCCCCCGAGCCGCTCCGGCCAGCTGCCGAGCGGTGCGGCCTCCACCAACTGCCCGAGCCACCAGGACCGTTCGCCCCGGCCGGCGGGCGGGGTGGCCACCACTCCGTCGCGCTCCATACCGGAGTCGCACTCGTGCGGCGCCTCCACCACGATCAGCGGGCCGTCTCCCGAACGGTCCAGGGCCACACACGCCGTGGCCCGCACGGCCATCCGCGCGGCCAGCGCCGAACCCGGCAGCGCGGACAGCAGTTCCGCCGCCGTGGCCCGGACGTTGCGGCCGCGGTCGCCCAGCGCCTTCTCCAGGAACGGCTCGTCCGCCGCGGACAGGCCCGCGCGCAGCGAGTCCAGGAACATCAGCCGGTCCTCCGCCCGCTCCGTCGGCCAGGTGCCGGCCAGCAACGCACGGGCGAGCTTTGGGGAGCGGGCCCGCAGCGCGCCCAGCAGGGCCACCCGCTCGGCGAACAGGCCCTCCTCCCACAGCTCCCGGACCGCCTCCGCGTCGCCGGGATCCGGGAGCGCCGCGCCGCCGGGGGCCGTGCGCAGGGCGAACCGCCAGTCCGGGTTGAACCGGGCCAGCCACAGCGCCCGGGGCCCGGCGAAGGCCAGCGCCGCCGGGCGCAGGTCCGTACGCCCCCGGGCCGCGTCCAGCAGTGCGGGGAGCGCCTGCGTGGGGGCCGCGTACCCGTGTCCGTTGGCCGCCGCGAGCCACTGCGGGAGCAGCTCCATCAGGTCCGGGGAGCTGCCCCGGCGCCCGCCGCCGGCGCCGCCGGAACGCTCGGCCAGCAGCGCCGCCAGCCGGCCCGCCGCGGCAGGCGGCAGCGCCGGTCGGGGATCCTCCGGAGCCCGCTCCGGCCGCCGCGCGGCCCGTGCGGCCCGCAGTCCGGCCCGCCGCCGTACGGTCGCCTCGGCGGCCGCGTCCAGCAGCGTGACCGGGGCCGGGCGGCCGGGAACGAGCCGAGCGGGCGGGCGCCGGTCGGTGCCGAGGAGCGCGGTGGTGACCAGGTCCGCCCAGCCGCTCTCGGCGTCCGGGCGGGGTGCGGTGCCGTTCATCGCGTTGCCTTCCCTTCGGGTGGAGTGGGGCGGGGCGGTCAGCACAGCGGCACCGCCTCCCCGCCGCCCTCCGGCCATGCCGTGAGCGGGGTGAAGCCCCGGTGGCCGCACTCGCCGAAGACCGTGACGGGGGCACCACCGGACAGGGCGAGCAGGCGCCACAGGCCGGGGCGGGAGCGGGCGGAGCGGGTGAGGGGCAGGGCCGAGTCGGCGTCGGCGTCGGCCAGCTGCCACCGCTCGGCGTCCGGCACCGGAACGACCCGCTCCAGGACCGCCGGGACGGACTCCAGCCAGGGGTCCGCACGCAGGGCGGTGCCGTACCGGGCCACGGCCTCGGCCGTGGTGACACCCGGAGGGCACGGGCCGGCCGGCGCGGGCGCCGCGAACCGCTCGCCCAGCGCGGCCCGGAGCTGACCGGCACCCGGATACACGGACAGCTCGGCGTCCAGGGCGAGACCCACCGGCAGCGACAGCTCGGGGGCCCGGCCGCCCGCGCCGTAGGACAGCAGCAGCCGGATCCGGTGCGACGCGGCGCCGTACAGCCAGATCCTGCGGGTCGTCAGCTTCGCGTCCGCCGTGTCGTACCGGGCGAGGACCAGCCAGCGGTCGCGCTCGGGCGGCCCGTTTGCCGGGGCGGGCAGGCCGAGCCGGGAGCGGACCGTGGCCGCGAGGGGCTCCGGCAGCAGGTCGCGGCGCAGCCAGCCCTGGTCGAGCAGGTGCACCAGCGCGCACTCCTCCAGCAACCGGGCCGGCCAGCCCGCGCCGGACGCCGGTATCGACCCCAGCTCCCGTACCCGCGCGGCCAGTCCGGGAGCCTGGGCGTCGACCATGCGGGCCGCCGTCTCCTCCCACAGTCCGTACCCCGCCTGTTCGGCCGCGGCGAGGCCGCCGCGCAGCAGGTCGGCCAGGCGCCGCTCCAGTTCGGTCGCGCCCGCGGTGACCCGCTCGGCCCGGCGCTCGGCGCGGCGCCGGGCCGCCTCCGGATCGGCGGCCGCAGCGCCGGGGCCGCCCCCCGGCCGCTCGTCCCGCACGCGTTCCCGTCTGCCCGCGAGCCACTGCCCGGCCCAGTCCGGCGGTTCGGCGCGGGCGGGCACCGAACCGCCGTCCCCCGCCCACAGCAGAAGCAGTCCGAGCGCGTGCTTGCACGGGAACTTACGGCTCGGACAACTGCACCCGTACGCGGGCCCGGTGAGGTCGACCACCGTCCGGTACGGCCTGCTGCCACCGCCCTTGCACAGCCCCCACACCGACTCCTTCCCGCTCCCCGCCTCGGACCACGGACCGGCCGTGCCGAGCCTGCCGGCCGCTTTGCGTGACGTGGCGTCAGGCGCCAGTGCCAGCACCTGGTCCGCGGTCCAGCGCACCCCCTGCTCAGTCATGTCCCCGACGGTAGATCGCCCCACTGACAATCGGCCCTGCGTGAGCGTTCGTGCTGGTCAGAGCGATTGTCAGTGGGGTGGTCCATCGTTGGTCGCAGATCCGAACCGGCCGAGCTGGAGGGGGCCTCAGCCATGTCAGCCAACCTTGCGTCCACGCCGTCCAGGACCGCCGCGCCGCACCCGGGCGAGAGCGCGGCGGCCCTGCGGCCGCACGCCGAGGACGCGTTCGCGGGCGAACTCGCCGCGCTGGCCGCGCAGGACGACCGGCCGCGCCCGGCCCGCTGGAAGCTGTCGCCGTGGGCGGTGGCCACGTACCTGCTCGGCGGCACCCTGCCGGACGGCACGGTGATCTCGCCGAAGTACGTGGGACCGCGCCGGATCGTCGAGGTCGCCGTCACCACGCTCGCCACCGACCGCGCCCTGCTGCTGCTCGGGGTGCCCGGCACCGCCAAGACCTGGGTGTCGGAGCATCTGGCCGCCGCCGTCAGCGGCGACTCGACCCTGCTGGTCCAGGGCACCGCCGGCACTCCCGAGGAGGCCATCCGCTACGGCTGGAACTACGCGCGGCTGCTCGCCCACGGCCCCAGCCGCGACGCCCTCGTGCCCAGCCCCGTCATGCGCGCCATGGCCGAGGGCAGGACCGCCCGGGTCGAGGAGCTGACCCGCATCCCGGCCGACGTGCAGGACACGCTGATCACCATCCTGTCCGAGAAGACCCTGCCCGTCCCGGAGCTGGGCGAGGAGGTCCAGGCGGTCCGCGGCTTCAACCTCATCGCCACCGCCAACGACCGCGACCGAGGGGTCAACGACCTCTCCAGCGCGCTGCGCCGCCGCTTCAACACCGTCGTGCTGCCGCTGCCGGAGAGCGCCGAGGCCGAGGTGGACATCGTCACCCGCCGCGTCGAACAGATCGGCCGCTCCCTCGATCTGCCGGCCGCGCCGGACGGGAAGACCGAGATCCGCCGTGTCGTGACCGTCTTCCGCGAGCTGCGCGACGGGCTGACCGGCGACGGCCGTACGAAGGTGAAGTCGCCCAGCGGCACCCTCTCCACGGCCGAGGCGATCTCCGTCGTCACGGGCGGCCTCGCGCTCGCCGCCCACTTCGGCGACGGCGTGCTGCGCCCGGCCGATGTCGCCGCCGGCATCCTCGGCGCCGTCGTGCGCGATCCGGCGGCCGACCGGGTCGTCTGGCAGGAGTACCTGGAGACGGTCGTGCGCGAGCGCGAGGGCTGGACGGACTTCTACCGCGCGTGCCGGGAGGTGAGCGCATGACCGGCACGGCCGGTGCCGGTCCGCTCCTGCTGGGGGTGCGGCACCACGGGCCCGGCTCCGCCCGCGCGGTGCGGGCCGCGCTGGACGCCGCCCGGCCCGCCACCGTCCTGATCGAGGGGCCGCCCGAGGCCGACGCGCTGGTCCCGCTGGCCGCCGACCCGGATCTGCGGCCGCCGGTCGCGCTGCTCGCCCATGCCGTGGACGAGCCCGGCCGCTCCGCGTTCTGGCCGTTCGCCGCCTTCAGCCCGGAGTGGGTGGCCGTGCGCTGGGCGCTGGAGCACGGCGTCCCGGCCCGCTTCATCGACCTGCCGGCCGCCCACACCCTCGCCTGGGACGCGGAACTCCCGCCGGGGGAAGGGGAGGAGACCCGGACCACCGAGGGCGAGCGGGTCCGCGTCGACCCGCTCGCCGAGCTCGCCGGGGCCGCCGGGTACGACGACCCCGAGCGCTGGTGGGAGGACGTCGTGGAACACCGGGGGCCCGGGGAGCGGGACCCGTTCGCCCCGTTCGAGGCGCTGGCCGAGGCCATGGGCGCGCTGCGCGAGCGGTACGGCGCGGGCGGACGCCCCCGGGACCTGGTGCGCGAGGCGCACATGCGGCTCCGACTGCGCGCCGCGCGCAAGGAGTCCGGGGACGCGGTGGCCGTGGTCTGCGGGGCCTGGCACGTGCCCGCGCTGCGCGAGCGGACGACCGTCACCGCCGACCGGGCACTGCTGAAGGGGCTGCCCAAGGTCAAGGCCGACCTGACCTGGGTGCCCTGGACGCACCGCAGGCTGGCCCGGTCGAGCGGCTACGGCGCCGGCATCGACTCGCCCGGCTGGTACGGCCATCTCTTCCACGCCCCCGACCGGCCGGTGGAACGGTGGCTGACCAAGGTGGCCGGGCTGCTGCGCGCGGAGGACCGGATCGTTTCCTCCGCGCATGTCATCGAGGCCGTACGGCTCGCCGACACCCTGGCGGCCGTGCGCGGGCGCCCGCTGCCCGGCCTGGGCGAGACCACCGACGCGGTGCGCGCGGTGATGTGCGACGGCTCGGACGTGCCGCTCGCGCTGGTGCACGACCGGCTGGTGGTCGGGGACGTCCTCGGGGAGGTGCCGGATTCGGCCCCCGCCGTGCCGCTGCAGCGTGATCTGGTGCGGCGGCAGCGCTCGCTGCGGCTCAAGCCGGAGGCGCTGGAGCGCGAGCTGGAACTGGATCTTCGGGGGGAGACGGACGCGGGCCGCAGCAGGCTGCTGCACCGGCTGCGGCTGCTCGGGATCGGCTGGGGGGAGCCGGGCCCCTCGCGGGGGAGCACGGGCACGTTCCGGGAGACCTGGCGGCTGCGCTGGGAGCCGGAGCTGTCGGTGCGGGTCGCGGAGGCGGGGGTGTGGGGGACGACCGTGGCCGCGGCGGCGCGGGCCAGGGCGGAGGCGGACGCGGCGGCGGCCGGGGCGCTCGCCGACGTCACGGCGCTCGCCGAGCGGTGCCTGCTCGCCGGTCTGCCCGACGCCCTGCCCGCGGTGATGAGGGCGCTCACCGACCGTGCGGCCCTGGACACGGACGTCGGTCACCTCGCCCAGGCCCTGCCCGCGCTCGTCCGGTCCCTGCGCTACGGCGACGTGCGGGGCACCGCCACCCGCGCACTGTCCGAGGTCGCGGCCGGCCTGGCCGAACGTATCTTCGTCGGGCTGCCCCCGGCGTGCACCGCCCTGGACAGCGACGCGGCGGAGCTGATGCGGGGGCATGTGGACGCGGTGCACACAGCGGTGGGCTTGTTGGGGGAGGCGGCCGCCGGCGCCGGAGGCGCCGCCCCGGCCCCGGTCCCCGACGGTACCGGCCGTGTCCGGGGTCTCGGCGGGCTGCGGCGGCGCTGGCGGGGTGTGCTCCACGTTCTCGCGGGGCGGGACACCGTCGCCGGGGTGGTCCGGGGACGGGCGGTGCGGTTGTTGACGGACGAGGGGGAGCTGGGGGGCGGCGAGGCGGCGCGGCTGATGGGGCTCGCGCTGTCGCCGGGGACGCCGCCCGCCGACGCCGCCGCCTGGATCGAGGGCTTCGTCGGCGGCGGGGGCGGCATGCTGCTGGTGCACGACGAGCGGCTGCTCGGCCTGGTCGACAGCTGGCTGACCGAGGTGCCGGCGCAGGCGTTCACGGACGTACTGCCGCTGCTGCGGCGCACGTTCGCGGCGTACGACCCGGGGGTGCGCAGGACCCTCGGCGAACTGGTCCGGCGCGGTTCGGGGGACCGGGGCGACCCGGTGGCCCGGAGACTCGTCGCACCGGGCTTCGGCGCCGGGCCGGACGCCGAGCGCGCCGACGCCGTACTCCCCGTGCTGCGGCTGCTGCTCGGGACAGCGACCGAGGAGAGCCTCACGGGGGTGGGCGCATGACGACCGAGACGTGACGGAGCCCGGGGACCCGGCGCGCGAGCGGCTGCGGCGCTGGCGCCTCGTGCTCGGCGGCGAGCAGGCGGACGGCACCGGATGCGCGCTGTCCGGGCGCGACGCGGGGATGGACGGGGTGCTGGCCGCGCTCTACGGCAAGGGGGACAGGCCGCGGCCGGGCCGGGAGCGCGCGGCCGGGCTCGGGTCCTCGGCACCGTCCGTGGCCCGTTGGCTCGGGGACATCCGCACCTACTTCCCGTCCTCCGTGGTCCAGGTCATGCAGCGCGACGCCGTCGACCGGCTCGGACTCTCCGCCCTGCTGCTGGAGCCGGAGATGCTGGAGGCAGTGGAGGCCGACGTGCACCTGGTCGGCACGCTGCTCTCGCTCAAAAGCGCGATGCCGGAGACGACGAAGGAGACGGCGCGGGCGGTCGTGCGCAAGGTGGTGGACGAACTCGAGAAGCGGCTCGCGACCCGCACCCGGGCCACCCTGACCGGTGCCCTGGACCGCGGCGCCCGCGTCAGCCGGCCGCGCCACCACGACATCGACTGGAACCGCACCGTCGCGGCCAACCTCAAGCACTACCTGCCCGAGTACCGCACGATCGTGCCGGAGCGGCTCATCGGCCACGGGCGCGCCGCGCGGTCGGTGAAGAAGGAGGTGATCCTCTGCATCGACCAGTCCGGCTCGATGGCGGCGTCCGTGGTTCACGCGTCCGTCTTCGGCGCGGTCCTCGCCTCCATGCGGTCGATCAGCACCCGTCTGGTCGTCTTCGACACTGCGGTGGCCGACCTCACCGACCAGCTGGACGACCCCGTGGACGTCCTCTTCGGCACCCGGCTCGGCGGCGGCACGGACATCAACCGGGCGCTCGCTTATTGCCAGGCGCGCGTCACCCGGCCCGCCGAGACCGTCGTCGTGCTGATCAGCGACCTCTACGAGGGCGGCATCCGCGACGAGATGCTCAAGCGGGTGGCGGCCATGAAGGCGTCCGGGGTGCAGTTCGTGGCGCTGCTCGCGCTGTCGGACGAGGGTGCGCCCGCCTACGACCGGCAGCACGCGGCCGCGCTCGCCGCCCTCGGTGCCCCGGCCTTCGCCTGCACCCCCGACCTGTTCCCCGAGGTGATGGCGGCGGCACTGGAGAAGCGGCCGCTGCCGGTACCGGAGACGGTGTGACGAAGAGGGGAACCGGGAACCCGTGCGGCGTACGGGGCGTCGCAGGGGGCATGGGGTAGCCGGCACATCCGCTCGTCGCCCGGTCGGCTCGCTCCGCGGGGCGGTCGCACCCGGTCGGCCGAACGCCGTCGGACCGACCGGGCGGAGCTTCGCGGGTGGGGCGGGTGGTCCCCATTGGGGTGGGGATCAACCGGTCCGGCCCCGGCGCCATCGGGGTCGTCCGGGGGCCTCACCGGGTAAACCCCAGCCCGGTGAGGTCTCGTACCCGTCGGTAGGGTGAGGATGTTGCGGCACGGCGTGCCAGAGAACCCGGCATCATGTGACAGGTATCACCGCTCGTGTGTGACCCTCGATTTAGGGAGCCCCCGCAAGCGGCGATAACCTGCGAGACGGACATGCCGCGCGCTCGGACACCGTGTGCGCCCCCCTAGTGACAAGCGGACGTCACGTTGCCCTTCGCGGCACGCCCACGCATCCAACGAACCGCGAGATCACTGATAGGGACGGAAGCGCGTGGACCTGTTCGAGTACCAGGCGAGGGACCTCTTCGCCAAGCACGATGTACCGGTGCTGGCCGGTGAAGTCATCGACACGCCTGAGGCGGCGCGCGAGATCACCGAGCGTCTGGGCGGCAAGTCCGTCGTCAAGGCGCAGGTGAAGGTCGGTGGTCGTGGCAAGGCCGGCGGCGTGAAGCTGGCCGCCTCCGCGGACGAGGCCGTCGCGCGTGCGACGGACATCCTCGGCATGGACATCAAGGGCCACACGGTCCACAAGGTGATGATCGCCGAGACCGCCCCGGAGATCGTCGAGGAGTACTACGTCTCCTTCCTCCTCGACCGTGCGAACCGCACCTTCCTCTCCATCGCCTCCGTCGAGGGCGGCGTGGAGATCGAGGAGGTGGCGGCCACCCGCCCCGAGGCCGTCGCCAAGACGCCGATCGACGCGATCGACGGTGTGACCCCCGAGAAGGCCCGCGAGATCGTCGCGGCCGCCAAGTTCCCGGCCGAGGTCGCCGACCAGGTCGCCAACGTCCTGGTCAAGCTGTGGGACACCTTCATCAAGGAGGACGCCCTCCTGGTCGAGGTCAACCCGCTGGCCAAGGTCGCCTCGGGTGACGTCATCGCCCTGGACGGCAAGGTCTCCCTGGACGACAACGCCGAGTTCCGTCACCCGGACTTCGAGGCGCTGCACGACAAGGCCGCGGCCAACCCGCTGGAGGCCGCCGCCAAGGAGAAGAACCTCAACTACGTCAAGCTCGACGGTGAGGTCGGCATCATCGGCAACGGCGCGGGTCTCGTCATGAGCACCCTGGACGTCGTCGCGTACGCCGGTGAGAACCACGGTGGCGTGAAGCCCGCCAACTTCCTGGACATCGGCGGCGGCGCCTCCGCCCAGGTGATGGCGAACGGCCTGGAGATCATCCTGGGCGACCCGGACGTCAAGTCCGTCTTCGTGAACGTCTTCGGTGGCATCACCGCCTGTGACGAGGTCGCCAACGGCATCGTGCAGGCCCTGAAGCTCCTGGAGGACCGCGGCGAGAAGGTCGAGAAGCCGCTCGTCGTCCGCCTCGACGGCAACAACGCCGAGCTGGGCCGGAAGATCCTCACGGACGCCAACCACCCGCTGGTGCAGCGCGTCGACACCATGGACGGCGCGGCCGCGAAGGCCGCCGAGCTGGCCGCCGCCAAGTAAGCACGAGGACGAGGACACCGACACACCATGGCTATCTGGCTCAACAAGGACAGCAAGGTCATCGTCCAGGGCATGACCGGCGCCACCGGCATGAAGCACACCAAGCTCATGCTCGGTGACGGCACGAACGTCGTGGGCGGCGTGAACCCGCGCAAGGCGGGTCAGACCGTGGACTTCGACGGCACCGAGGTACCCGTCTTCGGCACCGTCAAGGAGGCCATCGAGAAGACCGGCGCCGACGTCTCCGTCATCTTCGTGCCGGAGAAGTTCACCAAGGACGCCGTCGTCGAGGCCATCGACGCCGAGATCCCGCTGGCCGTCGTGATCACCGAGGGCATCGCGGTGCACGACTCGGCGTCGTTCTGGGCCCACGCCGGCAAGAAGGGCAACAAGACCCGGATCATCGGCCCGAACTGCCCCGGCATCATCACCCCGGGTCAGTCGAACGTCGGCATCATCCCGGGCGACATCACCAAGCCGGGCCGCATCGGCCTGGTCTCGAAGTCCGGCACGCTGACGTACCAGATGATGTACGAGCTGCGTGACATCGGCTTCTCGACCGCCGTCGGCATCGGTGGTGACCCGATCATCGGCACCACGCACATCGACGCGCTCGCGGCGTTCCAGGAGGACCCCGAGACCGAGCTCATCGTGATGATCGGTGAGATCGGTGGTGACGCCGAGGAGCGTGCCGCCGCGTTCATCAAGGAGAACGTGACGAAGCCGGTCGTCGGCTACGTCGCGGGCTTCACCGCGCCGGAGGGCAAGACCATGGGTCACGCCGGCGCGATCGTGTCCGGCTCCTCCGGCACCGCGCAGGCGAAGAAGGAGGCCCTGGAGGCCGCGGGCGTCAAGGTCGGCAAGACCCCGACCGAGACGGCGAAGCTCGCCCGCGAGATCCTGGGCGCGTGACCTCTTCGGCAGAGCCGAGCCTCTGACCTGAACGCCGGCAGGCCCGTCCCGTTCCACGGGGCGGGCCTGCCGGCGTTCGCGCCCACCGGCGCTCGCCCATGGCCGTGCGGGTCACCTCGGTGTCGGTTCGATCCTTGCGCTGCCCGAGGAATCCTCCTGACGCAGCTTCGTCCGCAGGGCCTGTTCGTCGCGGGACAGCGGTCCCATCGGTACCGCGCGCGGGACGCCCCTGACGGCCTGGGCGGGGGCGATCGGGGGTTCGTAGTGGGTGGGGGCGGTACGGAGCGTGAGCGTCGTCGCGCCGATGATCGTGACCGTGAAGGCGATCGCCGCCCGGGTCCAGAAGACGTTGCGGCGTTCGCCGAGGGTGCGGACCGCCGGGGGGCGGGACGCGCGCAGCCGTTCACGGGAGGACAGTTCCGCCAGCCGGCGGTGCAGCAGCGCCGCGTCCGCCAGCTCGGGGACCCGCGCGGCCATCGCCTCCCGCGCGTGCGTCAGCCGGTTCGCCGCCGCCGGTGTGCTCGCCTCCGTCTCCGCCGCCGTCTCCGGGAGATCGAGGCCGACACCGTCGTACAGCACGAGCGTGCGCCGGTACGACGGGGGCAGTCCGAGCAGCGCGCCCAGCAGATCCCGGTCGGCCGGGTCGGCCGGCGGCGGCTCCGGGTGCCGGTAGCAGGGGCGGAAACGGTGCCAGGGCGAGAGCGCGCAGTCGTACGCCACCGCCCTGACCCACCCGGCCGGATCCCGGTCCCTGGCCACCTCGGGCCAGCGCTGCCAGGCCAGCTGGAAGGCGCGCTCCACCGCCTCCCGGGCCAGTTCGCGGCGCCCGCACAGCAGATAGGTCTGCCGTACGAGGGCCGGGGCGCAGAAGGCGTAGAGCGCGTCGAACGCCTGAGCGGGCGTCAGCGGCTCGGGCCTGCCGGGGCCCTCCCTCCCGGACGGTTCGTCAGGGGCCGTCGGCGGGGTGAACGCGCCGAGGAACTCGGTGTACGCACGACCCTCGGCGCCGGCCGGCACCCGGCGGCCCGACTCCCACGCGCGTACCGTGGCGCGGGCCACGCCGAGGCGTCCGGCCAGCTGAGCCCGGGTCAGGGAGCAGGACCGGCGCAGGCGTCGGCGTTCCTTCGGCGGTGGCAACGGGCTTGCGGGCATCTGCGTGCTCACCGTGCACCCTTTCGTACGATAAGTGACATAAACATATATTGAGCGACACCACGGTGCTTCACCTGTTACGCCGGGAAAGCGCGTGTCGTTGGGACCATGGCCGGGTGACCCAGATGACCGCGCGCCGACCGTCGCTCACCCCCCTGTCCGCCCGGCTGCGCGACCGATCGCCCGGCCTGTCCGCGAGCCTGCTGAACGGCGTGGTCGCGGCCGGACTCGGCCTCGGCGCGCTCGCCGTGCTGGTCCTGGGCCTGTGGATCAGCTCGCCGTACCCCGACAGCGGGCCGAGCGGCGCGCTGCACATCGCCGCCGCGCTGTGGCTGCTGGCCCACGGCGTCGAACTGGTCCGCACCGACACCCTCTCGGGCGTGCCCCTCCCCGTGGGCGTCACCCCGTTGCTGCTGCTCGCGCTGCCCGCCTGGCTGCTGTACCGGGCCGGCCGGTACGCCACGGACGCCTCCGGCGAGCCCGGCGGACCGCCCCCGGTACCCGTACGCACCGCCTGGCTCGGTGTGATCCTCGGCTACCTCGCCGTCGGCGGCGCCGCCGCGCTGTACTGCTCCGGCGGTGAACTCCGGCCCTCCTGGGGCTGGTTGGCGACGTCCCTGCCCCTGGTCGCGGCGGCCGGGGCGGGGGCCGGGGTGTGGTCGGCGCACGGCTGCCCGTCCGAGCCGCTGCTGGTCGTGCTGAAGGCGGTGCCGGGCCCGGTGCGGCGGCTGGTGTTCGGCGCGGACGCGCGCTCGCGGCTGGACACGGCCGTACGGGCCGCCGGTGCGTCGGCCGCCGCGCTGGTCGGCGGCGGGGCACTGCTCGTCGCCGCCTCCACGGTGTGGCACGGGGACGTGGCGCGGGCGTCCTTCCTCCAGCTGACGGAGGGCTGGACGGGACGGTTCGCGGTGCTGCTGCTCGGCATGGCGCTGGTCCCCAACGCCTCCGTGTGGGCCGCGTCCTACGCCCTCGGCCCCGGGTTCGTCCTCGGCACCGGGCATCCGGTGCACCCGCTCGCCTCCGACCCGGCCCCGCTGCTGCCGCCGTTCCCGCTGCTCGCGGCGGTCCCGGACGCCGGCCCCGGCACCCGGCTGAACTGGGCGGCCGCCCTGGTGCCGGTCGCGGCGGGGATGGTGGCCGGATGGTTCGTGGCCCGCGCGGCGGTACGACGCCGGGGTCGGGGGGAGCCGCCCCGGGTGCGCTGGTCGGCGGCCCGTACCACCGGCGTGACCCTGCTGACCGCCGTGGTCTGCGCACTCCTGATGGCCCTGCTCGCCGCCCTCTCCGGCGGCCCGTTGGGCGTCGGCGCGCTCGCCCGCTTCGGCCCCCTGTGGTGGCGGACCGGCCCGGCGGCGGGCGCCTGGACCGCGCTGCTCGGCCTGCCGACGGCCCTGGTCGTACGGGCGTGGCGGCTGCGTGGCGCGGGAACCCCGCGATCAGCGGACGAGCCCGAGCAGCCGGCCGGCGGGCGCGGGCCCAGGGAACCCGGGAAGCCGAAGGACCCGGCGAAGGCCGACGGCAGGACCAGGCGTGCCGAGGAGAAGGCGAAGCGCGCCGAGGACAGGGCCAGGCGCGAGGACGGCCTTCCCGAGGAGGACGCCTACGACATCCTCCCGGCCGAGCCGCCGGCGGAACTCCGTATCGACCTTCCCGCCGGCCTCCGCCCCGAGCAGCCCCTGCCCGAGGCCCCCGCGACGGAAGGCGCGAAGACCGCCGGAGCCCCGGAACCAGCCGGGACCACGGAAGCGGGCCAGAGCCGGGCGGGCCAGCCCCCCGGACCTCCCGGAACCCCCGAGGCCCCCTGACGCCGGCCCCGCGCTACTCGTTCTCCGCCCCGAGCACGCCCCGCAACTGCTGCGGCAGCAGCGTCTGGCACGACTGTTTCGCCTCGTGCGTGAGCGCGTCGTTCACACACGTGAAGTAGTCGCGGTAGACGAACTGGACCGTGAACGTCGAGGCGACCAGCACCAGGGCCAGGGACGCCGTGACCAGGCCGCCGACGGCCGCCGTTGTCTGGGGGCGGCCGGAGGCCGGGGCCGGCTTGTCCGGGGCGGGGGTGCGGGGCTTGGCGCGCAGGGCGCTGATGCCCCAGTACAGCGCCAGCGAGCCCAGCAGCAGCGACACGTACGGCCAGCTGAACAGCGCGAAGAAGACGGCCCACATCCCGGACAGCAGCGCGTAGCGCGCCCGGCGCTGGACCGGGTCCGTGGGGTCCCAGCGCATTCCCGCACCGGGGCCGCCCTGACCGCCGCCCTGCCCACCGGGCCCCTGGGGACCCGCGCCGGGACGCTCCCCGAAGCCGCCGGGGGACCGGCCGGGCTGCCGGTCGCTCCACCGGCTGCCCCAGGAACCGCCGCCCTGACCGCCCTCACCGCCACCGGACGCACCGCCAGGGTGCCGCGGCTGCCACGGCCGGTCCGGCGTGCCCTCCGGCGGCGGCGCGAACGGATTGTCCCGCTGCCCTTCGCCCTCGCCGCCGCGGCCGTCCCGCCCGGAGGCGCCGTCGTGCCCCTCACCGGATGCACCGGATCCACCGGATCCGCCCCGCGGGGCGTCGGGCGGCGTCGAAGGCCGCTCGCGCAGCAGCACTCCGTCGCGCTCCCCTCCCCGGACCGGATCTGGCGGGAACGTGAGGAGTCGCAGGCTGCGGACGGGCATCAAAAGAGCGTCTTCCCCTAGATCGACACGGCTGTCGTCGTGAGCTTCCACCCCGTCAACGCGCCGCACGACGACCGCGTTCCCGGGGCTGCTCCCGCCGATTCCCTGCGAACGCTACCTCCCGGCCACGTACCCGTCCCGTGGGGGCCGTCCGCGGTGCCGGTATCGTTGCTGGCGGTCGGCCGCTTCGTAGACTTCCCCGTATCCCGGGGCGCGAAGCATTCGTACGAATGTACAGACCGCCGACGGCACAGACCGCTTCTTGAGAAAGGGCCCCACCGTGGCCGCCAACCCCGTGGCCAAGCGCCTCGTCGTGCTGGTCTCCGGATCCGGCACCAACCTCCAGGCGCTCCTGGACGAGATCGAGCGCACCGGAGCCGAGGCGTACGGCGCGCGGATCGTCGCCGTCGGGGCCGACCGCGACGGCATCGAGGGGCTCGCCCGCGCCGAGCGCGCCGGGCTGCCGGTCTTCGTGTGCCGGGTGAAGGACCACGCGAGCCGCGAGGAGTGGGACGCCGCCCTCGCCGCGGCGGTCGCGGCGTACGAACCGGACCTCGTGATCTCCGCCGGGTTCATGAAGATCGTGGGCAAGGAGTTCCTGGCGCGCTTCGGCGGGCGGTTCGTCAACACCCACCCGGCGCTGCTGCCCAGTTTTCCCGGCACACACGGGGTCCGCGACGCGCTCGCGTACGGCGCCCGGGTCACCGGCTGCACCGTCCACTTCGTCGACGACGGTGTCGACACCGGGCCGATCATCGCGCAGGGCGTGGTGGAGATCCGGGACGAGGACGACGAGAGCGCGCTGCACGAGCGCATCAAGGAAGTCGAGCGAAGGCTGCTCGTCGAGGTCGTGGGACGGCTCGCCCGCCACGGCTATCGGATCGAGGGACGAAAGGTAGTTATCCAGTGACCGCCGAGAGCAACAAGCGGCCCCTTCGCAGGGCGCTCGTCAGCGTCTACGACAAGACCGGCCTGGAAGAGCTGGCGCGCGGGCTGCACGAGGCCGGTGTCGAGCTGGTGTCCACCGGTTCCACCGCCTCCCGTATCGCCGCCGCCGGCGTCCCGGTCACCAAGGTCGAGGAGCTGACCGGCTTCCCCGAGTGCCTGGACGGCCGGGTCAAGACCCTGCACCCGAAGGTGCACGCGGGCATCCTCGCCGACCTGCGCCTGGACAGCCACCGCGCGCAGCTCGACGAGCTGGGCGTGGCGCCGTTCGACCTGGTGGTCGTGAACCTCTACCCGTTCCGCGAGACCGTCGCCTCCGGGGCCTCGGCCGACGAGTGCGTGGAGCAGATCGACATCGGCGGTCCCTCGATGGTCCGGGCCGCCGCCAAGAACCACCCCTCGGTCGCCGTGGTCACCAGCCCCGCCCGGTACGCGGACGTCCTCGCGGCCGTCAAGGACGGCGGCTTCGACCTGGCCGCCCGCAAGCGGCTGGCCGCCGAGGCGTTCAGGCACACCGCCGCCTACGACGTGGCCGTCGCCTCCTGGTTCGCCGCCGACTACGCCCCCGTGGACGACTCGGCCTTCCCGGACTTCACCGGCGTCACGTACGAGCGCAAGAACACCCTGCGCTACGGCGAGAACCCGCACCAGGGCGCCGCGCTCTACGTCGACGGCACGGGCGGCCTGGCCGAGGCGGAGCAGCTGCACGGCAAGGAGATGTCGTACAACAACTACACGGACACGGACGCCGCGCGCCGTGCCGCGTACGACCACGCCGAGCCCTGCGTCGCGATCATCAAGCACGCGAACCCCTGCGGCATCGCGGTCGGCGCGGACGTCGCCGAGGCGCACCGCAAGGCGCACGCCTGCGACCCGCTGTCCGCGTTCGGCGGCGTCATCGCCGTGAACCGGCCGGTCAGCAAGGAGATGGCCGAGCAGGTCGCGGAGATCTTCACCGAGGTCATCGTCGCCCCGGACTACGAGGAGGGGGCCCTGGAGGCCCTCACCAAGAAGAAGAACATCCGTGTGCTGAAGGCCGAGGGCGGCCCCGCGAACGCGATCGAGGCCAAGCCGGTCGACGGCGGTCTGCTGCTCCAGGCCGCCGACCGGCTCCAGGCCGAGGGCGACGACCCCGCCAACTGGACGCTGGCCAGTGGCGAGGCGCTGTCCGCCGAGGAGCTGGAGGACCTCGCGTTCGCCTGGAAGGCCTGCCGCGCGGTGAAGTCCAACGCGATCCTGCTCGCCAAGGACGGCGCCTCGGTCGGTGTCGGCATGGGCCAGGTCAACCGCGTCGACTCCTGCAAGCTCGCGGTCGAGCGGGCCGGCGAGGAGCGCGCCCGCGGCTCCTACGCGGCCTCCGACGCGTTCTTCCCCTTCCCCGACGGCCCGCAGATCCTGATCGACGCCGGTGTCCGCGCGATCGTCCAGCCCGGCGGCTCCGTCCGTGACGAGCTGGCCGTCGAGGCGGCCCAGAAGGCGGGCGTGACCATGTACTTCACGGGCACGCGCCACTTCTTCCACTGAGCCGCGAAGACGCGTACGGCGGCCTCCGGCCCTCCCCCGAGGGGGCCGGAGGCCGCCGCGCCGTCTGCCGGGTCAGCAGGGACGCAGGGAGAAGACCGGGTCCCAGGTGGCGGTGCCGGCCTGGTAGGCGGTCGAGGTCCAGCGGACGCTGCCGTCCTTGTTGAAGAACCTGGCGACCGTGCCGGGTGTCTGGTTGTTGGTGAACGGGCCGTCACCGGTCCAGTTGCTCACCGTCCAGGTCTGGCACTTGTAGAAGTCGAACTTGGTGCCCCTGACGATCATGCAGAGGTGGCCGTACGCGCAGGCCAGGTCCTTGGCGGCGAGCTCGCCCTTCGGGACCTCGGTGAGGGTGAGGCCGTCGTAGCGGACCTGGTCACGCGTCACCTCCAGCGCGGCCGGGTGGCCCGGCAGCACCTGGTCGGCGGTGCGCTGGACGGCGGTGACCCGGGTGCCGTCCGGGGCGGCGGTGGCCGCGGCCGTGGAGCCGGCGAGCAGGGCGGTGGCCGCGACGAGCAGCGCGGCGGGCTTGGCGATATTCACTGTTCCCCCATGTGAACGAGCGACGTGGTCGCTCCGCCGTGGCGGAGTGGTTCCACCGTCCCAGCCGGGCCCCCGGGCCGGTACCTCGGAAGTCTCAGGGTGTGTACTCCGCGAGACGGCGGGCGACCTCGGCGCAGTACGCGCGGTACGCCGCCGGGATACCGCCCGTGGTGTTGACCTTCTTGTACGACGTCCGGTATCCGGCAGCGTCCAGCACCCGCCGGTCACCGGGCAGATCCGGCCCCAGGTGGGCGTCGATGAAGCACAGATAGCGGCCCATGGCCGGGATGGACACGGCCGGGGTCAGCGGGGGTGTGGGGGTCGCGGAGGCGGGAACGCCGTCGTCCCGCATCCACCAGCGCAGCACGGACGGGGTCCAGCGGGCGATGCCGTACTCCTGGGCGCCCGGGTCGGCGAGATCCGCGTCGAAGCCGCTCTCGGCCTCCAGCATGGCCGCGATCAGCGCCGGGCTGACGTCCGGGCGGCGGCAGCCGTGGGCGGCGTCCACGATCAGCCGTCGGTAGCGCACCGGAACGCCCCGGTCGGTGCGCAGTTCGGCGGCGCCGTAGCGGGCCAGGGCCTTCTCGTCGGTGCCGGTCCGGCCGTCGAGGCCGTACCCGAGTAGACCGGCGGCGACCGCCGCGGCGGCGGCCGCGGCGGCCAGGACGGCCCCGCGACGACGGCGGCGGGACGGCCGGGGCGCGCGGCCGGTGCCCGCGGCGGCCGGGACGCGGCGCAGCAGCGCATCGGTGCCGATCCGGTCGGCGTGCGTACGGGCCAGGCAGTCCCGCACGATCTCCCGCCAGGCGTCCGGGAGTTCGGCCGACAGGCGCAGCTCCTCGGTGCCGCGCGCATAGGCGACGGCGGCATCCCGGCGGGCCGACGGGGTACCGCCGGGCAGTGGGAAGGAGCCGGTGAGGAGGAGGTGGGCGAGCACGCCGAAGGCCCAGATGTCGGCCGACGGGCGGATCGGGCGGCCGCGTTCGCCGATCTCCGACCACAGCAGCTCGGGCGGGGTGTAGTCGGGGGTGGAGAAGGCGGGCGTGTAGCCGTGGGTGCCCTCCAGTTCGGCGGCCATGTTGAAGTCGGCCAGCCGTGCCGAACCGTCCGCCATCAGCAGCACGTTGGCCGGCTTGAGGTCTCCGTGCACCCACCCCGCCCGGTGCAACTGGGCCAGCCCCGCGCAGACCTGGGCCAGCAGCGCGGGTCCGGCGGCCGGCCGGGGAGCGGTGGTGAGCAGCGCGGACAGGGAGCCCGCCGCGCGTTCCAGCACGAGGACGGTGGCGCCGTCGAGGGCGGGGCGAGCGGGGTCGTCGACGACGAGGGTCTCGTACATCCGGATCAGCCGCGGCTGCCGCAGCCGGCGCAGCAACCGCACCTCGCGCTCCACCAGTTCGCGTAGGTGGGCGAGCTGGCGGGGCGTGCCGGTACCGGTGGGGAGGAACTTCAGGGCGGCGGTGCGCGGGAGCCGGCCGGACTCCCCGCCGACCCTCCGCGCGGCGTACACGCTCCCGAAGGCGCCCGTCGCGAGCGGCTCGCGGACCTCCCAGTCGCCGACCCGGTAGCCCCTGGGCACCGGCACGGCGTACGGCTCGGTCACCGGGCGTTCCGGCGCGCGGGCCCGGATCCGGTGCCGGACAGCACGATCAGGTCGTCCTCGCGCACCAGGTCGAAGCGGAGCGCCAGCGAGACCAGGGACTCCTTCTTGCCGTTCAGCCGCGGGCCCGGGTCCGCCGTGTCCGGGCCGGGTTTGAGCCGCAGTTTCACCGCGAGGTAGTCGATGTTCCACTGCACCGAGGCGCGCGAGGCGGCCGGCCAGGAGGGGGAGAGCCGGCCCACGACCTGGTCGACGGTGGGCAGCGGCGCGTGCGGATCTCCGCGCAGCCGCGGCTCGCACAGGGCGGCCAGCACGGCGAAGTAGCGCTTGGTGCGGTCGACGGAGAAGGCCGGGGCGGTGGTGTCGCCGTCGGTTCCGCAGCCGTCGCGCAGGTAGTCGTGGCGCGGTGCCCATACCTCGACGGCGAGCAGGTCGCCGCCCGCGGGCAGCACGATCCGGGAGAACTCGAAGGGCACCGGCGCGTCGAGTCTGCCCGGCCCGACCTTGATGTGCTCGCCCGCGCCCTCGGGGTTCTCCACGACGTACGTCTGGTGCGCGGACAGGTTGCTCAGCGTCCAGAACGCGCCCTGGGCGCCGAGTTCACCGGCCCGGCGCGAGACTCCCTCGTGCGGGATCGGCAGATCGTTCCCGGGCGCCCGCCCGAAGCGGAGGCGCTCGCCGGGGGCGAGGCGGATCTGGCCGCGCTGCTGCCGGTCCTCCGTGGTCGGCGGAGGTACGACGATGATGCTGTACAAGGTGCGTCTCCCCGTGCCTGACGGCTTCTCCCAGAGTAGGGCGACGCGGCGGGGCCGTGTCCCCCCTGGAAGGGTGAGACACGGCCCCGGATGCCGAATGGCGCGAATCGCTCCGCGCCGCGGGCGTTCTCAGTAACGCGGGCGGCCGAACCAGGCCTTGCCGTCGGCACCGCCGACGAAGCAGGCGATCAGGATGCCCAGCACGATGTGGAAGATGCCCACGACGACGACGAACGGGTAGACGCCGAGCACCGCGGTCAGGATGCCGAACACCAGCGTGGTGACCCGCAGGCCGTTGCCGCCGGAGGAGAACTTCGCGGCCAGCACGATCGCCCACACCAGCCAGGCGAGCGCGAGCACCACGAAGGCCCACAGCACGCCCACCGGGTAGTCGGCGAGGCTGGGCACGGAGTTGTCGTTCTTGGCCTTGTTGACGGCCACGGCGAAGAAGGCGAACAGGCCCACGCCGATGACCTGGAGGGCGACGATCACCCACAGCATCACGCGGGCCGCGTTGACCTTGCCCGGCATGGCGGCCATCGGGGCGGTGGCGTACGGCTGCTGGACCGGCGGCGCGGCGGGGTAGCCGTATCCGGGCTGCTGCGGCTGTCCCTGGGGAGCGCCGTAAGGGTTGTTCGGGTCGCCATAGCTCATGGCTGGTGTTCCTCCGTCGTTCGAGCGAGTGCGGGGACGAGGCGCGGCACCGCACGGAGGAGAGTTGCTACAGATGCGGTTCGTCCCCCCGATGAGCTGCCCGCTGCACTGTGCTGTTCATGGTTCTTGACCGGATACTTACTTGTCCAGCCGTAATCCCCGGGTGTTGTGCAAGTGCAACATCAGGGATCACCCGGGGACCGGCTACGACCCTGGTGGGGGCCCCGACGCGGCCCCGGATTGGAACCCTGGGGCGGTCATCCTGGAGGATGGGGGTATGACCGCCCAGATTCTCGATGGCAAGGCCACCGCAGCCGCGATCAAGTCCGATCTGACCGCCCGCGTGGCGGCGCTGAAGGAGAAGGGCATCACGCCCGGCCTCGGCACGATCCTGGTCGGGGACGACCCCGGCAGCCGCAAGTACGTCGCGGGCAAGCACCGCGACTGCGCCGAGGTGGGCCTCGCCTCCATCCAGCGGGAGCTGCCGGCCACCGCCACCCAGGAGGAGATCGAGGCGGTCGTCCGCGAGCTGAACGAGGACCCGGCCTGCACCGGCTACATCGTCCAGCTGCCGCTGCCCAGGGGCATCGACGAGAACCGCATCCTGGAGCTGATGGACCCGGCCAAGGACGCGGACGGCCTGCACCCGATGAACCTCGGGCGCCTGGTCCTCAACGAGCCCGCCCCGCTGCCCTGCACCCCCAACGGCATCCTCACCCTGCTGCGCCGCTACGGCGTGGAGATCAAGGGCGCCGAGGTCGTGGTCGTCGGCCGGGGCGTCACCATCGGCCGTCCGATGCCGCTGCTGCTCACCCGCCGCAGCGAGAACGCCACCGTGACCCAGTGCCACACCGGCACCCGCGATCTGTCCGCCCACCTCAAGCGCGCCGACATCGTCATCGCGGCGGCGGGCGCCCCGCACCTGATCCGCGCCGAGGACATCAAGCCGGGCGCGGCCGTCCTGGACGTGGGCGTCTCCCGCAACGCCGAGGGCAAGATCGTCGGCGACGTTCACCCGGACGTGACCGGGGTGGCCGGCTTCATCTCCCCCAACCCCGGCGGTGTCGGCCCCATGACCCGGGCCCAGCTGCTGGTCAACGTGGTCGAGGCGGCGGAGCGCAGTGCCGGCTGAGGACACGCGGGACGGCCAGGAGACCGTCCGCGACGCGATCAGCGCCCCCGACGCCGAGGGGCGCCCGCGGCGGGTCACCCGCCGCTTCCCGCTGTTCACGCGGGACACCGCCCGGCCGGAGGGCGGTGGCCGGGCCGCGCCCGGCGGCGCGCCCGCGCCCGCCCGGCAGTGGCCCCTGCTGTTGGTGCTGGGCACGGTCGCGCTCGGCCTGCTGCTGACCGCGTTGGACGCGTTCCGCGTCGGCACCCTGCTGATCGGCGCCGCGCTGCTGGCCGGCGCGGTGCTGCGCTGGCTGCTGCCCGGCGTCGGCATGCTCGCGGTCCGCTCCCGCTTCACCGACATCAGCACCTACGGCATCCTCGGCCTGGCGATCGTCCTGCTGGCCCTGATGGCCCAGCCGCACCCCCTGCTGGAGATCCCGTTCCTGAGCAACACGCTGCACTTCACGATGACCAAATAGGGCCGGTGGTACGGCGGTTCGTCCCCACCCCCGATGAGGGACGAACCGCCGCCCGATTCACCCTGGCTCCTGGCGAACGGCCTGTTCAACGGCTTTCTTCGCGCTGTGGCACGGAAGTGACCGTTCCGCTGAACGGTGACCGTCCGGTACGAAAGTGGGGATGAGGGGGGAGACGATGTCTCGCTGGAAGACCTTGCCGAACGAACTCGACCCGGAGATCAAGGAGTTCGTCAGCCAACTGCGGTGGCTCGTGGACCAGGGCGGGCTCGGCGGCGCGGCCCTGGCCGACCGCACGGGCTACGGCAGGGCGTCCTGGGAAAGCTACCTCGCCGGCCGGCTCCTCGCCCCCAAGGGCGCGGCCGTCGCACTGGCCGAGGCGGCGGGGACCAGCCCGGGGCCGATCATCACGATGTGGGAGCTGGCCGAACGGGCCTGGAGCCGGGCGGAGTTGGGGCACGAGCACGCGGTGCCGGGGAGCCGGTCCGCGAGCGGTACCGAGGACGGCACGCCGGGCGTCCCGAGGATTCCCGCCCAGCCGAAGGCGGCGGAGGCGGAGCGGCGCGGCGGCGCGCCGGGAGAGTCCTCCGGTGGCAACTCATGGGGGCTGGCCGGGTATCAGGGGCCGTCGCGGGCGAGCGGGCGGCCGGGCGGATGGCCGGAGCCGGTACGGATCCCCGGTGAGCCGGAGCCGCTCGGCCCCGAGGGCCCGCACGGCCCCCTGGACGCGCGGAGTCCTCAGGGCACCCAGAGCCTCCAGGGTCCTCAGAGCCCTCAGGGCACCCGGAACCCTCAGCATCCTCAGGGCTCTCAGAGCTCTCAGGGCTCTCAGGGTTCCGACCCCGTACGGCCCTCGGGCCCCGACGGAAGGTCCGGATACCGGCAGCCGGCGCTGATGTTCCTCGGCGGGTTCGCCACGGTGCTGCTGATCATCCTCGGCGTCTTCCACTTCACCGGGGACCACGGCGGCGGCAAGCACGAGGCGGCGCCCGAGCGCCCGGCCCGCAGCCCGGGTCCGAAGGCGAGCCTGCCGCCCGGGGTGAAGTGTTCCGGTTCGGACTGCGTGGGCAAGGACGCCGAGTCGATGGGGTGCAGCGGCGACCAGGTGACCACCGCCCAGACCGTCACCCTCGGCACCACCACCCTCGAGGTCCGCTACAGCAAGGTCTGCGGCGCCGCGTGGGGCCGGATCACCGGCGCGGTGCCCGGCGACGAGGTCCAGGTCACCGGGGCGCGGGGCAAGGTCCGCGAGACCAGGCGGGCCACGCAGGCGGGCGACACCATCGCCTACACCCCGATGATCGCCGCGAAGGATCCGGCCCAGGCGACGGCGTGCGCCACGCTCGCGTCGGGCCGTACGGGCTGTACGCGGTGAAGCCCGTACGGATGAATTCGGGAGCGCCGCGCATGCCCGCGCCGATCCCGGGCAAGCGGACTGTCACCCCCCACGGGAGGCCGGTGCGCCGGTATCCCCACCGGCGGCCGTCTCCGTCCACCCTCTCCGGACGGACGGCCGCCTTTTCCGGCCCACTCGCGATCTTCTGTGGGGTGGGCCACAGGGCCCCGCACGTCTCGCATGCCGGATGCGCGATAGCCTGACCGCTGGATCTCTCTTGACGCCAAGAGATCGATCATCCGCCCGGGGCAGGGACGCCCCACCGCCAGCTGTCATACGGAGAACGCCATGACCCGCACTCCCGTGAACGTCACCGTCACCGGCGCGGCCGGCCAGATCGGTTACGCCCTGCTCTTCCGCATCGCCTCCGGCCAGCTGCTCGGCGCGGACGTGCCGGTCCGTCTGCGCCTCCTGGAGATCACCCCGGCCCTCAAGGCCGCCGAGGGCACGGCCATGGAGCTGGACGACTGCGCCTTCCCGCTGCTCCAGGGCATCGACATCTCCGACGACCCGAACGTCGCCTTCGACGGCGCCAACGTGGCCCTGCTGGTCGGCGCCCGCCCGCGCACCAAGGGCATGGAGCGCGGTGACCTGCTGGAGGCCAACGGCGGCATCTTCAAGCCGCAGGGCAAGGCCATCAACGACCACGCCGCGGACGACATCAAGGTCCTGGTCGTCGGCAACCCGGCCAACACGAACGCGCTGATCGCGCAGGCGGCGGCGCCGGACGTACCGGCCGAGCGGTTCACCGCGATGACCCGTCTGGACCACAACCGGGCGCTGACGCAGCTGGCGAAGAAGACGGGCTCGACCGTCGCCGACATCAAGCGGCTGACGATCTGGGGCAACCACTCCGCCACGCAGTACCCGGACATCTTCCACGCGACGGTCGGCGGCAAGAACGCGGCCGAGGTCGTGTCCGACGAGAAGTGGCTGGCCGAGGACTTCATCCCGACCGTCGCCAAGCGCGGTGCGGCCATCATCGAGGCGCGTGGCGCGTCGTCGGCGGCGTCCGCCGCGAACGCCGCGATCGACCACGTGCACACCTGGGTCAACGGCACGGCCGACGGTGACTGGACGTCCATGGGCATCCCGTCCGACGGTTCGTACGGGGTGCCGGAGGGCCTGATCTCCTCCTTCCCCGTCACCACGAAGGACGGCAAGTACGAGATCGTGCAGGGCCTGGAGATCAACGAGTTCTCCCGCGCCCGCATCGACGCCTCGGTCAAGGAGCTCTCGGAGGAGCGCGAGGCGGTCCGCGCGCTCGGCCTCATCTGACGGTAGTCCGCACGCGGGCCCCGCACCGGTTTCCTCCGGAGCGGGGCCCGCGTGCGTGTGCGGTCGGGGATTCGCCGTGGGGTCGGGGGTGTGCCGCCGGGTGCGGGTGCGGGTGCGGGTGCGTCGTGGCCGGTCGCGCAGTTCCCCGCGCCCCTAGGGGGTTGCCGCTGACGTCGGCCGCGAAGTCGACGGCCCGCGCTCGCCGTACCCCCTCACCACCGAGGCCGTGGCCACCAGCACCACCACCCCCACCACCCGCAACGCCGGCCCCATTCCCTGGACCGGGCCGGTGTGCCCCGAGAGCACCGTGCCGGTCACGGCGACACCGAGGGCCGCGCCCGTTTCGCGGGCCGTCGTGCCCAGGCCCGAGCCCAGGCCCGCCTGGTGCGGAGGGAGGGAGGTGACGACACCCAGGGTGAGCGGCGGCATGCACAGGCCGGCGCCGGCGGAGATGACGAGGAGCCAGCAGACGAAGAGCCCGTACGGCGTGGACCCGGACGCCGTGGACGCGCCGAGCAGCCCGAGTCCGATGAGCGCGAGCCCCGTGCCGACGAGCGCCCGCGGCCGGCCGGACCAGCGCGTGGCCAGCTTCTGCGCGCCGGCCATCCCGATCACCAGTGGCATGATCGCCACCCCGGTGACGGCGGGACCGTACCCCTTGACCTCCTGGAGGTACTGGGAGTTGACGAAGAAGAGGGAGAAGAGGCCGAAGAAGCCGGTCGCCGTGCCGAGGGACGCCGCCCGCAGCCGGGGCGAGACGAAGACCCGCGGGTCGAACAGCGGCTCCCGGGCACGCAGGGCGTGCACCGTGAACGCGGTCACCAGCACCACCCCCGCGCCGAACGCGCCGGCGATGCGCGCGGACAGCCAGCCGTACGACGGCCCCTCGATGATCCCGAACAGCACGGTCACCAGCCCCGCGATCAGCAGCACCGCGCCGAGCGGATCGGTGTTGCCCGCGGTCGAGCGCTCCGTGCGGGGGACCACCCGTGCCACCGCCGCCGCCGGCAGCGCCGCGAGCGGCACCATGACCCAGAACAGCGCCCGCCAGCCGAGGAACTGACCGGCGAGTCCGCCGCCGAGATTGCCCGCGGCCCCGCCGAGACCGATCGACAGTGTCCAGGCGGCCATCGCGCCGCGCCGCCGCGCCGGCGCCGCCAGCCGCATCAGCAGGGACAGCGTGGCCGGAGTGATCAGCGCGGCGCCCGCGCCGGACAGGCCCCGGCCCGCGATCAGCACCGGCGGCGCCCCGGCCAGCGCGCTGGTCGTGTCGCGGCGCCCGCCGCGAACAGCGCGAGCCCGGCGAGCAGCGCGCCCTTGTGACCGTGCCGGTCACCGAACGCCCCGGCGGGGATCAGCAGCCCGGCGAAGACGATGACATAGGCGTCGACCGTCCACAGGATCTCGGTGTGCGAGGGATGCAGCGAGGACGAACTCAGCTGCGGTATCAGCAGGTTGATCGCCGCCACCATGCTCTGCGCGACCAGGACGCAGGCGCACAGGGCGAGCAGGGCGGGGCGTTTCAGGGCGTGCGAGGGCACGGCTCCTCCCGGGAGCTCGGCGGGTTTTCGGGGATGCCCGCTCACCGTAGGCTCGCCCCTGACCTGCACTCCAGTGCAACTTATGCAAGGAATGAATGCGCATGACGCAATCCACTGGCCTCGACCTGAATCTGCTGGCCGCACTGGACGTGCTGCTGGAGGAGCAGAGCGTGCGGGGCGCCGCGCGCCGGCTGCATCTGTCCGAGCCGGCCATGAGCCGCACCCTCGGCCGCATCCGCAAGGCCCTCGGCGATCCCGTCCTGGTGCGGGCCGGCCGGCGGATGGTGCCGACCCCGCACGCCCTGGCCGTACGCGCCGAGGTGAGCGCCGTGGTGGAGCGGGCCCGCGCCCTGTTCGCGCCCGGCCGGGACACCGACCTGCGCACGGTCAGCCGTACCTTCACGATCCTCGGCCACGACGCCATGGTCGCCACCCACGGCGCCGCGCTCCTCGCCCGCGCCGCGCGCGAGGCCCCCGGCATCCGGCTGCGCTTCCTGTCCGAGAGCCACGTCGACGCCCCGCTCCTGCGGCAGGGCACCGCCGACCTGGAGATCGGGGTGATCGACACCATCGCCCCCGAGGTGCACCGGGAGACGGTCCACGAGGACCGCATGCTCGGCGTCGTACGCTCCGGCCACCCTTTGCTGGAGGGCGAGTTGACCCCCGAGCGGTTCGCCACCGCGGCGGGTCACCTCATCGTGTCCCGGCGCGGCAGGCTGCGCGGACCGGTCGACGACGCGCTGGCCGAGCTGGGCCTGAGCAGACGGGTGGTGGGCAGCGTCGGCACCTACCCGGCGTCGCTGTTCGTGCTGCGCGAGACCGATCTCATCGGCCTGATCAGCCCCTGGACCCGCCCGCTCGCCGAGCCCCTCGGGCTGACCGTCTTCGAGATCCCGCTCCGGCTCCCGGCCGCCCCGGTCGGCTTCGCCTGGCACCCCCGCCATGACGCCGACCCGGCCCACGCCTGGCTCCGCGCCAACGTCCGCGAGCTGATGGAACGGGGCGCCGGTCCCGCCGCCACGGGCTGTACCGGCTCCATGGACCGAACGCAGCGACTCGAATGACCGCTTCTGTCCGTTTTCTGCACTCCTTTTAGTGACGCCGCGCACTTTTGGCGACTGATTCGGCATGCGAGCGGAGGTTCGGGGCAGGGGGCCACGGTCCCTGAGCCGGCCCTTTGCGTGACACAGGGGCGTCGAACAGTAACGGAAGGCAACACCGATCATGGCGGAAAGCACGGCACGACAGAACCAGGCGACCATCCACGCGGGAGGCGAGTGGTCGACGGCGATCTCCGGGGCGACCCGGGAGATTCTCGACCCCGCGGACGCCCTGCCGTTCGCCGTGGTCGCGGAGGGGGACGAGAAGGACGCCGAGCGCGCCGTGGCCGCGGCCCGGCAGGCGTTCGACCACGGCCCCTGGCCGGGCACCCCCGTCGCCGAGCGCGCCGCCCTGCTGCGCCGCGTCGCCGACCTCCTCGTACGCGACCGCGAAGCGCTCGGCCGGCTGGAGGCCCAGGACGCGGGCAAGACCGTGGAAGAGGGCCGGGTCGACATCGACTGTGTCGCCGACGCCTTCCGCTACTTCGCCGACCTGGTGGCCGCCGAGGCTCCCGGCCGCGTCGTGGACGCCGGCTCGCCGGACGTCCACAGCGTCGTCGTGCACGAGCCGGTCGGCGTCTGTGCCCTGATCACCCCCTGGAACTACCCGCTGCTCCAGGCGAGCTGGAAGATCGCCCCGGCGCTCGCGGCCGGCAACACCTTCGTGATCAAGCCCAGCGAGATCACCCCGATGACCACCGTCGCGCTCGTCGAGCTGCTGGTCGAGGCCGGACTGCCCGCGGGCGTCGCCAACATCGTCACCGGCCCCGGTCACACCGTCGGCGCCCGGTTCGCCGAGCACCCCGACGTCGACCTGGTCTCCTTCACCGGTGGGCTGGTCAGCGGCACCAAGGTCGCCCAGGCCGCCGCGCCCAGCGTGAAGAAGGTCGCCCTCGAACTCGGCGGCAAGAACCCCAACGTGGTCTTCGCCGACGCCTGCGCCACCGACGAGGGCTTCGACACCGCCGTCGACCAGGCCCTGAACGCGGCCTTCATCCACAGCGGCCAGGTCTGCTCGGCCGGCGGCCGGCTCATCGTCGAGGAGACGGTGCGCGAACGTTTCGTCGCCGAACTCGCCCGCCGCGCCCAGAAGATCAGGATCGGCCGCGGCACCGAGGACGGCGTCGAGGTCGGCCCCCTCGTCTCCGAGCAGCAGCGCGCCAAGACCGAGGCGTACGTCGCCTCCGCGCTCGCCGAGGGCGCGACCCTGCGCTGCGGCGGCAAGCGGCCCGAACCCGCCCCCGAGCGGCCCGCCTCCGGCTACTTCTACGAGCCGACCGTGCTCGACGGCTGCCACCGCGAGATGAAGGTCGTCCGCGAGGAGGTCTTCGGCCCCGTCCTCACCGTCGAGACCTTCACCACCGAGGACGAGGCCGTCCGCCTCGCCAACGACACCGAGTACGGCCTCGCCGGAGCCGTGTGGACCACCGACCCCGGCAGGGCCCGGCGCGTCGCGGCCCGGCTGCGCCACGGCACCGTCTGGATCAACGACTTCCACCCCTACCTGCCCCAGGCGGAGTGGGGCGGCTTCGGCAAGAGCGGCACCGGCCGCGAGCTGGGCCCCGCCGGACTCGCCGAGTACCGGGAGACCAAGCACGTCTACCAGAACCTCGCGCCGAAGCCGGTGCGCTGGTTCGCCGGCTGAGCGGACGCCGTTCAGGCAAGCCCCCGTTCGGGCCCCGAGACTTCCCGACACCCTGGAGCAGCACCCCATGTCCCACACCCCCCACGTCTACGACTACGTCGTCATCGGCGGCGGCACCGCGGGCTCGGTCATCGCCTCCCGACTCACCGAGGACCCCGACGTCACCGTCGCCGTCATCGAGGGCGGCCCGAGCGACATCGACCGCGAGGACGTCCTCACCCTGCGCCGCTGGCTGGGCCTGCTGGGCGGCGACCTCGACTACGAGTACACGACCGTCGAGCAGCCGAACGGCAACTCCCACATCCTGCACAGCCGCGCCAAGGTCCTCGGCGGCTGCTCCTCGCACAACACCCTGATCTCCTTCAAGCCGCTGCCCTCCGACTGGGACGAGTGGGAGCAGGCCGGTGCCAGGGGCTGGGGCGCGGTCCCGATGGAGGCGTACTACGCCCGGCTGCGCAACAACATCGTGCGCGTCGCCGACAAGGACCAGAACGCCATCGCCAAGGACTGGATCGACGCGGCCAAGAGCGCGATCGGCGTCCCGGAGGTGATCGGCTTCAACGACAAGCCGTTCCACGAGGGCGTCGGCTTCCTCGACCTCGCCTACCACCCGGAGAACAACAAGCGGTCCTCCGCCTCCGTCGCCTACCTGCACCCGCACATCGAGGCCGGCGACCGCCCCAACCTCACGCTGCTGCTGGAGACCTGGGCGTACAAGCTGGAGCTGGACGGCAAGCGCGCCACCGGCGTCCACGTGCGCACCAAGGACGGCGCGGAGCAGCTGATCAGCGCGCGCCAGGAGGTCGTCGTCTGCGCCGGCGCCGTGGACTCGCCGCGCCTGCTGCTGCTGTCCGGCATCGGCCCGAAGCGGGACCTCGAAGAGCTGGGCATCCCGGTCACGCACGACCTGCCGGGCGTCGGAGAGAACCTCCAGGACCACCCCGAGTCGGTGATCGTGTGGGAGACGAACCGGCCGCTGCCGGAGAACTCGGCGATGGACTCCGACGCCGCGCTGTTCGTGCGCCGGGACGAGTCGCTCGACGCCCCCGACCTGATGTTCCACTTCTACCAGATCCCCTTCACCGACAACCCCGAGCGGCTGGGCTACGAACGCCCCGAGCACGGCGTGTCGATGACCCCGAACATCCCCAAGTCCCGCGCCCGCGGCCGGCTCTACCTCACGAGCGCCGACCCCGAGACCAAGCCCGCCCTCGACTTCCGGTACTTCACCGACGAGGACGGCTACGACGCGCGGACCCTCGTCGACGGAGTGAAGATCGCCCGCGAGATCGCCGGCACCGAGCCGTTCGCCGGCTGGCTGAAGCGCGAGGTCTTCCCCGGCCCCGAGGTCACCGACGACGAGCAGCTCAGCGAGCTGCTGCGCAAGGCCCACCACACCGTCTACCACCCCGCCGGCACCTGCCGGATGGGCGCGGCCGACGACGAACGCGCCGTGGTCGACCCGGAGCTGAAGATCCGTGGTCTCGACGGCATTCGCATCGCGGACGCGTCCGTCTTCCCGACCATTCCCGCCGTCAACCCGATGATCGGGGTGCTGATGGTCGGGGAGAAGGCCGTCGATCTGATCGGAGGCGATCGCCGATGAGTACCACCACCGTCCCCACCCGCAAGCCCCCCACCGCCCAGGGCGACGAGCCGGTCTTCTCGGTCTCCGGCCTGTGGAAGGTCTTCGGCCCCAAGCCGGAGCGCGTCCCCGCCGACCCCGAACTCGGCGCCCTCGACGCGGCCGAGCTGCGCACCCGCACCGGCTGCACCGCCGCCGTCCGCGACGTCTCCTTCGACGTCCGCAAGGGCGAGGTGTTCGTGGTGATGGGCCTGTCCGGCTCCGGCAAGTCCACCCTCGTACGCTGCCTGACCCGGCTGATCGAGCCGACCGCGGGCACCATCGCCATCGACGGCGAGGACGTACGTGCCATGGACAAGTCCCGGCTGCGCGAACTGCGCCGGCACCGCGCCGCGATGGTCTTCCAGCACTTCGGCCTGCTCCCGCACCGCACCGTGCTGGACAACGTGGCCTACGGCCTGGAGATCCAGGGCGTCGGCAAGGCCGAGCGCCGCGAGCGCGCGGCCGAGATCGTCGCCAAGGTCGGCCTCGAGGGCATGGAGAACCGCCGTCCCGGCCAGCTCTCCGGCGGTCAGCGCCAGCGCGTCGGCCTCGCCCGCGCGCTCGCCGTCGACCCCGAGGTGCTGCTCTTCGACGAGCCGTTCAGCGCCCTCGACCCCCTCATCCGCCGTGACATGCAGGACGAGGTCGCCCGCCTCCACCAGGAGGAGGGCCGCACGATGGTCTTCATCACCCACGACCTCAGCGAGGCCCTCAAGCTCGGCGACCGCATCGCCCTGATGCGCGACGGCCAGGTCGTCCAGCTCGGCACCCCCGAGGAGATCGTCGGCTCCCCGGCCGACGACTACGTCCGCGAGTTCGTCCGGGACGTGCCGCGCGAACAGGTGCTGACCGCCCGTACGGCCATGCGTCCCGCCGCCCCCGCCGACGAGACCGGCAGCGGCCCCGCCGTCAGCCCCGACGCCACGGTCGCCGAGGCCATCGAAGCCGTGGCCCGCGCCGGCGAACCGGCCCGTGTGATGGACGAGGGCAAGTGCCTGGGCGTGGTCGGCCACGAGCAGCTGCTGGGCGTCGTCGCGGGTGTGGACAGCACGTCCGCGACCGCGAGCGGTCCCACCGCCGGCCCGATACCGAAGGACACGGCCACCGAGCCCCGCGAGCACGCGCGGGCGGAGAAGCCGGCGACCTCCACCCCGGAGGCCGTCTGATGGCTACCCTCACCGTCCCCGCCCTGCGCACCAGAACCCCCGCCGTCCTGCGCAACAGAGCCGTCGGCAAGCTCCTCCTGCTCGCCCTGGTCACGGCCGTCCTGCTCCCGCTGCTGCACGGCCGCGCCTGGCCGCACCACCTCACGGTCAGCCTCACCCAGCCGCTGACCGACGCCAGCAACTGGATCATCGACAACCGCGACACCCACCCCCTCTTCCTCTACTTCTTCGGCTACATCAGCAACGCCGTCGTCCTCTCCGTCCACGCGGTCTACGTCACCCTCCTCGCGCTCGGCTGGCCGGGCGTCACCGCGCTGGGCGCCCTCGTCGCCTGGCGTGTGGCGGGACCCCGCCTCGCCGCCGGTACCGCCGCCGCGTTCCTCGCCTGCGGCGCGCTCGGCATGTGGGAAGCGACGATGCAGACCCTCGCGCTGATGGTCGCGGCCGTCCTCGCCTCGGTGCTCGTCGGCCTCGTCCTCGGTCTCGCCGGCGGTCTGTCCGCGCGCCTCGACCGCGCCCTGCGCCCGGTCCTGGACACGATGCAGGTCCTCCCGGCCTTCGCCTACCTCCTCCCCGTCGTCCTGGTCTTCGGCATCGGCGTCCCCGCGGCCGTCCTCGCCACCGTCGTCTACGCCGCCCCGCCCATGGCCCGCCTCACCGCGCTGGGCCTGCGCGGCGCCGACCCCGAGGTCCTGGAGGCCGTGGAGTCGCTCGGTGCCACCCGCCGCCAGCGGCTGCTGACCGCCCGTATCCCGCTGGCCCGCAAGGAACTGCTGCTGGGCCTCAACCAGACGATCATGATGGCCCTCTCCATGGCCGTCATCGCCTCCGTCATCGGCGCCGGCGGTCTCGGTGACCGCGTCTACCAGGCCCTGTCCACCGTCGACGTCGGCCAGGCCCTCGCCGCCGGCATCCCGATCGTGCTGCTCGCCGTGGTCCTGGACCGGGTGACCGGCGCGGCCGGTGCCGACGGGGCGAAGGCGCCCCGGACGATCGGATGGCTCTACGCCCTCGCCGTCACCGCGGCCGCCGCCCTCGCCGCCCGGCTGCTGGGCGCGCTCGACTGGCCGGTCGGCTGGAACGTGGAGATCGCCGCGCCGGTCAACCGCGCCGTCGCCTGGATGACCAGCCACCTCTACTCCGGCGTCCCGGTCGTCGGCGGCACCGCCGACTGGGCGGCCCACTTCACCACCTGGGTCCTGGACCCGGTCCGGGACGGCCTCCAGTGGCTGCCGTGGTGGTCGCTGCTGCTGATCGTCGCCGCCCTCGCCTGGGTGATCGGTACCTGGCGCACCGCCCTGACCGCCGTGCTCGCCATGGCCGCGATCGGCGTGCTCGGCGTGTGGGAGCCCTCCCTCGACACCCTCTCCCAGGTACTGGCCGCCGTCGCCGTCACCCTCGTGCTCGGCTTCGCCGTCGGCATCGCCGCAGCCCGCAGCGACCGCGTCGAGCGCGCCCTGCGCCCGGTCCTGGACGTCTTCCAGACGATGCCGCAGTTCGTGTACCTGATCCCGGTCGTCGCCCTGTTCGGCGTCGGCCGCGCCCCCGCGGTCGCCGCGGCCGTCGTCTACGCGCTGCCCGCCGTCGTCCGCATCACCACGCAGGGCCTGCGCCAGGTCGACCCGGCGGCGCTGGAGTCGGCGCGCTCGCTCGGCGCGACCGGCCGACAGCAGCTCTGGCAGGTCCAGATCCCGCTCGCCCGGCGCGCGTTGCTGCTGGCCGTCAACCAGGGCGTGGTCCTGGTCCTCGCGGTCGTCATCATCGGCGGTCTGGTCGGCGGCGGCGCCCTCGGCTACAACGTCGCCTACGGCCTCGCCCAGGGCGACCTGGCGACCGGTCTGGTGGCCGGTGCCGCCATCGTCTGCCTGGGCCTGATGCTGGACCGGGTGACCCAGCCGACCGAACGCCGCCCGGGGAAGGGAGCCTGACATGCGGATCCGACTGCGTACGACGATCCCCGTCGCGCTCGCCGTGCTGGGGCTGACCACCGGCTGCGGCGCCGCCGACATGACCAAGCAGGCCAGCCCGTTCGCCCACAACGGCGGCGGCAAGAGCGTCACGCTCTCCGTGCAGTCCTGGGTCGGCGCCGAGTCCAACGTCGCCGTCGCCCAGTACCTGCTGGAGCACAAGCTGGGCTACCGCGTCGACACCGTCCAGGTCGACGAGGTGCCCGCGTGGGACGCGCTGAGCCAGGGCCGGGTCGACGCCATCCTGGAGGACTGGGGCCACCCCGACCAGGAGAAGCGCTACGTCGAGGACAAGAAGACGATCGCGCGGGCCGGCGATCTCGGGGTGACCGGTCACATCGGCTGGTTCGTGCCGACGTACCTCGTCAAGCAGCACCCCGACATCACGGACTGGCACAACCTCAACAAGTACGCCTCGCTCTTCCGCACGGCGGAGAGCGGCGGCAAGGGCCAGCTGATGGACGGCTCCCCGTCCTATGTCACCAATGACAAGGCCCTGGTGAAGAACCTGAAGCTGAACTACAAGGTCGTCTTCGCCGGGTCCGAGGCCGCGCAGATCACCCAGATCAAGCAGTTCGCCAGGGAGAAGAAGCCCTTCCTGACGTACTGGTACTCGCCGCAGTGGCTGTTCAAGAAGGTCCCGATGACGGAGGTGAAGCTGCCGCCGTACAAGGACGGCTGCGACGCGGACGCGGCGAAGATCACCTGCGCCTATCCGCAGACCCCGCTCCAGAAGTACCTCAACGCGGACTTCGCCAAGTCGGGCGGCAAGGCGGCCGACTTCCTGAAGAAGTTCCACTGGACCACCGACGACCAGAACGAGGTCTCCCTGCTGATCGCCCAGGACAAGCTGTCCCCGGACGAGGCCGCCAAGAAGTGGGTGGACAGCCACCCCTCGACCTGGAAGCAGTGGCTGTCCTAGCGCAGCCCGGTGGCGGCTTCGGCCGCCGCCGCCGTGGCCCTGCGCTGGAGCTGCGGGCCGAACGTGATCCGGGTGGCCCCGAGTCCGCCGAGCGCGGCGGGTGAGGGGCCGTCCGGCGTCAGCAGGGCCAGCGCGTTCAGCGGGCCCTCGACACCGGACCGCAGCAGGGGCAGTACGGCGACCGGGGCCATGATCGGGTACACGCACTCGGCACCGGCCGCGACGTACGACGCGGCGCGCTCGACGGCCCGTTCCGGGTTGCCGTCGCCGTGCACGAAGACGTCGACGCGGGCGTTGAGGAAGATCCGGCCCGCGGCGGCCGCGCAGAACTCGGCCAGGTAGTCGGCGTGCTCCCCGGGGTCCTTGAGCGTGCCCCGGGCGGAGTCCTCGATGTTGCAGCCGACGGCCCCCGCCTCCAGCAGCCGCTCCACCAGCTCCCCGGGCGCGATCCCGTACCCGTCCTCGATGTCCGCCGTGACCGGCACGTCCACCGCACGCGTGATCCGGGCGACCGCCGCGAACATCTCGTCCGCCGGGGTCTCGCCGTCCACGTACCCGAGCGCGGCGGCGAGACCCGCGCTCGGCGTGGCCAGCGCCTCGAACCCCGCCTGGGCGAGGGCCCGCGCGCTGGCCGCGTCCCACGGACCGGGCAGGATCAGCGGGTCCCCGGGCGGGCGTCCCCGGTGCAGCGCGCGGAGCACCTCCACGGTGCCGGTCACCGGTGCTGGCCCGGCTGGTAGTGGCCCGGGGTCATCCGGGCGGTGACGCCGAACCGGTTCCAGGCGTTGATCATCGTGATCGAGGCGATCAGCCGGGTCAGCTCGGACTCCTCGAACTGCTTGGCGGCCCGCTCGTACACCTCGTCCGGCACGAAGCCGTCGGTGAGGACGGTGATCGCCTCGGTCAGTTCGATCGCCGCCAGCTCCTTCTCCGTGTAGAAGTGCCGCGACTCCTCCCACGCGCCGAGCTGGACGATCCGCTCCACGCTCTCCCCGGCCGCGAGCGCGTCCTTGGTGTGCATGTCCAGGCAGAACGCGCAGTGGTTGAGCTGCGAGGCGCGGATCTTCACCAGTTCGAGCAGCTTCGGGTCCAGCCCCTGACGGGCCGCGATGTCCAGCCGGACCATCGCCTTGTACACGTCCGGGGCGTGCTCGCTCCAGTTCAGGCGGGGGGCGTGCTCGGTGGCGTACTCGGCGTTCTCGTTCTTGTCCATGCCTCAACCGTAGGAGCCGGGCAGCCCAGGAGTATGGTCCATTTCCATGGCGGAATCCTGGGCCACTTCGGGCGTCGACCTGCATCTGGAGCCGGCCGGCCCGGGCGGGCTGCGCCGGGGACTGACCGACGCCCTGCGCGACGCGGTCCGCACCGGCCGGCTCGCCCCCGGCACCCGGCTGCCCTCCTCCCGGGCCCTCGCCGCCGATCTCGGGATCGCCCGCAACACCGTCGGCGAGGCGTACGCCGACCTGGTCGCCGAGGGCTGGCTCACCGCCCGGCAGGGCTCCGGCACCCGGGTCGCCGAACGCACCGTGGTCCCGCCGAGCGGCCCCGGCCGCCGGCCGCGCGTCCCGGCCCGGCCCACCCACAACCTCGTCCCCGGCACCCCCGACCTGGCGGCGTTCCCGCGCGCCGAGTGGGCCAGGGCCGCCCGCCGCGCCCTGGCCACCGCGCCCAACGACGCGCTGGGGTACGGCGATCCGCGCGGCCGCGTCGAACTGCGCACCGCCCTCGCCGGCTACCTCGCCCGCGTCCGGGGCGTCCGCTGCGCCCCGGACGACCTGGTCGTCACGGCGGGCTTCTCGCACGCCCTGCGCCTCCTCGGCCCGGTGCTGCGCGCCCGCGGGGTGCGCTCGGTGGCCGTCGAGTCGTACGGCCTCGACGTCTACTGGGGCCTCCTCCAGGCCGCCGGTCTCGCCACCCCCGCGCTGCCCTGGGACGAACTCGGCACCGACCCGGGCCCGTTGACCACCGAGGGCGCCGTACTCCTCACCCCCGCTCATCAGTTCCCCATGGGCATGCCCCTGCACCCCGACCGGCGCACGGCCGTCGTCGACTGGGCCCGGCGGACCGGCTCCCTCGTCCTGGAGGACGACTACGACGGCGAGTTCCGCTACGACCGCCAGCCCGTCGGCGCCCTCCAGGGCCTCGACCCCGACCGCGTCGTCTATCTCGGCACCGCCAGCAAGTCCCTCGCCCCCGGCATCCGGCTGGGCTGGATGGTGCTGCCGCCCGCCCTCGCCGAGGAGGTGATCGCGGCCAAGGGGCACGTCGACACCGTGGGCGTGCTCGAACAGCTCACCCTCGCCGAGTTCCTCACCTCCGGCGCGTACGACCGCCAGGTCCGCGCCGCCCGGCTGCGCTACCGGCGCCGCCGCGACGCCCTCGCCGCGGCCGTCGCCGAACGCGCCCCCGGCGTCCGGGTCACCGGGGTCGCCGCCGGTCTGCACGTGCTGCTGCGGCTGCCCCCGGGCACCGAGTCCTCCGTCGTCCAGGCCGCCGCCTGGCAGGGGCTCGCCCTGCACGGCCTCTCCTTCCACCGCCATCCCGAGGCCGTCGCCGAGCCGGTGGACGCGCTGGTGGTGGGATACGGCACGCCTCCGGACAGCGGGTGGACGGGGGCGCTGGAGGCGCTGTGCAGGGTGCTGCCCTGAGGGGGCCGGGTCAGCCGGCGACCGGGCGGAAGACCAGGTGGAAGAACCGGGCGCCGGGCGAACCCAGCGGCTGCGCGGCGCACAGGGCCACCAGGCCCCGCGCGGCGGGGGCGTCGTTCACCTCCGCGTCCAGCCGCCGCAGGTCGGGGTTGTCCGGGTGGGCCGCGACCGCCGCGCGCAACTGGGCCGCGACCGGTGCCGCCCACCGCTCCGCCCAGTCCAGCAGGTGGTGCTCGCGCGCCTCCTCGCGCAGCAGCGTCCAGCGCATCACGTTGCGCTCGGGCAACTCCGGCTCCGCGCGCTCGCGCCGGGGGAACATGCGCAGCACGGTGGAGACCGCGTCGAGGAACTCGGGCGCGGGGGAGGGCATGTCGCCCCGCTCCAACTGCGCGTAGGTGCGCTCGGAGACGTACAGCGTGTGCGCCACCTGGGCCTGGGAGAGCCCGGCGGGCCGCCGGCCGCGGCCGGTGCGGCGGGGCCGGCCCAGCTCGACGGGGTCGATCAGCGAGCGCTTGTGCCGCAGCAGCGACCGCAGGGCTTCCCTGCCCATTCCCGGCTCCCTCTCGGCGCGGCCCGCTTCACCGGCCCGGCAAATATCGGAAGTCTACGTTCCTGAAAATCCGGTTCCGGAAAATGAACTTCCTGGCCACGGGCGTGCGGTTGGCGCAGGATGGTGCGCGGACCGGTTGCGCTGCGGAGGGCGCGGCCGGTCCGTCACTTCCCGCCGCCCGGCCGGGCGTTCCCGGCCGCCGGTCCGTCAGCTCCCGGGCGCTGTTCCGCGGGTTTCGGCCGTCGGTCCGTCGTTTCCGGGTGCCCGCCCGCCGGTCTCTGCCGCCGGCCGTCGCTGCTGGGTGGCCCGCTCGCCGGGTTCCGTCGTCGGTCCGTCAGCCTGCCGCGATCGGTTCCGCCGGTTCCGCCGTCGGGGCCTCGCCGAAGCGGGCCAGGGCCAGTGCGCCCGCCACGGCCACGGCGAAGCCCAGCACGGCCGGCCAGGCCATGCCCTCCCGGGTGCGGTCGCCGAGCCAGACGACGCCGATCGCCGCGGGGCCGAGCGTCTCGCCGATCACCATCCCGGCCGTCGCCGTCGTGACCGAGCCGCGCTGGAGGGCCGAGGTCAGCAGGATGAAGGCGGCGCCGCCACCGATCAGCAGGGCGTACGTCGCGGGGTTGGTGAGCAGGGCGGTGGGCGCGAGGCTGTCGATCAGCCTGACCGACACCTCGACCACCCCGAACCCGAACCCGGCGCCGAGCCCGAGCACCAGCCCCCGCGCCGGACCGGACAGCCGCCCGCCCGCGAGCCCGAGCAGCAGCAGCCCCACCGCCACCGCGAGCATCACCCACCGCAGCGTGTCCGACCCCTCCTTGCCGCCCTCCGGCCCGGAGGCCAGCCCCAGCATCGCGAGCCCGGCGCACACCACGCCCACCGCACCCCACTCCATGCCGCGCAGCCGCACGTCCAGCAGCCGCGCCGCGACCACCGCCGTCACCGCGAGGCTGGCCGCGAGGGCGGCGCCGACCGCGTAGATCGGCAGCGAGCGCAGCGCCGCGATCTGGAACAGGAACCCCAGCCCGTCCAGCGCGAGCCCGGCGAGATACCGCCACTGCCGCAACGCGCGCAGCAGCAGCGCCGCCTCACCGCCCGCACCGGGACCGGCCTGCCTCGCCGCCACCGCCTGCAACACCGTCGCGGTACCGAAACAGACCGCCGCGCCGAGGGCGCACACCATTCCAAAGAGCACAAAGGGACTCTAAGGGAGCCCCGCCGCCTTCCTGTCATGCCCACCCCCCTTGGCCGGTTCTCACACCCGTCTCCAGGCCTGCCGTGCCGCACGACGCACACGGGGGAGACACGAACATGGCCGAAACCGGCCATGGCTCCGGGCGCTCGGCGAGACGGCGGCCACGTCGTCCTCGGCCTCGGCGCCCGGGGCGTCGGCGGCGAGCCCGCGGGCCTCGGCATCCGCGAGTCGACGGGGCCCGTCACCGACGAGTACGCGCGCTTCCCGCCCCATGTGATCCTCTGACGCCGGCCCCGCCGACGGCTGGCCCGCCTCGCCCGCATGGTGGACGCCGGATCTCCCCCCTCCGGCCCGGCCGGTACGCTGAGCCACGGGCCGTGACTGGCGCGCTGGGATGGGACGGACCATCGGGGAGCGGCCTTGCGGGAATCAGTGCCGTGCGCCTGGGCCGAACGTGAACGCCGAAACGCACCCGTCCGGAGGTCCCCATGCCAGAGCAGCCCCTGTCCACCGAGTCCACCGCCTTCCGTGCCGCCCTCGACGTGGTCCGCGCCGTGGAGCCGCGCGTCGCCGACGCCATCGGCCAGGAGGTCACCGACCAGCGCGCGATGCTCAAGCTGATCGCCTCCGAGAACTACGCCTCCCCGGCCACCCTCCTCGCGATGGGCAACTGGTTCAGCGACAAGTACGCCGAGGGCACCGTCGGCCGCCGCTTCTACGCGGGCTGCCGCAACGTCGACACCGTGGAGTCCCTGGCCGCCGAGCACGCCCGGGAACTCTTCGGCGCCCGGCACGCCTACGTCCAGCCGCACTCCGGCATCGACGCCAACCTCGTCGCCTTCTGGGCCGTGCTCGCCGACCGGGTCGAGGTCCCCTTCCTGGAGAAGACCGGCGTCCGCCAGGTCAACGACCTCTCCGACGCGGACTGGGCCGAGCTGCGCCGGGCCTTCGGCAACCAGCGGATGCTCGGCATGTCCCTGGACGCCGGCGGCCACCTCACCCACGGCTTCCGCCCGAACATCTCCGGCAAGATGTTCGACCAGCGTTCCTACGGCACCGACCCCGCGACCGGCCTCATCGACTACGAGGCGCTGCGCGCCCAGGCCCGCGAGTTCGAACCGCTGATCATCGTGGCGGGCTACTCGGCGTACCCCCGTCTGGTGAACTTCCGGATCATGCGCGAGATCGCGGACGAGGTCGGCGCGACCCTCATGGTCGACATGGCCCACTTCGCCGGTCTCGTCGCGGGCAAGGTCCTCACCGGCGACTTCGACCCGGTGCCGCACGCGCAGATCGTCACCACCACCACCCACAAGTCGCTGCGCGGCCCGCGCGGCGGCATGGTGCTGTGCGACGACTCCCTCAAGGACCAGGTCGACCGCGGCTGCCCGATGGTCCTCGGCGGCCCGCTGCCGCACGTCATGGCCGCCAAGGCGGTCGCCCTGGCCGAGGCCCGGCAGCCCGCGTTCCAGGACTACGCGCAGCGCATCGTGGACAACTCCCGCGCGCTGGCCGAGGGCCTGATGCGCCGGGGCGCGACCCTCGTCACCGGCGGCACCGACAACCACCTCAACCTCATCGACGTCGCCGGCTCCTACGGCCTCACCGGCCGCCAGGCCGAGGCCGCCCTCCTGGACTCCGGCATCGTCACCAACCGCAACGCCATCCCGGCCGACCCCAACGGCGCCTGGTACACCTCCGGCATCCGCGTCGGCACCCCGGCCCTGACCACCCGCGGCCTCGGTACGGCGGAGATGGACGAGGTGGCCGGCCTGATCGACCGCGTCCTCACGACCACCGAACCGGGCACCACCAAGTCCGGCGCCCCGAGCAAGGCGTCCCACGTCCTGGACGAGAAGGTCTCCGAGGAGATCGCGAAGCGCGCGGCGGACCTGGTCGCGGGCTTCCCGCTCTACCCCGAGGTCGACCTGGGCTGATCGAGGCGGGCGGGGGCCGTGCCCCGGGGCGCGGGGCCGTGTCCGGTACGCGGCTTTGCCACGGGGCGCGACCGGCCACCCACGGTCCGCGGTCCCCGACGCCCCGCGGCCCCCGCCTCCCGGGCCGATCCCACCCTCAGCCGATGAGAGAATGGGCGGCATGGCCCCTGCTGAAAAGCCTCGCGTGCTCTCCGGTATCCAGCCCACCGCCGGCTCGTTCCACCTCGGCAACTACCTCGGCGCCGTCCGCCAGTGGGTGTCCCTCCAGGAGACCCACGACGCCTTCTACATGGTCGTCGACCTGCACGCGATCACCGTGCCCCAGGACCCCAAGGAGCTGCGGGCCAACACCCGCCTCGCCGCCGCCCAGCTGCTCGCCGCCGGCCTGGACCCGGAGCGCTGCACCCTGTTCGTGCAGAGCCATGTGCCCGAGCACGCCGAGCTGGCCTGGGTGATGAACTGCCTCACCGGCTTCGGCGAGGCCAGCCGCATGACCCAGTTCAAGGACAAGTCCGCCAAGCAGGGCGCCGAGCGCGCCTCGGTCGGCCTGTTCACGTACCCGATCCTCCAGGTCGCGGACATCCTGCTGTACCAGGCCAACCAGGTGCCGGTCGGCGAGGACCAGCGCCAGCACATCGAGCTGACCCGGGACCTGGCCGAGCGCTTCAACGGCCGCTTCGGGCAGACGTTCACGATCCCGGCGCCGTACATCCTCAAGGAGACGGCGAAGATCTACGACCTCCAGGACCCGTCGATCAAGATGAGCAAGTCGGCGTCCACGCCGAAGGGCCTGATCAACCTCCTGGACGACCCGAAGACCACCGCCAAGAAGGTCAAGAGCGCGGTCACCGACACCGACACCGTCATCCGCTACGACGCGGTGGCCAAGCCGGGCGTCTCCAACCTGCTCACCATCTACTCCGTCCTCACCGGCAAGTCGATCGCCGAGCTGGAGCAGGAGTACGAGGGCAAGATGTACGGCGCGCTCAAGACCGACCTCGCCGAGGTCATGGTCGAGTTCGTGACGCCGTTCCGGGAGCGCACCCAGCAGTACCTGGACGACGCCGAGACCCTCGACTCGATCCTCGCCAAGGGGGCCGAGAAGGCCCGCGCCGTCGCCGCCGAGACCCTCGCGCAGGCGTACGACCGCGTCGGCTTCCTGCCGGCGAAGCACTGACCGGAGCGCCGGCCGGAGCACCGGACGGCACGGCCCGCGCCGAGAGGCACGGAACCGGCGCGAAGGCGCACGACCGTTCGCACGCCCCCGTGGGCAGAGCGCTGCACATCACTTCCGTTGCGCCTGCCCACGGAACACCCATGGCCGTACAGTCGATGCCGAAGGCCCGTACGAGTCGGCCGAGCAGACGACGGACGCGACGACAGGAGACGACGTGGGGACCGTAACGATCGGCGTGTCGATCGCGGTTCCGGAGCCTCACGGCAGCCTGCTCCAGGAGCGGCGCGCGGGCTTCGGCGACGCCGCGGCCCATGGCATCCCCACCCACGTCACCCTGTTGCCGCCGACCGAGGTGGACCGCGCCGCGCTGCCCGCCGTACAGGCCCATCTCCTCCAGGTGGCCGCCACCGGCCGCCCGTTCCCGATGCGGCTGCACGGCACCGGCACCTTCCGGCCCGTCTCCCCGGTGGTCTACGTCCGGGTCGTGCGGGGCGCCGAGGACTGCGCCCTGCTCCAGCAGCGGGTCCGCGAGAGCACCGGGCCCTGCGCCCGCGAGCTCCAGTTCCCCTACCACCCGCATGTCACCGTGGCGCACGGCATCGAGGACGCGGCGATGGACCGCGCCTTCGCCGAGCTGGCCGGCTTCGAAGCCGAGTGGCCGTGCAACGGGTTCGCGCTGTACGAACAGGGCGCGGACGGGGTGTGGCGCCAGCTGCGCGAGTACACCTTCGGCGGCTCCGTCGTACCGCCTCAGGCGGGCCCCGCCGACATCGGCCGCGGGACCATCGCCAGCCGGTAGGCACGTCCCGGCTAGAGCGGCAGTCTGCGGAACAGCGCCCGGGGCAGGTGCCGCAGCGCGGCCGTCACCGGTCGCAGCACCCCCGGCACCCACACCGTCTCCGCGCCCCGGCGCAGGCCCAGTTCGATCGCGGTGGCGACCGCCGCCGCGGTGGTGGCGAACGGCTCGCGGGGCAGGTCCGCGGTCGCCCGCGTCCGCACGAAGCCGGGGCGTACGACCATCACCCGCACCCCCGTGCCGTACAGCGCGTCGCCGAGGCCCTGGGCGAAGGTGTCGAGACCGGCCTTGCTGGAGCCGTAGATGAAGTCGACGCGGCGGGCGCGTTCGGCGGCGGTGGCGGACAGGACGACGAGTGCGCCGTGGCCCTGGGCCTGGAGGGCGCCCGCGGCGACGAGGCCGGCGGAGACCGCCCCGGTGTAGTTGGTCTGGGCGACCCGCACGGCACGCAGCGGCGCGCGCTCGTCGTGGGCCTGGTCGCCGAGGACGCCGAAGGCGAGCAGCACCAGGTCGATGGCGCCCTCGGCGAAGACCTTGCCGAGCACGGTCTCGTGGGAGGCGGGGTCGAGGGCGTCGAAGCCGACCGTACGGGTGTCCGCGCCGAGGGCGCGCAGACTCTCGGCGGCCTGCTCAAGCGCGGGGGAGGGCCGGCCGGCCAGCCATACGGTGCGGGCGCCGCGGGCGATCAGCCGGCGGGCGGTGGCGAGCCCGATCTCGGAGGTGCCGCCGAGGACGAGCATGGACTGGGGCAGGGCGAGGGCGTCCTTCACAGGCATGCCCGTGACCGTATCGTCCGGAAGTGCGCTCTTCGCCCAGGAACGTCACCCCGCAGGGGCGAAGATCACTCGAAAGTGTCATGGCCGGACTTCCGTGCGCGAACCGTTGCGCGTACCCGGACATGGGACGTCACACACAGGGCAGGGACGGATCATGGACTGGCTGAAGAGACTGCCCGTCGTCGGGCCGCTGGTGACCTGGCTGACGGCCACTCACGCATGGCGGGCGTACGAGCGCCTCGACCGGGTGAAGTGGACCCGGCTGGCGGCGGCGATGACGTTCGTCAGCTTCGTGGCGCTGTTCCCGCTGCTCACCGTGGCCGCGGCGGTCACCGCCGCCACGCTCAGCCCCGCCCAGCAGCAGAACGTCGAGCACAAGGTCGCCGAGCAGTTCCCGGGGGTCGTCTCCCAGCAGCTGGACATCACCACGCTGGTCCAGAACGCGGGCACCGTCGGTGTCATCGCGGGTGCCGTGCTGCTGCTCACCGGCGTCAACTGGGTCGGCCAGGTGCGGGACTGCCTGCGCACGGTCTGGGAGCTGCCGGACAAGGAGCAGAACCCGCTGGTCGCCAAGGCCAAGGACGCCGGCATCCTGATCGGCTTCGGCGGCGCCCTGCTCGTCACCCTCGCCGCGTCCACGCTGGCCTCGGCGGCCGTCGGCCGGGTCTCCGACCAGCTGGGCCTCGCCCAGCACGGCTGGGGCACCGCGCTGCTGCGGGCCGTCGCCTTCGCCGTCGCCGTGCTCGCCGACTTCCTCGTCCTGCTCTACGTGCTGACCCTGCTGCCGGGGGCGGAGCCGCCGCGCCGCCGCCTGGTGGTCGCGGCGCTGCTCGGAGCGGTCGGCTTCGAACTGCTGAAGCTGCTGCTCAGCGGCTATATCCAGGGGGTCGCCGCGAAGAGCATGTACGGCGCGTTCGGGGTCCCGGTGGCGTTGCTGCTGTGGATCAACTTCACCGCCAAACTGGTTCTGTTCTGCGCCGCCTGGACGGCCACCCCGGGCCGGACGGCGAAGGTCAAGGCCGTGGCCGACGGTGCATCAGGTCCGGCAGCGGCCACCGGCGGTTGACCAGGAACACCCCGCCCGCAAGCAGCACCAGCAGCCCGCCCACCAGGGCGAGCGCGGTGCCGATCCCCCGGGAGCCGGTCGCGGCGGCCGGGGTCGGCCTGGAACCGGCCTGGCCGGCCGGCGCCGACGCCGTGGGCGGGCCGCCCGGCGCGGCACTCGCCGACGCGGCGCTCCGCGGCGGCACCAGCTCGCCCACCGGCTCGACCTTGCCGGCCGCCTGGAAGCCCCAGTCGAACAGCTTCGCCGTCTCCTTGTAGACCTCGTTGTGCTCCCGCTTCTGCGGGTTCATCACGGTGACGAGCAGCACCCGGCTGCCGCGCTGGGCGACCCCGGTGAAGGTGGCGCCCGCGTGCGTGGTGTTGCCGTTCTTCACGCCCGCGATGCCCTGGTAGACGGGTACGTCGGTGTCGCCGCTGAGCAGCCGGTTGGTGTTGCGGATCCGCTCGCCCCCGAAGTCGGCGCTCACCGTGGAGCAGTAGTCCCGGAAGTCCTTCTTCTGCAGCCCGGAGCGGGCGATCAGGGTGAGGTCGTAGGCCGAGGACACCTGGTGCGGCTCGTCGTAGCCGTCGGGGGAGACCACATGGGTGTCCAGGGCCTGGAGTTCGTCCGCGTGCTGCTGCATGTCCCGGACGGTCTGGGCGACGCCGCCGTTCATCGCGGACAGCACGTGCACCGCGTCGTTGCCCGAGCGCAGGAACACCCCGAGCCACAGGTCGCGCACGCTGTAGGTCCGGCCCGCCCGCACGCCGACCACGCTGGAGCCCTCGCCCATCCCGGCGAGGTCCTTCGCGGCCACCTTGTGCTCGGTCGTCCGCGGGAAGCGGGGCAGCAGGGTGTCCGCGAACAGCATCTTCATCGTGGACGCCGGGGGCAGTGCCCAGTGCGCGTCGTGCGCGGCCAGCACCTCGCCGGTCTGGGCGTCGGAGACGATCCAGGAGCGCGCGGTCAGGTCCTTGGGCAGCACGGGGACCCCGGGCGCGAGGTTCACCTGGTTGCCGGGCCGCCCGAGCCGGGCACCGCCGAGCGTCGACATATGGGCCGGGGGTGTCGCGGCCGGGGTCCGGCCGGCGGCCGGGGCGGCGAGGGCGGCGGGCGCGGTGACGGCGAGGGACAGCAGGGTCGCGGCGCCGGCCAGCAGTGATCGCCGGGCGGTGTTCATGGGAGCGGGCACGACCGAGAACGTACCCGCAGCGGTTCGGGAGGACCTGCCCCAGCCCCTGTCACGGAAGCGCACCCCGGATACTGGAGGTATGAAACTCAGCCGCCCGGTCTCCTGGTTCCTGCTCGCCTTCGGGGTGTGGAGCTGGTTCATCTGGGTCACTTTCGTAAAGAACCTGGTCAAGGACGGCAGCGGTCTTGCCTTCCATGACGGTCGTCCGACCGCCTACTTCTGGGTGCACCTGGTGCTGGCGATCGTCTCCTTCGTATTGGGGACGGCCATCGGGGTCATCGGGTTGCGCGGTCTACGGGCCCTGCGCCGGGAGCCGTCGCGCATGTGACCGGAATCTCCTCGGCCGCCTGTGAAGACGCCGTGAAGGCGCGGCGAGCGCCGGGCGGAGACAACGTCTTGGGCAAGTTCTTCCACAACTGGTCAGAAAGCCCTTCACACGCCGAAACACGTGTGATTGGGTGAGCCGCGTCACTCAGGGGAGTGGCGGGATTTGTGCTGACCAGGGGTAGGACCTCACAAGGGTCTGGGGAGGGCACCACCGTGCGATCTGTTCGCATGCGGATTGTCGTGACGTTGCTCGTGCTGGCGATCGTGGGCATCGGCGGCTGGAAACTGCTGCCGTCACAGGAGAACAAGAACAGGACCATCACGGTCGGAACGACGGACGCGGTCACCTCGCTCGACCCGGCCGGGGCGTATGACGCGGGGTCCTGGGCCCTGTTCAGCAACGTGTTCCAGACACTGATGACGTTCGAGCCGGACGGCGTGCAGCCGGTGCCGGACGCGGCGAAGAGCTGTGGCTTCGTCGGCAGCGACACGAAGACGTACCGGTGCACCCTGCGCGCGGGGATCACCTTCCCCAGCGGGCGGGCGATGACGGCCGAGGACGTGAAGTTCTCCTTCGACCGGGTCAAGCGGATCAACTCCGACGTCGGCCCCTCCTCGCTGCTCGCCGACCTCTCCTCGGTGACCGCCGACGACACGCACACCGTCACCTTCCACCTGTCGGAGCCGGACGCCACCTTCCCGCTGAAGGTCGCCACCGGCGCGGGCGCGATCGTGGACCGGGACACCTATCCGGCGAACTCGCTGCGCAAGGACTCCGCGGTCGACGGCACCGGTCCCTACCGGCTCACCTCGTACACCAAGGGCCAGGAGGCCCGGCTCGCGCCGAACCCGTCCTACAAGGGCTACCTCGGCTCCACCGGCCGCCCGATCGAGCTGCGCTACTACGCCGACTCCGCGAAGCTGAACGCGGCGTGGAAGGCGAAGGACGTCGACGTGGCGTCGCGTACGCTGCCGCCGGACGTGCTCGCCGCTCTGAACCCGAGCGACCCGAAGGAGCGGGTGACCGAGTCCGACTCGTCGGAGACCCGCAACCTGTACCTCAACACCCGCGCGAGCTCCCCGCTGCACGACGTGCGGGTGCGGCAGGCGGTCGCCTGGCTGGTCAACCGGGAGCAGCTGGCGGCCACGGTCTACCAGGGCACGGTCGACCCGCTGTACTCCCTGATCCCGACCGGTATCACCGGCCACACCACGTCCTTCTTCGACACCTACCCGACACACAGCCCGCAGAAGGCGCGTGCCCTGCTCACCGAGGCCGGGGTGAGCCTGCCGGTCCACTTCACCTTCGCCTACGGCAAGGGCCAGGGTCCCGGTGAGCTGGAGGCCGCGGCGCTGAAGAAGCAGCTGGAGGCGGACGGCCTGTTCAAGGTCGACGTCAAGGGCTACGAATGGACGGACTTCCAGGAGCGCATGGCCGCGGGCAAGCTCGACGCCTGGGCCGTCGGCTGGGTCGCCGACTACCCCGACGCCGACACCTTCGGGCAGCCGCTGGTCGGCACCGGTTCCACCATGGCCACCGGCTACAGCAACAAGACGGTCGACCAGCTCATCCGCAAGAGCCAGCAGTTCGCCGACCGGAGCCGCGCCGCCTCCGACTTCCAGCAGATCCAGAGCGCCATCGCCGAGGACGTCCCCCTCATCCCCTTGTGGCAGCGCAAGGAATACACGGTCACCACGGAGGACGTGGGCGGCGGCCAGTACCTGACGGACGGCACGGGCGTGTACCGCCTGTGGCGGCTGGACTGGATCTGACTCCGGACGCATCGAGGGCCGTCCCCGCGAGGGGGCGGCCCCGCGTCGTTCAGTCCCGGCTCTCCGTGCGCGTGCCCGGGGCCGGGCTCGGCGTCGGCAGCAGCCTCGTCATGCCCGGCAGGAAGTCCGTGAACAGCTCGTGGACCTCCAGGACCAGGGGGCGCAAGACGCGGAAGCGGGAGAGGGTGACCCCGCGGCTGGTCAGGCGGGCGCCGCGGCGGGCCAGGCGGTAGCTCCGCTCGCGGTTCTCGGTGCGGTCGAAGATCCAGTACATGATGAGGCCCATCTGGGACAGCCACATCAACTCCGGCAGCACGTCCTTCAGCTCGGCCGGGACCTTGGCCCTGGAGCCGGCCAGCACCTCCCGGTGCACCTGGATCGCCTGCTCGCGCGCGTGCTCGCTCTCCTGGGAGAAGGGGCTCAGCGGGCTGTCCGGGTCGGCCGCGTTCTTGAAGAACTGCACCGCGAACTCGTGATACGGCCGCGCGATGTCCAGCCAGGTGGTGAGGACGCCCGCGAGCCGCGTCTCCAGGTCCGTCTCCCGCTCCAGGATTCCCCGGACCGCCTGCCGGTGCTCGGCCGCGATCCGGTCGTAGAAGCCCTGGATCAGGTGTTCCTTGCCCTCGAAGTAGTAGTACGCGTTGCCGACGGAGACGCCCGCCTCCTGGGCGATCGCCCGCATGGTGGTCTTGTCGTACCCCCGCTCCCGGAACAGCCGCATGGCCGTCTCCAGGATCAGCGCACGGGTCTGCTCGGACTTGCTGCTGGGGGTACCGGCCGCCTCGGGACCGTCGTTGTTCACGGGCACGCCACGAAGCCTAACGAGTGCCCTGAGGGCGCTCGGCTCAGCCTCTGCGCCCCAGTTCCGGGCGCCGGGTGTAGTCCGTCAGACCGAGCACGTTGCCCCAGGGGTCCGCGAACTCCACCGTCCAGCCGGTCGCCGTCTGGAACACCTCGTCCACCGGCTCGATGCCCGCGGCGGAGAGCCGCCGCGCCGCCACCCGCGCGTCCGGGACCTCCAGCCACAGGCGCGGCGAGGGCCATGGCGGACCGCGATGGCCCAGCGCCTCCTCCACCCGCAGCAGGATTCCGGGGGTCTCCTTCCCCGCGGTGAGCAGCGCGATCCCGGCCTCGTCGAACCGGAAACCCACCCCGAACCCGGCCCGCTCGTAGAACCCGACGGCCTCCGCGAGGTCCCCGACGGGGAGCAGTACGTTGTCGAACCCGAGCAGTTCGTACGACTCTTCGCCTGACATGTCGTCAGATTAGAGCGCGGTCCCCCGGGATCCCGTGAATGACCGGGCCGTCGGCTCGCACGCCGCCCGGCGGCATCGGGGCGTCCGCCCGGGGAGCGCACGAGGGCCGTTCCCCCGAGCGGGGGAACGGCCCTCGTGCCGTGCCGGACGTCGCGTCAGTAGCGGCGGGTGATCAGCGCCCGCTTGACTTCCTGGATCGCCTTGGTGACCTCGATGCCACGCGGGCACGCGTCGGTGCAGTTGAAGGTCGTACGGCAGCGCCACACGCCGTCACGGTCGTTCAGCACCTCGAGGCGCTGCTCCCCGGCATCGTCACGCGAGTCGAAGATGAAGCGGTGGGCGTTGACGATCGCGGCCGGGCCGAAGTACTGGCCGTCGTTCCAGAACACCGGGCAGGACGACGTGCACGCGGCGCACAGGATGCACTTGGTGGTGTCGTCGAACCGCGCGCGGTCCTCGGCGGACTGCAGACGCTCGCGCGTCGGCTCGTTCGTGTCCTTGGCGATCAGGAACGGCATCACGTCCCGGTACGCCTGGAAGAACGGCTCCATGTCGACGACCAGGTCCTTGAGGACCGTCAGGCCCTTGATGGGCTCGACCGTGATCGGCTTCTCGGGGTTGATGTCCTTGATCAGCGTCTTGCAGGCAAGGCGGTTCTTGCCGTTGATCCGCATGGCGTCCGAGCCGCAGATGCCGTGCGCGCAGGAGCGGCGGAACGTGAGGGTGCCGTCGATGTCCCACTTGATCTTGTGGAGGCCGTCGAGGACGCGCTCCTTCGGGTCGATCTCCAGCTGGAAGTCTTCCCAGACGGCCTCCGCCGAGACCTCCGGGTTGAACCGGCGGATCCGGAAGGTGACCGTGATGTAGGGGGAGTCGGCGAAGCCGGGCTCGGGCTGGCCGGCCGCGTCCGCCTTGTCCAGAACAGGGGTAGCCATCAGTACTTACGCTCCATCGGCTGGTAGCGGGTCTGGACGACCGGCTTGTAGTCGAGACGGATGGACTCGGTGCCGTCGTCGCCCACCTCGCGGTACGCCATGGTGTGGCGCATGAAGTTGACGTCGTCGCGGTTCGGGTAGTCCTCGCGGTAGTGACCGCCGCGGGACTCCTTGCGGGCCAGGGCCGACGTGGCCATGACCTCGGCCAGGTCGAGCAGGTTGCCCAGCTCGATGGCCTCCAGGAGGTCCGTGTTGAACCGCTTGCCCTTGTCCTGGATGGACACGTTCTTGTAGCGCTCGCGCAGCTCGGCGATCTTCTCGACCGCCGTCTTGATCGTCTGCTCCGTGCGGAACACCATGACGTTGGCGTCCATGGTCTCCTGGAGCTCGCGGCGCAGCGTGGCCACCCGCTCGTTGCCGGTGGAGTCGCGCAGTCGCTCGATCTGCTCGATGACGAAGGACTCCGGGTTCTCCGGCAGCTCGACGAAGTCGGCCGTGTGGGAGTACTCGGCGGCGGCGATGCCCGCGCGGCGCCCGAAGACGTTGATGTCGAGCAGCGAGTTGGTGCCCAGGCGGTTGGCGCCGTGCACCGACACGCAGGCGACCTCGCCGGCCGCGTACAGACCCGGCACGACGGTGGTGTTGTCCGCCAGGACCTCACCCTCGACGTTGGTCGGGATGCCGCCCATCGCGTAGTGCGCGGTCGGCTGGATCGGGATCGGGTCCGTGTACGGCTCGATACCGAGGTAGGTGCGCGCGAACTCGGTGATGTCCGGGAGCTTGGCGTCCAGCTGCTCCGGCGGCAGGTGCGTGAGGTCCAGGTACACGTGGTCGCCCTCGGGACCGCAGCCGCGGCCCTCGCGGATCTCCGTGTAGATGGAGCGGGACACGACGTCGCGGGACGCCAGGTCCTTCATGACGGGAGCGTACTTCTCCATGAAGCGCTCGCCGTCCTTGTTGCGCAGGATGCCGCCCTCACCGCGGGCGCCCTCGGTGAGCAGGATGCCCATGCGCCAGATGCCGGTCGGGTGGAACTGGAAGAACTCCATGTCCTCCAGCGGCAGACCCCGGCGGTAGCACGCGGCCTGGCCGTCACCGGTCAGGGTGTGCGCGTTGGAGGTCACCCGGAAGAACTTGCCGGTACCGCCGGACGCGTAGATGACCGACTTCGCCTGGAAGACGTGGATCTCGCCGGTCGCCAGTTCGTAGGCCACGACACCGGCGGACTTCCTGACGCCGTCGACCTCGGTGATCAGCTGGTCCAGGACGTAGAACTCGTTGAAGAACTCCACGCCCTCCTTGACGCAGTTCTGGTACAGCGTCTGGAGGATCATGTGGCCGGTGCGGTCGGCCGCGTAGCAGGCACGGCGGACCGGGGCCTCGCCGTGGTTGCGGGAGTGACCGCCGAAGCGGCGCTGGTCGATCTCACCCTTGGGCGTCCGGTTGAACGGCAGGCCCATCTTCTCCAGGTCGAGGACCGCGTCGATGGCCTCCTTCGCCAGGATCTCGGCGGCGTCCTGGTCGACCAGGTAGTCGCCGCCCTTGATCGTGTCGAAGGTGTGCCACTCCCAGTTGTCCTCCTCCACGTTGGCGAGCGCGGCGGCCATACCGCCCTGCGCGGCGCCCGTGTGGGAGCGGGTGGGGTAGAGCTTGGTCAGGACCGCGGTGCGGCTGCGCTTCGTCGCCTCGATGGCGGCACGCATGCCCGCGCCACCGGCGCCGACGATGACGGTGTCGTACTTGTGGATCTTCATGATTCTCGCAGCCCCGTGCCTAGCGGATGTTCGGGTCGAAGGTGAAGATCACCAGCGTGCCCAGCAGGATGGTCCACACCGTGGCGGTGTACAGCAGGGCCTTCAGCCACATGCGGGACGCGGCCCGCTCGGCGTAGTCGTTGATGACCGTGCGCAGGCCGTTGGCGCCGTGCAGCATCGCGAGCCACAGCATCGCCAGGTCCCAGATCTGCCACCAGGGGGAGGCCCAGCGGCCGGCGACGAAGGCGAAGCCGACCTTGGACACGCCGCCGTCCAGGACCAGCTGGATGACCAGGTGGCCGATGACGAGGACGACCAGCACGATGCCGGACAGGCGCATGAACAGCCACGCCGCCAGCTCGAAGTTGCCGCGGGTGGACTTCGGGGTCTTCTTGGTCCGCTTGCGCGGGGCCTCGATCAGCGGGGCCGGGTTGTCCACGTTGTAGACGGCGGCACCCTCGACGGGGCCGACCCCGGAGGCGGTGGTCTCAGTGGTAGACATCGGCGTCAGCTCCCGAACAGAACACGAGCGGCGTGGCCGAGCACGGGGTAGATCGCGCCGAGCATGAGCACGACCCAGACACCCATCACGGTCCAGAACATCTGCTTCTGGTAGCGCGGGCCCTTCGACCAGAAGTCGACGGCGATGACGCGCAGACCGTTGAGCGCGTGGAAGAGGATTGCGGCGACGAGGCCGTACTCCAGCAGCGCGACGATCGGCGTCTTGTACGTGGCCACGACCTTGTCGTAGGCCTCGGGGGAGACACGCACGAGAGCGGTGTCCAGCACGTGAACGAACAGGAAGAAGAAGATGAGGACGCCGGTGACTCGGTGAGCCACCCAGGACCACATTCCTTCCCGGCCGCGGTACAGCGTTCCAGCCGGCACGGAAGAACCCTCCGGGAGCGGGGACTAGGGCCGCGCCGGCTTCACTGTCGGTCGGGCCCGGCCGGGTACGGTCCACCGGCCCCCAGCATGGTATCCGTGTGGCGGGGCGAGGCTTACGGGGGGCCTACCTGTGTGATCAAACTGGCACGCGGTTGGGCTAGCGGGGGGCGGACACGCGCGGCGGTCCGTCCCGTTATCTACCGGGTGTGGGTGCGTTTGGGCTGGTCGCGCCACGCGGTGGAGCCGCACATGGATTCGGCCTCGCGCCCCTGAGGCAAGTACCCAGACGGCCCCTCGCGAGGCGGCGGAGCTCGTCCGCGACTATCTCGCGTTCCCTGTCGGGATCGTTGGCCGATCGTGACTGGATGGCTTCCAGGACGTAGTCGGCGGTCTCGGCGGCCGGGACGCCGCCCAGCGAGATGACGAACACATGACCGAATTTGGCCTCGTAGGCGGCGTGGGCGGCGTCGAGAGCCACGTGCGCCGCCGAGTACGTGTCCTGCGGCAGCCCCGGCAGGGACTCGTGGGACAGGGCTTCCGCGAGGTCCGTCGGGGAGAGGTCGTACGCCGCCTCGTCCGCCGCGGCCAGGAGGGCGTCCAGGTCGGGGTAGGGGCGGTGGGCCGCGACGCGATGGGACCAGAGCGGGCTGTGCAGGCAGCGCAGGAGGAGGGTCCGGGCCTCGGTGGCGCACGCCGCGTTGAAAGCGTCGAGGGGGCGGGGCGGATGTGGGCGGTGGGAGGGCAGCGTGGATCCTCGCGTCACGGATCGTGTGTGTCGTGTGTGGCAGGGGAGTGCCGTGAAAGGTGTGTCGTCAGGCTATCGAGAGTGGTGACTCTGTGTCCGCGCGCTGGCTGAAATTCACTCGGACGGGAGAGTTTGCTCACGCTCGGGTGACCGTTCGAGTGGTGAGGGGCCTTACGTTGGGCGAGTGATCCAGCACAGGCGCCGAGCGTCGGCGCGACAGGTGAAGCGGAAGCGGATGACGGTGGCCGCCGCGGTGGCCGGGACCGTCGTCCTCGGGACGGGCATCGGCGTGTGGGCCTCGTCGGGCGGTGGCGGCGGCCAGGCGCCCTCCGGGCAGGCGGCCGTCGCCGAGACGAGTCCCTCGCCCACCCGGTCGTACCCGATGTCCACGGCGCCCCGGACGATCCCGGCGGTCCGCTCCCACACCCCGGCGCGCGGCCCCGGCTGGCGTCCGCGGCCCGGCGACCGCGTGGTGATCAGTGACGCGGGCCTCGCCGACGAGGGCAGGCTGATAGCCGGCGAGCTGGGGATGAGCTACGCGGGCCGAAGGAGCGACACCGAGGCGGGCGATCTGCGGCTGTCCCTGGGCGGCGGTGGCGGCGGCCGGGAGTCGTACACCATGACCGTCCGGGGCGGCCGGGTCGACATAAGCGGGCCGGGCCGGGCGGGGGTCTTCTACGGCACCCGGACCCTGAAGCAGGAGGTGCACGGGGGTGGTACGGCGCCGGAGGGCGTCGTACGCGACGAGCCGGCCAAGCCGGTGCGCGGCTTCATGCTGGACATCGCGCGCAAGCCGTACTCCGAGTCCTGGATAGAGGACCGGATACGGGAGCTGGGGGACCTGAAGTACAACGAGCTGGGGCTGCACTTCTCCGACGACCAGGCCTTCCGGATCGAGTCCAGCACCCACCCCGAGATCGTCTCCCCGGACCACCTCACCAAGGCGCAGGTCAAGCGGATCGTGGACCTGGCCCGCAGCCGGCACATCACCGTCGTACCGGAACTCGACTCGCCGGGACACCTGGGCGCGGTCCTCGCCGCCCACCCCGACCTCAGGCTGCGCAACGGCAACGGCGTGGTGACCAAGGGCGCGATCGACATCTCCAAGCCCGGCTCGGCCAGGCTGATCGACGACCTGCTGAACGAGTACGCGGGGCTGTTCACCGGCGACCAGTGGAACCTCGGCGGCGACGAGTACCAGGCGCTGATGGCGAGCGATCCCCAGACCGCCTATCCGCAGCTGGCCGCGGCCGCCCGGCGGGAGTTCGGCGCGAACGGCAATGTCGCCGACCTGACCACCCGGTGGCTGAACGACCGCGCCGCCACCGTCCGCGCCCACGGCAGGACCGTGCGCGCCTGGAACGACGGCTTCTACCGCAGCTCCACCGCCGTGCGGCCCGCGGGCGATCTCCAGGTCGCCTACTGGACCGGCAAGGAGATCGGCGCCCGGCAGCCGGAGGAGTATCTGAGCGCCGGCCGCAAGCTCGTCAACCACAACGACGAGTTCCTCTACTACGTCCTCGGCCAGCCGCAGACCTTCGTCTATCCCACGGGCCGGCGGATCTACGAGCAGTGGAACCCGCGGGTGGTGCGCGGCACCACCGCCGTGCCGGCGCGGTACGACGACCAGATCCTCGGCGGCACCTTCGCGGTGTGGGGCGACTTCCCCGACGCGCAGACCCCGGACCAGGTCGCGGCCGGCATCCGGATGCCGCTGCGGGCCACCGTCCAGAAGCTCTGGGACCCGGGTGCGCCCACCATGTCCTGGACGGACTTCAAGTCCCTGGCGGACCGGCTGGGCTGAGGGGCCGCTGTCGCCGGAGCCGGTGCCCCCGACCGTCGGAGCCGGTGCCCCCGACGGTCGGAGCCGGCGGCGGACGGCACTGTGCGAATCCTGTGGACGCGGCGTCATCTCGGGTCGTATCTTCCGGTGTTCATATCTCCGGCGGGCCATGTGCGTGTCGTGCGCGGCCCGCCGGTCGCCGTTCTGACCTCGGGGGAATCCCACACCATGGCCACGCCCATGCCCGTCCCGCCCCAGCCCGCGCCGCCCCTGGCGCCTCCGCCCGGCGCCCGGCCCCGCTCGCCCGCCGGTCTCGGCCTGGCCGCGGCCGTCCTGCTGGGGCTGGTCGTCGTCACCGACCTGTTCGCCTGCTTCGCGGACCAGACGCAGGCGGCCGTCGCCCAGGACCTGCTCCGCGGCGGCGTCGACGGGGATCTCGTCCACCGGGCCCACCGCGCCGACACGCTCTACAACGCGGCGAGCGTCGCGCAGGGGTTCGCCCTGGTGGCCACGGCCGCCGTCTATCTGTGCTGGCTGTGGCGGGTGCGGGCGAACGCCGAGGTGTTCGAACCGCACGGGCACCGTATGAAGCGCGGCTGGGCCATCGGGGCCTGGTTCGTACCGATCGGGAACCTGTGGCTGCCGCGCCGGGTGGTCGTGGACGTCTGGACGGCCAGCGTCCCGCCGGGCAGCCGCGTCCGGACCACCCCGGTGAACGCCTGGTGGACGCTGTGGGTCCTCAGCCTCCTCGTGGGCCGGACCGCCGCCCGGCAGTACGACGCCGCCCACGGCCCCGGTCGACTCGGTGACGCCGCCCGGCTGATGCTGTTCTCCGACGCGCTCGACGCCGCGGCCGCGATCCTCGCCGTCGTGGTCGTCGTACACCTGACCAGGATGCAGCGGGCCAGGATCCTCGCGGCCCCCGTACCCATGCCCGCCTTTGGCTGAAACTCGACTGCTGTGACACTTAGGCCCGATTGCACGCAGTAAGGGGAAGTGCGGGCTCCGTACCGGTCGGCGCCCAGACCAGGGAGGCTTCATGAGCCTTGAGCAACGGATCGCGCGAGCCGACGAGCGGGGGCTGGCCGCCAGTGGGTTGGCCTGTTTGGATCGGTGCCTGCCGCTGCTCGACGGCGACGGGGAACTGCTGCGCCCGCTCTGGGGCAGCCTCGCCGACGGATCGGACTGGGGCGCCCCGCTGGAGAAGGCGCGGGACGCCCTGCTCGGTCTCGGCGAGCACGGGGAGGCGGCGGAGGACGGGAACGGGCACCCGGCGGCGGTGCGGCTCGTCGCCCACATGCTGGACTCGGCCCCGGCCGAGCGCACCGCCGAGGCGGTACGGCCGTGGGCCGAGTCCTGTTCCGCGGTCTCGCTGCGCGTCCACCGGCTGCTCGACCCGGCGGCCGAGGGCGCCCCGGACCCCGCCGGAACCGGGGAGCTGCCACCGCTCGTCGCCGCCGAACTGCGCCGTCAGATCACCGTGCTGGAACTCCTCGAAGACCACGGCAAGCAGGGCCTGCGTCGCGCGCTCGACGTGTCGGGCGAGGGGCGCCGGGTGCTGCGCGCGGTCGTGTCGCGGCGGGCCCGGGGGAGCGCGGAGAGCGGGGTGTGACGGTCGTGCGAGGGCGGTGGGGTGGTCCTGCGACGGTTGGCGAAACGCTTCCTCCGAGGGTGACGAAAGCTTCGCCCCGCTCGCTCTTCCTTATGTGAATGCCTATGCGAACGCCCATGTGACGGCTCCCGTGACGGCCCATGCGCCGGCCAACGCGCAGGAGAGCAGGCCGCACGCCGCCGCGAAGCCCGTGCGCTGGGCGGCGGACGCCGTCGCGACCATGCGCGAGGGCGCCCGGGTGCGGCTCGACTACTCGGCGACGAGCCTGTGGCGCGTGGACCGCATGATCGAGGAGATACGACGCGAGGGGACGCCCGTCGAGGCGGTCGACGGCGTGCTGCGCGGCTTCGGCGCCTACACGGGCGAGGTGATCGTCCGCCGCACCGGCGCCGAGTGGTGGACGACCGGCGGCGAACACTGGGTGCGCACCCCCGACGGCCGGCTCTGGGACCCGATCGAGGAGGCCCGGCGCTCCTTCATGGGGCACGGCTCGCTGCGGCTGCTGTGCCGGGACGCGACGGCGGCCACCTGAGGGCGCGGCGGCCTGTGCGTGACGGCGCGGCCGCCGGCGCCTGACGGGCCGTCCACCGTGACGCGTCCACCGGCGCGTTCGCTGTGACACTTCTGTCAGGGCGGACGCTGATGACCGTGGAAGGCGAAAAGACACGGCCCGAGCGTGCCGCACCGCGCGGGACGCTCCGGCGGCCATGAACTCGGCACGACGAGGACGGTCTTGGGCCAGGGAGGGCAGCCCCGCAGCCGGCGGCCGCGGGACGGGGAGCTGGGCGCGGCCGTCGCGCGGGCCCAGGAGGGTGACGAGTGCGCCTTCGCGGTGGCCTACCGGATCGTGCAGCCCGGCCTCCTCGGCTATCTTCGCGGTCTGGTCGGCGAGGACGCGGAGGACGTGGCCGCCGACGCCTGGCTGGAGATAGCGCGGGACCTCGGCCGGTTCACCGGGGACGGCGCGGGCTTCCGCGGCTGGACCGCGACCATCGCCCGCCATCGTGCCCTGGACCATCTGCGCCGCCGCCGCACCCGGCCCCGTACCACCGCGCTCGACCAGACCGCCCTGGACCGGGCGGCCCCGCACAGCACCCATGAGCAGGCCCTGGAGTCGCTGTCCACCGCGCGCGCCCTGGAACTGGTGCGCCTGCTGCCGCGCGACCAGGCGGAGGCCGTGCTGCTGCGGGTGGTCGTCGGCCTCGACGGCCCGGCCGCCGCGCGTGTCCTCGGCAAACGGCCCGGCGCGGTCCGTACCGCCGCGCACCGCGGCCTCAAACGCCTCGCCCGCACCCTGGCACCGGACCCGGGTGCCACGGACGAGGACCCCGGCACCCCTGCGGAGCCGAAGTGAACGGCGCGGGGGACGGGGACGGCATCCGACATGGCCGAACGCGGGGGCGGCGACGGCCCGTCCGGCCACGGCAGGGGCTCCGGGTCCGGCGCGGCCTCGACGTCGAGTCCGGCTTCCGCGCGGCTCCGTGCGCGTACGACGAGCTGAGTGAGGGGGCTGCAACTACCATCGCCCGCACGGCGGCCTCGCGGTCAAGGGCGTTCCGTGCCGATGCGTTCGGCGTCAGCCTCACCGCCGATGTTCTTGCCGCGGGCGGGGCTCACCGCCTGGCAGGACGCCAGGGTCTGCGGCAACTGAGGTATGCGCCGCATCCGGATCAGCCGGCTCAACCCTGGAGTGATCGTCGCCCGGAGGGTCCGGTGCGAGCTTTTGAAGCCGTGATCCGCTCACCGCTCCTCGCCCCGGACAGTTTCCCGGTGTGCCGACGGGGACCGCGTTCCGCCCTGTTCGGCCGAGCGCTGGCTCTTCCGTCTCAACGGAGTACGCTTCAGTCCTCCATCGGTGAAAGCGTGTGATGCTTCGGCCATTCCGGAAGCCAGTCCGAGGCGATCTGTCCGGTGAGAGCCAGGTGTAGCCACTCCACGAGCGTCAGCTCCGATTCGTACCAGTCGGACCAGTTTCGCCGGAAGGCCGCTACGTTCCACTCGCTATTGCCCCGGTCGACCAGAAAGAGTTGATCGCCCTCGACCGTGTTGCCCCACAGCAGCATGCCATCTTTCGTGGGGAGGAAATCTCGCGGGACGAAGGGGTTGCGCTCCATCCTCGAACTCATGCGCTCGGCATAAGACTCCAGTGTCTTGGGGCCGCAGACGAAGATGAACTCCGAGATCGTCGAGTCCCCGTAGGAGCGGCCGAACTCCACGTATTCGCGTGGGAAGGCTACTCCCCACTTCCGCTCCAGGGTTTCGAAGGTGTCGATGTTTCTCTGTGAGGGCTGACCGAGAAGGGGAATGAGGGCATCTGGAGCAGACACGGGCTTTCCTTCCGAAGTGCTGAACTGACTGCGGTAGTTGGACTGCTAGAACCGACACAGAATGGGCCGAAAATCGCTATGTGTAATGGACGCTGCCCTCGGCCCGATTTTCGATCTGGGACAACGCCAGCACCCACCACGTCAGGGCCCTGCGGGAGTTCTGCGACGCAACAGCGACTGGCTCACCACCTCAACCCCGTCGAAGGCGTCCGGGCGCATCTGAAGAAGTCCCTGGGCAACCTCGCGTCCCACGCGATCGACAATCTCGCCCCGCTCGTGAAGAACCGCTTACGCGGCATCCAACGCCGACCCGAGATACTTGACGGCTTCATCACCGGCACCGGACTGACACTGGAGCCCCCGTCACCCTGCCCTTTCAACCTCAGCGTCAGCGTTGCCGCAGCGTCAAAGCCGCGAGACCTCCCTCGTCAGATGGCGGGGGAGGTCTCGTTCGTTTTTACATGCGAGCTTCGGCCTGATCGAGTTTAGGGACGTGCCAGAAAATTCCCTCGGCGCGCCTTCGACCTTTTCCAGGGGGCTCCGAAATGCCCGCTACAGTGCAAATGGACGATAGGAACTGGCCGCATTGACCACCTCTTCATCCGTAAGCGATGGATCGTTGTGGAACATTAGATCCAGCCATGCCGGGTGAGGAATCAGTCGCTGAAGCTCGGTGAGGAGTTCGGCGCAATCCTCGTCAGGGAGCGTGCCGCTGCGAATAAGGGCGACGACCTCGAGTGCCCTCGTTGCGTTAGCATTGAGCTCAGCCACTGCCATCACCTCTCATAATGGTAGGCAGGATCCAAGATTTCTGCATGGAGCCTGGGTGTAATGACAACTATGTTGTCCATATCATACACCCCTCCGCCGTCCCAGATTGGTGTCGAATGATGTAGCACATAGTTGAATCCACCGCGATAAGCCTGCCCCTGCACAACGAAAGGTGAAAGCCCGTTCTGTATCCTGGTCACATTTTGCGGCGAGAAATTTGCGGCGATGCCCGCATCGTTCCCGACTGCCCTCCAGAACGCCTCTCGAAAGTCGCCGAAGGTCTTGAACGACTGGCCACGGAGCTGGTCAGCTATCTGCCCTGGAATCCTTCCGAAATTACCCTCGGAGCCTCGAAGCCACGAGCCGGATACGGGTGCTAGCCCCTCGCCACCACTTACAACGCCTGGCGAGTTTCGAACCTGCGTCGCCGTCGGACACACGTTGTGCACCAGAACCGGCGTATTTCCAGCCAGCACATAGTACGTGTGCTGGCCGAGGTGCCGTCATCTGCATTTTCACAGGTCAACGCAATCCGGCCAGTCCGTGGATGTGTGTGAAAGTCCCCTCCTGTGCGCCCGTGTTGCCGTCGGCGTTGCCGCTGAGGTTGAAAGGGT
>NZ_LBDA02000149.1 GCF_000980885.2 Streptomyces malaysiense | reverse complement strand
CACCTCCACCTCCACGGACCGCCCCGCCCTACCCCGTCCCCCGCACCCGCACCGGCGGCGCCGGCTCGCTCGTCCCGTCCTCGCCCTCCCGCGTGACCACCACCCGTGCGCCCTGGCGGCGGGCCACGTAGCGCTCTATCCCCGGTACGTCCCAGCCGTCGCCCGCGTCCCGCACCACCAGCCCGCCGCCGGTTCGGCCGGGGGCCGGGGCCCAGGTCTCCAGTTCGAGGCCGTCGTCGCCGCGGACGGGCAGCACCGCGCCCGCTCGGGCGAACACCGGTATCCGGGACAGCGGCGCGTCCACCAGGACCTGCCCGGGACCCTCGTACGCCTGTTCCGTCGCCGTGTCGTACCAGCGCCCGCGCGGCAGCCGCACCACGCGCCGCTCCGCTCCCGCGTCCAGGACCGGCGCCACCAGCAGACTGTCACCCAGGAGGAACGCGTCCTCGCAGTCGCGCAGGGCCCGGTCCTCCGGCGCGTTCCACCACACCGGCCGTGCATAGGGCGCGCCGGTGCGCCGGGCCAGATGGGAGAGCGTCACGAAGTACGGCAGCAGCCGCCGGCGTTCGAGCAGCGCCGCCCGCGCGTGCTCCAGCACCCGGGGTCCGAACTCCCACGGCTCACGGCGCCCGGCGCGCAGGCTCGCATGGGTGCGGAACAACGGCAGATACGCACCGAGCTGGAACCACCGCAGGTACAGCTCCGGCGAGGGACTGCCGTCGAAGCCCCCCACGTCGGGGCCCGAGTACGGCACCCCGCACAGACCGAGCCCCAGGACCAGCGACAGCGACGCGCGGAGCCCCGGCCAGCCCGTCGCCACATCGCCCGACCATGTGCCGCCGTACCGCTGCATCCCCGCCCAGCCCGATCGCGTGAACAGGAACGGCCGCTCCTGGGGAGCCAGTTCGCGCAGTCCCTCGTAACCCGCCCGCGCCATGCACAGCCCGTACACGTTGTGCGCCTCACGATGGTCCCCGCCGCGCCCCTCCAGCGCGTGCCGGGCGGAGCGCGGCAGCGTCGGCTCGCCGAAGGCGTGGAAGGACACCGGCTCGTTCATGTCGTGCCAGAAGCCGGCGAACCCCTGCTCCAGCCGCTCCTCGTACAGCCCGCCCCACCAATCCCGCACCCGCGGGTGCGTGAAGTCCGGGTACACGGACTCACCGGCCCACACCACCCCCCGCACCGGCCGGCCCGAGGCGTCCCGCACGAACGCGTCCACCGCCGTACCGCCGTCGTACACCGCGTCGCCCGGCGCGGCCTTCACCGCCGGATCGACGATCGAGACCAGCCGGATCCCGTCCCGGCGCAGCTCCTCCGCGAGCACCGGCAGCTTCGGGAACCGTTCCCGGTCGACGGTGAAGACCCGGTGGTCGTCGTAGTGGTCGATGTCCAGATGGACGGCGTCCAGGGGCAGCCCGCGCTCCTGGTAGCCCGCGACGATCCGGCGCACCTCCTCCTCGCTGCCGAACCCCCATCGGGCGTGCTGATGACCGAGCGCCCAGGCGGGCGGCAGCGCGGGTGCCCCCGTCAGCGAGGCCCAGGTGAGCAGCACCCGTGCCGGCGGGCCCACCATCACCCAGCAGCGCAGCGGCCCGCCGTCCATCCGCAGCTCGCAGCGCCCCGCCCGGTCGTGCCCGGACCCCGCGCCCTCCTCGCCCTCGCGCAGCACCACCGTGCCGTCCCACGTGGTGTCGTAGAACATCAGATGCGTCCCCGCGTCCGCCACCACCAGCTGCACCGGCATGGTCAGATACAGCGGATCGTCACCCGGCCCGAACGAACCACCGGGGTCGGTGTTCCACAGCCGGTACGACCCGTCGCGCAGCCGCGGCCCGGACGCGCGTCCGCCGAGCCCGAAGAACCGGGCGTCCGCCGCCACCTCGGAGCGCTGCATCCAGCGCGCGGTGCCCCCGCCGACCGGCTCCCACCAGCGCGGCGGCAGCTCCCGGCGCAGCACCACACCACCCGGTGTGCGCACCTCCACCGCGCCGTGCCGCGAGACGACGACCGTCACCCGTTCGGCCACCACCCGCCAGCCGCCGTCCTTGTCCGGCTCCAGGACCGCCCGCGGATCCGGCTCGGGACCGCTCCCCGCCAGCGCGTACGACGGCTGCGGCGCCACCCCGTCCCAGCCCCAGAACACCGCGCCGTTCACCGTGACCGTGATCCGAAGATCCGACCGGCTGAACCGGATCACCCCACCGCCGGGCCCCGGCTCCGCGCTCTCCACCCGCCCCGGCACCCGCGCCCGCTCCGCCCCTCGCCGGGGCAGCCCCACGGCGTCGATCCGCCGTCTGCGCCACGCCGCCCGCACCCCCCGAGCAGCCCGCCCCGAACCGATCACACGCACCGAACGCACCAGGTCACGACCGTCCATGCTGCTCACCCTGCCACCGAGCGCCCCGCGCGCGTGTGCCGTTCAATTTCCGTTCACCTCTGCCGAACCCGCCGTCTTGCCGGACGGATGATATGAAGCTCACTCTGGTGCGGAAGTCGATCACATGGCATCGTCCCTGTCAGCCGCGTCACGCGCACTTCCCGCCGTGCGCGCACCGACGCAGACGACGCGTACAGTCCGGGAGCCGCCTCATGTCGACCGCGAACCCCCAGCCGCTCTGGCAGCCCGATCCCGGGCGGATCGCCCAGGCGCGCATCACCGCGTTCCAGGCGTGGGCCGCCGCCCACCACGGGGCCCCGGCCGACGGCGGCTACGCCGCGCTGCACCGCTGGTCCGTCGACCACCTGGACGCCTTCTGGAAGGCCGTCACCGAGTGGTTCGACGTCCGCTTCTCCACCCCGTACACCCAGGTGCTCGGCGACCGCGCGATGCCCGGCGCCCAGTGGTTCCCCGGCGCCACCCTCAACTACGCCGAACACGCCCTGCGCGCGGCCGAGGACCGCCCCGACCGGCCCGCGCTGCTGTACGTGGACGAGACCCACGAGCCCCGGCCCGTCACCTGGGCCGAACTGCGCGGCCAGGTCGGCTCGCTCGCCGCCGAACTGCGCGCCCTCGGTGTGCGCCCCGGCGACCGCGTCAGCGGCTACCTGCCCAACATCCCGCAGGCCGTCGTCGCCCTCCTCGCCACCGCCGCCGTCGGCGCCGTGTGGACGTCCTGCGCCCCCGACTTCGGCGCCCGCAGCGTCCTCGACCGCTTCCAGCAGGTCGAACCCGTCGTCCTGTTCACCGTCGACGGCTACCGCTACGGCGGCAAGGAGCACGACCGCCGCGAGACCGTCGCCGAACTGCGCCGCGAACTGCCCACCCTGCGGGCCGTCGTGCACATCCCGCTCCTCGGCACCGAGGCGCCCGAGGGCGCCCTCGAATGGTCCGCCGTGACGTCCGGCGACACCGCGCCCGTCTTCGAACAGGTGCCCTTCGACCACCCGCTGTGGGTGCTCTACTCCTCCGGCACGACCGGCCTGCCCAAGGCCATCGTCCAGTCCCAGGGCGGCATCCTGGTCGAACACCTCAAGCAGCTGGGCCTGCACTGCGACCTCGGCCCCGAGGACCGCTTCTTCTGGTACACCTCGACCGGCTGGATGATGTGGAACTTCCTCGTCTCCGGCCTGCTCACGGGTACGACGATCGTCCTGTACGACGGCAGCCCCGGGTACCCCGACACCGGTGCCCAGTGGAAGGTCGCCGAACGCACCGGAGCCACCCTCTACGGCACCTCCGCCGCCTACGTCATGGCCTGCCGCAAGGCCGGCGTCCACCCGTCCCGCGACCACGACGTCTCCCGCGTCAAGTGCGTCGCCACCACCGGCTCCCCGCTGCCGCCCGACGGCTTCCGCTGGCTGCACGACGAGGTCGGCGAGGACCTGTGGATCGCCTCCGTCAGCGGCGGCACCGACGTCTGCTCCTGCTTCGCGGGCGGCGTGCCCACCCTGCCCGTCCACACCGGCGAACTCCAGGCCGCCGCCCTCGGCACCGACCTCCAGGCCTGGGACCCCGCGGGCAAGCCCCTCGTGGACGAGGTGGGCGAACTCGTCGTCACCCAGCCCATGCCGTCCATGCCGATCCGCTTCTGGAACGACCCCGACGGCAGCCGGTACCACGACAGCTACTTCGACACCTACCCCGGCGTCTGGCGCCACGGCGACTGGATCACCCTCACCGGGCGCGGCACCGTGATCATTCACGGCCGCTCCGACTCCACCCTCAACCGGCAGGGAGTCCGCATGGGCTCCGCCGACATCTACGAGGTGGTCGAGCGTCTGCCCGAGATCAAGGAATCCCTGGTCATCGGCATCGAACAGCCCGACGGCGGCTACTGGATGCCGCTGTTCGTGCACCTCGCCCCCGGTGCCGACCTGGACGACGCGCTCCTCGACAAGGTCAAGCGGGCCATCCGCGAACAGCTCTCGCCGCGCCACATCCCCGACGAGATCATCGAGGTGCCCGGCGTCCCGCACACCCTGACCGGCAAGCGCATCGAGGTCCCGGTCAAGCGCCTCCTCCAGGGCACCCCGCTGGAGAAGGCGGTCAACCCCGGCTCCATCGACGACCTCACGCTGCTCGCCTTCTACGAGGAGCTGGCCCGCAAGCGCGGCTGACCCCTTCCGCGCGTGCGGACGGCCCCGGACCCACCGACGAGTACGACGGTGGGCCCGGGGCCGCCCGATTTCAGGGAAAGTCGCAGGCCAGAGCACTCGAAGCCGGCATTGTCAGTGCCGGTGGCTACGGTGAGTGAGCATTGATCGACCGCGCACACATGGGGGAAACATGGCGCACACCGACCACCGGACCATGCGCAGCGTCCTGCGCCGCGAGATCGCCGGCACCATCGGCCTGCTCGCCGACGAACACGACTTCCGCGCCATGCGGCGCTACCGCAGCTTCACCTTCGACGACCACCCGACCTACCTCCGCCAGGTCGAGGACGTCCTCGAGAGCCGCGCCGCGTACGGCGGTCACACCACCCTCGCCCTGTTCGACCCCGAGGACTACGCCGCCTACTGCGCCGAGACCGGCCTGGACCCCGACCTGCCCGCCACCCGGACCCGCTTCACCGCGGAGGTCGCCGCCACCGGACCCACCGTCCCGTACGACGGCGGCCCGCTCGCCGCGCTCGTCCCCACCCTCGTGGACGCGGCCGTGCGCAGGGCCACCTGGGAGTACGCCACCACGCTGCTCACCCGCCTCGGCCCCTGCCCCACCTGCGGCGAGGACATCGGCCGGGCCGCCTTCACCCGCGCCTCCGACCTCGTGGTCCGCATCCTCGACACCGCGCCGCCCGGCGACCGGCATCTCGTGTGCACCGTCTCGGGAGCACCGGAGACCCTCGTCTCCGTCCTGCACGGCGACGAGGACGCGCACGGCGCCACCCGTCTGGACGAGGCGGAGGCCCTGGAGTTCACCAGCGTCCTCGCCCTGGGCCTCGCCACCCGCAGTCCCGGCGGACTCGTCCTGCGCACCAGCGCCCCCGGCACCGCCGACCGTGTCCACGGCTGGCGGCTGCGCGCCGGCAACCTCGAACCGCTCACCGCGGCCGAGGTGTTCGACGCGTACTGCACCGACGCCGAGTCCGGGGACCTCATCGCCCCGGAACCCGGCGTCGACTACTGCGCACCACCGGACCTGGGGGAGGAGAGCACCGCACCGGACCACCGCCACTGACCGGACACACCGGCAGGACGACCGCGGACCGCCCTCGAGGAGGCGCAGAAGGACACGTCCGGGTCAGTCTGGGGCGCGTCAGGAGCGCGGCAGGGGCGCCCCACCCGAAGGCGGGACGCCCCTGAACGACCACGGCCACCGGCCGCCCGGCGGCTACTCGCCGGACAGCACGCCCTGAGCCGCGCTCCGCGCCTCCTCGGCACTGTCCGCCGCCCGCGCCGCCGCGGCGGCCCGCTCGCACTGCGCCAGCGTGAACTTCGCCAGCGTCGCCCGGACATAGGGCAGCGACGCCGCACCCATGGACAGGGAGGTGACACCCAGACCGGTCAGCACACAGGCCAGCAGCGGATCGGACGCCGCCTCACCGCACACCCCGCAGCTCTTGCCCTCGGCACGGGCCGCCTCCGCGGACAGCGCGACCAGGTCCAGCAGGGCCGGCTGCCACGGGTCCTGCAACCGCGACACCGCGCCCACCTGCCGGTCCGCGGCGAACGTGTACTGGGCGAGGTCATTGGTGCCCAGCGACAGGAACTCGACCTCCTGGAGGATCGACCGCGCCCGCAGCGCCGCCGACGGGATCTCCACCATGGCCCCGAACTTCGCCCGCAGGCCGGCCGCCCGGCAGGCGTCCGCGAACGCCCGCGCGTCCGCGCGGTCCGCCACCATGGGGGCCATCACCTCGAGGTAGACGGGCAGCCCTTCGGCGGCCTTCGCCAGCGCGGTCAGCTGGGTGCGCAGGACGTCCGGATGGTCCAGCAGCGTCCGCAGCCCCCGCACGCCCAGCGCCGGGTTCGGCTCGTCCGCCGGGGTCAGGAAGGCCAGCGGCTTGTCCGCGCCCGCGTCCAGCACCCGTACGACCACCCGGCCCTCGGGGAACGCCTCCAGCACCTGCCGGTAGGCCGCGATCTGCTTCTCCTCGGAAGGCGCGTTCTCACTGTCGTCCAGGAACAGGAACTCGGTACGGAACAGACCGACACCCTCGGCCCCGGCCGCCACCGCGGCCGGCACGTCGGCGGGACCGCCCACATTGGCCAGCAACGGCACCTTGTGACCGTCCGCCGTCGCACCAGGACCGGTCGAGGCGGCCAGCGCGGCCCGGCGCTCGGCGGCCGCCGCCGTCAGCTGCTCCTTGCGCTCCTCGCTCGGGTCCACGAACACCTCACCGGTGCTGCCGTCCACCGCGACCACCGTGCCCTCGCCCAGCTCGACCGCGCCCGGCAACGCCACCACGGCAGGTACTCCGAGGGCCCGCGCCAGGATCGCGCTGTGACTGGTGGGACCGCCCTCCTCGGTCACGAAGCCGAGCACCAGAGAGGGGTCGAGCAGCGCCGTGTCGGCGGGCGCCAGGTCCCGTGCCACCAGTACATAGGGGTGGTCGCTGTCCGGGACGCCCGGCATGGGCACGCCCAGCAGCCGGGCGACGATGCGGTTCCGCACGTCGTCGAGGTCGGCCACCCGGCCGGCCAGGTACTCACCCGCTCCGGCCAGCAGCTCCCGGTACGCCGCGAACGCGTCGTACACGGCGCGCTCGGCCGTGCTCCCGACGGCGATCCGCCGGTCCACGTCCGCCATCAGCTCGGGGTCCTGGGCCATCATGGCCTGTGCCTCCAGCACCGCCTGGGCCTCGCCGCCGGCCAGGTTGCCGCGTGCCATGAGGTCGGCGGCCACGGCGTCGACGGCCTGGCGGGCGCGGCCCTGCTCGCGTCCCGCCTCCTGCGCCGGGATCTGCCTGGCCGGCGGCTCCAGCACCGCCGTGCCCATGTGCCGGACCTCGCCGATCGCCACGCCATGGCTCACGCCGACGCCTCGCAGCGTTGTCTCCATCTCACCCGTCTCCGGATAGTGCGGCGGGCCCCGCCGCCGCGGTGGTCGTCCTGTACGCCGTCCTCATGACGGCCCTCGTGTCAGTTCCAGGAGAAGAGGTCGGCGCCGGCCGTCACGTCACCGCTCTCGCGGACGGCGGAGAGGGCGTCGGCGGTGGCCTCCAGCGCGACGACGGGGCAGACCGGGGACTTGCCGGCCGCCTCGACCGCCGCGGGGTCCCAGCGCACGATGGCCTGACCGCGGGTCACCGTGTCCCCCTTGTTCACGAGCACCTCGAAGCCCTCGCCGTTGAGCTGCACGGTGTCGATGCCGAGGTGGGTGAGCACGCCGTGCCCGCCGCCGTCGACCACGACGAAGGCGTGCGGGTGCAGGGAGACGATCACGCCGTCCACGGGCGACACGGCCTCGGCGGGCTCACGCACCGGATCGATCGCGGTGCCGGGGCCGACCATCGCCCCGGAGAAGACGGGGTCCGGCACAGCGGCCAGTCCGATGGCGCGTCCGGCGAGAGGGGACGTCACGGTGGTCATGGGAGCCTCCCAGAAGTGGAGCTGCTCGCGGGCCTGAGCAGCAGGGTATGTCATGTGAAGCGGCGGTTCCGGATGAAAGCTAGCAGCTAGTGGTCTAGACCACCAACCCAGCGGATTTGCATGCCGTTCCGGGCCCCCTGTACAGTCGTACTCCTGCTCGGGACGGAGTGACGCGAAAACGTCCTCGTTCGAACAGAAAACAAACTCGTCGGATCCTGACTCTGGATCCCCTTCTGCATGTTCGCAGAACGGTGGTCAGAGAGACAGAAAAAGCCTGATAGAGTTTGAAACACCGAAGGGAAGCCCGGAGGAAAGCCCGAGAGGGTGAGTACGAAGGAAGCGACCGTTCCTTGAGAACTCAACAGCGTGCCAAAAGTCAACGCCAGATATGTTGATACCCCGTCTCCGGTCGTCATGACCGGGACGTGGTTCCTTTGAAATAAACACAGCGAGGACGCTGTGAACGGTCGGACTATTCCTCCGACTGTTCCGCTCTTCGGATGTG
>NZ_LBDA02000148.1 GCF_000980885.2 Streptomyces malaysiense | reverse complement strand
GCGACTGGGGCGGCGGGTGAACCGCAAGCGCATCGCACGCGTGATGCGCGAGCGCGACATCCGAGGCGTCACCCGGCGCAAGCGCCGCTCGTTGACCCGGCCCGACAAGAAGGCGAAGCCGGCCCCGGACCTGATCGGCCGTGACTTCCACGCCGAGCGGCCCGGGATCAAGCTGGTCGGCGACATCACCTACCTGCCCACTGCCGAGGGCTGGCTCTACCTCGCCTGCTGGCTGGACCTGGCCACCCGCGAGGTCGTCGGTTATGCCATGGCTGATCACCACCGCGCCGAACTCGTCGTGGACGCCCTGGACATGGCCTACGGCCGAGGGAACCTGGAGCCCGGCTGCGTGATCCACAGTGACCGCGGCAGCGAATACACCTCGACCCAATTCTGGGACCGAATAAGAGAGTTGGGACTGCGAAACAGCTGCGGACGCACCGGATCATGCTTCGACAACGCGGCCGCGGAGAGTTTCTGGGCC
>NZ_LBDA02000147.1 GCF_000980885.2 Streptomyces malaysiense | reverse complement strand
TCGCGCTCGCGCATCACGCGTGCGATGCGCTTGCGGTTCACCCGCCGCCCCAGTCGCCGCAGTTCGGCGTGGATGCGCGGGACACCGTAGGTGCGGCGGGAGGCAACGTGCAGCACCGTGATCTCGTGCGCGAGCGCGTCGTCGGCGGCCTGCCGGGCATGGCGGGCGGCCTCGCCCTCGCGCCACGCGTAGTAGGAGGAGCGGGCGACGTGCAGCACACGGCACAACAGAACGATCGGGTAGTTCGCCTTCTCCGCATGGATGAACCGGCACAACTCGCTCACCGGTCGTTCTCCTTCACGAAGAAGGCGGTCGCTTTTTTCAGGATCTCGATCGTCTGCTGCTGCTCGCGGTTCTCCCGCCGCAGCCGCTTGAGCTCCTCGCGCTCGGCACTGCTCAATTCGCCGGGAGTGCCCTCGCCCTGCTCCGCCTTCGCCTTGCGGTACCAGCCGCGCAGGGACTCAGAGCTGATGCCGAGTTCCCGGGCCACCGCCGTGACCGTCTTGCCCGAGGAGTCGACGAGCGCGATGGCGTCCCGCTTGAACTCCTCGGTGTACCGCTTCGTGTACTTGCTTCCCACCTGGTGCTACTTCCTCTGGAACCTCAGGTCCCAGTCTCCAGGTGTCCACGATCAAGGGGAAGGTTCAGAATTCAGTTGACCCGCTCTTGCCACACCAACAACAACGACCGGATTGCCACTATTGATCCGAAAGGGTTTGATTTCTTGGTCGTTGGTGTGGTGTGAGCGATCTGGTGGGGGACGCGCGGCATCTGTCGCCGTCGGTGCAGGAGGCCCTGCGGCTGCGGGCGGTGGCCGCGCTGGTGGCGGGCCGGGACCGCGAAGACGTGGCGGCAGTCTTCGGCGTGTCGCTGAAGGCCGTCGACAAGTGGTGGGCGAAGTGGCAGGCCGGCGGCCGTGAGGCGCTGGTCATGCGCCCGCGCGGCAAGCCGGTGGGGGTGCACCAGGTGCTCGGGGAGGCCGAGCAGGGCGCCGTGCGGCAGGCGGTCCTCGGTCACCAGCCTTGTGACGTGGGCCTGAGCGGTCAGCTGTGGACGCGGCGGCTGATCGGTGACCTGATCGCGAAGCTGTACCGGGTGCGGCTGACCGAACCGGGGGTGGGCAAGTACCTGAAGCGGTGGGGCTGTCCTTCCAGCGCCCGGACAAACGGGCCGTCGAACAGGACCCCGAGACCGTACGCCGATGGCACCAGGAGACCTGGCCGAAGATCCGCGCCAAGACGAAGGCCGAAGGCGGTGAGATCCTCTTCGCCGACCAGGTCGGCGTTCGATCCGACCAGGTCACCGGCCGCACCTGGGGCGAGAAGGGGAAGACGCCCGCCGTGCGGCGGAGCGGGAACCGGTTCTCCGTGAACGCGATGTCGGCGATCAGCACCAAGGGCCGGATGCACTTCATGGTCTTCACCGAGAGCTTCACCGCCGAGGTGATGTGCCGCTTCCTGGAACGGCTCGCCGGCCACTTCGATCACAAAGTCCATCTCGTGGTCGACGGGCACTCCGCGCACCGCTCGAAGAAGGTCCGGGACTGGCTCGCCGCCCACCCCGAGGCTGTCGAGCTGCGCTTCCTGCCCCCGTACTCGCCCGAGCTGAACCCCGACGAACTGGTCAACGCCGACCTCAAGCACAGCCTTCCCCGGCAGCACCGAGCCCGCGATCAAGCCGAACTCGCCGCCGAAACCCGCCGGTTCTTCCGCCGACGCCAGCGCCAGCCGCACATCGTCCGCGGCTACTTCGGCGGCCCACACGTCCGCTACGTCCTCGACAAGAACCTCATGAGTTTCTGATCAATATGACTCAGCATCTCGGTCGTACTCCGACTACCGCCGGTCCGAATGGCCTGGGGTGGCGAGATCCGGTGCCGAGAAGTTCGTCACGTAGGAGGCCAACCGGGGAGGAAGGCTGGTTGGCGGCCGGGGATCCCGGCGGATGCGGGCCCGCCTGGAAAGTTGTCGCCGGTCTGGGCTGCCGTCACGTCACGGCGTCGGCGAGCATGAAGGCGGCCACGGCCAGCAGGACCACGGCGAAGATGCGCTGCAAGTGGGGCGCGGAGACCTTCGCGGCTATGCGCTTGCCGTCCCAGGCGCCCAGGATCGCGGTTCCGATGAACGGGCCGACCAGCGCCCAGTCGAGCGAGGCAGCGGTGCCGGAGCGAGTGGCCAGGGAGGCCAGTGAGTTGGCCGTGATGACCAGCAGGCTGGTGCCGACTGCGGCGTCCATCTCGAAGGCCAGGACGGTGACCAGGGCGGGGACGGCGAGAAAGCCGCCGCCCACACCGAGCAGTCCGGTCAGCGTGCCCAGTGCGGCACCGGCCCCGGCTGCCTTGCCCGGCCGTACACCGCCGTCTTTGGGGCGGGTGGTGTCAGAGGGCCGGAGCATTTTGATGGCGGAGAGGGCGGCTATGGCGGCGAAGGCAAGGGTGAGGGCGGTTTGGGGCAGGTGGGCGGCGGCCGCTCCGGCGGCAGCCGCCGGGAGAATCCCGGCGGCTGCGAACGCCGCTCCGGCCTTCCACCGCACCCGCCCGCTCCGGGCGTGCGCGTACAGAGCGGTCAGGGATGTGGCGGTGACGATGATCAGGGCGGCGGTGGTGGCCGTGGCGGGGGTGAAACCGAGCAGGTAGATCAGCGCGGGCACCGCCAGGACGCTGCCACCGCCGCCGAGGGCGCCGAGCACCAGGCCGACGACGGCTCCTGCGATCAAGGCCAGGATCAGGGCGGTCACGGTGTTCGCCCACTGTGTCCGCTGTCGCGGGATACCGGCAATCCGGTCCCGGTGACGCGGGGGTGGGATTGTTCGGGGCCGAGGTGGCCAGGACTGTGGCGGAAGAGGAACATGGCATGCCTTCTGGGCGGGCGGAACAGGGGTATCAGGGCCGGGTGATGCTCAGGCCCGTGTCGGCGGCGGCCTCGAAACCGTCATCGACGGCGATGACCCTTCGTCCGGTCGCGTCCAGGAGGGAAGCGGCGATCGCCGCCCGCATCCCGCCAGCACAGTGCACCCACACCGTGCCGTCCGGCACCTCACTGGTCCGGCCGTGCAGTTCGTGGAGCGGAATATGCACGGAGCCCTCGAGGAAGCCGTTCGCACGTTCGGAATCCCGGCGCACATCCAGCACCACCACGTCCTCGCCGCGCTCGTGTACGTCGGCGAGGTCAGCGAAGCCGGCGCGGGGGAAGAAGGCGAGCTTTTCCCCCTGACGGACCCAGGACGCTGGATCCCCGGTGGCGGCGGCGGCCGGGCGGTCGATGCCGACCCGGGTCAGCTCCCGCTGCGCGTCGGCAATCTGCGCCGGGGTGCCGCCGAGCAGGGTGACCGGCTTGCCCCACGGGATCAGCCAGGCCAGATAGGTGGCCAGCTTGCCGGTGCCCTCGAAGTTGAACGATCCGGCCACATGGCCGTCGGCGAAGGCAACCCGGTTGCGCAGGTCCACTACCCACTCACCCGCCGCCAGCCGCTCGGCGATCTGTGCGGCGTCGGCGGGCTCGGGCGGGGTCAGGTCGACGGGCGCGGGGCCGGCGGCGTTGGCCGGGCCCATGTGCGTGTAGTAGGCGGGCACGTTCTCCAGCCCGGCCAGGATCCGCTTCACGAAGGCGTCGACATCCAGGGTGAAAGCGTCGTTGCCGATGCGTTCCTGGCCGATCGTGCTCGCATCGCCCTCGGCCTGGGAGGAGGAGCAGAAACTGCCGAAACCGTGCGTGGGCAGCACCGGCACCGCGTCGTCGAGTGTCGCAGCCAGCCGGTGGACGGAGGCGTGCTGCGCACGGGCCAGCTGCTCGGTCAGCCGCGGGTCCACCAGGTCTGGACGCCCCACGGAGCCGATCAGCAGCGAGCCGCCCGTGAAAACAGCCACCGCGCGTCCCTCCTCCTCCAGGACGTACGAGGTGTGGTGCGGGGTGTGGCCCGGGGTGGCTATCGCACGCAGCACCAGGTACTCGTCGACCTCGGACGTGTCCCCGTCCGCGACAGGGGTGCGGGGGAAGGAGACATGGGCGCCGGCCGGGACCAGGTAGTGGGCGCCGGTGAGGCGGGCCAGTTCCAGCCCACCGGTGACGTAGTCGTTGTGCACGTGCGTCTCCGCCACGTAGGCGATGCGCACCCCTCGCCGCGCGGCGAGGGCGATCACCTGGTCGACGTCCCGCGGCGGATCGACCACGACCGCCGCGCTCGGACCCCAGGGACTTTGCGTGTTGCGGT
>NZ_LBDA02000146.1 GCF_000980885.2 Streptomyces malaysiense | reverse complement strand
AAGCTCGACCGGCGGGCCCTGCCCAAGCCGGTACTGCCCGGGAGCACGGGCGGCCAGGGCGCGCGCACGCCCGCCGAGGAGGTTCTGTGCACCCTGTTCGCCGAGGCGCTGGGCCTGCCGGCGGTCTCGGTGGACGACGACTTCTTCCGGCTCGGCGGCCATTCGCTGCTCGCCACCCGGCTCGTCTGCCGCATCCGCGCCCTGCTCGGCACCCAGCTGTCGCTGACCGACTTCTTCCGGCACCCGACGGCCGCCCTGCTCGCCGGCCACCTCGCCGGGGCTGGCGCGGAGGACCGTCCGGCGTTGGTGGCGGCCGAGCGGGGCGACCGGGTGCCGCTCTCCCCGGCCCAGCGCCGGCTCTGGTTCCTGGACCAGTTGGAGGGCCCGTCGGCGACGTACGACATCCCGATGGCCGTCCGGGTGCGGGGCGCCCTCGACCGGGAGGCGCTGCGCGGTGCCCTGTCGGACGTCGTGGGCCGGCACGAGGTCCTTCGGACGCGGTACCCCGCCCAGGACGGCACGCCGTACCAGTCCGTCCTGCCGGTGGAGGAGATCGCTCTCGCGTTGCCGGTGGTCCCGGTGACCGAGGAGGCGCTGCGGGACACCCTCGGTGAGCTGGCCGCGAGCGAGACCTTCGACCTCACCCGCGACCTGCCCGTCCGGGCGACCCTGCTGGAACTGGCACCGGCCGACCACGTGCTGCTGCTGGTGGTGCACCACATCGCTTCGGACGGCTGGTCCAACGCCCCGCTGATGCGGGACCTGGGGCTCGCGTACGGGGCCCGGGTCGACGGGCGGCTGCCGGACTGGGAGCCGCTGCCGGTCCAGTACGCCGACTACACGCTGTGGCAGCAGGAGGTGCTGGGTGACGCGGACGACCCGGACAGCGTGCTCTGCTCGCAACTGGCTTTCTGGAAGGAGGCGTTGGCGGGGCTGCCGGACGAGGTGACGCTGCCCGCGGACCGGCCGCGCCCGGTGGTGGCCTCCTACCGGGGTGCCACGCACACCGTGTCCTGCCCGGCCGGGACGCACCGGGCGCTCACCGCCCTGGCCCGGGAGACCGGCAGCACGTTCCTGATGGTGGCCCAGGCGGCGGTGGCCGCGCTGCTGACCCGCTCGGGCGCCGGCACCGACATCGCCATCGGCTCGCTCGTCGCGGGGCGCGGCGACGAGGCACTCGACGACCTGGTCGGCTTCTTCGTCAACACCCTGGTCCTGCGGACCGACACGGGCGGGGACCCGTCCTTCCGCGAACTCCTGCGCCGCGCCCGGGAGACCGACCTCGCGGCCTGGGCGCACCAGGACGTGCCGTTCGACCGGCTCGTCGAGGCCCTCAACCCCGGGCGGTCCGCCTCCCGGCACCCGCTCTTCCAGGTCATGCTCACCGTGGCCGATGCCGTCGACCCGGCGCCGGTCCTGCCCGGTGCGGAGACGAGCATGAACCAACTCACCCTGGGCGCGTCCAAGTTCGACCTCACGGTCAACTTCTACGAGCACCACGCCCATGACGGCGGCCCGGCCGGCCTCGACATCACCATCGAGTACGCCACCGACCTCTACGACGCCGTCACCGTGCGGGCGGCGGCGGCCCGCCTGGTGCGGCTGCTCGGCGCGGCCGTCGCCGAGCCCGAGACCCCGATCGGCCGGATCGATCTGCTCGGGGAGGCCGAGCGCGCGGAACTCCTCGTCGCCTACAACGCCACGGCGACCGATCTGCCCGCCGCCTCCCTGCCGGAGCTGTTCTCCGCGCAGGCGGGGCGT
>NZ_LBDA02000145.1 GCF_000980885.2 Streptomyces malaysiense | reverse complement strand
GACACCACGAGTTCAATCTCAGTAACAGGACTCGAAAATGTAGTGTCGTGAGCACGAGGAGATTCGGGTCAACTGGGGAATGCCCCTCTGTCGTCATCTTCGAAAGGCAGCAACATGCTTTCCTTGCGCCTCAAAAGAGTAATTTCCGTCTGTGGGACTGCAGCCGCTCTGATGGCAGGTGGAGCTACCGCCGCGCACGCTCAGGTACATCGGGACAGCGCCTGCGGCGGCAACAATGGCCCCTTCCTCGATGTCGTCTACAACTACGGCAAGCCGTTCAAGGGGGTCGGACATGTGTATAGGGACTGGAACGGCGGGACCAGTGCGGCGACTTCCGCGTTCACGAATACTTGGAGCGGCTCGGTAAGCAGTACTGTCTCCGCCAGCCTCGGTGTCAGTGGCAATTGGATCGCGGTCGAAGTCTCGGGCGAGATGGGTTATAGCCACTCCTGGTCTAGCAGTGTCACCACCGGCCACACCGTGACCTACAAGATCCCGGCCAAGCGCTACGGTAATGCCCAGTATGGGGTGTGGCAGGACCATCTCTATCTGAAGACCTACTACATGAACGACGGCTGCAAGGAGTACGGTACAAAGTACGCCAACAGTCGAATCAACCGAGGTGTGGGCTGGAATTACTGGGTTTCGAAGTCCTGACCTGATCTCGAACCTGCGGCGCCGACCGGAATCGGTAAGATAAAACAGCCGCGCCAAGCCGGACAATGTTGAGCGCACCCCGGCTCGTCCGACGGACGTCCGGCCGGGGTGCCCGAAAATGTTGGTTCCGGGTATCCCGGCCGGATCGTGGCAGGTCTACTGCGCACCAGCACCCGCACCCGGAGGACCACACGTGAAGCACACTTACCGTGCAACTGCCGTCCTGCTGCTCGTGATCACGGCAGTGGCGTGTACCGACCAGGGGAGCCCCAAGGCGGCTCCGAGCCATTCTGCGACCGCGATGCATGAGACGCCAACTTTGCCCCCGTTCCCGTCCGACGTTCCGGGTGACGCGCTCTTGAAGGTCACCGGCCGGGGGCGCGGTGTCCACCACACCCCCGCTGTCCCCGCGGGGACTGTCACTGCCGAGGTTTCATGTGCTGGAGCTGGGGACCTTTCCGTGGACATCAACGACCACGCGGGCAAGGCAATCTACAAGGTGATCTCGCAGCCTTGTGGCACTACGGGCATCCAGAAGATCACTTTCGGAGCGCCCGCCGAGCCGCAAGGACTCATAGTCAAGGTCGCCGCCCGAAGCAACACCCAGTACGCGCTCCTACTGACCCGCTGAACCAGGGACTTTGCGTGTTGCGGTT
>NZ_LBDA02000144.1 GCF_000980885.2 Streptomyces malaysiense | reverse complement strand
CAGATCACGCCACGGAACACCCGTCCGAACCCGCCACCGAACTCCGTTGATCAACCGCCGCCGGTTCCCGGACCTGCGGCTCACGCCTGCCGCCGGCAGCAACGACTCCAGCACCGACCACTGTTCATCAGAAAGATCCCCACGCCCCACACCGTGATCATTACGGCGCGAGGCGTGGACCGGAACCCGATCTAAAACACGGCCTAGCCCGCCTGGTGGTCTCTGCTGCCGAACACCTGCACTCGGGCGCTGATGTGTCGTACGGCTTCTATCTGGAACGTCCCTCGTATCTGTCCCTGGCAGTGGTGACGTGCTCCCCGAATCGTGCGCTTCCTGGAGCGGCCTGCCCAGTCGCGTAGTCGAAACAGTGAAAGGCCCCGTCCGAATGAACGGGGCCTGCTTGGTTTGCCTAGAGCAGCGCAAGGAAGGGATTCGTGTCCCCGAGCGGTTCCGGTCGCTTCGGTTCCGGCGCAGGCTTGGGTGCTGGTCGGTAAGCGTCAAGCTGGACAACCGTTGCGCGGTTCTGTTCACGCTCCGCGCTGGCCGGCTGCAGCTCAGCGTGACGGGAAGTGTCCCGGTTCCTGTTGCTGTCCGTGCTGGCCGGCTGCGGCGCAGAGTTACCTCACGAACAACTTCTCAGCTACTGAGATTGAACTCGTGGTGTC
>NZ_LBDA02000143.1 GCF_000980885.2 Streptomyces malaysiense | reverse complement strand
GCGGCTTGTTCCGCCCCGTCCACGAGACCGTCCTGCCGCCGCCGCGCGCCCGGATCCTGGCTGATGCCTTCGGGTACTTCTGGCTGGGCCAACTCGACGCGCCCGTGTACATCGCCCTGCCCCAGGTCGACCAGATCCTCAGACAGCTCCTGCGCCCCCGGATCCCGATCGTGTCCGTGGCCAAGGGCCAGTCCGACCGTCGACCAGATGGGCGGACTCATCCGCAGCATGCCGGCCGCCGGGTATCCCCGGGACTGGAGCCGCGGCATGAACCTGCGCAACGACGTCTGCCAGGGCTTGGTCGACACCCCGCCCGAGCACCGCGTCGCGCTCATCCACGCCCACGGGCATCGAACCATCGCCCCGCCCACCCCCTGAACGTCCAGCCGAGCCGGACCCCAGGAGCGTGGGGAGGACACCGCCCTTGTCCGGTGACACCGGACCTGGATCGTTTGCCACCGAAATCGGACCGCCGAGCGTCGCGGGGGGGGTGCCCCTATGCAGTTCGTCAAGGTGGCGGGTTAGCTTGCTGGTGATGTCAGCTGGGGAAGGGAATGTGGTGGGGGCGTCGGGTGGAGGGCCGAAGCCGCGGGCCGTCGAGGAGTGGCGGGACGTCTATGACTTGCTGGATGCCGTTCGGCAGCGGCCGAACGCATGGGTGCGTAACGGCTCGTTGCAGGAACTGGCGGTGATGATGTTCGGGTATCACCTCGCGCTTCAGGTCCACGATGTTGATGAGGCGTTCGAGTTCCACCGTGGAAGTGGAGGGTTTGCCTCCTGGCTAAGCAGGACCCGTGGATGGTCGATGGCGACCGGGTGGGACGCTGCGGTCATGGAGAATTTTCCTGGCGAACCTCCGCTTGACGCCTTCTTCCGGCTCGTGGACGAGTACCGAGAGTTCGCAGGTCATCCAGGTTCGTGAAGTCTCTCGGCATGGTGTTTGTTCATGCTGATCGCGCGGGTTGGGGTTCGTAGAAGGTTCCGTCGCGGAGCATCGCGAACAGGACGTCGGCCCTGCGGCGGGCGAGACAGAGCAGGGCCTGGGTGTGGTGCTTGCCCTGGGCGATCTTCTTGTCGTAGTAGGTCCGCGATGCCGGGTCCCCCAGGGCCGCGAACGCGGAGAGGAAGAAAGCCCGTTTGAGCTGCTTGTTTCCTCTCCGGGAGGGCTGTTCGCCTCGGATTGACGACCCTGAACTTCGGGTCGCTGGGGCGAGTCCGGCGTAGGCGGCGAGGTGGCCGGCGGTCGGAAAAGTGCTTCCGTCGCCGACCTCGATCAGGATCCTGGCTCCGGTCCTGACGCCGATGCCCGGCATGGACGTCAGGACCTTCGAAAGAGGGTGAGCCTCCAGGAGTTCCTCGATCCGCCCGGCCAGCAGCTTGCGCTGGTCAAGCACGGCCGTCAGCGAGCCGGCCAGGCTTGGGACGATGAGCGCTGCCGCGGCAGTCCCCGGAACGGTGACGGTCTGCTCGTCCAGAGCGGTGAAGATGTCCTCGACCAGGCGCTCGGCCATCCGCGGGGCCTTCGGCCGCAGCAGCGTGACCAGGCGCCGACGCCCGGCCTTGCGTATCTGGTCCGGGGAGCCGAACCGTTCCAGCAGCGTGAGGATGGCCGGGTGTTGCAACCGCGGCCCCAGCACCCGCTCCAGCGACGGATGGATCTGGGTCAGCAGGCCGTGCAGCCGGTTCGCGACTCTGGTCGCTTCCCCTGCGAGGTCGTCGTCGAAGCCCACGATCATCTCCAGCTCGGCGATCGTCTCGTCCTCGCCGTCGATCGCCCGCAGCGTGTGCGGCATAGCGCGGGCCGCGTCTGCGATGATGAACGCGTCCTTCGCGTCCGTCTTCGCCTCACCTGGGTAGAGGTCGGCAATCCGCCGCATCGTCAGCCCCGGCAGATAGGCGACCGGGCAGCCCATGCCCCTCGCGACCGCCAGCGGCAGGGCGCCGATCGAGGCCGGCTGATCGACCACGACCAGCACCGTCCCGTGCTTGGCCTGCAGCTTCGCGAACAGCTCTCGGAGCTTGGGTTCGGTGTTGGGCAGGCGCTTGTCGAACGCCTTCTTCCCGGCCGGTGTGACGGCGGTGGCGTGGTGTTCGCCCTTGCCGACGTCCAGGCCGAGGAAGACGTCGATGTCGCCGGTGTCGATCACGTGCAGGCCCCTCCATCACGCTTTCGTCCGGCCTTGCCAGGGCACCGAGCTGCCACATCCACGTTACGGAGAGCTCTTCCGGCTCGGGTGAAGCCGGTGCTCAAGCCCCTCATCAGCGGTCCGTCGATGCCTCCGGACCCGGTGACACCACCCCCCGGATCATGAACAACAAGGGGGGGAAGTCATGCCGGACCCGAAGGCCGGTAGCCCCATTGCGGAGCCACGAAAAAGGTAACGGGGGGCGGTGGCGAGTGACACTGGAGACATGGTCCGCGTTCGCTTCTGCGCGTCCTGCGGGGCTCGGTTGCCCTCAGACGCTTCACCCCGGCGTCTCTATTGCGACGACGTCCGTCGAACCTCGGAGCCATGAGGGGGCAGCTGCGGGGCAGCGCTCTGGCCGGTCGCTTCACGAGGAAAGCTGCTCGGCGACGGCGGCGCGCAAGAAGGCGAGCTCCTCGTCGACGGCGGCCATTTCCGTTGCTGCGAGGACGATCGCGGGCTCGGTGGGTGGCAGCTGACGAACGAAGGCCAGCCGCAGGTGCGTGGGCGGGTGGGTGGTGTCCACGGCAGAATCGTCGAGCTCGGAGACGAGGAGGCGGCGGGTGCGCTCGCTGTCGGGGATGGAATCGACGTACGCGCGCAGGTCTGTCCAGAGATCGGCCGACGATGCCTGCCCGACCGCTGCACCACGACCGGTTCCGGTGGCCAGCCGGCGCTTTTGACGGACGAGCGACACGGCGTTGGCCACGGTGAGCGCGCGAAGGAGATCAGCGGTGGCCTCCCGGCCGGCGAGGCGAGCAGCCATCTCGTCGGCCAGGTACTCGGCACGCCGACCGGACATCGCGGTGAGCCGCGAAAGCAGCCAGTGTGCCAGCAGGGTGAGTTCCGCGAACACGCCCAGAAGGACAGCCGTGATCATTTCGGCTCCGTGGGCGGCGCCGCCCCCACGGTTCCGGTGCGCGTACAGGTGCCGCCTGCGGGTGCTACCGGGACGGAAGAGGTGGTACCACTCCTCCAGGCTGCGCAGCGCCGTGCCGACCCACATGCTTCTGCGGACGTCGCCATTGGCGCCGTGGCCCAGTTCGTGTCCGATCAGTGCGAGACGCTGCACGGGGCTGAGCGTCTCCCAAAGCGGTAGCCCCAACGTCAGTACCGGGCGGCGGCGCAAGCCGATTCGGCGGTACGAAGCGTTGTACCGGCCGTCCACCACGATCATGCTGGGCGGGTCCGTCCCCAGTTCCGCGGCAACACGCGTGCTGAGCGCATAGAGGGAAGGGGCGTCGTCGCGGTTCACGACGCGCATACGCCGCCGTGCCTTACGGCTGGGACCAAAACGTGGCCGGAGAAGGTAGGCGAGCGCGAGCAGAAACCCGCCGAGCAGGCGCAGCGGCCAGGTCGGCACCGTGAGCAGGGCTATACCGACCCCTATCAGGGCCACCGTCACCAAGTGGACGACGCCGGACAGTGCGAAGGCAGCGATCCAGCTCCCGTCAAGGGAGCGAAGCTCTGCGCCCCCTTGGGTGATCCGGCGGTAGAGCCGCTCCTCAGCAGCGCGGTTGAGTTTGCGCTGGAAGCGGTCGCCTCGTTTCCTGGCTTTCGTGGCAGCGGGATACGCGTTCCATTTGCAGGTCTGACACCACTGCGTGAAGCGGGGGTCGCTGGTCAGGGCGGAGCCGCAGGCAGGGCAGGGCTCGGCGGTAGTGGTCTCGTCGGAGAGAGCGGTGGTCACGGGTACGCATCTTGTCCCATCCGGACCCAGGTGTGAAAGGGAGGGCAAGGATCACTGTGCAGTGACAGGCAGCCGTCCTTGTCAGCCGGATGACCAGGCGTGACGGGGCAGCCGGCGGCATGCGGGGCAACAGTCAGGACTTGTGGATCGGGAGTTGCTCAGCTTCACGTTGATCGGAGCCTGGTGAGTCCTCCGACCGCCGAGAGCTCGTCGTCGAGAGGCTCGGCGGCGGCCGGCGAGGTGATGAGCAGGAGTACCGACACGTCGGGGTGCTCGTCGTCGTAGGGATCCTCTTCCCCGTCGTCGCCGGGAATGGCGTTCGGCTGGACCCGGAGGCGGGTCGTGTCGGCGCGGGTGGCCAGGAAGTAGACGCCGAGGTAGTCGCTTTCGCGTTCGGTGAAGGTCACGTCGAGTCGGTCGGCGAGCAGGCCGGCCAACTCCTTGGCCGTGTAGGAGTTCGTGCCGTAGGTGCCGGAGTCGGTCATCTGGGCATTCTCCTCAGGCCGCGTGGCTTTCGGTGCGTTCGACCAGCAGGCCGCTTCTCGAACCGGGCCCCGCCCGGACGAGTGGGACCAGGTGGGCTCCGGTGATCGCCCGCCGGCGGGCCTGGGCGGATTCGACGAGCTTGAACACCATGGCCAGGGCTACGGCCGGGCTGCCGGCGCCTCGGGCGACCTTGGTCCGGAGCTTGACGGTGGAGAAGGTCGACTCGATGGGTTTCGTGGTCCGCAGGTGGACCCAGTGCTCGGCCGGGAAGTCGTAGAACGCGAGCAGCCCGGCCCGGTCGTCGGTGATCTTCGCGACGGCCTTGGGCCACTGCGTGCCGCAAGTGCGGGAGAGCGCCTCGATCGCCTTCTCGGCGGGGCCCTGCCCTCTGCGTTGTAGATCTCCTGAATTGCCTTCGTCGCGCCCGGCTGTGCGGACTTCGGAAGGCAGTTCGTCGCGTTACGGGCTTCATGGACCCAGCAGCGCTGGTGCCGAGCGGTCGGGAACACCTCGATCAGGGCTTTCCACAGGCCCATCGCACCGTCGCCGATGACGAGTTCGGGGTCGCGCATGCTGCGGCGGCGGCAGTCGCGCAGCAGGTCGGCCCACGACTCGGTGGCTTCCCGCAGTCCCTCGGCCAGCGCGAGCAGCTCCTTGGTGCCGTCCCGGCGGACGCCGAGGAGGAGCTTGGTCTCCGGACGGCGGATCGGGTATGGCTCGACCCCGATCACCGTGTCGGTGAGTGGTTGTTTCTCTTCCGATCGTGTGGCCGCCCAGGTCGAACGGAGCGGTGGGTCGGGGACGGATGCCGGAGTGGGCCGGACATCGGGGCCGCCGACCTGTGAGCTACTGCGGGCCAGGACCGTCGACCCAGGATCCCAGGGCTTCCCTCCCGCTTCGCTCGAGCCATCCGAGATACCAAGTGTGGAAGTTGTGGCGGTTTCCGTGTACATCGACGAAGGGTCCGGGTCCGCCCGCGCCGACCTCCGCCAAGAAGGTGCGGTACTCCTTGGGGAGTTCGACTCCGTATCGGGCCTCGACCTCAGCGATCTCCGCGGCAGTCAGGACCGGCTCGAAGACGGGGTGCTGAGGAGACCCCCAGCCGCGTGTCCGACACCGGGCCTCGACCATCGCGATTACACGTTCCCGGACTCCCGACCAGCCTGTCCGTGGGTCCACGGCTCCTCCTGTCAACGGCGAGCACGGACGTTGATCCATGCCACCGACAACGGAGGTTCGCCCTTGGTGTCGCCGGAGTGGGTAACGGCGAAGGGGCAGCCACACCCCGACCGACTCCTCATGGCTGGACCGGATCGAGGCCCGGTTCACCGCCCTGCGCTACTTCACCCTCGACGGCACCGACCACCCCGGCCACAAGGCCCGGGGCAGCATGATCCACCGCTACATCATCTGGCGAAACAAGCACGCCACCGACAAGCGCCTCACTGCCATCGTGAGCAGGGCGAACGCCGCCTGGCCACACCCGTGGACGCCTCACCACAGATGCAGGAAGCTCCGGACGTCGTCATATCCGTCGAGAGCCCGACCGTCCACGTCCGAGGGGTCCGCCTCAGCACGGGCCGCAAGCGACTGCGCCAACGCAAGAGCCCCATCGCCCAGACGTCCGAAACGCCGAGCGGCGTGTCCCAGGCACAGGCCCGCCAGCCCCAGCAGAGAGCTTCCCGGAACGGCCCGCGTCCCGACCTCCAGACACCAGTGCTCGACGAACACCTGATCGTCGTCGTTCAACGCGGTCCCGACCAGGACGCTTGCTGCCTCGCCCTCCGCCGAACGGTCGCGCAGGGCCCGCTCCAACACCTCCGCCACCGCCTCGTGAGACAGCGCGGACGGGTTCTCGAAGCTCAGATGCGAGTGCATCCCTCGAGACTACGTGCCGCGAGCCACGCTCGACCGTGAACGGGGCGAACGCTGCCTGATGCGGCACTAGTTGCTGCCGGCGGGTGTCCTTTTCCGGAGCGGCGTACGGCGCGTGCTCTTGGCATTGCGGTGCGGTCCAGGCCGAACCAGTCAGGCATCTCCCGTACGAACGTGGCCACGCCCGACCAGGCCGGCGGGCCCTCCAGGTCCTGGGCAAGTGCCTCGACGTCAACGGCGCCGGCACCGCCGACGGCACCACCGTCGACCTCTACGACTGCAACGGTACCGGTGCGCAGGTCTGCAGCCGCAGTCCAACGGGTGCCTGACGACGGCCGGCCAACTCCAGATCTGGGACCGCAACGGCATGAGCGCCCAGCAGTGGAACCTGCCCTGACCCGGGGCGGACACCGCGGGGCGGCCCGATCGGGCCGCCCCGCCGCCCCGCCGCCCCGCGCGAAGGCGAACAGCCCAGGGCCGGGCATCCTCCGGCCCGGGCGTTCGGGCGTCACCCCCACGGGAGCCGGAGCCGGCACCCGAAGTCCGGAACCGGAGCCCGGCAGGGCGGGGCCGCCCGCCGGTGGCGGCCCCGCCCGTCCCGCCGGCGGTCAGTACAGGTGGATGTAGCCGTGGCAGGAGTCGAAGACCGTGTGGATCGTGACCTTCACGTACGGGTGCCGACGCTTGGCGATGGCCACGTCCTTGGTCTGCGAGTCGTAGACCCGCGGGAAGCTGCGCGCCTCCATGCTGAGCTTCTGGATCGTGGTCCTGCCGCCGTCCGCGCGCCAGATCGCAGAGGCCGTCATGAACTTCAGGCCCTCCTTGTCGCGCAGGTACGTCTCGCGCAGCATCGTGCGGTTGTTGTCGTAGTCGCGGTACCACACCTTGACCTGGCCGCCGCCGCAGCTGAAGTACTTGTAGTGGTCGACAGCCCTGACGGCCGCGGTGGCGGGGGTGCGGGCCGCGTCGGGCCGCACGGACGAGTGGGGCGCGGCGGCGCCGGAGTGGTGCGCGGGCGCTTCGACGGCCTGCGCGGCCGTTCCGGAGACGACCGCGGCACCGCACACGGCGGCGGCCAGGGCGAGCGCGGCGCGCTTGGTGGTCTTCATGGCGAGTGTTCCCCTTCTTCGTGTCTTCGTGTCTTCGTGCCGGAGGTCGGGCGCGGCCCCCGAGGCGGGGTGCCGGCGCCTCGCAATCGAGTCCACCGCGGCCGGAATTGAATGGCAGGCCCCTTTGACCAGGCGGATCAATGGGCGGGTGGCGGGAACCGGCGAGGCGGTCCACGTCGTCGCTAACCGGCGGAGGTCGGCGGAGGCCGTACAGGTGGGCGGCGGAGGCCGTACAGGTGGGCGGCGGAGGCCGTTTGGGTGGGCGGCGGACCATCCGGCCGCGTCGTGCGGCGGCGCGCGGCCCGACCGGCGGGGCGCTGCCGCACGGCGCGGCGCGGCGCAGGGAGTGAAGGGGAGGTGGGGGCGGTGGCGGGACGACCCGAGCGACCGCTGGACCCGGGTGAGGGGCCGTTACAGCGCCTGGCGTACGAACTGCGCAAGCTGCGCGGGGAGGCGGGCAATCCGACCTACCGGCGGATGGCCGCCCTCACCGGAGCCGGGGCCAGCACCCTGTCACAGGCGGCGGCCGGCGAGCGCCTGCCCACGCTCCCCACCGTGCTGGCCTACGTGCGGGCCTGCGACGGCGACGTGGCCGAGTGGGAGCGGCGGTGGCGGCTGACTGCCCGCGAGATCGCGGCGGAGCCCCGCGCCGACCAGGACGGCGCCGAACCGCCCTACCGGGGGATGCGCCGGTTCGAACCCGGCGATGCGGACCTGTTCTTCGGCCGGACCGCGCTCACCGCGCAACTGGCGGCGACGGTGGGCCGCCAGCGCCTGGTGGCGGTGGTCGGCGCGTCGGGGAGCGGCAAGTCGTCGCTGCTGCGCGCCGGGCTCGTCCCCGCCCTGCGCGCGCCGGACGTTCCCGGCGGGCGTCCGGCGGCCGTCCGCATCCTCACACCGGGCCCCCGCCCCACCTCGCACGCCCGCGCCTTCGAACCGGCGGCCGGCGAGGGGACACCGTCGTCCTGGTCGACCAGTTCGAGGAACTGTTCACCCTGGGCGCGGACGCCGGCGAGCGCGGCGCGTTCCTCGGCCTCCTGCTGGCGGCGTGCGCGCCGGGCAGCCGGCTGCGGGTGGTGATCGCCTTGCGGGCGGACTTCTTCGGCCGCTGCGCCGAGCACGCGGGACTGGCCCACGCCCTGCGCGAGGCCACCGTGCTGGTCGGCCCGATGTCGCCCGCGGAACTGCGCGAGGCTGTCGTCGGGCCCGCCGCCGCCGCGGGGCTCGTCGTCGAACGCGAGCTGACCGCCGAGGTTGTCGGCGAGGCCGCGGACCAGCCCGGCAGCGGACCTGGCACACGGGCGACACGCGCACGGGAAGCGGCCTCGACCGGCACGAGGAGAGCGTGGCGCCGGTCGCGTTCACCGACGGCGGGCACACCCTGGCCACCGGCCAGGCCGACGGCACGGTCCTGCTGCGGGACACCGCGACCGGCCGCACCCGCTCCTCGTTCACCGCCCTGCGTGGCGGACCGGCGGGCTCGGCGGGCGGTCCGGTGGCCTCCGGCGGCGTGCAGCTCGTGTTCAGCGCCGACGGCCGCACCGCGGCCGCCCTCGACCAGCAGGCCGGCACGCTACGGCTGTGGGACGTCCCCGGACGCCGCCTGCTCGGCGTGTCCGGGGGGTACGGCGACGGCGCCGCGGCGGTGGCGCTGAGCGGGGACGGACGGCTGCTGGCGGTGGGGGACACGGCCGGGACCGTACGGTTGCGGGACACGGCCACCGGACACCCGCACGCCGCCGCGGCCGTCACCCCGGCGCCCGACCCGGGCGCGGCCGTCAGCGCGGTGGCGATCAGCGCTGACCGACGGACCCTGGCCGTCGCGCGCGACGACCGTACCGTCCGCGTGGTGGACACCGCGAGCGGCCGGCGCACCGTCCTGCCCGGACGCACGGACCTGGTCGTGTCGGCCGCGTTCAGCCCGGACGGGCGCACCCTGGCCACCGGCGCCGAGAACGGCACCGTGCGCCTGTGGGACGTGGCCCCGCCCCGGCCCCGGCTCACGCTGGGCGACCCCGACTCCACCTGCGCGCCGGTGTTCAGCCCGGACGGGCGGCTCCTGGCCACCGGCGGCGCGGACGGCACCGTACGGCTGTGGGACACCGCCACCGGCCGGCTGCGCGCCACCCCGGCCCGCCTCGGACACGCCGTGACGGCCCTGGCGTTCGTCCGCGGCGGGCACACGCTGGCCATAGGCGGCGAGGAGGACGACGTACGCCTGTGGGACGTCGCGGCCGGACGGCCGAGCGCCGCCTATACCGCGCCGGCCGGTTGGGCAGTGGCCTTCAGTCCGGACGGCCGGCTGCTGGCCACGGCGGACGAGCCGACGCACGACACGAACACCACGCAGCCGCTGCGGCTGTGGGACACCCGCGGCGGCTTCACAAGGATCGCCGAACACCACGTCGTTCTGGACAGCCCCGTGGTGTTCAGCGCCGACGGCCGCACGCTGGCCGCCGCCACCTCCAAGAACACCGAGCAGTTGTGGGACACCGCCACCGGACGGACGCGCGCCACGCTCACCGTTCCCCCCGGCACGAGCCCGGTGGTCTTCGGCCCGGACGGGCGCACCCTGGCCACCGGCGGCGAGGACGGCACCGTGCGCCTGTGGGACACCGCCACCGGACGGCAGCGCAGCACGTTGACGCACACGAGCAGCGTCGTGTCCGTCTCCTTCGGCCCGGACGGGCGCCTGCCGGCCGCCGGGGGCACGGACGGCACCGTGCGGCTGTGGGACCTGGCCACCGGCCAGGCTCAGCGGACGCTGGCCACGCCCCGCTCCTCGCCGCAGGTCTTCCTCAGCCCCGACGGGCGCACCCTGGCCACCGACAGCGAGGACGACGGGACCGTACGGCTGTGGCCCGTCACCCCCGGCGATCCGGACGCGGCCGTCACCAGGATCTGCCACGCCCTGCACCGCGGACTGACCGCGCACGAATGGGCCCAGTACCTCCCGGGCCGGCCCGCCCGCCGCGGCTGCGCCTCGTGACCCGCCGCCGGTCCGCCCGCACGCGGGGAAGCGGCCTACGGGGGGACAACCTGCCCCGTAACCTCCGGCGACCGCCCACGCGCGCTCGACGGTCCCCCAGCACGGCGCCAAGGCAGCTCCTCCGGCCGCCGGTCGACGGCCGGGGTGCCTCCCCGACCGCGTCGACCGCTTTCTCGCCCAGTTCCTGGCCGGGCAGGTGACCCAGCGGCCTGAGTGCGTCGGTGACCAGAACGTCGACGAGGGCGGCGCGGGCCTGTTCGTCGTTCCAGGCGATACGGGGCTTGCCGGTTCTTTCAGCCGAACCGAGCGGGAAAGGCGGCGGAAGCAGGCCAGCAGCGACGCATCACGGCCACCCCGGAGGTGAGGATCGCGCTCGCCTTCCGCCACACACGCAGCCGCGCGAGCGGCCGAGCCGTCTGCTTGGGCGGGCGGGTCTTAGCTCAGCGCAGGTGGTGCCGCGAGCGTGGTGCAGGGCCTCGATCATCCAGTGGTCGCGGACGAGTCGGGAGATCCGGGCCGCAGTGGCCTGCTCGGTGGTCAGGCTGGTGACGGCGTAGCCCTCCTTGACTGTGGCCCTGATTGCGGTCGATGCGCCGTGCCGCGGCGGTCCGCCCGCTCTCTTGTGCGAGGGGCGGCCCCGCCATCGGCCGGCCACCGCACGCAGGGGAGGTGCCCGCCCCGGGGCCTGACCGTTTCGACTCCCTCCGAACCTTCTCAATGCTCGTCGCATGTCGGAATGCTCGTCGCATGTCTGAGCTTGGTGGTTCAATCTCAGCTTCGGGGGGGATCAGACCAGAAGGGGGGAGCATCGTGCGCGAGGAAGAGGCTCGGCGGGAGTTCGTTTCACAGGTCGCGCGACGCGCCGTGGGTGCGGTGGCGCCGGAGGAGTCGGTGTTCTTCGAGCCGCTGGCAGCGCGGTTCGTCAGTCGCGGCGAGTTACCGCGCGAGCGCCGGTATGCGGACGGGATCATTTCGTCGGGGTGGGACGCCGCGGTCGCGTTGATCAGCCCGGTGGCGCTGGCGCTGGCGAAAGCGCTGTACGACAAGCTGCTGGAGAACGTGAGCGAGGAGATCCTCAAGCGGAGCAGACGTGGACTGCCGCAGATCTGGAACAGGCTTCGCCGTGCTGACCGCACCGCGGACGGCCCGCCCGGGGACCGGGAGGCGGTGGCGGGCTCCGCCGAGGTGCGGGACCAACTCGTGCTGCGGGCCACTGAACTCGGACTTCCGGAAGAGCGGGCGCGGCAACTGGTGGACGAGCTGCTCGCGGCGGCCGAGGACATGCTCGCGGTGCCGGGCACACCGGCGGGCGACAGCACGGAAGCGTCCTGACATGGCGCGCCCGGCCGAGGGACCGTTCAGTGCGCCAGCCGGTACGACCTTGCGGTTCGGGTCGCTCATCGTGCTGGTGGTCGGTGTCACGGGGACGTGGTGGGGGACGCTCATCTCCGCCTGGCGGCCGACGGACGGCCTACCCGAAGCGCAATGCGCTGTGCGCAGCGGCTACTACCCGCCGATGGGAATCTGGCTCTCGCCGCAGGACCAGCTCAAACGACAGCACTTCCAACAGTGTCTGGGGCAGCTGGGGCTCACCAACCTCCTGTGGATCGCCGTCGTCCTGGGCGTGCTGGCCACCCTGGCGCTGCTGCTGTTCGCGTGCCTGCCCTGGTGGCGCAGGCACCGTGCACGGCTGGTGCCGGTCGAGGAACTGCCGTCGCCCGACGCCGCCGCGCTACGAGAAAAGCTGCAGGAACTGGTGACCGTGGCGGGCCTGGGCCGCGCGCCGCGGTTCCTCCTCGACCCGGTCGACGCGCGCCCTTGTGGGCAGGCGTTCGGCGGATTCGGCCGACCGCAAGTGTCACTGAGCGCCGGACTGGTGGCGCAGCGGCGACGGAACCCGGAGAAGTTCAGGGCCGTGATCGCCCATGAGCTGGCCCACATCCGCAACGGGGACGTGACCGTCACCTATCTGACGCTCGCGGTCTGGCGGGCGTTCGTCCTGGTTAGCGTCCTGCCGGTGCTGGCGACGCTGGCAGATCCGGTTCTCCAGACGACGCAGCCGCTGCGCAACCCGCTGCGCGCCGGGGTGGGGCTGCTGCTGACCCAGCTGATCGAACTGGGCTGGTTCTTCGTCGTCCTGATCGCGCTGGTGTACGTCACACGCGTCTCGGTGCTCCGTGCGCGGGAGGGTTACGCCGACGCCCGTGCCGCGCTGTGGACCGCCCCGGCGGTACTGCGTGAGGTCTTCATGGCATCGGCCGAGCGGGACGGCACCCGCTGGTGGCACACCCACCCGCGGCTGGTGACCCGCGCGCGGCTGCTGGACGAACCCCGACGCCTGCTGCGGCCCGGTTTCTGGGAAACCTTCATGGCCGCGTTCGCGGTGCAGATCGCCGGCGACTACGCGTATCAGGCGGTGGCGTCGCTGGACGCCGCGTCCGGCTCGTTCGCCTACCAGGCGAGCCACGACGCCGCCACGCTGCTGACGGCCGTGGTGGTGGTCGTGGCCGGTCAGCGGGGTGCGGCGTACGTCCGGTCCGGTGCGGGTGGTCGCGGTGTGTACACCCGTGCGGGCCTCGGCCTCGGCCTCGGCCTGGGCTCGGCCTACGGCCTGACCATCCTGCGCCAGGCCTTGCTGTTCCGGCACGCGTCCGCCCAGGACGGAGTGTTCGCTGCGGCCGGATACCGGCATGACCTGGTCCTGGCCGTCCTGGTGCTGGCAGCCACGCTGCTGCTGTGCCATTGGGCCGGGCACTGCTGGCAGTTACTCGGCACCACGGGCCGACGGCGTCGCCTGTTCGTCGCCGGCGGCCTGCTACTGGCCACTACAGCGTGCCTGCGCTGGTGGAACACTCTCAACTACGGCCTTCCGCCGCTCGGACGGACCCTGCGGGCGGACGCCTCTGTGTGGCTGGGCTACGTGTCGCAAGCCCACGGGAACGGGCTGGACCAAGCGGTGGTCGGGGCCGTACTGGCGCCTTTCGTCCTGCTGTGGCTCGCCGGGCCGGTGACCGTCTACGCCGCCCCGCTGCTGTGGCTCCTCCCTCTGCTCCTGGGGGCTGCCCGACGCGAGATCGTGCGTTCGGCAGGCCTCGCCGGGGTCGTCACGGCGCTGGTGTGGCTGGTGATCGACATCGGCCTGCGGGCATGGGCGCACCTGACGGTGCCCGCGGCGGTCCGGGCGGGGGACGGATACGCGGTGGTGTTCCTCTGCTGGGAGATCGCCACCATCCTCGCCGTCCAGGCGGGCGCCGCCGTCCTGCTCGGCGTCCGGCGCTTCCGGCTGATGCCGGCCCTGTTCGCCACCACGCTCGCCGGTCTGCTGTGCTGCCTCGTACTGTGGGGCGCCCACCGGGCCGGCTCCTGCCTGTCGGCGCTTGCCCTCGCGGCAGGCGGCTGCCCCGGCCCCGGTGACGTCTCCGTCGCCTTCGGCGCCCTGCGAGACGTCGGCGTTCTCGGCTCCGCGCTCACCGTCGGCGGCGTCCTCCTCGGCCGCGGGCTGCGCGGCGGGCCCCGGCCGCGTCCCGCGGCGGCCGGGCTGCCGGGTCCGGCGACGCGGCTGGGACTGTTGGCCGTGGCCGGGGTGTTCGTCGCGCTGGCCGTGTGGCCGGCGCCGCGGCACACCCGCATCGAGAGCATCGGCGCACCGGACTACGTGCCCCCGCCCGCCCGCCACACCGTGGACATCCAGAAGGAAAGCTTCGCGATCTGGATGAGCGGCGGCGGGCACGAGCAGTGGGCAGCCTCGTTCAACGCTCTTGGCCGCTACTTCCAGCAGGTGAAGCCGTGGGCGGAGGCGCAGAAGCCCGACTGGGTCGCGACCACCCGGGACCCACACACCCAGGAGGCCTGCCGGAACCTGGTCGCCGCGGTCGGAGAGGCCGGCTCGTTCCAGGTACCGCCATGGCCCAAAGCCGCCGCGGACTGGAGCGCCTATCTGCGGCAGATGGCGAACTCGGCCGGCAGATGCACGGCGGCTGCCACGGCACCTGACGCCCGGACCGCGCATGCCGACCTGCTTGCCGCTCTGGTGATACCCAAGAAGCAGATCAACGCCCTGAACGCGGACACCGCGGCGGCCCTCGGCACACTTCCCTGACGAGCTCGTGCACGGTGGGCAAGCGCGCAATGGCTTGGAGTGCAACCCTGGCGGGCCGTCACGCAACAGGAGACGTCGTACGTCGGCGCGCCCACCAGGTCCGTCACACGTATCCGGATCGGCTGCCGGTAGCAGGCTCCCCCCTACCCTCGCAGCCCGCGGGCGCTGCAGCGCGGCGTGCGGATCGTCGGCCGGGTGCTGTGGCAGTGCGGCGTGCGCGCCGATTACCGGCGTGAGTTCTGGCAGCCGGCGTCCGTCGCGCTGCGGACCGGTGACGTCGAAGGACTGATCAGTGCGGCGGTGGTCGGCCACCACCTGATCACTTTCGCGCGCGAAGCAATGGCAGGACGAGCCGAACGCGTTTTCTACGCCTCGCCACGCACCCTCACCGGTGCTCAAGGCCCGGGTAACGCTGCTGAGTCGTGAACGGATGGAACAGCCGACAACTCGGCGCAAGGCGCCCCAACGGAGTCCTCTGTCTCCACCAACTCTCGGCGGGACACCGCCGACAGCGCGCTGTGACCGCTATGGTTCGCCGGGTTGAGAGGGAGGACCGGGGTGTTCGTCGAGATCGTCTTCGTAGGGCTGCCGATCGATCGTGACGAGGTCGAGGAGGCGTTGGAGGCGGCGTTCGAGCTCGACGGCGAGGTCACCGGCGCGGGCAGTGGCATGGGGCGTTGCCACCTCGACCTTGAAATCGCGGAGGGTTCGGACACGGCTGCGGCCCTGGAACGGCTCCGGGTGGTGCTCTCCGAACTGGGGGTCGCGGACTGTACGACGTTGAACGTGAGCAAGTGATCAAGCCGCCCTGTGCGCTCGTCCGCCCCAGCGGATGCCCTTCTCGCCGCGGACCCGGCCGCGTTCGCGGCGCTCTGCCGTCCCAGCACCGGATGGTGTCGCCCTTGTGGGCGGACAGGTCGTCCATGATGACGTAGATCGGGGCGTCGTCCGGGCGGGCCGCCCAGATCGACCTGAGGGCGGCCAGGGCATGTTTCGGAAGTACTGGTCACGGCCACTCCGTCGCCGGGCCCTTGCGCGGTTTTCGGGCGCCGGTGGTCTCCCCCTGACACACCGGGGAGGGGAGGCGGTCATGTCGCAGGCCGATATCGAGCGGGTGCCGCAGGTACCGGCCATCAGCTGCCTGATGGCCTCGCCGGTGATCAAGGTGGGCAACCCGATCCGCAGCGTGTTCGCGGAGTTCCGCCGGATTTGTCAGGCAGGGCACATCGAGGTTGACGCCGACCCGGACGGTTGAAGGTTGCGGCGGCGGGTGGCCTGGAGCCGCACCGTCGTACCCAGTGAGAGTGCGGTGCTGCTGGACGGCCCGTTTTTCGAGTGGCGTCTTCGGCTCGCCGCAGCCACCTCACCACCGTCGTGGTGGAGGTGGCACTCTGCTGGAGGCGAGGAGGAGCCGAGCTTCTACTTCGCCGAGGAGGGTTTCGCGGAGCTGCTCGCGGTGATCATTCGCGAGATCGCGCCCTCTAGAGGCCGTGTATCGAAAGCACGGACAGGCCGGGCTGGTGATGGCCCGGTCCGGCCCGTCCGTTCTCTGCTAGAGGTCGAGCTGATGCTGGTGTGTCGTGTGCGTGGGTGCGTAGCCGAGACCGTCGTTGATCTGTCTCATGTGTGTGTTGCTGTCGGCGGTGTCGGTCAGGAGGCCACCGAGGTCCGGATAGTCCCTACGGGCCTGTCGGATCGACTCGGCCTTCATCCACCGGCCGAGGCCGTGTCCACGGTGCTCGGGCAGCACACCGGTGCCGTAGTGCTGGCCGTCACCTGCGCCGTTGCCGGGGATGACGAGTTCGGTGAACCCGGCGACCGAGCCGTTGAAGGTGTCGATGGCGACGACGGTGTGCAGGTGGTCGCCACGCTGTTCGACAGCCTTCGCCGCGGCCCGCACGCGGTCCACGTCCCAGGCCACGATGCCGTAGTCGGAGTCGTCCATGGGCATGTCGTCCATGGCGCGGCGTGAGGCGGCGAACGTCTGGGCGAGGTCGTCGGGGACGGTTCCCTGCCATGACATCAGCCGGTAGCCGGAATGCGGACGCTCGATGATCTCGGTGAGGGCGGCGGTGTCCACGTCGGCCAGCGGCAAGCGGGTGTACCTCAGGGCAAGGACCTTCCGGAAACCGCGTGCTGCCAGGAAGTGGTCGCCGGGCGATCCGGCTTCTGCCTGCGCGACGACGCGGCGTCGGGCGTTGTCCCGGGCGGTGGCCACGGCGCAGTCGAGGAGCCGGGAGCCGACGCCCTTGCGGCGTTCCGCGGGATGAACACGGAGGTCGAGCTCGGCCAGGTGCTCTTGTCCGCCATCGAACAGGCGCAGAAAGACCGTCCCGGCAGGGATGGAATCCGCGTCCGACGCCAGCCAGGCAAGACGCCGGCCGTGCGGCCCGTGAGCGAGGTCGGTTGAGGTTCCCCCGGCGTGCGGGAA
>NZ_LBDA02000142.1 GCF_000980885.2 Streptomyces malaysiense | reverse complement strand
ACTGTTGAGTCGGCACGGAGCGCGGTGCCGGTGTTGCCACCGGTCCGTTTCTCCGTGCCGCTCGCCGAACCCGGCGTGCGGCTCTCACCGCACCGGGCTCTCCACGGTCTCTGCCGTTCAGGCGTGGTTGAGTTTCCAGGGGTTGGGGATCGTGTCGCCCCGGTAGCGATAGCGGGTGACCGCGGTCGAGACCATGGGGAATAGTTCGATCCCGTCCGCCGAGAGCTTGTGCCACCGGCCGTTGCGGTCGGTGAAGCGTCGGCGGACGTCCTTCCACCTCCAGCGATGCAGCACCATCCACCAGCTGGTCACCCGTCGCCATACGAACTGGTCCAGGGCTTTGAGCGTGGTCTTGCATACCGCGTGCTTGAAGTAGTTGACCCAGCCGCGCAGAATCAAGTTGATCCTCTTCAGCACGGTCCCCGGGTCCTGCTGCGACGTTCTGTTCGTCAGGGCACGGATCTTGTCCTTCAGCTGCCGGATGGGCCTCTTGGCGATGAAGGTGTAGACGTACCACTTGTTCGATCCTCGCTTGCGGCGCCACTGGATGCGGAACCCAAGGAAGTCGAACCCGTCCGACATGTGCACGATCTGAGTCTTGGCTGGTGACAGCCTCAGTCCGAGAGGGTGCAGTACGTCGGCGATGTCCTCGTGCAGACGGGCTACGTCGTCCCGGCTGCCGTCGACCAGGACAACGAAGTCGTCCGCGTAGCGGACGATGCGCCAGTTTGCGCGGCCGTGGAGACGATGGTGTGCCCGCCTGCCTCTGGTGGACATCCTTCCGCCCGGCTCCCACGGCTCCATCACGTGCTCGTCGAGCGCGGACAGGGCGATGTTCGCCAGCAGCGGGGAGAGGATGCCGCCCTGCGGAGTGCCGGTGAAGGTCTCCTCGCGGCCGCCGCCCTCCGTGAGGACGCCGGCCTTGAGAAACGCCTTGACCAGCCGCAGCACGCGCTTGTCCTTGACTCTCGCACGCACCCGGTCCATCAGGGCCGTGTGGTCGATGGAGTCGAAGCACGCCTCGATATCCGCATCGAGCACCCAGCGATAGCCGCTGGTGCCGTAGCGGTGGATCTCGGCGATCGCGTCGTGCGCACGCCGCATGGGCCGGAAACCGTAGGAGACCGGCAGGAAGTCGGCCTCGAAGATCGGCTCCAGCACCAGCTTGAGGGCCGCCTGGACCACCCGGTCGGAGACGGTCGGGATGCCGAGCTTGCGCACCTTCCCGCTTCCGCCGGGCTTGGGGATCTTGCGTTCGCGCACCGGCAGCGGGCGGAACTCACCCGTCTTCAGCACGCGTTGCAGGTCCTCCAGGTAGCCCGGGAGACCGAGTTCCCGCTCGACGCCGACGACCGTGAGACCGTCGACGCCCGGGGTCCGGGCTCCCTTGTTGCCCGCGACCCGTTCGAACGCCACGAGCAGCGTCGCCGGGTCGCATACGAGGTTGAACAGATCGTCGAACCTGCGGCCATGGTCAGCCGCCGCCCAACGGTGAAGCTTGGTCTGCATCCCCGATACCCGCTGGTGAGACCCCAACGGGGCCTCGGGGGCACCACTGTTCAGCGGCGCGTCTTTCGGCATTGCAGCCTCCTTCCCTTCTCGAAACCGCTGCCGCCCTTCCCCATGTGCCGGGCTCTCCCCGGCTCGGAGTACTACGGCGGCTCCGCCCCGTCCCGGTCCGATCGGCCGACGATGGACCCAGCCCCCGCCCGAGCTGGACGCGCGGCAGGAGGGCGGAACCGGGACGGTTCCCGTGTTCGCTCGTTGTTCGATCGTCGGAGTAGGAGCCCGGCTATGCCCCCGCGGCCTCGCCACGGCTACCCCGCAGCACTTCACCGTGGCCTCCCCGCGCGGCACGAATAGACCACCCGGGAAGTTCCCCGCCAGCCGAATATCCAGCAGGGACGCACCGCATCCAGCCCTGATCCACCAGGTTCGAGCTGGCGTGCCTTAAGGAGGCGTAGACGCCGGTTCCTCGCGTACTCCTCTCCGTCTCGCTTGCCGGACCCGCACCATCTGGCAGTACTGGCACGTCCCGGCTTTGTCGGGGCTGCTTCCCGCCCTCCCCGGCACCTCCCGGTTCAGGCTGCCCCCAGCTTCAACCGCCCTGCTGCGAGAGGGCGATGGTGGCGGTCTTTCACCTCCACTCGAGCCACGAGCGCCTCACGGCGCACACTCC
>NZ_LBDA02000141.1 GCF_000980885.2 Streptomyces malaysiense | reverse complement strand
CACGACCGGGCCCGGGAGGCCCTCGTGCGTCCTGGTGCCCGGCCGGCCCCCTCAGCCGAAGTTCACGGTGTTGTGGATGTCTCCCACCACGAAGCCGATCAGGCTGCCGCAGGCCAGCAGACACAGGCCGGGGGTGCCGTCGGGCGGCGCCGGAGACGATGACACCTGGACGGTCGTGGTGCTGTTGGACGCGTCGCAGGCCTCGTTGCCGTTGTAGGCGGCGGTGATGGTGTGGGTGCCCGTCGTGGTGAACGACGTGGTGTACGTCGCCTGTCCGTCGGCCGCCACCGGCACGGTGGTCAGCAGGTCGCCCCCGTCGAAGAAGGACATGCCCAGGCCGCCGCTCGGGTCGGAACCGCAGGTGACGGCCGCGGTCAGCTGCACCGAGCCGCCGACGGTCGCCGTCGACGGTGAGGCGGTGACGCTGGTGGACGACGCGGCGGCGGCCGCCGGTGCGGCGGCGGCGAGAACGGCGGCCAGCGCCGCCGAGGTGACGGCCCACCCGCCACGAGTACGTCTGCGCCTCACGATCAGCTCCTTTGGCCTGGATCATCTGCTTTACCGATGAAGCTCACGCTAGGAACCCGAGGGCGGGTCGGCCATGCGGCAGGCCTGGTCGGGTCAAGGCACTCAGCCGATCGTGTGAGCGAGCCCCGAAGCTGCCTGTGCCGTGTTCGGATGACCGGGACCGCGACCCACCGGAAGATCACCGCACCCGATGTCCCTCCGGCCGTCGTCACCCGGACGGCGGCATCGCCCACCGGCCCGGGCGGGACGACCACCGTCAGGGGATTGCTGGAACACCCGGTGTCGTCACCGTGACGGTGACCGGACCAGAACCCGCAGGAGGTATGACGGTGATCTGCGTGGGCGCCGCGACGTCCACCGTGGCCGGCATCGCGCCGAAACCGCGCGTCGCCGGGGTTCAGCAGATTCTGACCCGTCGGTGTGACGGCATTCCCACCGGTCGTTGCGCCGGACCTCGGGTTCCAGGGGCACGCCTGAGAGACGGCTCTGCCGCCTTCCGGGTGAGGCGACGTCTGCCGAACAGCCCCTTGATGGACGGCATGGCTGAATGGCGGAACCGTCACCTCGACCGCGGCGGCTCGTCTACTCGTAGGTGTAGGTGAGGGAGTTGCTGTTACCGCCGGGGGAGTGGACGGTGACGGAAACGCTCCCGATTCCGGGCGGCGAGGTGGCGAGGACGACGGTGTCGGAGATGGCGGCGAAGCTGGCGGGTGTGGCGCCGAAGAAGACCTGGTCCGTGTAGGTGAGGGCGGTGCCGAAGATGGTGACGTCGGTGCCGCCGGTGGTGGGGCCGGTGTCGGGGACGAGGCTTGTGAGGGCGGCCTGCGGCACGTAGGTGTAGTACGGGTTGCCGACGCCGGGGTCGCTGGTACCCCCAGGGGTGGTGACGGTGACCACCACGGTGTCGGTACCGGCCGGCGTGGTCACCGTGATCTGGTCATCCCCCACGACGACGATGTCGCCGGCGGCCTGGGCGTCGAAGTGGACGGCGGTGACGCCGGTCAGGTTGGTGCCGAAGACGGTGACGGTGTCGCCGCCGCTGGTGGACCCGAAATGGGGGGCGAGGTCCGTGAGGGTGGGTGCCGGCGTCATGGTGTAGCCGTAGGTGACGCTGTCGCTGGTGCCGCCTGGCGTGGTGACCGTCACGGAGACGGAGCCCGAACCCGCCGGGGCGGTGGCGGTGATCTGCGTGTCGCTGT
>NZ_LBDA02000140.1 GCF_000980885.2 Streptomyces malaysiense | reverse complement strand
CCATGTGGCACTCGTCGCCGCCGCTCGGGAAGTCCCCGAAGTAGTCGACCACGTCCTCGGGCCACTGGTTGGCCTCCGCGAGCAGCACGGTGTCCGGGTACTGGGTGTCGATCTCCTTGCGGACCCGCTTGAGGAACTGGTGGGTCGCGGGCAGGTTCTCGCAGTTGGTGCCCTCGCGCTGGTACAGGTACGGCACCGCGTCCAGCCGGAACCCGTCGATGCCGAGGTCCAGCCAGAACTTCAGCGCGGAGATCATCTCCTCCTGCACCGCCGGGTTCTCGTAGTTGAGGTCCGGCTGGTGCGAGAAGAAGCGGTGCCAGTAGTACTGCTTGCGTACCGGGTCGTACGTCCAGTTGGACGCCTCGGTGTCGACGAAGATGATGCGGGCGTCCCGGTACTGCTTGTCGTCGTCGGCCCAGACGTAGTAGTCGCCGTACGGCCCGTCCGGATCCCGCCTGGACTCCTGGAACCACGGGTGCTGGTCGCTGGTGTGGTTCATGACGAAGTCGATGATCACGCGCATGCCGCGCTGGTGGGCCGCGTCCACGAACTCCACGAAGTCGGCGAGGTCGCCGAACTCGGGGAGCACGGCCGTGTAGTCCGAGACGTCGTAACCGCCGTCTCTCAGCGGTGACTTGAAGAAGGGCGGCAGCCACAGGCAGTCCACGCCGAGCCACTGGAGGTAGTCGAGCTTGGCGGTCAGGCCCTTGAGGTCGCCGACTCCGTCGCCGTTGCTGTCCTGGAAGGAGCGGACCAGGACCTCGTAGAAGACGGCACGCTTGAACCAGTCCGGGTCCCGGTCCCGGGCGGGAGTGTCCGCGAAGGTGTCCGGGACGGGCTCATTGACGATCATATGGTGGGTGACCCTCCGGTCTGCGGGTTGGACGGTCGCAGGACGGTGAGGACGTGCGCCGGGCGCCGGCCCGGTTCGAGGCGCACGTAGTTGGCCCTGCCCCAGTGGTAGGTCTCGCCGGTCAGCTCGTCGCGCACCGGCACCGACTCGTGCTGTTCCAGGCCGAGTCGCGGCATGTCCAACGAGACCGTGGCCTCCTGGGTGTGGTGGGGGTCGAGGTTGGCGACGACCAGAACCGTGTTCGATCCCGCACGCTTGGAATAGGCGATCACCGCGTCCTTGTCGGCGTGGTGGAAGTGCAGGTCACGCAGCTGTCGCAGGGCGGGGCTGCGCCGCCGGACGGCGTTCAGCCGGGTGATGAGCGGCGCGATCGTACGGCCCTCACGCGCGGCCGACTCCCAGTCCCGGGGCCGCAGTTGATACTTCTCCGAGTGGCGGTACTCCTCGCCGCCCCGGCGCAGCGGGGTGTTCTCGCACAGCTCGTAGCCGCTGTAGATGCCCCAGGCGGGGGAGAGGGTCGCCGCGAGCACGGCACGGACCTCGAAGGCGGGCCGGCCGCCGTGCTGGAGGTAGGCGTGCAGGATGTCGGGGGTGTTGGGGAACAGGTTGGGCCGCATGTAGGCCGCGGTCTCGCCCGACAGCTCGGAGAGGTACTCGGTGAGTTCCTGCTTCGTGTTGCGCCAGGTGAAGTAGGTGTACGACTGCTGGAAGCCGATCTGCGCGAGGGTGCGCATCATGGCGGGGCGGGTGAACG
>NZ_LBDA02000014.1 GCF_000980885.2 Streptomyces malaysiense | reverse complement strand
CCGACCGAACAGCTCCGGCAGGGAGGCCGGCTGCCCGGCGTCCTTCGCCGCGCTCCAGCCGGACAGCCGGTCCCGCTCGCCGGGCAGCCACACGTCCGCGCCGCCGACCGGCACCGACGGATCGGCCGCCACCGCTTCGAGCACCCGCGCGAACCGGTCGGCCAGGGCTCGCGCCGTCTCCGCGTCGAACAGGTCGGCCGCGTACTCCAGGACACCCGAGATGCCGTCGGTGCCGCCCTGGGCACCGGTCTCCTCGGCCAGTTGCAGGGTCAGGTCGAACTTCGCGGAGCCCAGGGCGATCGGTTCCACGGTCACGTCGAGGCCCGGCAGGTCGAGGCTGCCCCGCGCGTTGTTCTGCAGGACGAGCATCACCTGGAACAGCGGCTGGCGAGCCGCGGACCGCTCGACGCCCAGCGCGTCGACCAGCCGGTCGAACGGTACGTCCGCGTGCGCGTGCGCACCCAGATGGACCTCCCGCACCCGGTCCAGGAGCTCGGTGAACGCCGGGTCCCCCGACACATCGGTCCGCAGCACCACCGTGTTCACGAAGAACCCGACCAGATCGTCCAGACCCTCGTCGGAGCGGCCGGCCAGTGCGGCGCCCACCGGCAGGTCCGCACCGGCGCCCACCCGCTCCAGCAGCACCAGCAGCGCGGCGTGCAGCACCATGAACAGCGACACCCCGCGCTCGCGCGCCAGGCGGGTCAGCCGCTCGTGCACCGCGGCGTCCACGGCGAACGGCACCGTGCGCCCGGCGTGCGAGGCGGTGAGGGGCCGCGGCCGGTCGCAGGGCAGCGCGATCTCCGCCGGGGAGTCCGCCAGCACGCCCTGCCAGTAGGCGAGCTGGCGTGCCACCAGGCTCTCCGGGTCGTCCTGGGAGCCGAGCAGGCCGCGCTGCCACACCGCGTAGTCCGCGTACTGCACGGGCAGCGGGGCCCAGCCCGGCGCACCGCCCGCGCACCGTGCCGCGTAGGCCCGCGACACATCCCGCAGCAGCGGTGCCATCGACCAGCCGTCCGCCGCGATGTGGTGCGCCACCAGGAGCAGCACCCATTCGCCGGGGCCGACCTCGAACAGTCGTACGCGCAGCGGAAGTTCGGCGGCCAGGTCGAACGGCTCCCGCGCGGCCGCGGCCAGCGCGCCGGCGAGCGCGTCGCCCGTCATCGCCTCGGCCTTCAGCTCGACGTCGGCGGCCGGGCGGATCCGCTGGACGGGCTCCCCCTCGACCACGTCGATGACGGTGCGCAGTGTCTCGTGCCGGGCCACCACGTCGCCCAGCGCCGCACGCAGCGCCGCCACGTCCAGCGTGCCCGACAGCCGCAGCGCGACCGGCATGTTGTACGCCGCGCTCGGGCCGTCGAACTGGTCCAGGAACCAGAGGCGTTGCTGGGCGTGGGACAGCGGCGGGTTCCCGGTGCGCGGCGCCGGGGCGAGCGCCGGGCGCACCTCGCCGTCCGTGCGCAGGTGGGCGGCGAGGCCGGCCGGGGTCGGGGTGTCGAAGACGGCTCGGACACCCGGATCGGTGCCGAGGCTCGACCGGATACGGGCCACCAGACGGGTGGCCAGCAGGGAGTGTCCGCCCAGCTCGAAGAAGGAGTCGTCGGCGCCGACCCGGTCCAGCCCGAGAACGTCCGCGAAGAGCGCGCACAGGACCTCCTCTTCCTGGGTGCGCGGTGCGCGGTAGGCGCCGGAGGTGAACTCGGGCTCGGGCAGCGCCTTGCGGTCGGTCTTCCCGTTGGGGGTCAGGGGTATCGCGTCGAGCGCGACGACCGCCGCGGGCACCATGTACTCGGGCACGCGCTCGCCCACGAAGGCGCGCAGCGCGGCCGCGTCGGGGGCGCCGGCCCCGGCCGGCGTGGTGACGTACGCGGCGAGGCGGCTGCCGCCGGTGTGGTCGGGGCGGGCGACGACGACGGCCTGGGCGACGCCGGGGTGCGCGGTGAGGGCGGACTCGATCTCGCCGAGTTCGATGCGGAAGCCGCGGACCTTGACCTGGTTGTCGGTGCGGCCCGCGTACTCCAGCTGCCCGTCCGCGCGCCAGCGGGCCAGGTCCCCGGTGCGGTACATGCGCCGCCCGGGGGTGAACGGGCTGGCGACGAACCGTTCGGCGGTCAGGCCGTGCCGGTGCAGATAGCCGCGGGCGACGCCGTCACCCGCGACGTACAGGTCGCCCAGTACCCCGGTGGGGACCGGGCGCAGCGCCGAATCCAGCACGTACACCTGGGTGTTGGCGATCGGCCGGCCGATGGGCGGGGCGTCGGGGGTCTCCGCCACGTCGGCGAGGGTGGACCAGATCGTCGTCTCGGTCGGCCCGTACAGGTTGGTGACGCTCGCCGCCCGCTCGGTGAGGGTGCGGGCCAGGTCGGCCGGAAGGGCCTCACCGCCCACCAGGACGCGCAGTCCGCGCAACGCCTGCGGGGCGTGCGTCACCAGCATCTGCCAGAAGGAGGGGGTGGCCTGCGCCACCGTCACGTCGTGCCGCTCGATCAGGCCGAGGACGGCGGCGGGCCGCAGCACCGTGTCCCGGTCGGCGACGACGACGGCCGCGCCGTTCAGGAGCGGCAGGAAGATCTCCAGCGCGGCGATGTCGAACGCGACCGTGGTCACCGACAGCAGCCGGTCGGCCGGGCTCAGCGCGAACGTCGACTGCATCGAGGCCAGGAAGTTGCGGAGGGCTCCGCGCGAGACGACGACGCCCTTCGGCTTTCCGGTCGAGCCGGAGGTGTAGATGGCGTAGGCGGCGTGGTGCCCGCCGCACCGGTGCGCCGTCGGCGCCGTGGCGGGGTAGGCGTCGAGGTCGGCGGCGAGCGCGTCGGCGTCGAGGACGAGCAGCGGGCCGGCGTCGCGCAGGACGGACTCGTTGCGGGAGGCGGGGAAGTTCAGGTCGATCGGCAGGTAGGCCGCGCCGGACCTCAGTACGGCGAGCAGCGCGACGACCATGCCGGTTCCGCGGGGCAGCGCCACGGCGACGAGGCGCTCGGGTCCCGCGCCGCGTTCGACGAGCCAGTGCGCCAGCCGGTTGGCACGGGTGTCGAGTTCGCGGTACGTGAGCGCGGTGGTGCCGTCGGTGACGGCGAGCGCGTCGGGGGTGCGGCCGGCCTGCCGCGCGAAGAGTTCCGGGAGGTCTTCGGCGGGGGTGGCGGCGGCGGTGTCGTTCCACTCCGTCAGTGTGCGGCGCCGCTCCTCGTGGGTGAGCACCTCGGCCGAGGAGATCGCCGCGCCGGGGTGCTCGGCGAGCCGGCGCAGCAGGAGCAGCAGGCGGTCGGCCATGGTCCGGACCGTGGCCCGCTCGAAGAGGCCGACCGCGTACTCGATGCTGCCGTGCACGGCGGGGCCGGCGTCGGTGGGGACCTCTCCCATGTTGAACGTCAGGTCGAACTTGGCGCTCTGGGCGCCCACCGGTTCGAGGGACACGTCGAGTCCGGGCAGCGCGAAGTCCGGCCGCGCCACGTTCTGCCAGATGAACATGGTCTGGAAGACCGGGTGGTAGGCGGTCGAGCGCTCCGGGTTGAGCAGTTCCACGAGCCGCTCGAAGGGGATGTCCTGGTGGTCGTACGCGGCCAGGGCCTTGTCACGGACGCGGTCGAGGAGTTCCTCGAACGTGGGGTCGCCGGACAGGTCGGTGCGCAGCACCCAGGTGTTGGCGAAGTACCCGACGAGGTCCGCCAGCGCCTCGTCGGTGCGGCCGGCGATCGGCGAGCCCATGGCGATGTCGTCGCCGCCGCCGAGCCGGCCGAGGAGCACGGCGACGGCCGCCTGCACGACCATGGAGAGCGTGGCGCGCCGGGATCGGGCGAGGTCGCCGAGCCGGGTGACGAGCCCGGGTTCGAGGGTGAACGCCACCCGGTCGCCGTCGTGCCGGGTTCCGGAGCCGCGCGGCCGGTCCAGGGGCAGTGCCAGCGGCTGCGCGATGCCCGTCAGCTCGCCCTGCCAGTAGCGGAGCTGGGTGGACAGGCGGCTGTGCGGATCGTCCTCGGAGCCCAGCAGTTCCTGCTGCCACAGCGTGTAGTCGCCGTACTGGACGGGGAGTTCCTCCCAGCGCGGGGCGTGACCCGCGGTGCGGGCGGTGTAGGCCGCGACGAGGTCCTTGGCCAGCGGCGCCATCGACTCGCCGTCGGCGGCGATGTGGTGCACCACCACGACCAGCAGGTGGTCCCGCGGGCCGCACCGCAGCAGGGTCGCGCGGATCGGTATGCCGGCCGCCAGGTCGAAGGGACGGGCCGCGAAACGGGCGGCCGCCGCCACGGCGTCGGCCGGCGCCACGGGGACCGTGGTGAAGTCGAACTCGGCTTCCCGCACGGGCAGTACGTGCTGGTACGGCGTCGCCGAGTCGTCGGTCCGGAAAAGGGTGCGCAGGCTGTCGTGGCGGCCCACCACGTCGAGCAGCGCCGTGTGCAGGGCCGCGCCGTCCAGGTCACCGGCGAGGCGCAGGGCCATGGAGATGTTGTAGGTGCTGTTCGGGCCTTCCAGCTGGTCGAGGAACCAGAGGCGGCGCTGCGCGAAGGACAGGGAAATCACTTGGCATCTGCTCCTTGAGTCATGCGGCGCAGCCGAGGCCTGCTTGACCTGTTCATGCTCTGCCAGTGCGCTGACAGATCGGCGACCGTGGGGAATTCGAAGAGGGCCCGGATGGGGATCTCGACGTCGAGCCGGACGAGGATCTTGCGGACGAGCCGGGTGGCGAGGAGGGAGTGGCCACCGAGGTCGAAGAACGAGTCGTCGATGCCGACCCGGTCGAGGCCGAGGACTTCGGCGAACAGTTCGCACAGCGTCTCCTCCTGCGGGGTCCGCGGCGGCCGGGAGGCCGCGGTCGTGAACTCCGGTGCGGGGAGGGCCGCGCGGTCGAGCTTTCCGTTGGGGGTGAGCGGGAACCGGTCGAGCACGACGAAGGCGCTCGGCACCATGTAGGCGGGCAGCCGGCCGGCGACGTGGGCGCGGAGTTCGTCGACGGCGGGTGCGCCGCCGCCCGGCACCGGTGACACATAGCCGACCAGGCGGGTACCGCCGTCCGGCGCCGTGACCGCGGTGACCGTGGCGCGGCCGACAGCGGGGGCGGTCGCCAGGGCCGCCTCGATCTCCGCGGGCTCGATCCGGAAGCCGCGCACCTTGACCTGGTGGTCGGTGCGGCCCGCGTACTCCAGCTGCCCGTCGGCGCTCCAGCGCGCCAGGTCGCCGGTGCGGTACATGCGGGTGCCGGGGGCGCCGTGCGGATCGGCGACGAACCGGCCGGCCGTCAGCGCGGCCTGCCCGTGGTAGCCGCGTCCCATGCAGGCGCCGGCGACGTACAGTTCGCCGACGGTGCCCGGTGGGACGGGGGTCAGGCCGGGGCCGAGCACATAGGTGCGGACGCCGCGCAGCGGTGTGCCGATGGGCACGCCGCCGGTCGCCGTCCACGGCGCCCGGCCGGGCAGGGCGAACGCGGTCGCGTAGAAGGTCTCGCTCTGGCCGTAGCCGTTGACGATCCGCACGTCGGGCCGCGCCTCGCGGATGCCGCGCACCAGGTCGCCCGGCAGGGCCTCACCGGCGAAGACCAGGGTGTCGGCCGTGATCCGGTCCGCGTCCTGGGCGAGGAGTTCGGTCAGCACCGAGGGAACGGTGCTGACGACGTCGACCGGCCGGCCGCCCCGCTCGCCGAGGACCAGCGCGTCGCGGACCAGGTCGATGGTGCCGCCCGTGAAGAGGGCGGTGAAGATCTCGAAGACCGAGACGTCGAAGTTCACCGAGGTGCCGGCCAGCATGCGCCGCCCCGGTGCCGCGCCGACGACCTCGGCCAGGTGCGCGATGCCGCCCGTGATGTTGCCGTGCGTGATGGTGACGCCCTTGGGCGTGCCGGTCGAGCCGGAGGTGTACATCACGTACGCGGCGTGGTCCGGGAGCGGCAGGGTGCCGGTGCACGGAGAGCCGGCGGCACCGGCCAGGTCGGCGAAGTGGAGCCGCTCGACCGAGGTGCCGGGCAGCGTCGGCCCGGTGTCCGGGTCGGTGATCAGGAACCGGGGCCCGGCGTGCGTCAGGACGTACTCCAGGCGGCCGCTGGGGTAGGCCGGGTCGATGGGGAGATAGGCGCCGCCGGCCGTGAGGACGGCCAGCAGGGCCACCACCAGGTCCGGGGTCCTGGGCAGTGCGACGGCGACCACCGTCTCGGGGCCGACGCCGCGGCGGACCAGTTCCGCGGCGACGCGCCGGGCCCGGCCGTCGAGTTCCGCGTAGGTCAGGCGCTGGTCGCCGAAGACCAGGGCGTCGGCGTCCGGGGTCAGGGCCACCTGCCGCGCGACGGCCGCGGGAACGGTCGTCACGGCGCCCGCCCCGGCCGCCCGGTGCACGTCGGACAGCGCCCGCTGCCGCTCGTGCGGGGTGAGCAGGTCCAGCTGGGCGACCCGTCGCCCGGGGTCGTCGGCGATCTGCCGCAGGATGCGGGCGAACCGGTCGGCGAGGGCGCGCACGGTGTCCTCGCCGAGGGCGCCGCGCTGGTGGTGGAAGGTCAGGCGCAGCAGGGGGTCGGCGGCGGCGATGACGGTCAGGGGGTAGTGCGTGCCGGCGTAGGGCCGGGTCCCGGTGATGGTCATCTCCGTGTCGCTGTTGGCCCGGCTCAGCCCGGCCTGGTCCACGGGGAACGACTCGAAGGCGATCATCGTGTCGAACAGGACGCTCAGTCCGGTGTGCCGGTGGATCTCGGTGAGCCCGTGGTGATGGTGGTCGAGCAGAGCCGCCTGCCGCTCCTGCAGCGCGGTCAGCACCTCGGCGAGGGTCTCGCCCTGGGTGTGACGCAGCCGCACGGGGAGCGTGTTGATGAACAGGCCGACCATAGAGTCGATGCCGTCGAGGGCGGGCGGCCGGCCGGAGACGGTGGCGCCGAAGACGACGTCCTGACGGCCGGTGAGCGCGCCGAGCAGCAGCCCCCAGGCTCCCTGGACCAGGGTGTTGAGGGTGACGCCGAGTTCGGCGGCGCGGCGGGCGAGCGCCTCGGCCTCGGCGGGCGTCAGCGCCACCGCCACCTGGCCCACGCCGTCCGGCCCGTCCGCCCCGTCCGCCCCGGGCAGGGCGCCCGCGAGCAGGGTCGGTTCGGCCACCCCGTCGAGTTCCCGCGCCCAGGCCCGGGAGGAGCGTTCCCGGTCCTGCCGGGACAGCCAGGTCAAAAACTCCCGGAAGCCGCGGGCCCTGGGCAGCGCGCCCGGGTCCCCGTGGGTGGCGTACAGCCGCAGCAGGTCCTGGACCAGGACCGGCAGCGACCAGCCGTCGAACAGCACGTGGTGTGCGGTGAGGACGAGTTCGCTCTCCGTCTCGCCGGTCCTGACCAGGGTCATGCGCAGCAGCGGCGGCCGGGCCGGGTCGAAGGGGGTGCGCAGGTCCCGGGCGAGCAGTTCCTCGTACGCCTGCTCGCGTTCGGCCGGGGTGCGCAGGCCGCGCAGGTCGGTCTCCCGCCAGGGCAGTTCGACGTCGTCGGGGACGAGCTGGACCTGCCGGTCGGCGGTGTCGGCGACGAAGGCGACGCGCAGGTTGGGGTGGCGGTCCAGGAGTGCCTGGCCGGCCGCGCGCAGCCGGCCCGCGTCGACCGGTCCGCCGAGCCGGAAGGCGAACTGCATGGTGTAGTCGTCGAATCCGGTGCCGGCGAGCTGCGCGTGGAAGAGCAGTCCGGACTGCAGCGGCGTCAGCGGCCACACGTCGGCCAGGGCGCCGTAGCGGCTCTGCCAGGTGTCGATGTCCGTCTGCGTCACGTCGACCAGGGGCAGGTCGGAGGGGGTGAGCCCGCCGGCTGCCGGGTCGGTGCGGACATGGCGGGCCAGTGCGGTGAGCGCCTCGCTCCACAGGTCGGCCAGTTCGTCGACGTCGGTGGCGTCGAGGAGGGTGGTGGGGTGGGCGAACACGGCGCCGAGCTGGGGGCCGTGCTCGCCCTCGGTGACGACCGCGTTGATGTCGAGGGCGCACGTCACCGGCATGTCGGCGTCGAGGGCGGCGATCGCGCCGCCCTCGGGGGCCTGGGCCCAGCCGAGCCCGCGCAGGTGTTCCGGCAGGTCGGCGGCGGAGAACCGGCCCAGGTAGTTGAAGCCGATCTGCCCTTGCGGGTAGCCGGACAGGGTGCGTCCCGTCTCCCGGTCGAGGTGGCGCAGCAGGCCGAAGCCCATGCCCTTGTCCGGGATCGCCCGCAGCTGCTCCTTGACGGCCTTGACGGCGCGGCCCGCGGCGGCGCCTCCGGCCAGGGCCTCGGCGAGGTCGCAGCCGGTGACATCGAGGCGGACCGGGAACACGCTGGTGAACCAGCCGACGGTACGGGACAGGTCGGCGCCTGGCACCAGTTCCTCCTCGCGGCCGTGGCCTTCGAGGCGGATCAGAGCCGAGGACTCGGTGATGCCGCGCCGTGCGCGCCAGGTCGCGAGGGCGAGCGCCAGGGCGGTCAGCAGTCCGTCGTCGACGCCGCCGTGGAACGCGGCGGGCAGGGCGGTGAGCAGTGTCCGCGTCACCTCGGCGGGGACGGTGACGTGCGCCCGCCGGACCGTGTCCATCGTGTCGGTCGCGGGGTCCACCGGGCGGGTCCCGAGCAGTGGGTCGGGTCCTTCCAGCACGGCCTGCCAGTACGGGAGTTCGGCCTGCCGCTCGGGGCGGGCCGCCTCCTCGGCCAGGGCGTGCGCCCAGCGGCGGGCCGAGGTGCCGACCGCCGGGAGCACCGGGGTGCGGCCCGCGCGGACCTGCTCCCAGGCGGCGGCGAGGTCGGGCAGCAGGATGCGCCAGGACACCCCGTCCACCACGAGGTGGTGCAGCACGGCCAGGAGACGTCCGGCGCCGCCGTCGCGGGGGGCGAACCACACGAGTTGCGCCATGGTGCCCGCGGCCGGGTCGAGGCGGCCCGCGGCCGCGTCGAGTTCCCGGGTCAGCAGCTGCCGCCAGGCGTCGCCGTGCCAGTTCCCGTCGCACGCGACGCGGCGCAGCACGGACTCGGCCGGCACGCTGCCCGGCGCGGCGGTCTCCAGTGCGCCGTCGCCTTCGGTGAGCAGGCGTGAGCGCAGGACGTCGTGCGCGTCGAGCACGGCCTGCACGGTCGCGGTGAGGCCCGCCGCGTCGATGCCGTCCGGCAGCGTCAGGACCATCGACTGCTGGAACCGGCCGTATCCGCCGCCGAGTTCGAGCAGCTGGCGGCCGATGGGAGGCAGCGGTGAGCGGCCCACTCCGCCGCCGTCCAGCTCGGCCAGCGCGCCCGCCGTGTCCTTGCCCTCGCGCCCTACGGCGAGCGCGGCCAGGGCCGCGACGGTGCGGTGTTCGAACACCTCACGGGGGCTGATCTCCAGGCCGCCCGCACGAGCCCTGGCGACGACCTGGATGGAGCGGATGCTGTCGCCGCCGACGGTGAAGAAGTCGTCGTCGACGCCGACGCGTTCCAGGCCCAGCACGTCCGCGTAGACGGAGCACAGCAGCTGCTCCTCCGCCGTGCGCGGGGCGCGGAAGGTCCGGCCCGAGGAGACCTCCGGCTCGGGCAGCGCGGCCCGGTCGAGCTTGCCGTTCGCCGTCAGCGGCAGCCGGTCGAGGACCATGAACGCGGACGGCACCATGTACGCCGGCAGCCGGCCGCCGAGCGAGCCCCGCAGGGCGTCCAGGTCGAGGGCGTCGTCCGACGCGACGACGTACCCGATCAGCTGCTGACCGCCGCCGTGCCCCTCCCGTACGACGACCGCGGCCTGCGCCACCGACGGATCGGCCAGCAGGGCGGTCTCGATCTCACCGGGCTCGATGCGGAAGCCTCTCAGCTGTACCTGGTCGTCGCTGCGGCCCAGGTGCTCCAGACGCCCGTCGGCGAGCAGCCGGCCGACGTCGCCGGTGCGGTACATCCGGGTGCCGGGGGCGCCGTGCGCATCGGCGACGAAGCGGCCGCAGGTCAGGTCGGGCCGGCCCAGGTAGCCGCGGGACAGCCCGGCGCCCGCGACGTACAGGTCGCCCGGGACACCCGGCGGCTGCGGCCTGAGCCGCTCGTCGAGGACGTAGACCGCCAGGTCGGGGATGGGCACGCCGACCACCGAGCCGGGGGCCGAGGCGGCGGACGCCGCGTCGAACGCCGCATAGGTGATGTGCACGGTGGTCTCGGTGGTGCCGTACATGTTCACGAGGACCGGGGCGTCCTCGGCGTGCCGCGCGTACCAGGGCGCGAGGCGCCCGGGGTCGAGGGCCTCTCCGCCGAACACCACGTGCCGCAGGGCGAGCCGGTCGCCGACGGCGGGCGACTCCTCGTCGGCCGCCATGAGCTGGTAGAAGGCCGAGGGGGTCTGGCTGAGCACGGTGACCCGCTCGTCGGCGAGCAGAGCGAGGAAGTCGTGCGGGTCGCGGCTCGTCTCGTACGACACGACGACGACCCGGCCGCCGTGGAGGAGGGCGCCCCACAGCTCCCAGACGGAGAAGTCGAAGGCGTACGAGTGGAACAGCGTCCACACGTCGTCGGGTCCGAAGCCGAACCAGCCGTGCGTGGCGTCCATCAGCCGCATCACGTTGCCGTGCCCGACGACGACGCCCTTGGGCCTGCCGGTGGAACCGGACGTGTAGATGACGTACGCCGGCTGTTCCGGGGAGACGACGGTGTCCGGGCCCTCGGTGGGGTAGGCGCGTGCCTCGGCGAGCACCTCGGGGGTGACGGTCGCGACCGGCCGGGAGTCCCGCAGCATGTACGCGATCCGGTCGGCCGGGTAGGACGGGTCGACCGGCACGTACGCCGCTCCCGACTTCAGGACGCCGAGGATCGCGACGGGCAGTTCGTGCGTGCGCGGCAGGCTCAGCGCCACGAAGCGTTCGGCGCCGGCACCCCGCTCGCGCAGCAGGTGGGCCAGCTGGTTGGCGCGCTCGTCGAGTTGACGGTACGTCAGCGTGGTGGTGCCGTCCGACACGGCGGGTGCGTCGGGGGTGGCCCTGGCCTGCTGTTCGAAGCGGGTCACGACGGTGTCGGTGACGGGGATCCGGGCCGGCGCCGCGGTCAGCTCGCGGCGCTCGGCCCGCGACAGCAGGCAGACGTCCGCGATCCGGGTGAGGGGGTGGGTCACCACCTCGCGCACCGTCCGCACGAACCAGTCGGTGAGCGCCTCGGCCGTGGAGCGGTCGAAGAGGTCGACGGCGAACTCGACGGTGCCCTCGACGCGGCGCCCGTCGGGGCCCCGCGTCTCGCCCATGCCGAAGGTCAGGTCGAACTTGGCGGAGTCCACGTCCACCGGCTCGTAACACACCCGCAGCCCGTCGAGTTCGAAGTCGGGCCGGCTGACGTTCTGCCAGATGAACATGGTCTGGAAGAGCGGGTGGTAGGCGGTGGAGCGCTCCGGGTTGAGCAGTTCCACCAGCCGCTCGAAGGGCACGTCCTGGTTGTCGTACGCCGTCAGCGCCTTCTCCCGCACCCGGGCGAGCACGTCGCGGAAGGTGGGCCGGCCGGACAGGTCGGCGCGCAGCACCCAGGTGTTGGCGAAGAACCCGACGAGACCGGCGAGGGCCTCGTCCGTGCGGCCGGCGATCGGCGAGCCGATGGTGATGTCGTCGCCGGCGCCGACGCGGTGCAGCAGCACCGCCAGGGCGGACTGCAGCACCATCGACACGGTCGCGCCCTCGCGGCGTGCCACCTCCTGGACCCGCGCGTACAGCGCGGGCTCCAGGGCGAAGGCGACGCGGTCGCCGCGGTGGCCGGCCACCGCCGGCCGGGACCGGTCCGCGGGCAGTTGCAGCGGCTGCGGAACACCCGCCAGCTCGGCCTTCCAGTAGGCGAGTTGACCGGACAGGCGGCTGCGCGGGTCGCTCTCGTCGCCGAGCAGCCTCTCCTGCCACAGCGCGTAGTCCACGTACTGCACCGGGAGGGCGTCCAGCCGCGGCGCCGCACCGCCGAGACGGGCCCGGTAGGCGGCGACCAGGTCCCGCGACAGCGGCGCCATCGACTCACCGTCACCGGCGATGTGGTGCACCACGAGGACCAACACGTGCTCGTCCCCGGCGACCTCGAACAGCGAGGCCCGCAACGGGATCTCCCCGGCCAGGTCGAACGCGTGGGCGGCGGCCCGCGCGACGTGCTCGGACACCTCCTCCGGTGCCACGCGCACGACCGGCAGGCCGGGCGCGCACTCCTGCGCCGCGCGGACCCGCTGGAAGGGGACACCCCTCTCGTCCGCCGACACGGTCGTGCGCAGACTCTCGTGCCGGGCCACCACGTCCCCCACCGCGGCCCGCAGCGCGGCCACGTCGAGGGCGCCGGTCAACCGCAGCGCGACCGTGATGTTGTAGGTGGCGCTCGGACCGTCGAACTGGTCGAGGAACCACAGCCGCCGCTGCGCGTACGACAACGGCAGCCGCTCCGGCCGGTCCTGGGCTTCGAGCACCGGGCGGTCCGTGTCGGCGTCGACCAGCCGGGCCGCCAGGGCGGCCACCGTCGGTGCCTCGAACACGGTACGCACGCTGATCTCGGCGTTCAGGACGGCACGCAGCCGCGAGACGAGCCGGGTGGCCAGGAGGGAGTGGCCGCCGAGGTCGAAGAACGAGTCGTCGATGCCGACCCGGTCGAGGCCGAGGACCTCGGCGAACAGCCCGCACATCACCTCTTCCTGCGGCGTCCCCGGCGCCCGGGACTCACCCGCGGTGAACTCGGGCTGGGGCAGCGCCTTGCGGTCCACCTTGCCGATGGGGGTCAGCGGCAGCGAGTCGAGCACCATCACCGCGGCCGGGACCATGTACTCGGGCAGCCGCTCGGCCAGGAACCGCCGCAGCTGCGTCGGGTCGGGGGGCGTCGCCGCCGCGGCGGGGGTCGGCGCCGCGTAGCCGACGAGCTGCTTGCCCCGGCCGATCCCCGGGATCTCGCGGGCCACCACGATCGCCTGGGCGACGTCGGGGTGGCCCGTGAGGGTCGCCCCGATCTCACCGAGTTCGACGCGGAAGCCGCGCACCTTCACCTGTTCGTCGACGCGGCCGACGAACATGATCTGCCCGTGCTCGTTCCACCGGACGAGGTCGCCGGTGCGGTACAGCCGCTCCCCGGTGCCGAAGGGGCTGGCCACGAACCGGCCCGCCGTCAGGGCGGCCTGGTGCAGATAGCCGCGGACGACGCCGGACCCGGCGACGTAGAGCTCCCCGACGAGGCCCGGGGCGACGAGGCGCAGCCCCGCGTCGAGCACGTAGAGGCGCATGTTGTCCAGCGGACGTCCGATCGGCACCTCGGTGGCGTCCTCGGGGACCGGTCCGATCCGGTTGTAGGTGGCGAAGACGGTGACCTCGGTGGGCCCGTACATCACCACGACCTGGGTGTCGGGGCAGGCCCGCTGGACCCGGCGCACGGCGGCGGGCGACACGACGTCGCCGCCGGGACGCACCTCGGCGACCGAGGCGAAGCAGTCCGGGTGCTCCTGCGCCATCACGGCGAAGAGGCCGGCCGTCAGGAACATCCCGGTGACCTTGCTGGAGCTGATCAGGTCGGCGAGTTCCCTGGTGTCGACGCGGCCGGGCGGCGCGATCACGATGTGGCCGCCCTTGAACAGCGGCACCCACACCTCGTACGTCGAAGAGTCGAAGGAATGCGGGGAGTGCATCAGGACCCGCTGTGCCGCATGGTCGGAGAAGCCCTTGTCGAGCGCGAGTTCCGTCGCGTCGCGGTGCGAGGACGGCACGCCCTTCGGCTCGCCCGTCGAGCCCGACGTGAACATCACGTACGCCAGCTGGTCGGGATGGATCGGCACGGCCGGGTCCGTCACGGGCCCCTCGGCGGTGGCCGCGACGTCCGCGGCCGTGAGGACGACGGTGACGCCCGCCTTGGCGCACACCTTGTCGCGGTGTTCGGCCGACCAGTCGGGGAACAGCGGTACATAGGCGCCGCCGGCCTTGGCGATGCCCAGTTCCGCGATCACCAGCTCGACGGACCGCTCCATCCACACCGCGACCAGGGACTCGGCGCCGACGCCCGCGGCGATCAGGTGGTGGGCGAGCTGGTTGGCACGCGCGTCCAGCTCCGCGTAGGTGAGCCGGACGTCCCCGTACTCGACGGCGAGCGCCCGCGGGGTGCGGGCGACCTGCGCGGCGAAGAGCGCGGGGAGCGTGGTGGCCGGCACCGGCGTGGTCGTGTCGTTCCAGCCGGCCAGCGTCTCGCGCTCGCCGGGCAGCAGCGCGTCGAGCTGGGCGAGGGTCCGGTCGGGCGCGACGGCGACCGCGCGCAGCAGGTGCTGGTAGCGCCGCAGGATCCTGTCCGCGTGCTCGGCGTCGAAGGCGGTGGGCTGGTAGTCCAGGCGCAGTCGCATCCCGTCGTCGCCCGTGGGCATCACCGCGAGGGCCAGCGGGTAGTGCGTGGCGTCGAGGCCTTCGACGACCCGGACGTCCAGGGCCCGGGTGTCCCGCGCGGCCGCCGCGGCGGGCGCCTGCACGACG
>NZ_LBDA02000139.1 GCF_000980885.2 Streptomyces malaysiense | reverse complement strand
TGGGCGTTCGGCGGGCCTGTCCTGTCCGTAGGTGGCCAGCAGGGCTTGGGCCTCGATGGGGTCGCCGAGGGTGGTGCCGGTGCCGTGGGCTTCGACCGCGTCGACGTCGCTCGGTGTGAGGCGGGCGTTGGCCAACGCGGCCCGGATGACCCGCTGTTGCGAGGGTCCGTTGGGGGCGGTGAGGCCGTTGCTGGCGCCGTCCTGGTTGACGGCCGAGCCGCGCAGCACGGCCAGGACCTGGTGACCGTTGGCCTCGGCGTCCGACAGTTTCTCCAGTAGGACGAGCCCGACACCCTCGCCCCAGCCGGTGCCGTCGGCGCCTTCGGCGAACGCCTTGCACCGGCCGTCCTGAGCGAGACCCCGCTGGCGGGAGAACTCGACGAAGGCGGCGGGGCTCGACATGACGGTGACACCGCCGGCCAGCGCCATGGAGCACTCGCCGTTGCGCAGCGCCTGGACCGCCAGATGCATGGTGACCAGCGAGGACGAACACGCTGTGTCGACCGTGACGGCCGGGCCCTCCAAACCGAGGGTGTACGAGATCCGGCCGGACATGACGCTGGCGGAACCCGACGTGGCGGCGTACCCCTCCACGCCTTCCGGAACGGTGCCGGAGTAACGCAGGTAGTCCTGCCCGTTGGTCCCCACGAAAACGCCGGTCGCACTGCCGCGGAGCGAGGACGGCACGACCCCGGCCCGCTCCAGGGCCTCCCAGCTGACCTCCATGAGGAGTCGCTGCTGAGGGTCCATCACCAGGGCTTCACGGGGTGAGATTCCGAAGAAGTCGGGGTCGAAGCGGCCGGCGTCCGAGATGAATCCGCCTGACCGGGTGTAACTGGTGCCCTTGCGGTCCGGGTCCGGATCATAGAGGCCGGAGATGTCCCAACCACGGTCCTCCGGGAAGTCGGAGAGGAGGTCGGCTCCCGCCAGCAGCGCGTCCCAGAAGGTCTCCGGTGAGGTGACGCCTCCGGGGAAACGGCAGGCCATCGACACCAGCGCTATCGGTTCGTGGTCCTTCTCCTCCAGCTCGAGTATCCGTCGATTCGCCTGACGCAAGTCGACTGTCGCACGCCTGAGGTAGTCGCGGAGCTTCTCTTCGTTCATGGTGGTGCCACCGCCGTCCTTCGCACTCGGTCGATTCATGAGATTCCGAGCTCCCTGTCGAGGGCTTCGAAGAGTTCGTCGTCCGTCGCCGAGTCGAGGTGGTCCTCGGCCGACTCCTCCTGGTCCGTCACGGTCAACTTCCGGAGCATGTTCTTGAGGCGTACGGAGATCTCGGTACGTATTTCGCTCCCGCCCGCCGTCCCCATCGCGTCGATCTCCGCGTCCAGCCGGTTCAGTTCGGCGACGACGGGGTTGCCGCCGCCCGGGGATCCGTCGGCGACGACCTGTCCGTCGAGGTACCGCGCGAGCGACGCGGGTGTCGGATGGTCGAAGATCAGCGTGGCGGGCAACCGCAGGCCCACGGCGCCGGTCAGTCGGTTACGGAGTTCGATCGCGGCGAGCGAGTTGAAGCCCAGGTCCTGGAACGCCTTGTCGGAGTCGACGACGTCCGGACCGGCATGGCCCAGCACGGTGGCCACGTGGGTGCGCACCAGGTTCAGGAACAGCTGCTCGCGTTCCGGGTCGGAGAGCCGACCCAGCCGGGCACGCAGCCGGGTGGCCTCGTCGCCCTTCCCCGCGCGGCTCACCGCGGAGGGCACCAGGCCCCGGAGGAGGGGCGGTAGGTTGCCGAGGGAAGCCTGGGTGCGCAGAGCGGCCCGACTCAGCTGCACCGGCAGGAGCAGAGGCCGGCCGGCTGCCAGCGCCGTGTCGAAGTGGGCGAGAGCGACCTCCGAGGACAGCGGTACGACACCGGTGCGGTTCATACGGGCGAGGTCGGTGCCGGTCAATCCCTCTGTCATTCCGCTGGTCTCCGCCCACAGCCCCCAGGCGAGCGAGGTACCGGGCAACCCCATGCTGCGGCGGTGCGCGGCCAGGGCGTCCAGGAAGGTGTTGGCGGCGGCGTAGCCGCCCTGGCCGGGACTGCCGAGCGTGCCCGCCGCCGATGAGAAGAGGACGAACGCCGCGAGGTCCGAGTCCCGGGTGAGTTCGTGCAGGTGCCAGGCCGCGTCGGCTTTCGGCTTGAGCGCGTTGTCCAACTGGTCTGCGGTCAGAGCGGTGATGACGGCGTCGTCGAGTACGCCGGCTGTGTGCACGACCGCAGCCAGCGGATGATCGGGCGGAACGGTGGTCAGCAGTTCCTCCAGAGACTGCCGGTCACTCGTGTCACACGCTGCCAGGCACACCTCGGCTCCGAGCGCCACCAGCTGGGCCCGCAGTTCGGCCGCGCCGGGCGCGTCCATCCCCCGTCGGCTGACCAGCAGGAGGTGCCGTACGCCGTGTGCGCTGACGAGGTGACGTGCGAGCAAGGCACCGAGTGCCCCTGTCCCGCCGGTGACGAGCACCGTGCCGTCCGGGGGCAGCACCGCCTCCGGGACGGCCGGGGGCCGGAGGCCGCTGGGGGTCAGCCGTGGCACGAGGGTGGTGCCGCCGCGCAGAGCGACCTGCGGCTCGCCGCTGCGGGCGACGTCCATCAGGGCGTCCCGTGAGACGTCTGTGGTGTCCAGGTCACAGACGCTGATGCGGCCGGGGTGCTCGGACTGGGCCGACCGGACCAACCCCCAGACGACGGAGGCGACCACGTCCGGGGAGATGTCCTCGGGGCCGGTGCTCACGGCGCCATGCGTGACCAGATGGAGCCGGGAGTCGGCGAACCGCTCGTCGGTGAGGAACTGCTGGACAAGGTCGAGCACGTCGTGAGCGAGCGCGTGTGCCGCCCGCAGCGGGTGGCCGTTCCCGGGCCCGTCCAGCTCGGCGAGGACGACGCCCGGTGCCTGCTCGCCCGCGGTGACGGACTCGGCGATCCCCCGCAGCGAACTGCGGTCGTTCGCCTTCGCGACGGCGAGGTCACCTGCGGCTGTGCCCGGACCGGCGGAGGCGGTCCCAGCGGTCGTTACGAGAGCGTCCCAGCCGAGTTCGTACAGGGAGTCGCCGGCAGGGGTGGCAATCGCCAGCCGCGACGGATCGAGCGGACGAAGCGAGACCGCGGCAACTTCGGCCACCGGGACCCCGTCCGCGTCCTCCAGCCGCATCGCGACGGCGCCGTCGTCCGCCGGGGTGAGGTGGACGCGGAGGGTGGTGACGGGGCCTTCGGCCTCGTAGAGGGTGACTCCACGCCATGCGAGCGGCATGCGCAGTCCGCCGGCGTCGTCACCACGGGACACGGACGTGGGGGAATGAAGGGCGTGGAGGGCGGCGTCGAGGAGCGCGGGATGCATGACGAAGCCGTCGGTGACGGTGCCCTCGGGCAGCGCCGCTTCCGCGTAGAAGGCCTCCCCCTGACGCCAGATGGCCCGCAATCCCTGGAAGACGTTGCCGTAGTGGTGCCCGCGGTCGGCGGCCTGCCCGTAGAGGTCATGGGGATCGACGACCGTCGCGCCTCGCGGGGGCCACTCGGCCGGCGGGCGGGGCGCGGCCGCACGGGGGCCTGGTGCCTCCGAGACGAGTACGCCTGTCGCATACAGCGTCCAGGGCTTCTCGTCCTCGGAAGGACCGACGGGCCGCACATGCACGGTGACCGGGTGGCGATCGTCCTGGTCGGCTGGATCGAGGGCGACCTGTAGGTCGAAACGGGTGTGCTCGGGCAACGGAAGCGCTTCGAGCAGGTCCAGGTGCTCGACATGGGCGAGACCCGAGCCACGCGCGGCATGGAGCACCAGGTCCACGAAGGTGCTGGGCGGGAGGACGGCGACGCCGGTGAGGGCGTGGTCCGCGAGCCAGGGGTGGTCGTCGGTGTGGAGGCGGCCGGTGTAGGTGACACGGCCGTCGGCGGCGGAAGTCAGGACGGCGCCCAGCAGGGTGTGTGCCGCGCCTTGACCGAGTGCGGTGAGGTCACCGGTACGAGTGCGGTTGCTGTGGAGCCAGTAGGTGTGGTGTTGGAAGGGGTAGGTGGGGAGGGGGACGGGGTGGTTGTCGGTGGTGGTG
>NZ_LBDA02000138.1 GCF_000980885.2 Streptomyces malaysiense | reverse complement strand
CGTCCTGCCGCAGACCCTGCACGTGGATTCCCCCACCGAGCACGTGGACTGGGAGTCGGGAGCCGTCAGCCTCCTGACGGAGAACACCGAATGGCCCGAGGCGGACCGGCCGCGCCGCGCCGGTGTCTCCTCCTTCGGCATCTCCGGCACCAACGCCCACCTCATCCTGGAACAGGCATCACCGCTGCCGAGTCCGGAGCAGGAGTCGGACGGCGATTCCGCAGCACCCGAGGCACTGCACCTGATGTGGCCACTCTCCGCCAAGACGGACGAGGCGCTGGCCCAGCAGGCGCAGCGGCTCCTGAAGCATCTCGGTGATCAGCCCGAGCTGCGGGCCGGGGACCTGGCCCGTGCGCTCGCCACCACGCGGACGCATCACTCCCACCGTGCGGTGGTCGTGGGTCAGGACATCGACGAACTCCAGGCCGGACTCGCCGCCCTGGCCCGCG
>NZ_LBDA02000137.1 GCF_000980885.2 Streptomyces malaysiense | reverse complement strand
CAGCCATGGTCGATGTTCCTCTCATGAGTCCCATCTGACCCTCTGTCAACACACTCCGCATCTCGGGGGAACCTCAGGTCAGTGGGGTGATGCGAAGGGACAAGGTGTCTCCGTCGTGTGGAGGTGGCGAAGGTCAGTACGCGAGCTCAACTGCTGGGCACTCCTGCGCATGTGCTCCACACCTCCTCGTCGACGGCGCCGGCCTGCACCGATGCAGGCGGCTGGGTGAACCTAGCTGGCCGATCGGCTCCTGGGCAACGGGTTAACGAAAGGCCGTGCGCGTGTGTGGTCACAGCCACTCGTCGACGGCCGCGACGAGGACGGTCGCCTCGTAGCGGACTGTGAGCTTGTCATATCTCGTGGCGACAGCCCGGTTTCTCTTGAGTCGGTTGATCCCGCACCCGACCGCGCGTAGCGGCGGACGGGCTCGCCGGTGGCCCGGTCCATGGCGGCCAGTGGCGGCAGGCCGTGCCGGACCAGAATGCGGTGGGCGGTCGAGGCGGCGATGCCGCATCGTACGGCCAGTCGTAGCGGCCCGATCCGGTGCTCGCGTCGTAGCCGTAGCACCTGCTCCTCGACGGCGGCCGCGGTCCTGCGGGGTGGTGGTGCGGGCGGCTGGAGCGGTCGCTCATTGCGGTGACGCCGAGTTGCCGGTAGCGGTGGGCGCAGCGGGCTGCGGTGGTGTGGCTGACCTGGCAACGCTCGCCAGGCCGGGATCGGTCTGGCGGTCGATCTCGTCGAGGAAGTCACGGAAGTCCACCGCCCGGTGCCGCGCGGACAACTTCCCGATCACCTTGCCAGTGACTGTGTTCAGGGCGGCAAAGAGGTCCACCGTGCCGTGCCGGACGTAGTCGAAGCTGCTGCGCTCAGGGACACCGGGCACCGTCGGCAGCACCGGAGCAGTCCGCTCCAAAGCCTGGATCTGCGGTTTCCACGTGCGCCACCGCGCCACCGTCTTGCGGTCGATACCCAGCCGCGCTCCAACGGCCGTGTTGTTCCCGCCCGCAGCGCAGGCCAACACGATCTGCTCCCCGGCCTTGTCGGCGCCTCGGACGCCATGATCTCCTGGCCCTCCGCCTTGGCCTTGACCAGCTCGCACACCTTTTCCTCGTAGGTGTCGCGATAGCGCTCCGGGTCCCAGTCGTTGCTGAGAGCGTCGACCAGCTGCCGCGCCATGTCGAGTTGCTTGCCGCTCCTCGTCCGGCTCGATGGCAGTTCAGGCAGTTCCTTGCCCGGGTCGCGTACCTCGTCGGCCCGGTGCAGAGTCTGCAACACGATCACCTCCTTCTCCGCGCGCAAGGCGGTCAGGTACTGCTTGTTGCGCATGACGAACGTGGCGATGCCGACCTTGTTCGCCTGCGACAGGGCGGCGCGCAGCAGCTCGTAGACCTCGGCTAGTGCTTGCCCCGCGGAGCGACGTAGTAGGTGCGGTGGAAACAGACCGGCGCAATGGCGTTCAGGTCGACGAAATCGCTGACCTCGATGGTCTGGGAACGGCAGGGAGCGATCTCGTCCAGTTCGTCTGGCTCGACGATCACTTACTCGCTCTCGCCGATCTCGAAGCCCTTGACGATGTCGCGGGTGTCGACTTCCTCGCCAGTGCGTTCGTTCACCCGTCGGTCACGGATCCGATCGGAGGTGCCGCGCTGCAGCTGGTGGAAGTGGACCGTATGGACCTCGGTAGCCGTGTACAGGCCGACGGGCACGGTGACGAGCCCGAACGTGATCACACCGGTCCAGACCGCCCGCGCCATGAACGTCTCCGTCCCGTCTGCCCAGCCTCGGCTGGATACGCCCTCAGGTGCCTACACGCTCGCACCGCTGCCCGTTCGACGGGCGGCGGACGGCAGTGGCAGGCGCCCGTACGGCTCAGGTAAGCGCAGACGGGCAGGCGACTGCCGGCACCCTCGGTGGCTCCGGCGGGGCCAGGAAGTCCACTGGTAGCGCAAGCGTGACCGCGCAGCTCTCGAAAGGGCGTGCTCCCGATAGCTTCAAGTCCCAGGACGCGAGGTGGGGGTCTTGAGTTTCCAGCCCTTGCCGCTGCAGGTGTCATGCAGCGGAGGGAACCGGTGCCCCTTCACGTCGGTGCTGTACGCGTGACCTTGGCCGCAATCGCATTCGTAGATCCCGGACTGCGGAACGATCTCGCCGGGGTGGTGAACCTCTTCGCCGCTCTCGCTCATGACGTCAGTGTCCGCAGCTGGTACCCGTGCGAGACCCTCCCGCACATCGAACCGCGGCCGAAGGCACCTGAACGGCGGCAGGTCGCGGTGAAAGACATGGACGCGATCGGATGAGGCTGACGTCGAGGAACCGATGCGCATCCCTTCTGATGGCAGGGGCACCATCTCACGGCGCCCTCGCCGACCGGCAGCGGTTGCCTCAGTGCCTACGCCGACGGCAGCACCTGGCCGGACGTGCACTCGGTCGCTCGGGTCATTCGGGCGAGTGTCGCTGCGCAGGGGCGGGTGAGGAGCCCGGTGCGGTGTCCCCGGTCCGGTCGCGGGGGCAGGAGCCGCGGTGGCCGGGGGCAGGTCGAGCGCGTGCGGTCGTACTCGACGGGGTGGGGCGGTGGGGGTGGCTCGCTGACCGCGTCGGACGCTCCCCACCGCACTCGTCACCGGGGACGTCTCGGAGCGACGGTGTGCTTCTCCCCCGTGCCGCCGGCGTACCACCATCCTGCTCCGGAGCAGGATGGTGGTACGCCGGTTGCGGGCCGGCGGTTGCGGCGTGCGGGCTCATGCCCGGGTCGTGGCGCGGCGGCGCAGTTCCTTCTTGTCGGGCTTGCCCACGTCGGTGAGGGGCAGTTCGGTGGGGAAGGTGATGCCGGCCGGTTCGTACATCGATCCGCGTTCGGCGCGTACGAAGGCACGCAGTTCGTCCGCGTCGGTCGTGGCGCCGGGGGCGAGCAGCACAGCGGCGTGGACGCGTTCCATGCGGTCCTCGTCGCGGACGCCGAAGACGGCGCTCTGCCGGACCTGCGGGTGGCTGTTGAGCAGGTCCTCCAGTTCGGTGGTGTACACGTGGCCGCCGACGACCACGATCATGTCCTTCAGCCGGTCGACCACGGTCAAGTAGCCGTCGGCGTCCCGGAATCCGATGTCACCGGTGTGCAGCCAGCCGTCCTGGAGGATCTCCGCGGTGAGCCGCGGTTGCTTCCAGTAGCCCTGCATGACCATGTCCGAGCGCACCACGATCTCGCCGTGCGCACCGTCGGGAAGCACGTTGCCGTCCTCGTCCCGGATCTCGACCTCGACGCTGTCCAGGATCTTTCCCGCGCTGCGCAGCCGCGCGGGGTGCGTGTGGTCGTCCGCGGACAGGCTGCTGATCATGCCTGCCTCGTTCTGTCCGTACCCCTGCATCAGTACGGGGCCGAGGCGGCGTACGGCATCGACCAGTCGTGCCGGAGATGCCTGGCAGCCGCCGTAGAGGAGCTGACGCAGGGTGGAGGTGTCGGTGCGCTCCATGCGCGGGTGGTCGAGCAACTGGTAGAGCAGGGGCGGCAATAGCCACAGATGGGTGATGCGTTCGCGCTCGATGGTCTCGAGCACCTGCCCGGCCTCGAAGTCGTCGAGCAGGACCACGGCGCCGCCGTACTCCAGTACGGCGTCCATGAGCATGCCGGCGGCGTGGGCCATGGTGGTGGCGACGAGCTGGCGGCGCGTCAGGGCGGCGGCCTCGTCGAGCGGGCGCGCGGAGCGCTGCGCGTGGACCTGCCGGTAGGTGGTGCAAATGCCCTTCGGATGGCCGGTGGTGCCGCCCGTGTGCCGGATGGCGCATATGTCGTCCGGCTGCGCCTGGCTCACGAACGGCTCTTCGGGCTGGGTCGCGCAGAGCGCCAGCAGATCCTCGCCCGTCTCGGTCGGGCCGAGCACCAGCACTGACTTGACCGGCGCCGATTCGGTGATGTCGGCGGCCCGGTCGGTCAACCGCGGATCGACGACCAGCGCCCGGCTCTCCACGTCGCGGACGATCGCGGCCTGTACGTCGGCAGCGAGCTTGCTGTACAGGTGATTGACTCGGGCGCCGATCAGATTGGCCGCATATCGCGCGGCCAAGGCCTCCGGCAGATTGCCGCTGAGCAGAGTCACCGTCTGGCCGCGCTCGATGCCCTGGGCCTGCATGGCCCACGCCATCCGATGCACCAGGGTCTGGAACTCGCCTGCGGTGACCCGCTGGTCGCCGTGTACCAGTGCCTCGCGGTCGGGGTTCTCCCGCAGGGCATCGAGGATGTGCTCCACGTGGTTGCGGAAGCGTGGGGCGACATCGGACATGTGTGATCCTCCTGAGCCGGAACGCAGGGGTGCGCGGACCGGCCTGATGGTTGTTCATCTGTGGGGGGACAGGAGGCGTGCGCCTCATGGCCTCGGTCGCGTGGGCGTCCCTCCACGCGGGATGGCGGCACACCCCTGCCAAAGGTTGCCTGGGCCAACCATGTGTCGACTGTAGGACGTCATGCCGATCATCACGAAATTCGGCAGCCGACCGGCGCGACAATCGGCCATTGCCTCGCGCGTGCCACATAGTGCCTGGTCAGGAGTGTTTTTCGGTCATCTCGCGGGTGCGGAAGGGGGCCGCTTGGGCGCTCTCGGTGCCGTGTGTCGGGAGCTGCCGGTGCGCCGGTGGGAGGCGGGCTCCCGTGTCGGCTTCGGTGGCCGGGCCGGTATCGCGGGGACGGAGTCGGGCGGCCAGGGATGCGTCCGGATGTCGGCGCACGGCCGTCGCCCGGTGGGCGGCCGTCGCCCGGTGGGCGGCCGTCGCCCGGTGGGCGGCCGTCGCCCGGTGGGCGGCCGTCGCCCGGTGGGCGGCCGTCGCCCGGTGGGCGGCCGTCGCCCGGTGGGCGGCCGTCGCCCGGTGGGCGGCCGTCGCCCGGTGGGCGGCCGTCGCCCGGTGGGCGGCCGTCGCCCGGTGGGCGGCCGTCGCCTGAGGTTCCCCCGGCGTGCGGG
>NZ_LBDA02000136.1 GCF_000980885.2 Streptomyces malaysiense | reverse complement strand
GTGTGGCTGCTGGCAGCCCTGGATCACACGGGCACGGTGATCGGGCAAAGGCAGATCGACGCGAAGAGCAACGAGACACCCGCTTTCATCCCCCTGCTCGAGGGCCTCGACCTGGCCAACACCGTGATCACGGCGGACGCGGCACACACGCAGCACGCGAACGGGACCTGGCTGCGCGAGCACACCGCCCACTACATCGCCGTCGCCAAGGGCAACCACCCCAGTCTGCTAAAGCAGTTGAGAAGACTGCCGTGGACGAACATCCCCCTTGACCACAAGGACCGCACCACCGGCCGAGGCCGGCTCGAGGTCCGCCACCTGAAGACGGTCGCGTTCAGGCACCTCGAGTACCCCGGAGCCCGCCAAGCACTGCGCGTCGTGCGCTGGCGCAAAGACCTGAACAGCGGAAAGATCACCATCGAGCGGTTGTACTTCGTCACCAGCCTCCCGCCCGGCACCGCCTCCGGCGCTCAGCTCGCGGCCTGGATCCGAGGGCACTGGAAGATCGAGAACCAGCTCCACCACGTCCGCGACACCACGTTCGCCGAGGACGCCTCCACGATCCGCACCGGCAGTCTCCCTCGCGTCATGGCCACCCTGCGCAACCTCGCCATCAGCGTCTTCCGCCAGGACGGCCACACCAACATCGCCGCCGCCACCCGCCATCAAGCTCGCCACCCGGGCCGGCCCCTGACAACCCTCGGATGGCCGTGATCAACCAGGACTCACGTGCTCAACCGGACAGAACCGCAACACGCAAAGTCCCTG
>NZ_LBDA02000135.1 GCF_000980885.2 Streptomyces malaysiense | reverse complement strand
GGTCGAGGCCCTCGAGCAGGGGGACGAAAGCGGGTGTCTCGTTGCTCTTCGCGTCGATCTGCCTTTGCCCGATCACCGTGCCCGTGTGATCCAGGGCTGCCAGCAGCCACACCGCCTTGCCGCCGCCCGCCCTCGATCCGCGCAGCTGTTTCCCGTCGACGGCCACCGCCCGCCACTGCGGCTTGCCTCCACCCTGATCAGTGGCTCTGGCCTGCAG
>NZ_LBDA02000134.1 GCF_000980885.2 Streptomyces malaysiense | reverse complement strand
GGTCGAGGCCCTCGAGCAGGGGGATGAAAGCGGGTGTCTCGTTGCTCTTCGCGTCGATCTGCCTTTGCCCGATCACCGTGCCCGTGTGATCCAGGGCTGCCAGCAGCCACACCGCCTTGCCGCCGCCCGCCCTCGATCCGCGCAGCTGTTTCCCGTCTACGGCCACCGCCCGCCACTGCGGCTTGCCTCCACTCTGATCAGTGGCTCTGGCCTGCAG
>NZ_LBDA02000133.1 GCF_000980885.2 Streptomyces malaysiense | reverse complement strand
ATCCTTGCCGATGCCCTCGAAGGTATGACGCGGGTCCGACAGGTACAGCGCGACAGCGTCAGCCTCGAACTCGGGCGAGTAGACCTTCATCACCATAAAAGATGCCCCCTACCCGGCCCCCGGCGGGGCCGGGCTCAGAGGTGTCCACCACTCGGGGACAGGTCCCGCCTGAGCAGCCGAGATACCTTGCCCACAGTGACCAAGGCGGCCGATCATTCGCCCATGAGACCCGAAGTGCAAACTTTCGTCGCCGACGGCCCGCTCCCCGACTGGGACGCGAGTGAAGAAGAGATCGACAGGCGTTACGACCAGCTTTGCGCGATCGTCAGGCCGGTCACGAGAGAGGAAGCGAAGGCGCTCGTCTCCTGCTTCGGCCCGGACGACTGCTTCGGCGTCGCATGGACGCTCCTACACCTCATCGAGACCGGCCCCAACCCCGTCCTCGCGACTGATCCCGGACCGGACGCCAACGAGTGGCACCAGCGCCTCTTCCTCCGCGCCGTGAACGGAGGACTCATCCCCTGAACTTGACGGCATAGCAACGTGAGGTGTCTGCCTTCATGCGCGTACCGCGGAAGGTCACCCGACCAGGAACTTCGTTCGATCCACACGTTCCAAGATCGGTTGAGATACGGCTTCTCACACCCATCGAGGTGCCTTGCTGAATGAGCTTTGGAAGCGTGAGAACTCCCATCATCCCAAGTCAGCTGGCACCTCGTCTCACTTCTCCGTCCACAGGCCGACCGTCACTCGGTGGATCAAGGTTGAGGTTCGCAGCTCCAGGATCTCTGCAGATGTGACTTCGCCGCTCTCGCTGCAGCCCGAAGTTCTCGCCATTCAACTGCTTCCTTGAGTGCTCCTTCGGACCAAATCGATTCTGGTCTCACACTCACAGAATTCGCACTCTCATCGACCGACTGAAGCACGAGATAGTCCTCATGCCGTAGCGAACCATCGCTCGCTCTGGCGCAAGCCACGTGCAATACGTCATCGAATTGAAGCAAGATCTCATCCGCTCCAACTCCTGACGCCTGCAAATATGCAACTTGACGATCGGGCGCCGCGCTGAGCAGATCCAGTACGGAGATAGTCCACTGCCGAAAGTTCACCAGCTTTTGCTCGCTGGTCATCGAATGATCCCTCCAAGGTCCCCTTCAATGCCCACTACTCTCCAGTAGGCACCCTCGCCATGATGGCCGCCACCAGGGTGCCACCTAAGCATACGTCCGGTCTTACCTCCGCGACTTGTATATTCGCGGATAACCCAACCCTTGCCCTCACTTCGTCCTTTTCCTAGGCCTTCTTCCACCCAGCCCTTCCGACCCACGAAAAATGGGCGAACCTGGTCCGGCGTGACGCCTCCCTTAAGGACGGATGGAGTGTCGAATATGTCATCCGCCGAACGAATCCCGGGAAGCTGACCAGCCTCTTTACTGAGATGTCTACGCAAACGCTCACCGTCGACGGCGCTTGGTGATCTAGGTTCAGACTTCGGAATAGGGCGACCGCCAATTGACCCTTCGCCAATTGGCCCTTCGGGGAAGAATACCCCAATCCGAGGGCTATCGCAGATTAGTGGCGCTTGCTCCTCACACTGGCGATCGATATTTTTTTGCTGCTCCCGGGCTTCTCTCGGATGCAGCACGAGGTCCACGGGAACCAAGTTCCTCAGGTAATTGGCAACCTCTTTCTGGGCAGAGAGATCGTAGGGCTTATACGCGATCAACTTGCCGGCGCCCGGGACATCGCTGCCCGTCTTTACTACGCTGTGCAGGTCCCCTGACGAGTCATACGAATAATGCGAATTCTCGTAGTGGTAGGACCAGGTGCCGCTGAGATTGAAAGGGTG
>NZ_LBDA02000132.1 GCF_000980885.2 Streptomyces malaysiense | reverse complement strand
GAGGGGACGAAGGAGCGGCCGCACGGCACGTTCCGTACCGCCGCCCGGCGCCTGAGGCCGATCGCCGAGATGGGCTTCGACGTCGTCTACCTGCCGCCGGTTCACCCGATCGGCAGCACCTTCCGCAAGGGCCCGGACAACACCCTCACCGCCGGAGCGGACGACGTCGGCGTCCCCTGGGCGATCGGCTCCCCCGAGGGCGGGCACGACGCGGTCCACCCGGACCTCGGCACCATCGAGGACTTCGACCGTTTCGTCGGCGAGGCACGGGAGTTGGGCCTGGAGATCGCCCTTGACTTCGCGCTGCAGTGCTCCCCCGACCACCCCTGGGTGCACAAGCACCCCGAGTGGTTCCGCCACCGCCCGGACGGGACGATCGCCTACGCCGAGAACCCGCCGAAGAAGTACCAGGACATCTACCCGATCGCCTTCGACGCGGACATGGACGGGCTGATCGCGGAGACGGTCCGGGTGCTGCGGCACTGGATGGACCACGGGGTGCGGATCTTCCGGGTCGACAACCCGCACACCAAGCCGGTGGTGTTCTGGGAACGGGTCATCGCCGAGATCAACGGCCGGGACCCGGACGTGATCTTCCTGGCCGAGGCGTTCACCCGCCCCGCCATGATGCGCACCCTCGCGCAGATCGGCTTCCAGCAGTCGTACACCTACTTCACCTGGCGCAACAC
>NZ_LBDA02000131.1 GCF_000980885.2 Streptomyces malaysiense | reverse complement strand
TCCAGCCATCCACGGTCCAGGGCCGCGTACAGAGCACCGTGCCCGCGTCGGTGCTCGACCGCCAAGGAGAGCTCGACCAGGGTTTTCACCGGCCCGTCCGTGCACAGCACCGCGTCGGTGAGCTCGAAGAGCGCGTCCGCCCGCTTGTAGAGGCACTCGTAGAACTCGACCCGAAAGCGGGACAACAGGCCCAACGCCTCGATTCCGGGCACACCGACAGGCAGACTCATGGGCAGCGGCCGTTCTCTCGTGCTTTGTGACTCGACATCTCGAAGCGTGGAGAACGGCCGTCTCCGCTGTCCCGTGAAGAACCGCAGGTCAGCAGGACGAGTGACCCGCGAGGTTAAACGCCAAGCT
>NZ_LBDA02000130.1 GCF_000980885.2 Streptomyces malaysiense | reverse complement strand
GGGGGTGACGTAGGGCAGTCCGTACGCGGACCGCAGGGCGTGGGCGACGTGCTCGGGACCCATGCCGGGCGCGCCGCGCAGCCGGCGGGCGGCCTGGGCGTCGAAGGGGGGCGGAGGCGGGGGAGAGGAGGGTGGGCGCACCCCGCACAAGGTAGGCCCGGCCGGGCGAGGGGGATACGGTCCGTTCCGACAGGATCACGGATTGTCCGAACACACAGCCCCCGCCCTCCCGCTTCGGCGGTTGGCGGCGACCCGCGGGTCAGCGCGTCCGCGACACCCAGTGGTAGACCAGTTCCGGCCGCCCCACCTGGCCGTACAGGGGGCTGCGCGAGGCCCGGCCGGTGTCCACCAGGTGCTCCAGGTAGCGGCGCCCCGTGATCCTCGATATGCCCAGCGCCTCGGCGGCCCCGGCCGCGGTGAGCCCGTCGGCCGCCGCGCGCAGCGCGCCGGTCACCCGCTGGAGGGTCGGCCCGCTGAGCCCCTTGGGCAGCGCGGCCGGCGCGGGCGCCCGGAGCGTCGCGAGGGCCCGGTCCACCTCGTCCTGCCCGCTCGCCTCGCCCGCCGCGCCGCGGAACTCCGCGTAGCGCACCAGCCGGTCGCGCAGCGTGGCGAAGGTGAACGGCTTGAGCACGTACTGCACGACACCCAGCGAGACCCCCTCGCGCACCATCGCCAGATCCCGGGCCGAGGTCACCGCGATCACATCCGCGTGATGCCCCGAGGCGCGCAGCGAGCGGGCGAACTGGAGTCCGTGCACATCGGGCAGATGCAGGTCGAGGAGGAGCAGATCCACCTCCGTGCGGTCCAGGACGCGCCGCGCCTCGGCGCCCGTGCGGGCCTTGGCGACCGCGACGAAGCCCGGCACCCGGCCCACGTACAGCTCGTGCGCGTCGGCGGCGACCGGGTCGTCCTCCACCACCAGCACTCTGATGGGGTCGGTCATACGGCACCGCCCTCGGCCGGTACCGGCGCCGGGCGCAGCGGCAGCCGTACCTCGAACACCGCGCCGCCCCCGGGCGCCGCGTCCGTGACCGTCAGCGCACCCCCGTGCCGGGTCACCGCCTGCCGTACGAGCGCGAGCCCGAGCCCCCGCCCGCCGGGCCCGGCGGGCTTGGTCGTGAAGCCGCGCTGGAACACCAGGTCGGCATGGCCGGGGTCGACGCCGGGGCCGGTGTCCGCGACGCGCAGCACCAGTTCGGCCGCCGAGGCGCACGCCGTCACGGTCACCCGCGCCCGCGCGCTGCCCTGCGCCGCGTCCACCGCGTTGTCGATCAGGTTGCCGAGGACGGTCACCAGGTCCCGCGCGGGCGGACCGCCCGCCAGCAGGCCGTCGTCGAGCCGGCTGTCCGGCGACACCACCAGCTCCACGCCCCGCTCGTTGGCCTGCGCGGTCTTGCCCAGCAGCAGCGCGGCGAGGACCGGTTCGCCCACCGCCGCCACCACCTGGTCGGTCAGCGCCTGCGCCAGTTCCAGTTCGGCCGTGGCGAACTCCACCGCCTCCTCGGAGCGGCCCAGTTCGATCAGCGAGACCACGGTGTGCAGCCGGTTCGCCGCCTCGTGCGCCTGCGAGCGCAGCGCCTGGCTGAAGCTCCGTTCGCTGTCCAACTCACCCATCAGCGACTGGAGTTCGGTGACATCGCGCAGGGTGACGACCGTACCCTTGCGTTCCCCGCCGGAGACCGGGGAGGTGTTCACCACCAGCACCCGGGAGTCGGTCGGACGCACCTCGTCCACCCGGGGCCGGGAGGACAGCAGCGTGCCCGTCAGCGGCGCCGGGAGGCCCAGCTCGGCCACCGGCCGTCCCACCACCTCGTCCTCCTCGCCGACCCCGAGCAGCTCCCGGCCGCCGTCGTTGATGAGCGCCACCCTGTACTGCCCGTCCAGCATCAGCAACCCCTCGCGGACCGCGTGCAGCGCCGCCTGGTGGTAGTCGTGCATCCGGCTCAGCTCGGCGGCGTTCATGTTGTGGGTGTGCCGGCGCAGCCGGGCGTTGACGACGTAGGTGCCCACCGCGCCCAGCAGCAGCGTCCCGCCGGCCACCCCGAGCAGCGCCGTGACCTGGTCCTGGAGCCGCTCGCTGATCCGGTCCACGGTGATGCCGGCGCTGACCAGGCCGACGATCCGGCCGTCGTCCGTCACCGGGGTCACCGCCCGCACGGAGGGGCCGAGGGTGCCGGTGTAGGTCTCGGTGAAGGTGCGGCCCGCGCGGGCGGGGGCGGTGGTGCCGAGGAAGCGCTTGCCGATCTGCCGCGGGTCCGGATGCGTCCAGCGGATGCCGTCCGGGTTCATGATCGTGACGAAGTCGACGCCGGTGTCCTTGGTGACCTTCAGGGCGTAGGGCTCCAGGAGCGCGGCGGGGTCGGGGGTGCGGATCGCGGCGCGGACCGCGGGGGAGTCGGCGATCGCGCGGGCCACCGCGGTGGTCTGCCGGGCGGCCGCGTCCTCGGCCTGCCGCCGGTCGCTGACGTAGGCGAACAGCGCGTATCCGGCCACTACCACCGCTATCAGCACCGCCTGCATGGCGAACAGCTGGCCCGCCAGGCTGCGCGGACGGGGCAGGGGCGGAAGGCGCATGCCAGCCAGTGTGCCCCCGGTCGTGGCGTGAACTAAATGAACGCAAGCGTGACCGCCCTCACAGGACGGGAGATAGTCACCGCGTTCCCCAGCACCGTCCGGACGTGAGCCGCACGCCGGTCGGGCACCGACGACGACGTCGACGAAGACGTCAAGGAGGGCAGTCGTGGCCGCCACCACTCCCGATACGGCAGCTGCCGCACCCCGCGCCCGGCGGGACCGGACCCATTACCTGTACATCGCCGTCATCGTGGCCGTCGCGCTCGGTATCGCCGTCGGACTCGTCTGGCCGGATGCCGCCGTCCAGCTCCGGCCGCTGGGCACCGGGTTCGTCGATCTGATCAAAATGATGATCTCGCCGATCATCTTCTGCACGATCGTGCTCGGCATCGGGTCGGTGCGCAAGGCGGCCAAGGTGGGCGCCGTCGGCGGTATCGCCCTCGGCTACTTCCTCGTGATGTCGCTGGTCGCCCTCGCCATCGGGCTCGTCGTCGGCAATGTGCTGCACCCCGGCGCCGGGCTCCATCTGACCGCCGCCCTCAAGCAGACCGGACACGCGCAGGTCAGCAGCGACGCGCTGCCGCCCGTCGACTTCGTCCTGTCGATCATCCCGCAGACCTTCGTGTCCGCGTTCACCGAGGGCGAGGTCCTCCAGACCCTGCTGGTCGCCCTGCTCGCCGGGTTCGCCCTCCAGGCCATGGGCGCGGCCGGGCAGCCGGTGCTGCGCGGCGTCGAGCACATCCAGCGGCTCGTCTTCCGCATCCTGTCCATGGTCATGTGGGCCGCGCCGGTCGGCGCGTTCGGCGCGATCGCCGCGGTCACCGGCTCGGCCGGCGTGGAGGCGCTGAAGAGCCTCGCCGTGCTGATGCTCGGCTTCTACGTCACCTGTGCGCTGTTCGTCTTCGTGGTGCTCGGCGCGGTGCTGCGGATCTTCGCCGGGGTGAACGTCTTCTCCCTGTGCCGCTACCTCGCCCGCGAGTTCCTGCTGATCCTGTCCACCTCCTCCTCCGAGTCCGCGCTGCCGCGCCTGATCGCGAAGATGGAGCACCTCGGGATCAGCAAGCCGGTCGTCGGCATCACCGTGCCGACCGGGTACTCCTTCAACCTCGACGGCACGATGATCTACATGACCATGGCGTCGCTGTACATCGCCGACGCGCTGGGCACGCCGATGTCGGTCGGCGAGCAGATCCCGCTGCTGCTCTTCCTGCTGCTGGCGTCGAAGGGCGCGGCCGGCGTCAGCGGCGCGGGCCTCGCCACGCTGGCCGGCGGCCTCCAGTCGCACAAGCCCGCGCTGGTGGACGGCGTCGGACTCATCGTCGGCATCGACCGGTTCATGAGCGAGGCGCGGGCGCTGACGAACTTCGCGGGCAACGCGATCGCCACGGTGCTCGTGGGCACCTGGACCAAGGAGATCGACAAGGCTCGGGTGGCGAAGGTGCTCTCCGGGGAGCTGCCGTTCGACGAGACGGCGACGGACCCGGCGGCGGGTACCGTGGCCGGGGTTCCCGAGCCCCGGGAGGAGAGGCTGGCCCAGGCCTAGGGTCTTCCGTTCGGATCGGGCCGGACCTCGCGAGCCCGGCACGATCCGAACGAGAGGCCCTCAGCCCCCGGCTCCTTCTCCGGATGTCCGGCTCCGCCTGAACCGGGGCCGGGCATCCGGCTGTTCGCGGACTACATGTCCGCACTCACCCTGGCCACCAGCGCGGTGGCCAGCGAGGCGGGTACGCCCGCCGCGGTCAGGACGGTGACCGTGGCGGCGCGGCCCGCCTCCTGTGCTGCCAGGAGGCCGTCGTTGACCGCTTCCATGACCGCGAACAAGGTCTGCTCGTGCACGTAGGCGAGTGCCGGGGCGGGCAGTGGCGAGGTGAACACGCCTTCGTCCAGCCCCTGTTGGAGCACCCGGACGTTGGCGGCGCGTACCGGGGCGAGCCGTTCGCGGATGCCCTGGACGGTGACCGTGCGCTGGGCGAGGGCGATCAGCAGCCGGTAGCGGTCGGCGGTCGCCCAGTGCCCGAGCACCGAGCGGGCGAGCGCCTCCGCCGGGTCCGTGATCCCCGTGGGCCCCGCCGCGTCCGCGTCCGCGAGTGCCTGCACCGCCTCGTCGGTGAGGGTGCTGATCAGCGCCTCCCGGCTGGGGAAATGGCCGTACACGGTCCGTCGTACGACTCCGGCGGCGCGCGCGATCTGGTCCATCGAGGCGTCCGGGTCGCGCAGCAGCTCGGCGAGGGCGACGTCGAGGATGCGGCGGCGGTTGGCGTCGGCGCGGCTGGGGTTACCCGTGGTCATGGGGGCCATTGTGCACTTCCTCTCCCGAGGGCCCGCATGCCCTCTCGCGACTTGCACAGCGTTGTGCAACGGCGTACATTGCACATCGTTGTGCAATTGCACGTCGTTGTGCAAGTCTCGTCGAGAACCTGAGGAAGGCAAACCCCTGCCATGCGACTCGTCATGACCGAACCGGTCGAGAAGATGGAGCGCCCCTACGCCCGGCGCTGGTGGGCCCTGCTGGTGCTCTGCCTGAGCCTGCTGATCATCGTGATGGCCAACACCGCTCTCACGGTCGCGGCGCCCGACATGACGAAGGACCTCGGGCTCTCCAGCGCCGACCTCCAGTGGGTGATCGACGGCTACACCGTGCCCTACGCGGCGCTGATGCTGCTGCTCGGCGCGATCGGCGACAAGTACAGTCGGCGCGGGGCGCTCGTGCTCGGCCTGCTGGTCTTCGCCGGCGGAGCGGTCTTCGGCTACCTCGCGGACAGCGCGGCGACCGTGATCGCGGCGCGCGCGGTGATGGGCGTCGGTGCGGCGCTGATCATGCCGGCCACCCTGTCGCTGCTCGCGGCGACCTTCCCGCGGGCCGAGCGGGCCAAGGCGATCACGCTCTGGACGGCGACGGCGGGCCTCGCCATCGCCGCGGGACCGGTGGTCGCCGGCGCGCTGCTGCGCGCCCACGGCTGGTCCTCGACCTTCCTGATCAACGTGCCGATCGCGCTCGCCGCGCTCGTCGCCGCCTTCGTCCTGGTCCCGCCGTCCAAGGCCGGCCACCACGACCGCATCGACTACGTCGGCGGCCTGCTGTCCGTGATCTGGACCGGCTCCCTCGTCTACATGATCATCCAGGGCCCGCACTTCGGCTGGGGCGGCAAGGCCGTCGCCGCCGCCGTGGTCGCGGGCGCCGGCCTGATCGCCTTCGTCCTGTGGGAGCTGCGCCACCCGCGCCCGATCCTGGACGTCCGCCGCTTCGCGCACCGCCGCTTCGCCGGCTCCAACCTGGCCGTGGCCCTGTTCTTCCTGGCCGTCTTCGGCGCGTTCTACTTCCTCACCCAGCACCTCCAGTTCGTCCTCGGCTACGACGCCCTGGAGACCGGCGTACGCATGCTGCCGCTGGCCGGCGCCGTGTTCGTCGGCTCGGCCCTCACCGGCTGGCTCACCCCGCGCGTCGGCATGAAGTGGACCGTGAGCGCGGGCATGGTCCTCGGCACGCTGGCGCTGGCGCTGCTGACCCAGGTGGACGCGGGCTCGACGTACGGCGACTTCGTGGCCCCGCTGGTCGTCCTCGGCCTCGCCATCGGCCTCGCGCTCTCGCCCTGCACCGACGCGATCATGGGCGCGTTCCCCGAGTCCGAACTGGGCGTCGGCGGCGCGGTCAACGACACCTCGCTGGAGCTGGGCGGCTCGCTCGGCATCGCCATCCTCGGCTCGCTGCTGGCCACGTCCTACGGCAACCACCTCACCGACGCCACCGCCGGCAGCAAGCTCCCGCCGAGCGCCCTGGAGACCGCCCAGGACTCGGTCGGCGCCGGCTACGCCGTCGCCCAGGGCATCGCCGACAAGGCCCACCAGGCCGCCGCCCAGGCCGCCCACGCGAGCACCCCGCAGCAGGCCGCCGCGCTCAAGCAGCAGGCCACCGAACTCGCCGCGGGCGCCCACCGGATGGCCGACGCCGTCAGCTCCTCCTTCTCCTCCGCCGTGGCCCACACCAGCCTGGTCGGCGCGGTCGTCCTCGGCATCGGCACGGTCCTGGTGGCCTTCCTGCTGCCGCGCCACGCGACGACCGAAGAGGTGAAGGAACCGGAGAGGGAACCGGCGGAGACCACCACCGGCTGACGCTTTCCCGCCCGCATCCATTAGCGTGCCGTTCCGGACGACCGGAACGGCACGCTCGCGCGTGGCGTCTGTACTTGCATGGAGGTACGGGGGACATGAAGATCGACTGGGACCGGCGCACCTGTGCGCGCAAGGGGCATGTGACCTACGCGCCCGACGATCCGCGGCTGAGGGTACGGCTGCACGCGCAGACCGGGCTCGGGGACGCGTGGCGCTGCCTGCGCTGCGGGGACTTCGTGCTCGGCGAGCCGCACGGGTCGGGCCCGGCGCAGGACGCGCCGCTGGTGCCGCGCGGGAAGGTGCTGCGGGACCTGTTCATCCTGCGGTTCCTCGCCATCGAGCGAGCCGTGCGCGGGGTGTTCATAGTGCTGGTCGCGGTGGCCGTGTGGAAGTTCAGCAACAGCCAGGACGCGGTACGGCGGCTGTTCAACGAGTACCTGACCGTGCTGCGCCCGGTCTTCCGGCACTTCCACTACGACCTCGACCACTCACCCGTGATCGGCTCCATCCAGAAGGCGTTCGGCTACAAGCACTCCACGCTTCTCCTCGTCGCGGGCCTGCTCCTCGCCTACGCGCTGATCGAGCTGGTCGAGGCGGTCGGCCTGTGGCGCGCCGAGCGCTGGGCGGAGTACCTCACGGTGGTCGCCACCGCCGCGTTCCTCCCGCTGGAGATCTACGAGCTGACCGAGAAGATCAGCTATCTCAAGATCGTCACTCTGGCCCTCAACATCCTCGCCGTCCTCTACATCGTCCTCGCCAAGCGCCTCTTCGGCTTCCGCGGCGGCCGCCGCAAATTCGACGAGGAACGCCGCAGCGCGTCCTTGCTGGAAGTGGAGGAGTCGGCCGGGGTACTGGTCTGAGGAACGCCGCCGACCTGCCCCGCGCAGGTCGGCGGCGAAACCGCGCCCGCACACGAGAAATCCCCCGGACAATTGCGTCCGGGGGATTTCTGCGCGTATATTCAATGGTTCGTGACTTCGCATCGCCGCGGTCACGGAAAAGCTTTGTGGGCACAGTATATCCGGGCGGGAGCGGAATTGTCAAACACCGAATTTCCAGACGATGAATTGCGTCGTGAGCAGGAATTCATCGACGGACTGTACGCGCGCGTCGACGTGCTGCGCGGTGACGCCGAGACCTCGGTCGGGGACGCGCTCGCGCAGGGTGACAAGCCCATGCAGGCCCGGCTGGAGCGGGACATCCTGGTCGCCGAACGGTCGGGGCTGCTCGCCGCGCTGAACGCCGTCGACGGCTCGCTCTGCTTCGGCCGGATCGATCTCGCCAGCGGGACGACGCACCACATCGGCCGGATCGGACTGCGCGCGGACGACGCCGAGCACACGCCGGTGCTGATCGACTGGCGCGCCGCCGTCGCCCGGCCGTTCTACCTGGCCACCGGGCACACCCCGATGGGGCTGCGGCGGCGTCGGCACATCGCCACCGAGGGCCGTACCGTCACCCATCTGCACGACGAGATCCTGGACCTCGGCGACGCCACCCGAACCGGGCACGAGGACCACAACGGCGACGCCGTGCTGCTCGCCGCGCTGAACTCGGCGCGCACCGGCCGGATGGGCGACATCGTGCGCACGATCCAGGCCGACCAGGACCGGATCATCCGGGCGCCGCACCGGGGCGTGCTGGTCGTGGAGGGCGGGCCCGGCACCGGCAAGACCGCCGTGGCCCTGCACCGGGCGGCGTACCTGCTCTACGAGCACCGGGAGCTGCTGGCCCGCCGGGCCGTGCTGATCGTCGGGCCCAACCCGGCCTTCCTCGGCTACATCGGCGAGGTGCTGCCCTCCCTCGGCGAGACCGGCGTCCTGCTGGCCACGGTCGGCGAGCTGTTCCCCGGGGTGCGGGCCACGGCCGCCGACACCCCCGAGGCGGCCGCGGTCAAGGGGCGCGCGGAGATGGCGGACGTGCTCGCCGAGGTGGTCCGCGACCGGCAGGCACTGCCCGACCCGGCCCTCGCGATCGAGCACGACCGCGAGGTGCTGATGCTGGACGACGGACTGGTGGGCGTCGCCCGGGAACGCACCCGCGCCGCGAAGCTGCCGCACAACGCGTCCCGCGAGTACTTCGAGGGCCACATCCTCAACACACTCACCGAGCTGTACGCCGAGCGGGTCGGTACCGACCCCTACGACGGCAGCAGCCTGCTGGACGCCTCCGACATCACCCAGATCCGTGACGAACTGGCCGAGAACCCCGAAGTCTGGTCCGCCATCGACCGGTTGTGGCCCCGGATCACCCCGGAGCGGCTGCTCGCCGACTTCCTCGCCGAGCCCGAGGGGTATCTGGGCGAGGAGGACGCCGCCGCGATCCGCCGCCCGGTGACCCGCGCCTGGACCGTCGCCGACGTGCCGCTCCTGGACGAGGCCGCCGAACTCCTCGGCGAGGACGACCGGCCGGCCCGGTTCCGCGCCGATCGCGAGCGGGAGACGCAGATCGCGTACGCGCAGGGCGTGCTGGACGTGTCGTACGCGTCGCGGACGTACGAGTTCGAGGACAAGGAGGACGGTGACCCGGACGGCTCGGAGGTGCTGTCCGCGCACGACATCATCGACGCCGAGCGGTTCGCCGAGCGGCAGGAGGAGGCGGACCACCGCAGCGCGGCGGAGCGGGCGGCGGCCGACCGGACCTGGGCGTTCGGGCACATCATCGTGGACGAGGCGCAGGAGTTGTCGCCGATGGCCTGGCGGCTGCTGATGCGGCGCTGCCCGACGCGTTCCATGACCCTGGTCGGCGACCCCGCCCAGACCGCGGAGGCGGCCGGGGTCGGCTCCTGGTCGGAGATCCTCGCACCCTATGTCGAGGACCGGTACGAGCACACCCGCCTCGGCGTCAACTACCGCACCCCGTCGGAGATCATGGACCTCGCCGCGGCCGTGGTCCGCGCCGGGCGACCGGACTTCCGTCCGCCCAGCTCGGTGCGTTCCACCGGGGTGCGGCCCTGGGTGCGTCGGGAGGGCGCCGACCTGCCCGGCGCGGTGGCCAAGGCCGCCGCCGAACTCGCCCCGGTGGAGGGCAGGCTGGCGATCATCGCCCCGCGCCGGCTGCACCGCGCGATCGCCGCCCGCCTGGACGGCGTCACGGCCGGCGCCGAACCCGACCTCACCCGGCCGGTCGTCCTCCTCGACCCCCGCCAGTCCAAGGGCCTGGAGTTCGACTCGGTCCTGGTGGTCGAGCCGGCCGAGTACGGGACCAGCGACCTCTACGTCGCCCTGACCCGCGCCACCCAGCGGCTGGGTGTCCTGCACACCGGCGACCTGCCGGAGCCACTGGCCCGGCGGGACGAGTAGCGAGGCCGCCCGGCGGGCCCCGGAGGACCCCTCGTCCGGGGCCCGCCCGCCCGCTCGTACGGTGCGCCCAGGGCCTCTCGTTCGGACCCTAGGCCGGCCGTAGCCACACCGTGGCCGAGGGTGGCAGGGTCAGGCGGACGGCGGTCGGGTGGGCGTGGGCGTGGCGGGGCTCCGGTTTCAGGGGCCCCGGGTTGGTCACTCCGCTGCCGCCGTAGACGAGGGCGTCCGTGTTCAGGATCTCCGACCAGGCCGGGACGGAGTCGGGGGCGCCGACGAGATAGTCGTGGCGGACGACCGGGGAGAAGTGGCAGACGGCGAGGAGGGGGCGGCCGGAGGCGTCGTGGCGCAGGAAGGCGAGGACGTTGTCGGAGGCCGAGTCGCCGGTGATCCACTCGAACCCCGAGGGGTCGGTGTCGCGCTGCCACAGCGCCGGGGTGGCCCGGTAGTGGGCGTTCAGGTCGCGGACCAGGTCCAGGACCCCCCGGTGGTCGGGGGCGGCGGGGTACGCCGGGTCGAGCAGCCACCAGTCGGGTCCGGCGGCCTCGGACCATTCGGCGCCCTGAGCGAACTCCTGCCCCATGAAGAGGAGTTGCTTGCCCGGGTGGGCCCACATGAAGGCCAGGTAGGCGCGGAGGTCGGCGCGTCGCCGCCACCAGTCGCCGGGCATCTTGGAGACCAGGGACCCCTTGCCGTGCACCACCTCGTCGTGGGATATCGGCAGGACGTAGTTCTCGCTGTACGCGTACACCATGGAGAAGGTCATCTCGCCGTGGTGGTAGGCGCGGTGCACGGGGTCGTGCGCCATGTACCGGAGCGAGTCGTGCATCCAGCCCATGTTCCACTTCAGGCCGAAGCCCAGCCCGCCGAACCCGCTCGGACCCTGTACATGGGTCGGCCGGGTCACCCCGTCCCAGGACGTGGACTCCTCGGCGATGGTCACCACGCCCGGACAGCGCCGGTAGACGGTGGCGTTCATCTCCTGGAGGAAGGCCACCGCGTCCAGGTTCTCCCGGCCGCCGTGCTCGTTGGGCCGCCAACCGCCCGGCTCGCGCGAGTAGTCGAGGTAGAGCATCGAGGCCACCGCGTCCACCCGCAGCCCGTCCACATGGAACTCCTCGCACCAGTAGAGGGCGTTCGCCACGAGGAAGTTGCGCACCTCCCGCCGGCCGAGGTCGAACTCCAGCGTGCCCCAGTCGGGATGCGCGGCCCGCAGCGGATCGGGGTGCTCGTACAGCGGCCGCCCGTCGAACTCGGCCAGCGCCCACTCGTCACGCGGGAAGTGGGCCGGCACCCAGTCCATCAGCACCCCGATACCGGCCTGGTGCAGCCGGTCCACCAGGTACTTGAAGTCGTCCGGGGTGCCCAGCCGGGCCGTCGGCGCGTAGAAACCGGTGACCTGGTAGCCCCAGGAGCCGCCGAACGGATGCTCCGCGACCGGCATCAGCTCCACATGCGTGAAGCCCGTCTCCGATACGTAGGCCGTGAGCTGGTCGGCCAGTTCCCGGTACGTCGACCCGGGGCGCCAGGAGGGGAGGTGGACCTCGTACACGGAGAACGGCGCCTCGTGCACCGGGGTGTCCGCCCGGTGCGCCATCCACTCCGCGTCCTCCCACACGTGCCGCGAGACGTGCACGATCGACGAGGTCGCGGGCGGCACCTCGGTGCGGCGGGCCAGCGGATCGGAGCGCAGGCTGCGCGAGCCGTCCGGGCGGGTGATCTCGAACTTGTACAGCTCGCCCTCGCCGACGCCCGGCACGAACAGCTCCCAGACGCCCGAGGAGCCGAGCGAGCGCATCGGGGACCCGGTGCCGTCCCAGAAGTTGAAGCTCCCCGCCACCCGGACGCCCCGAGCGTTCGGCGCCCACACCGCGAACCTGGTTCCGCGCACCCCCCGCCACGTCAGGACGTGCGCGCCGAGCGCCCGCCACAGCCCCTCGTGCCGGCCCTCGGCCATCAGGTGCAGGTCCAGTTCGCCGAGCGTGGGCAGGAAGCGGTACGCGTCCGCCGTCTCGTGGACCGTCCCTTCGTACGCCACCCGCAGCCGGCCCTCCTCCGGCACGGCGCCGGGCGGGAGCAGCCCCGAGAAGAAGCCGTCGCCGTCGTCGCGCAGTTCGGCGCGCAGCGGGCCGCGGACGACGGTGACCGAGCGGGCGTGCGGGCGCAGGGCGCGGTAGGCCACCCCGCCCGGCACCGGGTGGGCGCCCAGCACGGAGTGCGGGTCGTGGTGGGTGCCGGCCAGCAGCCGTGCGCGGTCCTCGGCTCCCACGGCGGGATCGGACTGGTGTTCCTTCGACGTCACGAGCGAGTCTCCCGGGGCGAGAGTCGGGTCAGTGAGGGTCGGACACGGCGAGGCGGCGGACCGCCGCCAGCGGCACCGGCAGCCAGTCGGGGCGGTGGCGGGCCTCGTACACCACCTCGTAGACGGCCTTGTCGGTCTCGAAGGCGCGCAGCAGCACCGGATCGGTGCGGGGATCGCGGCCGGACACCTCCGCGTACCCGGAGCAGTAGGCGGCCCGGCAGTCGTGCGCCCATCGTGGTGGGGCCGAACGCGCCGAGCGGGCCGCGTAGTCGAAGGAGCGGAGCATCCCCGCGACGTCCCGCACCGTCGGCTGCGGCAGCCGCCGCTCGGCGGGCGGCCGGGCCGGTTCCCCCTCGAAGTCGATCAGCGACCAGTCGCCGGACGGCGCGCGCAGGCACTGACCGAGATGGAGATCGCCGTGGACGCGCTGGGCGGTCCAGGTGCGCCCCGCGGCGGCCAGTCCGGCGAGCGCGGTGTAGGCCGACCGCAGCCCGGACTCGTACGGCAGCAGCGCCGGCACGGCCTGCACCGCCGCGGCCAGCCGCTCGGTCATCCCGTCGACCAGCGGCCCGAGCTGCGCGGGGCCGAGGGTGACGGTCGGCAGGGCGCGGGCCAGCGCGGTGTGCACCTCGGCCGTGGCCCGGCCCAGCGCCCGCGCCTCCGCGGTGAAGTCCTCGCCCTTGGCCAGCTCGCGCAGCGCCAGCTCCCAGCCGTCGGCGGCACCGCTCACGAAGGGCTGCAGCACCGCCAGTACGTACGGCTGTCCGTCCAGCTCGGCCCGTAGCCACGCGGTCGGCGCGGGCACCCGGGGGCAGCCCTCGCGGGCCAGTGCCAGCGGCAGCTCCAGATCGGGGTTGACACCGGGGACGACCCTGCGGAACAGCTTGAGAATAAACGTATCTCCATAGACCACCGAGGAGTTCGACTGCTCGGCGGCCAGCATCCGGGCCACCAGGTGGGGCCGGATCTCCTGGTCCGGGTCCCGCTCGAAGCGCAGCCCGCCGACCCGCGCCCGGGTGCGCAGGGCCTCCAGGAGCACCTCGGCGGGCCGGCGGTCGTACAGGGCGTCGTACACCGTGCGTCCGGCGAGCGGGCCCCGGGCCACATGGCCGATCAGCGCGGGTGCCAGCCGGGGCGGCAGCGCCTCACGCGCGCCGACGAGGAGCTGGTAGCAGTCGCCGGGGTGCGCGGACTCCGGTGGCTGATGCACGCGCAGGAGAACGTGGTAAAGGTCCAGCCGGTCGTTGCGCGGCAGGAGTCGGGTGACGGCCACGGGGGTGAACCCGGTGACCGGGCGGCCCTTGCCCGCGAACCAGCGCTGCCGGGGCAGCCAGGCGCGCAGCAGGGGGGCCAGTGAGTCGAGGGTGGTGCTCGCCGAAGGGGTGACCGCTTCCGTCACGGGCGTCACGTCCTTTCCCCGGGTCTGGTCGGGGGGTCACTGATGGGTGCCCGGGGCGGGGCGGTGAAAACGCTCCGCCGCCCCGCGCGGCGGTTTCACGCCGGATCGCGGCGCAGCCGGAACCAGTAGAAACCGTGTCCCGCCAGGGTCAGCAGGTACGGCAGGGCGCCCACCGCGGGGAAGCGCACCCCGCCGAACAGCTCGACCGGGTGCCGTCCGCCGAAGCGGCTCAGGTCCAGCTCGGTGGGCTGGGCGAAGCGGGAGAAGTTGTGCACGCACAGCACCAGGTCGTCCTCGTACTCGCGCAGGAAGGCGAGCACCGCCGGGTTGGTGGACTGGAGTTCGTCGTACGAGCCGAGTCCGAAGGCGGGGTTCTGCTTGCGGATCTCGATCATGCGCCGGGTCCAGTGCAGCAGCGAGGACGGCGAGGACATCGACGCCTCGACATTGGTGACCTGGTAGCCGTAGACCGGGTCCATGATCGTGGG
>NZ_LBDA02000013.1 GCF_000980885.2 Streptomyces malaysiense | reverse complement strand
CGAGCGCCTCACGGCGCACACTCCTCCAAGCACAGACGGCACGGAGTGAACGTGCAGGTCGTCACAGATCCGGCCGGGGAGATCCTGTGGCTGTCGCCGGCGCTGCCGGGCCGGACCCACGACCTGACGGCCGCCCGCACCCACAAGATCATCCGAATCTGTGAGCGCCAGGGCGTCCCGATCCTCGCCGACATGGCCTACATCGGAGCCGGAGACTGGGTCACCACCGCCAAGCGCCGCCCGTCCAACGGCGAACTCACCCCCACCGAGCGGACCGTCAACCGGGCCCTGTACGCGGCCCGGGCACCCGTCGAACGCGGAGGCGCCCGCCTGAAGTCCTGGCGGATCTTCCGCGGAGCGCGTTGCAGCCCCAACCTCATGGCCGTCATCGCCAAAGCCGTCCTCACTCTGGAGAGGCAACGCTGAAAGGGCTCCATGTAAGGATTGAGTCATGGCAAGACCCTCCCGTTACCCGCTTGAGCTGCGCCGTCGTGCGGTGCGCATGGTCGCCGAAGTGCGCGATGGCGATCCGCGACGAGCCCTACCGAGCACTCCCCATCCTGGGCGTCACCAACGATCCGGACACCTTCGGAACTTGATCAAGCCCTGAAGAAGTACCCGGCGGTCATCCGGCTCTGCGAGAACGCCTGGGCCGAGTTCGTGCCCTTCCTCTCCTTCGACGTCGAGATCCGCAAGGTCGTCTGCTCGACGAACGCGATCGAGTCCGTCAACGCCCGTATCCGCAAGGCCGTTCGCGCCCGTGGCCACCGTCCCGACGAGGCCGCGGCCATGAAGTGCGTCTACATGGCGCTGATGAGCGTGGACCGACCGGCAGCCGCAAGCGATGGGCCATGCGCTGGAAGGCACCCCTGAACGCCTTCCAGATCGCCTTCGAAGGCCGACTCACCCCGCCGCCGACTGACCCCCTGCAAAACCTGGATCGGCCGTCTACTGGGCACACCCGGCGGAGATCGTTGGGCAAGGGATCACTGGAATCGGAATTCATAATTCCAAAACGATCTTGCTTGGGTTCCCTTTAAGCTCACTGGAGGCGGCCCACCAACTTGACGCGTTTCTCTCGGAGTTGGGCAGCAGACCCTTCTGAACGATGAGAGCAGGGGATGACACAGACAAGTGAACAACGGAACGGCACCGCGCGCGGGCCGGGGCGGCGGAGATCAGGGGTGCTCGGTCTCCGTGCCCTGGGGGGCGTTGCGGCGCTCGTCTTAGGTATCGGCAGTTGCTCGCTGGTGGTGGCCCCGGCGGCCTATCCGCAGGCGGGGGACGGATCGGTGACGGTCCGGGTGATCCGGGCCGTGGACACCAGCGGCACGTGGACGCCCGCGCTGGAACCGGGCATCGCGGGCGTCACGGTGACCCTCACCGATGACGCCGGAACCAGCATCGACGGGATCACCGCGGCCGACGGCACGGTGACACTGGCGCCGGCCGAGAGCAAGGCGACCGGCGGCAAGTACCGGGTACAGGTGGTGAATCCGAAGCCGGGCGTGCTGTTCCCGGCCTTCGCCTCGCGGCAGGGGCTGGACGGTGCACCGACCCGGCTGAGCAGCAACGAGGAGTTCGTCGACCTCTCGGGCGGGAAGAACGTCTCCTACACCACCGGGCTGTGGAACCCGGGTGACTACTGCCAGAAGAACGCGCCGTTGGTGGCGACCTGCCAGCCGACCAGTAACGAGGGCGGGGGCAAGCGCACGCTGGTCTCCTTCCCGTACAGCGCGCGCGGCCAGGAGGGCTCCAGCGGCAACAACACCGCGACGACCCTCGCCACCAACGCCGACACTGGCACGCTGTACGGCATCGCCTGGAACAGGGCCGACAAGCGGGTCTTCTCCTCCGCGCTGGCCAAGCGCGGCACCGACTACGGCCCGGGCGGACCGGGGGCGGTCTACGTCACCGACCCCGCGCAGAACAAGACGAGGCTCTTCACCACCGTGCCGAACGCGGGCGGCACCGTGCACGGGCCGGGGACGGACGACGCCTTCCTCGACGTGCCCGGCAAGGAGAGCCTGGGCGGCATCGCGATCACCGACGACGGCAAGGACCTCTTCGTCGTCAACCTGAACGACCGCAAGCTCTACCGCTACGACGCCTCCGCGGCGACGGCCTCGGCGCCGAAGGCGTCCTACGCCATCCCGGACCCGGGCTGCCCGGCGGCAGGGGACTGGCGCCCGTTCGGCCTGGGCATGCAGGACGCCACCGGCTACGTCGGCGGGGTGTGCTCCGGCCAGTCCACCGGCAAGCTCACGGACATGCGCGCCGTGGTCCTGCCGTTCGACCTCACCACCGGGGCATTCAGCAAGCCGGTGCTGGACCAGCCGCTGGACTACCCGCGGCAGTCGACGGTCGGCGGGGGGCCGTGCCCCGGCGCGGGCTGGTTCCCGTGGACCAGCACGTACCCGACCACGCAGAACGGCAATGCCTGCGGTACGAGCACGATCGCCAACCCCGAACCGGAGTTGGGGAAGATCCTCTTCGAGACCGACGGCTCGATGCTGCTCGCCTTCCGCGACCGCTTCGCCGACCGCGGTCCTGGCGCCCCCGCGCCGGGCTCCGTCGCCAACGTCATGTCCGGCGGCGACCTCAACAAGGCATGCCTGTCGAACGGCAGGTACGTGATGGACACCAACGACGGCTGCGGGCTCTCCCCTCGGGGCACCCGTTTCTTCGACACCACCTGGGGTGGCCACCGCAACACGGCGTTCGCCGGGATGGCGCTCTCCAAGGCCGAGAGCACCATCGCGGTCTCCTCCTTCGACTCCAACCACCAGGCATTCGGCTACGGCACGTCGTTCCTCGAGCGCAAGGACGGCACTCAGGACCCGCAGTTCGGCCTGCGCCTCACCCCGGCGAACACCAACGCACCGTTCGGCAAGGGCGCCTCGATGGGCGACCTGGAGGTGCTCTGCGATCAGGCGCCGCTGCAGATCGGCAACCGGGTCTGGTACGACCCGCAGCGCACCGGCATCCAGGACCCGGGCCAGCGACCGGCGGCCGGGGTGACGATCCATCTGTACGACGAATCAGGCAAGTTGGTCGGCACGACGAAGACGACGGCGCGGGGTGAGTACTACTTCGACGACTCCGACGTCACCGGCGGGCTCAAGCCGAAGACCGACTACATCATCAAGCTCGACAACCCGGCCGACTACGCCAAGGGCGGTCCGCTCTACGAGTGGGTGCCGACCGACGCGAACGTCGGGACCAACCACTTCGTCGACTCCAAGGGGACCGTGCCGCCCGGTACTGCATATCCGGTGAAGGCGCTGACCACCGGCGGTCCCGGCGAGAACAACCACACCTACGACTTCGGCTTCCGGCAGCAGGAGGGTGTGCTGCGCGTGCTCAAGCACGGCCAGCACGGCAACCCGCTGGCCGGGGCCAAGTTCCAGCTGTGGAAGGAGACGAACGGCACCGACGGCCTGCAGACCGACGGGTCGAAGCCGGACACCAAGGTCGGCGACCCCTGCACGACCGGGGCCGACGGCATCTGCCAGGGCAGCGGCACGGTGGGAACGTACTACTGGCAGGAGACCAGCCCGCCGGCCGGCTACGCCGAACCGGCCGTGCCGGTGTTCGGGCCGCTGGTGCTGACCTCCGACAACCTCGGCACCGGAGTCTCGGTCACGGCGGTCAACCAACCTCTGCCCGCCCCGAGCTCCAGCTCCACGCCGGCACCGAGTGCGTCGCCGGCACCGCCGCTGCCGACGCCGCCCGCAGCGGGCGCACCGGGTGCACAGCCTCCGGCGGGCTCTCCGTCCGGCTCGCAACTGGCCTCCACTGGTGTGAGCCAGGAGCTTCCGCTGGTCCTGGCCGGCTGCGCGGTGCTCGTCGCGGGTGGCACGGGGCTGCTCGTGATGGTCCGCAGGCGCAGGGGCCAGCACCAGTAACCCCTCCTCTGCGACGGCCGGTGCCCGGCGTGCCGGCCGTCGCACAGATCCGGATCGGGTGGGTTTGCGGACCGGTGGTCCGCGGCCCACCCGACTGCGACCGATCGACGAGAGAGACCGATGAGAGAAGGCGACCGCATGGCTCGGAAGACGAAGACCGACGGCCGTGCGCCGCGTCGGACTCGCTGGCTCAGAACACTGGTCGCGATCGCGGTGTGCGGCGCCGCGGTGGTCGGCGTGGCCGCCTACCGGAGCCTGGCCGGCAGCAGCGCCGAGCGGCCGGTCACGATGGACGAGGCGTCAAGGCTGGCGCTGTCGCGGCTGAACCTGTACCAGGCCAGCCCGGTGTCGGTGACCCTGACGGCCGCCGAGGGCGGCGGCGTGGTGCTGCGGGTCAGCGGCGTGGTGGACTACCGGACCCACCACGGCGTGGGGAGCTACCAGACCACCGGGTCAGCCGGATCGTCCGCATCCTCCGCCGCGCCGCTCGACCACGGCCTGATCGTCTGGGACAGCGACGGCCTTGGCCTGGCACCCGCGCTGGACGGCAGCCCGTCGTGGCAGCAGGCCGAGCACATCCCGCGCTCGGGCTGGTCCCCGCGCTCCTACACGACCGACCCCCTGGACGCCGGGCTCCAGTTGCTGATCGAGCTGGGCGCCGACCGGCCCGACAACCAGATGCTGCTCGCCCAGTCCGGGGCCCGCTGGCTGGGCCGCGACCGCATCGCCGGCCGCGACTACGACCGGATCGCCGGGCCACGCGCCAAGGGCACCACACCCGGCACCGGTCCCGACGGCGGGCGGTCGCCGCTGACCTACTGGGTGGACGACAACGGCGGCCTGCGACGGGTGACGATGCGGATGCCGGGCCTGGGAACGCCGACCACCCTGGAGTTCACCGGGCACGACGGCAGCGCCAAGCTCCCCGAGGCGCCGTGGGCCACTGGCTGACCGCCGCCCGCCGGTTGGCTTGTGGCCGGTGCGGCCAAGCACGACCTGGTGCGCCGGCTGGGCGCGGACGAGGTGATCGACTACCGCGCGGTGCGGTTCGAGGACGTCGTGTACCTGAGCGCGCCCGAGAACGCCACCGCGCGGAGGCAGGGCCTCGGCCTCGGTGAACCCGGGGCGTTGGGGGCCGTGCGGATCGACCCGCTCTCGTCGGACCCCGCCTATGCCGAGGAGCTGCGGCAGACCTACTACCACGACACGCCCGCCGACCGCTTCGACCGCTGGCGCTCCGCGCTCAGCCCCGATCTGCCGCCGGCCGTCCCGGCGGCCCCCGTCGTCCTGACCGCGTCGCGGTGGGGTCGTATCCCGCGTATGCACAATGCGCTGCGCGCAGGACCGGGCACTGCCGACGTCCGTACAGGACCTGATGATCGCGGAGGCCGACCGGGCCCTGCCGGGCGAGCCGTTCACCGTCCGCACGCTGGTGGGCGGCCACAGCCCGTTCGCCGCCCGCCCGCAGGAACTCGCCGAGGCCCTGGTCCGGTGAACGGCCGAGGCTTCCTGCTGCCGGTGGTGCCGAGCGCGGCCTTCGTACGACTGCCCGACGTCACGATCGCGCAGACCGTCGCTCCGGCCATCCGGTCCGTTCGTTTTCCGGCGCCCGGACGACCGAACCGTCTCAACGGGAGTCACGGCGCCGCGAGTACACGCCGCACCAGGGCCGGAAGGGTTGCCAGGTCCGTCGGACGGACGCCGCGCCAGGCGATGTGCCCGTCGGGGCGCACCAGGAGTGCGGCATCCGCGCGGCCGGCGGCGCCGGCCAGGCGTGCCCACTGCCCGGGCACCGCCTCCCGCCGCGAGGCAGTACGGACGCCGCGGAGCGCGAGCGGAATCCCCGCCCGCCGTACGGCCTCGGCCTGCGGCTGCCACAACGGGTCGTCGTCGGCCGTGAGCAGGGTGAAGCCGGGGCCGACGAGGTCGAGGGTGGACGTCACGTCCGCGGCACCCGCGGCGGTGAGCCGGACGTGGGGCACGCGCTCCCCCGGCCGGCACCCGGGACGGCAGCCGGCCGGGTCCAGCACGCCGGGGCGATCGGCGTGTTCCGGGCCGGGGACGACGGCGGCGGAGCGGTAGGCGGCGGTCAGGAGGAGTTCGTCGTCGATGCGGTAGCCGGTCCGGTCGGCCGCGTTGGCCGTGGAGATGTCGATGACCTGGCGGGCGAGCGGGCGCCGTTCGGTCTCGTAGGTGTCCAGGAGGGCTTCGCCGGCGTGTCCGGCGGTGACGGCGGCGAGTTTCCAGGCGAGGTTGTCGGCGTCGCCGATGCCGGTGTTCATGCCGTGTCCGCCCGTCGGCGGGACGACGTGGGCGGCATCGCCCGCCAGCAGGACCCGTGAGCGGCGGTAGGAGCCGGCGAGCTGCGCGTCCATGCGCCAGGTCATCGTGTCGCGGACCGTCACGTCCAGGTCCGGGACACCGGCCGCCGTACGGACGAGCCCGGCCAGGAACCGGTGGTCCGTCACGTCCGCCGCCGTACCCGGATCTGCTGCCGTACCCGGGCCCGCGCCGAGCGGGTACTGGTAGATCCAGTGACGGTCGTTGTCGACGGCCATGAAGCCGCCCCGCCCGGGGACCGTGAGGAAGTACGAGGCGCTGGCGCGGTCCGCCACCACCTCTCCCAGGGGCGCCTCGAAACGGATGCTCAGGTACCGCCCCAGACCGGTCGGACCCTCCATCACGATCCCGGCCCCCGCGCGCACGGCACTGGAGGCACCGTCGCAGCCGACGAGCCAGTCGGCCCGCAGCCGGTACCGGCGGCCGCCGGCCCGCTCCTCGAGGACGGCCCGTACGCCGAGACCGTCGTCGCAGAAGGAGACCAGCCGGGTACCGAACCGGACGCGGGGGCCGGCCAACTCCTCGGCGCGCCGCAGCAGCAGGGGCTCCAGGACGTCCTGGGAACAGACGAGTCCCGGTGACGGCGTGTGCTCGGGGCCGGGCTCCCGGAGGGGACCGGTGCGGACGTAGTCGGGGTCGACCAGGTCGCGGCCCCGGTAGAAGGAGACCTGCTCGGCCGGCAGCCCCGCGGCGCGGACCGCCTTCTCCAGCCCCATGCGCCGGAAGATCTCCATGGACCGGGCCGAGACACCTCGGGCCTTGGGATGACGCGAGGCGGCCGGGCGGGACTCGACCAGCACGTGGTCCACCCCCTGACCGGACAACAGGCAGGACAGCACCAGCCCTACGGGCCCGCCTCCGACGACCAGCACGGACGTGTGCGACTCGGCCACAGCGGGCCCCCTCTTCCACCTGCACGATCAACCAGTAACGTCTAAATCTAATTTAGACGTTACCATGGCGAGGCGACACCGCCTCCTGAAGCGGGAGAGACCCATGGACCACCGGCTCGCCGACGACAACCCGCGCGGCCTGTACTTCCTGACCGACCTGGTCAACACCGTCCAGGACGGCGGCGGAGCCACACCGCAGGGACTCGAAGCCGTGGTGGAGGCACACGGCGGCCCGCCCCTGCGGCTGACCGAGACCACCGCCGAAGAAGTGCGCCAAGCCGCGGCGGTCATCGCCGGCATCCTGGACACCGAGGACGAGGGCAGCGCCGCCGAGGCGATCAACACCCTGCTCGACCGGTACCCCGCCCGGCCCCGACTGGTCCGCCTGCCCGAACGCCGCTGGTCGCTCCACACCGCGCCCCCCCACCACGGACAGCCGGCCCGATGGCTGCTGTCCACCGCCGCGCTCGCCCTGGCCCTCTGGCTCAGTGAACGCGGCCACTGCGCATGGGGCCGCTGCGCGGCACCCGACTGCGACCGCTACTTCATCGACACCGGGCGCCGCGCCCCGCAGCGCTACTGCTCGACCCGCTGCGGAACCCGGGTCCGGGTCGCCGCCCACCGCGACCGCGGCCGATGACCGACCGGTGCGCGCCGCGTGTGCGGTGCGTGAGGCGGGGGAGAGGGGGAACCGTCCAGGGCACACGGCGCGCACATGCCCCTCACTCCATAGAAGTAACTCATACTTTGTGTGCTTGTAAGAGTGAAGTAAGGGCATCCGGTGGCCAGGAGGCCGATAACGATGGTTCCCCTGATTCTTGTTCTTCTTCTGGCCCTGATCGTCTTCGGCGCGGGCTTCGCCCTGAAGGCGCTGTGGTGGATCGCGGTGATCGTGCTCGTCGTGTGGCTGCTGGGCTTCGTCGTCCGCTCCGCGGACAGCGGCGGCCGCAAGGGCCGCTGGTACCGCTGGTACCGCTGGTAGACAAGACACCCTGCGCGAAGAGCGCACCCCGCACGAGCCCTGAAGCGCCGGAAGGGACCGGGCCTATCGGCCGCACCGCAGGGTATGCGAGCCTTGCACCGGCCCCGCAGACCCGGCAGCGGAACCCTGCTCCTCCTGTCCGTGGGGTTGTTGCCATGTCCCGGAGGCATCGGGTTTGCGGCAGGCCGTGCGCATGCCCAAGCCCTCTCCCGAAGAGCCTGACAACGCCCTCGTCCCCGAACCGCCGCATGCTGGTCCCGGGCGGCGCACCCGCGCCGCCGTACGGCCTTCAGGCGGTCCGTGTCACTGCGGCGTGCAGTTCGCGTACGCCGCTGGTGCGCAGGTGCCGTCCGGCGAGTTCGTCGACGATACGGCGGATCGCGGGCCGGTCGCGGACCTCGCCCGGGCTGGCCCGGTAGGCATCCAGCATTGCCCGGGCGGTCCGTTCGGGCCGCTGCCAGGCCCACCAGGCGCGCGCCATGTCGGTGCCGAGGCGGGCCCTGCGTTCGGCGGTCGGGAACTGCCCGGGGCGTAGGTTCTTCCCGGCGTCGCCGAGCGCCCAGTGCACGCCCACCGTGTACAGGTCGACGGGCCGGGCTGATGGCGAACAGCCGGCCGGGTGGAGCGGCCTGGGCCAGGCGGCGGGTGGCGTGGCGGGCGTCCTCGGTCATCGCCAGGGCTTCGGTGCGCTGTCCGGCCCGGGCTGCGGTGTAGGCCAGGGTGCAGAGCATCTGCGCGTAGGCGGCTGCCGTGGCGTCGCTGCGTAGCCTGGTCGCTTCGAGGCCGTCGGCCGCCGAGGACATCAGGCGCTGAGCGGCGCTGTGCTGGTCCTGGTGGCGCGGTGCGATGGCCAGTTCCCGTGCCGCTGCCGCCGCTGCGAGTGGAGAGCCGGAGATCTCGGCCCAGGCACGGGCACGGTCCGCGGTGAGCCGCGCTCGGCCGTAGGAGCCGAGCTTGACGAGGACGACGGAGGCGAGGCTGTAGACGGTGGAGAGCCGGGCCTGGTCGAGGCCGCGGCGGGAGCTGGCTGCGTGGTGGGCGTCGGCGAGCAGGCCGGGCAGTACGGCCAGGAGCCGTGCGTGCGCGCCTTGGTCGTACAGGGAGCGGGCGCCGGTCAGGCGGTGGTCCAGTGGCCCGGCGCCGGGTGGGGCGGGGGTGTCGGCCAGGGCATCGTCCAGGCCCATCAGCAGGGCGACGGGGCCTGCGGCCGCCGTGGCGGTGAGCAGCGTACGTCGGCGCATGGGGTGATCCTCGGCGTCACGCTGACTGGCCGTCACTCTAGTGGCCGCCGTGGCGGCAGTGGAGCGTGGCGCGAGGGATGTCATGAGGATGTGTCGGGGGACGCCGACTTCCTGGGCGGCACGGTGCAGCAGGGCCAGGTCGGCGACTTGGGTTCGGCGTTCCGGACGGGAGACGGTCGCGGGCAAGCAGCCGATCCGGTCTGCGAGCGCGGCCGGCGTCCGGGCGCGGTGCCGGCGTCCGATCCGGATGAGCGCGCCGGGGCGCCGCTGCGCTGCCAACCGCAGTGCTGTCGTGCTGTTCCAGAGCGGGTCAACGGGCACGCGTCCCTCCCACACCGCACACATGGGGGCTGTCCACGCTACATTCACACCCCCAGACGGCGCCCCCGCGAGCGGACCGCCACGCGGGGGCGCCGTCGTGTCCGCGCAGCCGCGATGTGCGGACCTCGTGGCGGTGAGCCACCCGGCGACACACCACACCGTCGGCACCCCGGGCCGGGAAGGCATGTCGGTACGGCTGTCGTCACAGGTCGCCTCGCTGCCACCGCTCGTGCTCGGTGGCCAGGAGGTCGAGATCGACACGCTCCTGTCGTAGTGATTCGACCCACGCGGCGACCATGCCCACGAAGGGCGCGAGGCCGGCGGTGTCGGGTTCGTGGCGGGACGTCAGGAGCCCTGACAGGGCTTCGGCTTCCGTCCTTTCCTGGTCGCAGACCGGGCACAGGGTGCTCTCTCGCAAACCCTTGAGGATGTTTCCGTTGCCGCTGGTCCAGGAGTACGGGAACCGGACCTGCAGTACGGTCGGTCCTTCGCACCGGGTGCAGGGGGGTGTGGCGCCGACTCGCAGGTGGATCGCCTCGTCGCCGGCGCTCGGGTCGGTCATGCGACTCCCCGCCATGCGTCCGGGCCGAACGAACCCTTGATGTCGGAGGCGATCGTGGTGGCGTTCACGGTGGCCCGCAAGCGGTAGACCGTCGTCTTCCGCGTTCCGCGGACCGAGAGGTGGACCGGGTTCTCGCCGGGGTGGGCCCTCACGATCCGCCCGAGTTCGCTGATCGCGGGCTCGTTGACGCGGTAATAGGGCAAGGTGAGCGCTACCGGGGCCGCGCCGGTGCGTTCCGCCGAGGCGACGTCGAGTACGCGCAGTTCCTGTCCGAAGAGGCTGACCGTGCCGTCCCGGTCGTTGACGCGGCCCTGGACGGACACCACGCCGTCCTCGGCCAGGGCCCCCGCCACGAGTTGGTAGGCGGCGGGGAAGAAGAGGACCTCGATCGTGCCGTCCCGGTCGGCGAGGTCGACGATCGCCCAGTTGTTGCCCTGTTTGGTCATCTTCAGCTGGACGCCGGTGATCAGGCCCGCCAGGCGCACGACGCCCTCCGTGCGGCCGGAGGACAGCAGGTCGACGATCGTGGTGTCGCGGTGGGCGGCGAGGATGTTCTCGGTGCCGTCCAGCGGGTGCGCGGAGACGTAGAGGCCGAGCATCTCGCGCTCGGTGGACAGGAGCCGCCCCCGCGGCCACTCGTCCTCACCGATCTTCAGGTCGAATCCGAACCCGGGGTCGTCCGCACCTCCCCCGGCACCGCCCAGGCCGGCGAACAGGTCGTCCTGCCCGTACGCGGCCGCCTTCTTCAACGGCACGACCGCGTCGACCGCCGTCTCGTGCACGGCTGCCAGTCCCTTGCGGGTGTGCCCGAGCGAGTCGAACGCGCCGGCCTTGATGAGCGAGTCGACGGCCCGCTTGTTCAGCGCGGGCAGGTCGACCTTGTCGAGGAAGTCCTGGAACGAGGTGAACCTCCCCCGGGCCCTCCGTGCGGTGGTGATCGACTCGATCACGTTCTCGCCGACGTTGCGCACCGAGAGCAGGCCGAACCGGACGTCGTCGCCGACGGCCGCGAACTCGGCCGCGGATTCGTTCACGTCGGGCGGCAGGACGGTGACGCCGAGCTTGCGGGCGTCCGCCAGGTAGACGCCGGCCTTGTCCTTGTCGTCGCCGACGGAGGTGAGCAGCGCGGCCATGTACTCGGCCGGGTAGTTGGCCTTCAGGTAGGCGGTCCAGTAGGAGACGAGTCCGTATCCGGCGGTGTGGGACTTGTTGAAGGCGTAACCGGAGAACGGGAGCATGACGTCCCAGATCGCCTTGGTCGCCTCCTGGGAGTAGCCGTTGCCCGTCATACCCGCGTGGAAGTTCTTCCACTCCGCGGCCAGGACCTCGGGCTTCTTCTTGCCCATCGCGCGGCGCAGCATGTCGGCGCCGCCGAGGGTGTATCCCGCGAGCGTCCGGGCGATGGCCATGATCTGCTCCTGGAAGATGAGCAGGTGGTGGGTGCTCCCCAGGATCGGTTCGAGGACCTCTTTCAGCTCCGGGTGGATGGGGGCCGGCTCCTGCTTGCCGTTCTGCCGCAGCGCGTAGTTGGTGTGGGCGTTGGCGGCCATCGGGCCGGGCCGGTACAGGGCCAGGGCGGCCGCGATGTCCTCGAACCGGGTCGGTTCCATCAGCTTCAGCAGCGCGCGCATGCCGCCGCCGTCGAGCTGGAACACGCCGAAGGTGTCGCCCCGGCCCAGCAGTTCGAAGGTCTTCCGGTCGTCCAGGGGGATGACGGTGGTGTCCGTGTCGCCGTTCAGCGGGTCGACGGTGGCGAGCCTGACGCCGCGGTTCTCCCGGATGTTGTGCAGCGCGTGGTCGATGACGCCCAGGTTCCTCAGGCCCAGGAAGTCCATCTTGATCAGGCCCATGTCCTCGCACGACGGGTAGTCGAACCCGGTGATCTTCACGCCGTCGGAGGCCCGCATGTGCAGCGGGATGCGGTCGGTCAGCCTGGTCTTGGACAGGATGACCGCGGCCGCGTGGACGCCGGTGCCCCGGGTCAGGCCCTCGACGCCCTTGGCGGTGTCGACGACCTTCCGCACGTCCGGTTCGTTCTCGTAGATCTGCCGGATCTCGCCGGCCTCGCCGTAGCGCGGGTGCTCGGGGTCGAAGATGCCGTCGAGCGGGATCGACTTGCCCATGATGTCCGGGGGCAGCGCCTTGGTGATCCGCTCACCGTGGGAGAAGGGGTAGCCGAGGATCCGGGAGGAGTCCTTGATCGCGTTCTTGGCCTTGATCTTGCCGAACGTGTTCACCATGGCGGTGTACGCGTCGCCGTACTTCTCGGTGACGTAGCGCACCATCTTGTCGCGCCTGCGGTCGTCGAAGTCGAGGTCGACGTCCGGCGGGTTGATGCGTTCGGGGTTGAGGAACCGCTCGAACAGCAGGCCGTGCTCCAGCGGACACAGCTCGGTGATCCGCGTCGCGTACGCGACGATCGAGCCGGTGGCCGAACCGCGGCCCGGCCCGACGGGCACGCCGTTGTCGCGGGCGTACCTGCAGATGTCGGCGACGACGAGGAAGTACGAGGAGAACCCCATCGGGCCGATGACCGACATCTCGGTCTCGAAGCGCTCCAGCACTTCGGCCGGGACGGGGTCGCCGTAGCGCATGGCGAGCCCTTTGAGGACCTCCTTGCGCAGCCACGACTCCTGCGTCTCCCCCGCCGGCACGTCCGGGAACCGCGGCATCTCGTCGACGTAGTCGAAGACCTCGTCGTACGGACCGGTCCGCTCGGCGATCAGCAGCGTGTTGTCGCACGCCTGCGGCAGTTCGGCGAACAGGGCCCGCATCTGCTGCGCGGTCTTCAGGTAGTAGCCGCTGCCGTGGAACCGGAGCCGCTTCTCGTCCGCCTTGTTCTTGCCGACACCGATGCACAGCAGGTTGTCGTGCGCGTCGGCCTGGCCCTCGTGGACGTAGTGCGCGTCGTTCGTGGCCAGGAGCGGGATGCCGAGCTCCTTCGCCAGCCGCAGCAGCCCCTCCCGCACCTGCCGCTCGATGGGCAGCCCGTGGTCCATCAGCTCCAGGAAGTAGTTCTCCTTGCCGAAGATGTCCTGGTAGGCGGCGGCGACCCCGCGGGCCTCGTCGTACTGGTTCAGCCGCAGCCGGGTCTGGACCGCGCCGGAGGGGCACCCGGTCGTCGCGATGACGCCCTCGGCGTGCTCGCTGATCAGTTCCATGTCCATCCGCGGCTTGCCCGCCGGGAACTGGCCGGTGTAACTGGCCTCCGTCGAGAGGCGGAAGAGGTTCCGCAGGCCCTGGGCGCCCGTCGCCCACATCGTCATATGGGTGAAGCGGCCACCGCCGGACACGTCCTTCGAGCCCTCGCCGTCGTCCGACACGGCGCGCTGCCCGCCCGGTCCCCAGAACTCCCGCTTCCTGTCGCGCCGGGACGACGGAGCGACGTACGCCTCGATGCCGATGATCGGCTTGACGTTCTCGAACCCCTTGGCCACCTGCTGGAACTCGTAGGCTCCGAACATGTTGCCGTGGTCGCTCATCGCGACCGCGGGCATGCCCTGCTGCGCGACCTCGGCGAACATCGGCTTGAGCTTCTGGGCACCGTCGAGCATCGAGTACTCGGTGTGATTGTGCAGGTGGACGAAGGACCGGGACATGGCTTAGCACCTCCGCGAGAGGCCGGGGGCCAGGGGGAAGCGGGCAGCCTATCCGCCCCCCGGACCGTCACCGGCCTCCCACGCCATCGAACTGGACACCGCGCTCGTGCACTTCGCTGACCTGCGACTTCCGAGCGAATGGATCCGCTTCGTGTCCCGCTGTCCGAAGGAGATCGGCGGCGAGCGGCGGCCTTCGGCCACCCGTCCGTGACCCGTTGCGGCATCGAGCATGGCCAGATGTGAGCGGTCGGCTCCAGGCGCGTCGGGACCGCCCGGCGGCGCCGGCCGGCCGTGCCCGCGTGTCTCCTCGCCGGCCTCGTGCGGGCGGGTACCTGCTCCGAACGCGCCGAGGCGGTTTCGGCCCGGACGGACTGACCGGTCACACGGGTGAACGGGGTGTGCCGGCGCGGAGGGTGGGCGGCGCGTACCGGGTCGTCGCGGTCGACCGCGCGGGCACGGCGCCGGCGAGCGGTGCCGGCGAGCGGCGCCCGCCGGACGTGTCCCGTGCCGCCTGTATCGCCGGTGTCATCGGCGATGTCGTCGCCGACGTCGTCTCCGGCGGGGAATTCCCGGCGTTCCTTTCCGCGTGAATGGACACCGCGCGCTGTCAGGTCTTCTCCGCGGCCTCGTCCGAAGTCTCCGCGCGGTGCATACGAATCGTGGTGAAAGTCGATCAGGAATACCGAGGACGAACTGCGGGACTTTCGTGATCACTTCACGTGTCCCCGTCCTGAGGCGATACGTCGCGGGCACCCAGAAGGCGACATCGTCTGAAACGACGAAGACCTCCCCGGCGCACGTCGGGCTCCGGTCCCGGGCCGCGCGTCGACGGGCGGTGCTGGGGATCGGTGGCCGAATCCTCACCGCTGGACAGCCCTTACGGGTATATTTGCACCCTCTTGGCGCGAGAGTGAGCGCCATGCGTCAGCCGCGCTACTCTCAGTCATCGACCTGGGCAAGTTGTAGACCATCTCCACGGTCCCCTTGCCACCGAATCAGCGTTCGGGTTCCACTCGTTGAGCACACTTCAAAGCGGAGCATTGGCGGAGTAGGCAGTCGACGTCCTCGTTCCCCACCCCCGTCTCCTATTCGTCCTGGCGATCTCTTCCTTGCGCGGAGGCAAGTGATGAATTCAGCGAGCAGTTCCTTTTCTCCGACGGGTGCTAGGACCACCCACTCCGAGGTGCCGGTCCAGCAGCGGAGACGGGCCGGCTCGGACGGGCGACGCGGTGAGGTTCTCACCACACGCGTGGGCCTGCAGATGTCACCGAACCTGACCTTCGACGCCTGGCAGCGGGCGGGCAGCCAGCTGGCGGGGGTGCTCGACTCGTCGTCCTGGTGGTTGGGCGACTGGCTCGTGTACGGGAAGGACCACTACTCCGATCGCTATCAGATGGGCATTCGTACGGCCGGCCTGAAGTACCAGACCCTGCGCAACTACGCGTGGGTGTCCCGGAGGTTCCAGATCCAAAGACGCAGAGCCGCGCTGACGTTCCAGCATCACGCCGAGGTGGCCTCGCTTCCCTTCGACAGCCAGGAGAAGTGGCTCGACGACGCGGAACGCAAGGGCTGGACGACCAAGCAGCTGCGCAACGCCATCAAGGCCAGCGACAACGTCGAATCCCTGAGCACGGCTCGGGCGGACCCGGCGCGGCAACTCGCGCTCCCCGGCAACCGCATCGAGCGGTGGCGCCAGGCGGCGGAGCACTCCGGCGTCGATTTCGACAAATGGGTTCTCGTCACGCTGGACAGTGCCGCCGGTCAGATCCTCGAACACGACGAGGACATCGCGGCGCTGAGCGCCTGAGTCACCGCTCCGCCGGCCGTCCCCCCGTACGCGCGAGGGGGGGACGGCTTCGTCGTACCCGGCATCGGCCGGGCCGCCTCCGGTCGGCCGTCGGTCACGGGAGCCGGGCCATCAGCTCCGCCGTCTCGCGGTGCCGTCCGCAGGGGCGCTCCGCGAAGGCGTCGTGGACCCGGTCACGGACGTGCGGCTGCTGCTCCTGGCTGAGCTTGAACATGCCCTCGGCGCCGGTCACCTCGACCCGGAACGCGCCGACTCCCGGCAGCAGCTGGTCGAAGTACGCCTCGGACTCCGTCATGTCCCAGCCGGTGCCCAGATCGCTCTCGAAAGCCCGCACCGTCGACTTGACGACGTCCAGGGTGTCCTGCGCGGACGTCAGCTTCTCGACCGTGCCGTGCACGTGGACCGCGGTGAAGTCCCAGGTCGGCGCGGCGGGTGACTTCTCGTAGACGGTCGGTGAGACGTAGGCGTGGGGGCCGGTGAACACCAGGAGGACGGACTGTCCGTCCCGCAGCGCGGCCCAGTGCGGGTTCTGCAGGTTCATGTGCCCCAGCAGGGTGCCGCCTGACAGGTCCTCGGCCCACTCCCCGGTCATCCCGGGGTCGCGGATCACCGGCAGATGCGTCGCGTACGGCCCGTCCGCCGCGTCACCGTTGGTGACGCACAGGGCCAGCGGGTTGCGGCGCATGAGATCCACCATCCACGAGCCGTCCGGCTCACGGTACTGGGGTGGCACGAACATACGGAATTCCTCTCGGTGATGCTTCAGCGGCGATCGCTCGGTCGTCTTGTCAGCGGGACAGCGGGCCGCGGAAGAGATTGATCTGTTCCAGGTGCCGGTCCCTGAGTTCCTCGTCCTGGACTCCATGGCCCTCTTCGGGCGCCAGGCACAGCACGCCGACCTTTCCGCAGTGTTCGTTGCGGTGGACGGAGCGTGCGGCCTCTCCGGTTTCCGGGAGGGGGAACACGGCGGAGAGCGTGGGGTGCACCATGCCGCGTACGATGAGGCGGTTCGCTTCCCAGGCCTCGCGGTAGTTCGCGAAGTGGGTTCCCACAATACGCTTGAGGTTCATCCAGAGATAGCGATTGTCGAACTGGTGCTGGTACCCGGACGTGGACGCGCAGGTGACCACCGTGCCGCCGCGGCGCGCCACATAGACGCTCGCGCCGAATGTCTCCCTGCCGGGATGCTCCAGGACGATGTCCGGGTCCTCGCCGCCGGTGAGTTCCCTGATGTGGGCACCGAAACGCCGCCATTCGCCGGGATCCTGGGTGTTCTCGTCCTTCCAGAAGCGGTATCCCGCCTCGGCCCGGTTGATGATCAGCTCGGCGCCCATGGCCCTGGCGAGCCGCGCCTTCTCCTCGCTGGAGACGACGCACACCGGGACCGCGCCGCCGTTGAGGGCCAGTTGGGTCGCGTAGGAGCCGAGGCCGCCGCCCGCGCCCCAGATCAGCACGACGTCGCCCTGCTTCATGCCGGCTCCGTTACGGGACACGAGCTGCCGGTAGGCGGTCGAGTTGACCAGTCCGGAGGCGGCCGCCTCCTCCCACGTCAGATGGGCCGGCTTGGGCATCAGCTGGTTCGTCTTGACGAGAGCGAGCTCCGCGAGCCCGCCGTAGTTCGTCTCGAAGCCCCAGATGCGCTGGGCGGGGTCCAGCATCGTGTCGTCGTGGCCGTCGGCGGACTCCAGCTCCACCGACAGGCAGTGGGCGACGACCCGGTCCCCGGGCTTCCAGCCGCTCACGCCCGGCCCGGTGCGCAGGACCACTCCGGACAGGTCGGAGCCGAGCACGTGGAAGGGCTGGTCGTGCCGCTGCGCCCCGGCGACCGAACGGGCGTACCGTTCGAGGAACTTGAAGGTGGGGAGCGGTTCGAACAGGGCGCTCCACACGGTGTTGTAGTTGATCGAGCTGGCCATGACCGCGACGAGTGCCTCACCGGGTCCGGGTTCGGGGGTCGGCACCTCCTGGATGTGGACCGACTTGCCGGGGTCCTTCTCGGACGTCGCCATGCCGGTGAACATGGTCGTCTCGTTCTTCAGGACGACCGCGCCGCGATAGGAGTCCGGCACGGGCAGCGCGGCGAAGTCCTTCTCCCGCGCGCTGTCGGACAGCGCGGCGCTGACTATCTCTCTCATACCTGTTCCTCATCGGGTCGGTCGGTCGGGCCGGTCCGGGCCGGGCCGCTGGACGACGCGTCGTGTCGCGCGCGTCCGGCCGGGGCGGGGGCGACGGGGTCCCCCGGGGGGCGTGCCGCGCTCCGCGCGCCGGGCGGCGCGGACCGGATGCGGGCGGTCGGGCTGGACGTTCCGGTTCTCGGCGCCCGGCGGTCGGGGGAGGCGGAGCCGTGGGCACGGCCGCGCCTCCGGGGCCGGACGGCCGGGGCCGAGCCGGGGCCGGGCCCGGACCAGGGAGCAGGGAGCAGGGAGCAGGGGCCAGGGAGCCGGGTCCGAGCGGCGGCGGAGGATCGCGGTGACGGGCGCGGGCCGGTTCACAAGGGCATGTTCCCGCGCTCGGTACGGGTCAGATCGCGCTTGCTGCGCAGCATGCGCAGGGCGCGTGCCACGTGGCTGCGGGTCGACGAGGGCTGGATGACGGCGTCGATGTAGCCGCGGTCGGCGGCGACGTAGGGGTTGCACAGCCGGTCCTCGTAGTCGCGGCGCAGTTCCTCGCGCGCCGCGTCGACGTCGCCGCCGGCGGCCAGCACAGCGGCGAGCTTCTTGCGGTGGACGATGTCGGTGGCGCCCGCCGCGCCCATCACGGCGATCTCGGCGGCCGGCCAGGCCAGGTTGACGTCCGCGCCGAGGTGCTTGGAGCCCAGGACGTCGTAGCCGGCGCCGTAGGCCTTGCGCGTGATGACCGTGACCAGGGGGACGGTGGCCTCGGCGTACGCGTAGATGAGTTTCGCGCCGCGGCGGATGATGCCCGTCCACTCCTGTTCGGTCCCCGGCAGGAATCCGGGGACGTCGACGAAGGTGAGCACCGGCACGTTGAACGAGTTGCAGGTGCGGACGAAGCGGGCCGCCTTCTCCGAGGCGTTGATGTCCAGGCAGCCGGCGAGGTGCAGCGGCTGGCTCGCGACGACACCGACGGAAGCGCCCTCGATCCGGCTGAAGCCGACGACGATGTTCGGGGCGTACCCCTCCTGGATCTCCACGAGTCCGATGTCATCGACGACCTGCTCGATGACGTCACGCATGTCATACGGCTGCGTGGGTGACGTCGGGACGATGCGGTCGAGCTTCGGCCGCCGTTCGGCCTCCGAGTCGACGGCGTCGTCGGTCAGCGTCTCGGAGGGGTATTCGGGAGGGAAGGTGGCGTTGTTGTCGGGGAGGAACGAGAGCAGGTCCTTGACGTAATCGATGGCGTCCTGCTCGTCGGCCGCGAGGTAGTGGGCGTTTCCGGAGACGGAACTGTGCGTACGCGCGCCCCCCAATTCCTCCACACCTATTTCCTCGCCGGTCACCGCCTTTACCACATCCGGACCGGTGATGAACATGTGGGAAGTCTGATCGACCATGACCACGAAATCGGTCAGCGCAGGGGAATAGGCGGCCCCGCCCGCACAGTATCCCATGATGAGGGATATCTGCGGTATGACGCCCGACGCCTTCACATTCCGGTGGAATATCTCGGCGTACAGCGCCTGTGACACCACGCCTTCCTGGATCCTGGCGCCCGCGCCGTCGTTGATGCCGATGATCGGGCGGCCGGTCCTGAGCGCCAGGTCCATGACCTTGAGGATGCGCCGGGCGTGCACTTCGCCCAGGGAGCCGCCCATGAACGTGGCGTCCTGGCTGAAGACGCACACGGGGCGCCGGTCGATCGTGCCGTACCCCGTGACGACCCCGTCGCCGTAGTGTTCGCCGCCCCCGCCGTCGGTGCCCTCGGCGGATCTGCTCAGCGCGTCCAGTTCGACGAAGGACCCCGGATCCAGCAGTAGCTCCACCCTGCGGCGGGCGCTGAGTTTCCCTTTGGCATGCTGCCTGTACGTAGACTGTTCAGCCTGCTCGATCACGACCCCTTGACGTCGCTGAAGCTCCTTGACAGCGTTTTCTCGTTCGCGCACAGCCATCAGTATCCGTCCTCGACCAGAAACCCGAATCGTAAAGAATCAGTGACGCCCCGACACGCGGACGACTCTATTACCAAAATTCCAGGAAAGCAGTTGGTTGCCGCCCCCTGGACCATGGATCGGACGATGGAGAAATTGAATCCCCGAAAAAGGTTTGCCGTAAAGAGGGCCGTGCCGTACGTGTCCTGCCGCCAGGACACGGGTGACGTCGCCCCTGACGTCGCTCCTGACGTCACTACCGTCAGGATGTGACGTCACATCGCTTGCGGTGACGTCACCGATGACGCTACGGTGACGTCATGGACCTCGCGCCGCACGTCACGAATCTCAGCAGAGCGCTTGCCGCGGCCGGCACCGCCGGCGGCAAGGAGGCCGAGGCCTTCCTCGAGCGCTTTGCGATCCCCCTGGAGTCGGCCATCCGGCTCACCCTGTTGGAGGTGGTCTCGCAAGCCGCGGAGGAAATCAGCGCGGACCTGCCCTCTGGTTCCGTCGATGTCCGGCTGCAGGGCAGCAACCCGGGCTTCACGGTCACGACGACGGCGGAGCCGACGGCACATCAGGCGCCGGCACCGCAGGACAGCGCGCCCCTGCCGCCCCTGGCCGACGAGGGCCCGCTCGCCCGCATCACGGTCCGGATGCCGGAACAGCTCAAGCAGCACGTCGACGAGGCAGCGGGCCGGGAGGGCGTCTCGGCCAACGCCTGGCTCGTGCGGGCGGCCGCCGCCGCCGTGCAGTCGGCACGCCGCGCCCCCCTGGGCCGCGGCCCGCGGGTGGACCAGCGCCACCAGGGCTGGATCCGCTGAGCCCGCGGCACTTCGACGCCCGCCACCAGACCACCACCTTTCCCACCCCCACGCAGAAGGGCCTTGCCATGCCTGCTTTCGAGACTCCCAGCCCCATCTCCGTCGACCTCGACCTCGTCGCCGCCGAGATCGACATCACCGGCAGCGACCGCACCGACACCGTCGTGACCGTCCGTCCGGGAAACGAGAGCGAGGCGAGCGCGCGAGCCGCCGAACAGACCACGGTCCACTACCGGAACGGCAAGCTGGCGATCAGGACGCCGAAGCCGCGGCGCGGCCTGTTCTCACGGAGCCGCTCGGCCGAGGACGAGAAGGACTCGACCATCGTCGTCGCCATCGAACTGCCCGCCGGTTCCGACCTGTCGGGCGAGGCCGCTCTCGGTTACCTCACGGCCCGGGGACGCCTGGGTGAGTTCCGCTTCAGCTCCGCCTGTGGAAACGTGTGGCTGGAGGAGGCGGGCTCGCTGCGCGTCGACGCCGCCCTCGGCGACGTCAACGTGGGCCGGGTGACCGGCGGGGCGGAGATCACCACGACCCAGGGCAACCTCAAGGTCGACGTCATCGGCGGCGCCGCCCGCATCAAGAATCTCAGCGGCACCACGGCTCTCGGTGACGTCGCCGGTGATCTGCGCGTCACGGCCACCAACGGCGAGGTCTCCGTCGGCCGGGTGTCCGGCGACGTGGAGGCGAAGAACACCAACGGTGACATCTACCTCGGTGAGGTCGCGGGCGGGGAGGTCGACCTGGAGACCACCCGAGGCTCGATCGGCGTGGGCATCCCCGAGGGCGTCGCGGCGCACCTCGACGCGCGCAGCCTCCTGGGCGGCGTCTACAACGGCCTGCAGGACAGCGCCGCCCCGGAGCGGCAGACCGCCACCGTGCAGCTGCGCACCCGCACCGTCATGGGCGAGATCAAGATCCACCGAGCCTGACCCACACCACACATCGTGCAAGAAGTCACGGAAGGAGGGGACGTGACCACTCCCCCATCGGCCATCACCGTCACGGGCCTGAGCAAGTCGTACGGCGACAAGGTGGTTCTCGACGGCATCGACCTGGAGGTGGCGGCGGGTTCGATCTTCTCGCTGCTGGGTCCCAACGGGGCGGGCAAGACCACCACGGTGGAGATCCTGACCACCCTCATCAAGGCGGACGCCGGTGAGATCCGGGTGGCGGGCAAGGACGTGGTGCGCGACCCGGACGGGGTGCGCGGCGCCATCAGTGTCACCGGCCAGTTCTCGTCGGTGGACAACCTGCTCACGGGCAGGGAGAACCTCATCATGATGGCCGACCTGCACCATCTGGGCCGCCGGGAGGCACGGCGCAGGGCCGACGAACTCCTGGAGCAGTTCGACCTCGCGGAGGCGGGCTCCCAGCGCGCCCTCGCCTACTCGGGCGGCATGCGGCGCCGGCTCGACCTGGCGATGACCCTGGTACGGCGGCCGGCCGTCATCTTCCTCGACGAGCCGACGACCGGGCTCGACCCGCGCAGCCGGCACGCCATGTGGGACGTGATCCGGAACCTGGTCTCGGAGGGCGTCACCATCTTCCTGACGACGCAGTACCTGGAGGAGGCCGACCAGCTGGCGGACCTCATCGCGGTGCTCGACCAGGGCCGGCTGGTGGCGCAGGGAACGGCCACCGAACTCAAGCGGCGCGTCCCGGGCAGCTACGTGCGCCTGGAGTTCGCCGGGCAGCAGCAGCTGGAGCGGGCTCAGGACGTGCTCGGCGAGGCGCGGCGCGACAGCGGCGCACTCGCCCTGCAAGTGCCCAACGACGGCAGTGTCGGGGCGCTGCGGGCCCTCCTCGCCCGCCTGGAGGAGAACGCGGTCGACGTGGCCGAACTGACCGTCCACACCCCCGACCTCGACGATGTGTTCCTCGCCCTGACCACCGCTCCGCGCCGCCAGAAGGAGACTGCCCGATGAGCACCCTCAGCTACTCCGTGAGCGACTCGATGACGATGCTGCGCCGCAGCCTGCGGCACGGTATCCGGTTCCCCGCCATGCTGATCTCCAGCCTGGTGACCCCGGTCGTGCTGCTGCTGATGTTCGTCTACATCTTCGGCGGGGCCCTGGGGGCCGGGGTCGGGGGCGCCGCGGCCGGCCGCACCGGGTACCTGAACTACATCGCGCCCTCGATGGTTCTGCTGACGGTCTGTTACGGCGGCGGCAGCACGGCGGTGACGGTCAGCGTCGACCTGACCGAGGGCATCATCAAGCGCTTCCGCACGATGGCCATCTCCCGCGGAGCGGTGCTCACCGGGCACGTGCTGGGCGGGTTCCTGCGCACCATGGCCACGGTGACGCTCGTACTCGCGGTGGCGCTCGCCATGGGATTCCGCCCCACCGCCACCCCGGTCGAGTGGGCCGCGGCCATCGGTGTCCTCGCGCTGCTCAGCTTCGCGCTGACCTGGCTGATGATCGCCTTCGGCTCGGCCGCGAAGAACCCCGGCAGTGCCAACACCGCCGCCATGCCGCTGCAGATCCTGCCGCTGGTCAGCAGTGCCTTCGTGCCCACCGACTCGATGCCGGACGGGGTGCGCTGGTTCGCCGAGTACCAGCCCTTCACACCGGTCATCGACACGCTGCGCGGCCTGCTGATGGGCAGTGCCATCGGCGACAGCGCCTACATCGCGCTCGGCTGGCTCGTCGGCATCACCGTGGTCGGCTTCGTCTGGGCCCGCGCCGCGTTTCACGCGCGAGGACGCTGACCGCTGCCACCGCACCGTACGAGAGCCACCCTGCGCCGCCGGACCGGGGCAGGGTGGCTCTCGTGCGGTGCGGTGACGACGGGGACGGTCACACCACGTACGCGTCGGTGACGGCCAGGGCCTCGTCGAGGACCGCCAGCCCTTCCTTCACCTCGGCCTCGGTGACCGTGCAGGGCGGGACGACGTGCGTGCGGTTCATGTGCACGAAGGGCCACAGGCCGCGCTCGCGGCAGGCGGACGTGAACCGCGCCATGGGGGCCGCGGCCGTACCGGTGGCGTTGTAGGGGACGAGGGGATCGCGGCTCGCCCGGTCACGCACCAGTTCGACCGCCCAGAAGGCGCCGAGACCGCGCACCTCGCCGACGCTGGGGTGCCGCTCGGCCAGCGCGCGCAGTCCCGGGCCGATCACCTCGGCGCCGATGCGCCGGGCACGCCCCACCACGTCCTGCGCGGACATCACCTCGATGGTCGCGACGGCGGCTGCGCAGGCGAGGGGGTGCCCGGAGTAGGTCAGGCCCCCGGGATAGGGGCGGCGGCCGAAGGTGGCCGCGATCTCCTCGCTGATCGCGACGCCACCGAGGGGCACGTACCCGGAGTTGACGCCCTTGGCGAAGGTCAGGAGATCGGGTACGACACCGAAGTGGTCGGCGGCGAACCAGGCGCCGGTGCGGCCGAAGCCGGTCATGACTTCGTCGAGGATGAACACGATGCCGTGGCGGTCGCACAGTTCGCGGACTCCCGCGAGATAGCCGGCCGGCGGCACCATGATGCCGGCGGTGCCCGGGATCGTCTCCAGGATCAGCGCCGCGATGGTGGACGGCCCTTCGAAGGCGAGGGTGTCGTCCAGGTGCTGGAGGGCCCGCTCGCACTCCTGCTCGGCGCTGTCGCTGTGGAACGGCGAGCGGTAGGGGAACGGTGCCCAGAAGCGGACGGCGCCCGCCGTTCCCTGGTCGCTCGGCCAGCGCCGCGGGTCACCGGTCAGATTGATCGCGGTACCGGTCGCGCCGTGGTAGGAGCGGTAGGCGGAGAGCACCTTGTGCCGCCCGGTGTGCAGCCGGGCGAGCCGGACGGCGTTCTCCACCGCCTCGGCGCCGCCGTTGGTGAACAGGATCCGGTTCAGCTCGCCCGGTGTGCGCTCGGCGATCAGCCGCGCTGCCTGCGACCGTGCCTCGACGGCGAACCCCGGCGCGAAGGTCGCCAGCCGGGCGGCCTGTTCCTGGACGGCCGCGACGACGGCCGGGTGCTGGTAGCCGAGGTTGGTGAAGACGAGGCCGCTGCTGAAGTCGAGGTAGCGGTTGGCGTCGTGGTCCCAGAAGTACGAGCCCTGGGCGCCGGCCACCGCGAGCGGGGCGATGAGGTCCTGGGCCGCCCAGGGGTGGAAGACGTGCGCGCGGTCGTCCGCGGTGATCTGCTCGGCGGTGCGCTCCCGCCGGGTGCGGGCAGTGGCCATGTTCCGTGTCCCTTCGTCGGTGTCGACCGCGGGCGGGCGCGCCCGGGTCCTCGGGGGCATGCGAGCGGCCCCGCGGATCGTCGGGTGACGATCCGCGGGGCCGCTCGTGGGACCGCCGGGAACTGACGGGGGATGTTCGCTCCCGCGCGGTCCGCCGTGGCGGGCGGCGGAGTGTTATCCCCGGTCCCAGGTGACCGGCAGGCTCCACAGCCCGTAGAAGGCGACCTCGTCGCGCACCGGCACGTCCTCGGGCGCGACGGCCAGGCGCAGCGTCGGGAAGCGGCGGGCCAGGGCGGGGAAGGCCACCTGGAGCTCGACCCGGGCGAGCTGCTGCGCGACGCACTGGTGGATGCCGTGGCCGAAGGACACGTGTCCGCGCGCGGAGCGGGTGATGTCGAGTTCGTCGGGCGCGCCGAACTTGTCGGCGTCGCGGTTGGCGGCGGCCGTGGACAGGGTGACCATCTCCCCGGCCTTGACGACGTGGCCGTCGATCTCCACGTCCTCGAGCGCGCTGCGCTGCAGGAACGGAAGCACCGTGGTGAAGCGGAGCAGTTCCTCCACGGCGCGCGCGACCGTCTCGTCGTCCTCGGCCTTGCCGAGCAGTGCGTACTGCTCGGGGTTGTTCAGCAGCGCGAGGACGCCGAGGGCGAGGGTGCCCGCGACCGTGTCCAGGCCCGCGCCGAGCAGGGTGAGGCCGAGGTTGATGATCTCGTCGTCGCTGAACTCGCTGGTGGCGAGCCCGCTGAACAGGTCGTCGGTGGGGTTCTCACGCTTGGCGAGCATCAGCTCGCTCATGAACCCGCGTACCGCCAGGAACGCCTTGGTCTGCTCCTCGATGGACGCCTTCTCGCGCCCCAGGGAGTGCATGTGGTCGACGAGGTCGGTGAACGCCTGCCGGTCGTCGTAGCTGAGGCCGAGCAGCTCGGCGATGACGACCCCGGGGATGCGGCGGGTGAACGCGTCGACCAGGTCGACGGTCCCCTCCCGCTGCTCCATGGCGTCGAGGCACTCGGTGGTGATCTCCTCGATGCGGTCGGTCAGCTGCCGCATCCGGCGGACGGTGAACTGACCGGTGAGCTGGCGCCGGTAGCGGGTGTGGTCCGGGGGGTCCATCAGGGCGAGGAAGCCGCGCGGCGCGGGCGGCGGGTTCTCCATCGACGGGGCGCCGGGGATGGGCGCGCGGTGGTGGTTGCTGCCGCTGCTGAAGCGGGGGTCGGCGAGGATCTGCCGGGTCAGCGCGTGGCTGGTGACCAGCCAGCCGTCCACGTCGCCCGAGTAGTGGATCCGGCTCAGGGGCGTCTTCTCCCGGATCTCGGCCAGCTGCTCGGGCGGGTTGTAGGGGCAGCCGCCGGCCCGTTCGCTGGGCAGCCAGATCGCCTCTGGGAGTACCTCGGTCATATGAATCTCCCTCACAAAATCCGCACTGTTGGCAACGACTTGATACTCCGGGAGCGAAAGGCTCCAGCGTTCCGAGGTATTCCGACTGCCCAGTACTCCGTCTCGGATCGCTTGCCGGAGCGGGCGGCTCTCACTTCATCGCAGCACCCCTGCACGCCATATTTCCGGCGGCCGCCGCGGAAGCAATCGGAATACCCCGCCCCTTCTCCTGAAAGGGGGTCGGGTGCTGCACCGAACTATAGGAGGGAAAGTCGGCAAGGGGTAGATCGCGGCTGTCGCCGGGCCGTCCGGTGTCCCGGCAACAGGACACACCTTGTTCAAATCTCCCTGCCCACAGGTATGTTCGACGTCGGTTCGACGCCAGGCAATAGGCGCTACCCATCAGAAATCGCAGAAGGATGGTCCCATGCCGTCTTCCACGAATCACGACACGACCCGGCCCCTCGACGCGGCCGAACTGGAACGCGCCACGATCGATTGGCTCCGCACAGAGCTGGAAGATCCCGAGATCTCCGCGTCGGACAACTTCCTTGACATCGGCGGACATTCACTCGCATTCGCCCGGCTCAACAGGTTCCTCGCCGATTCGTTCGCGGTGAACCTCGATATGAAGGTCGCCTACGACGAGCCCCTCTCCACGGCCGTGGCCAAGGCGCAACCGGTCCAGTCGCACGCATAGCCGAAGCAAGGAAGGCACAGCATGGCAACCAGCATCGAGCAGCGGACCCTGTCCCTGTCCGACGACGAACTCGCGTTCTTCCACAAGAACGGCTACATCGGTCCGATCACCGTCTACACCCCCGAGGAGATGGACCAGCTGTGGAAGCAGGTCCACCGGGAGACGCTGGACCGCGGCCACGCCGCGTATCCGGAGGTCGACGCGAGCGTCGGCGCGCCGAACATCTTCAACTACGACCGGCACCTCGACATCGATCTGCTCGCGGAGCACGTCTGCAATCAGAAGATCGTGGACCGCGTGGCGTCGATCCTCGGTCCCGATCTGCTCTGCTGGCGCTCGGAGTTCTTCCCCAAGTATCCCGGCGACGAGGGCACCGACTGGCACCAGGCGGACACCTTCGCCAATGCCAGCGGCAAGCCCCAGCTGCTGTGGCCCGGCGAGTCGGAGAACGACTTCGGCGCCGGCACCATCACCGTGTGGACGGCGTTCACGGACTCCACCCGCGAGAACGGCTGCCTGCAGATCATCCCGGGCACGCAGAACAAGATGAACTACGACGAGACCAAGCAGATGGAGTTCGACGAGGGGCGAATCAACGCGGAGATCAAGGACGGCGTCCCACGCGGATTCTTCGGCTACGACTACCGCCAGCTCCAGGTCGACCCCGGCTGGAAGCCGAACGAGGAGGACGCGTACTCCCTGGTCATGAAGCGCGGCCAGTGCGTCATCTTCTGGTCGACGCTCATGCACGCCTCCCTCCCCAACGTCAGCACGGGCAAGGACTACCGCATGGGCTTCGCCACGCGCTACGTCCCCACCAAGGTGCGGGTGTACCCGGACACGGACCACATCGAGGAGTACGGGGGCAGCATCTCGCTGGACAGGTGGGGCGCCGTCCTCGCCCGGGGGGCCGACGACCACGGCCACAACAGGATCGTCACCGAGACGCTCCGCGGGACGCCGATCCGTACGGTGGCGGCCCGCTGACGGCCTCGCACCGGGCCGGGACCGGTGGTGCGGACCCGATGGGGACCGAGCCGGGCAGACCCGTGATCGCCCTCGTCCCGCCGTCGTGCTGCGGAGCGGGCTACTTCCGGAGGCTGCGCCGCGCCCTGCCGGCCGGGATCGACGTCAGGGCTCTGGAACTTCCCGGGCACGGGCGCCGGTACGCGCAGGACTTCGCGACGGACGCGCGGGCCGTCGTGGCGGACGCGCTCGCGCAGCTCGGCGGCCGGGTCGACGTCGTCTACGGCGAGAGCCTCGGCGCCTACGTCGGGCTGGCCCTGGTGGCGGCGCTGGGCGAAGGGCGAGGGCCCCGCCTGGTCGTCGCCTCCAACGTGCCGCCGGCCGGCCGGCGCGTCGTGGCCGACGAGGACGTCGCGACGCCGCGGGCGGCGGTCGCGACCCTGACCGCCATGGGAGGCGTGATCCCCGACGAGGTGCTGGGCGATCCGGAGCTGCTCGTGGGGGCCTACCCGATGATCCGGGCCGATCTGCTGCTGTCCCGCTCCTTCGTCGAGACCGCCGGCGCGACGACGGTGCCGGGGGACCTGACGGTGGTGGCCGGCACGGACGACCGCTCACTGTCCGGGCTCTCCGGGTGGGCCCGGCACACGACGGGCCACTGTGCGTTCGAGCTGCTGCCCGGCGGCCACCTGCTGTCCGAGGGCAATCCCTCCGGCGTCGCCAATGTACTGCTGTCCGTCCTGTCCGGGCGATGAGTCGCCAGGTCCGCCCCGGCCACCCACCTCTTGGAGTCAGACGCCGTGACGCTCTCCACCGCTCCCGTGCCCGGCCTGTCGGACCACCAGATGCTGCTCTTCCTGCTGCAGTTGAGTCTGCTCATCACCGCGGCCACCCTGCTGGGCAGGGTGGCCGCGCGCCTGAACATGCCACCCGTGGTGGGCGAGCTGGCCTGCGGGGTGGTCCTCGGGCCCTCCCTGTTCGGCAATGTGGCTCCGGGGCTGTCCGCATGGCTGCTGCCGCGCGATCCGGAACAGACGCATCTGCTGAACGCGGTCTCCCAGCTGGGGGTGCTGCTGCTGGTGGCCATCACCGGTGCCCACATCGATCTGGGGCTGCTGCGGCGCGAGCGCCGTACCGTCGGCCTGGTCAGCGTCGGGAGCGTGCTGCTGCCGCTGGCTCTCGGGTTCGCCCTGGGCCTGCTGCTGCCGGTCTCGATGGCGGGCGGTGCGGGTGGTGAGGTGACCTTCGCCCTGTTCATCGGCGTGGCCGTGGCGGTGAGCGCCCTTCCGGTGATCGCCAAGACGCTGCTCGACATGGGTCTCCTGCACCGCGACGTGGGCCAGATGATCGTCGGCTCGGCCGCCGTCAGCGACATCGTCGGATGGCTGCTGCTCTCGGTCGTCTCGGCGATGGCGACGCACGGCCTGCGCGCGGGTGTGCTCGCCGAGTCCGCCGGCTGCCTCCTGCTCGTACTGGCCGCCACCGTCCTCGTCCTGCGTCCGCTGGCCGCCCGGGTGCTGCGCCCGCTGGAACACGCACAGCCCGGCCTCGGACTCTCCGCCGTCGTCGTGCTGATCCTGCTGTCGGCCGCGGGGACCCACGCGCTGGGCATGGAGCCCGTGCTCGGAGCCTTCCTGTGCGGCATCGTGGTGGGTTCCCTCGGCGGGGCCGGCCGCCGGTCCCTCGACTCCCTACGGACCTTCGTCATGGCGACGCTGGCTCCGCTCTTCCTCGCGGCGTCCGGGCTCCAGGTGGATCTGACCACGCTGGCCCGCCCCCCGGTGCTGCTCGCCGCGGTGGTCACGCTGGCCGTGGCCGTCGGAGCCAAGTTCGCCGGGGGCTATCTGGGGGCCCGTGCGGGACGCCTCGGCCACACGGAGTCCGTCGCCATCGGGGCCGGACTCAACGCACGCGGACTGGTGGAGATCGTGCTGGCCTCGGTGGGGCTGAGCCTCGGCGTCCTGAACACCGCCTCGTACACCGTGATCGTGCTCGTCGCCGTCGTGACCTCGGTCATGGCCCCGCCCGTCCTGCGTCACACCACGAGCCGCATCGCCACCACCCCGGCCGAGGCCGAACGCCAACGCGAGTTCACGGACCGGCTCGCGCGGGCCGGCTGATCCGGCCGACCAGCCATCGAACGGAGTTCTTCGTCATGCCCTCTCGACCATCGGCCCGCGGCCCCCTGCGCCGGCTGCGGCATCTGCGAGCCGGGCTGCTCGCCCTGTGCCTCGCCGCCGTCACCGCGGTCGGCTCCACCGGGCCGGCCGACGCCGCCCCGCGCGCGGCGAACGTGCATCGCGCGATCGTGGACGTGCCCGGCGCCGGCGCCCGGTCCGAACAGGCGCGCCGGAGCGCCCTGCTCACCCACTGGACACCCGGACGCATCGCCAGGGCCCTGGCGAACGAGGCCGGCACCGAGGCGGGTGCGCTGCCCCGGGCCCGGCAGGCCGCGGCCGAGGGGCCGCGTTCCACCGCGGTGGGCAAACTCGTCTTCGAACACGCCGACGGGAAGCCCGACGCCTGCACCGGCACCGTCGTGAACAGCGAGTCCGAGGTCCTGGTCCTGACGGCGGCGCACTGCCTGCACGACGGTCCCGGCGGCACCTGGACCAAGAACCAGGTCTTCTATCCTGCCTTCCACGACGGCACCGCGCCCTACGGCGGGTTCACCGCGTGGAACACAGCCACCTCCCCCTTCTGGAGCAGCGGCGACAAGCCCGACTACGAGCACGACTACGGCATGATCGCCGTCAACGACAACGCGAGCGGCCAGACCCCTCTGGAGGCCGCCGGCGGCTACCAGATCGTGCCGGACATGCGCACCGGGGAGCAGGTCTCCCTCATCGGCTACTCGGGTCCGCCCTACGACGGCGACCACCAGGAGTTCTGCCAGGATCTGGTGGAGCCCACGGTCCCGCCCCTGAACATGTGGCAGGTGGAGTGCCCCGACATGACGCCGGGTTCCAGTGGCGGTCCCTGGCTCCTGGACTACGACTACGACACCGGTACGGGCTACATCGGCGGGCTGAACAGCATCAACGACACCGGTGACTTCATGGCCTCGCCCCGCTTCGACTCCGACATGCAGAAGTTCTACGCTCTGATGGAACAGATCGGCGAGGCCCGGCCCTGAGGGTGGTCCGCGGCCGGGCGAAAGGCGCAGCAAGCCGTGCTCTTCCCGGACCCGACGCCGCACAGCCGGCCCGCGACCCATCCCGACGGCGGCTGGGGAGCCCGGCGCCCCCGCCTGCCCGCGCCACCGCTCGACGCCGCCGGAGCGCGGTGTGACGAGGACTCGGCTCCCGTCACACTGCGCTCCTTGGTGTTGTCCGGCCAGGAGGAGGACGAGCCCCGCGCGATACGCGCGGGGCTGCTCTCGCTCCTGGGGACGTCGTCGGCCGCCGCGCCCGGTGACCTCGTCGTCGACGACGGGCCGTGTCCGTACTGTGCCCGGCACCACGCCCTGGTGGCGACGTCTCCCACGGGTCGGCGGACCTACTTCGCCGTGGTACGGCACACGCGGCTGGTCGTGTACGCCGTGAGCCCCTTCCCCGTCGGGCTCGGGCTCGCCGTCGAGGACGCGGACCACCCCGGCCGGGCCCGCAGGCCGGCCCGGCTCAGGGCACAGCGGGGCTCCGTCTCCCGGGGCCGGTGCGTGCGGCCTCGTGACGGCCGCGTGGAGTACCTGGTGCGCTACGTCGAAGCGGAGCCTTCGTCGGACTGCGTCGTCTCCGTGGTGTGGGAGGTTCCGCACGCTCCCGCGCCCAGCGGGTCGTGAGGCCGCGCGCCGCGGCGGCCGAGGCCCCCTAGAAACCGCCGTGGCGGTTTCTAGGGGGCCTCGGCCCGTGACGGGGCTCAGTCCTCGTCCAGCGCCCGTCCGATGACCGCCGCGATCGCCGCGGCGGGCTCCGGAAGGTGCATCGCGTGGTGGCTGCACTCGATCTCGTGCTCCTCGATCCCGCCGAGGACGTACGGCTTCCAGTGCTCCGCGATGGCCTCGGGCGAGTCCACCGTGGCGCTGAAGAACAGCGCCTTGCCGCTGAAGACCGGCGAGGTGAACCGGCGCATCAGCGCGAGGTGCTCGATCTGGATGCCGGTCATGCGGTCCACGAGCGCCTCGTGGTCGGCCATCGCGACGTAGGCCTCGAACATGCCGCGCACCTCGGCCTCGGGGGCGTCCTTGCCGGCCGCGAAGAACGTGCTCGGCGCACAGTCCAGCAGCGCCAGCAGGGCGACCTGGTGTCCGCGCCGCTCCAGTTCACCGGCGACCGCGTGGGCCAGGGTGCCACCGAAGGACCAGCCGGCGAGGTGGAAGGGCCCCTCGGGCTGGACGGCGAGCAGCTGCGCCACGTAGTCCGCGACCATCTCCTCGATCGACCGGGGCAGCGGGTCGGTCCCGTCCAGTCCCCGGGCCTGGATGCCGTAGCTCGGCCGGTCGGCCGGCAGGTGCGGGGCGAAGCCCATGTAGCACCAGCTCAGACCGCCGCCGGGGTGGAACCACCACACCGGCGGCCGCTCGCCGCCCGCCTTGAGCGGCAGCACCACCGCGTACGGATCGGCGGACTGGCCGGCGTCGGCACCGGAAGCCAGCCGCCGCGCCAGCCCCGCCGCCGTCGGGGTCTCGAAGACCGCGCGCAGCGGCAGGCGCACGCCCAGCAGCATCAGGATCCTGTTGGTCAGCCTCGTGACGAGCAGCGAGTGACCACCGAGGTCGAAGAAGGAGTCGTCGACCCCGACCCGCCGGACACCGAGCGTCTCGGCGAACAGGCCGCACAGCACTTCCTCCTGCGGGGTGCGCGGGGCCCGGTAGGCGCCCGTTCCGAGAGCCGGTTCCGGAAGCGCCGCGCGGTCGAGCTTGCCGTTGGGGGTGAGCGGCATGCGCTCCAGGACCACGAACGCGCTCGGCACCATGTAGTCGGGCAGGCGCCCGGCCAGCTCCTCGCGGAGCCGGTCCGCGGTGACCTCCTCGCGCGGACCGTGCGCGGTGACGTAGGCGGCCAGGTACCGCCCCGTGCCGTGGTTCTCGCGTGCGACGACCACGGCCTGGGCGACCGGGGCGCAGGCCGTCAGGGCCGCCTCCACCTCTCCGGGCTCGATGCGCATACCCCGGATCTTGACCTGGTGGTCGCTGCGCCCCGCGTACTCCAGTTGCCCGTCGGCGTTCCAGCGGGCCAGGTCGCCGGTGCGGTACATCCGGGTGCCCGGCGCGCCGTGGGGATCGGCGACGAACCGTTCGCCGGTGAGCGCGCCGCGGCCGTGGTAGCCGCGTCCCAGGCACGCTCCCGCCACGTACAACTCGCCGACGACGCCCACCGGAACGGGTTCGAGGCCCGCGTTGAGGACGTAGGTGCGCACGCCTCCGAGCGGGGCTCCGACGGGGGCGCTCGCCCCCGTCCCGGGTCCCGAACCGGCGGACCAGAGCGTCGCGTAGAACGACTCGCTCTGCCCGTACGCGTTGACGACACGGGCGTCCGGCATTCGCCGCGCGATCCGTTCCACGAGGGTGTCCGGGAGCGCCTCGCCGGCGAAGACGAGGGTGCGGGCGTCGATGTCGGCCCCCAGTTCCAGCAGTTCCGCGAAGACGGAGGGAACGGTGCTGACGATGTCCGCGCCGCGGCCCGCGCCCTCGGCGAGCACCAGGGCGTCACGGACCAGTTCGACGCCGGCGCCGGTGGTCAGCGCGGTGAACATCTCGAACACGGAGACGTCGAAATTGACGGAGGTCCCGGCCAGCATGCGCAGGCCGGGGCCGACCTTCAGCGATCCGGCGAGCTGTGCGACGCCGTTGGTCACGTTGCCGTGGGTGATCGCGACACCCTTCGGGGTACCGGTCGAGCCGGAGGTGTACATCACGTAGGCCGCGTTGTCCGGGCGCAGCACCGCGGCGGCGGGTGTCCCGTCGCTCTCCTCGTCGAGGAGGGTGCCGACGTGCAGGCGCGGGACGTCGCCGGCCGGGAGCACCGCCTCGGTCGCGGCGTCCGTCAGGACCCACCGGGGCCGTGCGTGGGACAGGACGTAGGCCAGCCTGCCGCTGGGATAGGCCGGATCGATGGGCAGGTAGGCGCCGCCCGCCTTGAGCACGCCGAGCAGCGCGGCCACCAGGCGCGGGGTGCGGGGCAGGGCGACGGCCACCACCGTCTCGGGCCGCACGCCCCTGCGCACGAGGGCGTGCGCCACCCGGTCCGCCATCGCGTCGAGTTCCCGGTACGTCAGTGCCGTACCGTCGCAGACCAGCGCGACCGCGTCCGGGGTCGCGGCCACCTGCCGGGCGAAGGCCTCCGGGATCGTGGCCGGGGCGGGTCCGGGCGCCGCCCCGTTCCACCGGTCGAGCAGCAGCTGCCGCTCCGCGGGGGCGAGAAGCTCCAGGCGACCGGTCCGGGTGCCGGGGTCGGCGGCCGCCTGGCAGAGGACCCGCGCGAAGCGTTCGGCGATGCCCTCGGCCTCGGACTCCTCGAAGAGGCCCCGCTGGTAGTGGAGGGTCAGGCGCAGATGGGGCTCGGTCACCGCGATGACCGTCACCGGGTAGTGGGTGCCCGAGAACGGGCGGATGCCGGTGACCGCCAGCTCACTGCTCGCCCCCGCGGCGCCGAGGCCCGCCTGGTCCACCGGGTACGACTCGAACGCGATCATGGTGTCGAACAGGACGCTCAGGCCGGTGTCGCGGTGCAGGGCGGTCAGCCCGTAGTGGTGGTGGTCGAGGAGCGCGGCCTGCCGGCTCTGCAGCCCGGTGAACACCTCGGCGAGGCTCTGCTCGGGGGCGCAGGTGACGCGCACCGGAAGGGTGTTGATGAACAGGCCGACCATGGAGTCGGCTCCGGGCAGGGTCGCCGGCCGCCCCGAGACGGTGGCGCCGAAGACCACGTCCTGACGGCCCGTCAGGCCCGCGAGGACCAGCGCCCAGCTGCCCTGTACCAGGGTGTTGACGGTGACGCCGAGTTCGGCCGCCCGGCGTGCCAGCGTCTCGGCGTCGCCGGCCGGCAGGGGGACGTCGAGCATGCCGATGCCGTCCTGGTCGCGCCGCTGACGGGACTCGGCGAGCAGGGTGGGCTCCTCGACTCCCTCCAGTTCGCTCGCCCATGCCTGGGCCGCGGCGGCCGGCTCCTGCGCGGCGAGCCAGACCAGGAAGTCCCGGAAGCCACGGACCTGGGGCAGCGCCGTCGCGTCGCCGTGACCGGCGTACAGCCGCAGCAGGTCCTGCAGCAGGACGGGCAGCGACCAGCCGTCGAACAGCGTGTGGTGGGCGGTCAGGACGAGGTGGCTGACCGTGTCGGCCGTCCGCACGAGGGTCATGCGCAGCAGCGGCGGACGTGCCGGGTCGAAGTTGGTGCGCAGGTCCTGGGCGAGGAGTTCGTCGTACGCGTCCTCGCGCGCCGCCCGGTCCGCGAGGGGACGGAAGTCGGCTTCCCGCCATGGCAGTTCGACGCCGTCGACGACGAGCTGGACGTGTCCGCCACCGGTGTCGGGGACGAAGGCGGCCCTGAGGTTGGGGTACCGGTCCAGGAGCGCCTGTCCGGCCGCGCGCAGCCGGCCGGGGTCGACCGGGCCGGTGAGCTCGAAGGCCAGCTGCATGTTGTAGGCGTCGAAGGCGGCGTCGGCGAGCTGCGCGTGGAAGAGCAGCCCGGACTGCAGCGGCGTCAGCGGCCACACGTCGGACAGGCCCGGATAGGCCTTGCGCCACACGTCGAGTTCCATCTGGCCGACCTGGACCAGCGGCAGGTCGGACGGCGTGAGGCCACCCGCCCGGGGGTCGCTGCGCACATGGTGGGCGAGCGCCGTGAGCGCCTCGACCCACAGGTCGGCGAGCTCCCGGACGTCGGCCGCGCGCAGGATCGTGGCCGGGAAGCTGAAGACCGCACCCAGCAGGGGGCCTTCGTCGGTCTCGGAGGCGACGGCGGTGACGTCCAGGACCGACATCGCGGGCATGTCGGCGTCGAGATCGGCCATCACGCCGCCCTCGGGTGCCTGGGTCCAGCCGAGGCCCCGCAGCTCCTCGGGCATGTCCGTGGCGGAGAACCGGCCCAGGTAGTTGAAGCCGATCTGCCCTTCCGGGAAGGCGGACAGTTCGCGGGCCGTCCGCTCGTTGAGGTGGCGCAGCAGGCCGAAGCCCATGCCCTTGTCCGGGATCGCCCGCAGCTGCTCCTTGACCGCCTTGACGGCCCGGCCCGCGGCGTCACCCCCGGCCAGCGCCTCGGCGAGGTCGCAGCCCGCGACGTCCAGGCGCATCGGGAACATGCTGGTGAACCAGCCGACGGTACGCGAGAGGTCCGCGCCCGGCACCACGTCCTCCTCGCGTCCATGGCCCTCCATGCGCAGCAGGGCCGACGTCTCGGTGACACCGCGCCGCGACCGCCACGTCGCCAGCGCCAGGGCGAGCGCCGTGAGCAGGCCGTCGTTCGGGCCGCCGTGGAAGGCGGCAGGCAACGCGGTCAGCACCGTCTCGGTGACGTCGGCCGGCACGGAGACCTGGAGCCGTTCCACGGTGGCCATGGTGTCCACCGTCGGGTCGATGCGCCGTTCGCCGAGCAGCGGATCGGGGCCGTCCAGCATGGCGCGCCAGAGCGGGAGTTCGGCGGTGCGTCCGGGACGGGCCGCCTCCTCGGCGAGGGCGTGCGTCCACCGGCGCGCGGACGTCCCCACCGGGGCGAGGACCGGGGCGCGGCCGGCGTGCGCCTGCTCCCAGGCCGCGGCCAGGTCGGGCAGCAGGATGCGCCAGGACACGCCGTCGACGACCAGGTGGTGCAGGACCACGAGGAGCCGGCCCGCGTCGCCGTCCTCCGGGTCGAACCAGACGAGTTGTGCCATCCGGCCGGCCGCCGGGTCGAGCCGGCCCGTGGCGGCGTCCAGCTCCGCGGCCAACTGCGCGCGCCAGGACTCCGTCCGCCACTGCCCCGTGCAGGGCACCCGGCGGATCAGTTCGGCCGCGACGGCCGAGCCCGGCGCGTCGACCACGAGCCCGGCTTCCTCTTCCCCGGCTCCCCCGCCGGTGACCAGGCGGGCGCGCAGCACGTCATGGGTGTCGAGGACGGCCTGCACGGTCGCCGCCAGAGTGGCGTCGTCGGCCTCCTGGGGCAGGGTGAGCACCATCGACTGCTGGAACCTGTCGTAGCCGCCGCCGAGTTCGAGCATGTAGCGGCCGGCCGGCGGCAACGGGGACCAGCCGGTGCCGCCGCCCTCCAGCTCGGTCAGGACCGCGGCCTCGCTCCGCGCTCCCAGATCGCGGGCCACCTCGGCGAGCCGGGCGACCGTACGGTGCTCGAACACGTCGCGGGGGCTGACCTCGATGCCCCGGGCGCGGGCCTGCGCGACGACCTGGATGGAGCGGATGCTGTCGCCGCCGACGGTGAAGAAGTCGTCGTCGACACCGACCCGGTCCGCACCGAGCACCGCGGCGAAGATCTCGCACAGCGCCCGCTCGCGCGCGGTTGCGGGCGCGCGGAAGTCCGTGTCGCCGAGGACGGGCGCGGGCAGCGCCCGCCGGTCGAGCTTGCCGTTGGGATCCAGGGGGAAGCGGTCCAGGACCACGAAGGCCGACGGCACCATGAACTCCGGGAGCCGGCCGGCGACGAATCGGCGCAGTTCCTCGACGTCCGGCCCGTTCCCGGACCGCTCGCCCGCCGGGACGACGTAGCCCACCAGCTGCCGGCCGCCCCCCTCGGCGCGCAGTTGCCGCATCTGGACCACGGCCCGGCGCACCTCGGGGTGCGCGACGAGCGCGGCCTCGATCTCACCGGGCTCGATCCGGAATCCGCGGATCTTCATCTGGGTGTCGCCGCGGCCCAGGTACTCCAGCTGTCCGTCCGGGGTCCACCGCACCAGGTCACCGGTGCGGTACATGCGCTCCCCCACGGGCCCGAAGGGGTCCGCGACGAAGCGTTCGGCGGTGATGCCGGGCCGGTTGTGGTAGCCGCGGCCCACCGCTCCGGCGACGTACAGCTCGCCCGTCACCCCGACCGGTACGGGCACGAGTCCCGGGCCGAGGACGTAGGTGCGCATATTGCCGAGCGGGGCACCGATGGGCACGTTGCCGGTGCCGCTCCAGCCGTCGGGAATCTCGAAGGTGGTGGCGTAGAAGTCCTCGGTCTGCCCGTAGGCCTGCACGAGCCGGGCCCGGGGGATGGCGCTGCGCACCTTGTCCAGGAGCGCGGCGGGCAGGCTGTCACCGCCCAGGACCACCGTGTCCACGTCCATCTTCCCGGCGACGGTGTCGAGGATCTCCGAGAACACCGAGGGCACGGCCTGCAGCGAACCGCCCTGCCAGCCGTCACGCTCGGCCAGCTCCAGGACGTCCCGGACGACCTCGACGCATGCGCCGCGGCTGAGCGCGGTGAACACCTCGAAGGCCGAGACGTCGAAGTTGACCGAGGTGGCGCCCAGCATGCGCGAGCCCGCCCGCACGTCGACGACGTCGGCGAGGCGCAGCACGCCGTTGACGAGGTTGGCGTGGTGGATGGCGACGCCCTTCGGGTTCCCGGTGGAGCCGGACGTGTACATCACGTACGCCAGGCTGTCCGGCCCCCAGGAGGCGGGGCGTTCGCCCGGGTGGAGCGCGGAGCCGTCCCCGGAGGCGAGGTCGAGCCGGTCGAGGTGCAGGCAGACGGCGTCGTTCGCGGGCAGGACGTCCGCGGTCCGGGTGTCCGTGACGATCACGTCGGGGCGGGCGTCGGCGAGGACGAAGTCCAGGCGCGTGCTGGGATAGCGCGGGTCGATCGGCAGGTAGGCGGCGCCCGACTTGAGGATGCCCAGCATGCCGACCACGAGTTCCGCGTCGCGGGGCAGGGCGAGGCCGACGATGGACTCCGGGCCCTGGCCCGCCCGGATGAGTTCCCGCGCGAGCCGGTTGGCGCGCTCGTCCAGCTCGCGGTACGTCCAGGAGACCCCGCCGCCGGCCACGGCGACGGCGTCCGGGGTACGGGCGGCCTGCTCCTCGAACAGTCCGGGGATCGTCTGAGCGGGCAGCGGGGCCGAGGTGTCGTTCCACCGGACGACCACCTGTTCGCGTTCGCTGTCCGAGAGGAGATCGACTCCGTCCACCCGGTCCCCGGGAGCGGCGGTGACCTGCCGCAGCACGCGCACGAAACGCTCGGCGAGGGTGGTCGCCGTGCTGCGGTCGAAGAGGTCCGCCGCGTACTCCAGGCTGCCGTGGACGCCGCGCCCGGCTCCGGTGTCGTACTCGGTCAGGCCGAAGAACAGGTCGAACTTGGCGGAGTCGGCGTCCACCGGCTCGTAGCCGAGCCGCAGGCCGTCGAGTTCGAAGTCGGGCCGGCTGATGTTCTGCCAGGCCAGCATCACCTGGAAGAGGGGGTGGTAGGCGGTGGAGCGCTCGGGGTTGAGCAGTTCCACCAGCCGCTCGAACGGCACGTCCTGGTTGTCGTACGCCGTCAGCGCCTTCTCCCGCACCCGGGAGAGCACGTCGGTGAACGACGGGCCGCCGGACAGGTCGGCGCGCAGCACCCAGGTGTTGGCGAAGAACCCGACGAGACCGGCGAGGGCCTCGTCCGTGCGGCCGGCGATCGGCGAGCCGATGGTGATGTCGTCGCCGGCGCCGAGCTGCCGGAGCAGCACCGCCAGGGCGGACTGCAGCACCATGGACACGGTCGCGCCCTCGCGGACGGCCAGTTCCTCGACTCGGCTGAGGAGTTCCGGCTCCACGGCGAAGGCCACGCGGTCGCCGCGGTGGCTCGCCACGGGCGGCCGCGGCCGGTCCGTCGGCAGCTGCAGCGGCTGCGGAACGCCCGCCAGCTCGGCCTTCCAGTAGCCGTACTGTTCGAAGGCACGGCTGGTGGGGTCGTTCTCGTCACCGAGCAGCTTCTCCTGCCACAGCGCGTAGTCCACGTATTGCACGGCGAGCGGCTGCCACCGCGGCGCCTCGCCCGCGAGGCGGGCCCGGTAGGCGGCCACCAGGTCCTTCGACAGGGGCGCCATCGACTCACCGTCACCGGCGATGTGGTGCACCACGAGGACCAGCACGTGCTCGTCCTCGGCGACCTCGAACAGCGAGGCCCGCAGGGGGATCTCCCCGGCCAGGTCGAAGGCGTGGGCGGCGGCCCGCGCGACGCGCCCGGACACCTCCTCGGGCGCGATCCGCGCCACCGGCATGTCCAGCGCGAACTCCCCCTCCGCGAGCACCCGCTGGAAGGGGACGCCCGCGGCGTCCGCGGACACGGTCGTGCGCAGGCTCTCGTGCCGGGCCACCACGTCCCGCGTCGCGGCCCGCAGCGCGGCCACGTCCAGGGCGCCGGTCAGCCGCAGTACGACGGGGATGTTGTAGGTGGCGCTCGGGCCCGCGAACTGGTCGAGGAACCACAGGCGCCGCTGGGCGTACGACAACGGCAGCCGCTCCGGCCGGTCCTGGGCCTCCAGCGCCGGCCGGGCCCGGTCCGCGACGACCAGCCGGGTCGCCAGGGTGGCCACCGTGGGCGCCTCGAACACGGCACGGACGCCGAGCTCGGCACCGAATCCGGTGCGGATCCTCGCGACGAGCTTGGTGGCGAGCAGCGAGTGGCCGCCGAGGTCGAAGAAGGAGTCGTCGACACCGATCGTGCCGGCCGCGAGGCCGAGGACGTCGGCGAAGGCCGCGCGGAGGGTCTCCTCGAGCGCGGTGCGCGGCGCGCGGAAGGCGGAACCCGCGGCGAACTCCGGCTCGGGCAGGGCCTCGCGGTCGAGCTTGCCGCTGGTGTTCAGCGGGAACGCGTCCAGGACGACGACGCCCGCGGGGACCATGTAGTCGGGCAGCCGCTCGGCCACGAACTCCCGGACGGCGACGGGTTCGGGGGCCGTGGCCGGATCGGCGGGGACGACGTAGCCGACCAGACGCGTGCCTCCTGAGGGGGTCTCGCGGGCGAGGACGGCGGCGCTGCCGACCTGCGGGTGGGCGGCCAGCGCCGCCTCCACCTCGCCCGGCTCGATCCGGAAGCCGCGCACCTTGACCTGGTCGTCGGCCCGGCCGATGTAGTCCAGTTCGCCCCGGGCGTTCCACCGCACCAGGTCGCCGGTCCGGTAGAGGCGCCGCCCGCCGCCGGCGGGGTCGGCGACGAAACGGGCCGCGGTCAGGGCCGGTTCGCCGGTGTAGCCGCGGGCCAGGCCGTGACCGGCGACGTACAGTTCGCCGACCGTGCCCGGGAGGACGGGCCGCAGTCGCGCGTCCAGGACGTGC
>NZ_LBDA02000129.1 GCF_000980885.2 Streptomyces malaysiense | reverse complement strand
AGGGCCTGGGGGATATGGCCGGCGGCGGCTCCGGCGAGCATCGCGGGCACGATGCCCGCGGCGGCGAACAGCAGGCCGGTGCGCCAGGCGACGTTGCCGTCCCGGGCGTGTCCGGTCAGCGCGGTGACGGAGGTGAGGGTGACGATGACCAGGCTGGCCGTCGTCGCCTGGGCCGTGGTGAACCCGAGGAGGTAGATCAGGGCGGGGACGGCGAGGACGCTGCCGCCCCCGCCGAGACCGCCCAGGGCCAGGCCCACGACGGCGCCGGCGACGAGCGCGAGGATCAGAGTGGTCATGCTATGGAACCGCTGTTCCCGCGCACGTCCACGACCGGGTGCCCGGCGGCGGCCCACGCCCGCATACCACCCTCGACATCCGCCACCACCGCCCCACGCCCGGCCAGCAGCGCCGCGGCCCGCCGGGAGCGCTGACCGCTGCGGCAGATCACCACCAGTGGCCGGGCCTGCGCCGCGCTCGGCAGCGCCGCCCCCGTCACCAGGCCGGACAGCGGCGCGTGGACGGCGCCGGGCGCGTGCCCGGCCTCCCACTCGTTCCGCTCGCGCACGTCCAGCAGCACGGCCGGGGCGTCGCTGTCCCGGGTGTGCCGGAAGGCCTCGGCGACGGTGACACGGTCCTCGCCGGTGGGGAAGAGGGACATCACACAACCTCTCGGAATACGGGGAGGGGCGGAACGGCGGGGGTGATCACCCGGTCGCCGCGTCCCGCCCAGGGCGTGCGGCGCGAGGCCGTGACACGGCCCGCATGCCGCCGGAAGGCCGTACGGAGAGCTCGGAGCCGCTCCGTGCGGGTTACCCCCGGGGGTATAAAACCACCGTAGCACAAGTACCCCCGGGGGTATCTCCCCCTGCCTGTCCCGGGTTCGGCGGGGCGACTTGCCTCCGAATACCCCCGTGGGTATACAGTCCCTGTCATTGATACCCCCACGGGTATCACTGACAAATACCCCCCTGGGTATATCGGGATTCCAGTCCCTCCGCACCACCCGCGCCAGGAGGCACCCCATGCACTTCGCCCAGCACTACCTCGACTGCCTGTCCCAGGCCGCGTACGTCATCGGCGATCCCACCAGCGGCAAGGCGGTCGTGATCGACCCCCGCCGGGACGTGGACGAGTACGTCGCGGACGCCGAGGCGCACGGGTTCACCGTCGAGGCGGTGATCAACACCCACTTCCACGCCGACTTCCTCGCCGGGCACCTGGAGCTGGCCCAGCGCACCGGCGCCTGGATCGGCTACGGGCGGCGCGCCGTGACCGAGTACCCCATCCGGCCCCTCGCCGACGGCGAGCGGATCTCCCTGGGCGAGGTCACCCTCCAGATCCTGGAGACGCCCGGCCACACCCCCGAGTCGATCAGCATCCTCGTCTTCGAGAAGTCCACGGACACCGTCCCCTACGGGGTGCTCACCGGTGACGCCCTGTTCATCGGCGACGTCGGCCGCCCCGACCTGCTCGCCTCCGCCGGTGTCACCGCCGAGGAACTCGGCGCGATGCTCTACGACAGCGTCCACAACAAGCTGCTGGCCCTGCCCGACGAGGTCCGGGTCTTCCCCGCCCACGGCGCCGGCTCCTCGTGCGGCAAGAACCTCTCCACCGAGCTCCAGTCGACCATCGGCGCCCAGCGCCTGACCAACTACGCCTGCCGCCCCATGGACCAGGACACCTTCGTCCGGCTCGTCACCGCGGGCCAGTCCGCCGCCCCCGGCTACTTCTCGTACGACGCCGACCTCAACCGCCGCAACCGCGACCTGTTCCAGGCCCGGGAGAGCGCTCCCGCGCTCGACGCGGCCGGGTTCGCCCGCCTGCGCGACGCCGGCGCCGTCGTCCTCGACACGCGCGACCAGTTCGCGTTCGCCGACGGTCACCTGGCCGGCGCGGTCAACGTCCCGCTCGACGGCCGCTTCGCCGAACAGGCCGGCAGCGTCCTGACCCCGAAGGACGACATCCTCCTCGTCACTCCCGAGGGCCGCGCCGAGGAGACGGTCACCCGCCTCGCGCGCATCGGTTTCGACCGGGTCCGGGGCTACGCGGCCGACCCCGAGGGGCTCTTCCTCGCCCACCCCGAGCAGACGCGCCGGGCCGGGCGGCTGACCGCCGACGCGCTGCGCGAGGAACTCGTCTCCGCCCGGCCCCCCGTCGTGCTCGACGTGCGCAACTGCGGCGAACGCGAGGACGGCCGCTCGATCGAGGGCGCGCTGCACATCCCGCTGGCCGAACTCGCCGGGCGCCTCGACGAGGTGCCGGCCGAGGGCCGCCTGGTGGTGCACTGCGCCGGCGGCCACCGCTCCTCCATCGCGGCCAGCCTGATCCGGCACGGCGGCCGCGCCGAGGTCTACGACCTCCTCGGCGGCTACGCCGCCTGGGAGACGGCAGCCTGAACCACCGGACCGCGGCGCAACCCGACCGCGGAGCGACGACGTCGAAGACGAGGAGTCGACCATGTGTCGACGCATCACCTGTCCGACCTGTGGCAAAGCCACGTACGCGGGCTGCGGGAACCATGTGGAGCAGGTACTCGCGGGCGTGCCGCGCGCCCAGCGATGCGCCTGCCCGCCCGCGCCCAAGCGCTCCTGGTGGCCCTTCGGGCGCCGCTGAGCCCCTCGCTCCGGCGCCGTCCGTGATCACCGTGACGGTGCGGGTAGCCGCCCGATGGACGCGCGGGAGCCGGTACGGGCCGTCGTCGGGGTCCCGGCGGTGGGTCGTGCGCCGCGGGCGATCGGCGATCTGACGCGGGCGGCCGACCCGCCCGTCGAGACCGAGGCCGTCCGCCACGACGACGGCGTCGGCCTTCTTCCGGCGGACGGCCCCACGGCGAGGAGGCCACCGCCCTCCAGTGGGACGGGGTGCGCTTCCTCGCCCGCGCGAACACTCCGCGCGGCCGGGGCATCACCGAGGACGCCCTGCCGGCGGGCATCGGCGTCGTCCCGGCCGCCGTGTGACACCTCGTACGGTGTCGGCGCGAGGGCTGGTCGTACCTTCCCTGTGCCGGGCCGTCCGGGGATGTGCCGCCTCGCGGCCGAGCCCGAACCGGTCCCACGGCGGCGCGAGGACGTGCCGTGCCCCGGGCGTGGCGGGCCGCCGCGCCGCGGGGCGGGGCGCCCTCCGCCTCGGCGTCCCGGCGTCCCGGCGCCTGTGCGCGCGGAACGCCGCGCCCCGTCAGAGCGGCACGCGTGCCGTCAGGACCCGGGGACCGTCCTCCGTGACGGCCACCGTGTGTTCCGCGTGGGCCGCGCGGGAGCCGTCCGCCGTGCGCAGGGTCCAGCCGTCGGGGGCCTCGTAGTAGTCGTCCCGGCCGCCGCCGATCAGCATCGGCTCGATCGCCAGGACCAGGCCGGGGCGCAGCGGGAGACCGCGGCCGGGACGGCCCTCGTTCGGGACTCCCGGGTCCTCGTGCATCCGGCGGCCGATGCCGTGGCCGCCGAAGTCCTGCGGGACGCCGTAGCCCGCCGCACGGCAGACCCGGCCGACGGCGTGGGCGATGTCGCCGACGCGGTTGCCGGCCACGGCCGCCGCGATGCCTGCCGCCAGTGCCCGTTCGGCGGTCTCGACGAGCCGTACGTCCTCGGGGCGCGGGCGGCCCACCACGAAGCTGATCGCCGAGTCGCCGGCCCAGCCGTCCAGCAGGGCCCCGCAGTCGACGGAGACCAGGTCGCCGTCGCGCAGCCGGTACCCGGTGGGGATGCCGTGCACGATCGCGTCGTTGACCGAGGCGCAGATCACCGCGGGGAAGGGGGTCGGGGCGAAGGAGGGGCGGTACCCGAGGAAGGGCGAGGCCGCCCCCGCCGCCCGCAGCACCTCCCGCGCCACCTCGTCGAGCTCCAGCAGCGAGACTCCCACGTCCGCCGCCTCGCGCACGGCGCTCAGGGCCCGCCCGACGACCTGGCCCGCGGCATGCATCGCGTCGATCGACGCGTCCGTCTTCAGTTCCACCATGCCAATTACTATACCGGTATTTTAATTGGCCGCATGCCGGTGGCCGAGGAGGGCGGTATGTCGACGGGGGAGGGTGGCGGGCACAATGGACGCATGGTCCGCACCCCCCTCACCCCCGAAGAGCGCGAGCGCGGCGAGCGGCTCGGGCGGCTGCTGCGCGAGGCGCGCGGCGACCGCAGCATGGTCGAGGTCGCCGCCGCGGCGGGTGTCTCGGCCGAGACCCTCCGCAAGATCGAGACGGGCCGCGCCCCGACCCCGGCCTTCTTCACGGTGGCCGCGCTGGCCGGCGTGCTGGGCCTGTCGATGGACGAGCTGGCGGTCCACTGCACCCCGATGGCCGTCTGAGAGGGCGCGGCCCCGCGCTCACCCACCGGAGTGTGAATCGCCCCCGCCCCAGCGGGTTGGCGGCGATGGTCTTGGCAAGGCGGCCCCGGAGGCTTACGTTCGTGCCTCTACGGTCTGCTCTACGGGCGTAGAGGCTCTGACGTCATGTCGAAGGAGCAGCTCATGGCCAACGTCGTCCGCGCCGCGCTGGTCCAGGCCACCTGGACCGGCGACACCGGGTCCATGGTGGCGAAACACGAGGAGCACGCCCGTGAGGCGGCCCGGCGGGGCGCGCGGATCATCGGGTTCCAGGAGGTCTTCAACGCCCCCTACTTCTGCCAGGTCCAGGACCGGGAGCACTTCCGCCGGGCCGAGCCCGTGCCCGACGGGCCGACCGTACGGCGGATGCGGGACCTCGCGCGGGAGACCGGGATGGTGATCGTCGCGCCGGTGTTCGAGATCGAGCGGTCCGGGTTCTACTACAACACGGCCGCCGTGATCGACGCGGACGGCACCTACCTCGGCAAGTACCGCAAGCACCACATCCCCCAGGTCGAGGGCTTCTGGGAGAAGTACTACTTCCGCCCCGGCAACCAGGGCTGGCCCGTCTTCGACACCGCCGTCGGCAAGGTCGGCGTGTACATCTGCTACGACCGTCACTTCCCCGAGGGCTGGCGGCAACTCGGCCTCGGCGGTGCCCAGTTGGTCTACAACCCCTCCGCCACCCACCGGAGCCTGTCCGCCCACCTCTGGCAGTTGGAGCAGCCCGCCGCCGCCGTCGCCAACGAGTACTTCGTCGCCGCCATCAACCGGGTGGGGCAGGAGGAGTACGGGGACAACGACTTCTACGGGACGTCGTACTTCGTGGACCCCCGCGGCCGGTTCGTCGGCGACGTCGCGGGCGACAAGGACGAGGAACTCCTCGTCCGGGACCTGGACTTCGCACTCATCGACGATGTACGGCAGCAGTGGGCCTTCTACCGCGACCGCCGTCCCGACGCCTACGAAGGGCTGGTGCAGCCGTGAGCGACCTCTACTCCCGCCACCGCAGGGTGATGCCCGACTGGCTCGCCCTCTACTACGACGACCCGATCGAGATCACCCACGGCGAGGGCCGCCACGTCTGGGACTCCGACGGCAACCGCTACCTGGACTTCTTCGGCGGCATCCTCACCACCATGACCGCGCACGCGCTGCCCGAGGTCACCAAGGCGGTCAGCGAGCAGGCCGGGCGCATCCTGCACTCCTCGACCCTCTACCTCAACCGCCCGATGGTGGAACTCGCCGAGCGCATCGCCCAGGTGAGCGGCATCCCCGACGCCCGCGTCTTCTTCACCACCTCCGGCACCGAGGCCAACGACACCGCCCTGCTGCTCGCCACCTCGTACCGGCGCACCAACACCGTCCTGGCCATGCGCAACAGCTATCACGGCCGTTCCTTCTCCACCGTCGGCATCACCGGCAACCGCACCTGGTCCCCGACCTCCCTCTCCCCGCTCCAGACCCTGTACGTGCACGGCGGTGTCCGCACCCGGGGCCCCTTCGCGCACCTGGACGACCGTGCCTTCACCGACGCCTGCGTCGCCGACCTCAAGGACGTCCTCGGCCACACCCGGCCCCCGGCCGCGCTGATCGCCGAACCCGTCCAGGGCGTCGGCGGGTTCACCTCGCCGCCCGACGGGCTGTACGCCGACTTCCGGGACGTGCTCAAGGAACGCGGCATCCTGTGGATCTCCGACGAGGTGCAGACCGGCTGGGGCCGCACCGGCGACCACTTCTGGGGCTGGCAGGCGCACGCCCGCAGCGGCCCGCCGGACATCGTCACCTTCGCCAAGGGCATCGGCAACGGCGCCTCCATCGGCGGTGTCATCGCCCGCGCCGAACTGATGAACTGCCTGGACGCCAACAGCATCTCCACCTTCGGCGGCACCCAGCTCACCATGGCCGCCGGGCTCGCCAACCTCGCCTACCTCCTCGACCACGACCTCCAGGGCAACGCCCGCCGGGTCGGCGGCCTGCTCATCGAGCGGCTGCGGGGCGTCGCCGCCCAGCTGCCCGGGGTGCGCGAGATCCGCGGGCGCGGCCTGATGATCGGTATCGAGCTGGCGAAGCCGGGCACCGACGAGGCCGATCCGCAGGCGGCCTCCGCCGTCCTGGAGGCGGCCCGCGCCGGGGGCCTGCTCATCGGCAAGGGCGGCGGCCACGACAGCAGCGCCCTGCGCGTCGCCCCGCCGCTGTCGCTGACCGTCGCGGAGGCCGAGGAGGGCGCCGCCGTCCTGGAGGACGCGCTCAGGAGCGCGTACTCGTAACAAACGCGTGCTACGAGCAAGGGGACACCTGGCACCGCCGAGCAAGGGGATACGGCCATGACCACCACCTCCGCCTCCCGCCCCGCCGCCCCGCCGGAACCCGCCCTCTCCGTGCGCCAGGTGCTCACGCTGGAGCGGGTGCTCGCCGGGGAGCCCGAGGTGGTGGCCGGCGCCGGCGGACTCGACCGGGCGGTGCGCTGGGTGCACGTCGCCGAGGCCGCCGACGTGGGCGTGATGCTCACCGGCGGCGAGATGGTGCTCACCACCGGCGTGCTCCTCGCCGGCGACGAGACCCGGCAGGCCGAGTACATCCGGTCCCTGCACCGCGCCGAGGCCGCCGCCGTGGTCCTCGGCCTCGGGCGGGCCTTCCCCGCCCCGCCCGAGGTGATGCGCCGTGCCGCCGAACGCTGCGGGCTTCCGCTGGTCGTGCTGCACCGCCCCTTCCCCTTCGCCGAGCTGACCGAGGAGGTGCAGTCCCGGCTGGTACGGCGGAAGTTCGCGGCCGTCAGCCTGTCCGAGGCGGTGCGCACCGACCTCACCGCGCTGATCACGGCCGGGGCCCCGCTCCAGCGGCTGCTCGACGAGGTCGCCCGGCACAGCGCCTGTCCCGTGGTCCTCACCAACCTCGCCCACCGCGTCCTCGCCACGGCGGGGGAGCGGTCCGCCGTGGACGACGTGCTGCGTGACTGGGAGCGCGTCGCCCGGCAGGCCGGCGGCGGCGCCCTGGACGCCTGGATCAGCGCCGAACTCGGCGGCCGCGGCGAGCGCTGGGGCCGGCTGCTGCTGTGCGGCTACCGGGGCGAGGCGGCCACCGGACGGCTCCTCGCCGACCGCGCCGCCGAGGCCCTGGTGCTGCACCGCATGCTCGGCGGCTCCGCGCTGAGCTGGGAGGAGCAGTCCGCGCAGAGCCTGCTGACCGACCTCGTCTCCGGTGTCGTACCGGCCCGGCAGCTGCTGCCGCGCGCCCGCGCCGCCGGGCTGCCGGTCAACCTGCGCACCTTCGTGCCGCTCGTCGTCCCCGACGCCGCACCCGCCGTACTGGACCGGCTGCTGCGGGTGCTGGGCCTGTCCGGGCTCGCCGCCGAGCTGGCCGACGGGGTGACCGCCGTACTGCTCAGCCTCCCGCGCGACCGGCCCGCCGACGCCCTCACCGCGCTCTTCGCGGCCCGGCTGCGCGAAGGTACCGGGCGGCCGGACGCCGTGGTCGCCGCCGCCGACCCGCACACCGTCTGGGAAGAGGTTCCCGCGGGACTGCGCGAGGCCCGCCATGTCGCCGAGGCCGTCACCGGCTCCTCCGCCGCCCTCGGTCTGCCCGCCGTGGTGCGCCTGAAGGACGTCCATCTGCGTGGCCTCGTACGCCTGTTGCGCGAGAACCCGCATGTGCAGTCCTTCGCGGAGAGGGAGTTGGACGGCCTGCTGTGCCGGGCCGAGCCCGAGCTGCTCGAAGTGCTGCGCACCTACCTCGCCACCGGCCGCAACAAGTCCCGCACCGCCCGGCTCCACCATGTCTCGCGGCCCGCCCTCTACCGCCGTCTGGAGGCCATACAGGGCAGGCTCGGGGTCGACCTGGACGACTTCGAACAGGCGGCCTCCGTGCACATCGCGCTGCTCGCGCATGACGCGCAACAACGCTGAAACCTATGACCATCTGGGAAAACGGCGGTGAAACATGGACCCGCGCAGACATGACACGGTGGCATGCCCAGCCCCCGGGGACGTGACACGCTGCCCGTCGAAGCCGGCCCGTCCGCTTCCTAGGCTCACCGCACACCCAGCTACCGGAGGTCCCGATGAGCCGAGTGATCCGTGCCGCCCTCTTCCAGACCGCCTGGACCGGGGACAAGGAATCCATGATCCAGGTCCACGAGCAGGCGGTCCGCGACGCGGCCGCGCAGGGCGCCCAGGTCCTGTGCTTCCAGGAGCTGTTCTACGGCCCCTACTTCTGCCAGGTCCAGGACAAGGCGTTCTACGACTACGCCGAGCGGATCCCCGAGGGTCCGACCGTCCAGCGCTTCCAGTCCCTCGCCCGCGCCCTCGGCATCGTCCTGATCCTGCCGATGTACGAGGAGGAGCAGCCGGGCGTCCTCTACAACACCGCCGCCGTGATCGACGCGGACGGCACCTACCTCGGCAAGTACCGCAAGACCCACATCCCCCAAGTGCAGGGATTCTGGGAGAAGTTCTACTTCCGGCCGGGCAACAGCGGCTGGCCCGTCTTCGACACCGCGGTCGGCCGGATCGGCGTCTACATCTGCTACGACCGCCACTTCCCCGAGGGCTGGCGGGCGCTCGGCCTCGAAGGCGCCGAGATCGTCTTCAACCCCTCGGCCACCTCCCGCGGCCTGTCCAGGTACCTGTGGCAGCTGGAGCAGCCGGCCGCAGCCGTCGCCAACGAGTACTTCGTCGGCGCGATCAACCGGGTCGGCGTGGAGGACCTGGGCGACAACGACTTCTACGGCACCACCTACTTCGTGGACCCCGAGGCCCAGTACGTCGGCGAGGTCGCGAGTGACAAGGATTCCGAACTGGTCGTCCGCGACCTGGACATGGCCAAACTCCGCGAGGTCCGCGACCGCTGGCAGTTCTACCGGGACCGCGCCCCGGGCGCGTACTCGCCGCTGACGGCGCCGTAGGACGCCCCCAGGGGCGCGGGGCCGTATCCGACGCGGCCTTCGTCGCGCGGGCTCGACCAGCCACGACCCACCCGCAGCCGACCACGGGAGAGGACCAATGCCCGGCCGAAAAATCATCCGCGGTGGTCTCGTCGTCACCGCGTCCGACGAGATCCACGCCGACGTCCTCATCGAGGACGGCCGCATCGCCGCCCTCGCGGCGTCCGGCACCCCGGCCGCCGCCGCGTTCACCGCCGACCAGACCATCGACGCCACCGGAAGGTACGTCATCCCCGGCGGCGTCGACGGCCACACCCACATGGAGATGCCCTTCGGCGGCACCTACGCCGCCGACACCTTCGAGACCGGCACCCGCGCCGCGGCCTGGGGCGGTACGACCACGATCGTGGACTTCGCCATCCAGAGCGTCGGGCACACCCTGCGCGAGGGCCTGGACGCCTGGCACGAGAAGGCCGAGGGCAACTGCGCGATCGACTACGCCTTCCACATGATCGTCTCCGATGTGAACGAGGAGACGCTCAACGAGATGGACCTCCTCGTCGAGGAGGGCGTGACCTCCTTCAAGCAGTTCATGGCCTACCCCGGGGTCTTCTACTCCGACGACGGCCAGATCCTGCGCGCCATGCAACGGGCCGCGGGAAACGGCGGCCTGATCATGATGCACGCCGAGAACGGCATCGCCATCGACGTCCTGGTCGAACAGGCCCTCGCCCGCGGCGAGACCGACCCGCGCTTCCACGGGGAGGTCCGCAAGGCCCTGCTGGAGGCCGAGGCCACCCACCGCGCCATCCGGCTCGCCCAGGTCGCGGGCGCGCCGCTGTACGTCGTGCACGTCTCGGCCGCCGAGGCCCTCGCCGAGCTGACGAGGGCCCGCGACGACGGGCTGAACGTGTTCGGCGAGACCTGCCCGCAGTACCTGTTCCTGTCCACCGACAACCTCGCCGAGCCGGACTTCGAGGGCGCCAAGTACGTGTGCTCGACGCCCCTGCGGCCGAGGGAGCACCAGGCGGCGCTCTGGCGGGGCCTGCGCACGAACGACCTCCAGGTGGTCTCCACCGACCACTGCCCGTTCTGCTTCAGCGGCCAGAAGGAACTGGGGCGCGGCGACTTCTCCAAGATCCCCAACGGGATGCCGGGCGTGGAGAACCGCATGGACCTCCTCCACCAGGCCGTCGTCGACGGACACATCTCCCGCCGCCGCTGGATCGAGATCGCCTGCGCCACCCCGGCGCGGATGTTCGGCCTGTACCCGAAGAAGGGCACCATCGCCCCGGGCGCCGACGCCGACGTGGTGATCTACGACCCGGGCGCCTCTCAGGTCATCTCCGCCGAGACGCACCACATGAACGTCGACTACTCGGCGTACGAGGGCAGGCGGATCACCGGCCGGGTGGAGACGGTCCTCTCGCGCGGCGAGACCGTCATCGACCGGCGGGAGTACACCGGGCACGCCGGACACGGCGTCTACACCCCGCGCTCCACCTGCCAGTACCTCGACTAGGAGCAGCGCCCATGGACTTCGGACTCGTCCTGCAGACCGACCCGCCGGCCTCCCGCGTCATCGACCTCATGCGGCGGGCCGAGCACAACGGCTTCAGCCACGGCTGGACCTTCGACTCCGCCGTGCTGTGGCAGGAGCCGTTCGTGATCTACAGCCAGATCCTCGCGCGGACCGAGCGGCTGACCGTCGGGCCGATGGTCACCAACCCGTCCACCCGCACCCCGGAGGTCACCGCCTCCACCTTCGCCACCCTCAACGACATGTTCGGCAACCGCACCGTGTGCGGCATCGGCCGCGGCGACTCCGCGATGCGGGTAGCGGGCCGCAAGCCGAACACCCTCGCCCGCATAAGCGAGGCCATCAAGGTGATCCGCGCCCTCGGCCGGGGCGACTCCGCCGACCTCGGCGGCGGCGCGGTCGTCAAGTTCCCCTGGGTCAGGCAGGGGGCCCGGCTCCCCGTCTGGATGGCCGCGTACGGGCCCAGGGCGCTGAAGATGACCGGTGAGGAGGCCGACGGCTTCATCCTCCAGCTGGCCGACCTCTACCTCACCGAGTACATGGTGAAGGCCGTCAAGGACGCGGCGGAGGCGGCCGGCCGCGACCCCGCCGAGGTCAGCGTCTGCGTGGCGGCACCGGCGTACGTCACCGCCGACGACTCGCCCGAGGCCCTCGCCCACGCCCGCGACCAGTGCCGCTGGTTCGGCGGCATGGTCGGCAACCACGTCGCCGACCTGGTGTCCAAGTACGGCGAACACTCCGCCCAGGTCCCGGAGGAGCTCACCGAGTACATCAAGTCCCGGCAGGGCTACGACTACGCCCACCACGGGCGCAGCGGGAACCCCGACACCGAGTTCGTGCCCGACGAGATCGTGGACCGCTTCTGCCTCATCGGCCCGCCCGAGCGGCACATCGAGAAGCTGACCGCGCTGCGCGCCCTGGGCGTCGACCAGTTCGCGCTGTACGACATGCACGACGCGCAGGAGGCCACCATCGACGCCTACGGCACGACGGTGATCCCGGCCGTCAACTCATAGCCGTACGACTCCCGTTCGTCCACGCCTGGCCCCCGGGGGCCACCCCGGCCCCGCCCCCCTGGTCACCCCTCCCCGCCTCCCCGCGGGGAGGGGCCGGTGCCCGCAGCGGCCTTCGCCGACCCGCCTCATCCCCGATCGGGGCCCGCCCATGACCGACACCGCTCTCACGCACATACCACCGCCGGTCCGAGTCACCCTCGCCGGAGGGCGGGTGCGGACCGCCCCCGGCACCCCCGGCGCTCCGCACTCCAGCGGCCGCGACGCCGGCGAGGGCCTGCCGCCGGTCCCGGCCGGCCGGCGCACGCGGACGACGCGCGACGTCTTCGCGCCGCGGGCCGCGCGAGAGCGGACACCTACCGCGCCGCCCGGTGCCGCCCGGCGATCTCGTCGCCGGCCGCGCCGGTCGCGCGAGCGTCCGCCCGCCGCGCGCGGCTGACGCCCGGGGCGGGCCGATGCCCGCCGGCGGCCGCGTCCGCCGGTGCGGCCGGCCGCCCCCTCCCTTGCTGGTCGCGCTCCCGGGGACGAGTCGAGCTTCCCGGGGGTCCGCATCGTCACACGAGTCCCGCGATACGAGGTGGTCCCGATGTCCTCCAGTGGAAGAAGCCTGGCCGATCCGGCCGTCACGCAGCAGGTGTACCCGGACGGCCGGGTCGCGCTGTCCGATCCGGGAGTGCTGGACGACTCGCGTTTCGCCAACGCGGACCTGGCACCGGTCCCGATCGCCCGCCGGACGTGGGGGACCTACAACTACCTCGCCCTGTGGGTGGGGATGGCGCACTGCATCCCGTCGTGGACGCTGGCCTCGGGGCTGGTGGCGCTGGGGATGGACTGGAAGCAGGCGGTGCTGACGATCGCCCTGGCGAACGTGATCGTGCTGGTGCCGATGCTGCTGACCGGTCATGCCGGCACCAAGTACGGGATTCCGTTCCCGGTGTTCGCGCGGGCGTCGTTCGGGGTGCGCGGGGCGAACCTGCCGGCGATGGTGCGGGCGGCGGTGGCGTGCTGCTGGTTCGGCATCCAGACGTGGATCGGCGGGGAGGGCATCTTCCTGCTGGCCGGCAAGCTGTTCGGGCACGGCTGGCTGCACGCCGGCTCGATCGGGGGCACGCCGTGGACGCAGTGGCTGTCGTTCGGGGTGTTCTGGCTCGTCGAGGTCGCCATCATCACCCGCGGCATGGAGACGCTGCGCAGGGTGGAGAACTGGGCGGCGCCGCTGGTGATCGTCGGCGCGCTGGTGCTGCTGGGGGTCATGACGGACAAGGCGGGCGGCTTCGGCCCGCTGCTGGACCAGCCCTCCGGCCTGGGCTGGGGGAGCGGGTTCTGGAAGGTGTTCTTCCCCGCTCTGATGGGCATGATCGGCTTCTGGGCCACGCTGTCGCTGAACATCCCCGACTTCACGCGCTTCGGCGGCAGCCAGCGCGCCCAGCTGTGGGGCCAGGCCCTGGGCCTGCCGACCACGATGTCGCTGTTCGCCGTCCTGTCGGTGCTCGTGACGTCCGGTTCCCAGGCCGTCTACGGGGCACCGATCTGGGACCCGATCGCGCTGAGCGCGAAGATGAGCAACACGGTCGGCGCGTTGTTCGCGCTGCTGATCGTGATGGTGGCGACCTTGTCGGTGAACATCGCCGCAAACGTCGTCTCCCCGGCGTACGACCTGTCGCACCTGCTGCCGCGACTGGTCAGCTTCCGCACCGGCGCGCTGATCACCGGCGTGGTCGGCATCCTGATCATGCCGTGGAAACTGATCGCCAACCCGCACGTGTACATCTACACCTGGCTCGGGTTCGTGGGCGGGATGCTCGGCACCGTGGCCGGCGTCCTCGTCGCCGACTACTGGATCGTGCGCCGTACGCGCCTGGCGCTGGGGGAGTTGTACCGGTCCGAAGGCCGCTACTGGTACACCGGAGGCTGGAATCCGCGCGCGGTGGCCGCCTTCGTGATCGGCGGCGTCCTGGCGGTCGGCGGCTCGTACTCCACCGTGGTCAAGGGCGTCAAGCAGGGCCCCTTCCCCGTCGACGGCCTCATCCCGTTCCTCAAGCCCCTGGCCGACTACGGCTGGGCCGTCGGCCTCGCCTCCGCCCTGCTGGTGTACACCCTGCTCAGCCTCGGCCGCAGGCGGAACCAGGACGGCTGAACCAGGACGGCTGAACCGGGGACCGGCCGCGGGACACCGTCGGCGTACGTACTCCCGTCTGAGAGCACCCAGTTGTCGGAACGACACAATCCCGTGCTCTCAAATCGGTCGGCTCCTGTCCAGATTTCCCTTTTGAAGGCTGGCATGATCCCCGTGAAGGCAGGTCGAGCGCTATGTAGTATCTACAAAATTCAAGGAGGCTCGTGTGACCCGTAACGGTCGTGTGCTGGTGACGGGCGTCGGTGCGATGACGCCGCTGGGAGCCGATGCGCCGTCGTCGTGGTCGGGGCTGCTGGACGGTAAGTCGGGGGTGCGTTTCCTGGAGGAGGAGTGGGCCGCGGACCTGCCCGTGCACGTCGCGGCCGGACTCATGGTGGACCCCGCCTCCCTGCTTCCGAGGACCGAGGCCAGGAAGCTGGACCGCGGCGAGCAGGTCGCCCTCCTCAGCGCGCGCGAAGCCTGGCAGGACGCCGGTGCCCCGCAGGTCGAACCGGAGCGACTGGCCGTCGTCATCGGTACGGGGACCGGCGGCGTCCTCACCACGCTGGGGCAGGACGACATCTTCGAACGCGCGGGGATCCGCCGGCTGTCGCCGTTCGCGGTCCCCATGCTGATGCCCAACGGGCCGGCCGCCTGGGTGAGCATGGACCTGGGCGCGAAGGGCGGCGCCAGGACTCCGGTGAGTGCCTGTGCGTCCGGGGCGGAGGCCCTCGCCCTGGGACAGGACCTGATCCGCAACGGGCGGGCGGACGTGGTCGTCGCCGGTGGGGTGGAGGCCTGTCTGCACCCCTTCACCATCGCGGCGTTCGCCCAGATGAAGGCGCTGTCGACGCGGTCCGTGGACCCGGAGACCGTGTCCCGCCCGTTCGACGTCGAGCGGTCCGGGTTCGTCATGGGCGAGGGCGCGGGGATGATGGTGCTCGAACGCGCCGAGTTCGCCCGCGCCCGTGGCGGGCGTGCCCACGGCACGCTGGCCGGCAGTGCCGTGAGTTCCAGCGCGAACCACATCACGTCCTCCGACGCGGACGGCCAGAGCTTCGCCATCGAACTGGCCCTGCGCGACGCCGGACTGGACCCGGCGGACATCGGGGTCGTGCACGCCCACGCCACCTCGACGGAGTCCGGTGACCTGGCGGAGGCCGAGGCGATCGGCCGGGCGATCGGCGGCCACGCCGCGGTGACGGCGACGAAGTCGATGACCGGTCACATGATGGGCGCGTCGGGGACGGTGGGCGCCATGGCCGCTCTGTTCGCGCTCCGGGACGGCACGGTGCCGGCCACGCGCAACCTCGACGAACTCGACCCGCGCGTGGAACTGGACGTGGTGCGCGGTGAGCCGCGCACCGGCCGGTGGACCGCCGCGCTGGCCAACTCGTTCGGGTTCGGCGGACACAACGTCAGTCTCGTCTTCACCACGTGAGGACGGGACGCCGACCGCCGGGCCGGGCGGCCCGGCCCCGCGCGCCCGGTCGCCGAGCGAGACCCGGGCGGCCACGGTGGGTCCGCACGTCTCTCAGGCGCCCCTGTGCCGTTCGGCGCACGTGCCCGGCCGGTGCCACCGGCACCGGCCGGACACCGGTGCGGCTACGCGGGCACGCGCGACTTCGGTACGCGGGCCGCCAGTGCCCGGACCGCCGGCGCCGAGAACAGCGTCGAGACGGGCAATGACACGCCCAGTTCCTTCCGCACCACTGCCATCAGACGCACGGCCCGCAGGGTGTCTTTGCCCGGTTCGAAGAAGTTGTCCAGGACGGAGAGCGAGGGCGTCCCGAAGAAGTCCTTCCACACGGAGAGCAGGGCCCGTTCCTCCCCGGTGGCAGAGCGGACGTCGCCCTCCTCCGTGTCCGGCTCCCCCTCGTGCCGGGCCAGTGCGGCGCGGTCCGCCTTCCCGTTCGCCGTCAGGGGCAGTGCGTCCCACACGGTCACCAGGGCGGGAGGCATGTACGGCGGCAGGAAGTCCTCCGCGGCCTTCCTGACGTCCGCGCCCGTCCGCCCGGCGCTGAGCAGGGCCGAACACCGGGTGGCCCGGCTCGCCCAGGACGGTCTCACCAACCGGGAGATCGCCGAGCGGCTCGGGGTCACCCCAGCACCGTCGAACAGCATCTGACGCGCATCTACCGGAAGCTGCGGCTGCGGGGCCGGGCGGAGCTCTCCGCGGCGTTCGACTCAGCGGGGCCGGACGGGGGCTGAGCGACGGCTCAGGCCCGGCGCAGGCCCCGGCCCGACTTCCGTCCCAGACAGCCCTCGTCCACCAGTTCCCGGAGCAGGGCCGGGGGCTCGCAGCCGGCCCCGGGAAACTCGGCGTGCAGGCGCTCCATGATGGCCAGGGAGATGTCCAGGCCGATGGTGTCGAGCAGGGTGAACGGTCCCATCGGATACCCGAACCCCCGCTCCACCGCGGTGTCGAGCTCCACGACGTCGAGAGCGGCGTCGTCCGACAGCCGCACCGCGTCCGTGAGATAGGGGAAGAGGAGGCGGTTGACGATGAAACCGGCCCGGTCCGGGCAGGCCACGGGGACCTTGCCGAGGCCGGCGCAGAACTCGCGGGCCGCGTCCGCCACCTGTGCGGCCGTGTCCGGCGTCCGTACCAGCTCCACCAGCCTCATCACGGGCGCGGGGTTGAAGAAGTGCAGGCCGAGCGTCTCCGCGGGCCGGTCGGCCGGAGCCGTACAGTCCGCGACGGACAGGCTGGAGGTGATGGTGGCCAGAATCGCACCGGGCCGGCACACCGCCCCGAGCCGTGCGAAGACGCCGCGCTTGACGTCGAGGTCCTCCGCGACAGCCTCGACGACCAGGTCGCAGCCGGCGAGCGCCGAGACGTCGTCGGTGGTGGTGAGCGCGGCCAACGCGTCCTTCTTCAGCGCCGGGGTGATCCTGCCCCGGCGCACCGCCTTGACCAGCGATGCCTCGACGGCCGTCGCGGCGTCGCGGGCCTTGTCCGTGCCGCGGGCCACCAAGGTGGTGCGGAGGCCGGACGCGGCACACACCTCCGCGATCCCGCGGGCCATCGTGCCGGAACCGAACACGCCGACATGGCGTACCGGCTCGCCGGATGACGGGGAGCCGGTACGCCGGAGTTCGTCGGCGGTCCGCTCGCCCGGCAGATCCCCGTCGTCGTAACGGTGGAAGCCCTGGCCGGTCTTCCTGCCCAGGGTGCCCCCGCGAAGCATCGAGGTCAGCAGCGGCGCCGGGCGGAAGGCTTCCGCGCCGGTGCGCCTCCAGTGGGACTCCAGGCGGCCGTGCACCTCGTCCACGCCCAGTTCGTCGATCAGTTCCAGCGGGCCGGACGGCAGTCCGCACCCGAGTCGCATGGCGGTGTCGACGTCGCCGGGGGAGGCGAACCCCTCCTCGACCATGGCCGCGGCGCGGTTGAGGTACAGGTGGACGAGCCGTGCGGCGAAGCCGCTCGCCCGGTGCCCGAGAGCGGCGCGTTCGAGACCGATGGCCGTCACCAGGCGTTCCGCCAGTTCCCCGGTTTCGTCGGACGTCAGTGACGTGCGGACGACCTCGGCGCACCCGCCGACCGCCGGCGGGCGCAGCAGCCGCAGGCCGGCGATCCGCTCGGGACACCCCGCGGCGGCAGCGAGGGGGAGGAGCGGCAGCGAGGCGGTCGTGGTGAGGACGGCGGTGTCGGGTGGGCAGACCTGACGCAGCCGGCGGAGTACGTCGCGCTTGGCGCCGGGGTCCTCGGCCACCGCCTCCACCACGACAGCGGCGTCGGCCAGCGCGGTGATGTCGGCGGACAGCTTCCAGGAGACGGACCGACCCCTTTCGCCGGCGTCCGTGCGCTTGAGGCGTTGCTCGACCCTGGCGATGACGACGGGGTCGCGGTCCACGCCGACCACGGGGCACCCGGTGGCGGCCGCCAGGTTCAGCAACGCCTCGCCGACCGAACCGAGTCCCACGATTCCGACGGTACGGCCGAGTCCCGCTGTGTCCTGCACGTCTGCCCCTCTGGTCTTCATCGGCTTCGCTCCCGGACGTTCAGAGCCGGAATCGGTTGATGGCGTCGAT
>NZ_LBDA02000128.1 GCF_000980885.2 Streptomyces malaysiense | reverse complement strand
GCTGGACACCGCGATCGAGCTGAAAGGCAAGGGCGACCTGGGCGCGCTGCTCACCGGCACCGACACCTGGACCGTCCTCAACTAGCCCACACCGCACCACACTTCGCAGGGAGACCGGAATGTCCACTCGCACCATCGACATCTGCATCGTCGGCGCGGGCCCCCGGGGCACCGTCGCACTGGAACGCATCTGCGCCAACGTGCCGTCGCTGAGCCCCGGCCAGGACGTGCACGTCCACGTCGTCGATCCGTACCCCGCCGGCGGCGGCCGGGTGTGGAAGTTCGACCAGCCGCGCGAGCTGCTGATGAACACCGTCGCCGGCGACGTCACGGTCTTCACGGACCCGACCGTGACCTGCGACGGACCGCTGACCCCCGGCCCCACCCAGTACCAGTGGGCCCGGATGGTCGCGGACGGCCGGGTGACCGACGTCAGCGACGAGGCGAAGGCCGAGGCCGCGCAGATGGAGGCGTGGTCGTACGCCTCCCGCGCCTTCCAGGGCGAGTACCTGGGCTGGGCGTTTTGGCACATCGTCGACCGGGCGCCGGCCGAGGTGTCCGTCAGCGTCCACCGGACGCGGGCGGTCTCCGTCACCGAGTCCGCGGACGGACTCCAGGAAGTGCGGCTGGAGGGCGAGGACCTGCCGCTGCGCGTCGACGCGGTGGTGCTCGCACAGGGCCACTACGACGTGGCGCCCACGACCCGGGAACAGGAGCTCGTCGACTTCGCGGCCCGGCACGGTCTGCACTACGTGGCTCCCGACAGCCCCGCCGAGGCCGATCTGTCCTGGGTGCGGGCGGGCGAGCCGGTCATCGTGCGCGGTCTCGGCCTGAACTTCTACGACTACATGATCCTGCTCAGCGAGGGCCGCGGCGGCCACTTCGTCACCGACGGGGACACCCTGCGCTATCTGCCCAGCGGCCAGGAACCGGTGATGTACGCGGGCTCCGGGCGCGGGATGCCGTACCGGGCCAGGGCGGAGATCAAACAGGAGGTCGTGCCCCGCTACAAGCCGGACTTCATCACGGCCACCGAGATAGCCGAGCTGCGCCTGGGCGCCGGCACCGGGCGCACCGACTTCCGGCGCGACCTGTTCCCGCTGGTGGCCAAGGAGGTCGCCTGGGTGTACTACCGGGCGCTGCTCAAGGACACCGCGCCCGGGGCGCACGCCCGGCTGGTGGCCGAGTTCCCGGCCCTGACCTGGGGCAGCCCGCGGCTGGAGCGGCTGATCGAGGAGCTGGTGCCCGACCCGGAGCTGCGGTTCGACTGGCAGCGCCTGGACCGCCCGGCGGACGGGCTCGGCTTCGCCGGCCAGGCGGCGTTCCGCGACTGGATCACCGGGCAGCTCGCCGAGGACCTGCGCCACTCCCGGCTCGGCCCGGAGCGCAGCGCGGTGAAGGCCGCCGCCGCGGTGATGCGCGACCTGCGCGAGGAGGTGCGGGCGGTCATCTCGCACCAGGGGATCAGCGGGACGTCGTACCGCGACCACATCGACCGCTGGTTCAGCGGCCTGAACAACTACGCGGCCAGCGGACCGCCCGCCACCCGGGTCGCGCAACTGCTCGCGCTGGTGCGGGCCGGGGTGGTCGAACCGCTCGGCCCGCGGATGCGGGTGAGCACCGGGGACGGGGACTTCCGCGCCTCCTCCCCGGAGGTGCCCGGCATCGAGGTACGGGCCCACGCCCTGGTGGAGGCGCACCTTCCGCTCACCGACGTCCGCCGGGCCACCGATCCGCTGCTCGCCTCGCTGCGCGCGGCGGGGGAGTGCCGGGCGCACGTCATCCCGGACGCCGAGGGCGCGGGGTACGAGACCGGCGGCCTCGATGTCACCGAGTCGACGTTCCAGGTGGTGCGCGGTGACGGCACCCCGCACCCGGCCCGCTTCAGCTACGGACCCCCGGTGGAGTCGGTGCAGTGGGTCACCGCCATCGGCGCCCGCCCGCACGTCAACTCCCGCACCCTGCTCCAGGGCGACTCGATCGCCCGATCCTGCCTGCGCCAGGGCATGGCGCGGCTCGCCCGGCTCGGCACCGAAGAGAGCCGCGGCACGACCGTTCCGCTGGCCGGCTGAGCCCCCAACCGACGAGGAGACGGCAATGATCACGCTCGATGCTCTACGGCAGCACGCCGCGGCCGCGCCGCACCGTGTGGCGGTCAGCGACGGCGAAGAGGCGCTGACCTGGACCGAACTGGCCGACCGGGTGGAGGAGGTACGGGCCTGGCTGACCCGCTCGCTGGACGCCGACGAGCCCAACCGGGCGATGGTGGTGGCGGGCAACAGCGTCCGCGTCGTGGTGGCGACCGCCGCGCTGACCTCGCTCGGCATCCCCTGGGTGGGCGTCGACCCGGAGCGCGACGGCGCCACCATCGCCGCGCAACTGGCCGCCGTGGAACCCACGTTCATCGTGCTGGACAGCTCGCTGCCCAGTCTGCCGGAGGACTTCTGGCCGCGCTGGGGCGACCGCGCCGTCCTGCTCGACCTGGTGGCGTTCCCCGCCTTCGACACCAGGGTCACGCACTATCTGGCCGCCGCCGAGGGCGAGCACCAGCCGGCCCCGTGGGTCCGGCCTCCGTTCAGCGCCCTGGGGTTCACCAGCGGTACGACGGGCACCCCGAAGCTGTTCGTCCGGCGCAAGCGCACCGAGAACCAGCGGATCGCCTTCCTGCGCGACCGGTTCGACTTCGGCCCCGGTGACTCCTTCCTCATCACCTCGCCGCTCGCCTTCGCCTCCGGGCATGTGTGGGCCGGCGCCGCGCTGGCTCTCGGCGCCGCTGTGCGCCTCGGCCCGCCGGACCCCGAGGCGGCGGTGGAGGTGCTGGCCGAGGAGCGGCTGACCGGCGCGTTCCTCGTACCGCCGTTCCTCGACCGGGTGCTGGAGGCCGCGACCACCACGCACCGGGACGCCGACCTGACGGCACTGCGCTTCCTGCTCACCGGCGGCCGGCACATCAGCCCGCGCACCATCGGCCAGACCCGGGAACGCCTCGGCGACCTGCTGTACGCGTACTACGCGACCACCGAGACGGGCATCAACACCCTCGCCGACCCGGCCGACCTGGCGGCGGCGCCGTACGCCGCGGGCCGTTTCATGCCGGGCATCACGGTGCGCGCGCTGGACCCGGCCACCCTCACCGAGCTGCCCGTCGGCCGGGTGGGGCTGCTCGCGATCGACAGCGCGTTCGCCCTGGACGAGTATGTGCACCGCCCGCTGGACACCGTCGAGATCGCCGGCCGCCGGCACGTCCTGACCAGCGACTACGGCTATCTCGGCGACGACGGCCTGCTCTACGTCACCGCCCGCTCCGAGCCGGGCCTCGACGTCGTCCGGGTCGAGGGCGTCATCAAGGAGGACCCGGCGGTGCGCGACGTGTGCGTCACCTCGGGCCTGGACGGCGCGGACGCCGGAGCGGTCGCGGTGGTGGTTCTGCGGCCCGGCCTGGCTCCCGAGCTGCGGCAGCGCGCCCTGGCCCGGGCCGGCGAGGTCCTCGGCCGGCACGCGCGCCCGGCGAGGGTCACCGAGGTGGAGCGGATTCCCTACAACAGCGCGGGCAAGGTCGCGCTGCTGGTGCTGCGGGAGGAGGTGGGCGTGCGGGCCGGCGCGGCCTGAACCGGCCGCCGTACGGCGTCGTACCCCTCCCGCCGTACCCCTGAGCCGCCCCCTCGTGCCGAACCCCCTGCCGCGTCCCTCCCCGTCCCACCTCCCGAGCCCCTGCCGGTCGTCATCGGCAGGGGCTCCGCCCTTGCGATCTGTACCTACTGGTATGTACAGTGAAACGCATGAAGCCGACGAAGGAACACCTCGTCGAGGCTGCCGCCGAGCTGCTGTGGGAGCGCGGCTACGCGGCGACCAGCCCGGCGATGATCCAGAAGCGCTCCCGCACCGGACAGGGGAGCATGTACCACCACTTCTCCGGCAAGGCCGACCTGGCCGTCACCGCCATCCGGCACTCCGCGGAGCAGCTGCGCCTCGCCACGGAGACCGCGCTCGGCGGTGGTGCGACGGCGCTGGAACGTATCGGCGCCTATCTCGACATGGAACGCAATCCGCTCGCCGGCTGCCGCGTCGGCCGGCTCGTCCAGGACCCCGACGTCGTCGCCGACGAACAACTGCGCGCCCCCGTCGCGGAGTTCTTCGGCTGGCTGCGGCAGCGCGTCGCCGGCGTGCTCGCCGAGGGCGTGCGCACCGGCGAACTGCGCGCCGACACCGACCCGGAGGCCATGGCCTCGCTCGTCATCGCCACCGTCCAGGGCGGTTACGTCCTCGCCCGCGCCCAGCAGGACCAGGCCGCCTTCCGTCAGGCCACCGAGGCCGCGAAGAGCGCCTTGGAGCGGGTCAGAGCCTGAACCGCACGACCCGTCGCCCCTCGGCGACGGCACATCCGACCGTCGCACCCGTCCCGTTCGCGCGGCGCCGCCTCCGACCGCCGCACCGTCCGCTCCGGTACAGCGCCGTTCACGACCGCTCGCACCACACGTGGCGCCCTCTCGGGCCGGCGTGCCGGCCCGCCCGCGTGGCGCCGGCTCCGGCCGTCGCGCCCTTCCGCTCGCCGGACCCGCCTCCGCACCGCGACCGAAAGAAGGACCACCTCATGACCACCGTCCCCGACTCGCCGACGAGCACGGCGCGGCAGCCGATAGCCGCGCCCACGCCCGCCCCGCCGGCCGCCGCCCCGGCGCGTGGCGCGCGTCACACCGCTCTCGCCCTCGCCGCCGTCTGCCTGGGCTTCTTCATGATCCTGCTGGACGGCAGCGCGCTGAACATCGCCCTGCCCGCCATCGAACGCGACGTCCACGGCTCGATGGCCGGCCTCCAGTGGGTCGTCACCATCTACACCATCCCGTTGGCCAGCATCCTGCTCACGGCGGGCAGCATCAGCGACCGCTGGGGCGCGCGCCGGCTGTTCGTCTCCTCGCTGGCCGCGTTCACCGCCGCGTCCCTGCTGTGCGCCGTCAGCCCCGACCTGACCGTCCTGGTGGTGGCCCGGTTCCTCCAGGGCATCGCGGCCGGTGGCCTGCTGCCCACCACCCTGGCCATCATCGCCCGCACCTACCCCGACCCGCTCGAACGCGCCAAGGCCATCACCGTCTGGGGCGCCACCGGCGGACTCGCCCTCGTCGCCGGTCCGCTCGGCGGCGGCGCCCTGACCGAACTGCTCGGCTGGCGCTCGATCTTCCTCATCAACGTGCCCGTCGGCCTGGTCACCCTCTACCTCGCCCAGCGCTACGCGAGCGAGACCCCCCGGCGCGAGGCCCGCGCCGCCGACCTGCCCGGCCAGCTGGCCGGCATCGTCGCCCTCTCCGCGATCGTCGCCTACCTCATCGAGGGCGGCTCGCTGGGCTGGCTCGCCCCGGTCCCGCTGCTCCTGCTGGCCGTCGCGGTCCTCACCGCCGTCGCCTTCGTGGCCGTCGAGTCCCGCTCCCAGCACCCGATGCTGCCGCTCGCCGTCTTCCGCCGCTCCGCCTTCTCCGCCTCCATCACCAACGGCTTCGCCTTCCAGTTCGGCGGCTACGGGCTCCAGTTCATGCTCGCCATCTACCTCCAGCAGCAGTGGGGCCTCAGCGCCGAGAAGACCGGCCTGTACTTCCTGCCCTTCGGCATCGCCTGGGTCTTCGGCACCATCGTCCTCAACCGCCGCCTCGTGCACCGCGGTCCCCGGTTCCTGCTGTGGACCGGCGCGCTGTCCTCCTTCATCGGCAGCGCCCTGCTGCTCGGCGTCACCGGCCAGAGCACCTGGCCGCTGTTCGCCATCGGCACCGGTCTGACCGGCCTCGGCTGCGGGGTGTTCTCGCCGAGCCTGAACGCCGCCGCGCTGCTGGCCATCGACCCGGCCTACGCCGGACTCGGCTCCGGCGTCCTCAACACCGCGCGCCAGGTCGGCATGGCGATGGGCGTGGCGCTGCTCGGCTCCCTGATCGGTATGCACGACGCCCTGTTCGGCATGCGCCTGAGTGTCGTCCTGGTGGCGGTCTGCTTCTTCGCCATCATCGTCCTCAGCGTCCGCTACGTGCCGCGCAAGGAGACCGCCTGACCCGCCCCCGGCCCAGCGGGGCCGTGCCGGACGGGACACCCGACGGCACGGCCCCGCCCCGCTGCCCGTACACCGATCACACCCGGCCCGGCCCACCGACCACTTCCGGCCCCGCACACCGATCGCGTCCGGCTCCGCACACCGGCGCGCGCCGTCCGGCGGAGCGGTCACACCCCGTCCGGCGGACCGGGCACACCCCGTCCCGCGTACTCAGCAAGGAGCGTTCCCATGCGCGCAGTAGTGGCCGAGCGGCACGGCGGCCCCGAGGTCCTCACCGAGACCGACCACCCCGACCCGCGCCCCGGCCCCGGCGGCCTGCTGGTCCGCCTCGCCGCCGCCGGGATCAACTACAAGGACCTCTACGAACGCGAGGGCCGCGCCGCGCCGCGCGCCCCCTTCGTCCCGGGCAGCGAGGGCGCCGGCACCGTCCTCGCCACCGGCACCGGCGTCACCGGCTTCCGCCCCGGCGACCGTGTCGCCTGGTGCGCGGCCCCCGCCTCCTACGCCGAACTCGTCGCGGTCCCGGCCCGCGCCGCGGTCCGCGTCCCCGACGACGTCTCGGACACCGACGCCGCCGCGAGCATGCTCCAGGGCCTGACCGCCCACTATCTGACGACCTCCACCTACCGGGCGGCCGAGGGCGAGACCGCGCTCGTCCACTCGGCGGCCGGCGGCCTCGGACAGCATCTGGTACGACTGCTGGTCCGCCGCGGCGCCCGCGTCATCGGCACCGTCTCCGCCCCCGGCAAGGTGGTCGCGGCCGAGGCGGCCGGCGCCCACCACGTCATCGTCCGCGGCGGCGATCCCGGCGAGCTGAGCCGGCGGGTCCTCGACCACACCGGCGGCAGGGGCGCGGACGTCGTCTACGACGGCATCGGCAAGGACACCTTCGAGGCGGGGCTCGCCGCCCTGCGGCCGCGCGGCATGTTCGTCCTGGTCGGCGCCGCCTCGGGGCCCGTGCCGCCGTTCGACCCGCAGTCCCTCGCGCCCCGCGGCTCGCTGTTCCTCACCCGTCCCACCCTCGTCGACCACGCCACCGACCCCGACGAGCTGACCGCACGCGCCGACGACGTCTTCCGCTGGCTGCGCGAGGGCGTGCTGAAGACCGTGATCGGCGGCCGGTACGGCTTCGACCGGGCCGCCGCGGCCCACGCCGACCTCCAGTCCGGCACCACCACCGGCAAACTCCTCCTCCAGCCGGGGCACTGAGCCGCCCGCAGGCCGGACGGAGGCCGAAGGCAACGGAGGCACGCCCATGACCCGCTTCGCCCGCATCGCCTACACCGACACGGTCCGGGGCGTCCAGGAACGCAACGGCAGCGCCCACGCCATGCTGCGGCAACTGGACGGACCCGACGAGCCCGACCCGCTGGGGCCGGTGGAGCAGCAGTTCATCGCCGAACGCGACAGCTTCTACCTGGCCACCGTCAGCGACACCGGCTGGCCCTACATCCAGCACCGCGGGGGCCCGCCCGGCTTCCTCCACGTCCTGGACGAGCACACGATCGCGTTCGCCGACGTCGGCGGCAACCGGCAGTTCATCACCACGGGCAACCTGCGGCACAACGACAAGGTCGCCCTGTTCCTGATGGACTACGCGTACCGGGCCCGGCTGAAGCTCTTCGGCCGAGCGCGCTGGCACGACGCCGACGAGGCGCCCGAACTCGCCGAACGCCTCGCCCGGCCGCGCACCGACGGCCGCCTGGAACGGCTGGTCACCATCACAGTCGAGGGCCTCAGCTGGAACTGCCCCAAGCACATCACGCCGCGCTTCAGCCGCGCGGAACTGGACGAGGTGCTGCAACCGGTCAGGGACGAGATCACGAGACTGCGGGAGGTGAACCAGGCACTCGACTCGAAGGACACCCTGTGATTCGCGAGTGCGATCTATATGCAAGGGTGCGAGTGCTGGGCGGGCGTGGAGCGGGTGGTGGCCGGGTACCGACGGGGGCGTTATCTCCTGGGTAATCCCTCTTAAAATTCCAGAGGTTGGGGTCGCCCGGAAGCGACCGGGGGTCCTTCTCCCGTACGGCCCCGTGATCGACTGCCGACCTTGCCGATGGATGTGCGTTCGCAAAAACGATGACCCGCGTTCCGGTACGGCGACCGCCCGGCCGGCACTCCCGCCGCCCTGAGGGCGACCGGGGTGTCGGCCGGTGCCCCGGGCGGCGTAATCTAAGGGCGCCATGCCGTACGAACCTCCCACTCACACCGTCGAGCGCTCCCTGCGTGCCACGACCGGAGCGAAGGTCGTCGCCGGTGTCGACGAGGTGGGGCGGGGCGCCTGGGCCGGTCCCGTCACCGTCTGCGCGGCGATCACCGGACTGCGTCGACCTCCCGCGGGCCTGACCGACTCCAAGCTGCTGACCGTCAAGCGGCGCACCGTCCTGGACGAGATCCTGCGGGCGTGGGTGACGGCCTACGCGCTGGGGCATGCTTCCCCCGAGGAGATCGACGGCATGGGGATGACGGCCGCGCTGCGGCTCGCCGCGGTCCGTGCCCTGGACGCCCTGCCGGTCCGCCCCGACGCCGTGATCCTCGACGGGAAGCACGACTACCTCGGCGCCCCGTGGCAGGTGCGTACGGTGATCAAGGGCGATCGCTCGTGCGTCGCCGTCGCGGCGGCCTCGGTGATCGCCAAGGTTCAGCGCGACAAAATGATGGCCGAACTGGCTGTCGAGCATGCAGACTTCGGGTTTGCGGACAACGCCGGGTACCCGTCGCCCGTGCACAAGGCCGCACTGGAAGAGCGGGGCCCCACCCCGCACCACCGTTTGTCGTGGGCGTATCTTGATGCGCTGCCCCAGTGGCGGCATCTCAAGAAGGTCCGCAACTGGGCGGACGGAAGCGTTCCGGAAATCGAGGGTCAGCTCGGCTTCGACTTCTGACGGTTCCGATCGCACTGATGTGCCACCCCGTTCATCAGCGCCATCTCAACGTTTGATAAAAATCAGCTCATGCCTCTCATTCCCGAGGAGCCTCAGATTCACGAGAGTGCCCAGGGTCCCCGCGTCACGCCGGCCAGCGGCCGCACCGCGCCGACCCCTCGCCCCGTACCCGGACCCCGTCCCGCGGCGCCGTCCCGCCCCGGTCGTCCCGGCCCTCAGCGGCCTACGCCGCCGGTGCAGCGCACGCCGCGTGACGTGGCTCCGGCCAAGCCCGGTCCCTCCGCCCCGGCCGTTCCCGCCGCGGCCGCGAGCCCGCAGTTCCAGCTGATCCCGGCCTCGGCCGAGGGTGCGATCGACGCCGCCGAGGAGGCCGTCGACCTGCTGCTGGACTCGGGCCGCGCCCCCGGCGACGTGCTGGTGATCACCACGGGTGCCCAGCACCCATGGGCCGAACACGAGCTGTCGTTCGGCGAAACCGCCTACTGGGCGCAGCACGACGCGGGCGACGACGTCTTCTACACGGACGCCGCCATCGCCTCCCGCGCCGGTTCCCGCCCGGTGGTCGTGGTGGCCGTCAACGGGGGCACCGTCTCCGCCGACGTCCTCTCGCTGGCCCACACCCGCGCCGGAGCCCTGCTGATCGTCTGCGGCGACCCGCAGCAGATCAACTCGGTCCTCGGCACCGCCGTCTGACCCACGCGCCGGGCTTCCCGGAGCCGGCAACCGTCCGAGGGGGCACCGCACGGTGCGCCCTTCGGCGTGCCGGTCGGTCGGTGCCTCGGCGCCGGCGGCTTCTGCCGCGGGACGGTCGTGCCTCCCTCGGTGCCTCGACGACCCCGGGACACCCCGGGGGAGGTGCCTGGCAGGCCCAGGACGCCTCGCGTCGGTGCCCGGCCGGGCCGGCCGGCGGGTCCCGTGACCGCCTCGGCCGACCCCCGTGCCCGAACGGGTCCGCGACGCCCGAGCAGGTCAGGTCCGTGCTTGTGCCTGCCCGCTCCACAGGTCACGCGTGGTCCTTCAGCGGGCCGCCGCGCGGCGCAGGACCTCGGAGACCGGACCGCCGGTGCGCGGTACGGGCGGCGGCGCGTCCGCCGTGGCGAGCGGCTCCGGCGCCGAGTGCGCGTGCGGACGGCGGCCACCGCGTCCCTCGCCCAGCACCTGCCAGCCGTCGTGGGTCAGCGTGATGTACGCCCCGCACCGCAGCCCGTGCAGGGTGCAGGCGTCGCGCAGCCCCCACATCCAGGCGCCGTCCTCCTCGGTCCAACGCGTGTCGCCCTCACGGCAGTAGAGCAGGACGGCGGTACGCACCGGGGTGCGGCGGCGCAGGTCGTGCGGTATGACCCGGCGCAGCTGGGACAGCAGGGCGTTGCGGAACATCCAGCCGTCGGCCGGGGCGGCCCGGCGGGTGAACGAGGCGCTGGCGCACAGCCGTTCGTCCGGATCGAGGACGGCCACGATCGCCGTGGACGGCCGCGGATGATGCCGGGCGTGCAGTCCGCTGACGACCTCACGGGGGTTGCGCAGCAGCGGGATACTCGCGGCGGCCCACTCCGCCGGCTCCAGCACCCGGCTGGCGGAAGCGGTGGACGACGACAACGAGGCCGCCGAGGACGAGGCGAATCCGAAGGTCACGTTCCTCCCTTCGGCTACGCGCCCACACAGCGGGCGAGGTCGGATTCGGGGACCGCGCACCGCAGCGAAGCCCAACCGGATCACGGACCGACCATGCGGGAGCGGATCTCAATTCTTCCTGTCGAACTGGGATGCGGCAACGAGCAATTGGGGCCGCCGCCGGGTATCGGGCGGTGCGTGGCTTATATCCCTACCCAGGGCTCGGACGGATGACGCATGGGCGCCCGTGCGTCTCCGGACCGGATACCCCGGAACCGGCCCGACCTTCGTGCCGCCACCGTCTGGATTTCGGACCGGCTCCGCCTGGTTTTCGCGCGGCCACCGCCGGGCCTGTGAGCCGCCCCCGTTTTCCCGGCCGGACATCCTCCGCCCTTCCCGGCCGGACAGGCTCTGGCTTCCGGGCCGAACTCCCGTGACCTCCCGCCGGGTGCCATCGAGCCGGAAGCCCCCTCACCCCCGTCAGCCCTGCACCGCGAGGACCAGCGGCAGCACCCCCCTCGCACCCGCGCGGCGGAGCAGACGCGCCGCGACCGCGAGGGTCCAGCCGGTCTCCGTGAAGTCGTCGACCAGCAGCACCGGGCCGTTCGCCTCGGCCAGTGCCGTCGAGAGGGCGGGCGGCACCGCCAACGCGCCGTCGAGCGCCTTGAGCCGCTGCGCGCTGTTGCTCCGCGACACCCGGGGCGCGTCCTCGTCGTACGTCACGGACCCCAGCAGCGGCAGCCGCCCGGTCTCCGCGATCCGCGCGCCCAGGGAGTGGACGAGCCGCGGGCGGCTGCGCGAGGCGACGGTGACCACCCCCGCCGGCCTCTCCTGGGCGCCCTCGACCCCGGGTGCCCAGCCGCCGGGCCCCTTGGCCCAGTCGGCCAGCACCTCGATCACGGCGCGGGCCACGTCGTCCGGCACCGGTCCGTCCGGCGTCCGCGGCGCGAACAGCGGGCGGAGCCGATTGCCCCAGCCGATGTCCGAGAGCCGTCCGAGCGCCCGCCCCGGCGCCGCCTGCTCCCCGGCCGGAATACGACCCTTGAGACCGATCCCGATGGCCCCGAGCCCGGTCGGCCACATCCGCCGGGGCTCCACCTCCACCCCCGCGCGGCCCAGATCGCTGCGTGCCGCGTCGAGCGCCGCCGAGGAGGCGTCGGCCGTGAAACGCGGCCCCGCGCAGTTGTCGCAGCGGCCGCAGGGCTTGGCCCCCTCGTCGTCCAGCTGCCGTTGCAGGAACTCCATCCGGCACTCGGTGGTGCCCGCGTAGGCGCGCATCGCCTGCTGCTCGGCCGCCCGCTGCCGCGCCACCCACGCGTACCGCTCGGCGTCGTACGACCACGGCTGCCCGGTCGCGAGCCAGCCGCCCTTGACCCGGCGCACCGCGCCGTCCACGTCGAGGACCTTGAGCATGGTCTCCAGCCGGGAGCGGCGCAGCTCGACCAGGGGCTCCAGCGCGGGCAGGGACAGCGGCCCGTTCGCGCGGGCGAGGACGTCCAGGGTGCGCCGCACCAGTTCCTCGGAGGGGAAGGCGAGCGAGGCGAAGTACTCCCAGATCGCCTCGTCCTCCCGGCCCGGCAGCAGCAGCACCTCCGCGTGTTCCACGCCGCGGCCGGCCCGGCCCACCTGCTGGTAGTAGGCGATGGGGGAGGAGGGCGAGCCGAGATGGACCACGAAGCCGAGATCGGGCTTGTCGAAGCCCATGCCGAGCGCTGAGGTCGCGACCAGCGCCTTGACCCGGTTGGCCAGCAGATCCTCCTCCGCCTGCTGCCGGTCCGCGTTCTCCGTCCTGCCCGTGTACGAGGCGACGGTGTGGCCCCGCTGCCGCAGGAACGCGGTGACCTCCTCGGCGGCGGCGACAGTGAGGGTGTAGACGATGCCGGAACCCGGCAGATCGTCGAGACGGTCGGCGAGCCAGGCCATCCGGTGCGCCGCGTCCGGGAGCCTGAGCACCCCCAGGCTCAGGCTCTCCCGGTCCAGCGGGCCGCGCAGCACCAGCGCGTCGGAGCCGCCACCGGTGCCCAGTTGCTCGGCGACGTCGGCGGTCACCCGGGCGTTGGCCGTCGCGGTCGTGGCCAGCACGGGCACGCCGGGCGGGAGGTCGGCGAGCATGGTGCGCAGCCGCCGGTAGTCGGGGCGGAAGTCGTGGCCCCAGTCCGAGATGCAGTGCGCCTCGTCCACCACCAGCAGGCCGGTCGCCGCGGACAGCTTGGGCAGGACCTGGTCGCGGAAGTCGGGGTTGTTGAGCCGCTCGGGCGAGACGAGCAGGACGTCGACCTCGCCGGCGGCGATCGCGACCTGCACGTCCTCCCACTCCTCGGTGTTCGAGGAGTTGATGGTCCGGGCGTGGATACCGGCGCGGGCCGCCGCCTCCACCTGGTTGCGCATGAGCGCGAGCAGCGGCGAGACGATCACCGTCGGTCCGCTGCCCCGGGCCCGCAGCAGCGAGGTCGCCACGAAGTACACCGCGGACTTGCCCCATCCCGTGCGCTGCACGACCAGCGCCCGGCGCCGGTCGGCGACCAGTGCCTCGATCGCCCGCCACTGGTCCTCGCGCAGCCGGGCGGCGCCCGTGGTGTCCCCGACGAGCCGGGCGAGGACGGCGTCCGCCCCGGCCCGGAGATCCGCGTTGCTCGTGTGCTCGTGCTCCATGCGTTCCATACAACAGGACGGGACCGGCGGACGGGCGGGCCGGAGGCGGATCTGTGGACAACCCTCGACGGCTTGTCGTGTCCCTGATTCGACTTATCCACAGGTTCGAGCGGGTTCGCGGGATCCGCGAGATCGTCGGCGCATGACGAATCACGGCGAAACCACCGCACAGGTCACCCTGCGCACCGCGGCCGAACTGGCCGACGCCCTGCCCTATCTGCTGGGCTACCGGCCGGAGGACAGCATGGTCCTGGTCGCCCTGCACGACAGCGGGGGCAAGGGCAGGTTCGGCGGCCGGGCCCGGCTCGGCATCCCCACGCACGAGGAGGACTGGGAGGAAGCCGCCCGGCAGCTGGCCCGCGGCCTGGTGACCGCCAGTGAGCGGCGGGGCGCCAAACCCGAACAGCTGGTGGCCTACGTCTGCCAGGAACCCTTTCCGGGGGAGCGCGGCCGGGACGTCAAACGCCGTCTCGCCCGCCTCGCCCATCTGCTGCGCATCCAGTGCGGCGACCTCGACGTGCCGGTCATCGAGGCCCTGTGCATCTCCGACGGCCGCTACTGGTCGTACTGCTGCCCCGCCGGGGAGTGCTGCCCCGAGGACGGTACGCCGATGGGCCTGCCCGGCACCTCCGTACTCGCCGCCGCGGCCACCTACGCCGGCATCCAGGTACGGGGCACGCTCAAGGAGCTGCGTGCCCGGCTCCAGCCCTGGGAGGCCGCCGCGGCACGGGAACAGGAGGCCGCGCTCGACGCGGGCGGTCCGGCGCTGGTGACCCGGATCCTCGACGAGGCGGGCCGCGCCGAGGTGGCAGAGGAGACCGTCGTCCTTGCCGAGCGCGTCATCCACCGCCTCGCCTCGGCGCCCCCGGTCGCGGGCACCCTTCCGGCCGACCTGCGCGACGACGGTCTGATCGGGCACGACGAGGCGGCGCGGCTGATCCTCGGCCTCCAGGACCGAGAGACCCGCGACCGCGCCGCCGCCTGGATGGAGGGCGAGGAGGCGGCCCCGGCGCTCCGGCTCTGGCGAGCCCTCGCCCGCCGCTGCGTCGGACCGTACGCCGAGCACGCCGCCCCTCCGCTGACCCTGGCCGGCTGGGTCGCCTGGTCCACGGGCGACGAACTCGAAGCCCGCGAGGCCCTCGCCATGGCGCTGGGCGCCGACCCGGACTACCTCTTCGCCCGCCTTCTGCACCAGGCGTGCAACGAGGGCCTGGACGTGGAGTCGATCCGCCGGTGCCTGCGGGCGGGACGGGCCGCGGCGACGCCGGGCGCGGCATCGCCGGAAGACGGTCCGGCGTCCGCGGCGGAGGCTCCGGAGGCCCCAAAGGAGGCGGGCCCGTCGGGGGCCGCGGAAGCCATGGAGGCCCCGGCACCCGCCGGCGAACCGGATCAGGCCGCGCGCCTGCGGCGCCGCCGCCGGCTGCGGTCCGCGCTCGCCGCCGCCGGGGACGGCCCCCGCGTCGCCCGCGCGCCCGGCCGGCGGCGCGGGCCGACGGGCCCCGGTCCCACCGGCGGCCGGGCTCCGCGCGCGGGCACCCGGCCCCCGGCGGCCACGCGTACGCACAGCAAGGGGACGGGGGAGACCACGAACTGAACCGCTCAGGAGCCCGCTCGCCTCGCATAACGCGACGAAGCGGAAGCACCAGCGGGGCAACCGGCGAAGGGCGTGTTTATCGTCAGGAAGACGACTATGATCGCGGCATGCCCTACGACCCGTCAGCCTTTCCGCCCTTCGCCGTCACCGTGGACCTGGTCGTGCTGACCGTTCGCCGTCATTCGCTGTGCGCGTTGGCGGTACGCCGGGGTGAGTCGCCCTTCAAGGGGCGGTGGGCGCTGCCCGGTGGCTTCGTACGGGCCGACGAGGACCTGAACCAGGCGGCGGCGCGCGAACTGGCCGAGGAGACCGGGCTGCGCGCGCACGACCCCTCGTCCCCCGCCCAGGACAACGGAGCACACCTGGAGCAACTCGCCACCTACGGCGACCCCGAACGGGACCCGCGGATGCGTGTGGTCAGTGTCGCGCACCTCGCGCTCGCCCCCGATCTGCCCGCACCCCGCGCGGGCGGTGACGCCAGCAACGCGCGCTGGGCCCCGGTCGAGGAACTGCTCCAGCAAGGCGGTCACGGCCGCGACGGCGAGCCCGTCGCACCGCTGGCCTTCGACCACGCCCGGATCCTCGCCGACGGAGTGGAGCGGGCCCGCTCCAAGATCGAGTACTCGTCGCTGGCCACCGCGTTCTGCCCGCCCGAGTTCACCGTCGGCGAGCTGCGCCGGGTGTACGAAGCGGTGTGGGGGGTGGCCCTCGACCCGCGTAACTTCCACCGCAAGGTCACCGGGACCCCCGGGTTCCTCGTTCCGACGGGAGGCACGACCACGCGCCAGGGCGGCCGCCCCGCCCAGCTCTTCAGGGCCGGTGGCGCCACGCTGCTCAACCCGCCGATGCTGCGCCCCGAGGTCTGACCGGCACGCGCCGGGGCCGGCCCGGCCGGGGGGCGGGTCACCGTTGCGTCGAACGGTGGACAGGAACCGGCGCGAGAGCGTGGCACTGAGCGACAAAGCGCCCCATACACCAAAAAACCGGACACCGCACGCTATCTTGCTGCAGGTGATCCAAGCCTTCGGTCTGACCAGCACCTCCCGCAAGGCGCGGCCGCCCGCCGTCGACGATGTCTCCTTCGAGGCGCGCGCCGGCCGGATCACCGTGCTCCTGGGGGCCGCCGGCGCGGGCAAGACCACGGCCCTGAGGCTGATGCTCGCCCTGCGGTCCGGGCGCGGCATCACCTACTTCAGAGGGCGGCCCCTGTACCGGATCGCCCATCCGGCTCGCGAGGTCGGCGTGCTGCTCGGCGACGTACCGGGGCATCCGGCACGCTCGGTCCGCGGGCATCTGCGCATGCTGTGCGCGGCGTCGGGCGTCCCGGTGCGCCGCGCCGACGAGGTCCTCGAAGCCGTCGGCCTCGTCAGCTTCCGCGAGGAACGGCTCGGCACCCTCTCGCGCGGTATGGACCGCAGGCTCGGCCTGGCCTGTGCCCTGCTGCCCGACCCGCACACGCTGGTCCTGGACGATCCCGTCCGCGGGCTCTCCCCCGGGGAGGCGCAATGGCTGCACGGCATGCTGCGCGCCCACGCCGATCAGGGCGGCACGGTGCTGACCACCACGGGCGACCCGAGAGAGGCCGCCCGCATCGCCGACCGGGTCGTCACGCTCGACGCCGGCAGGCTCGTCGCCGACCAGGAGGCCGGGGAGTTCGCCCGCACCCGGCTGCGCCCGCGCGTGGCCGTGCGCAGCCCGTACGCCGTACGCCTCGCGGCCGCGCTCACCAAGGAGGCCCGCACCGGCCGCCGTTCCGTCGAGGTCGTACGCGAGGGCGGCAACCGCCTCTCCGTGTACGGCACCACGACCGCGGTCATCGGCGAGACGGCCTTCCGGCACGGCATCCTCGTCCACGAACTCGCCGACGAACTGGGCGACATGGGGCCCGGCTCCGCCGCCGGAGCACTGCCCGAGCGCGCGCCGACCCCGGGAGGCCCGGCCGGCGGTCGTACGCCACCGGAGCGCGCGAAGGCCGTGTTCGGCTTCTCCGCCCCGGACCCGCCCGCCACGACGGGCGCGGAACACACCGCCTCGGCCTCTTCCACGCGGCGGCCGCCCCGGCCCGGCTCCCCGGGGGTCCCGGCCCCCTCGGCCGTCCCGGCCGCGACCACGCCGACCGAGCGCACCGGGGCTCCGCGCCGGGCCGAGCCGCGGGTGGCCGTCGATGCCGGGACCGCCGCCCGCCGCCCCGGAAAGCCGGAAGCCGGCCCGGCACGCCTCATCCACACGCGCGTCATCCCGACCCGTGTCGCCGCCACCGGCATCTCCGCTCTCCGTGCCCTGCTGCCCGGAGCCGGGGGACCGTTCGCCCGTCAGCCCTGGTCGGTGGGCTTCGGAGCCCGGACCGGCAGAGACGACGAGGGCACCCGCTCCCTCGACGGCTCCCCCCTCCCGCCCCCCGTCTCCGTCCGCCCCGCTCCCACCCCCCTGCGCCCCCTGCGCTACGAGATCCGGCGGGCCACGGGCGTCGGCACCGGGTTCCTGGTCTGCGGCGCGGTGCTCGTGCTGTCCGTGCTGACCGCCGTGGCGCTGGCCGGGATCGGCCACACCCCGCGGGAGCGGCTGTTCGCGGCATGGCCCCGGGAG
>NZ_LBDA02000127.1 GCF_000980885.2 Streptomyces malaysiense | reverse complement strand
ATGAGTAATTGGGCAACAGGGTCTCTCGATGAAGGTGAAGACCTCGGCGCGGGCGGTGGCCCGGTCGGGCCAGATGCGGGTGCCGATCTCTTCCTTGAGCAGGGCCCAGAAACTCTCCGCGGCCGCGTTGTCGAAGCATGATCCGGTGCGTCCGCAGCTGTTTCGCAGTCCCAACTCTCTTATTCGGTCCCAGAATTGGGTCGAGGTGTATTCGCTGCCGCGGTCACTGTGGATCACGCAGCCGGGCTCCAGGTTCCCTCGGCCGTAGGCCATGTCCAGGGCGTCCACGACGAGTTCGGCGCGG
>NZ_LBDA02000126.1 GCF_000980885.2 Streptomyces malaysiense | reverse complement strand
CTTACCCGTGACCACTGCTCCGACCGCCACCTGGCCACGGCCTCCTCGTCCCGCTCGACGGCCCGGTGAACGGGCACCTGCGGTGACCAGCCCAGCCGGTGCAGCAGATACGACACACCACGCGGGGTGTACCGGCAGCCGAACAGGCGATGGACCAGCTCCGCGACCCTGGCCAGGGTCCACCGCTGGTCCTCGCACCAGCCGTGCGCGGCCGGGCCGGCCTCCAACTCGGCCTGCAGGCGCTCGGTCTGGTCATCGCTGAGCTGACAGGGAAAGCCACCAGGCCCCTTCGAGGCCAGGGCTGATCTGCCGCCGTCCCGCCAGGCCGCGTACCAGGCGTAGGCCGACTTCCGCGACACCCGTAGCCTGCGAGCCACCTCCGGCGGCCGCACCCCTTGCTCGAACATCTCCGCGGCCTCGAAACGCACCGCCTCACGCTTCGCCCGCCCCGCGGCGGTCAGACCGCCGCCATCCGCATACCTCATGACGAGGATGTAGCAGGGACAACGCCCCCTGTCACCCCACCCTTTCAATCTCAGCG
>NZ_LBDA02000125.1 GCF_000980885.2 Streptomyces malaysiense | reverse complement strand
CATGCCCTACGCCGTCCGCCTCACCGGCACGCTGGACCTGGCCGCGCTCGAGGACGCCCTGAACGACCTCGTCTCCCGCCACGAGATCCTGCGTACGACCGTCTCCGTCACCGACGGAGAGGCGACCCAGCACGTCAGCACCCACGCGCACATCGACCTCGACATCATTTCCACCACCGGCGACAGCTCCCTCGACGAGCGGCTCACCGCGGCCGCGTCCGCTCCGTTCGACCTGTCGGTCCAGTCCCCGTTGCGCGCGACCCTCGTCCGTGACGACCGCACCCCGGACACCCATGTCCTGTTGCTGGTGGTGCATCACATCGCGGCGGACGGCTGGTCGATGGCGCCGTTGCTGGGGGATCTGTCGCGGGCTTACGCGGCGCGGTGTGCGGGTGGTGTCCCGGGGTGGGACGCGTTGCCGGTGCAGTACGCGGATTACGCGGTGTGGCAGCGTGAGGTGCTGGGGTCGGAGGAGGATCCGGCCAGTGTGATGAGCGGGCAGCTGGCTTACTGGCGTGGGGTGTTGGAGGGGTCTCCGGCGGAGTTGGTGCTGCCGGTGGACCGGGCGCGGCCGGCGGTGGCGTCGGGCCGGGGTGGCAGTGTGCCGTTCGCGGTGGATGCCGTGGTGGGGGAGGGGCTGGCGCGTCTGGCGCGTGAGCGCGGGGTGTCGTTGTTCATGGTGTTGCACGCGGCGTTGCTGGTGGTGTTGTCGCGGGTGGGTGCGGGTGAGGATCTGCCGGTCGGTGCCGCGGTGGCGGGGCGTTCGGACGAGGGTCTGGACGATCTGGTCGGGTTCTTCGTGAACACGGTGGTGCTGCGGACGGACGTGTCGGGGGACCCGGTGTTCACGGAGCTCCTGGAGCGGGTGCGGGAGGTCCATCTGGGTGCGCACGCGCACGCGGACGTTCCGTTCGACCGGCTGGTCGACGCGCTGGGCGTCGAGCGGTCCGCGGCTCGTCAGCCGCTGTTCCAGGTGATGCTCGTCCTGCAGAACAACACCCAGGGCCGGCTCGACCTCCCCGGCCTGACCGCGACCGACGTCCCGGTGCGCACCGGGGCCACCAAGTTCGACCTCACCCTCCACCTCACGCCCGGCGCGGCGGACGGCACCACGGAACTGACCGGTGCCTTCGAGTTCAGCACCGACCTCTTCGACCGACCCACCGTGCAGCGGCTCCAGCAGCGCTTCGCCCAGGTCCTGCGGCACATCGCCGCGGACCCGGCCGGCCGGCTCTCGCAGCTGGAGGTGTTGTTGCCGGGTGAGCGGGAGGCGTTGGAGGAGTGGACCGGTACGGGGGTTGGTCCGCGGGTGGGGTCGATTCCGGAGTTGTTCGGGGAGCAGGTGGTGCGGGCTCCTGGGGCGTTGGCGGTGGAGTT
>NZ_LBDA02000124.1 GCF_000980885.2 Streptomyces malaysiense | reverse complement strand
CGAAGGTGCGCCGCGTTGCTGACCTGCGGTTTTGTTGCTCTGACGGGTTCCTTGACCTGTTTCCCTCCGTGCAGCGGTTCAAGCGGACGGATCGATCTTTCAGGAGCTCTCCGACCTGGAAGTTCGTGAACGAGGCGCTTGTAAGGGCGACGCCTTCAAGCGGCTCTTGCGGGATTCCTGGCGCTCGGATGACGCTCGAAATGGAAGGCTCCACGGGCCTCCCCGGTGGCGATGCGCACGGCCGCCCGGTCCCACGCTCCGCGGAGCCGGGAGCGCGTCCCGACCGTGCCATTTGATACCAGCCTGGTATCATCTCTGTATGGCGATGACACTTCGACTCCCCGACGACCTTGACGCGAAGCTCACCGAGCGGGCTCGTCGGGAGGGCCGCAGCAAGCAGGAACTTGCCATTGAGGCCATCCGTGACGCCCAGGATCGGGCCGAACTGAAGGTCGATGACGTCCTGGCCGAGCTCATGGACAGTGATGCGGAGATCTTGGACTATCTGAAGTGACGGACGTCGTGCGCTACCTCCAGATCGACGAAATCCTGGCCATCGCGCGCGCGGTCAACGGTACCGAGCACAGCGTGCGCGACATGGGCCTTCTGGTGTCGGCGATCGAGCGACCCCGGACGAACGTGTTCGGGGCCGAGCTGTATCCCACGCTGCACGAGAAGGCGGCGGCACTGCTGCACTCCGTCGCCCGCAATCACGCGCTGATCGACGGCAACAAGCGCACCGCCTGGCTTGCCATGCGCGTCTTCCTGCGGTTCAACGGCGTCGGCGCGAGTACCGTCCCGCCGCCCGTTTCCGTGGCCGGCCCGTTCGTCGAGGAAGTCGCGCAGGACCACGTCGATGTACCGGTCATTGCAAAGCGCCTGTCGACCTGGTTCCCCGTCTCCTGACGTTCGTCGTAAGGCCCGGGGCGGAACGAGGTTCCGTGTGCGGCGCTGATTTCTGGCACTCCGCCGAGCGTGCTGGTCCCGTCCGGTGGGGCGTCCGTTCAGCCGGCTTCACTCCACCACCTTCCGTGGGTCGTAGCGGAGGCCCACCGGCGGATGCCCGTACCCGTGGAGTCCGTGGTGCCGGGGCAGCCGAATCCCTCAAGATCACTGCTCCGTCACCGCTGACGCCGGGACAGCGGAGCAGGGCGGCTCTGCGGGGAGGTCCGACCGGGGTCGCTGAGGCTCTGGCGCAGTGCCGGGCCGAGGCGGCGGATGATCTCCTCCTGGGACATGGAGGCCATGGGCTCCACGCGCAGCAGGTAGCGAGTGGCGATGAGCCCAGCAATCTGTGAGCAGAAGGCCATGGCACGTCGGCGGGCGGCGGTGCCGCCGAGCGACGCCGCTACACGGTCGACGATCTCGCGCTCGACGACCTCCTTCACCAGCGCCGCGAAGGTGTCGTCCTGCATGGTGTTCCTGAACAGTGCGAGCAGGGTGGGGCCGGACTCGGGATCGTCCCAGGCGGCGAGCACCCTTTGCAGCGCGCGCTGAGGAAAGGTCGCCGGGTCGCCCTCCAGTACCTGGGTCACCACGTCCGCCGGGTTGACCGACAGAGCCAGAGCCGCGCCGAACAGGCCCTTCTTGGAGCCGAAGAAGTAACTGATCAGGGCCAGGTCCACGTCCGCCTCGGCCGCGACGGAGCGCAGGGTCACCGCGTGGTAGCCCTGGTCGAGGAAACGGCGGCGGGCGACGTCGAGGATCGCGGTCCTGGTGTCCGGACTGCCGGGCCGCCTGCCGCGGCGCGGGGCTTTATTCATCACCACTGAAATATTGTCCACCAGGCCGGTGGACCGCCTGCCGACGGCCGTCTCGACTCGCCGCCATGCTGTCGGCCGCCATCCGCACGTCACCGGGCAGACCGCGGATCCGCGCCGCAGGTGTCCGGGCCGGCGGCAGCCCCGGCACCGGTCCGTTCCTTATTCATCAGCCTGGAAATCCCGTCTCCGGCGCCACCACCGTGGGTCCGGACAGCCACACCGGCTGACCACATCCGAATGCCAGAAGACGCCGGCACTCCGCCGGGACTCCAGGAAGAACATCGCATGAGCGTCGTCCAACCTCTCGACACCGCCCGCGCCGCACCCCCTGCCCGCAACACGCTCGTCCTCGTCATCACCTGCATCGCCCTGGGCGGCGTGGTAGCCGCGATGGCCTCGCTCAATGTGGCGCTGCCCGACATCGCCAAGGAAACCCACGGCAGCCAGACCCAGCTGTCCTGGATCATCGACGCCTACAGCCTGGCGTTCGCCTCGCTGCTGCTGCCGGCAGGCGCGCTGGGCGACCGGTTCGGCCGCCGCAGGGCGCTGCTCGCCGGTCTCGCGATCTTCGGGGGCGGCTCCGGGGCGGCAGCGCTCACCACCGATCCCGACCTGCTGATCGCCATGCGCGCCGTGCTCGGGATGGGCGCCGCCCTGGTCATGCCGGCCACTCTGTCCACGATCACCAGCACCTTCTCAGGTGCCCAGCGGGCCCGCGCGGTCAGCATATGGGCCGCGGTCGCCGGGGCCAGCGCAGTGGTGGGGATCCTGGCCTCGGGGCTGCTGCTGGAGCTGTGGTCCTGGCCCTCCGTCTTCCTGCTCAACGTCGTACTCGCACTGGTCGCCTTGACCGGCACGCTCCTGTACGTGCCCGAGTCGGCCGAGCCGGACGCACCGCGGATCGACCTGGTCGGCGCGCTGCTCGTGGTGGCGGGTCTGGCGGCTGTCGTGTACTCGGTGATCGAGGCTCCGACCCGTGGCTGGAGTGATGCCGTCACCCTCGGCGGCATCGGCCTGGGGCTGGTGGTGCTGACCGGGTTCGTGGCCTGGGAGCTGCGGCAGCGGTACCCGCTGCTGGACCCGCGGCTCTTCCGCAACCGGCGCTTCGCGGCCGGTTCGCTGTCGATGACGCTCATGTTCTTCGGTTTCTTCGGCTTCATCTTCGTGACGATGCAGTACCTGCAGATGGTGCGCGGTGACAGCGCCCTGGTCGCCGCCGTGAGCATGCTGCCGTTGTCCGTCGGAATGGTGCCGTCCTCCCGGCTGACCCCGCGCCTGGCCGCCCGCTTCGGGTCCAGGGGCCCATGGGTCGTCGGACTGCTGGCTGTCGCCGTCGGTATGGGTGTCCTGGCCCAGCTCGACGGCGGCAGCTCCTACTGGGTGATCGCCGCCGCGCTGTTCTCGAACGGCGTCGGGATGGGGCTGGCGATGACCCCGGCCACCACGGCGATCACCGGCGCCCTGCCCCGGGCCCTGCAGAGTGTCGGCTCCGCGATGAACGACCTCACGCGGGAACTCGGTGGCGCGCTGGGCATCGCCGTACTCGGCAGCATCCTGAGCGCCGTCTACCGCAATCGGCTGGACCTCACCGGGCGGCCCCCGCAGGTCGTCGACGCGGCCCGGTCCTCGCTGGCTGCCGCGAACGCCATCGGAGGCCCCGTGGCCGGCCAGGCTCGGGCGGCCTTCATCGACGGCATGCAGTTCGCCCTTCTGGGCAGCAGCGCGGTCGCCCTGCTCGCCATGGTGGCGGTGGCGCTGCTGCTCCGGCGCCCGGAGCCGGCACCGGAGTGAGCCGTGAGCCCGGCCACCACGCTCCCCGGGGGGTAGCGATCACCCGCCGGCCTGCCTCGTGAGGGTACCGATCAGCGGGTGGGCGTCTCCGGGAGCCCGGCGCTTGCGGTGGTGGCCGATCGCCGTCGGCGGCCTTCTCCACGCGACGCCGAAGCCGACGAGTCCGCCCTGCCGGACCGGCAGTACGACGGCGCTCCTGTCCGCCGGGCACCAGTGTCCGTCTCGGTTCGGAGCGCCGGCGAGGCCTCGGCGCGCGACTGCCGGTGAGCCGCGGGTCGTGACCGGGTTCCCGTCCCTGGCCACCCGAGCATCGGCCCGCGACGGCCGCCCGTGGGCATCGGGGCGGCCTCCCGTGACGCGATCCGCGCCGCGGCCGCGTCGAAGGCACGCAGGCGACGGGCGCCGTGACTTGCCCCCCGGAAACCGGATACGAAGCAGTTCGCCCACGAGGGCGGCAATCGCACGAGAGGTGTGGCGATGGTTCAGAGCAGCGTGCGCCCGAGCGGGACCGGCAGCACCTCACCCGAGCCCCGGAAATCCCCCCTGAGACGTGTCAAGGCTCGCCTCCAGTTCACCGGTTGGCTCCAGTACGTCCTCGACGCGGTTCCCTCGCTCGCCTTCTGCCTCGTCGCGGCCGCGGGGCGGGCGATCGGAGCCTTGCAGGGCATTCGTTTCTGGTTGCCGGCCGGTGTCGCGCTGCTGCTGTTCGTGGTCTTCGTCTTCGATCTCGTCACGGTGAAGTTCGGGCTGCGCCCCGCCGAAGCCCTGCCCGGACGCAGGGACGGACTTGGGGCTTTCGACCTCATGCGCGCTCGGCGCTCCTGCCGGTCGTTCCAGTCCCGGGACTTGACCGCGGACCACCGTGCGGAACTCCTGGAGGCCGTCCGCTCTTACACCACGCCCGGCCGTTTGATCGGCGGCAGGCCCGTGCGCTTCGAGTACGTCGCGGCCTCCCTCACCGTCTGGCCGGTCGTGGGCGCCCACGAGTTCCTCGTCGCGATCGCCCCTCGCACGTACGACCGGATGGCGGTCGTCGACGTCGGCCGAAGCCTGCAGCACGTCGTTCTGCACGCCACGCGGATGGGCTTGGCAACGTGCTGGATCGGTCCGGGCGCCGACCAGAAGAGCATCGTGGAACATCTGGGCGACAGGTTCGACCCTGAGAAGGACCACGTCATCTGTGTCTGCGCCGTGGGGTACCGCTCGTCCTTCAAACCCCTGGCCCTGCGCGGCATGCAGCTGATCCAGCGTCGCCGCCTGCCGCTGACCTCACTCTTCTTCGCCGATCCGAGCTTCCGAAAGCCTCTGGACGTCACCCGACCGCCGTGGGCGACGTACGGGCGCTCCTACGAAGTGTGCCAATGGGCGCCGTCGTCGTTCAACAGCCAGACAACCAGGTGCGTCGCGGTGGCGGACCGGTCGACGGGTGCGGAGAGACCGGCACGGTTCGACTTCTACGCCTCCACCGGGTCGCGGTACTACGCGGCGGTGGCACTGGGGATCTGGTGTGCGAACTGGGAGACGGGCTGCCGGGCTCTGGGGCTCGACGGGCACTTCGCCGTACTGACACCCGAGGAACGACGTGTTCGGGGACTCCCCGGGCTGCCGCGGTACGACGTGAGCTGGGTGGTCGGCCGCCGGGGAACCGAATAGTCCAGGGCGCCGGGAACGGCGTCGGGCGCCGTCGCCCCGAGGCCGTGCGGGGCGGTTCGTACAGGTCGATGCGCCGGCGGGGCCTGCCCAGATGGTGCGACGTCATCGCGGACCGGGCCATGCGCAGCGGTGGATCCGGGCCCCCGGGTCGGGCCGTGCAGTTCGTCCGGCGGTTCCGGCAGACGGCTCCGGAACCTCTCCCGGTACAGCGCGAGGACCTCGGCGCCCGCGCGGAGAGGCCCATCGGCGTGGGTGCGGGGTGCGGGGTGCGGGATGCGGAGTGCTGTGGGCTGGAGGGGCCGCATCCGTTGTGGCGGTCGGAAGAAGCATCGCGGGTCATGCCGAACGGCAACCTGCTTTCCTCCGCACGGTCGTTCCGGTGGACATGACCCTCGCGCGGCACATGGAGTCCCGAGCCGGGCCGCGGCGGAGCGACTGGACGACCGCGAAGGACGCCCGCCCGGACAAGTCCTAGGGGTTCCCCCAATGCTCGACGGTCCCGGCCGAGGCCAGAGTGGAGCCCGTTCGAGAGCCGGGCGTCCGGCTCCGTCGGCCGGGCGTTGGGAGTGGGTTCTCTTGCTCACCTTTTCTCTGGGGGACGTGGTGCGCTCCGTGCTCACCGCGCTGGACGAAGAAGACTGGAAGGTCGAGGAGGACGGCGTCTGGTGCCGGGTGACTCCCGCGAAGCACGAGTCCCGGGTGCAGGGGTGGAAGCTGCACATCTCGGCGACCCGGTTGTCCGCGCCGGAGGTGCTGCACCGGGCCGCCGGGGTACTGGTCCGAGCCGGATGCGCCTTCAAGACGGCCCGGGACCTGCGGACCGTCGAGGAGATGACCTCAGGCAACTACGACCGCGCCCAGTGCGGCAAGATCATCACCGTTTACCCACGGGACGACGACCAACTGCGCGAGCTCGCTTCCCGGTTGGACGACGCGACCGCCGGGCTGCCTGGTCCGGCCATCCTCTCCGACCGCCCCTACCGCAAGGGCAGCCTGGTCCACTACCGCTACGGCGGCTTCGACGGCGTACGGGTGCTGGGCAACGACGGCTCCTTCGACGTGCGCCTGCAGGCCCCGGACGGGACGCTGGTGGACGACCACCGCAAGGCGTGGTTCAGCCCCCCGCCCTGGGCGCAGTTGCCGTTCCCCGGCGGCCCGGGGCGTCCCGCCACCGCGCAGAGCGCCCACCCGGTGCTGCTGGCGGGCCGGTTCGTCGTACGGGAGGCGATCCGGCACTCGGCCCGCGGCGGGGTGTACCGGGGGATCGACCAGCACACCGGCGCCGAGGTCATCGTCAAGCAGGCCCGCGCTCACGTGGCCGTGAACGTGACCGGCGAGGACGCCCGGTCCTGCGTGCGCCGGGAGGCGGCCAACCTCACCCCGCTCGCCGGGCTCAGCGCCGAGCTGGTGCACTGCTTCGAGGAGGACGGTCACGCCTTCCTGGTGCAGGGACTGGTGCCCGGACAGGCACTCGCCTCCTGGGTCACCGAGCGGCGGGCCGAGCCCGGGTTCATCCCCGTCCCGCAGGTGCTGGCGCTGGCGGAGAAGCTGCGTTCCCTGCTCGACGAGGTGCACCGGCGCGGCATCGTCTACCAGGACTTCACGCCGAACAACATCATGGTCACGCCCGAGGGCCGGCTGGTGCTGATCGACGCGGAGTGGGCCACCACCCCCGGCACCCATATCCTGCGCGTCTACACCCCCGGCTTCGGCTCGCCCGAGCAGATCGCGGAACCGCGGGTCGGGCCCGCGTTCGGGCCGGAGGTCGACTGCTACGCCCTCGGCGGCGTGCTGTACTTCCTGGCCACCGGGATACCGCCGTCCTTCGCCCCGGACGGCCCGCACGGCCCGGACGACGCCGGCCCCGCCGGCGTCATGCCGCCCGCACCCACCACCGCGGGCCGCACGGCCGGGGAGCGCATCGCCCTGGTGCTCTCCCTGGTCGGTGAGGAGCGTCCGGCCGCCCGGCTGCTCGCCCCGGCGATCCTCGGTCTGATGGCAGAACGCCCGGAGGACCGCTGGACGCTGACCCGGCTGGCGGGGTTCCTGGCGGACGCGGCTGCCGCAGCGGCCGGGGCCGCCGGGAACCCGGCCGGAGACACGGCCGAGGAGGAGACCGCGCCGGTCCCGGCCTGGTTCTCCGGCGGCCGCCCCGACCGCCCCACCGCCGACCGGGAGGTGCGGGCCGGGCTGGTGGACGACGGCCTCGTCCACCTGCTGAGCGGCATGGCCGATCCGGAGGGTCCCGCCCAGCGCCTCTGGTCCGGCAGCGCCTTCGGGGACGGCACCGACCCGTGCAGCGTGCAGTACGGCGCGGCCGGCGTGCTCGGCATGCTGGTGCGAGCCGACCGGACGCTGGACCGTCCGGAGCTGAGGGACGCCGTCCGGCGCGTCGCGGCCTGGATCGACCGTCGCCGCACGGCCGTGCCACGCCTGCTGCCCGGCCTCTACTTCGGCCGCGCCGGCACCGCCTGGGCCCTCTACGACGCCGCCCGGCACCTCGGCGACGACACGCTCGCCGCGCACGCCACCGACCTGGCGCTCGCCCTCCCGGTGGTGTGGCCCAACCCGGACATCTGCCACGGAGCCGCGGGTTCCGGGCTCGCACAGCTGAAGTTCTGGCAGGCCACCGGGCGGCCAGAGTTCCTGGAGCGGGTCGCGGAGTGCGCCGAAGCCCTGGTCGCGGTGGCCGACCGCACCGCGGACCGGGTGATCTGGCAGGTGCCCCCGGACTTCGACTCCAAGCTGGCGGGCATCCGGCACCTCGGGTTCGCGCACGGCGTCGCCGGGATCGGCGCGTTCCTGCTGGCCGCGGCCGACGCGACCGGACAGCAGGCCGCCCTGGACCTCGCGGTCGCGGCCGGCGACACCCTGGCTGCCGAGGCGGAACGCGGTCCGGTCGGTGCCCGCTGGCGCTCCGACATGGACGAGAAGCCCGGCACCGGGCTGATCTACCACTGGTGCAGCGGCTCCTCCGGCGTCGGCACCTTCCTGCTGCGTCTGTGGCGGGCCACCGGCGAGGAACGCCACCTCGTGCTCGCACAGGAGGCGGCCCAGGCGGTCCGCGCCGCCGCCTGGACCTCCCCGACCGTCGTCTGCCACGGCCTCGCCGGGGACGGCGAGTTCCTGCTGGATCTCGCCGCGGCCCGCCCGGACGGTCCCTACCGCGCATGGTCCGAGGACCTGGCCACCGTCCTGTACGCACGGCACTCGGTCCTCGGCGGCCTCCGCCTCGTCCCGGACGAGGGCGCCACCGCCTTCACCGCCGGCTACCAGACCGGAACGGCCGGCGTCATCAGCTTCCTCCTGCGGCTCGACCAAGGCGGCCCCCGCCCCTGGATGGCGGACCGCCCCTGACCGCGGAGGGAAACCCGTCCGCGCGCCCGCGCCGGGCACGCGGACGCCACGGCACCCCGAGAGGAGGAACCCATGGACATCGACCTCGACGCCCTGCAGGCCCTGCCGGCCGAGCAGGAGCCGACCACCCAGATGGCGTGCACCGTCACCTGCGGCCTCGGCCACACCTGCGGCCCGGAGACCTGCACCTCCACCAACTGAGCACGGCGACCGAGAAGGAAGGAAACCATGAGCGCCGACTTCGACGCGCTGGAGCTGCTCCCCGGTGGTGAGGACACCACCGAGATGGAGTGCACCTGGACCTGCAGCACGTACTCCTGCCCCTACACCTGCACCCTCACCTCGTAGATCCGGAGGAACCGATGGAACTCGACCTCGACGCTCTGCAGGCCCTGCCCGGCGGACAGGACACCAGCGAGATGCAGTGCACCTGGACCTGCTCCGACAACACCTGCCGGGACACCTGCCTCCTCACGGGCTGACGACGACCGGCACCGCAAGGACGAGCACCTCACAGACCAGCACACGACAGAGACGAGGCATGCGATGGAACGCGATCTGGACGCCCTCCAGGTGCTGCCGGCCGAACAGGAGAACACGTCCGTGATCAACACGGACACCTGCGGCGGGCCCACCTGCGGCACGGGCAGCACCTGCGGTGGCGGGACCTGCACGGTCTCCAACTAGCGGGAACGGGAGGGGCGCCGGGCCCGTACCGGCGCCCCTCCCGCGTAGCCGGGGGGGAACGTCCGCGCGGCGGACGGGAAGAGAGGCGAGGTCGTGACGAGGAACGAACCGGGGCCGGGGAACGGCCACCGTCCGCGGGGCGCGGGCCGACTGCTGGCCGGGGCAGTCCGGCACACCGCAGGACGGCTGTCCCTGCTGGTCGCCCTGATGGTCCTGCGCACCGCCGCCGCGCTGGCCCTGCCCGCGCTGCTGGCCGCCGCGGTGAACGCGGTACTGCACGGCCGGAGCGGCACCGGCCCGGCACTGGCCTGGGGCGCCGTGATGGCGGGCGGCGCGGTCTGCGACACGCTGATGGCGCCGCTCGCCACCTCCTGCGCCGCGTACGGGACACGCTGGCTGCAACTGCGCACGGTCGGCCATCTGCTCGGACTGGGCGGCCGCTCGCCAGTGCCGGCCGGCGAGGCGGTCACTCAGGTCACCCAGGCCGCCCAGCAGGCCGGGGCGCTGCCCGTCGCGGTGGCCGACTGGGGTGTGACGGTGGCCGGTTCGGCCGCCGCGCTGGTCTCCCTGTGGTGGCTGGACTGGCGCTGCGGGGTGGCGTTCCTGCTGAGCGTCCCGCCCGCGGTGCTGATCGCCCGGCGCTTCGTGGGACGAGTGACGCGGGTCCAGGGCGGCTATCTGGCCGCCCAGTCGAGCATCGCCGGCCGGCTGCTGGCCGCGCTCTGCGGTGCCCGGACCATCCGCGCCTCCGGGACGCTGGACCGCGAGACGGACCGGGTACTCACACCGCTGCGGGAGGTGTCCGCGGCCGGGTACCGGATGTGGCGACTGCAGAAGGGGACCGTCTGGCAGTTCGGCCTGCTGCTCTCGCTGACCGAGGCGCTGGTGCTCGCGGTGGCGGGCCTCGGCGTCGTGGACGGACGGCTCTCGCCCGGGGCGCTGGTGGCGGTGGCCGGCTACCTGCAGCTCGCCTTCCCCGCGGTGCAGCAGATCGACGTGTTCTTCACCCTCGCCCAGGCGCGCGCCGCCGCGGGCCGCCTCGCCGGGACCTTCGCGCACGAGGGCCCCCGGTACGGGACCGGGGTCCCCGGGCCGGGTGCGGGGGCGGTGTCCTTCCGCGGGGTCACCGTCCGGGCGGCGGGGGCGGCGGGGTCCGGGCAGCCTACGGGGACAGCGGTGCTGGACCGGATCGACCTGGACATCCCGGCCGGTGCCTGTGTGGCGCTCGTCGGCCGCACGGCCTCGGGCAAGAGCGTGCTCGCCGGGCTCCCCGGCCGGCTCGCCGACCCGGACGAGGGTGAGGTGCTGCTCGACGGCCGCCCCGTACGGGAGTTCGCGCAGGACCCGCTGCGGGCCGCGGTCACGTACGCCTTCGAACGGCCCGCGCTGCTCGGCGGCACCGTGCGCGAGGCCATCGGCTACGGGCGGCCCGGGGTGTCCCACGCCGCCGTGCGGGAGGCCGCGCGGGCCGCCGCGGCGGACGGCTTCATCCGGAGGCTGCCCGACGGCTACGACACCCCGCTCGAACGGGTGCCCCTGTCGGGCGGCGAACGCCAGCGGCTCGGCCTGGCCCGCACCCTGGCCCGTGCGGCCCGGGTCTACGTGCTGGACGACGCCACCTCCGGCCTGGACACCGTCACCGAGTCCGAGGTCAGCGCGGCGGTCACCGGCGTGCTCGCCGGACGCACCCGGATCGTGGTGGCCCACCGGGTGGCCACCGCCGCCCGGTGCGACCAGGTGGTGTGGCTGGACGGTGGCCGGATCCGGGCCCGTGGGACGCACGCGGAGCTGTGGCGGGATCCGGCGTACCGGACGGTGTTCGCCGCGGACGGCGCCGAGAACGAGATCCGAGGGGCTGACGACGCCATGAACGAAGACGCGGGTGAGGACATGGGCAGGGAGGCGGCATGCCGGACATCGTGAGCGGCGACCCGGGGCTGCGGCTCCTGCGGGAGGTGTCGGCCGGTTCCCGGCGGTCCCTCGTCCGGGCGCTGGGCTGGTCGGCCGTCCAGGCGGCGCCCGCGCTGGCCTCCGGGCGCATGCTGGCCACGGCCCTCGACCAGGGCTTCCTGGCCGGCCGGCCGGTGGCGGGCGTCTGCTGGCTGACCGGGATCGCCGCACTGTACGGCGTGCGTGCGGCGGCCCAACGGGCGATGTTCGACCCGCTGGCCTCGATCGTCGAGCCGATGCGGGACGAGCTCGTGCGCCGGGTGGTGCGCGGGGCGTTGCGCCGGGCCGTGTACGAGGGACTGCCCGGGGCCGGACCCGACGCCGCCGGGGTGACCCGGCTGAGCAGCCAGGTGGACGCGGTGCGCGGCACGGTCGCCGCGCTGCTGCGCACGGCGCTGCCGCTCGCGGTGAACCTGCTGGCCGCACTGCTCGGCCTGGCCTCCCTCGACCTGCGGATGGCGCTCGTGGTCGCGGTTCCGCTGCTGGTGGCCGTGGCGGCCTTCGTCCCGGCGATGCGCGCCCTCACCCGGCGCCGGGCCGCCTACCTGCTCGCGGAGGAGCGGGTGGCCGCCGCCACCGGCTCGGTGATCGGGGCGGCGCGCGACGTGGCCGCCCTCGGGGCCGACCGTGAGGCCCGCGCCGAGGTGCACCGGGCGGCCGACGCCTCGGCCCGCGCCGCGACCACCGTGGCCTGGGCGAACGCGCTGCGCGTCCCCGTGATTCTGTTCGGCGGCCAGCTCCCGGTACTGGGTCTGCTGCTCGCCGGGCCGTCCCTGGTCCGCCAGGGGACGGTGTCGCCCGGGGCGGTGATCGGCGCGGTCAGCTACGTCACCGCGTACCTGATCCCGGCCCTTCAGCAGATGACCGGGGCGGTGGCCGGCTACTGGAGCCAGCTCCGCGTGCTGGCCGCCCGGCTGGCCGCCACCTCCGCCCGGCCCGGGACACCTGGACCGGCCGAGGTGCCCGCCCGCCCCGCCGGCGCCGACCTCATCGTGCGCGGCCTCACCTTCGCCTACGGTCCGCACTCCGAGCCCGTTCTGCGCGACGTGACCTTCACCGTGCCCAGAGCCGGCCACCTCGCCCTGGTCGGACCCAGCGGTGTGGGCAAGTCGACGCTCGCCGCACTGCTGGCCGGGATCGGGCAGCCGGACGCGGGCCGGATCGCGATCGGCGGACGGACGACGGCCGAGCTGCCCGAGGCCGAGCGCGCGGCTCTGGTCGCCCTGGTGCCCCAGGAGGCCTACGTCTTCCCCGGCACCCTGCGGGAGAACGTGGCCTACCTGGCGCCGGGCGCCCGCGACGACGCGCTGGAGCGGGCCGCGGCGGCGGTCGGCCTGAGCCCACTGGTGGCCAGGCTCGGCGGCTACGACGCCGAACTCACGGATCCGGCGGCCGCGTTGTCCAGCGGGGAGCGCCAGCTGATCGCACTGGCCCGGGTGTACGCCTCGCCTGCCCGGCTGGTGATCCTGGACGAGGCCACCTGCCACCTCGACCCCGCCGCCGAAGCCGTCGTGGAGTCGGCCTTCGCCCGCCGCCCGGGGACGCTGATCGTGGTGGCCCACCGGTTGAGCAGCGCCGCTCGGGCCGGCCGGGTGCTCATCCTGGACGCGGACGGTCACGCGTTCGGCACCCACGCCGAACTGCTCGCCACACACCCGGGGTACGCCGCCCTCGTCGGCCACTGGGACGCCCCTCTCCCGGCTCCGACCCCCTGAGCCGGCGTCAGACCCGGACAGCGGGGTACGCGCGTCTTCCGGGAGGCCCGGG